>NZ_JBGOHB010000043.1:0-31419 GCF_041521345.1 Virgibacillus oceani | reverse complement strand
TTGTTCCTTGAATTCCTTTGAAAAGTTCCTTCTTGCTCTACGGGTCATAGTAATTCTCCTCAACTTTTAATTGAACCAAGTTTATATGACCTTAACTGTTCTGTCCAACTAAGTGTAACCTATTCAGGAAGTCCTGGCTGAAGATGAAGTGATACGGGGTCGCGGGAACCTCATATCAGCTGTACAAACAAAGGTGACCTCTGTAAAGAATTGGGATAGAAGTCTTGAGGTTACCGATGAGTCCTACACACAACATAAGCTGCCTCTTGCGGGGTTTTACGTAATAGAAGCTGAAAATCTCGATGAGGTGATTGAACTCGTGTCAAACACACCGTGCGCTCGTGCAGAAGGGGTGATTGAGATTCTGCCTTTCTCGGATTCTAGCGCGGGGTAGATAAAAGTGGGTTCGATAGACTGATAGACCTACAATACTACAGAAAGATCGATTCCAGATCCCAGCCGGAGAGCAGGCGGTCCTAAGGATTATAAGTTATGAGGAATACATGACAACCACTCAACAGACGCAATATCGAGAATCATATTGGTTTTGCTTTATCTAAATGGTTTTCTTGTGGTTAAAGTAATACAAGATTTTATCACAATCGGGGCAAAATAAGACGCAGAAACAAATGAACTTCCCTGACCGAATTTATCAGGGAAGAGATTGTATGATGGGAATAAATCCATAATAAGGAGAGGTCTTAAATGAAACACCGTGCCTTACAGTTGTATGACTATCACATCTGGTCGAACAACAGATTTTTCGAAAGGTTAAAAGAGCTGCCGCATAGCGTTTATACTCAGGAAATCCAAAGTGTTTTCCCCACAATTGCGGAGACGCTTGTTCATATTTATATGACGGATACAATATACCTGGGTGTAATGCGAGAAAATAGCATGGATGAGGTTCAAGCTTCCATTATACAGGCGCAGGAAAGGATAAAGGATAAGGGACTCGAAGAAATGGAAGCCTTGTATGCAGAGCTGGCCAAACTGTATAAGGACTTTTTCAATAGTCAAGAAGATATGGACAAACCTATTGCTGCGGAACATCCGATTTTCGGACGACTGGAAACCCGGCTTGCAGAACTTTTGCATCATGTCGTCAATCATGGTACGTATCACCGGGGGAACATTACCGCGATGATTCGCCAACAGGGTTATTCTAGTGTGCCGACGGATTATATTATGTATCTTTATAACAGACATGAGGAAAACTAATTTGCTGCGTTAGCTAACGATTAGATTTGTAACGTTAGATCACGAATGTTGCATCATAGGTAATTGCTATTTTAAATAAAATAATTAGCGATGCATTCCTCATCAAAATCCAGGGTTTAGTTGAAAAGTTTGAAGAAATATATTTTGCAATCGAGGAGAAATCCATAACTATTGTGTGTGATAAGCTTAAGAAAATGAAAGAAGAAAGGGAGAAGACTGTATGAAAAAATCGCAAAGTTGTTTGCAACGACCAAACGTCGTGTCACGAGACGAATGGCTAGTCGCTCGTAAGGAACTGCTGGCCAAGCTATTTGGTTATCTACCATACGATAATCCGATTACCTTTTATGTTCACTAAATCGGGGTTGAAGATATACTTTAATCAAACTTCCTTATAAACCAACAATTCGTTGTCCTACGTAACTCTCTTTTACAACACGTAACTACGTCTTACAATGAAAGGCATGGAGAACGCATCTAATATCTCATCAAATAAGCATCGAGAACGTACCAAAGGGCACTCTTTCTCGGTTCTTTTTTTGCCTAAAATCAGAGCCGCTCCTGGGGGTTAATGGAAAAATAAAGTAATACAAGATATAATAATTATCAGAACCTTATGTTATTATAAGCATAGTCTTTATGAATAATTTTAATTGTAATTAAACGCAGCGGGTTAGTGAAAGGGTCCAGATTGGTTTCTGTTTAGCAATTGATTGATTATCTGGTTTAGACGTTATTAAATAGGTATTTAATGTTTATATAGGGGGGATTGAAAAAAATTATTAGTAGGTTTTGAATTAGCGTTGTTTTTGTTTGTCTATTTTCATTTTTCTTTCTCGGTCAAATCGTAGAGAATATTTGGTCTTTAATTTTTATTGCATTCTTTTTAGCAGTGTTAATTACAGTTTTTATAAACAGGAAGTTAGAATGGAAGATTTAGAAAAGAAAATAGAAGAGTTATTAAGTAACAAACAGGATTAAAGTTTGTCTGATATTGTGAATCATAATACTTAAAGTAACGGTTGCGAGAGTGAAATAATGACGATCATTAAAACGCTTTCTCTTTCTTGTTAATTGGAAGTTTTATTCCTTACACTGGTAAAACCTCATAGAAAAATGTACTTGCATGGCTTCAATAATTCAGATATTGATCGTTTTAAGACTTGAGAACAGTTATTGGCTAATAATACACCAGTAAAAGCAGTCTTTACTTGGGTTTTTGAAATTTCTCCATAAATACCAAAAAGCAATTTGAAAATACAAATAACAAGGGAGATGGGGTATGGATGATCTATGCTAAAACGATATTGTTAGATCAGTTATTAGCCAATGCAAATGATCGCAGCTGGTATGCTTCGTTTCAAGAATCGGTTGAGGGAATAACGGATAAAGAGGCTACTTGGAAGCCTGATGAGACGAGTCATAGTATCGTAGAAATTATTCAACATCTTATCTATTGGAATGAAATATGGCAATTAAGGTATGAAAAATCTAACTTTAATGCAGCACAATCTTTAGAAAATAATGCAGACAGTTTTCTTACTTCAAAAGATAGAAATTTTGTAGAGCTTAAAGAACAATTATTGAAGGTACTGTTACGCTGGCAAGAATTAATTACTGAAGAAAAGCTGGAAGCTAGTGTTAATGGATTTCCTGTAGCAGCTGAGTGGTGGGCATTAATTGGAAATGCTACTACACATAACGCTTACCATATTGGCCAAATAGCCTATATACGTAATATGAAGAAGGATTTGTCCTAAAGGTTCAAACTATGTTTGTGAAGATAAGGAATTGAACCTTGTTTCATTAACACGAAGGAAGTGCTAAGTTTGTGAATGAATCTAATCTACTTAATCTATGTGGTGGAATTGTTCAACAAGGTAGTCGATGTTATGTACAAGAGAATTATTTAATTCTATAAGGGGGACTTATGTGATTTGGTTAAATTTTATACTGATTGTTTTGGTTACTTTTACTCTAATTGCAATGGTTCGAATTATATTGAAAAAAGCGTTTAATATAGAGAAAGTGAAAAAGAAATTTTTTTCGTATAACCATATAAACAATTTGCACCAAAAAATAGACTGGATTATAAGGATTTCTACTGCGATTGTATTAATTGTTTGCCTTTACTTGATAATCTTTGGTAATTTTTCAATAAACATTTTCTTAATTGCATTGATCATCACCTCTGGAACACAGTATGCGGTAAGAGCATTTTTTGAGTGGAAATATACTGAAAATCCAAAACAATCTATTTTAACGATAAGTGAAATGTTTATAGTAGTATTAGTTCTATTTGTAATTATTCAATTTGACTTACTGGCTCCTGCGTTATTCACTTAATTGCGTTAACGTGTGTGATGCTTAAAGATTTAGGGAGTGATATTGTTGAACTTATATGTTCAAAGCTATGTGAGTGTGCTTAAAAGGAATTTCATGTTAGTTGTAATGGCATTCGTATTATTAGCTGTAACCTTCTTTATATGGGCAGGTGTTCCATTTTTTATAATTGGTAGCCTAGTGGCAGACTTTACTTCACATTTGGCAATTATTTATTTATGTATTTCACTATCGGGAGGATTTCTTTTTTCCTTTTATTTTGTGCCGATTAATTTAAAAGTTGCTAAAAACGTAGCAGGCATAAGGCAGCGCAGTGTGGAAAGTTCTTTTGTGTATTTACAAACAATATGGATAGTAGTATGTTCTTCCTTTTTTGCGATAGTAATGTATATGATTATTCCATTATAGGAGACATTACTTAGAAAGCAGGAGCCTGGCATTGGGAATGTTCTTGCATTTGATTATTCAACTTTTCCGGAGGTTTAATTGTATAAGGGCTGAATAAACGACTCATGATAAAAACTCCTTATTTACTTAGTTTGTGCATGCAGATAAATGCGGTTTCTGCATGAAAGAATTTCACCTTATGTATTATTTGGCACAACAGAACAAAAGAAGATGAGGTTATCAGATGTAGTGCCAAAAGTAGGCCTTAGTCATAGTGCTCTATCAAGTTAGTTACAAGACTGGAACAACATCGAAGCGATTCGTTGGTTGAACGGCAAATGTGTTCACCAAATATTAGAAAAACGATGAGAAACACTCACGCATCAATCGTCTTTCTGTCGCTAAAACTCAATTTAATTTCAAATAGTAACACAGGCTGGATTTAATCAACGTTCAGCCTTTTTCTTATCTTTTCTCCTCTCTTCTTTCTAAAACCCCTTGTCAATACTGGCTTCAACCATTCAATGTTTTTTCAATCATCATTAAATCAATCAGTTTTTCAATCTGAATCCAATCAATACTGTTAGGAACCCAACGGTGTTAGAGTTAAGGAATCAAGAAAAAAGAGGGGGGCATTTCTCTTCCTTTCTTCATTCTATTAAGAAATAACTTTATTACCCTTTTAACTAATTTCGACATTAAATTCAGTTCAAAATCGGTGGCTTTAGGGAACAACTTAGTTACCTGTTAGAAAAAGGAAAAAAGGGAGGTGGGAGAAGTGGTGAAAAGGGTTTGAGGGGGAATTTGGTGAGGGAACGACTAAGTTTTTGGTATACATCACTTAAACAAACGGACCAGATCGTATATGTGGAAGAAGGTTTCCAAACAAAGCTAGATAGTATTCATGTTAAAAATCGATATGAGATTATGAACAAGTGTACTTATACTTTGAGATAAGTTAGTTGGTTGAATAAAATTTAAACAACGATAATGGGTATTATACGTAATGGTTTTGGAGAGGAAAATGAAAAATCGGGCTGAAAAAGTGCATTTTTCGGCCCGATTTTTTTCTTCATTTTATAGATGACATTAGGGATTTACATTTGTACTCGGAGGTTCGATACAAAAATGCTGAATTTTTACACCCGCTTTTTATACACCCTCATCGATAAGATATATGCCACAAGCATAATTCCGATGCACCACGCGAGCGAAACCCAAATATCATTGCCGACAGGCTGCCCTGCGAGTAGGGAGCGCATCGCTTCTACGATGGATGTGACCGGCTGATTTTCAGCAAAAGCACGGACGATTGACGGCATAGATTCGGTGGGCACGAAAGCAGAACTGATAAACGGAAGGAAGATAAGCGGATAGGCAAAGGAACTTGCTCCGTCCACCGATTTTGCGATCAGTCCAGGAATCACTGCAATCCAAGTCAGAGCCAGTGTGAACAATGTTAGTATCCCGGCTACGGCAAACCATGATAGTATCCCCGCCGATGAGTGGAACCCCATAATGAGCGCCACGAGAATGATGACAACAATCGAAATAGCATTGGATACCAGCGAGGTCAGCACGTGACCCCACAACATGGATGAACGCACAATCGGCATGGAGTGAAACCGCTCGAACATGCCCCCCTGCACATCCATAAACATGCGCACAGCCGTATAGGCGGAACTGCTTGCAATTGCAATCAGCAAAATGCCGGGCAATAGATAATTCACATAGTTATCCGTACCGGTTTGAATCGCTCCGCCAAATACATAGACGAACAGCAACAGCAACGCGATCGGAGTGATGGTGACCGTGATGATTGTGTCCATGCTGCGGAAAATATGGCGCATGGAACGTCCAAGCATAACGCCCATATCGCTGAAAAAGTGTTTCTTTATCGTCTCCATTTACTTTGCCTCCTTTTTGCCGACAATTGCGAGGAATATTTCCTCTAATGTCGGCTGTTTTTCAATATACTCCACCTTTGCGGGTGGAAACAGCTTTTTCAGCTCCGCGAGTGTGTCGTTGGCGATAATTTTGCCTTTATGCAAAATGGCTATTCGGTCGGCAAGCTGCTCGGCTTCCTCCAAATACTGCGTGGTTAGAAATACCGTTGTACCATTAGCAGCAAGGTCTTTGACTGTATTCCAAACTTCCTTGCGTCCTTCGGGATCAAGCCCGGTGGTCGGCTCGTCGAGAAAAATAAGCTGCGGTTTTCCAATCAGGCTCATGGCAATGTCGAGCCTGCGGCGCATACCGCCTGAATAGGTGGACACCTTGCGGTCGGCGGCATCGGTCAGCCCGAAGCGTTTAAGCAAATCATCCGCAATCTGACGTGGACTATTAAGATGCCGTAGTTTTGCAATCATAATCAGATTTTCCCTTCCGGTCAAAATCTCGTCCACAGCGGCAAATTGTCCTGTCAGACTGATCGACTGCCGTACGCTGTCGGGCTTTGACGTAACGTCAAAGCCGTTAACAACGACGGTGCCACCGTTTTGTTTAAGCAGCGTGGTAAGGATTTTAACAATCGTCGTTTTGCCCGCGCCGTTGGAACCGAGCAGGGCGAAAATCTCACCTCGCTTTACTTCAAAATCGACGCTCTTTAGGATTTCTGTGTCCTTGAAAGATTTTTTTAAATCCGTTACTTGAATTGCAATATCATTCATTTAGAATCGTCCCCCTTTCCGAGTTTTTTCTGTATCTCGTGGTTTAACGCCTCGCGCCAGTTTTCCGTGTATGTGCTGGCGCTACGCAGAAGCTCGTCGCAGAACGCGGCCACATCCTCGCCGGTAATCTCCAACACATGCTTGCCGTCCGCGGCACCGGCCTCAAACAGTTCTATCAAGTCATAATGGATCTTTATCATGTCATAGCCGGATCCCGCAGCGAACATCCACATGTGTCCCTGTATTTTCTTAAATACGTATTGATAGTCTTTCGGCAGCGTCTCCACCCTTGCCATCTGTTGCTTGTACTCACGTTTGTTCTCAATCATTTTTTTGATATTTAAATAATTATCGAAGAAATCTGACATTTAATTGCTCCTCCTTTCAATTGCTTTTTCCATTCCGATATTCTCCTTTTTTCTTTGTTTTATCCGTAGCCTTTTTCATGGCCTTGCTAACTTCTTGGTCAACAGATTCTTGATAGATGTCAGCGTAAGTTTTTGAATATTTGATTAGATCGCCACAGAAAGCCGCTACGTCACTGCCCGTCACTTCGAGCACGTCTTTCCCCAAAGTCGCGCCCTCTTCAAAAAGATCGACAATTCCCGAGAGCAAACCCGTCCCGTCGGTTAGCTCAACAGGACCGACCTTAAAGAGATATTTTTGAATCTCTTTATAAACAATCTGATAATCTTGCGGGAGCGCTTTGACACGCGCCACGTGCGCTCGCCACTCTTTTTTGCCTTCGATGATATCTTGTATGCTCATTTTAATCCTCCTATTTACCTAATTTTTTAGCGATATTATTATTGAGTTGCCCACGCCACTTGTCGCGAAAAGACTTTGCCCCTTCTTCGCCGGCCAGCGCAGAACAGAAGCCTTTGATATCGTCACCCAAAACCTCTTGGACACGCTGACCGTCTGCCGCCGTCTCTTCGAGCAAGCCAAGCACACCGTCAAGAATCGGCATGAGGTTGCGACCGGTGAAATCTGAGTATGGCCAAAGATTAGCATTAATTTCTTCCCATGCCGCTTGATAATCAGCCGGCAACTTTTTGGTTCGAGATTCAAAAGTTTTATATTCTTTAGTTATGTCGCTTCCTGTGATTTTTTTCAAAAAATTCATTTCTTTCCCTCTTTTAACTCATTAATTTTTAACGATACGAACTCCCACTTTTCCCAGAATCTCTTCAGTTCTTCACGTCCCGCATGGTTGAGCGCAAAAAATTTCCGCGGTGGTCCCATGTCGGAGGGCTTCTTAGTGACCTCCACCAACTTGTTTTTTTCAAGCCGTACCAGGATGGTGTACACCGTTCCCTCCACAACATCTGTAAATCCAAGCGAGTTCAACTGCCGCGTGATTTCGTAACCGTAGGTTTCTTTGCGGCTTATAATTTCAAGGACGCAGCCCTCAAGCACGCCTTTGAGCATTTCTGTTAGATGTACCAGAGCATTCACCCTCCCTATTCTGTATAACTGATATTCAGTAATACTTACTACCACTATATAGTAACACGTAGTAGGGGGAGTCTGTCAATAGCGATTGTTCTGAACAGTAATTTTAACCAAAACAAAGGGTGTACGTACTTAAAAGATCTTTTATAAAATCAAGCTGAATACATTCATTATAGTCGCCTTCCAGACCTGGAATCTCACATTCTGGCTAAAATCAGGTCCCTTCTACAAAAGTAGATAAAAAAGCTAGATAAATGGAAAAGCTGCCTTTATAATGAACACAAGTTCATGGGAAAATGAATGACTAATAACAAAGGCTTTCAGGAGAAAAGTATACAAGGGTATGATGTACTGCTGAATGCTGTGGCAAAGAAAATGTTAAACTTTTGTATGTAAGATCTAAGGTAGTTGACTGATGGAGTGAAAATAAAGTGGTTTAAGTATTCATGGAGGTGAATAGAATGGTATGTAAAGAGTGGGAGCAATTGATTAAGGAAACATTGGATGAATGTCTGCAACCAGTATTTGTTCTTGTATTTGGTTCCCATGCAAAGGGAATAGCTCGAAATAATAGTGACCTTGATCTTGCATACTTTTCGGTAAAAAAAATTACTAATTATCAGCGATTTTTATTAGTGGGTGATCTTTCCGAAAAATGTAACGTGGAGGTTGATCTCATCAATTTAAGAGAAATTGATACTGTGTTTGCTGCTCAAATTTTTTCTACAGGTGAACTGCTGTATTGTACAGATGAAAATGTATTTATCAGGGAGCGTATGAAGGCATATTCCATGTATGCAACATTAAATGAACAGCGCGCTGATATTTTACATGGTATTGAGAAAAGAGGGGGTATATATGGTTAATAATGATGTACTGCTGAATAAAGTAACCATTATTGAGAGATGCATCATACGTATCCAAGAGGTTTATGCAAATAACCCGGATAATTTGAAGAATTTCACGAAGCAAGACAGTATCATTTTAAACATTCAACGTGCATGTGAGGCGTGTATTGATATAGCAATGCATATTATTAGTGAAAGGAAGTTGGGCTTGCCAAAGTCGAGCCGAGAAGCGTTTAAATTGATGGAAGAAGCGGGCATAATCAACCAAAATTCAGCGAAAGCTTTAATGAATATGGTTGGTTTTCGAAATATCGCAATTCATTATTACCAGAATATTGATCTTGGCATCTTGCAGGCGATCATTGAAAAGCATTTAAGTGATTTCACGGATTATACCAGAGTTATTCTAAATTTACTGAACGAATAAGTTGAGATAAAAGGCTTTCTCTCTTGGTCAAAATAAGCAGACCATCAACCTTAGAAATGATGGTCTGCTTTTATACATCCCGGTTCGCTGCAACAAGAAGACCTTACTGCTTCCTGGTATCCATTTCACCTGCAGATTGCCATTTATATGTCCCCCTTTGCAAGAGATAAAACTCCACTACAGCAGGAGCAATTACTCAAGCGTATGCACTATGTCGCTGATGACGGCACGAAGCATTCGCTATCCCCGGATCGCCGATCGACGGAAGGCTTGCGAATGAGATTCGATATTTGTTTTCCACGGGTAAGCTCAGCTTTGGGAGAACAGCCATTGTGATTTTGCTGGTTGCGTTGGTACTGGGGCTTCCGCAGTTTGCAGCAGTAATCTCTCAATTCCCTATTGTCACCGACCAACTTGGATCTTTCGAGTCACCATTGTTCCTTCCAGGTTGGTTGAATACCACGCTTCTGATTGCTGGGGGTTTTGGCGCAGTAGAGCGTGCCCTCTTGTTGTGAAACCACCGGTTAATCGATATGAAAACGAATTGGTGCGATGAATGAGGCACTCCAAAATGTTAAAATTAGATAATTTCATCGGACTTAAATAAACTGTCCAATCAGTTTTGTGGATGTTAAGAAAAATCGAGATGCTCCTCACTTATTTTATAAGAAAATTTCTCTTGGATTGTATTGATATTTATCCATGTCCATTATAAAATATTACTTAAAGTGCAACAACCGTTGCAGTGAAAATCGCAAGTTTCAAAGAAATTCATTTTGTATTTCAATTTTATTTTTGATGATTTTTTCACATGAATAATTAAATATTCAAATGGGGTGCTTAAAATGGGTGAATTAATCAACAAAGGAATTGTAAAAGCGGCAGGATTTATGAATATGAAAAACAGAATTAATTATTTTAAGGTGGCACCAGAAGGTTTAGGGAAAATAATGGAGTTGGAGAAGTATGTTAAAAAAACATCCATCGACCGGAAACTCAGAGAGCTTATAAAAGTTAGAGTGTCACAAATTAACGGATGCTCATACTGTTTAAACATGCATACAAAGGAAGCAAAGAAATTAAAAGTATCGGATCAGGAACTAAATAACTTAAATGCGTGGAGAGAAAGTAATATTTTCAATGATGAGGAAAAAGCAGCTTTGGAATTAGCAGAAAACATGACACTAATTGCTGAAAAAGGAGTTAGTGATGAATTGTATAACCGAGTTAGAGATCACTATGGTGATAAAGAGTATGTGGATTTAGTTATGATAATAAATCAGATCAATATGTGGAACAGGTTATCCATTTCTATGGGAAATAAGGTGAATAATTAAATGAGCAATGTAGTTTTACCCCTTTGGATATGATGTCTAAAAGGGATATTTTTGTACATAGTGCAGTTTGGTAACAAATCATTTTGGTATTCAAGGGAGGATTCTCTTTGGAAGTTAGTACTGAAAGATTAACAATTAGACCGTTTAAGCGTAATGACTTACATGATACATTTAACATTTACAATAACGATGATGTATGTAAATATCTCTTGCATGATAAGTGGACACATGAAAATATGCACGAAGCGTTTAATAAAAAGCTAGAAAATAATACGCTCACAAAAGAAACAATGTTAAGTTTGGCGGTAGTAAACCATACTAAAGTAATTGGTGATTTATCTGTATGGTATACAGATATGAAAGATACTGTGGAAATTGGTTATAGTTTTTCTAATGAAGCTTCAGGAAGGGGTTATGCAACAGAAGCGGTGAGTAATTTAGCCAAGAAGTTATTTGATGCATTTGATGTACATCGTATACAGGCAACCCTTGATGCAAGAAATGAAGCATCACAAAAATTATGTGAACGTATAGGTATGAGAAAAGAAGCCCATTTCATTCAGGATTTTTGGAATAAAGGTGAATGGACAGATAGCATAGTGTACGGAATGCTGCTTACAGATTTAAATTAAAGTTATTTATTATTATCATTTAAACCGTATCGGTATTTTTTCATAGAGTAGAAGCGAAGCACCTGTTTTAAGAGGCTAAGACCAAAGAGTACCTTCTTTGTTTGGGTAAAGAATAATTTCAAAGCTGCAGAACACAAAATGAAATTAAACTCAGGCTGGATCCAATCATGGTCCAGTCTTTTTTAATTCTCTTTTTTTTTATTCAAAGCTTTATCAATATAGCTTCAACTCATTTTTGATCATTATCCAATCAATATCACAAGCCAACGGTATTAGAGTGAAGTAGCTAATTCGTCAAGCATTATGTAAGTACCATTATTAAAAACCACCCCCTTTCTGCTGTAATCTCTGAATTGCCAAACCATGTTTTTCAATGGCCTTTAATCGATAACGTGCGAATCAGCCTTTGATCGGCCTCGCAAAAGTATGATAATAGCAGAAGTTAAATAAAGCAAAGCAGGTACAATAGGTAAAATCATCGACCAAAAAACCACTGCAGCAGTAATGGCACTTCCAAAAAAGATGATAGCAGACAGAATTGGTTTTTTCTTTAAAAGAAATAAAGCGGCTACTCCTGCTAAAACGAAAGCTAAGAGCAATCCGATATCGAGTGTATAATTAGCTGTTTCCATCTGTTCGATGAAATCCGACAGTTCTTCTTCAGAAATACCCTCTCCAGCCATCTCGCCGTCCACCTCTTCACTCATCACACTCTGAAAATCGTCACTGCTGACGATAGCACTGAATAATAAGACCAGACCCGCGATTAAAATGAAGCCTACAATGCCGATAACACCGGTTATTTTTTCTGCAGTTCGTTTCATCCTTATCCATCCTCTCAAAATTTTTTTGATTGTTTAAATCTAAAATTTGTACTGCTCCTCCAAATATATTCAAATGGTCCTTGTTTAAAAAAGCTCAGCCAGCTGAAAGAAAAAGCGATTAATAACATTGAAATAAGCAGCCATGCCGCAATGATGATCCAAGTATTACTTTGAAAACCTAATCCGAAACCCCATCCGTAAAAGAGAATTGAGGCTAAAATATTTTGCAGAATGTAACAGCTTAACGCGACTTTCCCTACTTTTTCTAATGCATTTATCGTGAAAGAATTGCTGAATTTGCCAAGCAGATAAGAAAAAAATCCAATATAGCCCAGTGACGAAACAGGAGCAAACAAGTAACGATCAGCTATGATGATAAATTCTGCCAAAGGAGTAAATCAATAGCGTTTAAAGGAATACCGATGCCCATTCCCCACTTTAGCAGTCTCTTCCGTTTTAAGTATCCAGCATCAGTGACTGCAAAAAACCCATTTCGAACAAGCCAGGCACCAATCAAAAACAAGCAAATATTAAATGGAAGAATCGTAATGGCTTCCATCCGCAATTCAAAAAAATTACTAATGTGGTAGATTACTTGTTCCCAATAACTTCCAATTAAAAAGATATCCAATGTTTCTTCAGTCATTCGTTGAAAGGCTCGGATAAACATTTCCTGCGTTTCTTCCATGGTTAACAGTAGCCCAAATACAAGACTTATGAGTATAACCACAACTCCATGCAGTGCCCCCAGAATCCAGCCGATCCATTTCGCCACTGGCCTTTGTTTCTCAAGAAGCACGGCAACAATAATTTATTTCAAATCCGCACTTATGCTCGTTAATCACTCTTTGTACAATGGAAGTTAGGTACGAGTATAAGTAGAATATTCTCAGATGGATTAATTGAAGGGGATGTGCAAAAACACCCAATTACCATTCTTTAACGCATTGGAGCGGGTGAACTTAAACTATATCACTTATGATCAGCGTAATAAGGAATGGCCATCTAACTCCATACCATCGATACGTGAAAACACACACTACGGCTATTCTTAGAGGAGACACAAGATCGCATACAGGCAAGCGATCCATAGGTTGAAGCACAGATGGTTCGAAACACATCGTACGACGATGGTCTAAGAAATAGGTCTTATCATTGATAAGGCTTTTTTAGTATGGAAAGTTTAGACAGTTGTGCGGTGCGGTTGAGCAGCAGAACCCTTACAGTAAAAGTAGATATTCATAGATAAAAAATACAAGGAGGTGTTGCGATAACAACGGGATTATTTGTCAAAGCAAGCACAGTATTTTGTTAGCAAATGTGATAAGGCAGTTATATTTGAAAATTAATAAATAAAGGATGATGAAGAATGACGATTTTAGTAACAGGGGCGACTGGTAATGTAGGTCGTCATGTGGTTGATCAACTTCACAGGGCTGGCAATCAAGTATTGGCCTTGACCCGTAACCCGAAAACTGCACGCATGCCTGACGGGGTAGAGGTCGTTCAAGGTGATCTCTTTACACCTCATACGCTTTCATCAATATTCGCCAGAGTGGACCGTATATTCCTGATCACTGTAGGTGGGGAAGAATATAGCACGCTCCCGGGTTATGAGCTCATTCAACTCGCTAAGGAACAAAACGTGCAGCATATCACCGTTATATGGAATGGTGAGAAAGGGTCAGTAGAGAAGGCTGTGGAAGCAAGTGGTATGGCATGGACTCAGCTTCATCCATTGGAGTTCATGGTCAACGCTCTAGATTGGAGCGACTCCATTCGAGCGGAGGGTGTGGTTCGAGAGCCATTCGGAAATGCTTTGAGTGCCTTGATTCATGAAGCTGATATCGCAAGCGTAGCTGTCAAAACATTATTAGAAAATGGTCATGCAGGTAAGACGTACACATTGTCGGGTCCGGAGGCCTTGACCGTTCGTGAGAAGATTCAAGTCATCAGTAAAGTCATGGAGCGTGACATTCAATTCATTGAGCTCAGCGAAGAAGAGGCTCGCGTACAGATGGAGAAAGCGGGTCTCCCGGAAGATCATATCGAGATGTTCATCAAATGGTTCGGTGATCTGCCAAAGATGGCTTACACGGTGGTCCCAACCGTTGAAGAGATTACGGGACATCCTGCGCGTACTTTTGAGCAGTGGGTCAGAGAGCACGTGCATATATGGAAGGTGGCAGACAATGACAAAGAAGAATCAAACAACGACAACAGAGAATCATAAACAATCAATAGAAGATCATCAACCCCGGGCGACCTGGCGTGAATGGCTGGGACTCAGCGTACTGACTGTTCTGCAGTTGGTATTAGCGACTGATCTCACTGCGCTTTTCCTGGCAATGCCCTCGATCGCTGCTGACCTCCAGCCAGGTTCGACTCAGATGCTATGGATTCTTCACATTTACGGTTTAATTGCTGGGGGATTATTGATCACCATGGGACGCTTAGGTGACCGGATCGGCCGTCGGCGGTTGCTATTTATCGGGTCAGCAGCTTTTGCTGTATTTTCCGTGTTGGCAGCTTTCTCCGTTAGTGCTGAGATGCTTATTGGAGCTCGAGCACTTCTTGGTGTGGCGGGAGCGACTCTGGCGCCTTCAACATTTTCACTGCTGCGAAACATGTTTCATCACGAAGGGCAGCGTCGCTTTGCCATCGCGGTCATTACCAGTGCATTTTCAGCTGGAGGAGCAGTAGGACCATTGCTCGGGGGGGTCCTGTTGGAGGCTTTCTGGTGGGGAGCAATCTTCCTTATCAATGTGCCATTTCTCATGCTCTTTCTTATTACTGGTCGTTTCCTTTTGCCTGAATACCGTGACAAAAGTGAACACCGGATTGATTGGAAGAGTGTTACTTTGTCATTAGGCGGGGTGCTGTCTTTCATTTACGGCATGCAGGGAATCGCTTTGGAAGAAAATAGTAGTACAATCGTTTACGTGATGGCTATTGTAATCGGAACCATCTTATCAGCGGTATTTGTGCGACGACAACGACGACTTGCCGACCCGCTACTTGATTTGAAGCTGTTTAAAAACCGTTTGTTTAGCACGTCACTAGCCGCTATATTCTTTACTTTGATTGGGTTGTCCGGTGTATTTTATTTGTTTACCCAGTATTTGCAGTGGGTGCAGGAGCTTTCCCCACTTCAAGCGGGAATTTGGACGGTTCCCTTTGTCATAGCGAATCTTGCAGGTGTCTTGGTTGCACCCGTATTGGTACGCTCTATTCGCCAGGGAGCAGTAATTTGGGTCAGTCTGCTTCTGGTGGGCTTCAGTCTCATGCTGATCGCCATTGGTGCAAGCAGTATGAATTTGCCATTTTTGGTTATGAGTATTTCATTTGCAGGACTTACGCAGGGCTCGGCGTTTGCCTTAGCCATCGATTTCATCATTTCTTCTGCACCTCCTGAACGAGCCGGGTCAGCAGCTGCAATGCAGGAGGTTAGTGGTGAGATGGGAAACGCAATGGGCGTGGCGCTTTTTGGAACCATCGGCCTGTTTGTATACCGCTCTGTCCTGTCGGATAATATTTCAGAAGAAGTGCCAACACACACTGCAGACACAGCGATGGAAAGCGTTGCCGGTGCAATACCGGCGAGCGAGGAGTTATCTTCCTCTATGGGAATGGAAATGATAGATGCTGCGCAGCATGCATTCACTCAAGGGCTTCAAGTGAGTGCAGGCATTGGCGGGATCCTTATATCAATTATGGCCATCATCGTGATGGTATTATTGAGGCGTTCTCACGGGGGGTCCAATCTTTTATAATATATGTTTGCACCCAAGATCATTCTTGAAACAATCTTTCAGTAGCCGTTGCCTTTAATCTTAGTGCATTCTCTGCATGTATGAAATGGTGCCCTCCCGATGGGTGGTCTACTTAAGGAAAAAGGTATTTAAATAATGAATGTTGGTAATTTGGTTGGTTTCTATTTGGCACTGGAAATAGAGACGGAGAATGCTGAAAAGAACATTCATAACGAAACGAAAGGAGTTAAAAATAATGACTCAAAAACAATTGTCTACATGGGCTGAGGATTATTTGCACTACATTAAAGTGCCGGTCCGGAATCCTTCCTATGAATATTTAAAAGAAATTAGTACTGCCCATTTAAATCGAATCCCTTTTGAAAACATCAGTACATTGCTGCATTACAAGAAGTTTCACAAAAACGGAAAACTCTTGCAAGATGAGCAAAAGTTTGTTAAACAGTTGTACCAGCGTAACATGGGCGGAACATGTTATGTGATTAACAGCAGTTTCCATCAATTGTTAAACCAGCTGGGTTTCCGCAGTCGATATACTCTCTTGGGCGGGGGGCATATGGCCCTGCTTATCCGTCTCCCGGGTGAAGAAGAGGAAGTGTATGTGGACGTAGGGAACGGCTCGCCATTTTTTGACCCTGTTCGATTAGAAACGGACTCGAACAATGTTTCACAATTCGGAGGGCTTGAGGTAAGACTGCGCCCAGAAGATGAACCCGGAACATACAAGTATTACCGGTCAGTAAATGGAAAACTGATTACTGAATTGGTTTGGTCCTTTGATACGAAAAAAAGATACCAGTTTGATGATTTTCAACCGGCAATACGGAAATACTTCCAGCCCGGTGGGTTATTCACATCTGCTTTGCGCTGTCAAATTTGGCAGTTGCATCAAAAACGTTCCCTTTCTTTAGTCAATAATGTGTTAAGTATCCGCTATAGTGACGGAAAGGCTGAAAAACGTGTGTTAAAGGATACTCACGAGATCAGGGACGTCATTGATCATGAATTTAATCTTCCTAAACTACCTGTCGAATCTGCAATAGAAATTCTGGGGGAATTAGGCATTAATATTTTTCAAGAGCAAAAAGAAAATTATTTAGGTGATCTTTGACTAGGAGAATATATTGATAAAGAATATGTCAAATGTTAAGGAACACCACATTTTAACATATGGAGGAGTGAATGGAAATGGAGCATGCTCTCGTAATCGGAGGGACAGGTATGATTAGTGGTGTATCAAAATGGTTGATTAAAAATGTAAAGTACGTATCGGTAGTTGGGCGAAATCAACAAAGGCTGCAGCAACTCCATCCGGGTCATGACAAAAACGGTTTTCGGCCTGTATCTTTAGACTATAAAGATACGGAGAGTTTAAGACAGTTTTTACGACAATCTATACAGAAAAATGGTCCGGTTGACATCGTTGTTTCTTGGATTCATAGTGATGCGCCAGATGCTATTCCTACAATCTTTGAAGAAATCAATCATTGTCAACAAGAGCAATGGCGCTTTGTTCACATTAAAGGTAGTAGTCGTGACCTTCCCGCTATTCAATCTCAAATCACTGTTCCAATTAATTGTCTGTATCGTGATGTACAGCTCGGATTTAAAATGGAGGATGATGTTTCACGCTGGTTGACTCATGAAGAAATCTCAAACGGTATCATTTCCGCCATCCATCATGATAGGAAGAAAACTATAGTCGGAACGTTATACCCTTGGGAAAAAAGACCGTAGTGTAATTTAATAATAACATTATATTTCCGTGAAAATCTCTGAGCAGCAGATTAAATGAGACAAAAAACGAATCTCCTGTATCTTAAAAAAGCAATGCAGGAGATTTGTCAGGCTAAACTAAACGCTTCTTTTATAAAATCTTTAACGATTTCATTACCTGTGAGCTCGACCCTTATATTATCTGCTTTCCCATTTACTAGAAGTGAAATATTAAGAAATGGACAACATCGGCTTTCATATGATATCCATTCTGCCAGCTTTGTGATGAGGGATGGTTGGTTTGGAAAAAGAATAGTATAACCAGTCAAAGTGCGAATGTCTAACATGGTCTCAGTGTTATGAACAGATTCATAACGATGGTTCTTGCAAGTAGGGCGATTAAGCGGTGTCAAGTAATAGAACGCTTTTTTTGAGTAACAAAAAAGTCCAATTTCTCAGTATTAAAGTTGAGAAATTGGACTTTAAGAACTGTAATGTCCTTAACGTTGTACATGCTTATTTTCATTGATATGGTGCTCCTTATCATTTTTTTAGTCAGATTCACATGTGAAACTTAGATTCATATATTTTAGATGCATTTTTAATTGACGAATGAACATGACATAAAGTATTATGAAAACACAAAAATAAAAACGGATTATATTTTTATGTTTTCATAATGTGATCGATCAATCACTGTATCAGGAAGAAGGGAGAAATTAAGATGGTTCGCGGGTTTACAGAAGAAGAAAAGGAATCCATACGAGCATTGCTTATGGAGGAAGGGAAGCAGTTGTTTGCCCGATTCGGATTAAAGAAAACGAGCATCGCCGAGCTGACAAAAGCTGCAGGTATCTCACCGTCTGCCTTTTATAATTTTTTTCAGTCCAAAGAAGAGCTGTACGCTGCAATCTTTGAGGAGGAAGAGAACAAATTACAAGAATCACTCATGGGAAAAATCAGTCAAAGTGATCAGGATGATTTTCAAAAAACGTTACAAAGTATCTTAATGATTGGGAAGGAGGCGCTGACAACAAATCCGTTCATAGTACAGTTAGTGTTAAAAGGAGATATTACCCACCTGATGAGAAAGTTGCCTAAAGAACGTATTGAAACGCATATGCTGCGTGATTATGACCAGTTTTTCCCTATGCTTGAGCATTTTCAAGGTGAAGGCAAAGTCATTGCCAAGGATCGTAAAGTGTTGGTCACGGTTATGCAACTGTTCTTTTTGCTGCACGTGCACCGCAAAGATTTTGACCCTGAAGTATTTGACCAAGCCACAGATCTATTGGCTCAGTGGATTGCTCGAGGGATGACAAGCGGAAACTGCGAAGAGGAACAAGATTAAGGGTGAGCAGTCGTAACAGTTTTATGAGATGTGTTATCAGGTATGTATACATAGGAATACAGCACCGGAGAGCAGCTTTTATTCGATAATAGGGGACAAGAACAGAATAAGGTTTGCGCCAGTGTTGCTATTAAAAATCTACTGAAGAAAGTTTCTCCTAAGCTATAGTTATTAAAAGTTGGAGGTAGTTAATTAAATGAGAAAAGATAAAAGCATAGGGTTCAGTAATCATGAATCAGAACGCACATACAAAAACAAATACAATTCCATGTTGAATCTATGGCCGGATTATACTCAGAGAAACATTGAAACACCACAGGGTACTTCCCATGTACTTGTTTGTGGTCCTAAAGAAGGATCACCGTTGATATTGCTGCACGGAAGATACACACCAAGTGTATCCTGGACTCCTATGATTACAGAACTTGCCAAATACCACCGTATTTACGCGGTTGATACAATGGGGGAGCCAGGGATGAGCGTGAGCAATGGTTTTCCGCTTCGTTCTGCTAAAGATTACGTCGGATGGTTATCAGCTACGCTTGAAGGACTTAAACTTGACAGCGTCCATATTGCTGCGCATTCGTTCAGTGGGTGGTATGCAACTCACTTTGCACTAGACTTTCCAGAGCGTATCAAAACCTTGACACTACTCGACCCTGCTCAGGTATTTGCACAGTTCTCTCTTCGGTGGTTAATCCATTGTTTGCCGCCATACCTGTTGCCATCAGAGCGCATTGTTCACCCTTTCTTTTATTGGATGATGCAGGGAAATAAAACAGATCCTGATTTACTGGAATTATTAACGATTGGCATGACTTCCTATCGAGCAAATAAAGAGGAAGCATCTCTTATATCAGATGCAAAATTAAGCTCGCTAATTGTACCCACACAACAAATACTCGCTGGTGATACAGTCGTACATCGGGTTGCTAAGGCCAAAAAACGAGCAAAAAGTCTCACCCCACATGTACAGACGGCCATTATTCATGAATGCTCCCATATGATTCAGACTGACCAGCCCAAGATTGCGGTCAAATTGATATTGAAATTCACGCATAAAGAAAACGAAAATGGGACATTGCCAGTTAAGTTGACTGTAGGGACAAAGTAAATGAAATTGTTTATTAAGAGATTGTTTTAACATAAATTTCTCAGTGGTTCGGGTAATATCATACGACGATAGTCTAAGAAAGGGTCTTATCAAAGATGAGGCCTTTTTTGTATGGAAAGTTTAGACAACCGACTGATTTATCCAGAAAAGATAAGTGGCATTATAAACTAGAAGCAATCAACAAAGTGAAATTTGATGGGGAGGAAAATAATGGGAAAATTAAACATCGGTATTATTTTAGGAAGCACACGTCCGGGAAGAGTAAGCCCGCAAGTAGGAAAATGGGTCAAAGAAATTGCCGATAAACGTGGCGATGCAAACTATGAAATCGTAGATATTGCAGATTATAAACTTCCCTTGGAAGGCACTGGTCAAGAACCGGGAATCATTGCATGGTCAGAAAAACTAAACAGTCTGGATGGATTTGTGTTTATTGTCCCAGAGTATAATCACAGCATTCCAGCCGTATTAAAACATGCCCTGGATTCTGCATATGCTGAATGGAACAATAAAGCAGCTGGAATCGTCAGCTATGGATCAACAGGCGGGGCTCGTGCAGCAGAACACTTACGCGGAATCTTAGGAGAGTTGAAAGTTGCCGATGTCCGCAAACATCCCACAATGTCTATATTCACTGATTTTGAGGATTTTGCAGTATTTAAGCCGGATGAATTACACATTAACAATATCCATACCATGTTGGATGAAACGATCTCGTGGAGCGATGCACTCAAAATTTTACATTAGGCGTCATATTTTAGCTGCAATTTCGGACGAATGAAGCAAAGTAATCTTCATTATTGACACACTGGATGAATACTCCCGCCACTTAATTTCTCCCGAAATTTGAAGTGTGGGTTTCTGGGGTGTCGGCTTTAGGACGACAATTAATCGCTAGTGGAGTTGACACATTGGTGTGCTAAAAACACCATTGGTCTTGCCTCCTGAGATTTCAAGAATATTATACCATGCAAACAAGTGATTTGTGACGCGAAAAGGCAATTCAACTTCCACTTACTTTTTGGGCTTATGGCTCACATTCCTTGAGGTGGGAGTCCTCTCGCCTAAACATGATAGAAGGTTGCACCTCTCCAATAGGGGTATTACCTAAGATAACCCAAATGTAAATATTGGAATTCCGATATTGTTGTGTTAGTTTTATTAGTACAATTCTATTTTTATCGGTGTTGAATGAATTTTTGTTATTATAAAAAAGAATAAACAATGATTGATTCCTTTAATAAAAGCTATAACTTTTTAATTGGTAAAGAGGAGGAAGGGAAGATGGTGGATCATTCGTCAAAGTATCGGAAGGCCTTACAAATCCAACGGGAAATTGCTGAAACATTGAACAAAAGCACCGATCTTCAGGAAATGCTGCAATTATCATTGAAGCGCTTACTTGACTTAATGGAATTGGAAACCGGATGGATTTTTTTAACGGAAGATGAGACATCCTATGAACTGGTTTCTTCCCAGCAGCTTCCCCCTGCTTTGGAAAACAATCGGGAACAGCTTATGAATTGTCATAAAGGCTACACGGATTGTGCCTGCATGCAGCTTTATTGGGAAGGGTATATGCAAAAGGCTGTCAATCATGTGAAGTGCGCCCGGCTTGAAGAAGCAGTTGACAAAGATATGGGCGAAACACAGGGGCTTACCCATCATGCCAGCATTCCACTCACGATTCGCGGGAACAAAATCGGCTTACTTAACTTAGCTTCCCCTGGGCGTCGTCTTTTTCAAGAAGATGAGCTCATTCTCCTGGAAACTGCCGCTTATCAAATAGGTGCAGCCGTAGAGAGAACGCGTTTGCATTTACAGCACACAGAAGAAGAAGTTCATGCCACCGCCCGATATCTTGTTGATGCTTATGCTAATGTTGAAAAAATTAATCGCCAAATTGGCAACATACTTAATCGCCCTGAATTGTTTCAAAATGTCATGCAGCAATTGTACAATCACTTGCCTTTTTGGACACACGCTGCAATCATTACAATGGAAAGCGAGAGATTAACTGTGCAGTTCTGTTCCAATGAACAGGGACCGTGCGAGGTTTTCGATGCAGAGCAAGAGATCAACCTTGAACAACCGGATCTTGTTCGACAAGCTTATGTCCATCAACAGATCATACAAGACAATGGACAACCATTAAATTTTTCAACTTTAAACGACCATAAAAATCTTCATTCCATTGCTTTTCCCTTGTTCATGCCCGAAAGGCCCGAGGAAACGTTCGGTGTGTTATTGCTCAGTCGAAGCAATTCATCATGTGATCATCATTTGGAAATGGGGATGTTGGAAGGACTCGCCAGCCACCTTTCCATGGCTATTGAACGTATTCGCCTGCACAAAGAATCCGAAGCGTTGCTTGTCGAAAAGGAAAGGAATCGACTTGCCCGGGACTTGCATGACTCGGTCAATCAAAAATTGTTTGCCCTTTCGTTAACATCACGAGGACTCCAAGGGCACATCGATGAGAATGAGCGCATAATTACAGAAGCTGTTCTGGAACTTCAACAGCTTTCAAAAGAAGCGCTGACGGATATGCGCAGCCTGATCTGGCAACTACGTCCCGATCATCTTGATCAAGGGCTTATTACTTCACTTGCAGAATATGCGAAAAAAATCGGAGTTGATCTATCCATCGAAGCTCCGGATGATTTAGACATGAACCAGTCATGCAAAGAAGCATTATGGCGGATCGGGCAAGAAGCATTGAATAATATTCAAAAACATGCAGGAACATCAAAAGCCGCCCTCATCTTGCAATCGGATCATCAATACTCAATGATGCGTATTATGGATCAAGGCACCGGGGGCGCCGTTGAGACCCAGCAATCCCTTGGGATTAGGAGTATGAAAGAACGAACCGAAGAACTTCAAGGTTCCTTCCAAATGAATAGCGAAAACGGAAAGGGCACGACCATAACTGTTCGTGTTCCACTTCATAAAAAAGGCAGGTGATATCTTTTGAAAGTATTACTCGTTGATGATCATCTCGTTGTATTAAAAGGCTTGCGCTTCTTTCTGCAAACGCGGCCTAATATTGAGATTGTTGGCGAAGCTCAGGATGGAAAAGAAGCGCTCAAGCAAGTGGAAAAACTTCAGCCGGATATCGTGTTAATGGATGTAATCATGCCGAATATGGATGGCATAGAAGCTACAAAACGTATGAAGGCGAAATACCCTGGCATCCATGTCATTATTCTTACCAGTTCTTCAGACAGGGATCATGTATTACCTGCGATTCGCGCAGGAGCGAGTGGGTATCAACTTAAAGATGTGGATCCAAGCCTTCTGGAAGAAACCATGATCGCCGTCATGGGAGGGGGAACGTCTCTTCATCCGCAAATATCAAACCAGCTGATGACCCATGTCGCCGCATCTGATGAACATGTGGTCGGTTACCATGCTTTAACGCCTAGAGAAATTGAGATCTTAAAACATATCACTTACGGGCAGAGCAACAAAGAAATGGCCGCTGAACTGCATATCACCGAGAAAACCGTAAAAACCCATATTACGAGCATCCTTGGCAAAATGGAGGTGCAAGATCGTACACAGGCAGCGATTCATGCGTTGAAGCACCGGTGGTTCGAAACATAAACATACGACGATAGTCTAAGAAAAGGTCTTATCAATGATAAGGCCTTTTTTGTATGAAAAGTTTAGACAGCCGCACGAGGCGATTAGACAGCACATCCCGTACAGTAATGGTAGATATTCAACCATTAGAACATTACACGGGAAGGTGATTAGAAATGAAGAACATGGAGAATAACAAAATTGCAGAAGAAGCCCCCAAAGCAACATGGCGCGAGTGGTTTGGGTTAGGGTCTTTAACTTTGGCGGTATTTATGCTTTCAACAGATATGACTGTTCTATTTCTCGCCATGCCCTCGATTGCTGCAGACTTGGCACCTAGTAGTTCACAAATGCTTTGGATTATTCATATTGGTGAATTGCTGACCGTAGGGTTTGTGCTAACGATGGGACGTCTTGGGGATAAAATCGGGAGAAGGCGTCTGCTCTTGTTTGGTGTATCGGTATATGGGTTAGCTAATCTTATAGCGGCATTTTCAACATCTGCCTGGATGCTGATTGCGACCCGGGCACTCCTTGGCGTGGCGGCTGCGACAGTGATGCCATCCACTATGTCATTGCTGCGGAATATGTTTCCGGATCCGAAGCAATTTTCAGTGGCTATTGCCATAAATCTTAGTGCATTTTCAGCAGGTATGGCATTAGGCCCTCCAATGGGTGGTCTGCTATTGGATTATTTTTGGTGGGGAGCGGTATTTCTCATCAATGTTCCGGTCGCCATCGGACTGCTAGCGACATCGCCGCTTCTTCCTGAGTATCGCAACAAGGATACCAAACGTTTGGATGTTGTCAGTATTTTGTTGTCATCGTTGGCATTGGTAACGCTGGTTTTCGGTTTACAGGAAATGGCTAACGATGGTTTCAACATGCTGTACGCTGGATCAGTAGTGATTGGTATAGCGACCGGAATTCTGTTTATTAAGCGGCAGATGAACACGCAAGATCCATTACTGGATTTGCATATGTTTCGGATCTCCACTTTTACTGTTTCAGTGATCGTTTTAATGCTTGTAATGCTTGTTACTGGTGGTACAGATATGCTTTTTGCACAGCATCTGCAAGCCGTTGTTGGGCTCTCTCCAACCGAGGCAGGGCTTTTGCTGATCATCCCTGCACTCCTGTCGTTGGCAGGCACTTTAATATCCCCGGTACTCACAAGGTGGATGCGTCCGGCATATGCCATGGTGTCCGGTATGATCACTGCTTCAGGTGGGGCATTGCTGATAGTGTTCACAGTACATGATGCTGGAACACTAATTCTGATTATTGGTGTATCACTCCTTGCGTTTGGCGGAGGACCTGTGATGACGATAAGCAGTGAGCAAATTGTTTCCACTGTACCACAAGAACGTGCTGGTACTGCTTCAGCAATGAGCGACGTCGGCAGTGGACTCGGTTTTGCACTAAGCATTGCATTCATCGGAAGTTTGGGGATGCTTGTTTACCGTAGTGCTTTAGCAAGTTCCCTTCCTTCCGAAGTGCCTGCGGAAATCGCAAATGCTTCCTTGGAAAGCGTTGGTGCAGCTGTTGAAGTTGCAGAAGGGTTCCCGGAAGTGCTTCAAGCCGCACAATCGTCTTTTGCCTTTGCGATTCAATCTATATATGGAATAGCTGCCCTCGGTCTTATTTTCATCATGATGATCATCGTATGGAAGTTTAGACATGTAAGATAGGAAGATACAGTGTCTAGTAAAAAAACCTATGATATATGAAGAAATAGTTAAATCGAGCGTATAACCTTGGCCTACATTATGATCAAAAGTAATTTTTAAACTTTAACCCAGAGTAGATTTGCCCAATTTCTCCAATTTAATATTGAGAATTGGGCTTAATTGTTGTTATACATGTTAAAATCATTTTCGATTGTTTCTCACTCTTTTGAAATAGATTATGATAAAATCTCAAAATGAGATTGTAACCTGTGATCAATAATGCTCCAAGCACACCATCATACTCTTGATGAGGGACTAATATCTGTATTTGTTGTATAGCGACGATAAGTATAAGCATTAGCAGTTAAGTTTGGTTTTATAAAATATATTGATTATTTCCCAGGTTGTTACACCACATTATAACCCCTGCTCTTTAACTAGCTCTGCAAAAGCTTTATATGCATGGCTTACATATTTTTCTTCTCTTCTAACCAATCCAGTTTCTATCGTTCTATAAAAATCTGGAATGGGATAAACATGTAAATGTGCATATGATTCTGTCAACACGGATTTCGGTAAAATAGTAGATGTTATACCTTCCCTTACACTGCTTAAAATGGTTTCCAGCGAACTTATTTCCATAAAATCCGTCAGCATTAAATTCTCAGCTTGGAACCATTGTTCTAACTTTCTCCTAAATGGGCATCCCTTGGGGGATATTGCCCATTTCTGTTCTAATAAAGAGGGTTTATTCAACTTTTTTCCTGATAAGAGGACAACTTCATCCTTTTCCACATAATCAAAGATAAATCCTGCAGAAGTCAGATCCCCCGTTATAAAAGCGGCGTCTAGTTCATAATTCTTCACTTTCTCCATTAACTCAAAAGGGTTTCCCGTCACTAAACGAAGCGATACCTGTTCATACTTTGATTGGTAAGTGGATATAAGGTTCATAAAATTTCCGCATGTGACAGTTTCAACAACACCTATTCGTAGTGTCCCAGCAGGTTTATCGTGATCTTGCAAAACTTTAATCGATTCCTCGGCCATTTGCAATATTGAATCAGCATACTGCCGAAATATTATCCCTTTTTCTGTAATTATAATACCTTTAACGTTTCTGTAAAAAAGGAGAACACCTAATTCATCTTCTAACTTGCGTAACCTGGCAGTAACATTTGACTGAACATAATCTAACCGTTTTGCTGCTCCTGAAATACTCGATTCTTCGGCAATGACTTGAAATACCCTTAGGTCGCTCAGTTCCATATATACCCCCCCATCATTTTAAATGATATTAATATTAACAATAATCATTATACATGATATATTAATCCACTTATACTAAATGTACACAAACTATTGGGAGGTTATGTTATGGTTTATCTTTTTCTGGCGTTCACAATTATTGCAGAGGTGACTGGAGCGATTACCAGCCGTTATTCGGATGGATTTAAAAAATTTATCCCAAGCGCCAATACAATTATTGTGATTATTGCTTCTTATTTTTTCTTTGCTTTTAGCCTTCAATATGGATTAAACATTGGTATTGGTTATGCGATATGGGCTGGAGTCGGTGTTGTACTCGTTGCAGTTTTTGGGTTTGCTTTTTTTAAAGAATCACTGACAAAAGTTCAAATTTTGGGTGTTGTTTTAATCATATCAGGAGTTACAGCTTTAGAGATTGGATCCATTTAAGGAATTAGGAATAAATCGTTAATACAAAACAAGGGGAGAAAAACATGGCATATTTGTATCTTTTCACAGCCATATTCTTAGAAGTAGCCGCAGCAATCGCGACTCGTTATACGGAAGGTTTTACAGTACCTTTACCAACAACAATTACGATCATATTCGCTGTTTTCTCTTATTTTATCTTTTCACTCAGCCTCAAACTTGGAATGGATATCGGTATAGGTTATGCGATATGGTCCGGTGTAGGTGTTCTTTCTGTAGCGCTAATAGGAGCTACATTACTTGGAGATACTTTAACATTTATCCAGATTGGAGGGATTATATTGATCATCATTGGACTTGCGGCTGTTCAGATTAGAGGAGAAACAGAAGGCGCTAAAAAAGTATAAATCATTGGTAGTACCTAACTCATTTACAAAACCTTATCACCTGTATGAACTATTATTTCTTACGAGACGGGCACTATATTCTCGCGCAGTAGTGTTAAGTGAAAGCAAAGCGCTTAATCTTAGACACCTTGAGGTCGCATTCTCCCGCGGAGAAATGCGACCTTTAAAAATGATTCATTATTATTCATATCCACTCAAAGTACCAAGTTGCTGACATGCTTTGTGATAAGTGGTTCATTTTGCAAAGGTTTGACAGCCTCTTTACTTTCACTACCCGCTGAATCAATGTGAAGTGGAGAACCGTCTTAAATAAATCTTACATGGTAAATGGATCGTGTTTCGTTTTCCGCCATAATTGGAATAGTCTTGCGATGTTTTCTTCAGCTTGGAGGCTATCTCTTTCACCCTAACACTTATTCATCAAACTGCAGGTATACCTCTAGGATGGCTATGCTGGTAGATTTCATGTGGACAGGCATTTCTTAAAAAAACAGATATTATTGTAGAAAGGTTATTACATCAATATGTTATCCGAGGATTTAATGCAACCATATAGTTGCATATATAGATAACATGTGCTACTATATAGTTGCACAAAAATCACAAGGAGGAAGGGACATGGATAATGATCGAATAGAACGACAAGTTTTTATTGCAGCTTCTCTTCAAATAGTGTGGGATATGGTTAGTCAGCCCGCATGGTGGGTGGGGGATAAACCTGGTCCTGACAGTGTGCGGATCGACGGAACGAGAATAGAAGCGGAAACGAGGTACGGTACATTTCCTGTACTAATCGAGAAATCCGATCCGCCGAACTACCTTGTTTGCAGGTGGGCAAGCTCATTTCCGGGAGAAGAACCACGTGAAGGGAACTCTACACTCGTCGAATTTACGTTAACCGCAAAGGATGGTGGAACACAGCTTCGCGTCGTGGAAAGTGGCTTTTCCGGCCTTGAAGTATCAGCTGAAGAACAAGGAAAATTCTTTGAAGAAAACCGCAAAGGCTGGAAACAACAGCTGGCAGTTTTACGACAGCGTGCTGGACAGTAGCCTATGACTACAAAATCGGAAATGACCAGTAAGATTTTTACAGCGTTAGCAGATCCCACTCGTCGTCGTTTGCTCGGTTTAATTGCGGAAAAGGGACAAGCTACTGCAACAACATTATCCAATGAGGTAACGGTTTCCCGGCAAGCGGTAGTCAAGCATTTAATCTTTCTCAAAGAGGCAGATCTTGTTTCAAATAACCGTCAAGGGAGAGAAGTGCGTTATACAGTACGTCCACAGCAACTGGATGAAACAGCCAAGTGGATGGCAAATTTAGCTAAGGATTGGGATAAGAAATTGGAGGCATTAAAGCTCCAAGCAGAAAGTGCCAAATCCGATTAATTGCTCAAAAAACTAGCCTAGATTGAAACCATTCATGGAGACATCACATGATGGAAAACCTTAATAAGGAGCGGAATGAATATGGAGTTAACTGATCAAAAAATTACTACATTTATTACTTTTGAAGGTAAAGCAGAAGAAGCTATGATTTTTTATACATCTTTGTTTAATGACTCAGAAATAAAAAGCATCTCTCGTTACGGAGAAGATGGACCTGGTAAAGACGGAAGCGTACAACACGCTCTATTTTCACTTAACGGTCAAGAATTTATGTGTATTGATAGTGTTTATAAGCATGAATGGGACATCACACCTGGGGTTTCTCTCTATGTAACCTGTAAAAACGAGGAAGAAGTTAGCCGCCTTTTTGATAAATTATCAGAGGACGGAGAAGTGTTTATGCCATTAAATGATTACGGTTTTAGCAAGGAATTTGGCTGGGTTAGTGATAAATATGGTGTTTCATGGCAGCTGAATTTGCCTTAGAAAATGAATATCAAGAAAAGCACGGAAAGAATCAAATCCATGAATGGATTGCTGATTTGTTGAAAGTTAAAGTGAAGATTCAACGATATCAGCTAATATGAATTAAACCTTTATTCAAGAATAGGTGCGCGTTAATCGAATTAGTCTAAGATCGGTAAGTAGAAATGAAATAACAATCTGCAAGAAATCAAGAAAAGCAGTAGTTGGAATTACTAAAATTAAAGAAGGAAGGTGTTCATCATGGTTGGAGTCGAAATTAATATGATCGTAACAGACAGCTTGCGTGCGTTAGAGTTATACGAAAAGATATTTGAGATCGAGCGTGTTGAGGTTACAGATTTTCCTAAAGGGGAAAATGAAGTTATTTTTAGTCTGTATGGCGTACGCTTTCATATGTTAGATGAAAACCCTCAATTCGGGTTGAAAGCACCAGATGAAGAGGATCCTAAATCAATTTCATTTAACGTTATGGTAACGGACATTAAAGAAACATTTTCAAAAGCAATTTCCCTCGGTTCCATTGAAATGCAAGCGGTGACTGACTTGTCTGATTACGGTGTGTCAAATGCCATTTTTATCGACCCATTCGGTTATCAATGGATTCTCCATCAAGTTCACGAAAAAGTGAATTTTGAAGAACGTGTGGAACTTTGGGAGCAAAAAAGGGAGAATTAACAATTGAGTAAAGCATTGAGTCCTCTTTTTAAGAATAAGCAAGAATTGAATAGGTCACTTGTGCCATCTATTTTTGATTTGGTTTGATTGTTGACATTGAAATCAATGACAGGATATCATTTTTATTTTTAAAATATTCTGTTATGGTGATTTTATACAAATTTGGAAAGGTGTTTATCCCTATGATCAATTAATCCTGTTTTCTATGAAATTCAGTAGTCGGGTAGTATTATGTAATTTTTGATATCTTTAATCAATAGATTGCTATATTGTTTAATTTTCAAATAATTAAATATACTATACGGAGACTGTTATATGAGTATTACATTAAATATTGGCAAAAACCTTTCATATGTAAAAATGGAAGGCGGAGAGCGTGTCATAAGGGTACGTTGGCTTCATCCATTTTTCAATCAATTCCTCCTTAATTAAGTTGCTCCTGAAAATGATTAACTGGCAGAACTGGTTATTACAGTTTTTCTGTACAAGGAAAGGATGAAGCGTAATGATTTCGAGCGATGAAGCATCACAGAGTACTTCGACCGGAAGGCGTCAGCTTTCTAAACTATTCGGTAAATATCCAGTCAGTACTTTTTTGATCCTTACCTTTACCCTGGGTTGGGCCTATATTTTTACGACCCGGTAGTGGGTGATTCGGTTGTTCGTGATTTGTTCTTTGTGTTCTGTGGTCCGAGTGTCTCAGCTTTCATCGTTACCTTCGTCATTTGGGGTAAAGAAGGATTGGCATGTTTTATGAAGTCCCTACTTAAGTGGCGGCTTCCAGGCAAATACTATCTCCTGGCGATAGTGGGTATTCCTCTATGGATCTTTGTTGTTTCCTTAAAACAGATGTTCAGTGGAAGGGAAGTGCTGCAATATCTCTTCACTGATGGTGAGTTTATGGGAGCGGTACTTGGGCACTGGCGAATAGGTCCGCATGATATTGAGGATATTAAGATTTGTCTTGAGCATGATGAGGCTGAGAAAAGAAGAAATCATTGACGCTGTCAGGTTATATTACCCAAAAGATACAACCACAATTCTTCAGTATAATGGAAAACCCCTTCCTTAAAGTAGCGTTGTGAAGTGTGGAATCGGTATATATATGGATTTGTGTGAATAAAATGAATGCCAAAGATACAGCAGTCCACTATTTTTCAGTAACAGGTAATAAAATCCAACAAGAAATGCTGGCTGGGTTCAAACGATCCAGTCTGTTTTCGTTGGGCCCCTGTATATTATTATTGCCGTGATTTCATTACAAATGTCACTATGATTCTATGATTATCTAGTTTATATTCAGAATCACTAGCATTGCATTAATTAAAACTAAAAATTAGGAATGGGCAAAATTTTCGTTAATTTACTGTTATCCAAAGAAAAAGTCCTTTATAATGGATATAGTCAGGTGGTAACCCGTCCAAATCCAC
>NZ_JBGOHB010000042.1:0-33595 GCF_041521345.1 Virgibacillus oceani | reverse complement strand
TAAATGAATACTTCTATTTCGTTTAGAAATTCATTTTCATGGTAGTTGGTGGCGATGCGTAGCATAGCCATGGTTGTTTCAGTGGGGGATGAAAAGAAAACCCCCACTGAATGAAGTTTCACTTTATTAAATAGGTTATTGATAGTTCTGAAAATTAAATGTGCAGAATAAACTTGTCTTGACTGTTCTAATAGGAAGGTGAATGAAATTGTCAATCATAGATTCAAAGTTTTATAAAATGTTGGATGAGGTTACGAGTGTTGTTATTCTTCAGTTTTTATGGATGGTTGCCTGTCTGCCTATTATTACAATTATTCCATCGACGGTAGCTTTATTCGCATGTATCAGAGGAAAATTTTTCAGAAGGTCTGACAGCTTGATTCGCAAGTTTTTTAAAGAACTGAAAAATGAGCTTTGGAGATCAAATCTGGCAGGAGTCCCTTTGCTTATCATTATCATCAGCATGTCTCAATACTTTTTTGCTTTTCCGTCCTTCTCTTCAAATATGGCGTTACTTGTTACCGTTGGTGTGATCACGATGATGGTCATATACTTCCTGTTTCTGTTTCATCTGGTTACCCTGCATGTACATATGAATTTGAGCGGGACGGAACTAGTGAGAAATAGTTTTCTGCTGGTCTTTTTTCAGCCCGTGAAGTCGATTGCCTTAATGCTTGGAGCAGTATGTATCATTATTTTATCCCTTTACGTGCCTATTTTTTTCTTTCTTTGTACGGTGTCGCTTATCGGTTATGTATCCGTATATTTCACTCTGAGTAAATTACATGGCATGAAGCTGGATCAGGAGACGGATTGAGCAAGGATGTTCGTTTTCTCCTGCTTTTATTGGGCTAATATCCTGAATCGCCTAAACACCCCTGTTACTAAATAACTGTTTTTCCAGTAAGTGACTTATTAATCTGTTTTTCGTTAAAAATTGCTGGTATAATTCTATGTACCATTTGACAGTTGGTACAACCTAGAAATTCACAATATTATCCTGAAACAGCACTGAAAAGGTGGGGAAGGGTGGAGTGAATTTTTTTATTTCATGGATAATATAGGGTGGGATCATTAACCAAAAACACAAGATCAATTATCGGAATATTGAAACCCGGATAATTTAAGGAGCTGGGTGTTAATGGTTCATCACAGATCACGAAATGACTGTCATCACAGCATAGAACTGCGGGCAGGAGGGACTTAAGTCGGGTTGTTCGAAAAAACGATGGAGGAGTGTTTTTTGTGAGAACCAAGAAGACTGTAGTAACAGTTTCGCTGATATTGATACTTTTTGTTCTTGCTATCTCATCTTCACAGACAAGTTCGAATGCAAATGACAGTAATGAGAATCAGGGTAATAAGGGCAACCAAAGAGTGACCCCGGGTATAGAAGTGTTAATGGATGATCATCTGGATTGGATTCAGGATAAACAAGTGGGTCTGGTAACGAATATGACTGGTGTATCAACGGAGCTGGAAAGCAGTATTGATATGCTCCATGAGCATCCTGATATAGATTTGACTGCATTATATGGTCCGGAGCACGGGATCAGAGGAGACAGGGAAGCCGGAGAATATATCGAGTCTTATGAGGATGAAGAAACAGGCTTGCCTGTCTACAGCTTATATGGTCCTACCTGGGTACCGACAGAGGAAATGCTTGAGGATGTAGATGTATTGTTATTTGATATCCAGGATATCGGCTCCAATGTCTACACATACATTTATACACTTGGGTACGTCATGGAGGCGGCAGCGGAGCATGATAAAGAAGTGATCGTATTGGACAGGCCGAATCCCATTGGCGGAACAAGAGTGGAAGGACCGGTGCGCTCGGCAGAAACTGTAAGCTTTATGGGGAGGTTTTTACTTCCGGTCAGACACGGGATGACGGTCGGCGAATTAGCTGTCATGTGGAACCATGAGTATAGTATGGGCGTTAATTTAAAAGTGGCAGAAATGGATGGCTGGAAACGTGATATGTTCTTTGAGGATACTGAACTTCCATGGGTGATGACATCACCTAACATCCCGACGAAAGAGACAGCCTATTTATATGCAGGGACGGAGTTGGTTGATGATACATCACTCTCCACCGGTCTTGGTACAACCAAGCCGTTTGAATTATTAGGTGCGCCGTGGATTCAAGGAGAGGCTTTGGCAGCGGAAATGAAAAACCGTGAAATTGCCGGCGTCAATTTCAGATCGGCTTATTACACGCCAATGTTTAATAAGTATGAAGGGGAACTCGTCGGCGGGGTACAGGTTCATATTGATAATCCTGCTGATATAGACCTTGTGAAATTGGGCTTAAATCTCGTAGATGCCATGAGAGATCAAAATTCCGAAGAATTTGAAATGACGCCAAGCTATGCAAATCTGATTGGTGATCCGGAAGTTCCGGACATGATAATGGATGGCATGCCGGTGGATGACATTATCGCCTCCTGGGAGGATGAACTGGATACATGGGTTGAAGATGTGCGAAATCAATATTTAATGTATCCGCCGTATGAAAGTGGGGCAGGACCTTATCAACCGGATGGGGTATTGGGTATCTTACCTTTGGATTTAACGGCTTCAGTTGGGCAAGAGGTCGATTTAACAGTGAACGGGTATGATGAAAACGGCGAGGCGCTTGATATTGATCCTTCTGCTGTTGAATGGACGGTGACCAATGATATTGGTTACGTGGAAGAGGGAGTATTTCATGCCGAGAATGAAGGTACAGGCATAGTCACTGCCACCTATGATGATTATGCAGCAAGTAGAGAGGTAGAGGTTTCGGCAACCTATGTGGAAAATATCCGGTATGGTGTTCATCCCGGTTATACGAGAATAGTCATGGATTTAAATAAAACCATCAATAACTATGACATTATGGAAGAAGAAGGGACGCTGAAACTTCAGATTCCATATGGCGAAATTAAAGGAGATTTGGACAAAGATGGCGGTACGATTCAAATTGCAAACAGCCCGGTGATATCATCGATAGAATATGCAGCGGAAGAGGCTATGTTTTTGGCTGTAATGAATGTAGAACAGGATAATATAGAATATGAAAACCCTGATTTTTCCTCGAGAATTGTTATTGACCTGATGCACTAAAGAAAAAACGGTCCCTCATACCATAAGGTTGGGGGGATCTATTTCATGGTTAGAAATGCTTAATCAACAAATAAGCTGCGACTGCTTTTTTAGTTCATTTGCACTATTTTATTTTACAATACGCGTATAAAGAACTACTTGATTAATCAAAACTTTATGTATTTTTTACAAACTATTTATATTGTATTAATAATCATTCGCTATGGTAGGTGTAGGGCTGGAATAATATCACTTCTATAACCGTGAAAGCATTATTTTTCGAATCAGAATCAGCTGAATGCTCCATTTTATTGGAATGATTTACATTATGCAGAACGTGCCTGATACATAGGGAGTGAAAGCTGAGGAAGGGTCCGTCATAAAGGTAGTGGGAAAGTCGATTGCTAGGTGAGGTAGTTGACTGCTCCAGGTGAGATCCGGTTGTAGTGGTAATATGTCCAAAATGCTCAACAAGAAATACGATTATTTGCAGATAAAAATGTAACGTATTTCTAATTAACGGTTAAAAATCCTTAGGAGGAGGACAAGCGGATGCAATCACGTAGCAGAAGAAAGTATTTAAGCATAATGATGATTTTTGTGTTGATGACAAGTATCCTGACGCCCGCAGCGGGTCCTGTGAGCATACAGGCTGCTGAAGTGGATGAATCGATCACTGTCGAAGATGCTATTGGATTGAATAATGATGGCAGTGAGCAGACAGTTGAGGGGTATATTGTTGGGTATGTAATTAGTCCTGACAACGTTTCGGATAATGATTTTCGAGAGGATCATAATCTGGCACTGGCAGATGAAGCTGGTGAATCAGATCCGGATAATATGCTGTTTATTCAGTTGAGCAGTGAGTACCGCTCGGAATTCGGACTGGCTTCAAATCCGGATAATCTGGGAGAAGAAATAGTAGTCACTGGCGATATGGAAGAATATCATACCCACTATGGCCTGAAAAACCCAAGTGATATGAAATTTGCTTCCGAAAATGAAGACCCGAGTGAGCCTGAGCCACTTGAATTGCAGTCTATCGCAGAGGTTAGAGAGCAAGACACCGGTGAAGTGAAAACGAAAGGTGTCGTTACGGCTAAATTAAAAAATACCATCCAAATTCAGGATGAAACAGCAGCGATTGCTGTACGTCCAACAAGCCTTGATGTGCAAGTGGGCGATGAAATAACGGTGATTGGCACCTTGAATAACTACCGGGGATTATTGCAGCTTGATGGTGCGAGTGTGGAAGACAAAACAAGCGATGTTGTTCCGGAACCTGTAACGCTTCAAGGCAATGAATTGGAAAACCACCAATCGCAGCTGGCTGTCGTTCATAATGTAACACTTACTGATGTGGAAGATGGCGGTGATTGGGCGAATTATACAGCTGAAGATGAAGCTGGCAATGTATTTGTGGTACGTGATGAAACTGGTGAACTAAGCTTGGAAACAGATGTAAACTATGAATCTATTACCGGAATGGTGATCCAGTTTGACGATGACCAGCAGATTATTCCTCGCAGCCAATCTGATATTATCGGTGATGCATCTGCTGTCCAGCCTGTAACAGCTAGCCCTGCGCCAGGGATGATTCCAGCAGGCGCTGAAGTTACATTGGAAACAGCAACAGAGAATGCAGAAATTTTTTACACAACAGATGGCAGTGACCCGTCATCCGAAAATGGCGAGCTGTACAGCGGTACGATCACTGTTGATGAAGACGTAACGATCAATGCAATAGCTGAAAAAGATGGATTAACAGCAAGCAATATCGCTGCATTCAGCTATACGGTCTATGATGCTGAAGATGGCTTCATGATTCACGATATTCAAGGAGAAGGACATGAATCACCATTAGTAGGTGTCACAGTGGAGGATGTGGAAGGAATTGTCACCTATAAATATGAGTTAAGAGGTGCCAATTATTTTCATATGCAAACACCTGAAGCGGATTATGATGGTAATGAAGCAACATCTGAAGGTATCGTCGTCTATACTGGAAACCAGGATCTTGTCGAGGTTGGTAATCTCGTCCAAGTAACTGGAGAAGTAGATGAATATCATATTGATGGATATGATAACAGAGCTGAAGAAGATTTGTCGGTTACACAAATCGCTGCACGTGATGATTGGGGCGGACATGTTGAGGTAATAGAAAATGATGTTGAGCTGCCGGCAGCTATTGAACTGACTTCCAGTGATATTCCTGAAGATATTATTGGCGACGATGGCTTTGACAGCTTTGATCCGGAAAACTATGCGATTGATTTCTGGGAAAGCATAGAAGGGATGCGGGTTGAAATAGCGCCATCACGCGCAGTTGCGCCGCAGGAACATGGTGATCTGGTTGTGGCAACAAATGAATTTTCACCAGCAAATACTACAGCAAATGGCGGCATTCGTCTGACAGAGGAAGGACCGAATGCCCAAACGATTCAGTATAAGCTGCAGCCAAACGATGACGCAAGAGATTTTGCAGTGAAAACCGGAGATCAGTTCACAGAACCGATTGAAGGCGTAGTGAATTACGGTTATGGAAACTACAAAGTTTATGCCGATCTGGATGAGGTGGAAGCCGTGTTTGAAGAAGGCGATACACAGCCGGATCCAACAACAACGATTAATAAAGATGATGATAAACTAACGGTCGCCAACTATAATGTGGAAAATTTTTCTGCAAATACAAGTGAGACTTCAGCGCAAAAAGCAGGAGACATTGCCCGGGCATTTGTTAATGATATGGAAAATCCGGATATTGTAGGCATCGTTGAAGTGATGGACAATAATGGGCAGACGCAAGGACCTGATGATGCGGATGCTTCTGAAAGTTATGAACGGCTGATTGATGAAATCCGAAATCAGGGCGGGGTGGATTACGATTATGTCAATATTGACCCTGAGTACAATCAGGATGGCGGTGCGCCGCATGGGAATATTCGTGTTGGTTTTCTTTACAATCCGGATCGTGTGTCATTGGTTGATGGTGAACATGGTACAGCAACAGAAGCAACAAATTATGATGATGGACGATTGACACTGAACCCAGGACGTATAGCTCCAACGGAAGATGCATTTAAGAACACACGAAAGCCATTGGCAGCCCAGTTTGAATTTAATGGGGAAAGTGTAGTTGTGGTAAATAATCATTTTAATTCCAAAAGCGGCGATGATGGTGAGTTTGGACAGAATCAGCCGCCGGTTAAAGGAAGCGAACTCCAGCGCCACGAGATGGCAGCTATTGTTAATGACTTTGTGGCTGATATAAAAGCAGAAAACCCGAACGAAAATGTTGTTGTTTTAGGGGATATGAATGATTTTGAATTCACAGAGACGATGAACATTCTGGAAGGTGACGAATTGACCAATGTCATAATGAATGTTCCTGAGGAAGAACGTTACACCTATCTTTACCAGGGGAATTCTCAGGTGCTTGATCATGTTCTTGTATCCAATCACTTAGCTGATGTGACTGAGGTTGATGTGCTGCATGTGAATGCTGATTTCACGGATATGCACGGTCGTGCAAGTGATCATGATCCGATTTTGACACAAATCGATCTTGCTGCAGAAGAAGCAGCCGGTGACTTTGAGCTTTCGATTATGCATATGAACGATACGCATGCGCGTGTTGAACCGATGCCAAAAATGATTACAGCGATCAATGAATACAGAGAGGAAAATCCGGAAGCCTTGCTTTTAAATGCCGGTGATGTATTTTCAGGTACATTATATTTCAATGAGTTCAATGGTCTTGCTGATTTGGCCATGCTGAATTTGATGGATATGGATGCCATGGTTTTTGGAAATCATGAATTTGATTTAGGCGCTGTAGAGGATGGACATGAATCACTCGCGGCATTTGTTGAAAATGCAAACTTCCCATTTCTGGGTACAAACATTGATTTTTCCGGAGATCCTTTTATGCGCGACCTGGAAACAAATGAATCTCTGGCTAACGATCCGGAAGATGGAAAAATTTACGATAGTTTCATCATGGATGTGGAAGGGGAACAAGTCGGGATTTTCGGTTTGGACACGGAGGATACAGCGAATGTAGCAAATCCGGAAGAAGTTACGTTTGCCGATTTTGCTGAAACAGCCGAACAGGCAGTGGCTGATTTTGAAGATGCGGGCATTGATAAAATAATTGCACTGACCCATATCGGATATGACAGTGCACCGGAAATGGGTAACGATTTGCGCCTGGCAGAAGAAGTGGACGGCATTGATATAATTATAGGCGGTCATTCGCATACTGCATTGGAAGATCCGGTTCTTATCGATAGGGATGGCACAGAACCGACTGTGATTGCTCAAGCCGGTGACTACGCTGAGTTTCTCGGAACACTTAGTGTAACATTTGATGAAAACGGCGTAGTGAGCGGATACGAAGGTGAATTGCTTGAAGTGGCGGATTATGCTGAAGATCCTGATGCCGTGGAAGTACTTCAGCCGTATAAAACACAAGTCGACGAGGTCATGAATGAGGAAACTGGTGCAGAAGCCATGAAAGAGCTGACAAACCCACGTCAGAGTGAGCCTGGCGACGACAGCGTACGCGCAAACGAAACAGAGCTTGGTAATTTGGTCACAGACGCGATGCTTGCTAAGGCACAGGAAAAATTCCCTGAAACAGTGATTTCTTTCCAAAATGGCGGAGGAATCCGAGCACCAATTGATGAAGGGCCGATCACAACCGGTGAAGTTATTGAAGTGCTGCCATTCGGAAACGATCCGGTTATTGTAACCCTGACAGGGCAGGAGATTAAAGATATTCTAGAGCACAGTGTTCGTCAGGCTCCTGCTGAAAATGGCGGATTTCTACATGTGTCAGGTATGAAATTCTTTTACGATAGTGAAATGGAGACAGGCAACCGTGTGGTACAAATGTATGTTGAGGTGGATGGTGAACTGGAAGAAATTCAGCTTGATGGAGCGTATCAGGTTACTACCAATGGCTTTACCGGTCAGGGCGGAGACGGATTTGAAACATTCGCACAAGCCTATGATGATGGCCGCGTGAGAGATATCGGTGAAATTGATTGGCAGCAATTGAGAGATTACATGGTGGAAGACGCCTATCTGGGCGGCATTGTTGACCCCGAAAGAGAAGGACGAATTGTTGATTTGCTGGGTGAGGAACTTCCTGAAGATCCAGGCAATGGAGACGGTGATTTTGAGCTTTCGCTTATGCATATGAATGATACGCATGCACGAGCCGATGAGCTTCCGAAGATGGTTACGGCAGTTAATGAATTTAGATCGGACAACCCGGAATCCTTGCTTCTACATGCAGGCGATGTTTTCTCCGGTACGTTATATTTCAATGAATTCAATGGACAAGCTGATCTGGAATTGCTTAACTTGATGGATTTTGATGCCATGGTTTTTGGTAATCACGAATTCGACCTTGGCGGTGAAGAAGGCGGTCATGCATCGCTGGCAGCATTTGTTGAAAATGCGAACTTTCCATTCTTGGGTACTAATGTTGATTTTTCACAGGATCCTTTTATGAGCGAATTGGAAACGAATCAATCACTCGTCAGTGATCCGGAAAATGGGGAAATTTACGATAGTATTATTATGGAAGTGGACGGAGAAGAAATCGGTGTTTTTGGCTTGACGACGGAGGATACGGCGAATATTGCAAATCCGGCGGATGTTACTTTTGCTGACTTTGCAGAAACTGCCGAACGTACGGTGGAAGCCTTTGAAGAAGCGGGAATTGATAAAATTATTGCCCTGACTCATATTGGATATGACAGTGCACCGGAAGTGGGCAATGATTTACGGCTGGCAGAAGAGGTTGATGGCATTGATGTGATTGTTGGCGGCCATTCGCACACTGCTTTGGAAGAGCCTGTGAGTGTTCCTGAAGTTGTATTGATGAATACTGGCGGGGAAGCTGCAGAGCCGACTGTGATTGTCCAAGCAGGGCAATATGCGGAAAACCTTGGGACACTTGATGTGACATTCGATGAGAATGGTGTAATTACCGGATATGAAGGTGAACTGGTTGATACGGCTGATTATGCAGAAGACCCTGAAGCGTTAGAGGTACTTGCTCCATATAAAGAACAAGTGGACGAAGTAATGAACGAGGAAATTGGCGCAGAGGCCATGAAAGACCTGATCAATCCGCGTCAGGATGAACCTGGTGATGACAGCGTCCGGGCAAATGAAACAGAGCTCGGCAATTTGATAACAGATGCAATGCTTGCCGGCGCACAAGAAGATTATCCTGAAACAGTAATTGCCTTTCAAAACGGCGGAGGGATCCGTGCGCCAATTGATGAAGGTCCGATTACATCGGGTGAAGTTATTAATGTGCTGCCATTTGGTAATAACCCGGTGGTATTTACATTAAACGGTCAGGAACTCAAGGATATTCTGGAGCACAGTGTCCGTCAGGCACCAGCTGAAAGTGGCGGATTCCTGCATGTGTCCGGTATGCAATTCTATTATGATAGTGAAAAGGAACCGGGCAACCGCATAGTTCAGATGTACGTAGAGATTGAGGGTGAACTGGTGGAGATATTGCCTGAAGAGGAATATCAAGTGACCACAAACGCTTTCACAGCACAGGGCGGCGATGGCTTCGAAACACTTGCCGGGGTGTATGAGGATGGCCGTGTAAGAGACATCGGCGCATCTGACTGGGAGCAATTGAGAGATTATATGGTAGAAGATTTAGGTGGCATTGTCGATCCTGAACGAGAGGGACGTATTGTCGATTTGATGGGTGAGGAATTTCCTGAAGAGCCGGGTGATGATGACAACGGAAATGAAGATCCCGGTGATAATGGTGATAACGGCGATCCTGGAGATCCTGGTGATAATGGCAATAACGGTGATTCCGGTCAAAACGATGATGACACAACGCCTGGCGGAAATGGAGAAGACCCCGGTCCAAATGGTGATGGTATAACACCTGGTGGAAAGGGGAACGGCTCGTATTCAGGAGGCGATAGCACTCCTCCCGGTGGAACTGGGGCCACTTTACCTGACACAGCAACCAACCTGTATATGTACCTGCTTATTGGCACTATGCTATTAGCTGCAGGCGGTGTGATGTTATTTTATAGACGAAGATATTTACAGTAAGCTATTAAAGTCTCTATTATAACTGAGGAAAATGTACGTTACTTTATATAATCAATACAAAATCCACAGCTCCTATGCACGGAGGCGCTGTGTATTTTAATCTTTCAGCTCTCAGGGTTTTTCAAAGCCAGGATACCCAACTTTTCTTTCTTCTTTCGCGGAAGGATATATATGAAACATTTAAAGGCAATAAAGACACAACAACCATTTTCGTCATGTAAACACATTTGGAGGAAATCCTGCAGATTGTGCCGTGGCACTAAAAAACATTGAAATTATGGAACGTGAAAATTTAACGAATAGAGCTATTGTATTAGGAGATAGATTAAGCTGTCTTCGATTGCATTAGGGCTTGAGTCTGGAGTATATCGTTATCCGATTGGTGTAATTGGCGGTATTACTCCATTTAACTTTCCAATAATGGTCCCTTGCTGGATGTTTTCGATGGCGATAGCAATGGGGAATACTTTTGTCATGAAGCCATCAGAGCGTACGCCGCTGTTGGCAAACCGTTTAGCGGAACTGCTTTCGGAAGCCGGACTCCCGGCAGGTGTTTTCAATATCGTTCACGGTGCCCACGATGTCGTCAATCGCCTACTGGATCATAAGGAAGTGAAGGCTATTTCCTTTGTCGGCTCACAGCCTGTCGCTGAATATGTCTATAAACATGGTACGGATAATTTGAAACGTGTTCAAGCACCCGCCGGAGCAAAAAATCATTCGATTGTACTAACAGACGCCAATATGGATAATGCTTCAACCCAAATTCTTAAAGCTGCATTTGGTTCAGCCGGTGACGTTGTATGGCTGAGTCCGTTGTTGCTGTGGAAGACGCTGTTGCCGATGAGTTTATTCTTCAACTGAAAGAAAAAGCGGATAATATCAATGGACTGGATGATGGGGTCTTCCTGTGACCTGTTATTCGTGAACAGTATAAAGAAAGAACACTCGGTTATATTGAAAAGGGCGTTAAGGAAGGGGCTAAACTAATTCGTGATGGGCGAGAAGATGGAAATGTCCAGGAAAAAGGCTATTTTGTAGGAGTTACCATTTTTGATAATGTCACAACGGAGATGAAAATTTGGCAAGATGAGATTTTTGCTCCAGTACTATCTATTGTCAGTGTGAAGGATTTAAGTGAAGCCATTGATGTGACAATTCAATCCCCATTGGCAATGGATCTTGCTTATTTACGCGGGATGGAGGAAGTGCAGCAGTTCCGAGAAAATATCGATGCCGGCATGCTCGGTATTAATATTGTTGTCCCTGCACCAATGGCTTTCTTCCCGTTTTCCGGATGGAAGAATTCTTTCTATGGTGATTTAGATGCTAATGGGAAAGATGGCGTGGAATTTTATACGCGGAAGAAAGTGGTTACTACTCGTTGAATTTGATGGTTTAGTTTGTGAAACTGCTGGGACTAATTGTGTGGGGCAATTAGCCCCAGTAGTTTTTTAAATGTTTATTAGCGTTCTATATTATACCTAAGCTGAAAGACAGGGCATTCAATTTCTAACCTGAGTCTATTGTCAATTTTGGCAAAATAATCATATTATGATCGATTAGTATTGAATAAATAATGCCACAAAATACTAGTCAAATATCCTATCAAGTTCTTTATACTCTTCATGAATGTCTAAACTATTAATAGCATTATCATAATGTTTTATAATACCTTCTCGTATTTTAATAATATCTTTTTGTCTTAATAATTGTACAATCTCCATATGTTCTCTGTATCCATATGGCTGTGGTGAATTTTCATCGAAAAAAGTGTCAAAAAGAATTAAATAAATGGAAGTTTGATTGATAAGTTTTTCAATGAATTCAATAAGAAACTTATTTCCACATTTTCTTATTATTAACAAGTGGAAATCCTGATTTGCTTTTAAATAATTTTTCAAATCCTTTTTGTATAAAGCTGTTTTTTCACCTTTTATGATGTTTTCCATATCTTTAAAATCTTCTTCATCTAAATGACTTATGGCTAGTTCCGTTGCCATTAATTCCAATTCCTTTCTAAGAGTATAAGCTTGAATTATTTCGTCATAGGTAGGGTTTATTACAAATGCTCCTTTATTAGGAACTAGTTCTACCAATCCTTCTGTAGAGAGCAGGTTGATTGCATTTCTTATTGGGGTTCGGCTCACTTTTAATTTTTCTGAAATTGTATTTTCAACCAGCTGTTTCCCGGGGGGGAGTTTCCTAGTAAGTATTGATTCTTTAAGAGTGTTGTAAATATACATTTTTATAGAATGCTTTTCTTTCATGATAGCAACTCCTTATATATTTAAATGTTAGGTGTCTTTGATAACCGAATATCCAACTTAAAATTGGTTTTTTTTAATGGTGGGTGCTTGCTTAATCAAATTTCCATATAAATGGAACAAACAAACAAGGTGTACAATTTACATTTTCGAAAACAGTTGCTACGACTTTTCGACTATATCCCTGAAGAGGTGTGAACAGTTAAATCTCCAACCAATTACAATTACCTTTTGATTAATTATGATATCGGGTTACTGTTGATAACTAACTTATTTCTATTTTAAATCATAAAAAAATATTGACAATTAAATGAACTTATTGTTAAATGTAATTGTACTATAAAATTGTAGTACAATCAAAACTCTACATAAAAATAAAGGGGGACTTAAATATTTATTATGTAAGCGTTATCAAGTGATGGGAGGTAAAAAAATGAAACGATTTTATTTAATGGTTATTGCTGTTTGTTCGTTAATATTTATAGCTGCCTGTGGAGATAGTGATGCTGCAAGTGAAAACCAAGATTCATTTGAGGAAATTAAAGATTCAGGTGTTTTGCGCGTGGGTTTTGAAGGTACATATAGACCTTTTAACTTCTTAGATGAGAATGAAGAATATACAGGTTTTGATGTGGATATTGCTAATGAACTTACTGAAAGATTGGGTGTCGAGGCTGAATTTGTATCTACATCATGGGATAGTCTTATCGGTGGTCTTAATTCAGACAGATTTGATGTTATTATCGCCCAGATGACAATAACTGAAGAAAGAATGGAAAGCGTTGATTTTACCGACCCATATGTTATGACAGGATCGGTATTAATAACACGTGAAGATACTGACGATATTTCACAATTGGAAGATATTTCAGGTAGAAGAGTTGGTACTGCAGCAGGATCAACATTTGAAGATGTTGCCAATAGTGTGGATGGTGCAGATCTTACTTTATATGAATCGATAAACGAATATTTACAAGATTTACTTAATGGAAGGTTGGATGTGATTATTAATGATCAATTATTAATAAGTTACAACATCCAGGAAGAAGACCTCCCTATAAAAATTGCAAGTGATATTTTAAATGAAGATGAAATTGCCATGGCGGTGGACAAAGGCAAAGAGGAACTTGTTGAGAAACTGAATGAGGAATTAGCAAATATAATGGAAGATGGAACCTATGAAGAAATATACAGAAAATGGTTTGATTCTGAGCCATTGATTAATAGATAGCAGCAGAGCATTCGCTTTATTTCTGTACTAATCTGAATAAAAGCATATTTCGATCTTTAATAAATTTGAGGACTTAATTCTTGAACAAAAAATTTGGCTAAGGCTTTTGTTCATTCTTCCAAAGTCTCTATGTAAAATGATTCATTTGTCACCTTGTCAAATAGTGTAGAGCCAATTATTCCGCTGGAGGAGGACACGATTTATGCATGTAGTTGTATTAGGAATTGGTATGATCGGTGCAACCGTCGTTAAAGAACTTGTACATTATTCTGGAATTAGTAAAATTACTGCAGTTGATGGAGTGAAAGAGAATGTAGATAGTTGCATTAAAGCAGTCGGTCATTCTAAAGTTTCTGGAAAGTATACAAATTTACAAACAGAAGATGATATTTTTGAAGAAATTAAAGATGCTGATGTGGCTGTTGCATGTTTACCTCACTCTTTAAGCTTGCCAGCAATTCATGCTTCAATCGCTGCCCGTTGTAATATAGTAGATTTAGTTGGCTCTAAATATGAAGAAAAGATTAAGCTCGACAGTAAAGCCAAGAAAGCTGGAATTATCGTTGTTCCTGGATGTGGTGTTGCTCCAGGGCTATCAAACTTCTTAGCAGCACAAGGAATAGATATGCTAGATGATGCAGAAGAAGCGGTTATGGTTTGTGGCGGTATTCCTCGGTATCCAGTACCTCCTTTATGGTATCAAATTGTGTTTCGATTAGAAAGTGTAATGGGGCTTTATACACGACCGGCACTTGCTGCTGAGAACGGAAAACTTGTACATCTTCCACCTTTATCAGGACTGGAAAAGATGACATTCCCGAATCCTGTTGGGGAATGTGAATTGGTAGTAACAGATGCTCATAGTACAGCTTATACACTAAAAGATAAGGTTAATAAGATATATGAAAAAACTGCTAGGTATGCAGGTCATTGGACTAAAATGTCCACTTTGGCTGAACTTGGGTTTTTAGAACAAAAGAAAATAGAGATAGAAGGTTTACAAATAAGTCCCAGGAAATTTACGGAAAAGATCTTGGAACCAAAATTAGTTGGAAAATCAAAAGAAGATATTACTGTGTTACGGGTTACTACAAGAGGAAAAAGGAAAGGGCAAAACACGACGCATACTTGGGAAATGATAGATTTCTATGATCATGAACGGGAAATAACCTCAATGGCTAAAACAACAGCAATTCCAGCAATGTTATTAGCTCATTGGATTTTAAATGGTAAAGTAACAGAAACTGGTGTAGTTCCAATTGAAAATATTATTAGAGATGAACGTTTTCATTCATTTATGAGTGAATTGAAAATAAAGGGTATTGAAATTAGTTATTCTGAACAAGTAGAATAACATTTTTTGATACACAATTTATATATTATACAAATAAGGGTGAACATATAATATGAATTTTTCGATCATTATTGATTCATTGCCACCTCTAATAAATGCTGCAGGTATGACAATTATGTTGGCGGTCATATCAATTATATTTGCATTAGTAATAGGTTTTTTTACAGCAATGGGAAGAATATCTAAAATAAAAATATTAAGGATAATAGCAACTGTATATGTTTCAATGTTTCGCGGAACACCACTATTGGTACAAATCTTTGTTATCTATTATGGTTTACCTCAAATTAATATTGAATTAGGTGCAATAGCTTCAGGGATATTAGCCTTAACGTTAAATGCAGGTTCATACTTGTCAGAATCATTCCGTGCTTCCATATTAGCAGTAGATAAAGGACAAATGGAAGCAGCTGTTTCAATGGGGATGTCATACAGTCAAGCTATGATCAGAATTATTCTTCCACAAAGTATTAGGATAGCAATTCCTACTTTATCCAATACATATATTATTCTAATTAAAGATACATCATTAGTTTCTGTTATTACTGTTACAGAATTACTGCGAATGTCCACATTAATTATTGCCAGGACATTTGAGCCGCTGACCATCTATCTATTAGCAGCAGCAATGTATTGGGTAATTATTACGTTCTTCACCATACTTTTAGATCGTTTAGAAAAAAGAACGTCGCGACATGTAGCATAGTCTGAGATTTAGGGGTGAAATCATGGAGGTTATTAAACTACAAAATGTTAAAAAAAACTTTGATCAAAATGAAGTGTTAAAGGACATAAATTTGACGGTTAATAAAAGTGAAGTAGTCGTTATTATGGGCCCCAGTGGTTCTGGTAAATCAACATTACTTCGCTGTATTACTTTTCTGGAAGAACCAAAAGGAGGTGTAATAAAAGTAGGAGACAAAGAGGTTAAAGCTGGCTACCCAATAAATAGAAGCAGAAAAAGTAAAATAAGAGAATTACGTCAAAATACAGGCTTTGTTTTTCAACAGTTTAATTTATTTCCTCATAAAACTGCTCTGGAGAATGTCATGGAAGGCCCTGTTGTTATTAAAAAAATGGACCGTAAGAAAGCCAAAGAAAAAGCAAAAGTATTACTTGAAAAAGTAGGCTTAGCTGATCGGATGGATCATTATCCAGCAAAGTTATCCGGTGGTCAGCAACAACGTGTAGCAATTGCAAGGGCGCTTGCTTTGGAGCCGATGGTAATGTTATATGATGAACCAACTTCCGCATTAGACCCTGAACTTGTTAGAGAGGTTCTTCAAGTAATAAAGCAGTTAGCAAAAGAAGGCATGACAATGATTGTTGTTACCCATGAAATGGGCTTTGCGAAGGATGTTGCAGATAGAGTTATTTTTATGGACGATGGAGTAATTATAGAGGAAGGCAACACTAAAGAGATTTTTAATAACCCTAAGGAAGAGAGAACTAGACAGTTCCTTCGCAATAATAGTGAGGCAATTTCAAACGAATCAAAGAAATAAAATATTAAATAGATTGCTGGGAGAATTTCAATAGAATGTCAATGTATTAGAAAAAAGATTATCAACATGTTTTTCATTGGATAAAAATGATGAGATCTAAAATCAGCGCAGCCATACTTGATTACACCTCTTGTTAGGCTGTCGACTAATACATAAAATTCGGATTTATTAACCTGCTAACGTTATATGTCATCGTCGATTGGCATATTAGCTTAGTGTACAAAAAAGCTTTATACTAATAGGAGGTTTTGGAATGAAGATTGTTGTATTGGGTGGGGCTGGGCTTCAAGGAAGAGCAGCTATCCAGGATTTGGGCAGAAACGAGGCAATAAAAGAAATAGTTTGTGCCGATGTGGTATTTGAAGCATTAGATGCTTTTAGTGAGTATCTGGATATGGATAAAATAGTAAAGAAAAAGGTGGATGCGACGTCCCAGGAAAATCTTATGGAATTATTTTCCGATAATGTGAATGCTGTAATTGACCTATTACCAATGCGATTTAATGAAACGTCTGCCATGGCAGCAATTGAGGCAGGAGTTCCTTTGGTTAACAGTTCATATGCAAATAGTCTGTCCAAGGAAGTATATAAAATGGCAAAAGAAAAAGAAGTGGCCATTATGCCAGAATCGGGGTTGGACCCTGGTATTGATTTAGTGTTGTGTGGGTATGCTGTCAGTCAATTGGATGAAGTTCATGAACTTTATTCCTTTTGCGGTGGAGTTCCGGAGCTTAAAGCGGCGGATAATCCATTAAAGTATAAAATTTCTTGGAATTTTGATATGGTGTTAAGTACGTTAAGACGACCTGCTGTAATGATAGTAGATGGAGAATTGGTTAATGTTCCAGCGGGAGAACAGCATAATGACAAATGGCAAAAAGAGCTTAGTGTAGCAGGGATAGATGGATTGGAATCCATGCCAAATGGAAATGCAGTGAATTTCGCAAAAATATTTGGAATTGAAAATGAAGTAGTCAATACAGAGCGAAGAACAATCCGATGGAAAGGGCATGCTCGTTTTTGGAGAGATATGGTCAAGCTTGGATTTCTGGAGAATGAAGATGTTAGCGGCATAAAAGGAGTATCTCCACATGATTTTCTAGTTAAACATTTAGAACCCCGTCTGCAATACGGGGAAAATGAAAAGGATCTTACCATCATGAAAAATATTATTCGTGGGAAAAAAGACGGAATGGACATGGAGATCATTTATGAGTTGATCGATGAGAGAGATTTGGACTCAGGTCTGTTTGCTATGAATCGTACTGTCGGATATACAGCAAGTATTGTAGCCCGGATGCTGGCGGATGGTACGATTACAAAGAAAGGTGTACTCTCACCAACAACTGATATTCCCTACGAAACATTTATTGAAGAGGTTGGTAAAAGAGGGATTGAAATTAATGAAATAATTAATATTTAGTAAACGGTCTACTCTAATGGCTGTATTTAAGTTCTAACCATCACATCCGGTGTCCTATTGAGAGTGAACAATTTTTTTAAAAAAGGTGAGATGTCTTAATCTTGCCTAGAATTCAATTGAAAGAGTAGCCGTTATTTAAAATGAAGAATTTTTTAAAGAGTGCGCTATGCACTCTTTATTAAGCTGTACTCCCAATATCCTGTAACAGTATTGCTATCAGTTTTCAAAAAAGCATAAGCTTTTTAAGAAATCAACCCATTATCAAGCTGGTGATCCAACAATAGGTTAAAGCTTACCATATGACGAATTACCTTCGAAGCTTCTCCCTGATTTTCGTATTGGCTCACTGCTGTCAGATGTGTTTTTAACATCCGGGCGGCCTGTGCGTTCTCAAATTCTCCTTCACTTTCAAAACGGTCAACATGTGTCCCCATGCTGTTAGCTGTTACCGGAAGACGGTAGCCCCGAATGATTTCCTGTTCAATGCTGTTTTCTTCAGTGTTCCAGGTTTCGATTTTTAAGGAGATAAAACAGCTTCCCACAGGAATGTTTTCCTGGTCGAATGCTGCACGGAACCCGTTCTCATCCAACTGTTCTACATCCTGAACTTCCTGCCAGCTTTCTCCATCATCGTAGGGAACGGACAGGTTCGCACCTTCAAATGCAGGTGATTCTGCTCCAGGCTGGTGATTTACTTCAAAATTCGTATCATGATCACCGTCACGTACTGCCGCATAATACATATTCAGATCCAGGTCATAATATATAAAGCATTGGTGCAACGTACTGTTCATCTGCTTCTGGTTCTTCTAAGACAACATTCCAATTCGTTAACGTATAAGATGAATATGGTGACCATGCTTTATCTGAATCCGTTTCAAGTGCCAGCATTATTTCCGATTCATCAGAAGTTAATGGGAGAGTTCCGGTCGGTCTATCCGTTTCTTCCACTAATTTTCCGTTTTCGTAAACCACAGGGTTGGCATCCGGTGCTCTCATGGAATGATATCCATAAGAATTGGTATCCTCATACATGCTAACTTCCAAGTTGCCATCTTCACGGTAGACTGGTGAGCTTCCCGCTGCAATATCTGGCTGTATCGCCTGTTTATTCCAGTTTCGTTCGTACTCTCCTATCTCAAACTCAGTATTTTCATGCACTAATCGAATACCGCTTGGCCACTCATCACTTGGAGATAGTTGTGTACCATATCTCGTATCATCGGCAAAATAATGTTCCATTCTTTCATGAGGAAGATCTATTGGCATACGTTGTGTAGCGGAAGCAACCTCATATGGTCCATTTATGCCGCACTCTGGAGTATTCAGCACCCGGCTGTTGTGTGTAGTATTTCTTATCAGTCCATCCCTTGGTTTTAATGGCTCCATATCCCATAGCATACGAGGTATTTCAAATGGTTATTGCTCTGCCATAAACTCCCGAATCATCATCCTGAATAACAATTCCTGTTCCTCTTCCAAAGAAAAACTGGCATTATGAAGACTCCAGTCATAAAGAATCCCTCTCATAATTCGAAGACAAGCGTTCAACATCACTGCAGAAGAAAGGTCTGAGCGGAATTCACCATTTTTCTGTCCTTCTTTAAATATCCCAGTCAATATAGAATATAATGGCCTGTCAGGTAAAAGAAAAAAGCTTTCCCTCTCCGTATTTAATTCAACCTCATAAATAGTTCGAACCACATCCCAGCCAAGATCACGTTCAATATACGCCATTTGTAAACGAAAGAATATAGCTAGTTTATCCTTGCATAATGATTCTTTATTAATTACCTCTACAATTTCATCTAGATAATAATCATCAATTTCTTTAAATTTATCTAAAAAAATATCATGTTTACTTCTAAAATGTGTATAAAAAGCTCCCTTGGAAGAATTCGCTTTTTTTAATATTTCATCTACAGTTACCTGATGAAAACTTTTTTCTTTAAATAATTGAATTGCAGTCTCAGAAATTTTTTTCTTGGTAAGCAAAGCCTTTTGTTGTCTAGTTTCCATGAAGCCCCTCCTTGTTAGAAAATTATCAATCAATTGACAGAAAAACTGCAGTCTGTCAAAATCAATGAAAACATTACAAATAGTTTAAGTTATATAAACTTAAAACTCAATGAAAGCGTTAACGGCAAAGGAGGAAAAAAGTGCTTAGAGCAGTTTCAGACAAAGTCAGATTAGTTGTAGAAAAGTTTTTACCGAGTGCATTTATTTTTGCTATTTTACTAACCTTTATCGTGTTTATCATGGGGCTTTTATTTACTGGTGAAGGCGTATTAGATATGACCACTCATTGGTATAATGGATTTTGGGATTTCCTTGAATTTACAACCCAAATGATATTGATACTTATTACCGGCTATGCATTGGTTAAGGCACCCCCGGTAGAAAGATTGCTGATTCGCATTGCTTCGAAACCAAAGACGCAAGGCTCCGCTATTGTTACAACAATGTTAGTTTCTGCAGCAGCTGGATACATTAGTTGGGGGTTAGGGTTTGTATTAGGAGCTTTATTTGCGATTGAGGTTGCGAAACGTTTGCCAACGGTGGATTTCCGTATATTAATTGCAGCTGGTTATAGTGCGGTGGTGGCAATTTTGCCTGCAGGAATTACCCTTACTGCACCACTTCTGGTTAATACACCGGGGCATTCCACTGAAGAATCAATTGGACTAATTCCACTCACGGAAACGATTTTCAGTCCAACAATGCTTCTCATCGCATTCGTCGGATTAGGAGCAGTTATTTTTGCTTATCTTAAAATGATGCCAAAGGAAAAGGATGTTGTCCCTTTCAATAGTGAAAAAAATGGGGAGGACGTGAAACCTGCAATAAAAGTAGATAATACGATCGCAGAAAAATTGAACCACAGTAAAATTTTAAACTATGCAACGGTTGCATTAGGTTCTTTATGGATTATATTGTATTTTGTCAATAACGGGTTTAACCTGGAACTTAACATTCTTAATTTTATGTTCATTGTTTTAGGGTTAGCCTTACATGGATCGGCAGAAAGTTACTTAAATGCTGTAATCAGTGGAATGAGTGCTGCAGGAGGCATATTAATTCAATTTCCTTTCTATGCAGGAATAATGGGCATGATGGCTGGTTCAGGATTAATCACCATTATTTCGAAAACGATTGTATCATTTTCAACTGATTTTACGTTTCCGATATTTAGTTATATTGCAGGAGCGATAGTTAACATGTTCGTTCCTTCAGCAGGTGGGCAATGGCAGGTTCAGGGGCCTATTATGCTGGAGGCTATACAATCTTTAAACCTGCCGCCATCTGTAGTAGTAAATGCAGTATCTGTTGGCGACATGACGACGAATTTATTACAGCCATTTTTCGTTCTGCCGGCTTTAGGATTATCCAAGCTAGGGCTGAAAGATATTTGGGGATATTGTTTTGTTGCATTTGTAATATTATTTCTCATTTCAACGACTGTGTTTCTTGTGACACCTTTATTTCTATAAAAAGGATGGATATATAAATGCTTACACATGGTAATATGACAATTTATACGTATTTGGAGAAACAGGCAAAAAAATATGAGGGAAAGCCATTTTTATATTTTGAAGATCAAGTCATCTCTTATGAAGAAATGTTTAAAAGAGCAAATCAAACTGCTGCATGGCTTGAAGAAAAAGGTATCACTAAGGGTGATGTGGTTACTGTGATGATCAAAAATTGTCCTTCCTTCTATGATGTGTGGTTTGCTTGTGGTGCATTGGGAGCAGTTCTTCTTCCTATTAATACGGCTTCCACAGCATCTGAATTAGCGTATTTTCTGGAGCATTCGGAAAGTAAAGGGATCATTTTTGATAAAGAACTGGTTTCAAATGGACACAGAGAAGTCATGAATGAATGCAACCTTTTGTTTGAACAGGAATTAACCGAAGCATGGATGGGCGAGCTAAGAAACGAGAGTGGAGATACACATAAAAAAGAAGTTGGTGCCTCTGATGTAGCCGGCATATTATATACATCGGGGACGACAGCAAAACCAAAAGGTGTCCTGATCACCCATGAAAACTATTTATACGCAGGACATTCCTCTGTTCTTTATCAACAGTTAACACCAAATGACAGGTATTTAATCTTTTTGCCACTGTTTCATGTCAATTCCCAGTATTATACTTCCATGTCTACATTGGTGGTAGGGGGATCGATTGTTCTGCTGGAATCGTTTAAAGCATCTGCTTTCTGGGAAACGGTAGATAAGTATAAGCCCACAGTGACAAGCTTAGTAGCCACTATTATAAAAATATTAATAAGACGTGAACCATCAGCGCTTGAGAAAAATAATAGCATTCGTCATGCAGGATATGGCTTATTTGTTCCAACTAATGAGGTCAATACATTCCAAGAAAGATTTGGTATTAAAATATTTCAGTGGTTTGGAATGACAGAATCAATTACTACTAATATTACCAATCCAATCTATGCTGATATGCCGGAAGATAAAGAAACCGGAATTTTATCAATTGGAAAAGCAGGTCTTGGTCAGCAGGTGAAAATAGTTAATGAACATAGAGAAGAACTTCCTTTTGGAGTAGTGGGTGAAATTACTATAAAGAGTCCCTCTTTAATGAAAGGTTATTACAAAAATGAGGAAGAAACCATGAAAACATTAAAGGACGGATGGCTATATACGGGAGACAATGGTTATATGAACAAGGAAGGTTACATCTGGTTCATGGATCGTAACAAAGATATGATTAAAAGGGCTGGAGAAAATATTTCTTCTGTAGAAATTGAAAATGTAGTATCAGAGCATCCTTCCGTTAGTCATTGTGCTATCATTGCGGCTCCAGACGAAATAAGGGAAGAAAAAGTCGTAGCTTACATTGAAACAGAAAATAAGGATTTAACTGAGGAAGATATTAAGAAGTTTTGTAAGGAAAAACTTTCGAGCTTTAAAATACCGGAAGAAATTTATTTTGTTGATTCGTTTCCCCGAACTTCGATTGGAAAAATACAGAAGAACTTGCTAAGGAAAAAGCATGAAGATAAATAACAGATGAAATTATTTTCTTCCACCAAGGAAGCTTACGTCAATATATTGCATGGAGGTAGTGTAATGTCAAAAATATATATGATAGACGGTGCTAGAACTGCATTTACATCGTTTGGCGGTTCTTTTGTAAATAAAAATACCACGGAGCTGGGCACTGAAACAGCGAAAGAAGCAATGAGCCGTTCTAAGGTGTCCCCTGAACAAATTGACCAAGTGATTTATGGAAATGTGATTCATTCTCAGACCAATGCTGCATATGTAGCGAGGCATATTGGGCTTCACAGTGGCATACCAATTGAGACGCCTGCAATGGTACTAAATCGCTTATGCGGTTCTGGACTGCAATCCATTGTTTCAAGTGCGCAGGAAATTTTATTGAATGATGCAGAAATCGTTTTGGCAGGTGGTGTAGAAAATATGTCGCAGGCCCCTTATGCCAATTTTGAACAACGTTTTGGCGGTTCAAAAATGGGAGATTTTAAGTTTGAGGATATGCTTCCGGCTACCCTACATGATGAATATACAGGCCAAGGAATGGGAATGACAGCTGAAAATTTGGCTGATAAGTATAGTATTTCACGTGAGGAACAGGATGAGTATGCTGTGCTTTCCCATCAACGTGCTCAAAAGGCAACAGAGAAGGGGAGTTTTAAAGAGGAAATCACGCCCGTTGAAGTGAAGCAGAGAAAAAATAAAGTTACAGTAGATACGGACGAACATATTAAAGCCGATTCATCAGCAGAAAAGTTGGGAAAACTGCCAACCGTGTTCAGGAAAGATGGAACCGTTACGGCTGCGAACGCTTCAGGAATTAATGATGGAGGGGCAAGTATGGTTATAGCTGGTGAAAATGCAGTAAAAAAACATCAACTGAAACCGATGGCAGAGATCATTTCCTGGGCAGTAGCGGGCGTTGACCCGAATATTATGGGGATCGGTCCAGTGCCTGCAATTCAAAAAGCATTGAAAAAAGCCGGATTAACCTTGGCTGATATGGATCTCGTAGAAGTAAATGAAGCTTTCGCGGCTCAATATTTAGCAGTTGAAAAGGAATTAGGACTGGATCGTGAAAAAACGAATGTGAATGGCGGTGCTATCGCATTAGGGCACCCTGTCGGAGTAAGCGGAACGAGAGTAGCGCTGTCTGCTTCCTATGAATTGAGACGAAGAAATGGCCAGTACGTAGTGGTTAGTTTGTGTATTGGTGGCGGCCAGGGGATTGCAATGGTAATAAAGAATGTTTAATAGAATGCTGATTATCCAAGGTTAGAGTGAAATGCAAAAAGAAGAGGGCAGGCGTAGCAGGTCAAAATCAAGGCCTGCTACGTCTGCCCTTTATTTATATTGGTATAGGAAATTATAACTTTTAGGGTCTGTGGATATTTTTTATAGGAATAGCCACGTCCAGCTCCAGCGCCCAGCGACTAGCTGACTTCCTTCACCTCCGTGCGCGATAAGTCAACATCGGCTCCTTACGGGTAAAGGAAGGCCGACTAACTACGACCTTGCCGGTCAACGTCGGCATACCCCCGATGCGGGGGCATGTTTCCTTTATCTCCTGCGGAAGGAATGATCAGTTAAAACCGCCGCTTTGCGCGGCAACACTGATCCACCTGGCATGGCCAGGCGCAGTCCGTACGTCGCTAAACGGGCGCTTGCGCCTTTGTTCCTACTGCTCCCGAATATCTTCCTGTACCGGCAATGTGTCCCAGAAAGAAATATCCTTATCTTCAATGGAACCATCCCCAATAGCTCTGGCGGAAGCGTCCATTGCTTCGTAAGCCTGTTTAATTAAATAGCCATTGCTTTTCTGTCCTAAAACTTCGAAGTCAAATGCATTATCTTGCGTGCCCCGCATTTCGAACAGGAATGTTGAAATGTCATAATTGGATGCTATACCATAAACACCAATTTCTTCACTGTAAGCTGAACCAGGTCCTGCATAATTTGCAAGGAGCCCCCATCCTTTTGGCTCGATTCTGTCATAAACGACAGTGCCTAACTGCTTTGACTTTTTTAGTACCGCCGGATCGGTATAATCTTCATGCGGAGGGAAGATAGCACCAGATACGAAATTCCCATCTATTACCCACTGTGCCCCCTGATGATGCAAATCCATCATATAGTCTATATCATACTTTTCCAATACATTTTGGTGTAAAGCTTGTGTTTCCGGCTGCGTTTTGTCAGCATGGTCACGGTTTAAATCTACTTCATTTGCATTATAACGCGTTAAATTACGATCGCCAGTAACCGCATAATCTTCCAATGGATAATCGACATCCCCCATGGATCCATCCGCATTATACATAGGAATAAATAATAGATTTACATTTTCTGTTACACCCTTTGTTTTACCGGTTCCCAGATGCTTGATGAATTCAAGCATTCCTTCCGTAACCAACGCTTCATCTCCATGCTGCTGTGCTAGATAAAGGATTGTTGGATTATCAGGATTTTTCATATATTTGACCAAGTGGATATCCCGTTCTTTGACTGTCTGACCAATTACTTCCAATTCCATATCATTTTGCTTTTTCTCCTGTTTTTCCAGATAGTCCTCCATTTCTTCGTACGTATGAAGGATGGATGTATTTACTGTTTCATTGCCTCCATAATTAGGTCCATTCCCTTTTGCTAAGATGGGAGCAGCGGCTCCTCCAATAACAAATGTCATACTAATAAGCACGATCAGCAATTTTTTAATCATGTAATTCCTCCCATAGTTCTTTTTATTCCCTAACACAATTCGACAAATGTTGACACATTCCCTCCCGTTTAACTAAAAATAGGAAATAGGTCTTAAATGACAAACTGAAATAGAGATTAATTAACTATTTAAAAAAGCACGGTTGTTTGGAAGAAGATTACTGAAGAGATCTATTATATGTATATAGCAATCATTTTGCTTCTTTTTTTCATTTTCAAGTTTCTAATTAATAAAATCAAGCAGCATAGATTTGGCAGCTGGTTGTTAAAAACAACCATGTAAACTTAACATCACATCAAAAAAAGCCCACTGATTAAAATCAGCAGGCATGAATTCACTATTCTAATCTATTAACTTATGGTAGCAAGATTGGAAAGCCTTGCGTAGCTCTGCCGAACTGCAAAGGAAATTCATAAGAAAGTTCCTTATTCCCATTATTAAACGTAATTTCTACATCATATGTTTTTCCTTGAAAACCAATCTGGTTTCCGAAAAGATTCAGATGATAGTCTCCATCCTGACCGAGTTGACGGATGTCATTATATTGATCGCCCTCTGTGAAAGATGCAAATTCTGTATCACCGTCATAAATGGTTACACGGACATCTTCCATATTTTCCTGGATGCCTTCCTCTGTTAAAGTAGCAAATCGAAGAGGGATGGTACTGCTCGTGCTCCAGCTATCTTTTGCAGTGACAGCTCCTTTTAGTTCCAATACAGGCTGTAACTCAATGTCAACCGTTTCTTCTTGTCCAAAACCATCGATCTCTACCTCGACTTGCTGTTCATATCTTCCAGGTGAGGTCACTGTAATATCATAAGGGTCACTATCCAACTCAGGTTTTTCGCTCGGCAGCACAGTCCATTCGAAAGAACCCTCTGCTTCTAAAGAACCTTGCTGTGTTTCTTCTACTGTTTGACCTTCCCATGCTCCAGTTAATGGAACATCAAATGACGATTCAAATTCCAACTGTGCTTCAAGCGCTTCTCCGGTAAGTTTGTCCGTTACATTTCCATCAATTATGCTGCCATGTTCTTTCGCCTGTTCTATGCTATACATAAATGCAGGCAGGTTTCTCTCATACAGCTCTTCCATTCCTTCACCCTGAAAAGCCTCAGCTGTTAAAGTAGCTGTTATTTCTTCACCGTCATCCATGGCACTCAACATGCTCAAACCGGAGGATCTCTCTATTCCGATCGCCGGAATATCTACACCGGCACTACCAAGCGTACCTTCAATAAAGCCGGAAGTGTTATTGTAAAAAATGACACCAATTGCTCCGGCCGCTTGGGCATTAAGTGCTTTTTCCCTAAAAGTGCCTTCACCGCGTTCGATTAAAGCAATATTTCCATTCACTTCCGCTGGAAAATCTGCAGCGTCTATTCCTTGGCCGCTATCCACGACAAGTCCTTCCTGGCCATCCAGTTCAGGTGAATAAGTCAACAGTCGAGCTTCAAAAGCATCATTATCTGTTTGGACACCTGGATAACTATATCCCTCATATGGCGGGATAAATTCAGTAGCACTTTCAAATGTAAAACTAATGCCGCGCATTGTTCCATACATCCAGTCCAGGTAATCACCGCTTTGCGGATATAAGCCCATCGCTGGAATATCAGCGTAACCATTAAAGTCAGACATTGCCGCAGCCATGATTTCAATCTCCGGATCAGGGACTACGTCATATTTATGTGCCCATGGGTAGAGAATGAGCTCCCCATGTGTATGACTTGTAATCGTTGTAATGACATTTCGCTCCAAAAAGAAATCCCGCAATGCTGCTGTTTCGGGTTCACTAAAAGGATCTGTTCCCCGGTACGTATTAGAGTCAGTATTACCGGAAGAGCCGTTATCGCTGCCCCATAAATAAGAATGGTTTCTGTTCAAGTCTACCCCAAAGGTACCGTCCCCGTTGTCAACACGGTTTTTACGCCACATCCGGTAATCTTCATAAGAATGAATAAAACCGTCTGGATTGACTACAGGAATGATCCACGTTTTAATATCATCCACGACTTGAGTTACTTGATCATTTTCACCATATCCATCAGTAAGGTGATGAGCTAGATCCATTGCCATCTCACCGGTAGGCCATTCTCTGGCGTGATAAAGTGCCATGTGTACACTTTCAGGCTCCCCGGTCTCACCGAGAGAGTCACTGATCTCTAAGGCATAGATAGGATTTCCCTCGCGAGATTCACCAATCACATGTAATGCAGCGATATTCGGATATTGTTCGGCAATTTCATGCAGCTCTTGTTCATACTGTTCAAATGAACGATAATCTTCATCAGAAGAAAGCGTATTCATTTTAGCGCGAGGAGCCTCTTCATTTAAATCTTCTACTAAGATGTCATACGCTATGTCTTGTTCAGATAAATATTCCTGATCAAAGTTATGCAAGACGATTTGGACTTCCTTATTTACTGGGTCATAATTAGTGACATCCATACCAGCACCAACTAATTCTTGCATTTGTTCCTCATCATCCAAATACGCTACTACAAGCGGTACTTCCGATTCATTTGCTGCTCCCCCTTCACTTTGTGCGAATACGGAGACAGGAATTAAAAGCGACATTACCAGTAGAATGCTTAAAAATTTCTTCAATATAATCCTCTCCTCGTTTTAGATATTTGATACACTCTCAAATCGCTTCCTCATTTTCCCTATCGTAGTTCTGTGTCGAAACTTTAGCTCTTCCTTGTACTTAATCTGAGAAGTAGCTTTGGAGTTAATTTTAAGGTTTTAATAGCGCCCCTCCTTCCTTAAGTAAATGCTATATGTGTTAACGTATCTTCCTGAGGGAACTGAAGATGACGTTATCACAGCAAAATATTAACTTTCAAAATACTTATTTAATAGCTTGGGTATTGCATATATAAAAGCCAGCTAGTCCATTAGTGAAATCATTTTTTGATAAAAGTGCGCTTCGCAATGCAAAGCACACTTAAGTTTACTCCCAATACCCGACAACTGTATCACTATCAGCCTTCAAAAACGCATAAGCTTTTTCAGAAATCTGACCCTGATCCAGCTGATGATCGAGCAGCAAATTAAAGCTATCCATATGACGAATCACCTTAGAAGCTTCACCTTGATTTTCATACTGGTTCACTGCTGTCAAGTGTGTTTTTAACTGACGGGCACTCGCTTCTTCTTCAAACGCTCCTTCGTCTTCGAAACGCTCAATATGCGTGATCATGCTGTCAGCTGTAACAGGAACACGGTAAGCACGGATGATATCCTGTTCAATACTGTTACCATCAGCATCCCATGCTTCGATTTTTATTGAGACAAAACCGCTGTTTTCAGGTATGTTTTCATGGTTGAGTGGTGCACTGAATTCTCCATCACCCAACTGCTCCACACCCTGTAGTTCCTGCCAACTGTCTCCATCATCGTAGGATACAGAAACAGTTGCTCCTTCAATGGCAGGTGATTCAGCCCCTGGCTGGTGATTTACTTCAAAATTCACATCACCATCGCCATCACGTTCTGCCGCATTATAGATATTCAGATCCAGATCATAATCAATAAACAGCATAGGAGCAGCCTGCTGCTCATCCTCCCCTGGCTCATTCACGCCAAATTCCCAATTTGTCAGCGTGTAGGAGGAATACGGCGACCATGCTTTATCTGCATCCATTTCAAGCTCCAACCTTATTTCGGAGTCATCAGCATCTAATGGAAATGTTCCTCTAGGCCGGTCTGTTTCTTCCACCAGTTCGTCGTTTTCATAGACTCGGAAGACAGGGTTAGCATCCGGTGCACCAGTGGAATAATGTCCATCCGCATCTGTATATTCATACAGGAGAACTTCCAGGTCGCCATCTTCGCGATAGACTGGTGAGTTTCCTGGAATAATACCTGGCTGGATTGCTTGTTTGTACCAGTTTCGTTCGTACTCTCCTACTTCAAATTCCTTAATATCATGCTGTAACTGAATGCCACCCGGCCATTCCTCGCTTGGGGCTATTTGTGAACGGTACGTTGTATCATCAGCAACAAAATACTCCATTCTTTTCACAGGCAGCTCCATGTTTGTACCTACTGCAAACGAACCAAACTCATATGGTCTCCATTTATGCTGGAACCTCAAGTACTCTTCGCCCGGCTGCTGCGCATAGTATTTTGTATCAAACTGGGCAAGATCGTCATTTGCAATTTCATAGTGTGTATCTGACACAATGGCATCTTCCAGCACTAAATTATAATAAGCGTCTGGTGAGAGAAACTCCCACTGAGTGTAGAATCCGAATTCTCCCAAAGTGATCGGTTCTGTTGGCGTATAGGCAAACACATCAAAATTCGCATCGCCAATAAAACTGTAACTGCTCGTAATGGAACCGAGTTCTTCTGCCGCTCGGTGATACGTCAGCCCTAATCCATCCAGCTCAGCTTCATCCTCTATTTCTACTGTAACCGGGTATGCATCACTGCCATCCAATGTGACTTTCGTATCTTCATAGACTTCCACCATAGGTTCGTTGATCATGGCCACTTCACTTGTAACAGTTGGGTCATCAGCAGATTCGTACGTATACAGCATACTGTTTATGTTATACGTACCAGCTTCAACCCGAAAAGTGATTTCTCCTTCATCCTGCTCCGTGAAAGTAACGTTGTAATCGCTGAAGATAGTAGAATCCATGGCATTCATGACACTCACTCGGCTTGGCCCCATTGGAACCTGGTCATTTCTGGTAATCCCTTCAATCGCCAAATCATAGGATTCCGGTTCTTTATAAAATCCAAGCGGCGTATGAATCAGCACTTCGTCATTATTGGACTCAGCCGTAATATAACCACTATACAAACCGAGCTCACCCAAAGAAGGATCAACAGTAACTTCAAGCTCTGCAGTCTCTCCTGCTTCCACTGTTATTTCTTCATCGGATAGTTCGATCATATCCTCAGGCAGCGTAAATTCATCCGATGTCTGTACATCAACTGAAAGCTCCAAAGTGACGTCCTCATCTGCCCCGTTTTGATAAGTGATCGTATCTGTTACAGGATCAAGGTCATCATGCGGATATTCGAAAAAGCCCATATCCAATGTGGCCGTTTCAGAAAATACATCCTGCGTTAATGCGCGCTCCGCATCAACAAGTCCACCGCCTTGCTCAAACACGGTATAGTCTTCATTTGGTCCAGCTGTGGAAACAAGTGCTGATTTTACCATGTCAGCATTAAAATCTCCTTCTTGCTGCTGTTTTTGCGCATATAATGCCGCTGCACCAGCAACATGTGGAGCGGCCATCGAGGTGCCATTCGCTGCTGTGTAATAATCATCAATTGGCGTCCCCATAGACGTGCCCTCTGCTCGTGCTGCCTGAATAGCTACGCCAGGTGCAGCAATATGCGGTGTGATCGCATAGTCTCCGGTTCTCGGCCCGCGACTAGAGAAGCTGGCCAATTCTCCATCCTTATCGAAAGCAGCAACTGTTAATGCATAATCAGCAGCGCCTGGTGATGTTACTGATTCATCCCCTGGGCCAGAATTTCCTGCAGAAATAACAAACAGAACATTATGCGCTTCACTGATTGAGTCTACTGCTAGACTCATAGGGTCTGTCCCGTCCGTAACGCCTCCGCCTAAGCTCATATTAAGAATGGATGCACCTTCCTCGGCTGCCCATTCCATTCCTTCAATAATATCGGAAATAGCACCGCCTCCAGCTTCATTAAGCACTTTTGCATTGATCAGGTCGGCACCCGGAGCTACCCCTTGACGTAATCCGTCAGATGCATCTCCGCTCCCTGCAATCGTAGCAGCAACGTGGGAGCCATGCCCGTGCAAGTCATCTGCTGTATCATCTGATGAAAAGTTCTGTGACGCAACGACTTTTCCATCCAGATCAGGATGTCCTTCATCAATACCTGAATCAAGCACGGCAACTGTCAGCCCAGTGCCATCGTATCCTGCTTCCCAAGCTTCAGGCGCACCAATTTGTGGAACACTGTCTTCCAGTTCCACTTCCACTATTTGATCCAGATGAATTTTGTCTATACTGCTGAAAAGATTTGTGCTTTGTAGTGTGGTGTTATCTTTTGTTGTAAATAAATCATTGGTGAAGGATGCTGTATCATCTTTGGAAATGTCTGTTGCCAATCCATTAATACTTGGCAAATTGCTGGAATCTGATAGTGCATTGTCTGATGAGCTCATGCTTTGAACAGACGCGCTATCCTCCAGCGTAATAATGAGGGGGATAGTTTCGCTTTGTGCATCATCATAGCCCTGCTCTATCAAACTGGTAATATTAAAAAGTTCCTTATCCATTTTGTCGGGAATATATGGAAGCATATCATCGGGAATGACATATAAATCTTCCCCGTCGACTTCCATTTTCTCAAAGTTTGCTTCATACCCATCCCTTTCTGCAGGTTCAATATTTACAGCCTGCTGTCCGTTGTCGTATTGCTGTACTTCCACCCGGTCCCCGGTTATTAATGTTATGGTGTAGCTCTCGTCCACCGTTTCAGAAGCAGCAGTATCCTCTAGCGTGCTTAACTGAAATGAATCAGATAGGGTGAAGCCAACAATAAGTGATAAAATCAGCGTGAACACACTAGTAGTTATGACCGTCTTCCATCTCATCGTAGATCAACCTCCTCATGATTTTAACTTTCTTAAAATCTTCCCAGGGTTCACCTTCTACGAACTTGTCCGTCCTTTCAACACAGACATGTGCTTTTGGAAAGGACAATTGCTAAGACATTTAAACGAAATTAACCACCTCCATATGTCTTACTTGTTCTCTCTCAAGTTAGCTGCCTATGTCGAATCATGATGTTGTATAAAGTATAAATGAAAAAATTGGAAGTTAATATCCGACAGAGTATTCATTTTTAAATGTTCAGAAAACTGGTAGTAAATTACTGGGTTTATTTACAAATTAGTTAATAAAAACCAATTTTGGTGGCGCTTTTGGGCTAGGAATGGGTAGATTGGGAGAGGCGGAGATTTTTTTGGTTGTGGTGGGTGGGTATATTGGGATGTGAGTAAACTTAACAAGTAGAACATAGGGAAACACATAAATTCATGACAGATATTGATAATATATCTGAATAAAAGTAAAATAGAGATAATAAAGTATTTTTAAGTGGGGGGGAGGGATACTAATTGGTAAATAAGCATGCCTATGGTGTGTTTGAAATAAAGAAAGGAATAATATTTCGAAAATCAGCATATCTGCAATGGGGGACAGCAACAAAATCTATTGGAGCAGTTCTATTACTGAATCCAGGAGAGGCAAAACCGTCTGACACTAAAATTTTAAGAGAAGGAATTATTCAGCAGCATCAAATAAATGTAGACCAGACAATGAAGCAAGTAATAAAGCTTGTTGAAAAAGTATATGGGATGAGTGAGTTGAGCGGCAGGGTTCACATTTATAACCTATTTTCAATAAGGAATACTAAAAATAAGGATGCAATTAGTTGTTTTGAGCAATTAGCAGAGAGTAACGTAATTGATCCTTTAGAAGTTATTCCAACTAAGGAAGAATTGCAAAAACATCCTTGGATATGTTGCAGCTGGGGGATTAATAGTGAGAAAAGATACAAACATCTACAAAAAATTAAGTCTGTATGGACGAATGATATATCATTAAGACCATTGCCTTTTTTAAGAGAGTTATCTATGGAATCGTATTTAGTAGAAAATGAGAATATACTCAAGCTTGATGAAAGTGATTTTTCTGATATATCTATAATTGATGTTGAATTATCTTTAAGGTTAGCACCCAAAAACTAAGGTTTTTATTTTAATTTACAATCCCAATCCATAAAAAAAGTATTTTCTTTGGTTCAGAAGTCTATTTTTTATTTTGAAAAAGAAATCCCACCACTTTATACGGTGGC
>NZ_JBGOHB010000041.1:0-38539 GCF_041521345.1 Virgibacillus oceani | reverse complement strand
AGAGGGGCTGGGTGTAAATAGTTCACCAATGTGACAGCTCCACTGACGTTAAGCGGGAATGTGTCGATACGTTAGAAACCCCCACTTCAAATTTTTGAATAGAAAATTAAGTGGTGGGAATATTCATTAATTGATCTATGGATGTTTTCGTATTATCCGATATCAAAACAAGTTCCTCTTGAAAAATCTCATGGGAAATGAGTTCCGGATGATGGCTGATCTCTGAGACGAAAGCGCCGTCCAAATTGTGGTTTAATATATCATCCTGAAGCCGCTCCGTTACCCCAGTAATAAGTGTTAAGTCCTCATTTTTATATTTTTTATTGTAGCAAAAAAGAGCAAAATCAAAAGCTTATTTCAAAGGAGAGCTGCAGGAAACAGGAACATAATAAAAAACGACTTCGCAGGAAGTCGTTTTTTATTTCAGCAGATTTTTAGGAAATGGATGAGTATTATAGGCTTTTAGGCTGAAAAGGAATTGATTGCTGTACCCCAGCTTTTTTTCCCTCTCCACCATTTACCCTCAGCAGTCTTAACGCATTTAATGTCACAAGCAGCGTTGCTCCCATATCTGCAAATATGGCAATCCAGAGGGTTAGCCAACCTGGAATGACAAGCAGCAGAGCGAGAATTTTAATGCCGATGGAAAAAGCGATATTTTGCTTTATAATCGTAAGTGCCTTTCTGCTTAGCTTGACTGTATAAGGGAGTTTCTTCAAATCATCCCCCATCAGTGCTACATCTGCTGTTTCCAGCGCACTGTCCGTCCCGGCTGTTCCCATTGCAATCCCTACAGTGGAGGCCGCCAGTGCCGGGGTATCATTAATACCGTCACCGACCATGGCTATATTTCCATATTCCTTATCATATTTTTTAATAAAGTTTAATTTATCTTCCGGAAGAAGCCCTGCTTTTGTATCGGTAATACCGAGCTCTCCACTTAATGCTTCTGCTGTTTTTGGGTGATCCCCTGTAAGCATGAACGAATGCTTGATGCCTAAGTCATGCAGTTTGGTGATTACCGATGGACTTTCCGTTCTCGGTTCATCCCTTAGTGCAACAGCAAGCAAAATTTCTTCATTTGTACCGCAAAGCATCATTGTTTTTCCTGCATCCTGATAATCAGCAATTGATGCCTGTACCTCACTGTTTACATTTTCCATTTCTGAAAAAAGTTTTGGAGAACCGGCAAAAAGTTCCTCCCCATTTATTTGTCCTTTAATACCTCTACCTGGAATGGTTGTAAAATCATCTACTTCCACAGATGTAAAATCTGTACTTTGTGCTTTTGCATAATCCAAGATAGAGGCCGCCAATGGATGTTGTGATTTGTTTTCCAGCGCAGCTAAATAGCTCAATGCCTTATTTCGATCCTCCGTGAAATATGCAGTATCAGTAACAACTGGAGTTCCTTTCGTCAATGTACCGGTTTTATCAAATGCGATCGATTTAAGAGAACCGATTTGTTCAAGATAGAGGCCACCTTTAATAAGTACACCATTTTTTGCAGCATTGCCAATCGCAGTTACAATAGCAACTGGGGTAGAAACTACCAGTGCACATGGACAGCCGACAACTAATACAGCAAGTCCCTGGTAAATCCAATCCATCCAAACCCCGCCAAAAAGCGGTGGTACGATGGCTACAACTGCCGCAATAACAATGATCAGCGGCGTATAATAAGCAGCAAAACGGTCAATGAATGTCTGGGATGGGGCACGTTCTGCCTGGGCATCCTCTACTAAATGAATGATCTTTGCGATGGTTGTATCCTCTGCCCTTTTTGTTACTTTGATTTCCAAAAAGCCGTCATGATTAATCGTGCCAGCGTACACTTCATCATGCAGCTGCTTTTCGACAGGGATGGATTCCCCAGTAATTGGTGCCTGATTGATGTTAGAGAAACCTTTCTGAATGATCCCGTCCATAGCAAGCTTTTCCCCGGGTTTTACAAGCATGATGTCACCGATTTTAATTTCATCAATAGAGACAGTCTGTTCTGTGCCACCCCTCATAATCGTTGCAGTTTTAGGAGCGATTCCCATTAGCTGCTTAATCGAGGAGCGGGCTTTATCCATGGAATAGGATTCCAATGTTTCACTGATCGCAAACAGAATGACAACGATGGCTGCTTCCATCCACTCGCCGATGATCGTCGCGCCGATAACAGCGATCGTCATTAATGTATTCATATCAAACTGGAGACGGACGAGATTTCTTAGTCCTGCACGGAATAGCGTAAGTCCGCCAATAAGAATAGCAAATGCCAGTAAAAGCGTTGTAACTAAATCAGCCGCATCGAAAAACAGGGAAGCTGAAAACCCTGCAATAATGAGGAGTGCTGCTATAAAGAGCCGGTGGTTACGAACCCAGAAAGGTTCCTCCTTTTTTTCATTTGGATCATCCACAACTTTGATTCCTTCAAAGGACCCGGCTTTTTCTATGTCCGCGACCGAAGCATTCCCATTAATCACAACTTTTGATGCGCCAAAGTTCACCTCGGCATCTTTCACGCCATCAATCCGCTTTATATTATTTTTAAATGTTTGTGCACAGGTGGTACAGGAAATGCCCTGCACTCGGTATGTTTGCTGTTCATTAGACATGGACAGGATACTCCTTCATATGATGAAAAGCCTGCTTAATGATTTGATGGATATGTTCGTCGGCCAGGGAATAATAAACAAGCTTGCCTTCTTTGCGAAAGTCCGTTATACCAGCTTTGTAAAGCTGCCTTAAATGATGCGAGGTAGTAGCAGTTGTTGCTTCAATGATTGCAGCAAGATCACAGACGCACAGTTCTTCTTCCATTAATAGTGCATAGGCAACCTGCAGCCGGTTTTTATCGGCGAGTAATTTATATAACGTGCTGACCTCTGAAACTGGCTGCACGGAAAGCTGCTGTTTTACACGTTGTACTTTGTCTTCATGTATACAGGTTATTTCACATATGTCTTTAGCCAATGAGCACACTCCTAACATTCAAATGGTTATTTGATTATATTATATTCAAATATGTGTTTGAATGTCAAATCTAATGGCTATTGACAAAATGAAATATATAAATGTTTGAAATGGGGGCGATTGGTAGTGTAGATAGGGAAAAAGCTGAAATTGAGTATTGTCAAATTTGGCATATAATAAAAGGAGAAGGCGTACAATAGTAGAAACCCCGATGTGTTAGCATCGAGGTTCTCTAGAGCTACCCCCGGATAGAAGCGGCGGTGGCGTATAGGAAAGTAATCCTCTTTCCGGTCCAATTCACAGGAGAGGGATTACTTTTTTCTAGTTATCAAGATGACTACAAAAACAATCCTGATCACCATGGTGGTGAACGAGATCATCCGTATCAATCTTTGATACAAATAATCACAAAGCCTTATTTAATTTAATTCAGAAAACGGGGAAAAAAACCTTCAATCCTTCCTAAGTTCTCACTTAAAGGTAAAGTCAAGCTCTATATCACCTTCAAACTTCAACCGACTATTTTCCAACTGAATGACATCTTCAGTTTCTTCAAGCTTGAATATTTCTTTAAACAGTGCTTTATTGGTCGCATCCAGTGAGACTTCCTCTATTTTTTTATCGTTAATAAGTGCCTTATCCTGTGGCACATTTTTCGTTTTTCCCCACTCCACAATAAATGGAAGCGTTCTTTCTGATTGAGGAAACAGCATCCGCCATTCCAGTCTCGAGCCATCTGGTCTCTGTCTGCTTCCGGTGAACGGGCCATTGTAATCTACTTCAGCTATCTTGAAGTGTTCAAGAAAATCATCCATGTTGTCTGTGCGAAATGCAAACTGGATAAACCCTTCCTGACCCTTCGACAACGTACCATATGTTTGTACAATAAGCGGATTGTCCGAAGCTGCAGCTAGCTTTTCATCAAACATTCCGATCCACTCAATATAACAGTCGTTTTTAAAGTAGGCTAAATAATTGTATGTGCCCCAGTTTTCATGCTTTCCGCCTTCCACCACTTTTACGTCATGTTTTTCTGCAAATTCCATCGCTGCTTTTTCAGGGTCTTTCACTGCAAAAATCAAATGATCCAATGCCAACATAAAAAAACCTCCCATAATCTTTTCAATTGTCTTGTTTCTAAGTATAATGGTTTAATAATCAAACGTGAAGAAGTAGGTGCTGCAAATGAAAAAAGCTATTTTAAAAGATTTTCCAAATGAATTTCGTACAGAAAGGCTATTAATCCGATTGCCTCTCCCTGGTGATGGGAAAGCTGTGTATGAAGCAATTCAGGCCAGTAAAGATGAATTAAAGCTTTGGCTGGAATTTGCACAGCACGACCAATCTTTAGAGCAAACTGAAGCAAATGTAAGAGAGGCACATGCTGACTTTTTGAAACGCACTGACATGCGACTGCATATTTTCCATTATGAGACAAATGAATTTATTGGATGTACCGGGCTGCATGCGATAGATTGGGAGGTTCCCAAATTCGAAATAGGATACTGGATAGATTCAAGGCAAACGGGTAAGGGTTATATCACAGAAGCTGTTCAGGGAGTAACGAATTTTGCATTTCAAACATTAGAGGCAAACCGCGTGGAAATACGTTGTGATGCCAAAAATAATAAATCAAGAGCCATTCCTGAAAGATTGGAATTTCCGCTGGAAGGCATTCATTATAAAGATGCTGTGGAAATTGACGGAAGTGAATTAAGAGACACTTGTGTTTATGCAAAAGTCATGAGGGACAGGGGGACAGGTTAACTGTCCCAGTTGATGTTATTTTGAAAATAAAGGACAAGGTACCTGTCCCTCTGTCCCATTCAAAAAGCAGGTGGTAATTTGTGATGGAACCGACTATTTTAATAGTAGAAGATGAAAAGAAATTAAGCCGGGTACTGCAACTTGAGTTGCAATATGAAAATTATCAAACGGAAATTGCCGATAACGGGAAGGATGCGCTCCGGTTGATAGAAGAAAAAGATTGGGATCTTGTTTTACTCGATATCATGATTCCCGAATTAAGCGGACTGGAGGTATTACGCAGAATTCGCAAGACGGATGACGCCACGCCCATACTTCTGCTAACTGCAAGAGATGAGGTGCATGACAAGGTGAGCGGACTGGATCTTGGGGCAAATGACTACATTACAAAGCCTTTCCAGATTGAAGAGCTGCTTGCCAGAATTAGAGTTCACTTGCGAGCTCCGAAAGTAAAACAGGCAAATGGGGAGGTACTCTTTGTTGGTGATCTAAAAGTAGATTTAAATGCACATGAAGTGACACTTGACGGCGGTGCGATCGATCTAACGCCGAGGGAGTTTGATCTCCTTGTCTACTTGCTGAAAAATAAAAATATAGTACTTTCAAGAGAACAGTTGATTGAAGAGGTATGGGGGTTCGATTATTTCGGGGACACCAATGTCGTAGATGTTTATATCCGATATTTACGGCAAAAAATTGATAAAGACTATGAACGAGCTTATATTCAAACTGTTCGCGGTGTCGGATATACGATAAAGGAACAGAAAAAATGAAACTGCGTACAAAAATTCAATTGTTTACCAGTCTATTTATGCTTGTTTTGATTTTACTTGTAAATACATCCATATATTATCTGTTCTATCAGATTAGTGCAGAAAGTGAATTGGAGCAAGTGAAATCCCAGACAGACACGATGGCAGAGGAATTGGCAAGAGAATTGGTTGAAAATCCGGAAGTTGCCAGCGATTTAATTGTGGCATATTTGCCTACCAATGGGATGGCGAGAGTATTTCCGCAAGAGGGGGAGCCGCTGGGATGGCATTGGAGGCCGGATGCCTACACTACATTCGAAGGAGAATTTAATACTACCGAAAATCAACATATCATCACACCGGAAGACGGTGCCAATGTTGCTGTTGTGACGAAGCCGATTATATGGAGTAATGGAGATGTAGTAACATTAGAAGTTTCCAATCATTTAATTGAGCTCGACAATACGATGACTACCTTGTTTTATGTGCTGGTGGTCGCTTCCATTATCATGCTTATCCCAACCGTATTGGCGGGAAATGTGTTAAGCAGATTTTTATTGAATCCTATTACGGATCTGATTGATACAATGAAAGAAAATACAAAACAGGCAAAATGGAAAAAGATAGAAGTGGAAAGCAGGTCCAATGATGAATTATCTGAGATGGAAAATACATTTAATGAGATGATTGATCGTTTAAGGGAGAATTTTGAAAAACAAGAGGTCTTCGTATCAGATGCCTCCCATGAATTGAAAACTCCCATCTCCATTGTAAAAAGCTATTCACAGCTTTTGAAGCGGAGAGGGCATGAAAATCCGGAACTGGTTGAAGAATCCATTGAAGCAATTGATTCAGAAGCCGATCGTATGCAAAAATTGGTGGAACAGCTGCTCGCATTGGCCAAGAATAAAAATGAAGCCGTAACAAAGCAAGTGGATATGACGGTTCTATGTGAAGAAACAATTAAAACATTTCAGGGGGCTTATGAAAGAGAGATTAACTTTCAAAAAACACCAGCATATGCTGTGGTTGATGGTAATCCGGATCAATTAGAGCAGATCATTTATATTTTGATTGATAATGCATTGAAATACAGTGAGCATAAAGTGGATGTGTCATTGACCTCTCATGGTGAATGGATGAAGCTTGTCGTAACCGATTACGGCCAAGGTATCCCGAAAGAAGAACAACAGCGGATTTTTGATCGTTTTTATCGGCTTGATAAAGCAAGAGGCCGTGAAACCGGAGGTACAGGGCTTGGACTTGCTATCGCCAAGGCAATTGCCTCCATGCATAACGGAGAGTTGGAGGTTAACAGTGAAATTGGTAAAGGATCTTCATTTACACTTGTTTTGCCGATGGTTAAAGCGGACTAATGTATTTCTCATCAAATTCTAATTTTACTCACAGTGTTCTTTCATTCTCTAAGGCTATGATATAAATAGAAACAAACAAGGAGGAGATTGAAATGAATAAAAAAATTGGAATGATTGCTGCAGTGATAGTAGGTGCTTTTGTTCTTGGTATAGGAATATATCAATCGGATGCTTCACAAGTTGATCCGAAATTATCGGAAGGAGATATCCGTGAGCTGGTAGGTGCTCAATACCCGGGTGAAATAACAGAACTTGAATTGGAAAAAGAATTAGACAGAGTGATCTATGGCGTAGAGGTCGCTGGCGAAAGCAAGGAATATGATATGCAGCTTGACGGGGACACCGGCGAAGTGTTGGAAATAAGAGAAAAGGAAATCACAGCTAAACCAAATGAAACAGATGATGAGAAAGATACCGTGCAAATCGAGGAACGAAATGAAGAGAATTCAAAAGCAACAGAGAAAAACAATGAACAGTCAGCTGACAATCATGACATTTTATCGATTGAACAAGTGAAAGAAATTGCATTAAATGAGTTTCCGGGTGTGATTAAAGAGCTAGAGCTGGATAAAGATGACGGCCGCTTAGAATATGAAATCGAAATAAAAAATGAAAACAGAGAAGAAGCAGAACTGGATATTGACGCTCACACCGGAGAAATTTTAAAAATGGACTTGGAATTGAAGCCCAACAGTACAGGCAGCAAACAATTGCCCGAAGACATTCTTAGTGTGGCAGAAATTAGTGAAATTGCGTTAAATGAATTTTCAGGCAGATTAAAAGAAATTGAACTGGATACAGATGATGGACACCTCATTTATGAAGTGGAAATAAAAAATAAAGGTAAAGAAGCCGAGATGGACATTGATGCACGCACCGGTGAGATTTTTGAAATAGAGATAGATGATTAATTCAGTTGATTTCTAATGCAAGTTTTCGGAAGTAAATCTTTCGGATCTTATAAAATGAGCAGGGGGGAGAGCTATGAGGAAGAAAATTTGGATAATAACGACTGTAATAATTGGTGTAGCCGTACTGGGAATAGGCATCTATCAATCTGACGCGGTTCATGGTGATCCTGATTTGTCTCAAGAAGCGATCCGAGAGATTGTTAATACCCAATATCCCGGAGAGATAACGGAAATCACCCTGGAAAAAGATGTGCAGTCTGCTGTATATGTAGTTCAACTGGAATATGACGGAAAAGCATATACGTTGAGAATGGATGGGAATACCGGTGAAGTTGTTGAAATGTATGAGGAAGAACTGCCAGCGTCCCAGCAGGAAGAGAGTTCTGGTGACGAGTCTACAGACACGAACAGTTCAACAGATGATCATGCAGATGAACAAGAAGAGGAAGAAGCTGCAGAAAATAAAGAAGAGCAGACAGAAGAATCAGATCGTGAGGAAAGATCAACCATTGACACTGAAGAAGCACAACGTATTGCATTAAATGAGTTTGATGGTACGGTGACCTCTTTGGAACTTGATGAAGATGATGGCCGTTTGATTTATGAAATAGAAATTGAACGTGGCAATCACGAAGCAGAAATTGAAATTGATGCATTTACTGGAGAAATACTCGTTATTTCGATTGATATAGATGATTAAAGGATGTCACCTGGGTGGCATCTTTTTTGGCAGTTAAGAAAGTATAAAAACTTTCTTATTGTATAAGTGTAACCAAGGTTGTCACCTAAAGTCTTGGTGATAACCAAGTTTTCTAAATGGAAAAAAGTTAATTTTCCAAGATGAAAATAATTATAACCAAACTTTCCCTTGTTTACGCCCTGATTCTATGAGTTAATGAAGGTGTCGGACCGATAGACACTGGAGAAAGGAGGCTGATTATATTGATCACAAAAATTGAGGTGATTTCCGCTTAAGCGGAAATGTACACAAATGGGCCGTGCCATCGCGGTCCTATTTTTAAACTTTGCAAATTCGGAACATTAGTACCTTTAAATAATAAGGAAAAACGATTATACTGTTTTGTATGTAAAAGAGGAACGCTGTTCTATTTATAAAAGACTGTGTGTACCTATTTTTCAATGAAATAAAATTTAAAGGAAAGGAGACAAGAAGTGATGGATAAAATAAGTAGAAATCAAATATTAACCTGCCTATATTCGGAAGAGGAGGACAAAATCCATGCAGTACAAAAATGCAAAAGAGGTGCTTCCCCCTAGTCTGCTGAAAGAAATGCAGAAGTATATCCAGGGTGAACTGGTTTATATTCCTAAAGCAAAAAATAAGCGGGCGGGCTGGGGAGAAGTCAATGGCTCCCGTCAATTAATTAAAAAGCGGAATGAAACGATATATGAATTATATGAGCAAGGCAAGAGTTTGGAAGACCTTGAGACCATGTATAATTTATCTGTGGACAGCATACGCAAAATCGTTTATAACACGCGTTGTGTTAATAATGATGCAAAAGAAAGTATGTAACAAAAGTGGCGCAGTGGGCAATAATTTCACTGCGCTTTTGATTTGGACTTATTATATCTATTGTTAATCGCTTTCTGGAGGTAAATCATTTCTTCTGCTAATTTCTGAATCCTTTCGGCAACATTGCGGTCAATAATTTCCTCACTTTCTTCATTAAAGGCGTCATTCTGGATAAAGACATTTCCAGTTGGGATCAGTCCCTTAAAATAGGAAAGCACCGGCTTCAGTTGATATTCCGGCACCAGGAAATGTTTGTCAGACCAACCGGTTGCTACAATGCTTGTCACTTTATATTTGAATGCATTTTCAGGCAGGTGATCCAGCAGGTTTTTTAATGCTCCCGAAATGGATGCCTGGTAAATGGGTGTGCCGAATACAAGGAAATCAGCCGACGTTATTTTATTAACCACGTTCCATGTATCATCGTTATAGTCTACTAATGGGGCGCCAACAGAAAATTCTACCTCATAGTCCCTCAAGTCAATTAATTCAGTCTGTATGCTAGAGTCAAGAAGCTGCGCCTCGACCAAAACGTCATTTACAGCCAGAGACGTTTTTTCACCGGCCAATGCTCCAGATATTCCTGCGAGTTTCATTATTCTTACCTCATTTCTTTATGAAGGTACGTATTCATAAGCTGCTATTGTTATTTAGAAGTTGTAAATGTCATTTTATATGAAGTAAATCGTATTATCAAAAACGAAGCTTGATAAAGGTTATATGAAGGCATACTGGTGTACATATTATTATTCCAAACCATAATAAAAAATAACTATACTCATTCTTTCTCTTGTTGACCAAGCTCTCAGCATGCATTAATAGATATGTCGCAAAAAATTCTGGTAGAGAAAGGGGCGGATGAAAGTGCAAATAATCATAAAGGTGATTGCAGTCAGATGGTCATAAAAGTTTGTGTAAAAGTAAACGGGAAAGAATTCGTATTTACCAATAACTAAAATTATCGCACTACTCAAGTATAATTATCCGTCAATATGCCAAACCAGAAGCCTTCCTGTGTCGTGTTATTTACATGAAGGGAGAAGGTAAACGTGAATTTTCATACAGACATTTATAAATGCATTGCACATGATCGATTAGAAAAAATTAAAAAAGAAACCTATGAAAAACACTGCTATTATAATAAAAAGGCAGATTCGATTGAATGGAAAATGATCAATATTTTGTTTTTAAGTCCAATTTTACGGATATGGAAGGCTTAAATTAAAAGTTAATAAGGGTGAAAGATGGATGTATATATTTATAGTAATGAAGATACCAATATAGTGAATACGATAAAAAACATGAAAACAGTCTCCTGAATCATTTGAACGGGGGCTGTTTTTTTGAGTCTTACAGTGAAACCTTCTTTCATACAAAAACGTATCTACATTAGTGAAACAAGCAAGGGGAGATACACATGAAAGCACTGGAAGTAAAAAACGTAACAACGACATTATCAAATACTACGCTTCTGGAGGACATTACCTTTGATCTGGAAGCCGGTTCTGTTATTGCGCTGGTCGGGCACAATGGTGCGGGAAAATCAACGTTGTTTAAAACAATCCTTGGCATGATGGAAAAAGTTTCAGGAAAAATTAAAGTGAATGAAAATGATGACCAGGATGATTCCTTTTTAACCTTTAAACAAATGATATCCTATTTACCGGAAGAACCACTTCTGTTAACAGAACTGACAGCCATGCAGCATTTTCAGCTATACGGCATGAGTTATGAGCTCTCTGAAAAAGTATTAACAGAGCGGATTGATCGCTATATTTCAGGTTTTGAACTGGAAGACAAATTACATGAGTACCCGGAAGCACTTTCAAAAGGAATGCGGCAAAAAGTACAAACCATATGCGCATTGCTTCCGGATACACCTATTTTATTAATTGACGAGCCATTTATCGGGCTTGATGTGTATGCAATGGATTATTTGCAGGAAATCATTAAGCAAAAAGTAAGGAATGGAACAAGTATATTGCTGACCACCCACCAGCTGGAAAGAATTAGGGATTTAGCGGATTCATTTATCATGCTTCAACATGGAAAAATTCAAAGTCAAGGACCGATCAGTGAATTTGAAACGATTCAGAGGAGAACGGAGGTATGATTCGAAAACCATCAATCTGGAAAGCATTCCTGTTTTTAAGCAAAAATCGTTTTCATAAAAAAAGTAAGCTTAGAAAAATGGCATTGGAGCTGGTTATTGATAGAACGACAGCTATTTATCTCCTATTATTTTTTGGATACATGTTTGCTGCAATGTTTATTTTTGGGGATATTACAGAGGAACTTCGCCCTTATTTTATGTTTTTGGAAAGGAATGCAGAGACTGGCTTTTGGATTATATTAACAGCACTGCCCATAAGGTATGTATTTAAAGCTTTCAGGCAACCAGGGATTAAATTTTCCAGTTCTGAATATCAATTAAGCTTGCTGCCATATGCCAGGGAAAAAGTCTGGCTGCTCACTTTGGCAGGGAGAGTGGTGAAAAAGACACTTGTATATGGTATCGGAGCAGGGATAGTAGTGATTTTAACACCTATTTCAAGCCCCCTTGTAATTTCCTACATTGCGTTATTTCTTACCTACGATGTCATCATGGCCGTGCCGCAATGGAAGTTGTTTCAACAGCGTGTTTGGGTGAAAATAGGGCTGCTGCTTGCTGTAATCGGCATAAATGTACTTGGCATTGTATTGGCATCACCGATTGTTGGGATTGTTTTAGCTGGATTGATCGTTATTTCCCAGATTTATTTAATTCCAAGAACATTTAAGGGAATTGACTGGTCCCGGGTGACGGAAATAAGTGATTACCATGTATGGAATATGCAGCTAATCGGTTTTGCCTCCAGCACAAAAATGAAGCGTCAGAAAAGGTTCGGGATATATCAAAATTCGCCGAAACGTAAAGTTCCCTTTCGTACAAACAAGGCAATTCATCATCGGATGTGGAAAGTTTATCTGTTTAAAAACTATGAGTTATTATTCCGGCTGATCGGTGTGCTATTCCTCATGCTGATTGTGTTGCCATTTCTTTACGAAATCGCACTGCCAATTGGGATGGCGATTGTGATATATGCCTACAGCTCGGTGATGTCCACTTTTTTTATGGACCGCTTCCGAGCAGATATGCTGGAGGTGTTGCCGTGGGATTTATCAGGGTATCGAAAAAGTTTTTTTACTTGGACAGCTGCAGGGGGAGCTATCCTGTTAATACCAGCGGTGATCGGAATGTATTTGATCGCGAGTTACTGGGTATTTCTTTACATTGCATTATTTATTAGTGTGTTTTTATATAGCTTTTTCTTGAAAATGAATAAGTCCATGGTAATTTTGGCGAAGAAATTAAAGTTTTTCCAGCTTGAAGAAGGGATGCATTTTTTGTGTGTTATCCTCGTTGGTTTCAGCGGGTTATACCCTTTGCTGACACTGACATTTCCGTTAGTTTTCATGCTCGCCAAAAAACAAATGAATAAGGACGATAAATTTCTGCAAGTGTGATAGATATCATAGCAGCCTGTTTTTATGTGCGATATGATAATGATGCGGATACGGGATGTCTCTGGTCTATCTAAATGTGCAGGTAAGTCAGTATGCCTGTCCTGAATACGGAAGCAAGCTCTGAATAAAGAGCTTGCTTCTTTTTGTAAGGCTGTTTTCTTAAAGATTGGGGCTAGTAGTTACTCGCTCCACTGAAAAAATTCGGAACTGCGCGTAAATGCTCGTCCCATCGATAAGATTTGTTGTTATTGACAGAATATCTATAAACTGTGACGTAACTATTCTTTATTTCCTAAGTCTCTAAGCAACACCTACCGTCCGGGATCGCTTCGGGCGGATGCTTTCCGCGGGCACGGCCTCAGCCTCGGGCTAACAGGATGTTAGTCATGAAGGCGTTGCGACAGGACGTCGCGACTTTAGCCTTCCATCCACTCGACCGCTCTGCGGGGTCTTCGGACTCGTGCTGTTCCCGCAGGACAAGGAAGGCTACGTCAGCATTACATCGCACGAAGAAAATTGCATTATATTTTCGAGGAGTCACCGCCCTACGCTCACCCGTACTAGTGAGAGCACAATTGCTTCGGTCAATTGCACTAGTAATAGTAGTAAACCAATTCCAGCGGAGGAAATACACGGAGACTCCTGCGGGAGGAATGACCTCGGTGAGACCCCGCAGTGCGACAAATGAAGGCCGACTAAAACCGCCCTTTGCGGGCAACGTCGGCATACCCCTTGTCGGGGCAAGGAGGCTCACCAGCCACCCGCGGAAAGCGTAGTGTATTGCCGGAGCGTTAATCGGTACTCAAACAACATTTAAAGTTACGCCGCAGTTTCCTTCAACTCCAAACAATAAAAGCAAAAAATTTTACGAAAACAGCTTTTTGTAAAAAAAATGAAATACAAGCAACCTTTTTGTAATATTTTTAATGAAAATAAGTTTAAGTAACCGATAATCGGGTATATAATCAGTGTCCGGATTTGAAGCCAGTAGGGAGGAATACAGATATGAATGAGAAGAAAGTTGTTGTGTATATTAGTGAAGACAGCAGCAAATGCAATCAGCTTTTATTTGAGTTAGACAAATTGGATGTAAATTATGAAATAAAAAATGTGACAAAAAATAAAGACTTTATGAAAGAACTGCAAAATGAAGGAGTTTATGGAACGCCGGCAACATTCATCGGAAACAACAATACTCCGATTTTAGGGGTTCAAAAAAATAAAATAAAACAAACATTGGTTGAAGGAGAACTAGGTTGGAATCATTACTTCTAGCTGAAGCACATGCTCATGAAAATATGCATAGTTTATTACAGATAATACTGTGCAAAAGAGGTGTGTAAGCATGTTCCATCGTCCTTATTATCTTCCACAACAGGAGCAGCCTTATTACCATGACAGTCAGGAAATGAACCCATTTCCACATCAGCCGTTCTACGAAAGTACTTCATATAACGAGCAGCCAGTCCATCAAACACCATATGAATATTTCGCAAAGCCAATTCAGCCGAATTGGCAGGGCATGATGCATCAACCACAAGGGAATTACACTTCGCAGCCGCAGCCGCCAATAAAACCCGTAAATAGCATTATGAGTAATTTTCAAAATCAGGATGGCAAGGTTGATATCGATAAAATGTTAGGTACAGTAGGACAAATGGCCAATACGTATCATCAGGTTTCTCCTATATTTAAACAGTTTGGTACGTTTTTGAAAGGGTTCAGATAAAGTGTGGAGCTGATGCGATGGATTTGCATCAGCTTTGCCTTTTGTATGGGATTATATATCCAGAAATGGTAAATAAAAAAGGGTGCATAATGGGACAACAGTAATATTTTTTCAAAGAAAGGGTAAATGTATGATAAGAGCTGCAGAGGAGAATGAAATATGATTGGTTGTTTAATGATCCATGGATATACCGGTGGCCCTCATGAATTATCTCCGCTGGCACAATTTTTGGATGACAGGACAAATTGGGAAATAGAAGTACCAACGCTTCCAGGCCATGGGAAAAACCTGAATTTGAGAGATATCTCCCACGAAAGCTGGATTAGTGCGGCGGAAAAAGCCATGCAAAAACTGACTCAAAAATGTGACAAAATATACTTGATTGGTTTTTCCATGGGAGGAATGATTGCTGCTTATTTAGCTGCACAGTATAAGGTGGAGAAGCTTGTCCTGCTAGCCACAGCCGGTAAATATTTGTCGTTCAAGCAAATAGGCATGGATATGGGCGAGATTTTAGCGGATGGCTTAAAAGGAGAACTTGAAAGCAACAAAATATATCTTCATTATAAGAATAAAACAGGACATGTCCCTTTTAAAGCTAATATAGAATTTATGAAATTGGTGAAATTCACAAGACGATATTTAAAAGAAGTAAAGACACCAGTTCTCATTGCGCAAGGGCAACAGGATGGAATGGTGCCGTATAAAACAGCATATTATTTAGATAAGGAAATAACTTCCGAGCAAAAGGAAGTCGTCTTCTTTGAAAGGTCAAAGCACCTTATTTGCCTGGGTGATGATAAAGACACACTAAACACAATGGTGCTGAAATTCCTGGAAAAACCCGCAGTTGAAGTATGAGAACTGTTATGCAATCAAGGAAATCAAGCGAGACTTCTTCCTAATTCAATAGGGAGATGAATCGCTTTTTTTTTGATATTTCCCCTAAATAATCCCGTTCGTATTTCTATGTCATGTTTCTCTCAAGAAAGCCTTGCCGGTGTAATTATCGACCGTTATTTACATAATGAGTAGTTATCCGAGCAGCCGTTACGAAACCGCCATCTACTGTTATTCACGCGATCGACATACCCGTTCCGGCTGCAATATCGAAACATGATTAATTAATCTTTAAAGAAAGAAATAACTAAGGCACCTTTTCCGCCATAGGTGGAAATCAATGGCCCTGTTTCGGTTATAAAGCTATCCTTAAATGGGTATTTCTTTTTGATTTCAGCAAGTACGCTTTTTGCTCTTTCTTCGTCATTGCAATGTGTCATCGCAATTACTTTATCTTCTACATTCTTCGTATACTCCCCAATTTGTTCCACAAAACGGCGAACAGATTTCTTTTCGCCACGTACTTTTTCAGTGACTTCAATGGTCCCTTCTTCGCTTGCTTTCATTAGCAATTTGATATTCAAGGTCTTGGCAATCGTACCCTTTACTTTGTCCAAGCGTCCACCCATAATCAAATTCTCCAATGTCTTTAACACGAATAATGTTGCTGTCTTTTCTATCTTTTGAGATAGATGGGCAACGATATTTTCAAATGTTTCTTCTTCGGATATTTTTTTATTTGCTTCATCGACAAGTAGAGCGATGCCACATGAGGCGGTTTTTGTATTGAGTACTTCAATGACACGATCCGGTTCCTCTTCAAGCAGCAAATTCTTTCCGGCAATAGCATTTTCATAGGTGCTGCTTAACCCTTTTGTTAGACTAAGCATGATAATTGGTTTTTCCCTGTCTATCTGTTTATACGCTTCATAAAAGTCATGCGGGCTTGGGGCGGCAGACCGCGGCAGTTCATTTGTGTCTTTTATTTTTTGGTAAAACGTCGGCAGATCTATGTCAATTCCGCTCTTATACTGGCTGTCTTTAAAATGCAGATAAAGCGGTACAATTTGCAGATCGGCTTTTTCAATTAACTGTTTTGGAATATCTGCCCCGCTGTCAGTCATTAATTGTATATTCAAGAAAATCACCTGTCCTTGTGCTTATTATATCAATAAATTTGTGCTGGTGACATAGTTAACCCCGCTTTTTCCTGAAAAAGTGCAGCACATTTACTGGGAAAATGGAAAGCGAGAATCGTCCTCCTGTTTCAACTTCTTTTTGAGATGGTGACGGAAGGTTTTCTGGTGGTGCTCATGATGAATAGGAACAAGCCAAATATGACGATAGACCCGCCTAAGAGCTGTGACCATGTGACGACTTCTCCCAGGATAAAGTATGCAAGTATGGTTGCTCCGACTGGTTCAAATACGATTCCCATGGAGATGGTTGCGGTACTTAGCCATTTCAGTGCCCAGTTAAATAAGGAATGGCCCAGGAAAGTCGGGAAAATAGCCAGTGCGAGAAATAGCCACCAATGATCCGCCGGATATCCGGTGAAATCATTTTGCAGCACAATATTGTATAAAATCAATGCAACAGAGGCTATACCATAGACAAGAAAGGTATATGTCATTAAAGACAGATTCCTTCTGGCAGATTGTCCCATCAAAAAATATACGGTTACCGTAATGGCTCCCAGCAGCGCAAGAATATTTCCGAAAAGAGCCAAGCCACTGATCAGGAAGTCTCCCCAGCTGATAATAATGCTGCCGAATAATGCTATCAGCATACTTATGATGGCGCCGGGAGAAAATCGTTCCTTGAAAAATAAATAGGTGCCCCAAAAAGCAAATATTGGCTGTAAGCTGACGAGCACAACCGAGCTGGCAACGGATGTATAATTTAAAGATTCAAACCAGAGAATAAAATGAGCAGCTAAAAAAACACCGGCAAAAATAGATAAAATCCAATCCTTATTGGATATTTTTCTGAATTCATGTCGATATTTCATCAAGATAATAGGTAACATAAGTAATGCAGCAAATAATAATCGGTAATTCGCAATGATGGCAGCTGGGGCGTCATCAGCCAATCTAACCAATATGGCAGAAGCGGACACTGTAATTACGCCAATAACCACTGCTGCATGCGGATTAAATGGAGGGAGTCGCATGGAAGATCCTCCTTGTAGAGTCATGATTATTTAGTTTATCATGGTCTCACATAAAAATCATTTATCTTGATAGTATCACCAGTCATTATGTGATATGATGATACAGGTAAAGATTTCGGGTTCTTGTGATAAGGATGTATGATTTGGATTGAATTTCATGAATATATTTTCGGACAACGAATGATAAAATTTTAATATATGTTTTTTCTTGAGTTTAACTAAAACACAAAATGTTTACTGTCAAATAGAGGCGGGAAACGACTTGTAAATGAATGTAAACAAGAGGAAAATCAGGTTTAATCCTGATTGATAAAAACCAAAGTCAGAAAAAAGTATAATGTTTTTTCAGTCAAGAACCCATTTTCATGGCAGATGGCGGCTGCAGCCATGATGGCTTTTTATCAGCCAAATACCGAGTTATGAAATAGCAAGAAAAAGGAGTAGAGGATTAGGTGACAACATTTAATGAATTAAACATTTCAAATCCAATTATGAAAGCATTGGAAAATATGGGATTTGAAGAAGCAACACCAATTCAATCAGAAACAATCCCATATGCGCTTGAAGGAAATGACGTTATTGGACAAGCCCAGACAGGTACAGGGAAAACAGCAGCATTTGGTATTCCGATGATTGAAAAAATTGATGCAAAGAAAAGAAAAGTACAAGGGCTCGTCGTGGCGCCAACCCGGGAACTGGCGATCCAAGTGGCAGAGGAGATTAACCGGTTAAGTAAATTTAAAAGAGTCCGGGCCTTGGCTATATTCGGCGGCCAGCATATGGAACGGCAAATCCGTGCGCTTAAAGAAGGGCCGCAAATCGTTGTGGCAACCCCGGGAAGGTTGCTCGATCATATGCGGAGAAAAACAATTCGGATCGATATGGTAGAAACCACGGTCCTGGATGAAGCAGATGAAATGTTGAACATGGGCTTTATTGACGATATTCGTGAAATTCTGAAGGGAATACCGGAAGATAGACAAACATTATTATTTTCCGCTACAATGCCGAAAGAAATTCGTGACATTGCAACGAATATGATGAAAGAGCCAAAGGAAATAAAAGTAAAAGCAAAAGAAATGACCGTGGAGAATATTGATCAATTTTTCATAGAAATCCCGGAAAAGTTTAAATTTGATACGTTAAATAATCATTTGGACATTAATTCTCCAGAACTCGCGATCGTTTTCGCCAGAACAAAAAAGCGTGTGGATGAAGTAACGGAAGGCTTGCAGGCAAGAGGCTACCGTGCGGAAGGTATCCATGGTGATTTAACGCAGGGGAAACGCATGTCAGTATTAAATAAATTTAAAAATAACCGGGTAGATGTACTGGTAGCTACGGATGTAGCGGCACGAGGGCTTGACATATCCGGTGTGACCCATGTGTATAATTTCGATATACCACAGGATCCGGAAAGCTATGTACACCGAATTGGCCGGACGGGGAGAGCAGGACGTACGGGAGAAGCCATCTCTTTCGTTACACCAAGGGAAATGGCGCACCTGCAGTTGATTGAAAAAACAACCAAGAGTAAAATGAAGCGGCTGGTACCGCCAACCATCCATGATGCACGTAAGGGACAGCAGCAAGTTACAGTGGATAAAATCCTGAAAACGATCGAACAGTCTGATTTAAAGCCGTATAAGCAAACAGCAAATGATCTTCTCGAGGATCATGATTCCATTTCTGTGATTGCAGCTGCTCTGAAACTGATGACGAAGGAACGAAGAGATACACCGGTAAGAATTTCTTCCGTGGCTCCAATCAGCGTGAAAAAAGCACAGCGGTCCAAAGACAATAATCGCCGTTCCAATAATAAACGGTTTTATGGAAAACGGGGACAAGGGAACCGCGGACAGGGCGGCCGAAATCAAGGTGGAAGAAACCGAAAAGGAAATTACAACAAACGATAGAATAAAGCAAACTCTGAAAAAAGCTCTCTTTGCAAAGGAGCTTTTTTCGTTGATTAGTGTATGATTATGTTAGCTTGAGGGTAAATTGAAACTCATTTCTTTTACTTCGACCCTTCTAAACATGGAAGGAAAACTTAATGCGATGGAAGGGGCACATCTATTGCCCTAATACGAAACATATAGGAGGACCGTATAATGAGACACCCCCCGAAGAATGCCATTGCCAAAGATGCTATTAAAGTATGGAAAATTACCGGTGGCCTATTTACCGGTTTTCTTGTGTTGATTACAGCTATTATTGCAACTGTTTCCTATTTTATTGAATTAACTTATTGGTTCACGGTAATTGCCATCATTATTAGTGTGTTAAGTGCTATATTATTCATATTTTTACTTCCGAATCTTCGCTGGAGAAGATGGCGATATGAAGTGTTTGAACAGGAAATATATATTCAATACGGGATTCTAATCGTTTCCAGAACGTTGGTTCCGATGATCCGGGTGCAGCATGTAGATACGAAACAGGGGCCGATTTTAAAGCGTTATTCTCTTGCAACGGTTACTGTATCTACAGCAGCCACGACCCATGAAATACCTGCGCTGCTGGAAGAAGATGCATCAGAATTAAGAGATAGAATATCAGCTCTTGCAAGGGTGGATGAAGATGATGTCTAACGCCCGCAGAATGCACCCGGCGGCTATTCTTTTCGATTTGATTAAATCATTAAGGGAAATGGTCTTCCTATTTATTCTTGGTTTTGTTACATTTAGAGATCAAGGTTTCTTGTATTTTTTAATGGTGGTACTTTTTATTGTATTATTAATGATCATTTTTAAGACTATTGCATGGTATCGGTTTACATTTAGTGTGGAGGAAAATGAACTTCGCATTGAATATGGCATATTCATTCGCAGAAAAAGATATATTTCCAAAAACCGGATTCAATCGATCGACTTGACGGCGGGCGTTGTTCACCGGATTTTCAAGTTGGTAAAAGTACAGATTGAAACAGCAGGCAGTGGCGCAGAAGCAGAGGGTTCTTTAAGCGCAGTGACGCTTCAGGAAGGGGAGCGACTGCGAGATGAATTGAAGCAAAAGTCTGCTTATGAAGAAATAGAAACAGAAAGGGAAGAAAAAAAGGTTGAACCAAGCTTTACTATTTCCTTCAAACGCTTGTTTTTGGCCGGTTCCACTTCAAGCAGTATCGGTATTATTCTTGCGTTTTTCCTAGTAGCATTTTCCGAGTTGGAACAATTCATTCCGGAAGAGGTGTATTCCAATGCGCTTGGTTGGATTATTGGGCTGAGTATCATCTTGCTTGTAGCTTTCATTGTTCTTGTATTAATTATATTGTGGCTGTTTGGGATAGCGGGCACGATGATTAAATATGGAAATTTTACGATTACGAATAGAAAAGATGAACTGTTTATCACACGCGGGTTACTGGAGAAAAAGCAAATAACCGTTCCATTAAAAAGAATTCAGGCAATTGGGATTCAGGAAAGTATTATGAGGCAACCGCTGGGCTATGCAACGATATTTGCAGAGGTGGCAGGCGGTTCACAGGAAAAAGGGGAAGAATTTTCTACTGTTCTATTCCCGATCATAAGGAAAACAGAAATAGAGGATTTTTTGCAGGGAATTTTACCGGAGTATGCAAAACGGCCTGAGGAATGGGAAACCTTCCCGAAAAAAGCCAGGAAGTATTATTTGTTTCGTTCCATGCTGCCATTTATTTTGATCGGTGCAGGTATTATTTACTTTCTCCCGGTATTCAGCTGGGTGGCAATCCTTTTGTTTATTGTTAGTTTTGTGCTTGGTTGGCTGAGATATAAAGATGGGGGCTTTGCACTGAATGGGAATAGATTAATGGTAAGGTACCGGACACTTAGCAAGATAACGATGATGATGTATCATCGAAGAATACAGGCGTTTGAGAAAAAACAGCACTTGTTGCATCGGCAGGAGAATCTGGCAATAATGGAGCTTTCCATCATAGGAAAGTTCGGAGCTGGAAAACATTATAGATTAAAGGAAATGAAGGAATCGGATACGGATCAATTGTCCGATTGGTATTCATACAGGGAAAAGACAAATGAGGACGCATAGGAAAATCAGCGGGGATGAAATTGTTCCCCGCTGATTGTGTTTTTAAAAAGTCATAAACATTAAAACATTCTTCCCAGCAATCCAAGGACTACCAGAACACCGAGAATAATCCATATGATATTTTTCTTTAGCTTTTGCGATATCCCCTTTTTCTGCCAGCGGTTTGGGTCAAATTGGATGGAACCATCGTCCTCATGATAACGGCGATTTCGCCAGGGAGAAAAACCCCGTACGCCTGCCAGAATAACAGGAGCGATCGCAAAACCGGCTACTGCTCCAAAAATATGGGCATAAATATTTATGTTGGGACGAAGGAATGTCATAATGATACCAATGACGAAAATTATCGTAATCATCTGAGAACTGCCTGGATCAATAAGGTGCTTGCGGAAAGCCACCATAAAAATATATATACCCATCAGACCAAAAACACTTCCAGAAGCACCGACATGTACATACCAAAATTCAGAGGGGCCAAGTAAAAAGGTGGCGATATTCCCGGCGATTCCTGTTACGAGGTATGCCATGATAAATTTAAACCTGCCGAGCATCTGCTCCAAAGCAGGACCAAAAAGAACAAGCGCAAAGGAATTAAAAGCCACATGCATGAATCCGGCATGAAGAAAAATGGGTGTAACTAACCGCCAGTATTCTCCCTGGCCAATGAGAAAATTACTGCCTGCACCAAGCTGATAGATCATTGTACCTATAGGGAGCTGCAAGAGATGGATAATCAGCCACAGTACTAAATTCACGATGATAATAACACCCACCACAGGGTAAAAACGCAGGAACTCTTTTATACTTCTTTCGTTTCGGATAAACATCGTATCACCCTAAATCATTTTATTTTCAGGAAGTATTCTTCAATGAAAAGGCTCAAAAAGTCATATATTATAGTTTAATAAAAAAGAACAAGAGTATGACCAATACAACAAGCTTACTAAAATTTTTTCAAAAAATATATCAATATGTACCTATAGATCAGGAAAGGACGAAATACAATGATACGAGGAATTGGCATAGATATCATCGAGTTAGAACGAATTCGTAAAAACATACGTAAAAACGGTCGTTTTATTAGAAGGATTTTAACGGAAAAAGAAAGAGAGATTTACCAAATACTTCAAAATGAACGCAGAAAAGCAGAATACGTTGCCGGCAGATTTGCGACGAAAGAAGCTTTAGCAAAAGCGCTTGGGACAGGTATCGGAAAATTGAGCTTTCAGCATATTGAAGTACTGACTGATAAGAACGGAGCTCCCACGGTGCATGCTGCAGGCTGTGAGGATTATTATATTTTTGTTTCCATTACACATAGCAGAGAATATGCGGCTGCACAGGTGGTTATTGAATATCAATCGTAAATGCATATTTGCCATGGTTGTCTCATATATTTTAGTGCAGGCAGAAGGGAACAGTTTGTTTTGTCAGCATGGAAGCTTATACGATATTGGTCAGCGTTTAAGTGCCTTAAATTTGGGGGTTGTTAAAGTATTTTCCGGACAAGCCGGAGTGAAAAAGAACAGTAAAGTCGACTTCAACTGAAAGTAATGTACAGAGCTGCCTGCGTTAAAAAGGGGGAGAAAAGGTTACGTGCGGGTGAGTGAACGGTTTATGCATTAGTTGCAAGCGGCCAATATCGTATTATTTCTTTCCTGTTTGACAACGTTCCCTGTTGTTTATCGGGCAGGCAAGAAAGCGTAAAACTTTCTTACCTGCATAAGTGCGCAAGAAATGCCGCGGGGACATCGCAGACGAAATTCATTTTTCGTTGAACCAAGGTGCGCGGTTAAGCTTGCACTTTATAGCATAAGGGCTCTGGTAAAGCAAAATGCGCTTTCAAGAATCCTTTTAGCGATAAGCCAAGTTTTCTAAAGACAAGGGAGATATGTCCATGAGAAAAGTGTTTGGTTTTTGGATCGTATTTGTTTTAGGCATTGTATTGTTATTGTCTGCTTGTGGCGAACAGTCTCAAGAAGATGTAGTAGGAAATCTGGAAAAATCCATGGAAGAATTGGAAGGTTATAAAGCTGAAGCAGAGATGAACATGAAAACTGGCCAGGAAGACCAAACGTTTTCCATTGACGTTTGGCATAAGAAATCAGATTTCTACCGGGTTAGTTTGTCCAATGAGCAGGACGATGAAGAAAGTCAAATTATATTGAAGAATGAAGACGGGGTATTTGTTTTGACGCCGGCATTGGAGAAAAACTTTAAATTTCAGTCGGACTGGCCGGAAAATAGCAGTCAGCCGTATTTATATCAGTCGCTTATCAATGATGTTGTCACGGATGCAGAGGCTGAGTTTGAATCAACGGATTCCCACTATATTTTCCGGACAAAAACAAATTATCAAAGCAATAATAACCTGCCATTTCAGGAAATTCACTTTGATAAAAAGACCTATACGCCAGTGCTTGTGAAAGTGCTTGATAATGACGGAAACGCATTGGTAGAAGTTAATTTCTCCAGCTTTAATAAAGAAGCAGCATTTGAAGATGATGATTTCACTATGGAGAAAAACATGGCACAAGGATCCGCAGATGAACCAACCTCCGCCCAGGTAGCAGAAGATCGACCATTTACCGTAGTATTCCCGTCCTATATGGCCGGAGCAGAGCTTACAGAGCAAAAGGATGTAGAGCTGGAGGACGGGCAGCGAGTTATTTTGTCTTACACCGGTGATAAGAACTTCACGCTCGTACAGGAACAGTTGGATGTGCAGCCAACCCTATCCTCTCCACAAGAAGTAAATGGAGAAATCGTGAACCTGGGTCATGCCATTGGCGCCATTTCTGAAAACATAATCACATGGAGTTCAGGCGGCATGGATTTCCTCTTGGCAAGTGATCAATTAACACAGGAGGAATTAGTCCAGGTTGCCCAATCCGTTCAAGAACAAGAAGTGAAGTAAGATGATTATTTGTAAGCAGACTCATAAAAGGAGAGGGGGTCTGCTTTTTATTTTGTAAAACTGTTCTTCTTCTCCCAATTTTATATGCATGAAACGGAAAACAAGGCATATATTTAATTGGAATGAATTTTAAATTAGCTGTGGCTTGTGGACTATATATGTGCTATCATCATAATTAGAAAATTTTATTTGCATAAATTCGACTTTTAGTGAAAATGCGCGTTTTGTTCATAAAAATTTGTTTCCTGTTCAAACAGATGCAGCAGTATGATAGAAGTCATAGACATGATTTTTCCCTGCTATCGACAAAAAGAAACGATTTTTATAAAAAAAAACCAATACCTCTTTGCAAATGGGCGTATACAATGATATTATTATAATGAATTTCATAAAGTTCGTGCAACAGTTGGCGGAGGTGTATAGGTTTTGTCAGAGAGTGTACAGGAAGTCTTGGTGAAACTGCCAAAAAACCTGATAAACGAGGTGGATGGGTTAATGAAATATGAAAACAGCAGTGATTTAAGTGATTTCATATGTCAGGCTACACAAAACTATTTACAGCAAAAGAGAAATGAGCACATTCAGCAATTTCGCGAAACAATGCAAAAGGGCTATGAAGAAATGGGCCGCATTAATCTGACAATAGCTTCAGAAGCTTTTCAAGCTGAAGAGGAGGCTGAAAACACCTTAGAACGCTCTGTGATCGGGGTGTAAGAAGTTGATCGTTCAACGAGGTGAAGTGTATTTCGCCGACTTATCCCCTGTTGTTGGGTCAGAGCAGGGTGGTGTACGTCCGGTGTTAATACTGCAAAACGATATTGGAAACCGGTTTAGTCCAACCGTTATAGTTGCTGCAATTACTGCCCAAATCCAAAAGGCAAAATTACCTACTCATGTGGAAATCGACGCAAAACGATATGGATTTGATCGCGACTCTGTTATATTGCTGGAACAAATCCGTACATTGGATAAACAGCGGCTAACGGACAAAATTACCAAACTTGATAATGACATGATGTTCAAAATCAACCAGGCTTTGGAAATAAGCCTCGGGTTGAGGGACATGTATAGTGAATAGCAGGTACCCTTGTGAAAACAGGGGTACTTTGTTTTTAGATCGTGTTGCGAGTCTAAATTCTACGTTTCTTTCTACATGTATTTTTTATACCCTTATCTAAAATTAGTAAACCTGTTCGTTTGATTTCAGTAGGTAAGAATCATACTATGTGTCAGAACTGCTTTCGTGGGTACGGGACATTACGGTTTAGCCCTGACTCGTCTATCAGAGAAGTGTTCTTAGGTATGTAACGTTGTGGTTTAGCACTCACTCACATACCTTTTTTATGACACATGATCAGCCGGTTTTTACCTTTTCATGTACTATTAAACTCCTTTATGATACATAATCGGTTGATTTTCTCATTTTTGTGTGCCATTGACCCCTTCGTGGTCCATGATCGAGCCATTTCTTCTCAAAGCCCACATATTGTATTTAAGACAATGGACCTGCTCTGCATCCATGTTCCCGGCCCCCCCTATCTTTCTCCCGCTTGGGATAGTAAGCCTTGTCCTGCTTGCAGAAATCTGCTAAACATGTGACAATATTCATAGATTACAGTCGAATCTATGGAGGTATATAAATGGACCGAAAATTTAAAGGGTTGATATTGGATAACAGCGATCAGATTGTGGAGATGTGGCTGAAAGAGATAGAATCAACAAAGGGTGAAAATTACACATCAAGTATATCAGATGGCTTATTTGAAAGTACAAACAGAGAATTTGTTAACGTGATCTTTACGAGTGTAAAAGATCAAGGAAGCTCAAAGGTAGTAGAGGATTTTTCCGAGAAGATCATGAATCTTGGCTGGCCGCTCAGTTACATAACAGACGGTTTGCAGGGCTTCCGTAAAATCACGATTGACTTTCTGCTGAAAAACACGGATCAAGTCGATTCGGCATTTTTTTCAGATGTACTTCACAGTGTGAATAATTGGGTAGATCCGCTTATTCGGCAACTGGTGAATGAGTATTCCGGCAGCTGGGAGCATATTGTATCTCTGCAGCGTGTTGCACTGCAGGAATTATCAGCTCCGCTTATTCCGGTTATGGATAAAATTACGATCATGCCACTGATAGGGACAATTGATACGGAACGGGCAAAGTTGATTATGGAAAATTTGCTCGAAGGTGTGATCACCCATAATTCAGAAGTAGTACTTATTGATATTACCGGCGTACCTGTTGTAGACACCATGGTTGCACATCACATTATACAGGCGGCTGAAGCGGTTCGTTTAATTGGTGCTACCTGTATTCTTGTTGGCATCCGGCCTGAAATTTCCCAGACAATCGTAAATCTGGGTATAGATCTGAGCAAATTTCCGACAAAAAGCTCCTTGAAAAAAGGATTTACAAGTGCTTTAGAAATCACAAATCGAAAAGTAATTGATGTAAACGGGAAGAGCGAAGGTATTGAAAGTCTGATCAATGCAATGAAGCAAGGAGAGTGATCCGAATGCGAATACCTATATTGAAACTTCATAACTACTTATTAATTTCCATTCAGACAGAGTTAGACGATAATACAGCCATCCAATTCCAGGAGGACTTACTGAGTAAAATACATCAAAGTGGTTCTTCAGGAGTTGTGATTGACCTGACATCCGTAGAAATTATCGATTCTTTTATTGCCAAAGTACTTGGTGATGTGGTGACAATGGCGGATCTAATGGGGGCAAAGGTAGTTCTGACTGGTATTCAGCCGGCAGTGGCAATGACATTAATTGATCTTGGAATTCATTTAAAGAATGTGCCGACTGCTTTAGATCTGGAACAAGGTTTAAATAAATTACACCAGGAATTAGGTGATTAAAGATGAAACCTGAAACCTGTGTTACAATCCAAAAAGAATGGGATATCGTTGGCGCAAGACAAATGGGGCGGGACACTGCTAAAGAGATTGGGTTCGGCACAGTAGACCAGGCCCGAATAGCAACAGCGATATCTGAATTAGCCCGTAATATCTATTTATATGCAGACCAGGGGAAAGTCTGTTTCGAGGCAATAAATACGATAGATCAAAAAGGCATTCGTATTACAGCTATTGACACAGGACCAGGAATAGATGATGTCAGTAGAGTAATGGAAGATGGGTATTCAACTTCAGGTGGACTGGGAGCAGGACTCCCAGGTGTGAAACGCCTGATGGATGAGTTTGATATGAAATCAGATCATGAAAAAGGGACATATGTCCAAGCGACAAAATACTTAAGGTAAAAATATAAAAATGTATGTATATGCGTCTTCTCATGTGTACATACACAGAAGGGAAAGTATATTACTTTCCCTTCTGTACTATATAGATCAAGCGTGGATGTTAAAAAATGCAACAATCATGCATTTGGGGGATAAGAAATGGATGAGGTTATTAATATAAATGTGGAAAATTATAAAGACTTATTGAGAAGCTATATTGAAACACAAGATGAAAGATCTTTATATGGCGTAGAACAAGTAAGTAAAGCATTAATCCAAAACAATATTTTGCCCGAGGAAATAGTCAATTTACACATGCGGGCAATGGAGGATATTTATCCGGATTTAACGAAAGACTACAAACATTCCCTTAACTTTTTGCTCGAAGCAATGATTTCCTATGGTCTGGCCCATCAGGAGTTTCAGACGCTGAGAGAAAAGCAGGTGGAACTTAAATCGGAAATCGCCGTTGCGGCCGATATGCAAAACACGCTTTTAGGAAGTACCATTCCGGAAATTGAAGGAATTAATATTGGTGTCAGAAGCGAGCCCGCCCATGATTTGAATGGAGATTACCATCATTTTAGCAAAACATCAGATGGCCGTTTGGAATTCGTCATTGCAGATGTTATGGGAAAAGGGGTGCCTGCAGCGCTTTGTATGTCCATGATTAAATACGCCATGGAAAGTTATCCCGAGGAGAATAAAACGCCTCGTTCCATTTTGTATAATTTAAATCGGGTAGTGGAACGGAATGTGGAGCCCGGTATGTTTATCACCATGCTATATGCCCAATACTTCCCTGAAGAAAAAAAAATGAGGTATGCCTCCGCGGGGCATGAACCCGGATTTTATTATAATGCAGAAACCAAAAGCTTTACGGAAATGGAAACAAAAGGATTAATTTTGGGTGTATCACCGGAAACGAGATATCAGGAATTTGAACAGGAAATGAATGAAGGAGATATGGTTGTTTTTTTCACAGATGGTGTTACCGAGGCAAAAGATGGTGACCGGTTCATTGAAACGGAAGAACTGCTAGATGTGATACGAAAATATATTCACCTCACCGCCCAAGAGCTGGTAGATCAAGTATATAAATATTTTGAGCGCCTGCAGGGATTTGAGCTGAGAGATGATTTTACACTTGCTGTTTTGAAAAAGTGAGTTTAATCATTAAAAAATTCGGGTAAAGATATTAAGTAACTGCAAAAGATTGCTGTTTCGGAAAGAAAATGCTACATATTGCATTGAATTCGTTTAGGATGGATCCATCCCGTAGCATTATATAGGCAAGAAAATTTTATACTTTTCCTAACTGCCAAATAGAATGAGGAGGATGATGATGAATTTAGTAATTGATATTGTGACTGCAGATAATAAGACTATCGTTAATCTTTCCGGTGAAATTGATGCATATACTGCACCCGATATGAAAGAAAAACTTCTTCCGCTGACAAAGCATCCTGATCATGTTGTAGAAGTCAACCTGGAAGATGTGAATTATATGGACAGTACAGGACTTGGTGTCTTTATTAGCGGATTAAAATCAACCAAAGAACATGAAAGTCATCTGAAGCTGGTGCATCCACAGGAGAAAGTGGCTCGTCTGTTTAAAATAACCGGCTTGGATGAGGTTTTGGATATAAACTCAGCGATTCGGGGTGGAAGTTAACATGGAACCATTGGATTTTATTGAAATGAAAATCCCTGCTAAGCCTGATTATGTAGGCGTTGTACGTTTAAGTGCTGCAGGTATTGCAAATAGAATGGGTTATTCCTATGAAGATATTGAAGATTTGAAGGTGGCTATATCTGAAGCTATTACGAATGCGGTCACTCATGCCTATCAAGAAAATGATGATGGTGAGGTGACAATTGGGTTTGGTGTGTATGAGGACCGTCTGGAGGTTATGGTAGCAGATCAGGGCGGAAGCTTTGACATAAAAGAGATAAAAAGTGATATAGGACCATATGAAGAATCAGAAGCTGTAGAAGATCTGCGTGAAGGCGGTTTTGGACTTTTTCTCATTAACGCGTTAATGGATAAAGTGCAAATCAACAATGGTTACGGCGTCATTGTTTTAATGACAAAGTATCTTGCGGAAACAGAGGTGGGCTTTGATGACGACCAAATCTCAACCAGACAATAACGGGAGAGATGAGGTTTACCAATGGATTGAGTATTTGCAGAAAGAGCCAACAGATGAAGCCGTACAGGAAAAGGTTGTCCTCGCTTATAAAGATCTTGTGGAATCGATAGCCAGGAAATATTCAAAAAACAGCACCATCCACGAAGATTTGGTTCAGGTGGGCATGATCGGACTGCTGGCTGCAGTACGCAGATATGATGAGTCATTTGGTAAATCCTTTGAGTCTTTTGCGATTCCGACCATCATTGGTGAGATAAAACGTTTTATTCGGGACAAGACCTGGAGCGTACACGTGCCAAGGAGAATTAAAGAGCTTGGGCCGAAGATTAAAAAAGCGGTAGACGAGCTTACTTCAGCCAATCAGACCTCACCTACAATTAAAGAAATTGCCGATTATCTTGAAGTATCGGAAGAGGATGTATTGGAAACGATGGAAATGAGTAAAAGCTATAAAGCACTTTCTGTCGACCGTAAAATAGAAGCGGATTCTGATGGTAGTACTGTAGCTATATTGGATCTCGTTGGAAATGATGAATCAGGCTATAACAATATTGATCAGCAAATGATGCTGGAAAAAATCCTGCCCATTTTATCTGAAAGAGAACAGCAAATCTTGCAATTCACCTATTTTGAAAATAAAAGCCAGAAAGAAACAGGCGAGTTGTTGGGGATTTCACAAATGCACGTCTCCAGATTACAACGCAGGTCTTTGCGAAAACTGAGAGAAGCCATTCAGGCTGAAAGCACGGAGGTATTTGATTGACTGGCATGAAGAAAGTGCAGACAGCTGTTTTCCAAAAACCGAAAGAAGGAAAATACCTTTGCGGAGACAGCTATTTTTATTTAGAAACCGAAAATGAATTCCTCTGTGCAATTGCAGATGGTTTGGGCAGTGGTGAACATGCGAAAGAATCCTCGAAGATAGTCATTGATATTATCAGGGAAAATATAAACCAGCCAATTGAAAAAATTATTAAGATTTGTAATGATCAGCTATTTGGAAAAAGAGGCGTAGTTCTTGGTGTTTTGAAATTGGATTTTCGTTCTGTAGTATATTCTTTTTCATCTATAGGCAATATAGGCATTGTAGTTGTCGACCCGGATAACCAAAAGAAGCGTAATATACCGAGTTCAGGCTATTTGGCAGGCTATCCGAGGAAGTTCAAAGTGATCCGGGAAAAATTGCAATCGAATATGAATTTTATCATGTTCTCTGATGGGGTTACCGATAAAGATTTATCGGAAATGAGAGTTTTTGGGGAAGACGTTGAGAACATTATAGAAACATATAAGTACCGAAGTAATCCAGTGAGAGATGACGACACCACGTTAATTGCTATGCGCTATAAAAATACAGCAAGTTAATTGCAACACCGGGACGGTTCTCGTGTTGCAATTTTATTTTTCACTTCATTTTTGGAGGTGAGAAATGGGAACCGTCCCCGTGTTTCAAATCATGGTGTTCTCTGGTAAAATAAGTTTGGCAAGTACCGATTTGCTTGTATAGTGCTGTTTAGGAACTGAATATTTCAGTGTACAGAGGAGGAAATGATGTGGCTTATGAATTAAACGAAAACCTAAGTCAATTGGTTGCTAATGATGTTCAAATTAAAAAAAGTATCGTTGAAAAAGTAATAGAACTATTGGATGAAGGAAACACACTTCCTTTTATTGCCCGGTATCGAAAAGAAATAACCGGTGGCCTGGATGAAATACAGATCAAATCTATTCAGGATAAATGGAATTATGCTGTTAATTTATCAGAAAGAAAACAGGAAGTTTTACGTATTATTGATGAACAGGGTAAATTAACTGAGGAACTGAAGGGGGAAATAACGAAAGCTTCCCAATTGCAGCAGGTGGAAGATCTATACCGTCCATATAAACAGAAACGGAGAACCAAAGCTACTATTGCAAAGGAAAAAGGCCTGGAACCACTGGCAGAATTAGTCTGGCAGCAGGAAACTGAAGATATTTCCGGCGAAGCAGAAGCATATATTTCCGAAGAACAAGCATTACATACTGGAAAAGATGTCATCGCCGGCGTGAATGATATCATCGCCGAATGGATTTCCGATGAGCCAAAAAACAGAGAGTACATAAGAAATGAAACTTTTAAACGAGGTACCATTGTATCTGAAGCAAAAGATGCCGCAAAAGATGAGAAGGCAGTTTATGAAATGTACTATGACTACCATGAAGCTGTGCGTTCTATCGTGTCCCACCGGATTCTTGCACTAAACCGGGGCGAGAAAGAGGAAGTGCTGAAAGTAGCAATTGAGCCTCCTGTGGAAAAGATACAAGAATATTTAACGCGCAACATCATAAAAAATAGTGCAAGCGAACAAGTAAGAAGGATATTGGAAGAGGCTATTCAGGATAGTTATAAAAGATTAATACAGCCGTCCATTGAACGAGAAATACGCAAAAGTTTAACCGATAAAGCGGAGGAGCAGTCCATTGAGATTTTTTCTACCAACCTGAAAAACTTATTGTTGCAACCACCGCTAAAAGGAAAAAGTGTCCTCGGGGTTGATCCGGCATTTCGAACCGGGTGTAAGCTCGCAGCAGTGGATGAAACAGGCAAGGTAATGCAGGTTGGGGTCATGTACCCGACAGCTCCTAAAAATGATGTAAAGGGAGCGGAAAAAATTGCACTGGAATTTATAGAGAAAAATAATGTAGAACTGATCGCCATTGGAAATGGGACAGCATCGAGAGAGACAGAACAATTTATTTCCGACGTCATTGCAAATAACAATTTGGACATTCCGTATATTATAGTGAATGAAGCAGGTGCGAGTGTATATTCCGCTTCGAAATTAGCCAGGGAGGAATTTCCTGATTTACAAGTAGAGGAAAGAAGTGCCGCATCCATTGCAAGAAGGGTGCAAGATCCATTGGCAGAGCTGGTGAAAATTGATCCAAAATCCATTGGCGTAGGACAATATCAGCATGATGTAACTCAAAAATCCCTATCAGAATCACTGACATTTGTAGTGGAAACTGCCGTTAACCAGGTTGGGGTCAACGTAAATACTGCCTCCAGTTCACTTTTGCAATATGTTGCTGGTTTAAACAGTACTGTTGCAAATAATGTGGTAAAAAAACGAAATGAAGAAGGGAAATTTACCAACCGGATACAATTGAAAAAGATACCACGTCTAGGTGCCAAGACATATGAACAGGGAATTGGTTTTCTGCGAATTGTTGATGGGGACCACCCTCTGGATAGAACGCCAATACACCCAGAGAGCTACAGTCATACGGAAACCCTGCTGGAAATGCTGGAATGTACATTAGGTGATATTGGTTCAGATAAATTAGCGAAAAAACTGCAGCTCGAAAATAAAAAAGAGATTGCTGAAAAACTGAAAATCGGAGAACCAACCTTGGAAGATATAATCAGTGCATTGAGTAAGCCTGAACGAGATCCGCGTGATGACTTTCCTCAGCCGCTGTTAAAGCAAAATGTCTTGAGCCTGGAAGATTTGGAACAGGGAATGGAAATGCAGGGGACGGTACGAAACGTCGTAGATTTTGGTGTGTTTGTAGATATCGGTGTGAAACAGGACGGACTCGTCCATATTTCCAAAATGGCAAATAAGTTTGTGAAACATCCCATGGATATTGTTTCTGTTGGCGATGTTGTTACGGTTTGGGTGGAGAATATAGATGCAGTAAAAGGAAGAGTAGGCCTCTCAATGATTCAAAAATAGTATAAAAAAGACTGTCCTCGTATGTTGGACAGTCTTTTTGAGTATTTATTATTCGTTTTGGCTTGCTGCAGCTTCTACATCACTCATGGAAATTCCAAGTGCTTTTGCTACTCCCTGGCCGTAAGCAGGGTCAGCTTTGTAGCAGTTGCTGATATGCCTGATTGCAACTTGATTAGAAACACCGTCCATGTCTCGTGCAGTGTTATCAAATAAGCGCTGTTGCTCTTCCGGACTCATGAGTCTGAATAGATTACCTGGCTGTTCATAGTAAAGATCATCATCTTCACGGAAGTTATGGTAATCAGCAGATCCAGTGATTTCAAGTGCAGGCTCCTGATGTTCTTTACTATCTTCCCATTCGCCGTAGCTGTTCGGGCTGTAAGAAATAGAGCCGCCTTCTGCCGGGTTGAATACACGCATTGCTCCATCGCGATGATATGGATGGAAGTTTTTCGCGTTTTTAGGATAGTTAACAGGAATTTGCCAATGGTTAACACCTAAACGGTAACGCTGTGCATCACCATAAGAGAAGATACGTCCATGCAGCATTTTATCCGGTGAGAAACCAATACCGGGAACAATGTTAGTTGGTGCAAATGCAGCTTGTTCTACTTCTGCAAAATAGTTATCCGGATTATGGTTTAATTCTAATTCTCCAACTTCAATTAATGGGAAATCTTTTTTATACCATACTTTGGTTAAGTCAAAAGGATTGTATGGCATATTTTTTGCTTGTTCTTCTGTCATTACCTGGATATATAGTGTCCATTTAGGGTAATCGCCTTTTTCGATAGATTCATATAAATCTCTTTGGTTACTATCGCGGTCTTTACCGACAATTGCTTCCGCTTCCTGGTCTGTAAGGTTTTTAATACCCTGTTGTGTGCGGAAGTGGAACTTAACCCATACACGTTCATTATTTTCATTAATCATGCTGTACGCATGGCTCCCGAATAAGTGCATATTTCTAAAGCTTGCAGGAATACCACGGTCACTGTTTACAATGGTAACCTGGTGAAGCGCTTCAGGAAGCAATGACCAGAAATCATATTTAGAATTTGGATTATTTACGTTGGTTCTTGGATCACGTTTAACCACGTGGTTTAAATCTGTGAATCTCTTAGGGTCTCTTAAGAAGAACACTGGCGTGTTGTTACCTACAAGGTCCCAGTTCCCGTCTTCTGTATAGAATTTCATTGCCGTTCCACGGATATCACGTTCACCATCAGCAGCTCCACGTTCACCGGCAACGGTGGAGAAACGAATAAACATGTCTGTCTGTTTACCGATTTCAGAGAAAATGGAGGCTTTTGTAAATTTTGTAATATCATGCGTCACTGTAAATGTACCATACGCACCGGAACCTTTCGCGTGCATACGGCGTTCCGGAATAACTTCTCTATCAAAATGAGACATCTTCTCAATAAACCAGTGATCTTCCATTAATAATGGTCCGCGTCTACCAGCCGTTTTGGAGTCATCATCATTCGGTACCGGTGCACCAAAAGCAGTGGTCAACTTCTTCTTGTTTTGATTATCTTTCTCGTTCATAAACGATATCCCTCCTGAGATTTTAAATACAATAGTAATTTTATCATAATAAATCTAAGTTTACTATTATTCTAGTTTGAATCATTCTTGAACAAAATGTTAATTTCCCTACATTAATAAAGACAACATTTTCTCACCTGCAATAAACAAATGATAATTGATGAAGCTGCATAATGTATAAAATTGCTGATTATTATTATAAGTTTAGGTAACAAAATCCCTCCAAACTAAAAGTTGTTTATTAAGTATGTATATAGTATAAATGACCTTCAAAATAAAATCAATGTTTATTTATAATGAGTTTAAATAAGTTGATTTATCGTTGTAGTGTAATAGTATAGTAAGTACATTCCATGTTTATGTTAATATAATAGGATGGATATTAAGTGAAGCCTTTCTAATTGTATAAACACCAGATTGGGAGTAAGTATAATGGAACTTTTAAATGAACAATCACTCTATCAATTGGTAAATGAGCTGTCATGGGAGTTTTTTAATAAACCCTTTCGCCACTATGTTAAATTTAATTCCCGTTTAAGAACAACCGGCGGGCGTTATCTTCCCCTGAAGAAAACAATAGAATTAAATCCCAAGTATTATTTTGAAATGGGTGAAGATGAATTTACTGGCATCATCAAACACGAGCTGGTCCATTATCATCTTCATATAGAAGGAAGGGGATATAAACATGGAGATGCTGATTTTAAAATATTATTGAAAAAAACCGGCTCCCCCAGGTATTGTAAGCCATTGCCGTCCAGCCAACAGAAATATAAACATGAATACAAATGTAAACAATGTGGATTTATTTATAGAAGGGTGCGAAAAGTGAACACGAAAAAATACCACTGCGGAAAATGTCGTGGAAAGTTAATCTACAATGAGAAGGTGTAAGTTCATTCGTAATAGATGATTAAATTTTTGTGTGATAGCAAAGCAAAGCTGATCTGATCAAATATTTTGGTTGAAAAATATTCGGGAGTTTTGTGTTGAAATTTGTTGACGAATGAAAGGGGACATGTTAAATTATATAAAGTCTCGAAGGAAGTTACAGTTATTTTCTTCTTGATATTGACAATTTATTTACTTTAAGGTATGATGATCTTCGGCGTAAAAATCAACCAGTTAAAACTTTCTGCTGTAGTAGTGCTGTGCTAAAGTAACGAACAAAGTTTACGCTGGATAAGCTTTGAGTAACTCCGAAGCACTAAGCTACCTTGAGTAAGCTAGCAGCACGATGAGTTAACGAAATGAAACAGACCATCAAAAAGTTTGGAATTAATAATGCATATTCCACAGTAGCTCAGTGGTAGAGCAATCGGCTGTTAACCGATCGGTCGTAGGTTCGAATCCTACCTGTGGAGCCATATGGAGAAGTACTCAAGTGGCTGAAGAGGCGCCCCTGCTAAGGGTGTAGGTCGTGTAAGCGGCGCGAGGGTTCAAATCCCTCCTTCTCCGCCATTTTACGGCCCGTTGGTCAAGTGGTTAAGACACCGCCCTTTCACGGCGGTAACACGGGTTCGAATCCCGTACGGGTCATTTCATGACATACAGATGGGTTCTCTTCTGTATGTCAAAAATAATTTAAAACAAAAAATATGGGAGATGGGATGCTGGACATACTTTCTTCTATATAATGATATTCAGGTCCGGTAGTTCAGTTGGTTAGAATGCCTGCCTGTCACGCAGGAGGTCGCGGGTTCGAGTCCCGTCCGGACCGCCATTAGTTGGGCCATAGCCAAGCGGTAAGGCATCGGGTTTTGATCCCGTGTATCCTAGGTTCGAATCCTAGTGGCCCAGCCACTTTGTTTTTTATAAAAGAAATGAAGCAATGGATAAATCTCAATATACTATTTGTTCAATAGTATTTTTTTATTCTTTTCTCCGCTATTTAAAACTAATAAATCCTAGGGATAATGAACAGGATACTATTTTTATAGAGAAGAATTTTATTGCAGGAGCCATTAGCTCAGCCGGTAGAGCAACGAGCAAAACATCTGCCGAGTAAGCAGCGAGTAACCCTGAAGCAGCTAGCATTCATGAATAAGCTGGCAGATGCAGGGGTCAAAACAAAAAAGAAACTACTTATTTATTATAGGGAACATTTTACATTAAGAGCCATTAGCTCAGCCGGTAGAGCATCTGACTTTTAATCAGAGGGTCGGAGGTTCGAATCCTCCATGGCTCACCATTTTGAATGATATATGCGGATGTGGCGGAATTGGCAGACGCGCTAGAATCAGGCTCTAGTGTCTTCGGACGTGGGGGTTCAACTCCCTTCATCCGCACCATATATTTTATAATCTATGCGGTCGTGGCGGAATGGCAGACGCGCTAGGTTGAGGGCCTAGTGGGAGTTTATCCCGTGGAGGTTCAAGTCCTCTCGACCGCATTACATCACCAATTTTCTGCTGATGTTAACATGTGAAGATGCCCCTTGAATGCGCCCGTAGCTCAATTGGATAGAGCGCTTGACTACGGATCAAGAGGTTAGGGGTTCGACTCCTCTCGGGCGCGCCATAATCGGGAAGTAGCTCAGCTTGGTAGAGCACATGGTTTGGGACCATGGGGTCGCAGGTTCAAATCCTGTCTTCCCGACCATCCATTTTTCAAAGCAAACTCGCGAGTGTAGTAACAGGCAAAATCATCTGACGAGTATGTCAGCGAGTCGCCCCGAAATAGAAGCAACCTCGGGTGAACTGGATGATGTAGAGGCATGATTTTCGTAAACCATGCGGGTGTAGTTTAGTGGTAAAACCTCAGCCTTCCAAGCTGATGACGAGGGTTCGATTCCCTTCACCCGCTCCAAACTATACTATATATGGGCCTGTAGCTCAGCTGGTTAGAGCGCACGCCTGATAAGCGTGAGGTCGGTGGTTCAAGTCCACTCAGGCCCATTTATTATTTTAGGTATAAAAACATATGAGTAGGGTGTTGACACCTCTTGTCATGTGTGCTACTATAATAAAGTCGCCGATTTGAGCAGACGAAATGTCGAAAGAAAAAAGCTGTTGACATGGATTGCTTAAGGTGATATTATTGAATCTTGTCGCGGAAAAAGCGACGTGATAAATTTGCTCTTTGAAAACTGAACAAAACAACCAGTATGTAATATGAAGATGTCAGAGGTAAGAAGTCTGAGTCAGGCTTGGTTCTGAACGAGGAAGACTTATCCTCCTGAGGTCAATTTTTGAAGCTAAGAAATAAATAATGGGTTGGTGTCCATTATAATCAAACTTTTATGGAGAGTTTGATCTTGGCTCAGGACGAACGCTGGCGGCGTGCCTAATACATGCAAGTCGAGCGCGTGAAGCTGACTGATCCCCTTCGGGGGTGAGGTCAGTGGATCGAGCGGCGGA
>NZ_JBGOHB010000040.1:0-41648 GCF_041521345.1 Virgibacillus oceani | reverse complement strand
AAAGGCCCTTGAACGAATCGGGCCGTTACTGGCTGTTGGATCTCCCACTTAGCATTTTCATGTTTCCTTCATGCTTGAAGTGGGAGTCTTACGACGTACAGGACGTGCTAGTGCCGACAATGCCACAGGACGTGGCGTTTTTGTCGGCCAGCCAGTTACACTGCGATAAAGAAATAATTTTGCAAACCCCATATGATAAAAAGCCCTTGTGTCAACAAAGGCTTTTAGTCATCATCTATATTAAAAAAGTTTTCAAGCATTTCACCAATATCTTCGCCAGTCTCTCTTGCCTTCCATCGAGCATCAATGTTCTTCATACGTTCCCAGTATGCATCATCCGTATACACAACGATCTCTTTATCCGTACCGGGTAATATATTTTCCACTTCTTCCTTAATTGCCCCGCTTATATCTGTATCGTGGTTTGGACGCTCTGGGGTCATAACAGCTATAACGATACGCTCATCTGTTTCTGCAACCTGCGCCTGGATTATTTCCTGTTTGCGCTTTAAATAGTCGGTAATTTCCTCTGTTCTTTCTGTTGTATACTCATCAGAATATCCGCCTTCAAAATCTGCATCATTGATATTATCCAGTTTACTTTGCGGATATCCGCCCCGCTCACCGATCGATTGATCACGGACATTCAAGCGGTCTTTTTGCTCCCGTTCTGATTCATAGTGAATGGGCTGAGTTGGACTTTCCCTGTTCATTCTTGTTTCTTCTTCAGCAGTATCTGCACAGCCTGCAATGAAGATTAGTAATAAGCTGAACGGTATAATCATTAATTTAGCCATACATGAAACCTCCCTTATACATAGTTTGCATAAGGGAGGTTTTTTTACACTGTTAATTACAGGGAATTATCCCTTTTGTATTGTGGCAGCGGGGCGCGCTTATGTGCTGTTTTAGCATGCATGGCCTCGATGATATCCTTATCTTTTTCCGGTATTTCTTTTCCTTTTAAATAATCATCGATATAGTCATAGGTTGTGCCCATTTCATCTTCATCTGTTTGCCCTTCCCATAAATCGGCACTTGGTTTCTTTTTGACAATGTCTGATGGCACACCTAAATATGCTGCCATCTCCCGTATCTCTTCCTTTGTGAATTCGACAATCGGCAAAATATCTACGCCGCCATCCCCGTATTTTGTGAAATATCCTGTATAAAATTCAGCAGCGTTATCGGTACCGACCACTAAATAATTATAATTGGTTGCTAATGCGTATAATGCACTCATCCGCAATCTTGCTCTTAAATTTGCTGAAGCCAACCGATCATTTGCATCAATAAATGCATTACTTTCTTGTAACTTACTTTTAATTTCTGAATACATTGTTTTATGCGTCTCCGTAAGATCGAGCGTAATGGTGTCAATTCCGCTTCTATCTATCACATCCCTGGCATGAACTAAATTTTTCTCGGATGTGTGAATCGGGAGCAAAACACCTAATGAATTCTCCGGCATTGCCCGTTTAATTAAATGAGCCACGACAGCTGAATCCAGCCCTCCGCTTACACCAACGACCAATCCCTTTGTTTCGGTTTCCTTTACCTGATGCTGCAACCATTTAACAATGTCGTTTACATATTCTTCCATAATTACCACCCCTGTTGTAAAATCTATCTTTTATTTAGTTTAGCACTTTTTCAATACTTTTTAAAAAATATCGCCGATTGCCCCATTCTTTATCAAGTCGCTTCAAATAATCTGGAATCCCTGACGGCTTCTTATTTAAAAAGTGAAGCCATTCCCTTAACACATCACTTGGAACAGCCATAGCATAAGCCCAGATTCTTATCTCGTCCTCATCCACCATATTATACTTTCTCAGTTCTTCTATTTCCCAATTTTCGTGCGGGACAAACCTTTGGCCAAGTTGAATAAAATCATACAGCTGTGTTGTACAATGCAATAAATCGAAGTCAATCATGAAGGTATTTTGTGCGGATTTAATAAAATTGTGGGAAGCAACATCTCCATGAACCCAGTGTCCATTCCATTTTGCATCCCTCTCCAGCTTATCCCAGGGAAATCCGGACAGAAGTCGTAATTGAACCCCGGTCGTTTTTACTATATCCCTATATAAATAATCAAAACCATATTTATTAAATAATGCTTCTGTTTGCTTAAATGCCAGCAAACGGTCATACCATTTGATGAAAAAAGGTTTTTTATTAACTGGCCTTTTTATATAAATATTTCTAGCTTTCCTATGAAATTTTTTTACTGTTGCCACTGCTGCTTTCCTGTCCTCGGAAAATTTATAATTTAATTTTTTCCCTTCTACATATGGTGAGATGGTATAATAACTATCTTTGTATGTTAAGAATCCCCTTCCATTTGGAAATGGATGGAAGGGAATAAGTACCCCGTTATCTGTGGCCTTGAAAAACTCCCATTGTTGATAAAGAATTTCTTTATTTTTATGTTTTTTTAAAATGTATTTTTTGTTATTTATTGTCTTAATACATAATACGTGAGACTTTATTCGCGATGCTTGGCTTATGCTGATCCCCCCTTCTTTTAACAAAAAAGAATAGAGACGATTTATAAATTCGTCTCTTAGTTTATCTTCTTTACTCATTATCTGTTTGTTCCTTATCATTTCTATAATAGTTTTGCGGATATCCCGGCGGGCTTGGATAAGCTTGAGTCATGTCCGGTGAAAATGGCGGCGGATACAAGTTGGATTGCTGCTGCTGATTTGGTGGAGTAGTATAGCTGGAGTGCGGCATATTTTCATTATTCATTCTTTCATACATTGGGTATGGCATCATATTTTGATTGTTTGCTTCTCCATACATCGTGTTCGGCATCATATTTTGATTATTTACTCCCCCATACACTGGGTACGGCATCATATTTTGATAATGCATTTCTGTTCCCTGACAGCCACAATCTTTTTTTCCATGTTTCCCCATTGGATGCTGATGCTGATCCAATGCCGGAGCCGCCATTGGATATGGTGCAGGCGGACAACATGGATGAACCATATAAATGCAAGGTGTCATGGGCATTTGCATCGGCATTGGCTGTGGGGGCGGCATTACTGCTTCCACCTTTTTCTCTTCTTTTACTGGCTGTGGTTTAGGCTTCTCCTTTTTCACTTCGGGCTCTTTTGGTTTCTCAGGAAATTTTACTGTAGTATGGTAATCGAAATCCTGTTCAAGTATTGGCATTTGAACGATCGGCTGAATTGGCATTTGTGGCATTTTCGGCATCTCTGGCTGAACTTTCTTCGGTGGCGCTTTATCATCCTCTTTAATGACGGGCATAGGTTTTGGCGATATATCTTGATATGGCTGTTTAACCTGCTCTTTCTTTGTCTCCTTGGCCGGTTTGCTCTCATGCTTAACAGCTTTTGAATTCGTCGGCACTTTAATTTTCATGCCTGGCATAATCATATCCGGACTGGATAGGTGGCTATTGAGTTGTTTTACTTCTTCAAAATCCACCCCGTATTTTTGTGAAATTTCCCACAATGTATCTCCCTTTTGGACTACGTGTATTTTCAAAACAATCTAATCTCCTTTCGTTAATCACTGGGCTAATTACTCTATATCAACATATGCATAAAATGGGTAAAAGTTGAACCAAATTTACGTTTTTTTAAATTCCATACTAAATGGCGTGCATAAAAATGGTGAAAGACCAGGAGTTGTCTATAAGAGCAGAGGCATGGTTAGAGATGGGTCATGTTTGTCGTTTTCTTTTTTTACGTTTTATCGTGGCATATAGTATATACAAAAAAATCGCCAATCCTACAATAAATTGGCAATTTTACTTCGTTATTATATTTGCATTTGATAAACTGGATAGCTTCCAAGAAAAGTTACTTTACAGCCTAAAGCTTCAAGTTCACCTTTTACACCGGGAAAAAGCACGTCATCATAGGGCTGATTTACATCAACAATGAAAAAATAATTTCCCAAGCCTGTTTTCATCGGGCGGGATTCAATTTTGGATAAATTCATCCTTCTCCAGGCAAACGCGGATAGTACCTGATGAAGCGCCCCTGGCTGATCACTTGGAAGCGTAATGAGTAAACTTGTTTTTTCCAGTTGCACATCATGGTTAATGTGAAGGGGCTGATTGCTGTTTTTGCTTAATACAAGAAATCGTGTGTGATTGTTTGGAAAATCATGAATGTTTGCCTCATACAGCCTTAATCCATATTCCTCTGCTGCCAGGTAATTGCCAATTGCTGCAATAGGGTTTTCACTGTCTCCCACTATTTCCGCAGCTTTTCCTGTAGAGGATTCAAATTGAAGTTTTGCATTTGGCAAATTTTTATGTAAGTATTGGTGACACTGTGCAATCGCATGACTATGAGAATGAACTGCAGTAATACTTTTTAAGTCCCCATTGAAGCCTTGCTGGACAAGCAAATGCTGCTGAATAGGCACAACGATCTCTGCCATAATGGGCAGACGTACCTGATGAACAAGATAATCAACAGTCAACTGTACGGTGCCCTCTATGGCATTCTCAAGCGGTACTACCCCTATATCAATCTGGTTATCCTCAACTGCATCGATGCACTCCGGTATCGTATCAAAGCTTTCTTTCATTTCTCCATTAAATGCTGTGTCTACTGCTAATTTCGTAAATGTTCCTTTTGGACCTAAATAACCTATCTTCGTTGCCAACATTTCTCCTCCTCGTATTTTCCATACATGTTACCATAGTTACTCGATAAATTCGAATTCATAATGCAATAAACGAATGGTATCCCCGTCTTCCGCACCACGCTCTCGAAGTGCTTCATCCACGCCCATTTTCCGTAATTGCCTTGCAAACCGCTGAACCGCTTCATCATGGTTAAAATCGGTCATTTTAAACAGTTTTTCTATTCTTTCACCGGATAACACGTAGGCGCCATCATCATCACGGCCAATTTTAAATGGGGCTTCCTGCTTCTGATAACGATAAACGACCTTCTCCTCCGCTTCTTCGGTAATAGGGTCAGTCTTAGGAATAGTATCCAGCACATCAGCTATAGCAAACAAAATATCCCTTAATCCATCTTTTGTCAGTGCTGAGATTTTATAAACAGGGAAATCTTCCGGTAATTTTGCTTTAAAATTCATCAAATGTTCTTCCGCGTCCGGCATGTCCATTTTATTTGCAGCAATAATCTGCGGGCGATCCATCAGCTTTTCGTCGTATTCCTTTATTTCCTGATTAATTTTAAGAAAATCCTCATAGGGATCCCGCGCTTCCATTCCAGCCATATCAATGACATGGACAATCACCCTCGTGCGTTCTACGTGACGAAGGAACTGATGTCCAAGTCCGATTCCTTCGTGAGCTCCTTCAATTAAACCAGGCAAATCTGCCATCACAAAGCTGCGCTGATCACTTGTTTCCACAACACCAAGATTAGGCGCCAATGTCGTGAAATGGTAATCGGCAATCTTTGGCTTTGCCGCTGAAACAACAGAAAGGAAAGTAGATTTTCCGACACTTGGAAAACCAACAAGGCCAACATCGGCAATCAATTTTAGTTCTACTTTGATTTTTCTTTCTATACCTGGTTCTCCATTTTCTGCCATATCAGGGGCAGGATTTCTCGGTGTGGCAAATCGGCTGTTACCCCTGCCGCCTCTTCCCCCTTTAGCAATGACGGCCTCTTGTCCATGTTCCGTTAGATCGGCAATAGTCTCATCGGTTTCTTCATCAATTACTGTTGTACCCGGAGGCACTGAAATAATAAAAGGGGCGGCATTTTTTCCATGCATATTTTTACTCATGCCATTTTCTCCGCGTTTCCCTTTAAATTGGCGGTTATAGCGAAAATCCATTAACGTATTGAGACCTTCATCCACTTTAAAAACAATATCCGCGCCATTTCCGCCATCCCCACCTGCAGGGCCGCCTTTTGGAACATACTTTTCCCGGCGGTAGGCAACAAGACCATTACCCCCATCTCCTGCTTTTACAAAAACACTAACCTGATCTATAAACAAAATTTCTCACCTCAAGTAAATTACTGAATTAGAAAACTACATTCCAGCCCGGACTGTGTTTGTCTTACATCTACACTATCGTCATTTAAGTAATTACTTAACACCGCTTCCTGACTACTCTCCCCTTTAATGAGAAAACTTACTTCGCAGCATGGTTCATTTTCTGCATCCTTTATTTGTAAGCTTATGTCATGTAAACTATCCGTTCCAATCGTTTTATTAACAGCTGAAATCACTTTTTCACACCTGGCTGATAAATCATGCTCCACGTGATGTAGTTTCTTTTCCGTTAAAATTTGATATTCCAGCTTTATGTGGTCAAACATAATATTCACTTGCATCACCCACAGAATAAATTGGGGAGGCATTACGTGCATTAATTTACGTTCTTCATGATAGTATTCCATGGTTTCTTTTATCTTCTCTTCCGCTTTCTCCGGCCTTTTCAAATTCATGTATCCATTAACAATCTGCAAATGATTCATTAAATCATGGCGATAATGCTGCAAGAGTTTTACTACATCGGAATCTTCCATTATCCTTCCCCCTCGTATACGTATCAAGAAGTATAGCAGAAAAACCGGTAAAGGTCATGTCAAAAAAATCAATACTTACACTGAAATAAAGAAAAGAGAGACTGTATATTTTCAACAGCCTCTCTTTTATAACAATGCATCAATTATTTTACGCTTCCTGTGCAATCGGATAAACACTTACTTTTTTGCGATTGCGGCCAAAACGTTCAAATTTAACAACGCCATCTGCTTTGGCGAAAAGCGTATCATCACCACCGCGGCCTACGTTTTCACCAGGATAAATTTTCGTACCACGTTGACGGTAAAGGATAGATCCTCCAGTTACAAACTGGCCATCAGCACGTTTAGCACCAAGACGTTTAGACTCTGAATCACGACCGTTTTTTGTGCTCCCTGCACCTTTCTTCTGCGCAAAGAATTGCAAATCCATACGTAGCATGCGTGTGCACCTCCTTATTCACTGTAAACTTTAATAAATTTATTATATTCAGCTTCAATTGATTTTAATGCTATGATCATACCTTCAAACAAGAGCTGTATTTTTTCCATTTTCTCCTCTGGGAGAGCGTTTGGAATCTGCACATGAAGGTAACCACCTTCATCCCCTTGCTTGATTTCGAGATCAGTCTCACCTAATTCTGACGCAGCATTTAATGTGCCAATTGACACTGCTGAAACAGCAGCACATACTAAATCATAACCATATGGACCACTCTCAGCATGTCCGGATAATTCAAATGCTGTTATTTCATTACGTGTTCGGGATACAATGACCTTTATCATAAAAAGTTCCCTTTAAGCCTGGATTTTATCAATAACCAGTTTCGTATACGGCTGTCTGTGGCCCTGTTTACGCTTATAGTTTTTCTTTGGCTTATATTTGAATACAGTAATCTTTTTCTGACGGCCCTGCTTTTCCACTTTAGCTGTAACAGTTGCGCCATCCACATATGGTGCGCCTACTTTTACATCATCGCCACCTACGAAAAGCACTTTGTCGAATGTAACAGTTTCCTCAGATTCTGCTTCCACTTTTTCTACAAAAATTTCCTGACCTTCTTCTACCTTCACTTGTTTACCGCCTGTTTCAATAATTGCGTACATTTCTGCACCTCCTTAATAAACTAAGACTCGCCATACAGGTACCCTTTATCCGGATTTAAAACCTGCTCTGTGCGGTTGTAGCAACGGTGCTACGATGAATAACGTATTGATATTACCATGTTTAGGCTATATTTGTCAATGACATACCGAAATTTTTTCCTTTCTGAAGCCGCATAGGAAGACTTATCGCTCAGCTGGTATAATCCGCAATTTCCCCCATTGTCTTATTATAATATTTATAGTAGAAATAGTTACGCAAACATTCAGTTTCATCTATCATTTTTCTCTTTTGATTAGGATATGTCACATAAATCGCATGCTTTTTTTGCCGTTTAAAATGAGAAAACACTTCCATTAGTGAACTATTATGCGGTAAAACAATGGATGTAATTCCACTGATTGAGCTGTTCCCTTCATAGCGTTTTAATAGAAATCGCATGAAAACAAAATAACGATGTTTCCACTCCATCCTGTTTTCCAAGTATAAAAACAGCATAATAAAAAGCGCACTTAATGTAAAAGGGAGGAGCCATAATTGCAATATAAGGAGCAAAATACTAGTGAACATGGAAAAAAGGATGATAAAATGATAAGCAGATTTAAAAGGAAATTGACTGGATAGAAATAAAAACAGCAGCTTTCCCCCGTCGAGTGGCCAAATCGGCAATAAGTTAAATAAAAGAATGATGGTGTTATAGTAAAACATAAGATTCACGACCGAGGAAGGCATAAGCTGCATACCGGAAATTAAAAAAATGGCAGCATAAATGACCAGGTGCTGAAAAGGTCCTGCAATGATCACAAGCGCTTCTTCCCATATTGGTCTATTCCCGTGCTCATCCGTTTCCATCACACCACCAAAGGACCATAGCATAATTCTCCGTATCCGCCATTTAAAATAAGAAGCCATCATAAAATGACCAAATTCATGGATCAGTACGATGGACAAAATAATGCTTAATTCAACAAAAGTACCTGTAAGAAAGGAGATAAGTATAAATACAATCAGGATGGGATGAATATGAACTTTTTTTAAATTATTCTTGATCATCGACTTGGATCACCTGTACCGGATCAATATAATCATTATCTTTTTCAATAGCGAAATAAACGGTTTCGCTATCATCCGTTGGAGAAAACTGCCCAACCTGCTGATTGTTTCCCACATATTGATATAAATGAACATCAATGGAACTTAAATTTCCATAAGTAGTATTACTCCCATCCGGATGCTGAATGATAATAGTTTGATTTGTTTCCTGGTTATTCCCGGCAAAAATAACGATCCCTTCTTGCAATGCAGCCACTTGTGTCGTTTCTCCCGGTTCAATCATAATCCCTTTTCCGTTCACCTGAAATGTTTCCGTTACATTTCCGCTAACCGGTAAAGCCAGCACATCCGTTGAATTAGTTGCCTGTTCGGTTGGCGGTGTAAAAGCCAATGGACTTCCGAACGTTTCCTGATACCACTGATGTACTGTAGCAAACGGGAATTCCTCGGTTAAGGCCATCCTTGACCACTTTTTTGGCGACTCCATTACCTCTGTATCTGTTTGCCACAATAAGGCGGCACCAAAAAAAAGCATGACAGATAAGGTACTTTTCAGGAAAATGCCGGAGACTGCTTTATCCTTCTTGCTGCTTGGTGCCACATCTGTAAAAACCGGAAGATATCCATGCTTTTCTTCCTCTTGAGGCAGATTTGAAATGATTTGTTTTTTACTTCCTTCCTTATAGGGAAGACCGCGTGTTTTTTTTCGCTGTTCAATTGATTTGCGAACCTTTTTTACTCCTTTTTTCATTAACCTTCATTCCTTCACATGCTTTTGCTCCATTATATGTGAAGGTTGTACAAGTTATGATGAAAAGAAGAGGCGGAGTGGTTAATCTTGTTTACACAAAAAAGCAGAAGTACTTGGGTTCACATCCTTCTGCTATCAAAACTAATCTTATTTTATGATCGCATCCCCCAAAAAAACTTCTTCATGCGCTGCATCATCCCTTTATCTTCCTCCAGAGATTGTAAGGGAACGTTTTCTCCAAGTATTCTTCTAGCAATATTACGGTAGGCAATGGAAGCTTTTGATTTTGGCTGCATTGCAACAGGTTCTCCGTTATTGGAAGCTGTAATTACTTCTTCGTCATCGGCAACAATTCCAATTAAATCAATAGAAAGAATTTGCACTATTTCATCTATATCCATCATGTCTCCATTTTTCATCATATGGTTACGAATCCTGTTAATGATTAATTTTGGTGATTCTATATCTTTTTGCTCCAGCAAACCTATGATTCTATCAGCATCTCTAACACTGGACTTTTCCGGTGTTGTTACTACTATAGCTTTATCTGCACCGGCTACAGCATTTTGAAATCCTTGTTCAATACCGGCAGGACAATCAATGATAATATAATCATATTCCGGTTTTAATTCACTGATTATTTGCTTCATTCCCTCTTCCGTAACTGCTGTTTTATCACTAGTTTGCGCGGCTGGTAGTAAAGAAAGGGATTCAAAACGCTTATCTTTTATGAGCGCCTGGTTTAACCTGCATCTTTCCTGAATGACATCGACTATATCAAATATGATCCGGTTTTCCAATCCCATGATGACATCCAGGTTTCGCAGGCCGATGTCCGTATCTATTAAACACACTTTTTTCTCCATCAGTGCCAGTGCTGTTCCGATATTCGCAGATGTAGTTGTTTTTCCAACACCGCCTTTACCGGAAGTAATGACAATTGCTTCACCCATTTTGCATTCTCCTTTCGAATCCGCTGATTTCTTTTCTTTTACGTGACAGCATCTGTAGTCGATCAATAACTATTTTATCCTGTTCTTCATCAATGAGACCACATTCCATATAGACACCATCAGATTCATAATCCGGAGCACGGCTGATATAATCAGCAATCCTGAGTTGGCTTGGGTTCATATATGATGCGGCTACAAAGGATTTTCGGTCACCATTTACCCCTGCGTGAGCAATTCCATATAAACTTCCCAATATGTAGACATTGCCGGTAGCTGCAACTTTTCCGCCGGGATTTACATCTCCAATTAATAATAAGTCGCCTGTCATTTCCAATACTTGACCAGAGCGAACAATTTGGTTAACAGCTTTTATCTCACTTTCTTCCTTCCAATCCATCGCATCTTCTTTAAGAATCACTTCAGATTCAATTCTGTCAACACGAAACCGGTTATCTTCCGTAAATAATTTCACTAATTGTTCTTCAGACTCTTTTATTAAATACCTATTACCAAGCTTCACTATTACCGGTATCACCGGCTCATCCTCTTTCGGACGGCTGCTTTTAATTTTTTCATCAAGCTCATGAACAGCATGATCAAAGGAGCAGGAGTCGTCAATAAAAAATGTAAGACCGTCCCTGGTACCTTTTATTGTAATTAGCTGTTTATTATCAAGCACTTATTTTTCACCCCACGATCACCATGGCATTATAGTTTAGCTTTTATAATGTATCTCTTCCGGTCAAATGCGCTTCTCTCCATCTGATGAGCCTTTTTGCCATTAAGGGATACAGAATAAGTAAAAATACAATATTTGAAATAATAGTTGGCAGTAATCTATTTATTGCATAGTCATTCCACATCATTTGGATAATGCCTGCCGCTGAATAAATAACGTGGATCGCCACGTCTGCGAGTATAACACTTATTATACCTAATAATAGCGTTACGTAAATATTTCCATGAAAAATTTTTCTTAGCCCAAGCACTAAATAGACGACAAGTGTATAGGAAAACATATACACACCAAGAATCCCGGTATAAACAACGTCTATTAATAAACCAAATATCAAGGCATAAATAATGGAATAATAGGTTGTATCCCGTTCGTAAAATACGGCTGTCATGACTAAAAATAATAGTACCCAATGAGGAACAATCAACAAATCACTTGTAAGTATACTGACCGGCAAAAAATCAAGAGCTACTCCTTCAAGCATAAGGAAAAAGAAGAGTATAAGAGGAATAAAAATGCGTTTCATCAATCATTTTCCTCCTCATCTTCTTCATCATCTCCATCAGGCAATTCCCGGTCTACAACAACGACATGATTAATGTTATACATTTCCGCCGCCGGTTCAATCAGTGCTGTACGCGTTAAACCGTATTGATCAGAACCTACTTCTATTACAGAACCAATTGGCAAACCGGCTGGAAAAACGCCACCCATACCGGATGACACAACCAGTTCCCCTTCTTCCAGACCTTGGTCTGACTCTTCAATAATCCGAAATACAAGCGAATCTGACTCCTGATCATAGCCTTCAATCATCCCGAAAACATCATCACTATCTTCACGGGAAATTGTCGCTGATATACGGTTGAATTGATCAAAACCTGTAAGCAATTGGACCGTTGAGGTAGACTGGGAGTGAGATTGAACCTTTCCAATCATTCCCTCGGCAGTAATGACTGCCATATTGGTTTCCACTCCGTCCTGTGTTCCTTTATTTATTGTAACCTGTTCCACCCAACGTTCCGGCGAACGGGATATTACCGTCGCTTGAATGGGGTTAAAATCTCTAATGGTTTCGTCATCCATCCATTCCATTAAATTTCTAAGCTCTTCATTTTCTTCGCTGAGTTGTTGATTTTCATAAATGAGTCCCGTGTATTCTGCCAGTTTTTCCTTTAACAGTTGATTCTCATTATACGTATTTCGAATATCATTTATATTTGTGAACACATCCGTAACAAAGTTTACCGGTGTATGTATGATACGCTGTCCCCATCCAACCGTATCATTGATAAATTGCTCTGCCGTCGTTAAATCATCTCTTTCACTGATGGAATAACCAATCAGCACCACAAGGATGATAAATCCAATCAAAAAAATAAAAAGTCTTTTTTTTCGAAATAAATTCATGTAAACACCTGCTTATTTGACTATAGACTGAGAGGAAACGTTCGGATTGGACCGGAAGTGCTGCATGTAATCCAATGATTTCCCTGTCCCGATTGCCACACTTTCCAATGGGTTTTCTGTAACAAATACAGGCATTCTCGTCTCATCACTAATAACTTGATCAATATTCTTCAGTAAAGAACCGCCTCCGGATAGGACAATACCACGGTCCATAATATCAGCTGCCAGTTCCGGTGGCGTTTTTTCCAGCGTATCCTTTACTGCATCAATAATAGATTGCACTGTATCTTCCAATGCTTCAGCAATTTCCTCTGAAGTAATTGTAATCGTTTTTGGCAAACCTGTTAACAGGTCACGTCCTCTGATTTCCATTTCTTCATTGTTTGTAACGGTACCGGCAGCTCCAATTTCAAATTTGATGGATTCCGCCGATCTTTCACCAATCATTAAACTATACGTTTTTCGGATGTGATTTGTTATCGCCTCATCCATATTATCTCCACCAGTTCGTATGGAAGCACTTGTTACAATTCCGCCTAACGAGATAACCGCTACTTCTGTCGTTCCGCCACCAATATCAACGATCATGCTTCCAGTAGGTTCCCATACAGGTAATCCCGCTCCAATTGCTGCTGCAAAAGGTTCTGCAATCGGAAAAGCATCTTTAGCCCCTGCCTGCTTTGTCGCATCAATGACTGCTCTTTCCTCCACCATCGTAATCCCCGATGGAACACATACCATAATATTTGGCTTATTAGCTAAAAACGAGCGTTTCCGCATTGCTTTTTTGATATAATATTTCATCATGGCTGCAGTTGTATCGTAATCAGCAATAACTCCGTCTCTCATTGGCCGGATGACTGAAATATTGCCGGGTGTTCTTCCGATCATATTATAAGCATCCCTTCCTACTGCCTCAATGTCTCCGGTTTCCTTATTTTTTGCAACTACAGAAGGGTCACTTAATACAACCCCTTTTCCTTTTAAAAATACAAGCGTATTTGCTGTACCTAAATCAATTCCTATATCCTGTGAAAAATTGAAAATACCCAAAAAAATCTTCCTCTCCATACTGCATTCAATTCATTAACCTATTTGTAGCTTTACTATTTCTGGTCAATTTATGTGTGTAACAATAGCATCATTATAATATGTAATGCGTTTTATCAAAAGTATTTTTTATCATCAAGATGAACAAGCGCCACTTTCAGCATATTGAAAAATGGCGCTTTCCTTTCATTCTTCTATTCAATTATACGAAAAAAATAGTAAAATAGATAGTATTTATAAGTATCCTTTTTCTTTTAAGGATACAAACTTCCTGTCACCGATAATCAGATGATCTAAAAGATCAATTCCAATCATTTTTCCGGATTCCAAAAGACGTCTCGTTACATGAATATCTTCTTGGGATGGACTGGGGTCGCCTGAAGGGTGGTTATGAACGACAATAATTGAGGCAGCAGACCGTTTTACTGCTTCGCGGAAGATTTCTCTTGGATGAACAATGGAGGCATTTAGGCTCCCAATAAAAATAGTCTGCCTCTGGATGATCTGATTTTTCGTATTTAGAAACAGAACAACAAAGTGTTCCTGCCTTAAGCTCCGCATTTCCTCCATCACATAATCTGCCCCATCTTTCGGCGAGCGAATCACGTAGCGCTCATTTGGTTTATACTCATTCATTCTTTTTCCAAGCTCAATAGCCGAAAGAATCAGTACACCTTTTGCAGGTCCTATCCCTTTGATAGCAGTTAATTCTTCGATGGCTGCATCCTGCATCAGACTCAGGCCCTCAAAATGCATGAGAACGCGATTGGAAAGGGCCATGACAGATTCATCTTTCGTCCCGCTGCTTAGCAGAATGGCTAACAATTCCTGGTTGGATAAGTGACTGGCACCCATTTTTAACACCCGTTCCCTGGGACGGTCATCCTTGGGCACATCTTTGATCATAATGGTTGAAACAGACATTTGCTTTACCTCCCTTTTTAAGATAAATATAGTTTAGAGGTAAAGCTTGCTTTTAACAAGCTGATAAAAAGCTACTTTAATAGAAAAAATTGCTCAGATTTTCAAAATCTCTCTAGTGTAAAATAGAATTTCCAGGTTAATAACGAACCTAAAAATTGAAAAAAGCAGGTATTTTTAGTTACCTGCTTTTAATCGTGCAATGTTCCATACATATACCATAATTCCAGGAGTACTTTATCGTCGATTTCATTTACTTCAGCCAGTTTGTCATATAAGGGCGCCAGCAAATTTGATTCTTCCGGATATGATTCTTTCAGCTGCTCCAACTCACCACTTGCTTCCCCGGATGATGATAAAGCCTTTTTCCACCATGCCAGATAAGAATTTAACCATTCTTCTTCATTTGCACTTAATGATATTTCCACCGGAGGCGTATTCCATTCTTTACTGTAAATTTCCAATTCCTCCGTCTCCAGTTCGTCAGCTGCTTGTGATGCTTCCTCCGCCGAACTGTTCACTCCGGTAAATAGAAAGTATTGATCATCCCTGTGCCAGATCATTGCAGGAATATTTGCTTCTTCAAAGTTTACCGCCCATGTATCCGCATTTTCTTTTTCCGAAAAAATCCCCCCCTGTAATACATAAGCGGTAATAGACTCCATTTCGACTGAACGTACATCTTGTCCCGATGAATCCTCAGTGTTGTCTTCTTCAGCATCATCCGCAGTGACTGCCGCAGGATTTGGATTACCGCCGATTTCAGGCGTCCCATCCATGGTAACAAACATACGCAGCAGGATGACACCGAATAAAGAGCCAATGACCAACGCGGAAATGACTGCAAGCATAACAGGTTTTAATACTTTTTTGTGCTGTCCGATTTTCGCTGCTTTGGAATGATTGGATATTCTCTTAAATGTCCCTAATGGTTTGTTAGCATTTTCAAGTGTTGCAGCCTGTTCATCTTTTTTTTTGCCGACATCCAGATCGTTATTACGCAGCTTTGGCCTCTTCTTGTTAAATTTACTCTTTATCTTTTTTATTTCCACTTTCTCACATCCCCCTGCTTGTTTGTAAACCAACTCTAGCACAGGTGATATAAAAAGTAAGACGACTATTGTCATGTACAAAAAGAATCGTTCTACAATTTAAGTGATTTTATCCAAACAATCCACGCAAATTGACAGCACTTAGTCTAAAACGTGTTTTCTCACTCTTGATATAAACTCTAGCGAACCAGTCACAAAGTATGCTGCATGAGGCTCTTTCCTGTTTGTGATTATGTCCTCCCAATCATTTGCAAGATAAACATGATCCTTTGTTGAAAAATATTCTAAATCTTCCAGTAATGCCACCCGAGGATGATCAAACGTCGTCAGTGTTACGGAAGTAAAATACGGCAATAATAACTGCAGCATTTCTTTAAGTTCTTTATCCTTAAATACTGCAAATACCAGGTGTCTTTCCCTGTCTTTATAAACTGACAGGACGGTATCTAAAAATGCTTCTATCCCCTCCATATTATGTGCCCCGTCCAGTACTAGCGGAGGCTCCTCTTGAATAATTTCAAACCTGCCAGGTGTGTGGGCTAGTGAAAAAGCTTCCAATATCTTATCCAAATCTATATTATACTGCAGCTCCTTCAAAAGCATCAGCGCCATAAATGCAATGGATGCATTTTTGACTTGATGCTTTCCAAGCATGGAAATTTCTATATGCTGTTTTTCATTCCATATAAAACGCTGTTTTCCCTGAATTCGCTCTATCTTTCCCCAGGTAAAATCCTGTCCAAGCCGATATAAAGGAGAATGTGAATTTTTTACTTCTTTTTCTATTTCGTTGTATGCAACTTTTATCATTTCCCCAATGATTACAGGTCTATTTCTTTTGATAATCCCTGCTTTATGATAGGCTATTTCTGATATAGTCGAACCGAGAAATCTCGTATGGTCAATAGATACATTTGTTATAATGGAGAGAATAGGCTGGAAGCAATTCGTCGTATCGAGCCTTCCGCCCATACCAGCTTCAATAAGTGCTATATCAACATATTTTGAAAAATACATAAAAGCGAGCACTGTAATAATTTCAAATTCAGTAGGGCAGATACCATCCCGGTCCAATTGTTCAATAACCGGGTAAAGCTGATTGAATAATGCCACAATAACAGCTTCATCAACAGGTTTGTCGTTATGATTAATATGCCCGGGCAAACCTTCCAGACTCGGAGAAGTAAACTCACCTACATTATAGCCATTGGCCAGAAGTGCATGCTTTATAAATTGCAACGTGGAGCCTTTGCCATTTGTACCTGCAATATGAATAGCCTGGATGTTTTTCTCCGGGTGGCCAACTTTTTGCAGCAATGCATACACCCGCTCCAGCCCGGGTTTAATTCCCAGTGATTTTCTGGCAGACAAGAACTCCTCTGCCTGCTGAAGGTTTTGAAACATACGAACAACCCTTTCCTTTGAACTGAATAATTATTATAGTATATCAGAAAGGATAATCACAATGCATACTCATGGATGGATCATTTATAATGGCAGTCTTTCGGGTAATAAATTTCTCGATTTTGCAGAATGGATACAGCAAGCAGCGTTAAAAAGAAAGACTTCAGCATCTATTTATAAAAATAATGAGCTTTTATCTATCATAGGTAAAACGGATCTTCAATTAATTGAAAATAAAAATCTCCCGGATTATGTCGTTTTTACCGATAAGGATATTTATTTGGCAAGGCAGCTTGAATTGCTAGGTATCCCTGTTTTTAATTCAGCAAGTACAATAGAGATAAGCGACGATAAAATTGCCACTTACCTGGAATTAATTAAACAAAAACTGCCAATTCCAAGAACGGTAATTTATCCAAAGGTATTTAGACATGGATTCACGGATAAAAATATTCTAACCACGGCCATCGAAAAACTTGGTTTTCCGATGGTGGTAAAAGAAGCATTTGGATCATTCGGCGAACAAGTTTATCTTATTCACTCGGAAGAAGAACTTACCCGTAAAGTTAATGAACTAAATGATAAAGCATTTGTTTTTCAGGAATTCATTGCATCAAGCTACGGCAGAGATATTCGCCTGCATGTCGTCGGAAATCGTGTCGTTGCCAGTATGAAACGAACTTCCTCCAGTGATTTTAGGGCAAATGTTACTTCAGGCGGAAAGATGGAAGCCTACGCGGCAAGTGATGAAGAAAAAGAATTAGCCATTCAAGCAACAAAGGCAATTGATGCTGATTTTGCAGGGGTTGATTTATTATTCGGTACAGACGAGTCACCGATCATTTGTGAAGTAAATTCCAATGCGCATATAAGAAATATGTATGAATGTACCAATATAAATGTTGCTGATTATATCATCGATTATATTTTGGAGAAAATAGACCATTAGGTGAACGAGGGATGATGAATATGTATACAGGCTGGCTCATATACGCCAGAGAAGATGCGGAACAAAATAAAACATTTATTGAATGGTTTATAAAAGAGGCACATCTTCAAAATTTGTCTCTCATATTGATTTTACAGGAAGATTTAACAATTGGAATCATGGACAATAAGCCAATCATCCACCTGAATGGAGAAATAGCCGAAGTGCCACATGTTGCCATTGTTAGGACAATGAATCCTTTTTTGAGCAGTCATTTGGAAACTTGCGGTATTTCTGTTTTTAACTCCTCCCATGTTTCCCGGATATGTAATGATAAAGCATTGACCCATCAGCATGTATCCACACTTTCTATCCCGATGGTAGATATGGTGTTTTCCAATAAAGATCGAATAATGCAACAGCAGCCGTTTGGTTATCCGTTTATTGTAAAGAAGAATGCCGGCAGAGGGGGAAAAGGAGTGTATTATATTGAACATAAAAAAGATCTATTGGCATGCATTGATAACTTAGACCATGCTGATTTTATCGTGCAGAAATCTAATGTGCAGCTTGGCAAAGACGTACGAGCATTTATTGTCGGCAAAGAAATTGTCGGAGCAGTACTGAGAGAAAACAATCATGATTTCAGGGCTAACTTTAAGCTTGGAGGCACTGCAGCTCTTTATCATTTGAGTGATCAGGAACGCAAGCTCGTTGAAAAAATAATACACACATTCGATTTTGGTATGGCAGGTATAGATTTTTTAATAGGGAAAAATGGAGAATTCCTTTTTAATGAAATTGAAGATGTGGTAGGCTCTAGAACGCTATCTGCTGTCAGCGACATAAATATACTGAAAAAATATGTGTTTCATATTACGACAGCGTTGAAAAAGCGGAATTTCAGCAGTTAACTGAAATTCCGCTTTTTCCTCATCCAGCTCCAGTGCTCCGTGAGAACGAATCTTTATGGCAGGGCGAGCACTTAGCGCAGTCCACACGTCGCTAAACAGGCGTTCCCTCACCCTTTTAATTCCGCTATCCTAGCCTTTACTTTCTCCTGTTTATTCAAATAATCCTTTTCTTTCGTGCGTTCTTCTTCCACCACTTTTTCCGGTGCCTTATTAACAAATTTTTCATTGGCCAGCTTTTTCTGGACCCTATCTACTTCTTTCGTCCATTTATTCAGTTCATTTTCCAAACGTTTCAGTTCTTGGTCGATGTCAATCAATCCTTCTAGCGGCAGGAATAATTCTGCCCCGGTTACTACCTGTGTCATTGCTTTTTCAGGTGCCTCCACATCGGTAGATATCACCAGCTCGCTCGGATTACAGAAGCGCGTTAAATACGCACGATTGATTTCCAGTTTATCTGCAATGGATTTATTTTCAGCCTGGATCCACAGTTTGATTTGTTTGGACATCGGTGTATCCACTTCAGCACGGATATTTCTTACGGATTTAATGATGGATACAAGCCGCTTCATTTCCCCTGAAGCTTTTTCATCATGAAATTCTTTACGAACTTTTGGCCACTCACTGACAGTAATGGAATCTCCCTGATGCGGCAGCTGCTGCCAGATTTCTTCGGTAATAAATGGCATAAACGGATGGAGCAGCCGCATTGTTTGATCAAAAACATGCGCTAGTACTGAACGAGTTGTTTGTTTTTTCTGTTCATCTTCTCCATACAACGGAAGTTTTGCCATTTCGATATACCAATCACATAACTCATCCCAAATGAAATTGTATAAGTGGCGTCCAGCTTCGCCAAATTCATATTTATTCGTGTTCTTCGTTACATGTTCAATCGTTTCGTTTAAACGAGTTAAGATCCATTTATCGGCAAGTGATAAATCCCCAGATAGATCGATATCTTCATACGTGAAGTTTTCCATATTCATTAAGGAAAAACGAGCAGCATTCCAAACTTTATTGGCAAAATTCCAGGTGGATTCCACTTTTTCCCAATGGAACCGCAAATCCTGACCAGGCGTGGAACCTGTTAACAGGAAATATCTTAGTGAATCTGCACCATACTTTTCGATCACATCCATTGGATCCACACCGTTGCCGAGGGACTTGCTCATTTTGCGGCCTTCCGCATCACGTATGAGACCGTGAATTAACACATCTTTAAATGGACGTTGATCGGTAAACTGTTTTGATTGGAAAATCATTCTGGCAACCCAGAAGAAAATGATATCGTATCCGGTAACGAGTACATCCGTTGGGAAGTAACGCTTAAAGTCTTCAGAATCTGCATCAGGCCACCCCATCGTTGAAAATGGCCATAGTGCAGAAGAAAACCATGTATCAAGCACATCTTCATCCTGCTCCCAGTTCTCAATATCTTCTGGTGCTTCTTTGCCAACGTAAAGTTCATTTGTTTCTTTATGATACCAGGCAGGGATCCGGTGTCCCCACCAAAGCTGGCGGGATATACACCAGTCACGAATATTTTCCATCCAGTTTAAATAGGTTCGTTCAAATCTTGGAGGGACAAAGTTTACCTTTTCCTCCCGCTCCTGTAAATCAATCGCAGCATCTGCCAACGGCTGCATATTTACAAACCATTGGGTTGACAAATAAGGTTCGACAACCGCACCGCTTCTTTCTGAATGGCCAACCTGGTGTGTATGGTCTTCGATATCAAACAACACACCTTGCTCCTGAAGATCTTTTATAATTTGTTTTCGGCATTCGAAGCGATCCATTCCTTCATATTTTCCGGCATTTTCATTCATCGTTCCATCTTCATGCATGATCAGCACGCTTTCAAGCATGTGACGGTTTCCGATTTCGAAGTCATTCGGATCATGCGCCGGTGTGATCTTGACAGCACCGGAACCAAATTCCATATCCACATAATCGTCAGCAATAATTTCCATTTCCCTGCCGATAATCGGCAGTATTACTTTCTTCCCAATGAAATGCTGGTAACGCTCATCTTTCGGATTTACAGCAACCGCTGTATCACCGAGCATTGTTTCTGGTCTTGTTGTCGCTATTTCAATCGTTTCATCACTATCCTTGATTGGATAACGCATATGATAAAACTTCCCTTGTACTTCTTCGTAAATTACTTCTATATCTGAAAGTGCTGTTTTTGTTTTAGGATCCCAATTGATAATATACTTCCCACGGTAAATAAGCCCTTTTTCATACAGCTTAACGAATACTTCTCTAACCGCGTTAGAGAGACCTGTGTCCAATGTGAACCGCTCCCTTGAGTAATCAAGGCCAAGACCCATCTTTTCCCATTGAGACCGGATAAAGTCCGCGTATTCTTCTTTCCATTCCCATGATTGTTCCAGGAATTTCTCCCTGCCAAGCTCATGTCTGTTCGTCCCTTGCTCCTTCAGTTTTGCCTCTACCTTTGCTTGTGTAGCAATACCGGCATGATCCATCCCCGGCAGCCACAGCACATCATAACCCTGCATCCGTTTCATGCGGGAAATCGTGTCCTGCATCGTTGTATCCCATGCATGACCCAAGTGCAGCCTTCCAGTTACATTCGGCGGCGGAATAACGATCGTAAATGGCTCTTTATTCTCATCCCCGGTTGCTTCAAAATACTTGCCTTTCAGCCAAAATTGATAACGACCTTTCTCCACTTCTTGCGGGTGATACTTTGGTGACAGTGATGTTTTCTGCTCATGATCCATAAAAATTGCCTCCTTTTCATTTCGGGTCAATATTATCTGACCTATAAAAAAACCCTTTTCATCCTTCAGAAAGGACGAAAAAGGTATTATTTCCGTGGTACCACCTTTGTTTACAGATCTGTGCATACAGATCTGTACACTTCATTCTTTGTAACGGTAAATTTACCGGCATTCTTCTAATGATACAGTATGCACCATACTGTAAGTTCAAAGAAGCTGTATCAAGGGCGACCTTCCAGTAAAACAATTCCGGGAAATTTTCAGCATTTTTTCCCTCTCTGTTGGTGTTTTTCCTGTACTCTTCCCTCTCATAACATTTCCTTTATCTATTATATCTCATATTTTATCGGCAACGCTCAAAAGCGTCAAGTCTTTTTATAAGTTGTTGCACAAAATACCTCTCCATATACATAGTATATTATAAAGTTTTTAGAAAGTGAAACGAGGTGAGAAAATGGCACGATATTACCGTTACCGTCTGCCACCATGGGGGTTAAAATGTATTCTCATAGCAGAAAAAGTAACATTGCCTATTTTGATTTTCCAGCTGCTGCGCACGTTATTTTTTCCGACCACATTCGATGTTTTTCTGCTCGGTATCCTTGTGTTTATCTATATTTCTTTTACTTTAGGCTGGATTTAACTTTCCAGATCGTCAAGCTCCAGCGTTTCAAATTCATCTTCCACATATTTTGACCATTGCAGCGCAAACATGATTTGCCGGTATGTATGCTGAAGCATTTTTGTTTGATTTATTATGGACCTGCCGGATGTGCGGTCATTATATTTTTGAACATTGGATATATACGGGGTTGGATCCAGTAAGTAAATAGAGAGCATATAAAGTTCTGTTTTAGTCAATTCGTTTTCGCTCATATATATGTTGAATAAATCGATAACATCATTTGTTGGTGCATTGAAATTTTTCGTTTCATTTTTAAAAAAAGCCGCCAAATCCAGGGTTGCATTTTCATAATGCGCTTTCTCCCAATTAATTATATGAAGCTGTCGTGTCTCGAGCATATGGTCAAACTGTAAGTTAAAATGACATAGGCTGGCATTCCAGGAGATCGTATCCTCTTTTATATCCATTAATAACTCGATACGTCTTTTCATTTCCTTTAACGCAAAATTCACGTCACGGTAATGGGTACAAACAGTTAGTTCAAACGGGGACATATATCTGTTTTTCTCAAATCTTTCCACAAAACCGAGCAGCTCTTCTTGAACGTGATCACAATAGGAGGCATATTCCTGGAACCCGGGGAGAAAGTCAGATGACGGAACAGTATGTACTTGCCTTGTTTTTGTATGAATATTCCCGATCACACGGTAAAATTGTTCTATTGTTCGCTTTTCTATTTGCGTTACAGCTGCTTCCAGCCAGGGAGTCAAGTAGTAGACGTTTTGATTTTGAACTGTATACATTTCCCCTTCTTTTGTCAGATAAACCGGTAAAACTGACACGAGATTCTGATGATATGCCTGTTCATATACATGTGTCCATACCCTTGTTTCCCGCTCACTGATAAAGCTGCTTCTTTTCAGGGCATAATCCCTGTTTCCATCGTTAATTTTATGCACGTTGTCAGTAATTTTATCAACATGCAATGGATATATATTGTAAGCTGTGAGTACTTTTTGAATAACTTCCATATGAATTCACCCCCTAAATAGCAGTTTCTTCTTTTACATTAGAATCTCAGTGAAAGCTGGGTAACTCGACCTTTTGTATTTACCGAAAAAAACAGGTACCCCTTGTTTATCGCAAGGGGGGAATTTTTAGCATATAAAAGTCTTTCAATTATCACAAAGCAGAGCAGCTTTTGCTTACTCAATAAATTTTCGGTTACCGCCCGAACTGAGTGACTTCATCTTTACGGCTTGAATAGCGTGGTAGCTTAGAGAATAGTTAATTAGGTATATGCAGCAGTTGTCCTGTCCTGATTTCAAATTCATCGTCAAGGCCATTTTGCTTTATTAATTGTAATGCACTAATCTGATAACGTTCTGCAATGGATTCGATTGTGTCTTTATCCTGGACAATGCAAAGTCTTAGTTTTGTATGGCCTTCTTCATCTTCCCCGCGAAACATTGCGGATAAATAATTTACTTCTTCCGTTGTTTCTTCCTCTCTATCATCACTGCTTAACTCATAAGGTACTGATGAGGATTCATCGACGGATGTTTCAAACCATTCACTTGAAGAATCACTGCTTTCTTCGCTTGAGGCCGAACTACTTTTTGATTCACTGGAAGATAACTGTGAAAAAAACTCTTTTAATGTTTTCGTTTCTTTATATTTCCACCTGTCCTTTTCCACGGGTTCTTCAGGCGCTTCAGTTTGCTCTTCCTCAAGAACCGGCAAATGATCTGTATTAAAGGACTCTAACTCAGGCGGAGCATCAGCCTGATCTTTCACCTCAAATTGAAAACTGGCATTTTCAGGCCTTTGTAGTGTATCGGGGTCTTCCTCAGATTTTTCACCGGCTTCTTCAACACTTTCCGTATCCCGTTCTTTCATCGTTTCATGAATGCCATGAATTTCAATTGTGGAATACAGCTTCAGCAGACTTTCCTCAGGCAATTCATAATCAAATGATTCAATATGCACTGTCACATCATTTAAATCTGTAACTCTATACGTTGGTACAGAAATTTCCACAGGAAAACGATGTGTAAATTGCGCATCACCATCCTCTAAATCAACGACCCGCTCCACATAATGTTTCGACTCAAAATTATCCAGATTAAATACATCTTCCTCGCCCTGTTCTTCATATGTTTTCTTTTCATATTCACCTTGCAGTTCAATGACCCCTCTTATCGAAATATAATCATGAAATGGTTCGATGGTTATATCCGGGTCAAGTGAAATTCCCTTCATTTCAGTTACTTCCTGTCCCTTTTCAAAATAAATGGACTCATTCAGTTCAAAACGGAATGTCTGATTACCCTGTGACAACGGATTTCCTCCCTTCCAAATATACTCCAAATATTCCTGTCTAAGTTAACTATATGAACATGGAAAGGAGAATATGCTAATTTAAGTGCAGCATCGGGAAGGAAGGTCACAAAACGGAGAGAGATTGCAGCAGTTGGTTTAGGATTTTGACGTTTTTTCCTTATACCAACATTTCTCTGAGACTTTTCAAAGCAAAATTTCAATCTAAATGTCACTGACAGCACCTCTCAGGGGCATTTCAACAAGGAAATCCAACCCAAATGGCACTGACAACAACACTCAACACAACTGCGGTGGTTCTGGAGATCTATTCTGCGCTGTATTTGCATTTCCTGATCCTCCAAACCATTACCAGACACATGAAACATTTGAAATCTCTTGTCTGACTTTACTGTTGCAAAACCAGAAACTCCAAAAAAATAAAGCTACACCTGACGAAGGAATAGCTTTATTAACTCAAGTTTTACTCATAATATATTTATTTCAACCCGGAAAATGCATATCGGACTGCTTCTATCGTTTTCTCGATATCTTCATCCGTATGGGCTGTTGACAGGAATAGCCCTTCAAATTGGGACGGTGGCAAAAATACGCCTTTCTCAATCATTGCCCTGTAATACTTTGCGAAATAATCCAGATTGGATGTCTGTGCTGTTTCATAATTAATCACTTTTTCATCTGTAAAGAAAACTCCAACCATAGAACCAGCCCGGTTTATATAAAGCGGAATATCATATTCTTTTGCAGCCTGCTCAAAGCCTTCCACTAATCGGTCCACTTTTTTATTTATCTCTGTGTACGACGCTTCATTCAACGTATTTAACGTTTCATAGCCTGCAGTCATGGCCAGCGGGTTACCGGATAGTGTTCCCGCCTGATAAATATTTCCTGTTGGTGCAATACTTTCCATGATTTCCCGCTTTCCACCATAGGCTCCGACCGGGAGACCGCCGCCGATCACTTTACCCATACAAGTTAAATCAGGCGTAATGCCAAAATGGCCCTGTGCACAGTTATAACCGACACGAAAGCCAGTCATTACTTCATCAAAAATAAGTAAAGTAGCATTATCTTCAGTAACTTTTCTTAACTTTTCCAAGAATTGATCTACCGGTGGGACAACTCCCATGTTCCCTGACACTGGCTCGACAATCACAGCTGCAATATCTTCACCATATTCTTCAAATACATACGCTACACTTTCCATGTCATTATATGGAACAGTGATTGTATTTTGGGCAATGGACTCCGGCACGCCGGGACTATCCGGCAACCCAAGTGTAGCAACACCCGATCCAGCCTTAATAAGCAGAGAATCGCCATGCCCGTGATAATTTCCTTCAAACTTCAAGATCTTATCTCTGCCGGTATAGCCGCGGGCAAGACGCAATGCACTCATCGTTGCTTCCGTCCCTGAATTCACCATGCGAACCATTTCCACTGATGGAACACGGTCAATTACGAGCTGTGCCAGCTTATTTTCCAAAATGGTCGGGGCGCCAAAGCTCGTTCCTTTGGCCGCTGTTTCTTGCAATTTGCCAACCACCTGATCATCGGCATGTCCTAAAATAAGGGGCCCCCAGCTCAATACGTAATCAATATATTCATTACCATCAATATCCTTGATTTTTGATCCTTTACCTGACTCCATAAAAATCGGCGACATACCAACAGATTTAAATGCACGTACCGGGGAATTCACCCCGCCAGGCATTAATTCTACTGCCTCTTTGTACGCATCAACAGACTGATCGAAATTATTCATAGATTTTATCACCCTAATTTCATTAGTTTATATTATTCATTCAACCATTTCGCTGCATCTTTTGCAAAATATGTGATAATCAAATCGGCACCTGCCCGTTTCATGGAAGTTAATTTTTCCAGGACAATTTCTTTTTCATCAACCCAGCCATTTAATGCAGCAGCTTTTACCATTGAATATTCACCGCTTACGTTGTAGGCGACAACCGGTACTTCAAATTTATTTCGTACATCCCGTACAATATCAAGATAAGATAAAGCAGGCTTAACAATAAGGAAATCTGCACCTTCTTTTATATCTGATTCCGCCTCACGCATTGCCTCGAGCCGGTTTGCATGATCCATTTGATATGTTTTACGGTCACCAAATTGTGGTGTACTGTCGGCTGCATCACGGAATGGACCATAAAAAGCGGATGCGTATTTTATCGCATAGGACATGATTGGGATGTTTTGAAATCCTGCTTCATCCAATGCTTCGCGGATTGCCGCTGTAAACCCGTCCATCATATTGGATGGGGCAATAATATCCGCTCCAGCCTCAGCCTGTGATACAGCCGTTTTCGCATGCAGTTTCAGTGATGCATCATTATCCACATCCCCATCGTGAATGACCCCGCAGTGACCATGTGAAGTGTACTCACATAAACATGTATCTGCGACAATAAGCATATCTGGAAATTCCTTTTTCAAAAATCGGCTTGCTTCTTGTACGATCCCATCTGAAGCAAAAGCCCCGGTGCCTTGTTCATCCTTTTCCACTGGCACACCAAACAGCAGCAAAGCTTTAATACCCAAACGCTGTACTTCTTCCACTTCTTCACGCAAATGATCAAGTGATATTTGAAAAATCCCCGGCATGGAAGGCACTTCATTTTTTACATTCTCACCTTCGACCACAAATAACGGATATATAAAATCATCCACATGAAGGTGGGTTTCTCTTACCAACGAACGCATTGCACTGGATGAACGCAGCCTGCGATGCCGGTTAAATTTGTGTTTATTTGTCATTGTCCTCCAACTCCTTATTCAAAACATACATACCCATACGATAAATCATGCCTTCTACTGTAAATTCTTCAGGAACTAAAATAGATTGAAAACCCAATTGGTTTGCCCTTTTTTCTGTAGTCGTCCCAATGCAAACTACGGGAACATCTACACTCACTTGTGTCAATCTACGAAAGGATTCCACGGAAGAAGGACTCGTAAATGTAATAAAATCAATCTCACCTGTTTTTAATATTTCATTTAAACGTTCCTTCATATCCGTTCGAAATGTGGTTTCATAAATTTCAATGGCATCATAGGCAATCCCGCGATTTTCAAATTCCACTGGAAGAATATCCAAGGATTTGCTCCCTCTGACAATTAGTACAGGAGATACATCTTGATAAACCTGAAAGAATTCCTTTGACATTACTTCTGCATTATAAACTGATGGAATAAAAGAGGCACTATTCCCATACTCTTTTAATGCATTTTCCGTTTTACGTCCTACTACAGCTATATTTACAGTTTCCAATACATTTGTATTTACCTGGTAGTCTTTAGCTAATTGAAAAAAACATCTTACCCCATTAGCACTAGTAAAAAAGATCCATTGATAGCTCGCCAACTGCTGAAAAACAGCCTGGTTTTTCTGGTGTTCCTTACATGAAATTTTTAAAAGAGGTACTTCGACAGGGTTTCCTTGGCACGCACGAATTTTTGCCGCGAATTGTTTTCCCTGTTGTTCCTCCCTTGTAATAAGAATATTTTTTTCATGTAGTGACATCTCCATCAGTCGTCAAGCTCCTCTTTTACTTTATCAACAATCTCTTTTGCCCCTTGCTTAATTAATCGGTTTGCGGCCTCGGTTCCTACCGCTTCCGGTTCTGTACCGCGCACCTCTTCTTTCAGCATCGTTTTACCGTCCGGTGTACCAACTAACGCAGTCAGCACAATTTCATCTTTGTCCAAGTAAGCATAACCGCCAATTGGAGCCTGACAGCCGCCCTCCAATAAATGAAGAAACTTTCTTTCCGCACTCACTGTTTTAGTTGTATGTGCATCGTTAATAGCTTCCAGAATTTCCTGCAATTCCTGATCATCCTCACGGCATTCAATAGCGAGAGCCCCCTGGCCGACTGCAGGTACACATATATCCGGTTCCAGGTATTCGGTAATCAGTTCTTCATTTAAGCCTACTCGTTTTAAACCGGAAACAGCTAATATGATCGCATCATAATCTTCCTCATCTAATTTTCTAAGACGAGTTTCTATGTTTCCGCGAATCCATTGAATATGAACATCAGGTCTTTCCGCCAACATTTGTGCAGCTCGCCTGAGGCTGCTCGTTCCAATAATAGCTCCTTCAGGCAAATCATGTAAGGCCACATTATTTTTTGAAATAAAAGCATCCCGATGATCTTCTCTTACAGGGATCGAAGAAATCATGAGTCCCGACGGCATTTCTGAAGGCATGTCCTTCATACTATGCACGGCAAAATCAATTTCCTTATCATACATTGCCTGCTCAATTTCCTTTACAAAAAGTCCTTTTCCTCCCACTTTTGATAAAGTCACATCGAGAATTTTATCCCCTTTCGTGACTATTTTTTTTACTTCAAACTCATTTTTAACACCGGCTTTTTTCAATTGCTCAATGACCCAATTTGTTTGAGTAAGCGCCAGATTACTCTTTCTTGAACCTATAACAATTTTACGCATGAATTTGTCCTCCTAAAAATGTCTGCAGTTAAATGTGAAATCCTGACAGCAGGCTAAATAAAAAGAAATTAATCAGCATAAATAAAAATGCTGCTGAATTGTAAACCGCAATGGATTTTCCTTTATATTTAATGAGCCGCAGAATTAAAAATATACTATATACCGCAAGTACCAGTATCGAACCGATTGTTTTTACATCAAGCCAATAAAATTCCGATCCTGAAACATATGCCCAAACAATACCTAATATGATTCCTATCAATAATATTGGCACGCCGATCGAAACAGCACGGATAGCATGTCTGTCCAATGCACTTAAATCTCCAAACCGCCAGATCCATTTCACAGCTTTTTTTTCCTTTAACAACCGATATTGTACCAAATACATAAGAGAAAACAAAAATGATATTGTAAAAAATCCATAGGAAAGGATAGATAAAGCAATATGAGAGATCAGGATTTCATGAACAAATTGCTCCCCTTGCGGCTGTATCGTTTCCTGTGCAACGGTGGACGTATACAATAAAAAAACAAAGAAGCTGAAAACGTTCGTAAAAAATACGATAAAATGAACGGAAAATGACCGATTGATTATAAGTGATAAAGTAAGCAGCACCCAAGCATAAAAAAACAATCCCGCATTTTGCGAAAGAAGTGGGATATTGTTTTCTATCAATGCCTGATATAATAAAAAAACGGTTTGAATCACCCAAACCATACTAAGTAACCAGAAGGCTGATTTTTTCGCCCTCCGGTTATTCCAGATAAAGTCATAGAAATAGATGATCAGGCTTAAACCATACAAAATAAGGATAACTTCAAAAACCCATTTCCCCTCTACCATATGGAGCATCCTCCTGCTTAAGTGGTTTGTATTTTTTTCCGTAAAGCAAAAGCACGCTCATTGGCTTTCAACTTGACCATTGTTTCATTCTTTTCTGCTTGTTTTGCAAATTCCTCTTTTACTTCTTCTTCGATGCCAAAAATATCTATAAACAACTCCAAGGATTCTTCTGCCCCTTCACTTGCTGCAAATTCTTTTGCCTGTGTGACCGGCTCTTTCAAGATCTGATTAATGATGCTTTTTGTATGTTTACGCAGCACCTTTTTTTCCCGTTCTGTTAAGTCAGGTATTTTTCTTTCGATACTTTTCATTGTTTCCGCTTGAATCGAAAGGGCTTTATGCCTTAATGCAGAAATCACTGGCACAACGCCTAATGTTTTTACCCATTCTTTAAAATTAACAATTTCCTCTTCTAGAAGAAGCTCAATTTTCTCGGCAGCCGCCTTGCGGGATTCCATATTTTTATCAACCACATGCTGCAGGTCATCGATGTCATATAAAAATACATTATCCAGTTCACTTATTTTCGGGTCAAGATCTCTTGGCACAGCTATATCCACTAAAAACAATGGACTGCCTTTTCTTTTCTTCTGAATTTGTGCTACGGTTTCCTTCGTTAGAACAACGTCACTTGCAGCTGTAGAGCTGATTAATATATCTGCGTCTTTCAGAAGATCTTCAAGCCCATCAAGCGTTCTTGCTTCTGCTTTATATTTTTCTGCTGCTTTTTTAGCTCTTTCCAACGTCCGGTTCACTACAGTAATGTTGGTTGCTCCGGCACCATGAATGTTTTTCAGCGCGAGCTCTCCCATCTCACCAGCTCCCAGCACTACAATATGTTTATTTTTCAGGTCACCAAATATCTTTGTTGCAAGCTCCACGGCTGCATAACTGATGGAAACCGCCTGCTCGCCAATGGCTGTTTCTTTGTGCATTCTTTTTCCAAAGGTGATTGCCTGTTTAAACAGTTCATTAAAAATTGTTCCGGTTGTTTTCAGCTGTTGAGAACTAAAGAAGGAATTTTTAACCTGTCCGAGAATTTGTGTCTCACCCAGAACCATAGAATCAAGACCGGTGGACACGCGGAATAAGTGCTCCATCGCTCCATCATCTTCTGTTATACGAAGATAGGATGAAAATTGAGATTTATCGATTTGAAACCAGTCAGATAAAAATTGTTTAATATAATAGCGTCCGGTATGAAGCTGATCTACAACAGCATAAATTTCGGTACGATTACATGTGGAAATAATCACGTTTTCCAAAATACTTTTTCTTTCCTTTAATTCCATCATTGCTTCATGCAGTGATCCTTCATTAAATGTAAGTTTTTCCCTAATTTCTACAGGGGCTGTTTTATAATTAAAGCCGACTTTCAATATATGCACATGATCTACCCCTTCTGTTGAAGAAAACATATTTCATTTTCCAAAGTTAAAATGATTATTATTTTATACACATTCTTCTATATTATAACATGTCTAGCAAGCAATTTTTTGTTAAAATGTGAACAGAGTCTGAAACATTTATTAAATCAAATCGTATTGTATATGAATACGACTGTACTTTATCATAAGAAAAATAAAGAAGCAAGAAATCGTGTGAGAGGCGGGGTTCTTTGAAAAAACAGCATTCCATCGGGGCTTATATATTAATTGGGATCGGTATCTTCTTTCTGCTTAGACAGTTAAAGGTACCTATATTCACAAACTTTTATTCCTGGCAGACGATTGTCATTATAATTGGATTGGCCCTTTTAATACATAGTTATAAAACAAAAAGCTATCAAAATATTTTCAGCGCCATTGTGATATTAGGGATAGGCATTCATTTTCATGGACTGCAGCACTATTCCTACTGGATTGATCATTGGGCAGTTTATATTCTCATTATAGGCATTGCATTTCTGATAAGATATACAAAAACGAAGGATGGTTTTTTATACGGTATTTTCTTAACCGGACTCGCCCTTCTGCTGATTTTTCCTATTAATCTGCCAAACTGGTTAAACTGGATATATATTCTGCTTGGTTTTGTGGAAAGATTTTGGGCGATTATTTTAATTGTTGTTGGGATTTATCTGCTTAGAAGAGGGAAATAGCAGGACAGAGGTTCAACGCCTCTGTCCCATTACAAAAACTGTTTCAATAGCCTCCATGCTTCCTCTTTTCCTTCACCTGTTTCGGCGGAAAATGGTAATAGCACGTCACCTTGTTCGATTTGAAAAGCACTGCTGGTACGCTTTATATGTGCGATTCTTTTCGTTTTGGCAATCTTATCAAGCTTTGTAGCTACGATGATTACCGGGAGTTCATAATGCTTTAAAAAATCATACATCTGTAAATCATCGCCTGTCGGTTCATGCCTGAGATCCGTGATTAAAATTACTGCCTGAAGTGTATGCCTCGTTTCAAAATACTCCTCCATCATTAAGCCCCATTTTTTCCTTTCCTTCTTGGAAACTTTTGCGTAACCGTAACCAGGAACATCAACAAAATAAAAGGCTTCATTCATTTTATAAAAGTTCAATGTTTGTGTTTTTCCCGGTTTAGATGAAGTCCGAGCCAGGTTTTTCCGGTTAATCAGCTTATTGATAAACGACGACTTCCCCACATTTGACCTGCCGGCTAAAGCAATTTCCGGCAGGCCCTCATTGGGGTACTGCTTTTTACTTACTGCACTGATGACAATCTCTGCATTAGTGATCTTCATGATGCTTCTCCACCAATGCATGTTCCAAAACCTGGTCTAAATGGCTCACTTTAATAAATGTTAAATCATTACGCACACTTTCCGGAATATCATCTATATCTTTTTCATTTTCTTCAGGCATAATTATCGTTGTAATACCGGCTCGATGGGCGCTTAACGATTTTTCTTTTAATCCGCCGATGGGCAGTACACGACCCCTTAGTGTGATTTCACCTGTCATTCCTACTTCTTTTCTGACTGCTCTTCCAGTGAAAGCAGAGACAAGTGCTGTTGCCATTGTAATACCTGCTGAAGGGCCGTCTTTTGGTGTAGCTCCTTCAGGAACATGGATATGAATATCATTCGTTTCATGAAAGTCAGGGTCAATATTCAATTCATCTGCCCGTGAACGGATATAACTGAAGGCTGCCTGGGCTGACTCCCGCATTACTTCTCCAAGCTTCCCGGTGAGTGTCAGCTTTCCTTTGCCGGGATAATAGGAAACCTCGATCGATAATGTGTCACCGCCTGCCGTAGTATAAGCAAGGCCGGTCGCTGCACCAATCTGATCTTCCTTCTCCATCATACCGTAACGATAGAGCGGTTTACCGAGCAATTCCTCCATGCTTTTATCGGTAACGATGACTCGTTTTTTTTCTTTGGAAATAACAATTTTAGCTGCTTTCCTGCAAATGGTTGCCAGCTGGCGTTCCAATCCTCTGACACCTGCTTCTCTTGTGTACCGGCGGATCAGTTTTAATAAAGCTTCATCACGGATTTGCAGGTTTCCTTTATTTAATCCGTTCTCTTTCAGCTGTTTTGGTAAAAGATGATCTTTGGCTATATTCATTTTTTCCACTTCCGTATATCCCGCGATCGAAATTAATTCCATGCGATCCAAAAGCGGCGATGGAATATTGTTCACATAATTCGCAGTAGCTACAAATAATACATTGGATAAGTCATAGGTTTCCTCAATGAAATGATCACTGAATGCACTGTTTTGTTCAGGATCCAAAACCTCCAGCATCGCGGAGGAAGGATCCCCCCGGAAGTCATTGGACATTTTATCTATTTCATCAAGCAGAAATACCGGATTGACCGTTTCTGCCTTTTTCATACCTTGGATAATTCTACCTGGCATGGCGCCAATATAAGTTCTTCGGTGTCCGCGAATTTCAGCTTCATCGCGCACACCACCAAGAGATATTCTGACAAAATTCCGGTTGATAGAGCGAGCGATTGATTTTGCCAGTGATGTTTTACCGACTCCAGGGGGGCCAACGAGACATAAAATCGGCCCTTTTATCGACTGGGTTAATTTCTGTACTGCCAAATATTCAAGGATTCTTTCTTTTACTTTTTCCAGACCGTAATGGTCGGCGTCAAGAATTCCCTCTGCATGCTTAATTTCAATATTGTCCTCGGATTTTTTTGTCCATGGCAAAGCAAGCAGCCATTCCAGATAATTTCTGATGACAGAGCTTTCGGCAGAACTTTGGGGAACTTTTTCAAACCGGCCGAGTTCTTTTAACGCTATTTCCTTAATATTTTCCGGCATATCCGACTGCTCGATCTTTTCCTGCAGTTCACCAACTTCACCGGTTTTACCATCATTTTCACCAAGCTCCCGCTGGATTGCTTTTAACTGTTCCCGCAAATAATATTCCTTCTGCGTTTTTTCCATGGAGGTTTTAACACGTTGTCCAATTCTTTTCTCCAAATCCAGCACTTTTTTCTCATTTGAAATAATTTCAATTAGTTTCTGCAGCCTGGATTTCACATCCACAATTTCCAGTAATTCCTGTTTATCCTTCACTTTTAGCGATAAGTGGGAGGTAATTATATCTGCAAGTCTGCCGGGCTCGTCAATATCAGAAACCGTGGCAAATGTTTCATTGGTGATTTTTCGGGAAATTTTAACATATTGTTCAAACTGTTTTAGTAAAGAGCGCATCAACGCTTCTTCTTCATTTTCCTCACCATGAACATCTTCTAGCTTTTGGATATCCACCATGAATTCATCTTTTTCTTCCGTAAAAAGAGCTATTTCTCCCCGGTCTAATCCTTCTACAAGTACACGCAGGGTTCCATTGGGAAGCTTTAACATCTGTTTTACTTTGGCAAGTGTGCCTATTTTATATATGTCTTTTGGTTTAGGGTCTTCCATACTAACCTTCTTTTGTGCAGCCAGAAAAATGGATTGATCACCCATCATCGCTTTTTCCAATGCTGCAATTGATTTATCTCGTCCCACATCAAGGTGAAGCACCATTGATGGAAATATGAGCATTCCGCGTAATGGAAGGAGGGGAACTTGTATGTTTTGTTTTGTCATTGCGGGTACCTCCCTATAATTATGTAAAGTAAAAACATGTATTCTTAAGTTTATAGAAAACCCTGTCATTTGTAAAATTATATAATTGGAAAAATGCGGATTTCCGTGAGGAGAGAAAATACCTTTCTTACCGATAGTATTTCCGTTAAAAGCTATACTAAACTTAAGAATTAGTCCGAATTGAATCGGAAAAAGGTTTGTTAAAGGTAATTATTGAACCACTGTAATTATTTTATAATCGCCAAAAAGAGACTAACGCGATGCACTACGCTTTGTAATGTCACGTTAGTCTCTTTTCATACACCTTCTAATTATTATGCACTTTCTTTTGGATGTTTTTTATTGCCTACTTTTATGGTTCCGTCATTAAAGATCAGTTTAGGGCTCCCATCTTCCTCGATTACCGTATCTTTTGTAATGATACATTTTTCAATATCTTCCCTTGATGGCAGTTCAAACATGACATCTACCATAAGTCCTTCAATAATGGAACGTAAGCCGCGTGCGCCGGTTTTTCTTTCTATTGCTTTTACGGCAATTTCCTTCAGCGCTTCCGCTTCAAATTCCAGTTCTACATCATCCATTTGGAAAAGCTTAATATATTGTTTTACCAATGCATTTTTCGGTTTCGTTAAAATTTCCACCAGTGCTTCTTCATCCAATGGCGTAAGGCTTCCGATAACCGGCACTCTTCCGATAAACTCTGGAATCAATCCATAGCGCAATAAATCCTCCGGTAAAACTTTTTCCAGCAGTTCGCCTGTATCCAAATCCTGCTGTTTTTCATTGGAACCAAAGCCAATCACTTTCTTGCCTAAACGGCGTTTTATGACCTGGTCGATACCATCAAATGCCCCACCGACAATAAACAGGATATTCGTTGTATCAATTTGAATGAATTCCTGGTGCGGATGCTTTCTTCCACCTTGTGGAGGTACGCTGGCAACAGTTCCTTCAAGGATTTTCAGAAGCGCCTGTTGTACCCCTTCTCCGGATACATCACGGGTAATGGAAGGGTTCTCCGATTTACGGGCAACCTTATCAATTTCATCAATATATATAATGCCTTTCTCTGCTTTTTCCACATCATAATCAGCTGCCTGGATCAGTTTCAGAAGGATGTTTTCCACATCTTCTCCGACATAGCCAGCTTCTGTTAAGGATGTTGCATCAGCCATGGCAAAAGGTACATTCAGGATCCTTGCCATTGTCTGAGCAAGCAATGTTTTACCGCTTCCTGTAGGCCCAAGCATTGCAATATTACTTTTAGCAATCTCTACATCATCCGTACCTTTCGATGAATTAATCCGTTTGTAATGGTTATACACAGCAACAGATAAATTCTTTTTTGCTTGTTCCTGACCAATGACGTAATCGTCCAATGTCTCACAGATTTCCATTGGCTTTGGAATCTCTTCTAATTCTGTTTCTTCCTCTGTACCTAATTCTTCTTCTACAATTTCAGTACAAAGCTCAATACATTCATCACATATATATACACCAGGTCCGGCTACAAGTTTACGGACTTGTTCTTGACTTTTACCACAAAATGAACACTTTAATTGTCCTTTTTCTTCGTTAAATTTAAACATTTCATTTCACCCCTAAAAGATCTATATCTTTCCCTAGTCATGCAATCTTGATTCAACATTATAGTCATCATATCAGATGAAAATAAAAAAACAAAACAATATACTTTTTATGCCTGTACTATTTATCTATATGTTACATCCTGAAAAATAATTAGCTCATATGAAAAATAGTTTATACAGGATGACAATAATGTAAAACAAGGTGCGAAAATAAATTTCGCACCTTGTTGGGAAATAGGGGCAAGTACACTGTCCCCTTAATTTACCGACAATGCTGGACAAAGAACCTGGGGACTGCAATTGAATGTGCGCCCCACCGTAAATTTCGTCCCTGTGTCCCTATTCTGCTTCAGCAGCACTGACTGTTTTGCTTTCATCTGCAAGGAAATCTATTGCTTTTCTCATTTTCAGATCACCTTTGAGAGCATCCGTATTGCCACCAAGCATTTGCTTTAATTGCTCTATTTCCGCCCCATACATGGAAGCCATCTTTTCCAATTCAGCATTTATATCTTCCTCTGAAGCTTCAAGCTCCTCTTTATTTGCAATAGCTTCCAGGGTAAGATTTGTTTTCACGCGTTTTTCCGCATCTTCTCTCATTTGTTCTTTTAATCCGTCTTGATCCTGGCCGGAAAACTGTGAATACATTTCCATTGTCATTCCTTGCATTTGCAGCTGCTGTTCAAATTCCTTCATCATTTGATCCAGTTCTGTATCTACCATCGCAGCAGGAATATCAACTTCAGCGTTTGCGGATGCTTCTTCAATTAATGTTTCTCTCTTTTGATTATCAGCATCCTGTGTTCTTTGTGTTTCCAGTTCTTCTTTTTTCTTTTTCTTAAGTTCATCCAATGTTTCCACTTCATCATCTACATCTTTGGCAAATTCATCATCGAGCTCAGGTAATTCTTTGTATTTCACCTCGTGAATTTTCACCTTAAATATTGCTTCTTTTCCAGCTAATTCCTCTGCATGATAATCCTCAGGGAATGTTACCTGAATGTCTGTATCTTCTCCTGTTTCTTTTCCGATTAATTCTTCTTCAAATCCTGGAATGAACTGATTCGAGCCAATTTCCAGCGAATGATTTTCTCCTTTTCCGCCGTCAAAAGCTTCCCCGTCCATGAATCCTTCAAAATCCATAACGACAGTATCGCCTTCTGCTATCTTGCCTTCTTCTTTTACAACAAGTTCAGCATGGTGGTCACGCAGATGCTCAATTTCATGATCGACATCTTCATCTGTAATTTCTACAGATTGCTCTTCCACTTCCAGCCCTTTGTATTCACCAAGCGTAACTTCTGGTTTTACGGTAACGTTGGCTGTGAAAACCAAAGGCTTTCCTTGCTCGATTGTTTCAATATCAACATCTGGCTGTGCTACAGGCTCTATACCAGTTTCATCAATTGCTTTCGTATACGCATCTGGCAGTACAATATCTACTGCATCCTGATACAAAGCTTCTACACCAAAGCGGCTTTCAAAAAGCTTGCGAGGAATTTTCCCTTTACGAAATCCAGGAATTTGTACTTCCTTGGATACTTTCTTAAATGCTTGATCCAATGCCTGATCAAAATCCTCTACTGATACTTCAAACGTTAATACTCCTTCATTTCCTTCTTTCTTTTCCCAATTTGCTGTCATAACAATTCCCTCCAAAATCTATTGTTTCCATACATATTTTCACGTCTTTCATTCATATATAAACGATCTCAAATTTACAACCATCTTATTATAACATAATTCATATCCCTTTCAACCATTTAGGCTATTTGAGTTCACCTTTTTTCTCAAGAAAAACATAATTTATTCCATAATTAAGAATCCTTAAAATTATATTCATGCGTGTTTTCTTAAAGATTTGAGTAACGCTTACCGTCTGGAATCGCTCCGGGCGGATGCTTTCCGCGGGCACAGCCTCAGCCTCCGAAGAGAAAACCACTCTGCGGCGGCTGAGGACACGTGCTGGGACTGCGATTACTCGCCCCACCGTAAAGATTTGCGGGGAAAAGGCTTCAGTGATACCCCACAGTGCGATAATAATGAAGGCCGACTAAAACCGCCCTTTGCGGGCAACTTCGGCATACCCCTTGTCGGGGCAAGGAGGCTCACCAGCCGCCCGCGGACAGCGTAGTGTATTTCCGGAGCGATAGTTGATGCTCCAATATCATTTAAAATTACTTTTCAGTTACTTTCAACTCCGTACAATAAAAGCAATAAAGCTTACGAAAACAGCTTATTTAAAGTCAACCATTATTTTTAGGTAAACTCAAAATTAGGCTAAATTCATCCCTACTCGTCTATAATGCTTAGAAATAACGATTCACATAGATTTATTTCTGTCAGATATGACGCAATTAATTCATCCGGTTCTGTTATAGCGCTATGTCTGGATTCCACATATTCTTTTCCAATATGTATTAGAGCTTGAGCAATTACTCCGGCATCTTCTATCGGCGGCATGATTGGGTAGCGTACATAAATATACCGGTATAGCATTTTATTTAAAAGCGCCATTAAGGTTGGATTTTGCTGCTCCATCTCCTCCAGGTGAAGAACTGTTTCTTTCAGGATCTTTTGCTTTTTTAGCGCTGTTACTTCCATTGGTTTCACTTCTAACGCTAGACCGAGTTTCTGAATATGTATTTTTTCGTTCACATCTGCTTCCTGGAGCCATTGAAAGATTGCAGTTTTCACCACTGGATGGATATGTTCCTTTTGTAAGATAAATTTTGTATGTTTGTCGGGTTTAGCATTTGATTTTCGCATCTTTTCCACTAAACTCCATTGCTCCAGGTGTTTTTTATTATGTATTGCCTCTTTAAATTCATCTATATATGCTGCAGTCCGGCTCATCGTGACATCTGCTTTCATTTTTTTACTCAGCTCATATAGTTCATTACTTTGCTCTTCCAATAATGGCGGTAAAGAGCCTTTTGATAATTCATCTTCCACCTGTTCCATTAATAACTCATATTGATTGGTTTGAAATAGCAGTGTTAAATAAATATGTAAGTATTGAAAATAATCGTCGTATTCATACTGCAGCTGTTCTTCACAAATTTCTTGTGCCTCGTCATACCGGTTTAGTTCCATCAAACAAATAATCTTGCCAATAACTATTTCATAATGATTCACTTTATAGCTTAATAACTCATCCAACTTCTCCAATGCGTCTTCATGTCTCTTCTCTTTCATTGCCTGCAGGCTGCTTTCCTCCAGGTTTTTCTTCCATTTTGGAAACAGAACTACATTACCGGCTTTCTTTTCCATTTGATACCCCCTTTCGCTCTATGATTTAGTTTCCATTATATAAACAGTAAATATACATTCCCCTTTCTTGCCGTGGTTAAACCTGCTTCTTGATGAATTAAAATATAGTTTCTGTCGATTATACCATAATGAATATTTCCACCACTTAATTTTCTATTCGAAAATTTGAAGTGGGGGTTTCTAACGTATCTTTATATTAGCCGCTTAACGTCAGTGGAACTGTCAAATAGGTGAATTATTTACACCCAGCCCCCTCTATACCATTGGTCTCGCCATTGGTACTTCTTTTAAATAATCCTGGGTTGACAAACATTCACAGAGTCTGCAGCCAATGCTTGTTTTTTGGTAACTTGCTCACATATTTTCTCAATATGTTTGCTGCTCCGTTTATATCGGCATTAATAGTAATTCTTTAGAAGTACGATAAAGCCCAATGAATACTGGAGTGCCCTTTGTTTCACCGAAGACAGGAATATTATCCCCAGCTACGAAACTTGCTTTTGATGTGTACGATTCTTCTATCGTAATGATACGAATCCCGCACTTTTCAGCTTTATATGTAATCATGTTGATCAACATCGCATGCGAAATGCCGACAAATGCTCGATTACCTTTTTTACCCATATTTACTTCCTGTTTCCAGCATTTCCCGATATTTATTGTGTCTACCTTTTCTTCCGAGGCAAAATTCACAATTTTACGTCTGATATTATGGAAGATGTCTTTTAGCTTTCGATGCCTAACCTGATGAAGCCGTTCCAACCGTTTTGACGTGAAAGGAATAAGCTGTTTAAAAGTTATAATGAAGATAAGGTTTCATTTTTTTTGGTGCTTCAAACAGATTGCATGTGACATCTTTTCGCTTTTTTTACAGGTTTTTGACTTTCTTTTTCTAGCCTGCGCTCGTATGCCTGTCGTTGCCTGTCATTCATTGGATCTAAGTTTTGACGAATAGTTTCCAAGACTTCCTAGTGTAAGGGTTGCAGTTTTTCTGCTTTTAATCCTGTGAAAACCTGTCTGATGTATAAATTAACTACATTATACATGTTTTTTGCACTTTGACATATCTGGTTGAAGTATGGATACGGATTAGTCCAAATTTGATCTGTTTTATAATAAAACGTTGGATTCTTTTTTGACAAGACTACAGCTCCCATAAAGAATATTTATTCTCCCTTATTATGGCATATACGTTCGCCATTGAGAAGTCTGATCATTTGAAATGGCATAAGCCAATTTTAAAAAACAGCACTCTGCCGGGTTTTTAACAGGGGAAAAGCTGGCTAAAATTGCCGATATTAGTAAAGTTGCCGTGGTTCGTTTCGTGTTAAAATAGTTGTAGAATTTTTACTGCTTTTTGGAGGTGAGCTTTCTGAAATATAAGTCAAGAAAAGATTTGTGGTTAACTATAATTGTTTGGGGAAGTATGCTTTTTGTCATAGGAACTAGCGTTAATGCTCTTAATGAAAATATAACTGTTATCAATGTTTTTTTCACCTTGTTATTTGCCATTATATTACCAATTTTTGTGTTGTGGATGTGGTTAACTACTTTTTATGTCATAGAAGCAAACAATTTAGTCATAAAGTGTGGTCCATATAAGAAAAAAGTTTCATTTGATTCTATTAAATCTGTCAAAAAAACGACAAGCTCATTATCAAGTCCTGCATTGTCATTAAAAAGACTTGAAATTGAATATGGTGTATATGATTCTGTACTTATCTCTCCCTATGATAGAGATGAGTTCATTGAAATCCTCTCTAAACATTGCCCGCATATTAAAGTTAAAACTTAATCTCGGGTTCATTGTAAAATGAAATGCAACAGCTAAATAAATAGAAAGCCATCGTGAAACCACGTATAATTAAGGTTGACAAAAACACAAACCATACGGAGGTAATTCACGATGACTCAAAACCATTCTAAC
>NZ_JBGOHB010000004.1:0-179298 GCF_041521345.1 Virgibacillus oceani | reverse complement strand
TAGCTGGGTAGCTACGTGTGGAAAGGATAAGTGCTGAAAGCATCTAAGCATGAAGCCACCCTCAAGATGATACTTCCCATCATTTTAAATGAGTAAGATCCCTCAGAGACGATGAGGTTGATAGGTCCGGTGTGGAAGCGTGGTGACACGTGGAGCTGACGGATACTAATAGATCGAGGACTTAACTAAATCTAACCATGTCGTTTTACACTCTTATTTAGTTTTTAGGGTATAAAATTATTTTTTATACAGCAAGATAAGATTCACCAGTTAAATTAAATATTTTCTGATCCCGCGGGGTGGAGCAACGAGCATTACTCCCACCGAATAATCCGCGAGTAACCTCGAAGCACAAAGCGTCTTTGAATAAACTATTAGATGTAGAGGTCATTTATTAGAAAGAAACAGCAAGAACTCATCATGATCTTAATTTTATATTTTATTACATCGCGGGGTGGAGCAGTCTGGTAGCTCGTTGGGCTCATAACCCAAAGGTCGCAGGTTCAAATCCTGCCCCCGCAACCAAAAAATCACTTTAATTAACTGCGTCGAGTAATCTTCTGCGCTAATTGAAAATCAGTAGTATTAAACTACGATAAGGTCCGGTAGTTCAGTTGGTTAGAATGCCTGCCTGTCACGCAGGAGGTCGCGGGTTCGAGTCCCGTCCGGACCGCCATAATTTAAATATGAACATGTCACACATGATTTTTTCAGTAAATCATGTGTTTTTTAATTTTAATACAAAAATTACTTAGAATTCCATGAAATTATGACTTTTTTATTATACGAAACAGTCCTCCTTTTTCAATATTTACTTTTCTGCTATGATAAGGAAGAGTGAGATGTATCATGTTAAGCTGTATGTACGATGAATGAAAAGAATTTGGTGATAATCATATGGATGAGTTTTCCTTTATCAAATCAATTAAACAGAAAACCTATAATCAATCCTCTTTAATAAAAGGCATTGGTGATGATGCTGCAGTTTTTCGTCAAACGCATCAGGATATTGTGACTGCGGTAGATACCTTTGTGGAGGATATTCATTTTGCTAAACAGACGATGCAGGCGTACCATGTCGGATATCGAGTATTAGCTGCTAATTTGAGCGATATGGCTGCAATGGGTGCAAAACCTGCATATTATTTGGTGTCTATTGTAGTACCTGAACACTGGTCCATGGGAGAACTGTCGAATATATTTAAAGGAATGAAGTCACTTGCTTCCAATTATAATATCGATTTAATAGGTGGAGATAGCGTATCCGGTGAAAAATTGGTGATTTCCATAACTGTAATAGGATTTGTGGATAAAAGCAAAGCGCGTTTTCGTCATGATGCCAAAGCTGGTGACATTGTATTTGTGACTGGTACATTAGGTGATTCACAAGCAGGCTTTTATATCTTAACGAATCATGGTAAATATGAAGATGAAGGTTACTATATAAAAAAACACCGGATGCCGGAGCCGCAAATAACTTTTTCTCGTTCCTTGCAGAAAATACCACGTCTATCTCTTAATGATATAAGTGATGGTATTGCAAATGAAACTGCTGAAATTGCGGAGGCTTCCGGGGTAAGCATTACGCTGGATGATGCTGAGATTCCAACAAGCAACTCCTATCATCAGTTCCCGGCGGAGTTACGACAGCAATGGAAACTTTTTGGTGGAGAGGACTTTGAGCTAATAGGAACGCTGCCTGAAAGTGACTGGTTGTATGTTAAACAAATGGCAGAGCGCCATGATATTAACGTTACTAAGATTGGAAAAGTTACAAATGTGAGCGATTCGGGTACAGTATATATTCATAGTAATGGAAAAATAGAAGTACTACCCAAAAAGGGATATACACATTTAAAGTAGGTGGTCTGATGGAAACACATGAATTAGTTACACATAGCGAAGATGAAACAAAGCAGGCAGCGGCACGAATGGCCGTGTTTCTTAAACCGGGCGATGTGGTTACCTTGGAAGGGGATCTTGGTGCAGGTAAGACTGCTTTTGCAAAAGGAATGGCAAGAGGACTCGGGGTAAAAGAGACGATAAGCAGTCCCACTTTTACTATTATCAAGGAATATGAAGGAGAGATTCCATTTTACCATATGGATGCATACCGTCTGGAATATTCGGAAGAGGATATTGGTTTTGAAGAGTATTTTGATGGTGACGGTGTTACTGTTGTAGAGTGGGCCTCATTCATCGATACTTTTTTACCTGAGAGCCGTCTAAATATAAAGATCACTTATATAGATGATCATACAAGAAAATTAAACATTACTGCCACCGGCTATTATTATGAGGTCGTTTTAAATGATTTTATGCGTTATTTATAAGGAGTTACTGCAATGAACATACTCGCAATCGATACTTCAAATCAAGCAATGAGTGTTGCGATTTTAAAAGAAAATCAAATCTCAGGTGAAATCGTAACGAACATAAAGAAAAACCATTCCGTCAGGCTGATGCCGGCGATTGATCAGCTGATGAAAGAAGTTTCCATAACACCGGAAGAACTGAATAAGATCGTTGTTGCAAAAGGACCCGGTTCTTATACTGGGGTAAGGATTGGCCTTACAACGGCAAAGACGATGGCTTGGGCATTAAATATACCCGTGGTTGGTGTTTCGAGTTTGGAAGTACTCACTTATCAAGGGCAATTCTTTAATGGCTATATATGTCCTTTTTTTGATGCGCGGCGCGGCCGGGTATTTTCAGGCGTGTATAGGTGGGAAAGAAATACGCCGGTGCCTGTTTATGAGGAAACCAACTTGCCAATGGAAAACCTTTTAGAAATGCTTGCTGAAGAGGGAAAAGAAGTGCTTTTTTTAAGTCCGGATATATCCGCTTATAAAGAAATAATAAGAGGGAAGCTAGGTGCTTTAGCGCATATACCTGAGGAAGTTTATCACTTGAGTAACCCATCCCATTTGGCATTGGCAGGGATGACAAGAAAAGCGGAAGAAACGCATCTTTTGGAACCTAATTATCTACGATTGGCTGAGGCAGAGGCCAATTGGCTGAAACAAATAAAGGACTATGAGCAAAATGGCTGAAGTTATAATAAGACCAATGAAAATGGATGATGTGGAACAAGTGTTTAAAGTGGAAGATGCAACATTTTCCACCCCATGGCCAAAAGATATTTTCTATAGGGAGATCGGCGAAAATGAGCATGCCCATTATTTCGTTATGCTTTTAGATAAAGAAATTATTGGGTATGCCGGTGTGTGGGTTGTTCTGGATGATGCACAAATTACGAATATTGCTGTCCTGCCCGAATACCGCGGGAAAAAATTAGGTGAAAAGCTTTTTCGCTATATGATGCAAAAATTAATCACGATGGACGTCATTCGCTTGTCGTTGGAAGTCCGGGAGTCCAATATTGCGGCACAAAAAATGTACCGCAAATTTGGCCTCGTACCAGGCGGAATCAGGAAAAATTATTATGTGGATAACCAGGAAGATGCCATCGTTATGTGGGTGAATTTAAAATGAAAAAAGATACGATCGTATTAGGAATCGAAACGAGCTGCGATGAGACTGCAGCTGCTATTGTTAAAAATGGCACGGAAATTCTTTCAAATGTTGTTGCTTCACAAATTGAAAGCCATAAACGCTTTGGCGGTGTTGTACCGGAAATTGCATCTCGCCATCATGTGGAACAGATGACGGTTGTTTTGGAGGAAGCGTTTAACAAAGCTGAAGTTACCTGGGATGAGATAGATGCCGTTACGGTTACAGAAGGACCAGGGCTTGTCGGTGCTCTTCTGGTAGGTGTTAATGCAGCAAAAGCATTAGCCTTTGCCAAGCAAAAGCCACTGATTGGCGTGCATCATATTGCAGGGCATATTTATGCAAACAGACTTGAAAAGGAATTTGAATTTCCGCTTCTGTCATTGATTGTTTCTGGCGGTCATACTGAGCTTGTATTAATGAAGGGTCATGGAGAATATGAGCTTATTGGGCAAACAAGAGACGATGCGGCAGGAGAAGCATATGATAAAGTAGCACGCATGTTAAAACTGCCTTATCCGGGTGGACCACAGATTGATCTTCTTGCAGCTGAAGGTGAAGTAAATATTGATTTTCCAAGAGCGTGGCTGGAGGAAGACAGCTTTGATTTTAGCTTTAGTGGGTTAAAATCTGCGGTCATTAATAAGATGCACAATTCTCAACAGCGCGGGGAAACAATAATACCAGCTGATATTGCCGCAAGTTTTCAGGAAAGTGTGATTGATGTGTTGACAGCAAAAACACTAAAAGCAGCAAAAATGTACGACGTTCAACAAGTGATTGTGGCGGGTGGAGTAGCTGCAAATAAAGGCTTGAGAGAAGAATTAAAACGACAATTTTTAAACACATCGATTCCTTTGCATTTTCCGGCGTTAAATCTGTGTACAGACAATGCGGCTATGATTGCGGCCGCCGGAACAATTTTATATGAACAAGGAAAACGGGATGCGCTGCACTTAAATGCCAGTGCGAAAATTGTATTGAAATAAACATTTTACCCACAGGGTTGTGGATAAAAACTTCCGAAATCAAGTATAAAGGCATTTACATTGTGGGTAAAAAAGGTGAAAAAAGTACCACGGATCTGTGGATAATGTGTATAACTTTGTTGATAAGCCTGGTTATGCGATTTTAATGTAAATAAAACTGTGGACAGTTTAAATTTTGAATAAGTGACGGGAAACGGTGAAATTGCTATGTCTAAAAAGCAACGCTATTATATACAAAATGATTTTATTGTTTTATTTATACTATTTGTTTGTGTTAGTTTACTTGCTATTTATAACGCGCAACAGCTAGAACAGTATGAGTCTAATTTTGTGCTGCAGCAGATTTTTTGGTTCATCATAGGCGCAGGCATAGTAGTGGTGATTCAAATCTTTGACATGGACCAGTTGTATAAGGCAAGCCCGTATATTTACTGGTTTGGGGTTTTTATTCTGGCTGTGCTGCTGGTTAGCCCGGAAAGTATCGCACCTACAATCAATGGAGCAAATAGCTGGTTTCGTTTTCCTGGTTTCTCCATTCAACCGGCAGAATTCGCAAAGATATCCACAATTTTGTTTCTGGCTGCAACCATTAATAAACATAAAATAAAATTCGAGATCAGTTCTATCAAAACGGATACGTATTTATTAGTGAAATTGATAGTTATTACGATTATTCCTGTTTTGCTCGTTATGGGCCAGCCGGATTTTGGAACGGCAATGGTATATTTCTTTATTACCGGTGTGATCATTATTCTGTCCGGTATTGACTGGAAAATTATCGGAATGTTAATAGCCGGGATAAGTGCCTTAGGGGCTGCTGTAATTGGTTTTATTATCCGGTTTCCGGAAATCGCTCAGGAATTGGGTGTTGCGGGCTATCAGGTGGATAGAATACTTACTTGGTTCGATCCGACTCAGCAGTCAAGTGATGCGACTTTTCATATTGATCGTGCTTATATGGCCTTAGGGTCTGGTCAGTTATTCGGTAAAGGAATGGGAGAACTGGAAGTGTCGTTTCCTGAAGCACATACGGATTTTATATTTGCAGTAATTGGGGAAAGCTTTGGTTTTATTGGTAGTGCTGTTGTGGTATTCCTGTATTTCATGCTGCTGTATAAGCTTGTTACGCTAGGGTTAAATGTGCATAAACATTCCCCATTTGCAGCATATATCTGCTTTGGTTTTTTGAGTTTATTATTGATCCATGCCTTTCAAAATATTGGTATGACATTAACCATTATGCCGGTTACAGGTATTCCGTTATTGCTCATCAGCTATGGCGGGAGTTCAGTGTTATCCACCATGGTTGGGTACGGCCTTGTTTACCGAGTGGCTGTGGAGCATACGATACAGAATGATTATTTGTTTAAGTAAAGAAGACTACCATCAATTTGATGGTAGTCTTTTTACTTACAAATATCGCTTATTCCTGCAGGCTGGCCCACTCGTCCATCAAATCATCAGCACTCCGTTTCAGTTCATTTGTTTCATTAGTTAATTCGAGTGCTTTTTCATGATCCTGATAGACTTCCGGGTCGGTCATTTGTTCTTCCAGTGCTGCTATATCCTCTTCCGTTTTTTCAATTTGAGCTTCAAGCTCCGTGATCCTTCGTTTTCGTTTTCGCTGTTCGCTTTGCAGCTGCTTTTCTTCTCGGTAACTATTCTTTTTAGCTTCTCGCTTTTTCTCATTTTCTCTTGTCTGTTTCAGCCTTTTTCGTTCTGCTTCTTCTTCTTTCTTTTCTGTGTAATAATCATAATCGCCAAGGTAAGTCGAGATGCCATCTCTTTTCATTTCAGCTATCTGGTCGGTGATTCTGTTGATAAAATACCGGTCATGGGAAACAAATATAATCGTACCTGGATAATCTTGAAGTGCAGCTTCCAACACTTCTTTACTATCGATGTCCAAATGGTTTGTCGGCTCGTCCATAACAAGCAGGTTTGCTTTTTTCATCATTAGTTTGGCAAGTGCCAGCCTTGCTTTTTCTCCGCCACTTAAGGAACGGACAGGCTTTAATACTTCCTCCCCGCTAAACAGAAAGTTTCCAAGTACGGTGCGGATATCTTTTTCATTGACGTTTGCATAATCATCCCATAGTTCCTGGAGGACTGTTTTGGATGAAGTTAAGTTTGCCTGTTCCTGATCATAGTAGCCTATTTGAACATTCGTTCCAATTTGGATTGTGCCGCTCGCTGGCTGGTTTTTCTCAAGTATTGTTTTTAATAAAGTTGTTTTCCCGACACCATTAGGCCCGATTAATGCAATTCTTTCCCCGCGATTAACATGCAGTTTTGCATTCTTGAATAGCATGTCAGAATCATCTTCATACCGAAATGAGAGATTTTCCATTTTTAATACATCATTGCCGCTACGTCTGTTTATTTGAAAAGAAAAAGATGCGGATGACTCATCCCCGAGTGGTTTATCCATTTTTTCCATCCGATTCAGCTGGTTTCGTCTGCTTTGTGCCCGTTTTGTTGTGGAGGCCCGGGCAATATTACGCTGAATAAAATCCTCCATCCGCTTAATTTCTGTTTGCTGTCTTTTAAATTCCTTTAGTTCCTTTTCATAATCCAGTGCTTTTTGTTGGAGGAAATCACTGTAGGAACCATGGTATTTTTTTGTTTTATGCCGTGATATTTCATATACAACAGATACAGTCTTATCTAGAAAATAACGGTCATGGGAGATAATCACAACGGAACCCGGGTAGCCGAGCAAGTAACTTTCCAGCCAGCTGAGCGTGTCCATATCCAGGTGATTTGTCGGCTCATCGAGGAGCAATAGATTAGGCTTGCTTAATAACAATTTACCTAAAGAAAGTCTCGTTTTCTGCCCTCCGCTCAATTCACTGATCGGTGTGTCATAATCAAAGTCACTGAAATGCAGTCCATTAAGTACAGCTTTAATATCGGCTTCATACGTATAACCGCCATCTTTTTGAAAACTTTCCATTAGCTTATCATAGTCTTGCAGTAGTTTTTCATAGTCTTCAGTGGATAGGCTGGCAGCTTCCTGGAGCTGCTTTTCCGCTTTTCGCAGTTCTTTTTCTTTGTGAAGTAAAGCCTCATAAACTTCCAACATTTCCTCCCAAATAGTCTTTTTTGATTCCAGCACGGTATGCTGCGCCAGATAACCTATCGTTAAATCCTTTGGTCTGAATAGTTCTCCTTCATCATGGGAAAGCTCCCCGGCCATTATTTTTAATAAAGTTGATTTTCCTGCGCCATTTCGCCCCACGATAGCGATCCGGTCGTATTGTTTTACTTCCAATTTTATATTAGATAAAATCTCTTCTGCGCCAAAGGACTTGGAAAGAGCATTTATTTGCATTTGAATCATTATTTTCACCTCATATTCCCTAGTTTATCGTAAAAATGATGAGGCAAGCAATATAATTGTGAAATTAATCACGACTTGATCTTCATTTTCTGTTAAAATAGAAGTGAAGTAAACTGTAATGGGGTGAAGCATATGTCTGATTTCACACATTTTAATGAAGAGGGCAGAGCTCGAATGGTGGATATTAGTGGTAAAAAAGAATCAGAACGAACAGCTATAGCCGCGACGAGTATTTTTGTCAATGAAGAAATTTATCATAAAATAACGGAAAATAAAATAAAAAAAGGGGATGTGCTTGCAGTTGGGCAAATCGCAGGGGTGATGGCCGCAAAGAAAACTTCTGACTGGATTCCGATGTGCCATCCGCTTCCCTTAACGGCGATTGATATTTCCTTTGATTGGAACATAGAAGAGGCTACATTCGAGCTTACAATAGAAGCATTTGTTAAAACGAAAGGATCGACAGGGGTGGAAATGGAAGCACTAACAGCGGCTTCAGTCACCGCACTTACGATATATGATATGTGTAAAGCCATTGATAAATCCATGGTAATAGGTCAAACCTATTTGAAAGAAAAAAAAGGCGGAAAGTCAGGAGACTATTACCGAGAAGAAAAGAGGAGTATAAATGGATCAAAATAAAATCCCGCAAGCAACAGCAAAGCGCTTACCGCTTTATTACCGTTTTTTAAATAATTTAAACCACCAGGGGAAACGGCGTGTATCCTCTAAAGAGCTGAGTGAAGCAGTAAAAGTTGACTCAGCAACAATACGCAGGGATTTTTCCTATTTTGGTGCACTTGGCAAAAAAGGGTATGGGTATAATGTGGAATACCTGCTTGGTTTTTTCCGAAAAACATTGGACCAGGATGAGGTAACGGATGTTGCCTTGATTGGTGTAGGTAATCTGGGAACTGCTTTTCTGAATTATAATTTCCTGAAAAACAATAATATAAGGATCCAAATTGGATTTGACGCTGATACGGATAAGGTTGGAACTACCATTAGTGACGTACCTATTTATCATATTGACGAGCTGGAGGAAAAAATGGAAGGAATCGAGGTCGCCATTTTAACGATTCCTGCTGAGGAAGCGGACATCGTCACAGAGAAATTAGTCAATCTGGGAATTACGGGTATATTGAATTTCACACCTGCTCGAATTACGGTGCCCAATCATATTCGGGTGCATCACATTGACTTAGCTGTTGAACTGCAAGCATTGGTATACTTTCTGAAGCATTACCCTTTAAAAAGGAATAAAGTGGATGAATAAGAGACTTGCCAAGGTCTCTTTTTTATGTGGGAATGTAAAATAAAATTTTTGTATCAGGTTTAATGCAAGTGGGTAAAAGAAAATTATAATTAGTACTTTTAACCTAATATTTTTTTGGTTATGGGTAAAAAGACATTTGTGCAGGTGCTTGACTTTAGTCTATGATATGAGTTGATGCTTTTTTCCGGAAGCGTTTTTGGATTTATCATTCGTTATACATAGGTGTTATATTGCATTTAGTGAAGTTCCAATTATCTAAGTAAAAAGTACTTTAATTAGAGCGGAATGGATACATTTCACTTGTAAATTAAAAAATGCATCCGGTCAAAGGAAAATGGAAAATAAAAATTAGCTCTTAGTACTAATTTTTCCTCACCCTAATCTTGGGGAGGTTTTTTATCTTAATTACATAGGAGGAAAAGTGAGTGAGAGAGACGAAAATTTTATTAGTGATTATGGGATTACTCCTCAGTATTTTTCTCGTAGCCTGTGGGGATGATGCAGGAACGGAAGAGGCTGATGGGGAAGAGGAGACAGATACGGAAGGAGAAGCAGAAGGAACTGAAGAGGAAGAAGCGGAGGAAGAAGAAGCAGAAATGAGCGTACCTGAAGATGAGGAATTGTTTGAGGTGCTGGATAGAAACATTACAACGATGGAAGAAGATGATTTGAAAGCACATATGGAGACGTTGCATTCAGAATCTCCTGGATTTGCTGAAACAGAGCAAATTATGGAAGATATGGCTGTATATACATTGGACATTCAAGTCTCCGATATGGAAGTGGAAGAAAAATCGGAAGAAGAGGCAAGGGTTTTCTACAAACAAACCAATATAAAAGTGGATGGGCCGGAATATGAAAATAATGAAATAACCGGCGTGCATGTGATGCGTCCGGAAGATGGAGCTTGGAAAATTTATGATACAGAGCTTGTGGATTATGTCGTAGTCGATGAAAATGGCGAGCCGCTAGAAGAAGACGCGGCTGGTGAAGTGGTTATGGAAGGTGAGTATGCAGACGCTGTTTCCGGCTTAAATATGCCATTTGATGAGGATGAATGGGTACTTGCTCACTACGGGGAGGATATGGGTGAGGCAATTGCTGAATTCCTTGTCCCAGGTGAGAATGTGGAGGACTATACAGAGCTTTTAACCATCCATTATTTCCCTGGCGGAAAAGATGAAATTGGTGTTGCACAGTTTAGTGATGTCATGGAAACCAATTTAACAGAGATGATAGAAGGTAATTTTGAATTTGACCGTTTTGATGAAACCGAGGAAGAGGGTTTTTATGAATTTGGCGTAGCAGAGGACCCGATGCAATTTGATCAGGAAGAACTTGCTCGTGTATTTGTAAAGGATGAAGATTTATTCGCGGTAAGGTATACCTTAATTGAAGATACGGTTGAAGATAGAGAAGGTTGGATTGAAACTCTATCTGACATTGAGTAATTGTTGATGAACATTGCATAGGATGTTTTGAAGGTTGTAGCTGAAATGTAACGGATGAGGGAAGCATACCAGGCATGATGCACTGGTATGCTGTTTTTATATGGAAATGCCCAGGTAGAGGCGTCCTCCCGGGCATTTTTCAATCTATTTCTTACTGTTTTTCATTCTGATATAAAGGGCCATTAACCTTATACCTACACCGATATTTAGTGTAGCAAATAGTGCCAGTATGGTGGTTGTTACATTCCAGATCGTTCCCTCTTCGGCACTTAACGTGGCTACATAAATAAAAAACAGGCCTAAGAGAAAGTAAATAATAGCCATGGTGAGCGGTGAAATTTTCATACATTAGCCTCCAAAAAAGATAAACTGCAGCTCATTCAGAATCCTCTCAATTTCTTCCGGATCCATATTATATTGTGCAAAAATAACCAATGAATTCATGGCAGCATGAACAATGATTGGCACAATAATACGCTTTGTTTTTACATAGAGAAAAGCAAAGACAAGTCCCATAGTTATATACATTAACAGATGCTGCGGATCGTTATGAACGATGGCAAAAACAAAGGATGATAACAGGGCAGCAAAGAAAAAATTCATCCTTTTATAAAACGCTCCAAATATAATTTTACGGAAGATAATCTCTTCAAGAATAGGTCCGATGATCGCGGGGACGATCATAAATAATGGGGAGTACCTGGCGATATCCATAATTTGCTGTGTGTTTTCCGAACCGGGGTCGATACCAAGCACTTCCATTTCTATCAGTGCAGCCAATCCCTGGCCAAAGTAGGCCATAAATAAACCGAGAAATGACCATAATATGATTTGACCGGCACCGGACGCATCGCGCGCGCTTCCCATTTTCATATCCGGCCTCATTAATAATAATACAATAACCAGTCCTAGCCCAAAGCTAAAAATAGTCCAAAAAATAAGGATATCTGCATCATTAAATGGAATCAGGTCGGTAAAGGGGACAACCACCAATGCTGAATATTGCATGATAAAGTAGGTTATAATGACCCACCAATAACGTTTAGGCAAATAAAACGACTCCTTTTTGTTTCACTTTATACAGTATATGTGCTACTAGTACATTTCATTTTCTATTGATACAAGTTAATTTTTCTATAATGGATTGTATTTTACATACATAATATGTGTATTTTATCATAATTGCCGTTATGTTATATACTCTGAACGTTTAAAATCGAGACGTTTTTAACAAAAATGGACGAATGGTGACTCTATGCTTGCATTTTTGAGAGAAATTAATTATTATATTAATTGGAGTTAGCACTCACCCTTGTAGAGTGCTAACAATCAAAATAACTATGGAACCAAGGAGGCTATCCACATGATAAAACCACTAGGGGATCGTGTTGTTATTGAGCTTGTTGAGCAAGAAGAAAAAACTGCAAGTGGGATTGTTCTACCCGATTCTGCCCAGGAAAAACCACAGGAAGGTAAAGTTGTAGCAGTTGGCTCCGGCCGGGTTACGGATAATGGAGAAAAAGTGGCCCTTGAAGTAAAAGAAGGGGACAGCATCATTTTCTCAAAATTTGCCGGTACAGAAGTGAAATACCAAGGAACAGAATACTTAATTTTACGAGAGAATGATATTTTAGCAGTAGTAAGCTAATTCAAGATAAACAGACTATGATAAACATTTTCAAGGAGGTATTTTAATGGCTAAGGAAATCAAATTCAGTGAAGACGGTCGCCGTGCAATGCTGCGCGGTGTAGATACGCTAGCAGATGCTGTAAAAGTAACATTGGGACCTAAAGGACGCAACGTCGTTCTAGATAAAAAATTCGGATCCCCATTAATTACAAATGATGGTGTCACCATTGCAAAAGAAATCGAACTGGAAGACCAATTCGAAAATATGGGTGCACAGCTTGTATCTGAAGTAGCATCTCAAACAAATGATGTTGCTGGTGACGGTACAACAACAGCAACAGTACTTGCCCAGTCCATGATTACAGAAGGATTGAAAAACGTAACTTCCGGTGCAAACCCTGTTGGTGTTCGCCGCGGAATTGAAAAAGCAGTAGAAGCAGCTGTAGAGGAATTAAAATCTATCTCTGAATCCATTGAAAGCAAAGAGTCCATTGCACAAGTGGCATCTGTTTCATCCGGTGATGATGAAGTGGGAAGCCTGATCTCTGAATCAATGGAACGTGTTGGAAACGATGGAGTAATTACTATTGAAGAATCAAAAGGTTTCAACACGGAATTAGAAGTTGTAGAAGGTATGCAATTCGACCGTGGATATGCATCTCCATATATGGTAACAGACCAGGATAAAATGGAAGCCGTTCTTGAAGATCCGTATATTTTAATTACAGATAAGAAAATCGGCAACATCCAGGAAGTTCTTCCTGTACTTGAGCAGGTTGTACAACAAAGCAAACCACTTCTCTTGATTGCTGAAGATGTAGAAGGGGAAGCGCTGGCTACATTGGTTGTCAATAAACTTCGCGGTACATTTAACGCGGTAGCTGTTAAAGCTCCAGGGTTCGGTGACCGTCGTAAAGCAATGCTTGAAGATATTGCTACATTGACTGGCGGAGAAGTGATTACAGAGGACCTTGGCCTGGATCTGAAAAGCACTGAAATTGAACAATTAGGCCGTGCTTCTAAAGTAGTGGTAACAAAAGAACACACTACGATTGTAGAAGGTTCAGGAAATCCTGAAACCATTTCTTCCCGTGTAGCACAAATCCGTGCACAAGTAGAAGAAACCACTTCTGAATTTGACAAAGAAAAATTGCAGGAGCGCCTTGCTAAACTTGCTGGCGGCGTAGCAGTAATCAAAGTTGGTGCTGCAACGGAAACAGAATTAAAAGAGCGTAAACTGCGTATTGAAGACGCGCTTAACTCCACACGTGCAGCAGTGGAAGAAGGCATCGTTTCCGGTGGTGGAACAGCACTGATCAATGTATTAAGCAAAATAAAAGACCTTAACCTTGAAGGTGATGAAGCAACAGGTGCAAACATTGTATTGCGTGCATTGGAAGAACCGGTACGTCGTATTGTGGAAAATGCCGGACTAGAAGGTTCTATCATTGTAGAACAACTAAAAGGTGAAAAAGTTGGCGTTGGATACAACGCAGCAACTGGAGAATGGGTAAACATGGTTGAAGCTGGTATCGTTGACCCTACAAAAGTTACTCGTTCTGCGCTGCAAAATGCAGCATCTGTAGCGGCTATGTTCTTGACAACTGAAGCCGTAGTTGCAGACATTCCAGAAGATGAAGGTGCCGGTGCCGGTGGTGGCGGTATGCCTGACATGGGCGGCATGGGTGGTATGGGCGGCATGATGTAAGCTCGTCCTGCAAACCTTGATACAAAGCGATTTTTTGTTTAGCAAAATATGTTTTGACTGGATTTTGACTGGATTTGGTTGAAAATCGCAGTCAATCCAGAGCACCTCTCATTAGTTCGCTGAACTTTTGGGAGGTTTTTTCTTCCATTTGTTTTGTGATGTGAGCGTAAATATTCATCGTTGTATTGATATCGCTATGACCTAAACGCTGTTGAATTTCTTTAATGATAAGCTCTCCTTCTCCTGACATTAATCCTGCTTCTATTAAGAGTGAAGTGTGCGTATGTCGAAGAGAGTGAGGGCTAACCTTCTTATCTATTTCACTCAACTTCAAAAGTCGACTCATTCGATTTTCTATAGTCTTAATAAAATCAGGATAACCTGGATAATTGTGCTCTTTGGCAAACACGAAACCGTGGACCTGTATTTCATTTTTATTTCATTCTGACGTGTTCGATATTTTCTCAATGCATTTATAACAACCTTGTCCATTTTAAGCGTACGGATAGACCCCTTTGTTTTTGGAATAAGCAGCTTGAACTCCTTTGTATTGTTTTTCGGGTTGTAACAAGTTTTAGTAATGCGAATAGAGTCATTATCAAAATTGATGTCCGGCCATTTTAAAGCTAACAGCTCCCCAACACGTAAACAGCTATATGCAAGTGTCAGGAACATCTCAAAATCTCGATCAAGGCCTTTTTCCTTTTGCGGTTCTAAGGAATTTGATAAGTTCGTCTTTCTCAAGAAATTTTATCTCATCCTGATTGTTTCCGATTTCCTCAACAGTTTCAATTCTCTTAGGTATTGTTGCGAATGCAGTAGGGTTTAATTCTGGTTTAATGATTCCAAGCTCTACCGCCTTCTTAAATATCATCCTTCCAGTAGAATGGATTCCATCTAAGGTATTGTGAGCGTAACCTTTATCGAACAATTTTATCCAGAACGGACTGGTATTGTTTTCTGGTAATATTTTTAATTGTCATCTTACCTAAATATTTTCTGAAATGCTTCGATTCTTTCTCCCTTGCACGAACAGAACTTTCTTTCACACGTTTAGCATATAGTCCCAACCATTCATCTGCGAAGTCAATGAACGGTACGTTTCCTTCCTTTACGTATGTTACGTATGTACCTTCAGATAATTGCTTTTCTACTTCTTGCGCTGCAAACTCAGCCTCTTTCCTACTAGGAAAACCACCTTTTGTTTTTGGATCTCTTTCACCTGTCACTGGGTCTCTCCATTCTATTTGATAATACCATGTCTTGCCACGTTTCCTTATGTAAGCCAATCAAATCACCCCAAATTAATGATATAAATGATTTCTGTATTTCTGGTATATGAAATGAATACATTTTATTAATTTAGTTAACGAATGTATATGGTGGTCAACTAATATTAGTTTTTTATTGTAGCTCAATGTATTAATTGTCTACTAACTTTCTCATACACCATAAAGCCATTAATTTGCTTTTCATAATGTCTTAAACGTTCTGCAGCAAAATTGCCTGTTACACCAAAAGTAGCAGCTATCTTTCCTATCGATTCATTACGATGCTTTGGAAAACTTAATCGATGTAACATAAAAGTAGGAACACAAAAGTGAAGTGCAAAGTTTTTTGCCTGGTATTCCTGCAGCATTCTAAAGCTCTCAGGCATGTCCAATTGAACTCCAACATGACACAAGTGGTGACATAACTCGTGCCCGAACACCTCTTTCTTTTTTTCTTTTGAAAGCATTGGATCCAGGACAATGTTACCCGGTATCAAAAACGGAAGCTTCCAATGTGAGATATAAACGCCGATTCTATCTGCAGTATCCTCCATCGGATGATCAGGATCCCTAACCCCAATTTTTTGATATATTTTTTGTACTGAATCTTCTAATGATGTGTTGACATATTGCATAACACTCCCCCCTTAATAGAATATACGTTCGATTTAATTGTATAATAAAAGGTGTACAGATTAATGTACACCTTTTACAATTTTGTGTGTTAAATTCAATTACCGTTATTAACTTGGTACTTAATACCGTTTTGAGATTTTTATTCTAAACATTACTAAGAAAAAATATAAATACCTGATAAAATTAGAAGTTGATAATAGTTACTTCTAGAGCTATAATTTGTAATATATTAAATATATATTTTAAATTTAGGGGTGTAAAAAATGGGGCTGTATGATAAGGATATACGAAAAATTTTATTAGATGAATTTATCGAAACCCCAGAATTTATAAAAGATCCTAGCACAATTATTGTAAACGAATTAGACGTTTGTTCGGGCTCAGCTATTATGGATATCGCAGTAATCAATGGGAAAATACATGGGTTTGAAATCAAAAGTGAATTTGATACACTTGAAAGACTTCAAACCCAAGGTAAATATTATAACAAAGTATTTGATACTGTTACTTTAGTAGTTTCCGACAAACATATAGAAAAGGCCATAGATTTAATACCTGAGTGGTGGGGTATTTATAGTGTGGTTACAAATCAGGATAGTATAGAGGTAGTCAGAAACCCAAAGCTAAATGAATCAATAAATGTTTTTAGTCTATCTTTAATGCTTTGGAAGCCAGAATTAATATGCTTGTTAAATGAACATGGAATTACTAAGGGACTAAAAAGTAAAACTAGAAGAGAATTATCTAAAATAACCACCGAATCAGTAAATCCTAGTGATATTAAATCTTTTGTTAAGTCAGCTCTGAAAGGTCGAAAACCTTGGAAAGCTCGTTTACTACAACTGTTACATGATGAGAAACAGCATTCGTTACCCAATTAGTATTACCGCCAGGTCCAATCTTTTTTTGTGGATTTCCTTTGATGTGTCCTAGGGCTCTCTCCATAATATCGTAATCACCGGGAGAAAAACCTTCACCATAATAGTAATCTGAGCTATAAATTGTTTGTGCTAAGGCTGGGTGGTTTTTGATCCATTCCTTTGTTTCATTGTCACGTTGTCCTTTTAAAATCCAATAGCTGTCAGTTATAGTATATCTAGCCTTAGGAAGAATTCCATATCTTAATTTAGAGAAGTCTATTTCTGAATCTGTGAACTTAGTGACACCATAATCAGAGTAACTAAGTTTTTCTTTGAAGTCATTAAACTCTTGAGAATTAAATAGTGCTTTGAAAATTTTAATATCATATCGCTTATAAAATGATTCACCACCTGATGGAATACTAGATAGATCATCGGGAAAAGAAGTAATCCCAATAACTATGTTTAGAAAAGATGTTTTTCTAAGGTAATTATTTAAAACGCTTTTTAGTTCAGAAAATTGTCTATTAGCAACATTACGGTCTTCCACAAGTCCTAAGTCTAGTAAGACACTTACTTTTAGGTCATAATTGTTGTTCCAAGATTCAAGTGACGTAAAAATAGTTTCATACGAATCCCCTTCAAAATCAGCAGGGAGTGTAACTTTTACTAGTAACTCAGAACTTACCTCAAGAAAATTATTAGATCTACTCTTGAATTCATCATAAGTTAATACAGGGAGGACAGTTACACCATCTAGAACTGCTTGAGATATTAAACTTTCTAGGTAGTCCACGCCACCCCCTTCCTCGATGTAACTGCTATCAAAGTAAATTTTATTTATTCCATTTAGTTCTTTAACAAAATCGAGAACATTTGTTACTTCTTCATCGTCTACTATCTCAATTATTGGCGCAATTTCTTTTTTAACTCCTTCCGGTAGTTCTTTTAAAGCTTGTTTCTCACCAGATCTCCATTTTAATATAGGGTAGTATTTAACAGATGTCATATGTTCTTCCTCCTCTTATTTAATAAATTATAATCCATTTTACACCTTTTCTTACTTAATTCACCTCCTTTATAGGTGGCTTTTACACCGGGTCAATGTACCTAGTGTGAAGTTATGAAAAAACAAACCGAATAAGGACGGTTGTTTATTTCAGTCCAGTTGTATATTCTATTAAATTCATTATCTAAGAACTTACTAATGATTTTTCATAACAATACTTATAAACCTCAGCAGCAACATAACAATCATGTAGCGCATTATGTGAATCCAAATGATCTAAATTTAAATACTCCTTAAGTGTGACTAATTTGTGGTTGGGTGTTGATATGTTTTTCCTCGAAAGAGAAAGTGTATCAATAACACGATACCTCTTATAAGGAAATTCGTATTGATTCAGATTATGTAAAAGAAATTTCATGTCAAACGATGCGTTGTGCGCTACAAGCGTTTCGTTTGAAATGAATTCTACTAATTCCGGTAACACACTTTCAATTAATGGTGCATTAATTAAATCCTCATCAGCCAATCCGGTAATTGATTTTATTTTGCTAGAAAGTTTTTCCTCAGGATTAACGTCCGTTGTATATTCATCTACCTTTTCATTGTCTTTATATTTTACAGCTGCAACTTGAATGATTTTATTGGTATTACAGTCAAATCCGGTAGTTTCAAAGTCCAATATCACATAGTTCTCAGATAGTTTTCGAGCTTTTGTATATTTCATGAACTCTGGTGTAATCTTTTTCTTTTTATTGTAGGAAGGTCTGGGTAATGAATAATCCACTGTAACTTTTCCTTTTAATTTTTCTTCAATTTCCTTTTTTTGCAATCGTTTTTTCTGTTCTTCAGCAATTTTTTGTTTTTTTCTTTCTTTAAATCCCACATACGAAAGAATAAAACAAATAGCAGCAACTAAAAATAGGAAAATCTCCATTGGTCAATAGTCCTCCTTAAACTTAATAAAAAAGCACACCAAAATAAAAGTTATCCTGGTGTGCTAATCTTGTTGTTCTTTTCTTTGTTTAGCTTTATGCGCTATATACTCAAAATGACTTCTTAGCTCCCTAATATCTTCATCGTGTAGATTTTCCCAATCTTCAATGTTATGGAAGAAAATATCCTGTATGCCGTATCCCTCTACTATTTTTTTGATTTCAGCAAGCGGATCGAATTCATTTTCTTCATACGTGCTGTCTGTTTTGCCAAACAGATAATCGACACGGACGTTATAATAATCCGCGATATCTGAAATCAAACCTGGATCTGGTTTCGTTTTTCCGTTTTCATATATGGAAAGTTGGTAAGTAGTTATTCCGAGATCGGCCGCAACTTTATTTTGTTTCAAACCTTAGGTCAATGAATTTTGTAAAACCCATAAACCTCCATATTTTTAAATCTTCATTCTCGGGAAGTTCAAATACATTATGTTTTTTATACAATCCCATCCCCTCCTAATTACCTATTCGACAGGAGGGAACAAAGTCCTTCTTTTCACCTAAAAATTTTTACACTAAAAAATAACGCTTATTCGAGGTTAATCTCATTCAACAAATTTTCCTTAAACAATGCTTCCAATTTTTCTGGTTAGTAAATAAATCTCTTTACTTTACTAGAGCGGATAGATTTAGAGATATGTACGATGGTGTTTATTCTGATTTCTCTAAAAGAGAAGAAATAAAATCAAAACGTGTATATGCTAAATTTAATGAAGATGTTAGGGCACATTCATTTGTTAGTTGCTGGCATTTAAATGAATATGAATCTGCAGCAATGTGGGATTTGTATGTAAAAAATAATGAAGGCATTACAATTCAATCAAATCTTAAACGCTTCAAAGATTCATTCAAAAATACAGAGGAGTCGATAATGATTGGTCAGGTCAAGTATATTGACTTTGAAAAGGATTCAAACTATAGCAATCAGGGGTTTGAACTAATACTAACAAAGCGACTATCATTTGAACATGAAAAAGAAATAAGAGCTGTGTACAATTTTACTCCAATTGAAAAAATAAAAACAAATCGGCATAAAATTGACCATGGTAAAAATATTAAGGTAGATTTAGTGTGTTTGATTGAAAATGTTTATATTGCTCCAGCTGCTCCAATTTACTTCACAATTTTCGTCTATTTGACATAAAAAAACATAGTTTTTTCTTATTAAACTATTTGGTAGTTAGTTTAAGATTATTAATTCACAATTAATAATTAAATTGTAACTCAATGTAAATAAATAACAGTATACATTTAATTATTTCTTGTTATAATAGGAACTAACGTTCTATTTTGTGAGGTGTTTATTATGGAGGATGATAAGAAAGAAAAACCTGTTCTGGACGAACAACAGAGTGAAGAGAATGTAATGAAGCTGCAGCTGGCAATACATGACGGACTTACTGTTGAAGTGCAGCATTACAAAGAACGCGATTTTCATATAGCTAGAGGTAAATTAAAAAGTATTGTTGCTGGAGATTGTATCATTTTTGATGATGGTGAGCGTATTAAATTTAGCGAAGTGATTAATGTATTTGTGGATTAAAAAGCCCTCACGATTGTGGGGGCTTTAAAATTTATCCCTTCCAAAGGCTTTTCCTTAAAGTTGATATCTACCGATTATCACCATACAGATCATTATTATAATAAATGTGTTATCTACTATTAGCTTTGTCCAATCTCTTTTTTCTTAATTGAGTATTCTATTTAAGAAAGGAGTGATGAACTTATGTGTTACGATCCATGCGCAAAGAAACATGAAGATCATTGTAAATGTGATTGTCACAAGAAGAATGATTGTTGTCATGAAAAACACCATTGCGAAGAGCGAGTCTGTCGAAAAAACCATTGCCATAGTCAACGCAGAAAATGCAATCACCGTAAGTTCTGCCATTGTTGTAACAGATATTACTAAAAATAAGCCCTCACACCGAGGGCTTTTTATTTTCTTCGTAGACTTTATACAAATAAAAGTAAATGACCACATTTCAGACCACATTATTATTAAAAGTTCGCAGATGCGCACAAACAATTGATCTGTTATTAAGATTGAAAAATTGATTATTAAGCGGATAAAAAGATGAGGAAATGCCTAAAAAGGCCGTTGGAGTATGGGCGGCATGATGTAATGGAGACCTATAAACCTTGACTTAACAGGGTTTATAAGCCTTCATGTTTGTTTCTGTTCATGTTTTTAATCAATAAGATTATTAGAGAGGTTTTTCATTAAGTTACTGAACTTAGTGGAAGCCTCTTTTTTAATATTCTTTGTCATGTGAGCGTAGATATAAGGGTACCTTACTGGAAATGCTGCGTTGGATTCGCGACTTCTGGTCACAATCCATGACAATTTTTATTTCAAAAGTATCTATCGCCTTTTCAAGTTTCGTACGTTCCTTTTTCAGTTTACGCTGGATAGTTTTCTCCTTTTGTTCATAGAGTTTATCCGAATAAACTACAACGAAGCGATACGTATAACCATCCAACTTTTCTGTAAAGGACTGGAGCTTATAGGAAGCAGCTTTCTTTTGGGCTTTTTATTTACCAATTTCTTGCCACTTGTCTTGTTTCCATGCCTTTCCTTTTAATTCAGAGCTCAAGTTGAATGTTTCAGGAAGCCGGGAGGTGAACTGGAGATTATCGCTTATTTTCCCCTTATTTCCCTCAAGTTATCTGTTGAGATCAGCGCAGAATCAGCTTGATAAATAAGTTGATCTCATTCTTCCGTTTCTTTCATTCGATATGATGGATCATTCATATTTAATACATGCGATTTATGCGTTAACCGATCAATGACCGACAAGATTCAAAAGCAAAGAAACCAGTGCAACTGAGTTTATTTTTAAAATTTTATGTAACAAGAAAGGATGGATGGAAATGCCCATTTATAGTGCAGGTAATGAAGGAAAAAAAGAAGGGGATTTTGGAACTGGAGAATAGCGATTTCCAGTGGTTGGATAAAGAAAACAAACTAGTTGGGGGCCTGGTCCTCAGAAATCAGGAAGCTAGACCTATTGGGTCATATATGGAACACGAGACTAATGAAGAGGTGGACAGAGAGGAAGCGCCAGTTAGATTTTCCACAAAAAATAAAGCATTGACTTCATGATAGAACGACAGGAAAAAGCAAAAGAATTTATGTCTAATGATTGAAATGTAGAAGTTGAAAGGATGTGAATATCATGAGACCAATGAAATTACACGCTATCCAGGAAGACATCATGATCGTTCACATCACAGAAGAGCTTACGCAGTCCGATACAAATACGGATTAAGCACTAAGTGTGAAATAAAAAATTGAATTAGTTATGAGCGAATTATTACAGAATCCTGCCATTTTTGAAAACTAAAAATCAAGATAGCAATCACTGTAGCTAATAAATAAACACCGAAAGAATTAATGTTTACTAATTTATATAAACCTAAATGTTCAAACCATTTACTTATCCCAAAAGCTAGAATGGCATCGATTATAAGGTTAGTTATCATGTAAATCAGAAAACTATGATAGGTGAAATATAAAATAACAATAGTGCCTACAAGGAATATCCCATAAACAAATGGCATGATATTTGCTAATAAGATAATATTTTCCGTTATCTCCCACCAATTAAACTTGTCCGCAGTTTGGAAAATAAAAGTTAAAACTAGCGCACCAAACAGTGACGAGGGAAAAAAACTTTTAACAATCTTTTTATTCAATGGGATAAGTGCGAACCAAGGAATAATTAGTAAGGACCATAAAAGAAATTGGTTGAACAAATAAATCACCGTCTTCATAAGGATGTTTGTCTATTATTACCTAAAGGGTACAAATTAATTCAACTTAATATAGTTCGATGATTTTTCGAAGAAGTGAAAATTATAAAGAACAAAGTCAGTCAATTGATTTGGAGGAGGCGGAATATTAAATGGCTGTCTATGCCGGAAAAAGAGGAATGTTGTTTGAAATCCTGCTCAATTACACGAACCAGGTTTATATACAATAAAGAAGGGTGCTTATATTGCAAAAAAATATAAGGCCGTCAAAACAGAGTTTGTCAAAGGGCTTATTACTAACCAGCACGAACTTGACCTTGAACTTTTTGATTATGTTCATTGGGTTTAATTATATTCGAATTCATGGATCCTTAAATTATTTAACAACCAACTGAATACAAGTTGATTAACCTTTAATAATTTGGTCTATTTAGTGTCGACACACCAAATTCCCTTAGGTATAACATCCTTAATAACCCGCGATATCATTTACCATAGTAATCTTTGACTTTAACTAGTTTTCCGTAATATTTACAGCTTTATTGTACTCCTTTCCTTAATAAGAGGGACAAAGAGCCCCTCTCCTTTTTTAATATCCCTTGAAACTGGTACCTACGATAATAAGCAGGATAAACAAAACGACAATCAGCGCAAATCCTCCGCCGTATCTGTATCCACCGTAATCAGACATACATATCTTCCTTTCTTACAGGTGATATACATGAGGATTTAATGACAATTAGTATTCTTTCCCATTATAAATCCAGACAGTAATCTGCTTTTACACAATAGCTGGAGATGTGTCGTGTTACTCAATGAGTTAACACTTCACAAAATATCATATGGTAAAAACTTAATTTCGAATGGACGATTGACAAGGTGAGATAATTCTAAACAAATCTAATTGAGCTTACAAAAACAGGCGTATTCCTGTCATAAGGAATACGCTTGTTTGACATGATTGGAGATCGTTACAAACCGAGAACCCAGAGTTAAGAAATAGGGGAAAGTCATACCTTGGGATTGCTAATATCCCCATAGAGTTAATAGAAATACGGGAAAAAGAGCCGTCTCAAGAAGAAGAACGGAAAACGCCTGCGACTGAAGCGGCGGAACCTTCTTGGATAGCCGTACCCTCCGTAACCGTAATTATAGCCATAGTCAAACTGACGTGTCATATCATCTTGATTATCTCTCTCCGTATCTCCAGCAGGCACAAGTAGATAGACACTATCGTCAGATACACTGTCAATAATGCCATCATACATTTGACCATCCGTACCTTCACATTGGATTAAATGATATTTGTACCTTTTGCATAAATCATACATGTAACGCTGATGCTCTGAGTTATTGTAATCTGATTGCATATGGGAATGATCATCCCATGTTTGAGGATAGTTATTCTGATAACCCATGCCATATTGCCGATAATCAGGCTGGACGTACATTGGATATGGTGCATAAGCAGGAGCAGGGATATAAGATGGTACGTGTGAAGGACCTGCACTATAAGCAGTTGTTATCGGTTCCTGCTCTCCTTTTACAGCCGATTGTTTCGCTTCGTTATTGAATTTTTCTTCCATGATGGAAAATCCCCCTTACATTTTCGGTAATATACTTTACTACTATATGAATAGAAGGAAGTCCCAGATACAATAAATTTTATGGAAGGAAGAGAAAAGAGCATATTCTGCTTATTCAGGAATACTCCCTTTAAAAAGTATTGCAGCGTTTCAGTTTGGAGGAATTGTAGGAGAGAATGTATCGTATGGTTGGAAGAAGTCACAGAAGTATGTGCTGAGTAAGGATAACAAAAATTTTAAAGCTTGAACCTTGTCTAATTACGCACGCTTTTCTTGAATAAGAAGGCGTTCTTCCTGACATAAAACCTTGAAATCGTCCGCATAGCAGTGGATGTAGCAATTCTATCAACCCCAGTCGAGAGTACCCCATCTCAAGGAACCATGTGAGTAGGGTGGGGGTGAATCGACTTCGGATCAGGGTTGGTTTATGCCAATTCAAATGATCCGACTTCCCGATCAAGAACGTCTGTGCTATAATAAAAAGAACATATATTCTTTGTGGGAGGTGAAGTCTCATCAAAAAGAATCAAACGTTTTATTATAAAACGGACCAAATCTGGATCAAGCCGGGTCATCGCATGCACCCATACTTGAACCAAATGTGCCAAAATGCAAAAAATATGTATAATGCAGTAAATTTTTATATCAGACAGGTTTTTACGGGATTAAAAGGTGAAAACACACTGCATCCCTTACAACAAGAAGTTTTGGAAACCATCCGTCAAAACTTAGAGCCAATGAACGAAAAACAGCAACAGGCCTATCAACGCAGGCTGGAAAAAGAAAGTAAAAAGCCTGTTGAAAAGCAAAAAGAAGTCACATGCAACCTATTTGAAGCACCAACAAAAGAAAAACCATATCTTCATTATAACTTTCTAAACAGCTTATTTCATGTAATTAAACAACCAGATTATCTTTCCTTACCAATACAGAGCAGCCAATGGGTAATGAAAGCCGTTTTTCAAAACTGGAAAAGTTTTTATGCCAGTTTAAGAGATTACAAAGATCACCCGGTAAAGTACAACGCCAGACCTCGCATCCCAGGCTACTCCCGCACCTCAGAGAAAGATATTATTTTCACCAACCAGGACTGCTGCATCAAAGAACAGAAATATTTAAAGTTCCCGAAGACAAAACTAAAACTTAATATTGGCAAATTGGGAATGGCAGAAGGAAAATTAATGCAAGTGCGCATCATTCCCAAGTATGGTCACTATGTGGTGGAATTAGTAAGAAAAGTAGAATATGACGCGATAGAACCAACGGACAGCAACAGATGTATGGCACTGGATTTAGGCATAAATAACCTTGTTTCCGGGGTGACAAATACGGGTACATCTCCCTTTATAATAAAAGGCGGAAATGTAAAATCGATCAATCAATATTACAACAAACAAAAAGCCCATTTATTGGGGGTTCTTCGTCATGGTAAGACATCAAATGAAGGACCTTTCACGTCAAAACGATTGGAACGGCTTCATCAGGCTAGGCACCGAAAGCTAAAGGACATCTTTCATAAAGCCAGCCATAAAATTGTGAATCTTGCCTTGGAAGAAAAGGTAGACACAATTATTATCGGAAAAAACGAAGGCTGGAAGCAAAAAATAAATATTGGTAAAACGAGTAATCAATCATTTGTCAGCATTCCGCATGCCATGCTGATCAACATGATTACATACAAGGCGGAAAAAGGTGGGATTCGTGTCATCACGATAGAAGAATCGTACACATCAAAAGCGAGTTTTATAGATGGGGATGATATCCCTGTATATAATGACACGAAGGGTACTCCTGTGTTCACTGGAAAACGAGTGAAACGTGGGCTTTATCGTACTTGTAAAGGATTACTGTTAAATGCCGATATTAACGGAGCGGCGAACATATTTAGAAAATTTGTGGGTAAGTCACCAAAAAAGCAAGCGTTGACTGCAGACTCCGTAAATGTTTGGCAACCCAGAATTATTTAAAAGAAGTACCAAAGGCGAGACCGATGGTATAGAGGGGCTGGGTGTAAATAGTTCACCAATGTGACAGCTCCACTGACGTTAAGCGGGAATGTGTCGATACGTTAGAAACCCCCACTTCAAATTTTTGAATAGAAAATTAAGTGGTGGGAATATTCATCCACTGGTTTATTGTTCGGTTATGGCACAGTTGATGAACAGCAGATCCAACTGAAGAGCCTTCTGAACAGCAAGATCAGGGAGAAAATGAGATGGAGGAAGCACAATACGGAAATAATTAATTTTTTGTTGAAAAAATCTTGACTACGTCTAGATTAGAGTGAAAATTCGTTCTGTTTTAATTCCTTCATCACAACAGAATTCTTACAATTAGTGGCGCCAACATTACTTACGCTAAGGCTGTTCAATACCCTTTATAGATTAAAACTTCTAAAAAAAGATTCCCCTTTAAATTTTTGAATTATTGTCATACATCAACGGTATATTTAAGACGTAACGGAACTGTTACGTTCCATGCTAGTACGTGGAACGGTACAACTGTCCGTTGCATTAAATTTCCCCATATTCGCATGGAGGCTAATTATTTGATTTATTCAGCCTGTTTAACGATGATAATACTTTCACGAATGCATCAGTTTTAATATAAATTCTTTCATATCCACAAGGCGGGGATATTTTGGTTTTATGTCGGAGGCACCTGCGATTACCAGTGGTACAAGAGATTCTTGCCTGTGTAAAGAACCATGTGCCGCACCAGCAAGATGGAATGGGGTAGATTGGGCTTTAAAATCACAGCCTGGTTTCGCATTAACTACAAGGAAACGACCTGGCTGGGAATGAAGTGCCCCGTAAATCCGAGCTAGGGCGTCTGGATAATCCCCGTAGGTGAGCCTACTGTCATCTCCTACTTTCAAATCCAAAAGTCCCAGATTCCCTTCGACGCTCCAAGACTGTTGATATACATCTGTATATTGTCCGCTTGGATGATAATCTAATGCCCCCTCTCTCCTTCCAGATACGACATGGATAGATTCTTTATTTTTCCAGGCAATAATATCAATACGGCTGTCAGTTTTTAGTAAATCGGCAATAACGGATAGCGAAATGTTTTTATCAAGAAGGTAAATATAAGCCATACGCTGATTTACACAAAGCACAAGCTGATCTTTTTTGTGAACGGGGCGCTGAATCCGTGTGACACGGTATTTTTTTAGCATTTTACGTAAATCAATAACGAAGTCACGATATTTGGCCCCAGTCGGAGCATGACCGTTATCTCCCATTACCATCCATACATTTTGGCTAATAGCTTCTTCCCAGCTTGGATATAAATTCAATGTTTTTTGAATCTCCCGGTCAATTCGGGTGATTCCCTTTAAATCCATTGGCCCTTTAAAGTGAATACGAAAGTCCAAATCCTGAAAGATACAAAAAGTAAACCCCGGAAGTTTATTCCTGCGAATTAAATGACGGAGCTCGCGGGCTGTATATTTATAATTCCCTGCAGCAATTTGCGTTGGAAAACTTCTCGGGCGCAGTTTCGAAAACACACCTAAAGAGAAAACTGGTGTCGCTTCTATTGTCCGCTGACTGTCTTTAAATTTGGTCAACGGACGAAGTAATCGAGGAACGTGCAGCCGCTGTTTCGTATTTCCGCGATAGACAAAAGAATTAATCGAAGCAGATGAAATGTCCAACTCAGCTAATTCCTCGTAGATTGTCGAGACATCACCGCTCAAATGCTCATTATTCAACCGGTAAAGCATGTTATGAATGGTTCGCTTGAGTCCTAACCTGTTTGTTTCCCGGAATCCCGTCCCATAGTTAATGATCTCACCCTTAGAATCATCAAACCAGTTTAATCCTGGAACGTGGTGTTTATCCGCATAAGTGCCTGTTAGGAGCGTGCTATCAATGGTTACTGACATGGTTGGAAATGAACTAACCATGTTGGAAATATAATTGCCATTATCCATCAAAAATTGCAATGCAGGCGCGCGCCCGGTTTGTACAGCTACTTCCAACGGATAAGGCATTAGTGAATCAATGTTTAGTAAGATTACTGGCTTTTGTTGTTGCAAATTTTGTTTCATACATTTCATCCTTCATATATAATTAACCTTATATTGTCTAACCAAACTTCTAATTATTCATGGCTTGACATTCAAATTGGAAACCAGTTTCAGTATATTTTAAGCTGACTTATTTGGACGTGAGCTTGAATTATTTCATTTCTATCAATCTGAAACACTGCCAAGCGAATTCAAACACTTAAATAAGCCTCATTGGGAAACACTTTTTTCACATACAGCGGAAGTAAATAAAAAGATGGAAGGCTTGGGATATGATTTGCAAGCAAGTGAATATTTAATGAAACTATCAGCGAAAACAGAGTTACTTTATTGATATTGACCATAAATCTGTTTGTACCGGGATTCTGTCTATAAATGAAGGCGTATCCTATTTGGATCGAATCCATACGGATGAAAATTATCGAGGTTTTGGATTAGCTGCTAACCTCTGCTCTTTTAAGTTAGCTATGTCTAAAAATTATGGTGTAATAAAAAATATATTAGGTTCAAGCGAAATGGGATTCCATTTATATAAGAAGTTGGGCTATGAAACAGTTATACCAATGTACGTATTTTCTAAAGAATAAAATGCAAAAACTTGAGCGTCGACGGTATTCCAGAATTGGTCGCATTGAATAAATCCTTGTGTCTGTCTTTATGAGTTGGGCCAATATTTGAAGAAACAAACAAGAATACGCTTATTCTGGTAATTTGTATTGCTTGCTATAATCACAAAGGAACACAATCTCTTTTCATGAATTTATCTATCAACCCCAGTCGAGAGTACCCCATCCTCAAGTACCAAAGGCGAGACCGATGGTATAGAGGGGCTGGGTGTAAATAGTTCACCGATGTGACAGCTCCACTGACGTTAAGCGGGAATGTGTCGATACGTTAGAAACCCCCACTTCAAATTTTTGAATAGAAAATTAAGTGGTGGGAATATTCATTGGGATGCCAACAAAAATATATAATACATACTAATAAAATGGATGCAAATAGCACGCCCTTTTCATACAAATCCTATAATAAAGACTTTTAAACTCCATAAATTGGTAAATAAACTAATATAAGCTGGAGATCGAGCTTCTCATTATTCATTAAAAAGTGATTACTCAAAAGGACCGAAAAGATTAAGGAGCCCATCAGTCTTTACGGTCTCTAACCCCAGTATCTAAATAACTATATAAAAGTTCTCATTTTTTAAGTTAAATTGAACTTCTTATCTCAGTACCGCCTGGTCACTAACCGGTAAAGTTGGAGAGGAGGTTTTAAGGTTTTTATAAGCTATATACATCGAAATTCCTGAACCGATGAGAAAAAAGATGGCAGCGACAAAAGCCAGCCTCTCCGTTGGTATCTCTGCCAGCAAGTTTAAGGGGCTCATAGCTTCTGTACCTCGTGTAATGGGCATTGTAACACCTCCAAAAATTATAGCACTTTCTAATCAATCTATTCATCAGCAAATGATTTTTCTTGGACGATGAACCTAATCAGGTAACACTCCCAATTTTGTTGGTTTTTGTCGAATGGAATGGAGGTGATAAAAAATGGTGTTTAAATCATAAATGGTTTCACAATACCGCCAAGATAGATTGGTTGCATCCCTTGTGTATGATAATCCCAAAGATTTGCCTTTATAATTTGATCATTCTCATAGGTTTTAAAGTAGTATGTACATGTATTCGTATTTATAAAAGCAATATATTTCGTATAATCATGAGCTCCCCTGTCAGTTTGGACGATGCCCTTGGGAATTGAAACACTATTCATAATATGAAAGCATGACATCAATGCTTCGGCCCGACTTTCCGGAACTTGAACATGTGTTTTTAGAAAAGCAGTTCGTACAAAACGCTCTGGAGAGGTGAAGCCACCGGGCAGAGGCATGGTTCCAGCAGCTTGCCCAAAAGGTTTTAATAATACATCTCCCCAATGAACTTCCTTTTTTTGCGTAACGGATACATCCATATGATTTCTTAGATTGGTCATATGCCAGGGGAAATCAGGGCTATTGGCCATCACTCCTATGGGATTATCTATTACCTGAAGCCCCATTTTCGTTTGCTCAATAACTACACACTTCCCGCTTTTATCGGTGGCCATCCAATGTAAAGGTGCCACTTTTTGTGTAACAGGATCAGGCACGCCTGCAATGCAGATGTTTTTTAATAAATCCTTTAAATTATCTACGGAGTCACAATGACCTAAAATATAATGCAAGAAATCTATAGAAGCAATCGGCTCTTTATCCTGTAGTGGTAAATCAAAATCAGCGTAACCTTCAAAATATAAAACTGCAGCAGCAAAGCCTCGTTCATTAACACCATCAAAAAAACCTAACATCCCGTCGGTTTCCTGCCCAATAGAAATAAAGCTGTATCTATCGGTGTATTTTTTTGTTGTTATTAGGCTATTCCATTGATGATTTTGCGGGATTACATAAAGACCAGGTTCAATAGGAAAAGAAAAATCCATCGTTCTTCCAAAGAAACGCTCCTTTTGCATAGATTCTAATGTAATGGCGGTGCACATGCGAAAACCTCCCATTATAAATGTTCTGACTATAAGTTATGATTCTCATAGAGGTAAAATGAATTTTCTAATTTGGAAAGCGATGTTTAAGACCGAGAATCCATTCATTGGATGAGAAAAACATTTTCTGTTCTTTACCTATTACGCATGAACTGAATTATGAAAGTTTATTAAGTTATGTTCAGATACTTGATATAGGTCAAGTTTTTTTCTGTCCAAATTAGTTATATGGGAGAAATCATCCGGAATTGGCACAAGTTCGGGATATTGTTGCAGATATAAATGCGAAAGTAAAAGCAAATGGTGCAGAACAAGCAGATTTATCAGCAGAATTTAATGAGCTGCGCAAACTTACAAATAACTATGAAGTTCCAAGCGATGGGTGAACGTATTTGGAGACATATCAAGGGATAGAAGCAGCTGATCAGGCTTATCATTTTTAATAAAATACGAAAAGTTACAGGTAGCTGTATGGAGCATATAGAGGAGGTTTCACTAAGTTAGTGGAACCTGTTTTGGTCATCAAATTAATAATAATTTAAAAAATTGACAACTATTTACAATTAGAGTATATTAAAATCAATTGACAGCACTAACCATTTGTGAAGGCGGGTTTAAAAGGTGAATACCCGTTTAAATTACGAAGCAGACAAGTTTTTGTAACCGCCTTCTTTCCAGGTTGTGATTGTCAACTAATTGATTTATGAACTGCTGCAGAAAGGAGGTTAAGGTGGAATACGATGTAAATAATGAAAACAGATGTGACTTAGACGACAATTAAGTGAAAAAATAACAGATCCTTATGATGCCGCTAATGAATGATTTTAGGGAAGAAATAGCATATTTACTCGATATAGAAATAATATAATAGGGATCATAATTTGGTTCTATGGAGGGTGTTATAATTGAAGCTTATATTAAAATTATTGGCTGGTATTGTAGCTGGTATTGGGATTGGTTTACTTGTTAATGAAGCGATCATGGAATACATCGTCACGTTTAAAATGATTTTTGGTGAATTTCTCACGTACATTGTTCCTTTCATCATATTATTTTTTATAACAAGTGGTATAAGCAGTATGGGTAAGAATTCCGAAAAAGTGCTCGGTTTAACTGCTGGGTTTGCATATGGATCGACTGTTATAGCCGGGGTATTAGCATTTGTAATAGCAACATTAATCCTTCCGATGTTTCTTGACGGAACTGCACCTGCGATTTCAGATGAAAATGGATTCTCAGCACTTTTTGAATTTGCCATCGATCCAGCAATGGGGATTATTACTGCATTGGTAACAGCATTTATTTTTGGAATTGGCATTGCAAGCACAAATGCAACAACTTTAAAATCCTTTTTTGATGAGGGAAAGAATCTTATTGAAAAATTCCTTTGGGGTGTCATTATACCGCTATTACCATTTTATATCGGGAGTATCTTTGCGGAATTAGCAGCTGAAGGAACTGTTTGGGAGACATTGGGTTCTTTTGGTATAGTGCTGCTATTGGCGTTGGCTACTCATTGGCTATATTTAATTGGTGCTTTTTCCATTGCGGGTGGTCTTACGGGACGCAATCCTTTTAGTCTGATAAAAACCATGCTGCCTGCTTATTTTACAGGTATTGGTACAATGTCCAGTGCCGCAACGATTCCAGTCACCACTGAGCAGATTAAGCGAAATAAAGTAGCCGATGCTATTGCCGATTCAATTGCTCCTTTATGTGCGAATATACATCTGGCCGGCAGTACGATTACTATTACAATGGCTTCGATGACTGTCATGATGCTGTTTGGAGATTTAGCAACGCCAACTTTCGGGATGATTTTCCCGTTTATATTGGGACTCGGTGTGATCATGATTGCAGCTCCAGGTGTACCAGGTGGAGCAATTATCGCAGCATCCGGCCTCCTCACTTCCATGCTTGGGTTTAATGAGGCAGCCATTGGCATTATGATTGCGATTTATATGGCGCAAGACAGCCTGGGAACTGGATGTAACGTAACCGGAGATGGAGCGATTGCCCTTGCGGTGAGTCGATTTGTTTCCAGAGGTAAGCGTGAGGATTCAAATGAAAATGTTGCCGTTGGAAAATAAGGGAGTTCAAAAGAAATGGACGGAGGCAGTACTTTTTTAAAGATGCAATTCACATATTAAATAGTTTTGAGTCAAAATATCATAAATAAGCTGGCAGCTGTAGCTAGCAGAGGTATAATAAGGTGTGAATTGTTGAGATTATAGAGAGGTTTCCAATGAAGTAGCTGGAAACCTCTTTTTAAATGAAATCCAGGCAGGCGGGTCCCTGCAATCAATACTTTATTTCCTGTTTATTACCTAGCAGTTCGCTTATCTCTTTTCAAAAAAAGTGAAAGCGCCAGCCCTGTAACAGAAAATAGAAAAGCAACATAAAGTGCAGTTTTTACGCCATGAAGGAAATTTAATGGATCCGCCTCTCCGGCACCTGAAGCAACCATGGTAATAAAGGAAATAATAAATGTCAGTCCGAGTGATCCGCCGAATTGCCGAGCGGTATTAATAATCGCCGTTCCGTGTGGAATTAACTTATCCGGTAAAGCGTTAATGCCGGCAGTCATAATCGGCATATTGATCAATGCCACCCCAGCCATGGACATCATGAAAAGAAATGATGTGAATACGAATGAGCTGGTTGTCTCAAGTCCAAAGTAATACCAAAGTGTACTGACAGAGAGTAAAACAAAACCAATAATAGTAATGATTTTCCCGCCGTACTTATCATATAAATTTCCGGCAAAAAGGCTCATTACCGCAAGTGTTAAGGCACCGGGTGCTACCACAAGTCCCGCATATAAAGGGGAAAGCTGCTGCGCATTTTGTACGTACATGGGCAAAATGGTTTCGATCGAAATCAGTAAGCTGAAAGATATAATAGATATAACTGTCACAAGTGCAAAAACTGGCACCTTTAGTACGCGAAGTTCAAGAATCGGTGTTTTCAAACGCAGCTGTCTCACCACGAATAAAATAATGGCTGCGAAACCTACGCTTATACTGAGGGTGGCGACGTTGCCAGCCGTTTCAGATTCTATCACATTAAATCCGTACAGCACACCACCAAAACCAATGGTTGATAAGAAAATAGAGAAAAAGTCGATTTCTGTCTCCCGCTGCTCGGTTACATTGCGCATAAACAGGATAATAAACACCAGTATGATTGCTGCTACCGGAAGTGTAAAGAGAAATACCGAGCGCCATTCAAAGTGATTAATAAGCACGCCGGAAATTGGTGGGCCAATGGCAGGTGCTACATTAATGACAAGACCGGCCAACCCCATGGCATAACCTCTCTTTTCCCGTGGATAAACAAGAAACAGGATTGTTTGCATCAAAGGCATCATAATCCCGGAACTAATCCCTTGAATGATGCGTCCCGCAAGCAAGACTTCAAAGGAAGGTGAATACAATCCGAGCAATGTTCCCAGGAAAAACAAAAGCATAGCACTTATCATCAAGGTTCTTGTTTTAAATTTATCAATCAAGTATGCCGTCATAGGAATAAGTATAGCTATTGCTAACATAAAGCTGGTCGTTAACCATTGCACCTGACTCGCATTAATTTCAAATTCAGCCATGATTTTAGGGAAGGCTGTGATGAGGAGAAATTGTGTTAATACGGATAGAAAAGACCCCGCCAGCGCAATTGCGACAAGCAGTCTTCTATGTACAGGCGATAATATTTCCTTAGCCATCGTTTGACTTTCCTTTCTCAATATCTGCAAAAGAGCAAAACCTTATTAATATATAGCTAATACTAAGATAAAGGAACTGCTTTTTCAATGAAAGCATCAAGTCAGATCTTCTCAAATGTTTTGGCCATACTTGAAGGAATGAAGGACAAACTCAAGGAGAAACAAGCCTTAATCCTATCACAGCTGTTACTACCATACCCATGAAAAACAAACGCAAGCGATCTGCAGATTCATAATAGAAAATCATGCCGATGACTGCGCTTCCCGCGGTTCCTATCCCAGTCCAAACGGCATAAGCGACACCAAGCGGAATGGTTTGCATCGCAATAGACAGTAAAGTGAAACTGATAATGAATCCGCCAATTAAAAAGATAAATCCTGTTATCTTTTCCCCAATTGTAATTTTTTGTATGCCAGTGACACCGGCAACCTCAAAGAATCCGGCAATAATAAGTATAACCCAGTTCATGAGTATGATCCCCTTTCCGATGATTCACCTGTTACCATTTTCAATCCGATGGCACCTGTAAGCAGAAGTGCAACGAACATAATCATCCAAAAATGAATTTGCGCATTAAAAAATACAATATCAACAATTACAGTCCCAACGGTTCCCAATCCGGCAAAAACAGCATAAACCGTACTGGTTGGAAGTAATGTTGCCGCTTTAATGAGCAGCCAAAAGCTCACAACAACAGCGATTGCCGTTAAGGTCCATGTAAGCGTATCGTTTGCATATTTAAGCCCTGTTGCCCAACCAACTTCAAAAATAGCAGCAATGACAACAAGGAGCCATCTCGTATTCATTTGCAAACACCTCATTTTCTGGTAAACTAACTTTAAATACTAACTAACGGTAGTTAGATATTAGTATAGCATACCATTCATTCCATAGGCAATTGCATTATATATTTGTGTGTGTAATTATTTAAATGAGGGGGAGTCATATATGTCAGATACAACAAGGGATAAGATTCTCCAAGCAGCACTTTCATCATTTGCCATTAATGGCTATGAAGGTACTACGCTTGCACATATTGCTGGAGCAGTGGGCATACGAAAGCCATCACTGTACAATCATTTTACCAGTAAGGATGAATTGTTTTTCACAGTGGCTGAAAAGGTGATGAAAGAATGGATAGAAGTGATGGTCACGAGTGCACATGCGCATAAGGTAAAACCAACGGAACAAAGAATATATCTAGTTTTAGCCGATAGTACTGATTTTATTCGCGGGAAGCATGAAGGTATGTTATACAAGCGTTTAATGCTGTTTCCGCCTGCAGCATTAGTTGAAGATCTGCGCAGGCTCGTGCAGGCAGGTGATGAAAAAATTGATGAGATACTAAAAGATTTTTATGAGCAGGGGAGAAATGAAGGAGTGTTAAATGACTCTTTTCCCGTATTCAGGGCAGGCTTTTATTGTTTAATGGATGGCTTATTTACAGAAAGTTTTATTTACCGTGAAGAAGAGTTTCAGGATCGTTTAGAAGGTGCCTGGACAGTTTTTTACAGGGGAGTTTCGAAATAAGATTTGTGGATTTGCTGGAGAAATATGTACATAGCCAAAGTACGACTTTTTATTGAATATTTAAGGTTAAACCAGGCTGAACTTGCTTGGTTTTTTATTTAGGCAATGGAAGGATTATCCATACTGTCGAATGTGAATTTTTCTTTATCCCTGACATAAGAACATCTTGAATTCAATTTTATAGAACTGCATTTTTACTAGTTTTAAGCCTGTTTTCTATTTTTCTGCACAACTGTATATTCTCTTTTCCAAGTATTTACGTAACATAACGTATATCCACGAAAGGAGAATATTTTATGTTGAATTTTTCCATGATTGAATTAGGTAGACGAAAGGGAGGGAAATTAGATAAAGAAATAAAACGTAATTTCGTTGATTTTTACCGGCCGTTTCGCTTCGTGCCATGCTTTTTACACCGGCCATTGGAGAATATCAGAAAGAGTATGAAACGTATGTCCATTATCATAGAATTTGAGAATGGCAGTTACACTTTAGGGTTAAGCGATGTAAAAAACATGAAAAACCGTAAGTTACGTGAATTTCCTTCTATTTCGTGTTGCTCTGCCAATCTTTCAATGAAAAGTATTGAAAAATTGGTTGACACCTGCAACCACATCAAAAAAATCCACTATGATAGAGAAGTAACTACTTTACTTGATACTGCAACTCCCTCGATAAACTCCCATCAATTACAGGAAAACGGCTTGACAGGTAAGGATGTCACCATCGCGGTTATTGATACTGGCATTGAACCCCATGCTGATTTGGAAGGACGCATTACGGCATTTCAGGATTTTGTAGGCAATCAGACTGAATCCTATGATGATAATGGACATGGCACTCACTGTGCTGGTGATGCGGCTGGTGATGGCGCTGCCTCAGATGGGCAATATAAAGGCCCCGCACCTGAAGCAAACGTCATTGGCGTGAAAGTGCTAAACAAAATGGGTTCCGGTTCTCTATCTACAGTCATTGAAGGGGTAGAGTGGTGTATCGAAAACCAGTCAGCGCATGATATAGGTATTCTTTCCTTGTCACTTGGATCAAATGCGACCGTTCCAGCAGCAGAAGACCCGGTGGTAAGGGCTGTGGAAGCAGCCTGGGATGCAGGTATGGTAGTTTGTATAGCAGCAGGTAACTCAGGACCTGAAGAAGGGACTATTGGAAGCCCCGGCATCAGCCCGAAAGTCATTACCGTTGGCGCTGCTGATGATCATAATAATACCGATCGCTCAGACGATACTGTGGCTGATTTTTCCAGCCGAGGCCCGACGATTGATGGATATATGAAACCGGATTTATTGACACCAGGTGTAGAGGTTGTTTCTCTAAGGGCGTCCGGATCATTTCTTGATAAGACCAATAAATCAGCTCGAGTCGGTTCAAGTTATACTTCTTTATCAGGAACTTCCATGGCAACGCCAATCTGTGCTGGTGTGGCTGCACAGTTACTTCAAAGCAATCCGGATCTTACCCCTGATGAAGTGAAACAGCAATTGATGGATGCGAGTGAAGATATGGGACAAGCACCCAATGTGCAGGGGGACGGTTATCTGAATGCGGCTAATTTGATGGAAAGCTAATTTTAAGTTGTAAACGCTAATGAGCAACTATGTTAGGATGATATGTTAAAGCCCCCAAAATTTTACTTTTGTGGGGGTGCTACATAGTCTCTGTCGAATCATTACGAATTGCTTTTGCGGTTCAGGAAGAACCGAGGGAGCGGCGGCTTTTAGAAAGTGGTATGGAAACCGAAGCGGAAGAGGTTGCAAAAGCTACTGTTCTTCCAAGGGACAGGGTTATAGAAATACAGCTTGAACTCCAGTATACCAGCGTTCAATAAACAAAAATCAGCAGAAGAATAACCTAATTCTTCTGCTGGTTTATTTTACTTTGAAAGGAAATTTCTGTTTTAAAAGGGAATGCGTCGCTAATTATTTTGTTAAAAACAAAAACATGACAAATGTCATTTTCAATTAATGACATTAGCTACTAATCAGTTCTCTTAATACGTATTACAATTAGTTTAGAATGATGAAATAGCAGCAAGGGGGAGGAAAGGACAGATGTCTTTTTTAGAAATAAACAATATAACAAAAAAATTTGGAGACAAAACCGCCCTTCGTCATTTTTCAATGGATTTAAAAGAGAATGAGGTACTGGGCGTGATTGGTCATAACGGGGCAGGGAAGACCACGTTATTCAAATTGATTTTGGATATGTATAAGCCTGATCAAGGTGAAATTACAATCAGTGATCAAACATTCCACATAAAAAATGATATCGGCTATTTGCCAGAAGAAAGAGGGTTATTCGGAAAGACAGACGTCTATTCGCAGTTACTCGGATTTGGTATGCTAAAAGGAAAAAACAGAACAGAACTAATGTCGAATATTGATTTTTGGATGGAATTTTTTCAGGTTGAAGAATACAGAAATGAAATGCCAGCTAACTTATCAAAAGGAAACCAGCAAAAAATCCAATTTATTACTGCTGTTATCCATTACCCTGCGTTTTTAATTTTAGATGAACCATTTAGTGGTCTGGATCCGATTAATGTTGATGTGTTTGCTGATGCCATTCAATACATGAAAAAAAAGGGCAGTACCATTATATATTCCAGTCATAAACTGGATAGCATCGAACATTTATCAAACAGACTTTTGTTTTTAAAAGACGGAAAGAAAATCTATCTGGATTATATCGAAAATATACAAAAGAAATATGGCCATAGATTGAAGGTAAAGAATGACTCACTTACTGAAACTATGCTGCTGGATCACGGGTTTCAATTTGAATGTATAAACGGGGTATTTGAAATTACGTTACAAGAGAGAAAAGATGCTGAATATATTGCAGCATTACTGCCGAATACATACTCTGAGATGTTTCTTATTGAAAAGCCAAGTATTGAGGAGATTTTTAAACATATTAATAATGGAGGGCGGTTATGAAAAACAAAAATGTGGCCTATGCTAATCTTTCCATCAAGACGTTAATAGGAAATAAGTCCATACTATTTGGTTTTATATTCAACTTGATTGTAGCCCTGATTGCAGTAACTTATTTGCTTATTTTCCAGCCCGATCTGCCAACATTACATATGAGCAGTGATTCTTCATATGATTTTCGGAATGCTTTAGGCATGTTAAACATCATAGTAATCATTGTAGTACTTTTCCTGTTTGGCAGTGTTGCTGTGATCATGCAGAGCGTTATCGATGATCGGGACAGTAAAGTGTCTGAAATTATTAGTACGAGTATTTCGGAAAAAAATTACTTATTCGGTAAATTAGTTACTTCAATCGCATTAACCTTAGTTACAATAATGAGTGCTTTGGCATCAGTCATCATAGCCGGTATTGCGTTTTCCATTTTCAACCCATATGATTTCGGAATATATGCTGATATCATTAAACCACTTCTTTCCGCGGTTGATTTTGAAACGATGATGTTTTTAATTGGAAGTCTTGGAATATGTATTCTTATGCTTGTTACGTCTACCTTATTTGCACTTGGTATTTCTATAAAAGCGAGTAATGCAGTTGATGCCTTTCCTGTATCAATGCTTGTGCTAACACCATATTTTCTTGTTTTTGGACTGTTGATTTTTCTGCCGACGGACAATAGCGAACTATGGATTTCCATATCAACCATGGTGAGCTTTGTACCAGTATTTTCACCGATATTTATACTGATGAATGTATTATTAAATGGGTTCTCTATCCTGTCTTATTTGGCTATCATCGTTTCAATCATTTATTTGGTTCTGATGTTTAAAGCTGTTGCTAATATATATAGCTATGCATTTTATGTCCATGAAAAACTTTCAGTAAAGCGATTATTCAAGTTGTCAGTGACAAATAGCGCATAATAAGCTATTACATGGTATTATTTAGAGAAAAGCGAAAAGGGCGGTGTGCAGCTGTGGATAAAAACAAAAGGAGTTTTAGCATTTTTCCAAAGAAGTACGGGTATTTCCCACATGTTTTTCTTATTTACTTACTGCTCCCCGCTTATTACATTATTTCTGAAAGCGGCTGGAAAGCACTTATCGGCTGGGGATTATTACTTTTATTTCTCGTCAGTTACAGGCAGCTCTATTCTTCCTTTGAAACGAATGCTTTTACCTATTGGATCATAGTCCAGCTTGGGATTGTTTTCATTTTTGCCGTTTACTTTAATATAAATAATGTATTCCTTGGTTTTTTTACTTCTTATTTTCTCGGCTGGTACAGAAGTAATAAGTTGTTTTATCCAATATATTCACTGTATGCATTAGCACTTTCCCTGCCTTTAATCATTAAATATGAAACGCAAATCCAATCTGGTTCGTACTATTATTTTATCTATCTCGTAATCATGTTTATTGTTCCATTTGGTATTAAGTCGATGAATAGTCGAATGGAACTGGAAGAGGAGCTGGATATTGCAAATAATAGAATTGAAGAATTGGTGAAGCAGGAGGAGCGGATGCGAATATCGCGTGATCTGCATGATACACTCGGGCATACGCTATCTCTCATTACCTTAAAATCACAGCTTGTATCCAAGTTGGCAGAAAAAGATCCGAATCGGGCTAAACTGGAAGCCAGGGAAGTGGAAAGAACATCAAGAACAGCTTTAAAGCAGGTTAGAGAACTGGTATCCGATATGAGATCAGTATCTATTACAGAAGCGTTACTGGAAGCAGCATCAATATTAGAATCTGCTGATATTAGCTATCATTTTGAAGGAGAGGTAAACGCTGCTAATATACCAGGTATTTCTCAAAATATACTTAGCATGTGCATAAAAGAAGCAGTAACAAATATTGTAAAACATAGTATGGCAAAAAATTGTACTGTAATTCTTGAGCAGACAGCCGGAGAAGTTCGGCTTATTATTGAGGACGATGGAATTGGACTACTTGAAAATAAAAATAACGGAAATGGAATCGACGGAATGTCAGAAAGATTAGCGCTTGTTGATGGAAAGTTGAAGATCCAGGCAGAAGACGGAACCAGGCTGGAATTTATCATACCAGTCGTAGAAAAAGACGGAGAAATGGGGGCTTCATAATGATAAAAATAGTAATCGCAGAAGATCAGCGGATGTTGTTGGGAGCTCTCGGATCTCTCTTAGATCTGGAAGAAGATCTGGAAGTCATTGGCCAGGCGGCAAATGGAGAAGAAGCATTGGAAAAAATCCTCTCGTTAAAGCCTGATGTTTGCATCATTGATATTGAGATGCCTTTGTTAAACGGGCTTGATGTTGCAGAAGAAGTGAAACGTCACAATTCTCCTTGCAATATCATTATATTAACAACTTTTGCACGTCCAGGTTATTTTGAAAGAGCAGTGAAATTAGGAGTAGATGGATATCTATTAAAGGATGGCCCCAGTGATGAACTTGCTGATTCCATTCGCAGGATTATGAAAGGTAAAAGTGAGTTTGCCCCGGATTTAATTTTTGGCAGCGTAAAGAATGAAAACCCATTGACTAAAAGAGAACGAGAAGAATTACAATTAGTAGCTGAAGGGAAAACGATAAAAGAAATTTCTATACAGTTATTTTTATCATCAGGAACAGTACGCAACTATATGTCAGAGATTATCAATAAGCTGGGAGTGAAAAATCGGATAGCTGCTATTTCTGTTGCTGAGGAAAAAGGGTGGATTTGAGTGCTTGGCAGCAAGAAGCAATTGGCGCTAATATGGATGGGGCAAGGGTCAAAATCACTCATCCCAAATGCTGCATTCGAAACGGGAAGGCTTCTAATGCAAATAAGATGCCAACTCTCTAAACTTTTCCTCAGGCAATGCTTTTTCTGTCATTTGAAAAATGACACGTTCCTCTTTACGAATAATTGCCTCCAATATAGTACTTATTTTATGCATGTTGTTCAAGTCCGTATCTTTTGATTTGAGCAGTTGATCAAAAAGGGTAAGATCCTGCACATGTTCCAGAAGCATTTCTATTATTTCTGGCTGATTAATGTCTTTGTATTGGGCGTATGCGGATAAAAGGGTTTCCTCTTCCTCCCGAAAATGCTCCTGCCCGTCAGGGATCCAGAAATCATTGGCATCATTCATTATTTCCTCTATCGTTAAGCTGCTTTCTTCCGTTCCAGCTCTTTTTAACTTCAGCTAAATGCAAGCCAATCATATGGTGACGTGACAAATCTTAATTTAAATTTGATCCTACAAATGACCTGTGTAAAAACACATGATTCCACATATATCTACCTAATTACTCTTTCCTATTAATAAAATACAGTCGTTACTATTCTATTATAAAATAAAATTATTTAATATATCTTTAGAATCATTTTTTATCGAAATCATACCAATGTTCAGATAACTATTATATAATTTAATAGAATACTAAAATCAATAGAGGAGGAAAGGAAATGAGTCTTAAAAGATTTATGTGGTCTTTTGTGGCATTGGCGGGAGTAGTCATGATGATTTTTACTTCTTTAGAATTAAACTCCTCTTCTGCATCATCTTCAGTCGTGGAAAAAGAACCACCGGAAACAGCAGTCGTGGAAATTGTTGTGCCGGATGAGGATGCTGCAGAAAATCTGGTATCAAGCGGGTATGAATTATCAGGGTATGCCAGTGACAAAAATGGTCAGCTGGAAGTACATGTTATAGCGACAGAAGCAGAAATAGAGATGTTAGAAATGGAAGGTTATGAACCAACTGTCATTCAAACATCTCAAGACGTTGAAAAAATATTGGAAGAGCGTGAGAGGAAGCTGCAACAGGGCTGGACTTTATCCAGTGTAGAAGACAATATTAATGTCTTCAGAGCAGAATACTTTACCAATATGTCAGAAACATTTTTATATCTTGAAGCAAAATCAAGTGCAGGGTCTAATGTGTCCATGAATGCTACATGGGAAGATGGAAATGGTGAAGAACAAACCGCTTCCATGAGGAGTAAAGTAGATTATGGAGAGTATTTATACCATTACGTACTTACGAAAATTGATGATGTCCCGGAAAATGTAACGATTACTTCCAGTCAGCAAGGCTCTGTTGAAACAGGATTAACCGAATGGCTTAGTGATGGTACGCCAATTGATGATGACTATCTGAAAGATTTTATTACGCATTATATGGAGCCAATGGAAATAGAAGAAAGAATAATAGGGTTGGCTGAGGAGTTCCCTGAACTGGCAGAGATTGTCGAGCTTCCTTATGAAACCAATGGCTATAGAAGACATGCACAAGCAACCATCGGAGAAACGGTAGATGCTGCATTTGTGATTACTTCAGAAGCATGGGGGCATGAAGGTGGGAATGACATCAGCATTAATATTGACATCCCAGAGGAGGAAAATGCGGATCTGGGAATTAACGTTGATGGTGATGAGATAACGGTTACGCTCGGTACAGATGATGCCGCACAGCCTAACAGCACTGCAAATGACGTTATAGGAGTCCTTAATGATCAAGTAGGTGATCTTGTGACGGCAACGAATTACAGGGATTCTAATGGTAATGGTGTTGTACAAGCTGAAGCGGATATAGAATTAACAGATGGTTTAAATGCACCTGCAGAAATTTCCAGAGAACCAGAGACGGTTAAAGCAATCCGTATCGGGAAAGAAAGGGATGGTTCGAACCCTGGAGTTTTGGGGTATTCTCAGGAACATGCTCGGGAGTGGGTAACACCACTTGTATCAGTTGAAACAGCGGAAAGATTACTGCGAAACTATCATATTGATGAAGATACGCAAGAATTAGTAGATAATCTCGATATCTTTATTGTGCCAACAGTGAATCCGGATGGCGGTAACTATTCATTCTATGACTATAATATGCAACGGAAAAACATGACGAATCACTGCCCTGCAGAAACTGCAGATCCGGCATACAGCCATCAATGGGGCGTTGACTTAAACAGAAACCATGCAGTTGGATCTGTTTATGATGGTTGGATCGGTGGTTCGACAAATTGCTTATCAGGAACTTATGCCGGACCGGAAATAGAATCTGAGCCGGAAGCAAAGAATATTGTTTGGTTAGCGGAAGAATTTCCAAACATAGAATTTGCCATGAATATTCATGCCCACGGCGGTTACTTTATGTGGTCTCCTGGGGCTTATGATGCGGATCGTAATCCATTGCCGCGTCCGACAGCAGGTGAAGAAGCTTACTACTGGCAAGCTTCAGAGCATATACTGACAGAAATTAAGAATTATCGTGGAACTGTCATCCATCCAGGCAGAACAGGCCCGATTCCGGATGTGCTGTATTCTGCAGGAGGGAACTCAGCGGATGCATTATGGTACGACCATGGCATCTATGCATGGAACTTTGAAGTTGGAGCACAACTTTGGAATGAGGAAAGGGAACGTTGGGAAAGCGTTGGTTTTCAGCCGGAATATGAAGAAGGTCACGCAGAAGCAATGGAATTTGCCAACGGATTGATTGGTTTATTCGAGGTCGCCCTTGCAAATGCCAATGATGATGTGAATCCGGAAACTTGGACTTCTCCGGAAGCAGGAACGTATCATGATCCTGTAGAAATTGATTTTGAGATGAGCGAGCCAGCTACGGTTTATTATACGCTTGACGGCTCAAGACCTACATTGGATTCTGAAGTGATCAATGTGGCCGGCACAAGAATGGGTGGAGAAACATTGGAAATTAAAGAAACAACGACGATAAAATGGTTCTCTGTGGATCCTGCCGGAAATGTTGAAAACGACTATGATCCTTCCGGAGAAGACAATAATTATAACGAAGCAGAAATCGTTATCGACTACTTGCCGGAAGGAGTAAGTGCAGCAGGAATTCAGTCACTTGTTGAACGTTTTGAGGGTGAAGGTGAATTCGCTGATGAAGCAGCGTCACGTAATCTGAAAAACCATTTAACTGCTGTAGCCCTTTTTGAGAATCAGGGAGCTGCGGACAAAGTGGTTAGACATATGAACAGCTTCCTATTATTGCTTAATCATCAGGAAAATAATGACCTGATTTCGAGTATGGCTTATCGCATCCTTGAAGGTTACGCGAATGAATTAATTGAACTATGGTCATCAGAGTTAGATGGCGAAGAAGCTATGTAGAAAAGATCGTTAACAGGATAAGCATTAGATAAATGCAAATGGAATTAGCAGGAAAATGTCGTTGCACATTTTCCTGCTAAATTTATGCAGCTATTTCAGCAAGAAACATAAAGAAACTCAATGAATATGCACCTTTAATAGTTATGACCTATGACATTGCTAGGAAACCCATATTGATCATGCTGTCATCATCTCCTACCCTTATATATAAGGTCAATTTAAGGAGGTTATAATTAATGGAAGAAGCAGTATTTTACCATGCCGGCTGCCCGGTATGTGTTAACGCGGAGAAAATGGTTCTGGATTATTTGGACAAATCCAAAGTCGACGTAGATGTGATTGATTTTAACGATGATGCTTCAAAAATCAGTGAAGCAGAATATGCTGGAGTGAAATCCGTACCTGAGTTTGTGTTAAATGGACAGACATATCATATTAATCATGGGGCAAGCATGGAAGAAGTTAAAAATGGATTGTTGACATAAAAAGCGAGATGCACACGATGTTTGCTCTCGTTTCTCTTTTTTGTAGGTTTTGCATACCAAATGTTAAAAACTGTATGAAAGACCTTAAACTTGATTAGAGAATTTATTTTTAAATTGTAACTTCAAGAATTTGCATATTTTCTATAAAGTCTACTGACTATAAAGTAAACAAAGAATATAGTAATGAAAGATACGATGGTTATGGTAATAGCATTAGGTTCGCCTAAGACAGTATGGTATACATTTGCTAACGAAATATCTAAACCTAACCACCTTAAAATCCCTATTATGAAAAATCCAGCAATGATTCCCAAAGAAATGACAAAAGTGAATTTCTTTTTATTCATAACCTTCCTCCCTTGTCTATCTAAACGATATGACTGCTCTTGGAATGTATAATATATTCTGGCAGAAAATTCTAATGTTTTAAACTGGGAATTTATAATGAAATGCAACAAATTTTACGAAAACAGTCTGAAGTTGAGATCTTAATTGGTATAATTAACAGCAGAATGTTCTTAGTCAGGAGTGGATAGTAATGGAGCACGAAATGGGATTGTATGAAGCACCTTTTAATTCGATGAAATTAGGAAGGAAGAAGGTGGAAGTGAGACATGAAATGATAGAGTCCACGGTACAGATGGCTTAATGAAAGACTTCAACCCTGCATCAACCTTGATGAAGAGAGAAAATCCTGTAACAAGTTACGGGGTTTTCTTTTTTCAGGAAGGAAAGTAAACATTACACACTTAAGAATAAGCATATCTATGAGTGAAAAATATAGAAAATTTATATAAACCATTACTTGCCGTATATTTGTCTCTCCCACCATCTCAAGAATGAAAAGTGGCAGAAAAGGGTACTAGAAAAGTATCCATATTTGAAAAGCCGGCCGGGCAGTGGCTTTTTCATATAGCCGGAAGTGCCTAGATATCAAAACAAGAGGTGATCACTAATGAGTTTGGAAGAAATTTTTAATAATCAAAAACCAGTGGGAGATGCTGCGAAATATCATACGGCAAGCGGGGAGGATGGTATGGTATCCGCTCCCGTAAAAGAAGCTGCAGGGGCAGGGGAAGAAGTACTGAAAGAAGGAGGGAATGCGATTGATGCGGTCATTGCCATGCAGCTGGCTTTGACAGCGGTGGAAGGGATGAACACAAGTATCGCTGCAGGTGGCTATATGTTATATTATGACAATAAAACGAAGGAAACAAAGTTGTTAAACGGTCACAGCAAGGCGCCTTCAGCGACCACACCGGATATATTTTATAATGAGAATGATGAGCTGCTGCCGTTTGATGAGCGTTCGGTCAGCCCGCAGTCTGTAGGTATTCCGGGTATGATGAGAATGCTTGAATTAGCCCATGAAACATATGGCAGTATGGCACTTGGGCGGCTGATTGACCCGGCTATTAAACTGGCAGAAAATGATTACCGCGTCACCAGCTTGTGGGAAAGGACTATAGATAATTTTAAAGATCGAATGGGTGAAGAGGCAAGAAAGGTGTTTGTCCCTGACGGAAAGCCATTAAAGGAAGGAGATTCCATTCGTCAGCAGGATCTTGCGAAGACATTAAAACTTATTCGCAATGAAGGTCTTTCTTCTGTTTATGAAGGAGAAATTGCCGATGCAATCGTAGATACCTTAGAAAAGATGGGCGGTATTATTAGAAAAGAAGATTTAAAAAACTACAAAGCCACCATTGAGGAACCTTTATGGGGAAGCTATAAAGGATATGATTTGGCACTTCCAGGGCCGCCAAACGGAGGAGGATTTGCTATATCCCAGCTGCTGAAAATGTTCGAAAAGCTGGATATTAGTCAATACGATGTGCATTCCTGGGAAAAATATCACCTTGTTGCAGAGGCAATCAGGGTTGTACTCGCTGACCAGCAGACATATATAGCAGATCCTGCTTTTGTTCAATTGCCTTTAAATGGATTATTTAAGGATAACTATATTGAAGAAAGATTAAAGCTGATTAATTTGAAGGAACGGAAAAAGGAACAGGAAATAAAGCCTGGAGATCCGTGGAAATATGAAGAAGGTGAGACAAAATATAAACAAAAGCAAGATAAAAGCTTTCATGGGATGGAGACCACGCATTTTACAGCAATTGATAGATGGGGGAATATTGCCGCATGCACTTCATCCATCGAGCGAATTTTCGGCTCAGGTATTATGGTTCCCGGCTACGGTTTTATTTTGAATAATGATTTAACAGATTTTAATCCGGAGCCTGGAACATTAAATGAAGCGAATGCTAACAAATTTGCGGTAAGTTCCAAATCTCCAACGATTGTTTTTTATAGAGGCAAGCCATTTCTTACACTTGGCTCACCTGGGGCGGAAACGATTGTCGGCTCTGTTGCACAAGTGCTGCTGCATGTCCTTGATTATAAAATGGATTTGGGACAAGCCATTGATGAGCCGCGGATCTTTAATAATCCGCAGCTGTCCTGGGAATGGGAAGACGGCATTAATAAACAATCAATGGAGAAATTGAAGGAATTGGGATATAAATTGGATAGAGGTTTCGAGGAAGTATCCGCAGATGATCGGCTAGGCGATGTCAAAGGAATTCTGATTGATCCATGGAGCGGTAAACTTTATGGAACTGCGGATTCCCCGAGACCCGGGAGAGCCATTGGTGTAAAGGATAATAAGGGGAAATAAATGAAAAAAGAGGCATCCGCAATTTCATCGATTTGCTGGATGCCTCTTTTGAGGGAGAGGGCGTGGAACTAGTTTGATTGCTGAAATGCTGATTCCTATCCGCGGGGGAAATTTCATCTTGTTTTATCAAAATAAAAAATGGGACGAGGTTCCTGTCCCCTCGTCCTGCATTTCCTTAAGAATTGTTAGAGTTGTTATTGTTATTTTGCTGACGGCTTCTACCGCCTTTTTTGCCAATTTCTTCGTAAAATTCCTGATCATGGTTGCGGGAAGTAGTTTCTCCGCCTTTTTGTCCTATATCTTCGTAGAACTCCTGATCATGGTTACGTGAAGTGGTATTTCCACCTTTTTGACCGATCTCTTCATAAAACTCCTGATCATATTTTTGAGAAGTAGTTTCTCCGCCTTTTTGCCCGATATCCTCGTAAAACTCCTGATCATGATTTTCGGAAGTGGCATTTCCACCTTTTTGTCCTATTTCTTCATAGAATTCCTGATCATGATTTCTTGCTGTTTTGTTGCCTCCCATTTTTCCTGCTTCTTCACGGGACATTTTGTTGTTATTCTTTCTGTTTTGAGCCATCGGTAACATCTCCTTTCGATAGTTTCGGCGGTGAGATCGCCTTACATTTATTTGTTTTCCACGAATATATTTTTCTAAACCTAGTTTGTCGATTTTTATTTAGATTTACTTTTTGTGTTTTCCATTTAACTTGTCCATCACGCTTCTGGCTGCATTTTCTTTTTCCTCTTTTTCTTTATCTTTTAATTCAAATTCAAGCCGATCCTCATTTGTTAAATTGAAATAACGCTCTTTTTTGGGAGGTTCTTTTCTATTTGGGGTCATAGCAATAAATGCCTCCTTTCTAGCGATAATTTATTTTAGGATCTACATAGTTTTTTCTTTTCATCCATACAAATCCGTCTCCTTTTGTGATTACAGCGACGTCCACCGGAGGACCAACAGATTCGGTAGCTCTTGTTACTCTTCGTTTGAAGGAGGTAAGGTTGACAAGTGCCTCAGTCATTTCTGCAAGTTCCTCTTTTGGCAACGATCTGACAACACCCAGCAGCGGATATATATAATTTTGCTGCTGATATTCATCTACTGCCTCATTAATAGAGGTGTATACTTCTTTACCCAAATTTTTCATGGAGATAACCTGTTCATTGGTTAATTCAATACCTGTATACTTTTTAAGTTGTTCGTGATAGTTCATGAATACTTTATGGATGATTTCAAATACGGCATCTGACATGGTTGGCTCCATTCCGCGCATAAATGAGTCTACCATTTCTGTCTGGCCAAAGGCTGTAATGCTTGCTGTCCCATCTTTTTTGTCAGAGGTATAGCTGATTTTACGTTCTTTCAATTTTTTATATTTTAATTGGCCAAATACAAATCCTTCCAGTCTATAATTCAGCATATGCGGAAAAATTTCCTCTTCTCCATATCCGCAAATGACAACACCGCTGCTCCCTGCACTGAAAAAATCTTTTCTCACTGCTTCAAATGCTAATTCACATAATTTTTCCTTTAATGGTTCAGAAATTGGACTGGTTACTAATTCAGCGGTTATTTCTTTGATGAGCGGATGGAAAGCTTCTTTAAATAGGGCATATTCGATATCCAAAAGACTATTTTCCATCTCTTTCATTGTCTTTAAGTTGATTTCCGTTCTTTCCATTAGCCAATCTTGTATTTTGTCATCCATATGCTCTTCATCTGGATGGAGTTCCATTTTCTCTTCTACTTCTTTTACTATTTGTTTTAAAATGTCAGCGTATGTGCGATCGACGATGATGCTTTCAATCTCTTTATTTTTAAAGCGCGTATCTTCATTTAAAAATCGCAGCAGCCCCTCTGCATACCCTGTTAAATTATCAAACTTTTTTACTCCTAAATGGTCTCGGTAGGATTTAATAATGACATCCCAGGGCACCTCCATAAACGAAGCCGCACCATAAATCATCATGCCTACAGGATGACTGCCGGACAAGGAAAATAATTTATTGGCAGAGTTATAAACCTTTTGAATCCCGTCCCTACCGCTGGTAATTGCACTGTCAGCCGCTAAAGACATACCCTTTTTATTCATAATAACTACCTCAGAGGTCATCTCATCACCCTTTCTTCTCTTCCTTTATATTAAATGTTACCGTAATTATGGAGGATGAAACAGAGGAAGGAAATATTGTTGTTTCCTGTGTAGCATAAAAAATCATACCACTTTTTTCACTATGTTTACCTTGCCTGCCAATAGGAAAAATAAAGACCACCAAGGAATTAATTTATTTATCTATTATGCAGGATTGCCAGGAAAAGATAGGAGGAAGAAGAATGGCGCAAAACAGTAAAACAACAAATAGGAAAAGTTTAATTGACTATAAAATTTTAATTCCGTCCTTAATTATCATTATTGTAATCAGTATCCCTTTTTCACTTTATGAAGCAGCTTCACTGGATTTGTTGAATGGTATTTTTGATTTTATCGTTAATTCATTTAGCTGGGGCTATATTTGGTATGCCATTATTCTTGTGGGAGCAGGTTTATATTTATCTTTTTCTAAATATGGAGATGTGGTGCTCGGTGATCCAATGGAAAAACCGAGATTTACTATGTTTGAATATGCTTCCATATTAATCGCCATGGGACTTGGGTCGACGATTATGCGCACGGGGATGACGGAGTGGACACAAGTAACGCTCGATCCACCGTTTGGGGTGGAACCGGGATCGGCAGAAGCACTCCTTTGGGGTAATGCTTACGGGATGTTTATGTGGAGTGTTCAGGTGTTTGCAATATTTGTCATGGCGGCACCGGCATTTGCTTACATTCTGCACGTAAAGCAAAGGCCACTGATGCGGGTTTCAGAAGCAACCAGGGTACTTTTCGGGGATAAATTTACTGATGGACTCGGCGGGAGGTTACTGGACATTTTGTTCCTTATCAGTATTCTTGCTGGTGCGGCAGTAACGCTAGGCCTCGGGGCACCGATAGTGACCTATAACATAGCAGAAATTTTCAACCTAGAAATAACCTTTATGCTGACATTAATCGTTACCGTGATTTGGGTATTCCTGTTTTCCATTAGTGCCTATTTAGGTATTGAGCGGGGAATTAAACGTTTAAGTACATTTAATATGTATTTTGCTGCGGTGTTTTCTATTTTTATTTTGGTAACTGGTCCTGGCGTATTTATACTTGGCTACTTTTCGGATAGCATTGCATTCCTTTTTTCCAATTATCTTCAAATGTCACTGTCTACGAATTCTCTTGAAATAGGGGCGATGACGCATATAGAAAGCAATACGGTGTTCTGGTTTGCCTACAGTGCAACCTGGGCTATGCTGCACAGTGTGTTTGCAGCGAAAATTTCCAGGGGACGGACAATCAGAGAAATGATTATGACTTATTTGCTAGCACCAACACTTATTTCCTGGATAGCAACTGGTGTATTGGGTGGCCTTGGTGTGCACAGCTATATCACAGGGGAAGTTCCTGTTCTTGAAATAGCAGCAGAAGACACGATGGCGGCCATTCCGGCGATTTTAAGTTCATTGCCATTGGGGACGATCGCCATGATTGCCTTTGTAATTATTGCGATGGTTTTCCTTGTTACGACGCTTGACTCTACGACATATACGATTGCATCTTATACAAGCAGGGAAAACATGGCGAAATACGAGCCATCCAAGCATTTGCGTCTTATTGCAGCGACAGTCATTACGGGACTGGCATTGCTGCTAATGCGAATCGGCGGACTGCCACCGCTTGAAGTACTTTCAGGTATCATGGGAATTCCGATCATTGCCCTGCAGTTCATATTAATATATGCAGCCAAAAAGATGATGGATAATGATCGCGCCTGGGAAACAAATGTGAGAGAGACGAAACAGACAGGTGGAAGGAGGAAGAAGTAACAGGGACGCTCCGAATTCTGTCGAATGGAATAAGCGGCCAGGTTTGCTTTCTCTGGGTTTAATGTTTCCCTGACTAGCTTTTAAATGTAGGTCGAGGTCCCGTCCGAACACGCTGAACAGCTCCTTTCTTTTTTCGAAAGGATAAAGAAACGGTCGCAGAATAAGGAAAATCCTGAAATAATATGTTTTTGGGAAGCTCCAGCAAATTGCTGGCCAATTAGCTGGAGAGATTTACATGGCAATATACCATGTTTGTTGAAACGCTGTTAGATTTCCATCGGTGCTGACAAAATAAACGCTGTTATCACAACCGCAAAACGATGGCAGTTATTACTTTTACCATTGCAAACCACATGAACAACAAAACGGGAGGCAGCCTTAGATCAGGTTCCTCCCGTTTTTATTTACGCTTTTATGAACACTGACTTTGTAACAATACGAATGTGCAATAAATTAAGACCTTGACATCATTGTTTATGCAAAATATAAAGACCTTGAACCCATTAGCACGGCTGACTATTTTTTGCAATATTTCCGTCAATTCACCGAATGGTCCAAATTTTCACCTCTAATTATGTTTATATAACGAACAAATCGGCAATGCTAGTGACAAAATTCAAAAGATTTAGAGGTGAATGGTTTGAAAAAATTAAGATATTTTAGTCTGCTGGGAATAGTCCTCGTGGCAGGGGTAATCTTTTTCATAAATACCCCGGAAGAAGATAGTGCTGACGAAAGTCCTGATTCCACAAGTGCTGAGGATGAGGATCTATTCAATCAAGAGGCGGCTGAGGTACTGCAGAACAGTGTAGAAGTAGTGGCAACAGATGATGGAAGCATTAATGCAAATAATTTATTTATTCCATGGACCATCAACAAAGACGGGAGCAAGTTTTTTCTGAGTCAGCGTGATGGAATGATTGTTGAAATTGATGCGGATTTTGGAATTGTGGATGTTCAGACTGTTGAGGTTACAAAAGATATTTTGCATGAAGGTGAGGGAGGCTTTCTTGGGTTTACCCTGGATCCTGATTTTGAGACAAACAATATGGCCTATGCCTATCACACATATGAAAGTAATGGAAATTCCCTAAACCGAATTGTCTCATTAAGTTTGCAGGATAAGATTTGGAAGGAAGAGGAAGTTCTGCTTGAAAATATTCCAGCAGGTGAAATTAATAGCGGCGGCAGAATTGAAATCGGGCCGGATGATATGCTGTATGCTACAACAGGAGATACCGGACAGTCAGAACTGGCACAGCAATTAGATAGTTTAGCAGGAAAAATACTCAGAATGGAGAAGGATGGTCAGATCCCGGAGAGTAATCCATTTCCTGATTCTTATGTGTTTTCCTATGGACACCGTAATGCACAGGGAATGGCCTGGGATGAAGATGGCAATTTTTACAGTTCTGAGCATGGAGAGACAGGACATGACGAAATCAATTTGATTGAAGCTGGCGGAAATTATGGCTGGCCTGTCATTGAGGGGGACGAAGAATATGAAGACATGATAACGCCAATCCATCATTCCGGTGAAGAGACATGGGCACCTTCAGGCATGGCATATTATAATGGAGAACTTTATGTTGCATCCCTGGCAGGTTCAAAGTTATTCACCTATGATTTGGAAAGTCAAACAGAGAATGACTTTTTTGGAGACGTGGGTAGATTAAGGGATGTTTTCATTGATGATAATGCATTATTTACGATTACTAATAATCATGATGACCGCGGCACTCCGAACGAAGAAGATGACCAGCTCATTCATATTCCAATGACGGAAGAAGCTGCTACAAATTAGCCAGAATATCCGGCCTTTGATAAGTCTGAATATAAAAAGGTAGTTGTTCGATTAAGTGAGCAACTACCTTTGTGTTTTTATATGATCGTCATCGACTTTATTATGTTTTTCGTCGATCGGTACTTCATACGTCTGATAAGTGACCGAATGAAAACTAATCTTCATCATTCGGGTCTTCATCCACTTTATAAGTGCCCCTATGGGAATTTTTTTCATCATTTAGGACTTCATCCCCACATAAGTGACCGAACGGGTGAAATTTTCCCGCTACATCACTGTTTACTCAATAAAAGTTTTCCAAACATACCCTACATTATTCATATTCCTCAACAAGATACAGCATATACTCCGCAACTGCTTCAATTTCTTCTTCGGTTAAGGCGTTTTCAAAGCCGGGCATATTTACGCTTCCATTTTTAGTTTGCTCAATTAACTGGTCCTTGTCCATTTCAGTATCTTGCAGACTTGGCCCATTATGACCGCCTCCACCATCCTGTCCATGACAAGCTAAACAATTGTTTTCAAACACGATCTGCCCTTCGTCTACGGAAACCTTATCTTCATCTTCTTCTTTGCCCTGATTGAAATCCATATCTTCCTGAACAGGGGAAGTATTAATATCCTCCTGGGGAATATCCTCCCAGGATTCATAATCACCATTTAAAGAAAAAGTGTAAATTTTATCCCCATGCTGTGTCCCGGCAAGTGAATTTCCGGCTGAGAATATGGATATATATTGTGTGCCATCGACTTCATAAGTCATCGGCGGGGCGTTCGCACCTGCATCTGTCATAAATTCCCAAACGTGTTCTCCGCTCGTTGCGTCATAAGCGATGATTCTTCCATCATTATGACCGGTGAACATTAGGTCGCCTGCTGTAGTTAAAATCCCGCTCCATGCAATAGTGTCCCAATCATTCTGCCATACGATTTCGTTGGTGTGGATATCCAGTGCTGTCACAGTACTCCGGGTAGGTGCATCGGATACCGGTTGCCATACGCTTCCCAACCATTCCTCGCCCTCTTCAAAAATATTCGCTTCATCCTCCACATAATGAGCATAAGAGAAATACGAGTTATTACCTAACACATAAAACATCTCCGTGTTAGGATTATAGGAAGATGGTGCCCAATTTGCTCCGCCCTGTGGTGAGGGTCGTACCGTTACCGGTTCATCCCAGAATGGTGTGAAAATATCTCCATACAAACCGTCGAAATCGTCCGGTAAATCCTTTTCGATATCTTCCTCTGTAACTCCTTGAGGCACAAAAGCATCACCAACCGGAATCGGCTGGGTTGGGGAGGTTTTTTGATTCTCGCTTTGCGGCACAGGTGTGTCCTCAATGCCAACGAGCGGATCACCATTCGTACGATCCAACAGATAGACCCATCCGGTTTTTCCCGCCTGGGCAATTCCCTTTCTCATTTCACCATTCATCTCAACATCGTATAAAACAACTGGATTAGCCAAGTCATAATCCCAAATATCATGACGTACCTGCTGAAAATGCCAATCATATTCTCCTGTATTTGCATTCAAAGCCAGTACTGAAGTGGCATATAAGTTATCTCCTTCCCGGTTACTTCCATCCAAATCGGGAGAAGCATTTCCAGTTGCAAAATAAATAAGTCCCAGTTCAGGATCAATGGCAGGTGTCTGCCAGACGGGTGCGCCGCCTTTTAACCAATTATCCGTATCGTCTGGCCAGGTCTCGGATCCCTCATCTCCGGGTGCCGGTATGGTATAGGTTCTCCAAAGTTCCCTTCCCAGGTTGGCATCGTATGCTGCAACGTACCCTCTTATCCCATACTCCCCGCCTGCAATACCGGTATAGACTTTTCCATCATAGAAAAGGGGGGCGGTTGTGATCGTGTATCCTTTCTCCCACTCATCAACCACGGTTTCCCATAATACTTCACCGGTTCCCTGGTCGAGTGCCACCAGCCTTGCATCAAGCAAACCGACAAATACTTTCCCATCACCGACAGCAACACCGCGGCTTATCCATCCACAGCAAAGGGTATCCAACCCTTCTGCCAACTGCGGTTTATATTCCCAGATGAGTTCCCCAGTTGTCGCATCCATCGCAGTCACATGGTTTTCTCCTGTAATGTTAAACATCACGCCATCATATACTATTGGCGTAGATTCTCCGGAGTATTTGAATTCATGGCCTGTTCCCATGCTGGTAACCCATTCTGCCTTTAAATCACTGACATTGGAAGTGTCAATCTGATCTAATGGAGAAAATCGTCTATTGTAAATATCCCCGCCATTTGTCAGCCAATTACCGGAAGGCTGCGCCACCAGTTCCTCGCTTGAAAAATCCGGAGCCATTTCACCAGGATAATCCATATGCTGGACTGAAAAATGTCTCTCGCCATCCGCAGTATTTTGTTGTTCAATGTTCGGTTCTTCCTGTGTATCCTGTTCCCCCGCAGGAGGCTCCGCCGTGTCATTATCAGTTGTTAATTGAGCAATGAGAAAACCGGCGCCGATTACGAATACAATTGCCGATATTATTATCCAAATATTTTTGTTTTTCATAGTCAACACCTTTCTATAAATAATGAGCGTTTGTTTTTTCTGTCAAGTTTTCTATAATTTGCCCTTGTGCCGGAAAAATAATCTTATAATAAGAGAGGTAAATACAGGGAATATATTTTAGATAGGGCAATTTATAGCCTTTAAAATGATATTTCATACAGACAACAGGATTAAAATAAGGTATAATTTTTTAACAACGATTCATCCTGGATTATGAATGTTTGTTGTACGACCTATCAAAATACAGTGATGAGGATATTAAAGGGGAAGCACAACTGGGAATCGTGCTCACCATCTTGAGAGATATATTTACTAAGAACGATGAGGAGCTTAAGGCCTCTATTTTAAAAGCAGCAGAGTACCTGCAAGAATTAGTAGACAGAGAAACGGGTATAAAATATTTTGAAACGTTAATAAGGTATATATTCCATGCCAGAGACAATTTTACGGAAAAAGATGCAAATGAAGTCATTCATAAATTGGAAAGAACCTATTCAGAAGGAAGCGAATTGCTGATGACTTTAGCAGAAGTCTTGAGAAAAGAAGGAAAAGAAGAAGGACGGAAAGAAGACAAAATATAATTTGTTCGAAATGCTATGAATGAAGGATTAGAACTGGATCTCATTGTAAAGAATTCAGGACTATCGGAAGCCGAAGTAAAAGAAATAATAGCTAAGTTGGAAAAATAGTTGGTTCAGTATATTAAGCCCCTATTTTTCTACAGATAAATTTAAAAATCACTTTCACTCATAAGTACAAAAGGCTGTCACCTTAAGATTGGGTGACATCTAATTTTTTTGCCAACAATTGAGGGAAAAGAAAAAAGCATAAAAATCAACTGATTTTCATGCCTGAAAAATGTTATTTCAACCAACATTTTTTAAAATTCATTCTGCAGTATTTCGTAATTTTTTTCAGTACCATCATTAAAAATCACTTGTAATTTAGCCTTTAAATAATTATCAGGTATGTCAAAAGCTTCAAGTGAGGTTGCGATGGCTTCCTCATCTGTCATTTCTGCATCTAATTGCAAGTCTTCCACTATAGGAAACAGAGCCACAAAAGCAGCGGAATCACGTTCATTTTGACCGTTGAATGAATCATAAAACTCTGATTCAATGATATTACCATCCTTCTTGATTTTGCCTTCAAATTCTGTGTCAGCATAATAGACATCAAGGTCAAGCATTGTGTAGTCCAACTCTGCCATTTGGTTCACCATGTCATTCATCATACTCATCGCTGCCACATCCAGGTTTGGATTGTTATGATTTACCTGGCTTTCATCTTCCATTACTTCGAAGGTTCTTTCAGTACCATCGTTAAAGATTACTTGTAATTGAGCCCTCAAAAAGTTATCAGGTATGTCAAAAGCTTCTAGTGAAATTGTGATGGCTTCCTCATCTGTCATTTCTTCATCCAATTGTATGTCTTGCACAATAGGAAACAACGCATGAAAAGCAGCACCACCACGGCGTTCTTCTTCACCATTAAACGGATCATAAAACTCTGATTCGATGATATTATCATCTTTCTTGATTTTGCCTTCAAATTCAGTATCAGCATAATACACATCAAAATCAAGCATCGTATAGTCCAACTCTTCCATTTGATTCACCATGTCATTCATTGTACTCAGCGCTTCCTGGCTTTCCATATCCTCATTTGGGTTTGTATCATCATCTACCGGACTTTCATCCTCCCCGCCACATGCAGTAAAAACCATTGGTGAAGTAAGCATTACTGTTAATAACAGGATTTTTTTCATATCCAACACTTCCTTATTTTTTTCGTATAATTGGTATTATGGTCAAATAATTCACTGTATATTCGCATTAACATAGAAAATTCTGCATTTCGGGGGGATGTGTGCGGGGGGATAGAGGGTGCCAGATGCTTCTCGAATGCAGGGACCCGGTTTTTGCCCCATTTCCACGGCTATTTTTTGATAAATAACGCCCACACACAGTGATGGGTGTCCGGGCGTATGTTTAAATCTGTTCAATTTAGTCGTAAATATGGAATTTCCGAATATATTTGATAAAAAATGTCTGTACACCTTTTGTAAGGATACAGACATTTAATTTGCTTCAAAAATTATATAGTTTCCCATTTGCGCTCTTCTGCCACTGTTTTTAAACGTGGCTCGGGTTGTACAGCAACCGGGTTTCCCACTAATTCCAGTACAGACAAATCCGAATAGCTGTCTGCATAAGCGTAGCTATTATCCCAATCAATATCCGCACCCTCCAGCGCATGCTGAATCTTTTCTTTTTTACGCGCTCCTTGAATATGATAAATAGATGCTGAGCTGTCAAACTTATTATCCGCAAAAGGAACTTCTGTACCGATAATTTTATCAATAGTATAATGTTTTGTGGCCTCTTCCAACAAAGGTGTAAACGCTCCAGAAACAATCATGATAGTATCCCCCATTTCCACATGGTGTTCCAACTGTTCGATTACGGTGGCATTAAAATCATTTTTCATTTGGTCAGCCAGCTCTCTAAAAAATAGGTAAACCTCTTCCGAAGATAAATTATGTAAAGAAGACAAATAAATTTGCATGGAACGCTCCCTCATTTTATGCTCCGGATAAACTTTTAGCTTATAGCCGATGTAGGGAGGAAGAATGGTACGGAAAAATCGTTTATACCGATTATGGTAGCGGGGATGATTTTTTAAATGCTTCATTAAAACTGGGAAAGTTTCATTTTTATATAATGTACCGTCAAAATCAAATATAGCCACACGCATGCAATTCACCTTTTTCTGCGAAATGTAATTATCATTCATTGTGCAGTTTATCCTGAAATTTGTCAAAATAGTTGTCATCATGAAAGTCAACCACCAAAAAAAGAGTGCTGCCAGGATACTCCTTAGAATTAAATGAATTATGAAGCATTTCCCTCTGTTGGAATTGGATGCTCCTGGAACATTTCAGCCAAATGAACAAGGTTATGGCTGGCCATCGTAGCATTCTCTTGTGTGAAATCACTTTTGTATCCTTCTGCCTCAATATAGGACGGCCCTGGGCCTGCATCTCCAACCCAGTATGCGAGAGCATTTGGCGGGATAACGAAACCAAGCTGGGCGAGTCCGAATATTATATCGCCAGCTGCGTTTTTAGCACCGTCTTCATTCCCTGTAACAACAGCCCCTGCCACTTTATTATAAAAAATCGGCTGTCCTTTTTGATTCGTCTCACCTCCGGATCCGTTTAAACGCTCCAGCACCAGTTTGGAAATACTGCTTTTTTCCCCAAGCCATACTGGACTGCCGAACAACAGAATGTCAGCCTCTTTTATTTTCGCTAAAATATTTGGCCATTCATCTCCGGGACCGGTGTAGTCCGTGATACCATATCCAACCGAATAATCAGCCACCCGTATCACTTCCGATTCCACGTTTTTTTTATCAAACGTAGAAATAAACTTTTTAATTAAAGCATCTGTATTCGATTCTTCATCTGAAGGTTTTAAAGAACAATTTAAAATAACAGCTTTCAAGAATAACACTCCTCTCTAAAATCCTATAAGTCCTATTCCCGAAAATGGTATAATTAATCATGGTGTTAAAGCAAGGTTAGAAGTTGCTCGTCAACGGTGATAGTTGCTCATTACCCCGCAGAAGTTGCTCGTCAACCGCAAAAGTCGCTCGTACAAACAATCGGAAAACCGACATTTGCTCGACCGCACGCAAAATGTTCCCTGTGTCCCAATAAAAAATACTCCCTAATGCAGAAACAAACATCGAGAGTACTTTTATGAAGCCTTCCCTGCTTCATTCATATATACTTTTAATAAAATCCACCGAATCAACCCACCAATCGCCAATCCAATAGGAAGAAACATGATCGGCAGCCACATTGGACCGATTAAATATCCAAATAATGTAAACCCTGGAGAAAAAATTAAACCAATTGTGACAAAATAGGCAGAAAAAACTAGTGGCAGGTATGCAAAAGGTTTTTGTCCACCACCGGCATCCTTGTACGCATCCCATATGGCGAAAAAATATAAACAAGGATAAAACATCAGCCATAGGTAATTCGTCTCGGCAATCGCTTTTTCAATTTCCATATTGAAGCTAAGTATAATAATGCGATTAAAATTTCCCATGACATTAACTAAGATTTCCAAAACAACTAAAAAAAGTCCTTTTATATATTTTTGATTTAGAAGCTGTGCGAATCCTGGCAGGGCAACACTCCATAGGACAGCCTCTAATTTTTTACTTTTTTGATTCACTTTCTTCTCCATTTACTTCGCCAAATCGTTTCTGTCGGGTGCCATTGGAGGCTGTTCCATCCACCCATGGTCAATTAAAATGTTTGCCCCGTCATCAGCATAATTAGTTACTTCCAATATTAAACGTGAATAATGCGCACCTAAATCCCGCCTTGGACTGACTGCTGCAGCAACACCATACTGACCGATGGCGGATGCGATAAGTGTAATAGTAAAAGTCATCATTAATTTCTCCGAAAAAGGGGAGGTAGTAGAATTGGTAACATCTGACGTCATTAATTGCGTACCATTTGCTAAATTTTCCTCACTTAAAATAGTTCCAAAAATCTCTAAGTGTTTTCCAGAGATATTCAGGCCTCTTTCGAAATAGCGCCTTACTTCCTTTGTTTTCGCCACTTGACTAAATCCGGTCATCACAGCATGTCCCAGTGCATTTCGTCTTGCATGAAACACAAGATTCGTGATTTCAGCCCCAAGCAACGGTCTCCTATCTGCAAACCAGCCTGCCAGAAAACTTTGTTTCTTTATAAAGTCAATTTGTGTCGGTTTTGGAATATGTGGCTCACGTATATAAATCCCTTTTTCTATAGACAGCTTCTTTGATTTCATATGCAGATCTTTCGTTGCTGTTAAAACTTCAGAGTAATAGTCAATAACATCTTTCCGTACAGCAGCGATAAGGGCGTTCGAATAAATAACAAGTTCTATATTCGTCATATTTAAAATATATTCTAGGTACAGCTTATCTGAGAAAAGACGAGGTGCGCTCAAGTCTACATCTTGGCTGGTAAACCCTTGTGGGACAGGGTGCCCTTCTTTTTTAAAAAAGTCGGTTATTGCTTGAATATGTTCCTCCATTAAGGTTAATGTTTCCTGAAGAATGTCACGAATTTGCTCATCTTCTACATGAATGAGAAAATGCTTTATACCGCAAATGGCTGATGTGTCACTTTGGTAGGAAGTCCACAGTGAAGAAATTTCTCCTGCTGTTAATTCAATATGATCCTTATTTGTTGTCATTCATCTTGCTCCTTTCATTTATGTCCTTTAGCCAATTCATCCCGGTCCACCATTCGCGGTGGCTCTTCTGCCCATTCATTATCAATCATTAAATTTGCACCGTCCTCTGAATATAAAAGGATTTCCCCGCTGAGACGAATAAAATGAGAGGCAATATCTCTTCGTATATTTGCCGTTATACTTGCTCCATAAAAGGCAATGCCAAGTGTGACCATACCTGTCGTAAGATACATCATTAATTTATCGGAAAAAGGGGATACTGCCGCTTCATCTGTAACACCTGCATCAGACCCCGCTGGTACAGGTACATCACTTTCCTGCATGACATCGTTAAATATCGCGATATGTTTTTTGGCAATATCTATACCACGCAGTATATAAGATGTTACTTTATCTGATTTTGCTACTTGGCTAAATCCTGTTAACGTTGAAATGCCTAATGAATTTCGTTGTATATTGGAGTATAAATTGGCGGCTTCCGGTGCCAGCAATGGTCTCCGCTCCCCAAAAAAGCCGGTTATAAAGCTTTGCTTTTTTACAAAATCCACTTCCTTTGGAGCAGGTATGATTGGCGGACGCAGGTAGGTTCCTTTAAGAAGTGCTACCTTCGTGGCATGCTCATGTAATTGGTTAAAGTCCTTGTGCGCCTGCTTGAAATAATCATATATATCCTCCCGTGCAGTCATTCCGATTGATACAGTTGATTCAGCCATACCAAGCGTTCCTAACTGTAATGCATGCTGAAGCATATAACCATCCGTATATAGCCTAGGTGCATCTGTATTCACATCTTCATCTGTAAACCCGACAGGTACAGGATGGTTTTCAGCTTCGAAAAATTCCTTTAGTACTATCGCATGGTTTTCCGACAAATCCAAAGCTTCTTGAATAACCGGTTGTATTTCCTCATCCTCTGTTTTCTCACTGAAATAGGAATATACAGCTGTCATTAAACTGGCATCCATATAAGATCCCCAGATTTGACTAAGCTCTGCCGCTGTTAATGGGGTGTTATTTTCCATAGAATGTGACCTCCTTAATTAGGATTGTTTGAGATTGGAACATTCCTGCTTAGTATGTAAATAACATCGCCGTTTATACGGAACTTATACATTTGTATAAAATAATTAAACAAGGGCAAAAGAAGGAAAGCGGAAAATAATTTTATATGTGACCACGGCAGGTGAAACGCATTGAAAAGACGTACACTTAAAAAAAAACAAAATCAACAGGCGGAAGATGCTTTCTCTGCAGAACTGGACCAAAGCCTGGATGAAAACCTGGATAACCTTAAGAAAATGCTTGATGAGCCGGATGACCTCGTGGTCCGGGAACTCACCTTAGGCGAAGAAAATCACCGTTATGCCATTGCCCTGATAGATGGGATGGTTGATAACCAATTAGTAAATAAAAATATTGTTAAAAATCTCCAAATCATCTCTAATCAGACACAAATGCCATCTGATAAAAACCTGCTGCTTGAGGAAATAAAAAATAATATCATTTCCGTCAGTGAAATTGAGAAAGCAGCAACATGGGATGATATGACGATTGCTTTACTTTCCGGCAGTACGGTACTTTTTATTGATGGCGTGATGGAAGTACTCGTTATGAGTACGCCCGGAATGGAAAAGAGAGCGATTGAAGAACCAGAGTCAGAAAGCTTGATCCGCGGACCGAGAAACGGATTTATCGAAAATATACAAACAAACATGATGCTTATTCGCAGGGAGATTAATGATCCCAATCTTCGTTTTAAAGGACATAAGATAGGACGCCGTGCGAAGAAAAAATTGGTTGTTACCTATATAGAAGGCATCGTTCATCCGGCTATTGTAAAAGAAGTAAACCGGAGACTCGAAACGATTGATACGGATAGTGCCCTGGAATCTAGCGCAATTGAACATTGGCTTCAGGATAGCTTTTTAACCCCGTTTCCAATGATGGATAACACGGAACGGCCGGATAAGGTGGCATCATCCATCCTGCAGGGTAAAGTTGCGATTCTACTGGATGGAACCCCATATGTATTGATAGCGCCGACAACACTGGGAAATCTTCTGCAGTCACCTGAAGACTATTATGAGCGGTGGCAAATAGGGATACTCCTTCGCATATTACGCTATTTTGCTGCATTTATTGCCTTGTTTGCACCAGCTTTATATATAGCTTTAGTTTCCTATCATCAGGGAATGATTCCATCCGACTTGGCCTTTTCCATTGCTGCAACAAGAGAAGGCGTTCCTTTTCCTGCTTTTGTGGAAGCGTTACTCATGGCTGTTACGATGGAACTGTTACGGGAGGCGGGTGCTCGGCTGCCGCAGACTATAGGACAGACGATTGGCATAGTAGGCGGACTAGTTATTGGGGAGGCGGCGGTTACAGCAGGAGTTGTAAGTCCGATTATGGTTATTGTTGTAGCAATCACTGCGATTGCATCATTTTCTTTTCCATCCTATAGTACTGCCATTGCTTTCCGTATGCTCCGGTTTGCATTTATGTTTGCTGCAGCTTTACTGGGGATTTATGGCATTGTGCTTGTCTATATTATGATAAATATTCATATTGTCAATTTGAAAAGTGTGGGGATACCGTATTCCACGCCATTCGCCCCAGGATTTCTCCGTGATTGGAAGGATCTTGTTCTCAGAGTGCCCGGACCAATGATGACAAAGCGGCCGGAGCATATGCAAACTAAGGATGATACGGCTGCTGATAAAGGGGGAACTTCTTCTTGAAACACTTTGAATACGCAGATGAGAAAATTTCAGAACAGGAGATCTTGGTTGCTGTTCCTTCCATTTTGATTGGCGTTGGCATTTTGGCTCTGCCTGGGCAACTAGCAGAACCAACGATTGGCGTTGATGGCTTGATTTCCCTTCTCATCAGCGGAAGCCTGTTAATACTGGTTGTCTGGCTAATTTCCAAGGTTGCAGCCAGTTTCCCCAACCAGGAATTTATCACCTACGCTTCTGTCTTAGTGACAAAACCGGTAGCTGCCATATTAACGATGCTTTTTACTATCCAGGGGGTAATGGTTAGTGCTTATGTTGTCCGGGTTATTTCAGACATTGCCGAGGATTATTTATTTGAACGGACACCAGTTGAGGTGATTGCATTATGCTTTTTGCTGATTGTTGTTTACGCAGTTTCTGGTTCGAGGGCGGGTTTATTTCGTTTGAATATGCTGTTTTTGCCCATTATTTTAATTATTTTTTTCGCTATTATCACTTTTTCAGCAGGGATATTTGAAGTGAATAATTTACAGCCTTTTTTTAAAACGGACTTTACAGGTTATCTGCAGGGTATAAAGGAGAGTGCACTTTCTTTTGTCGGATTTGGCATATTGTTTTTCTATATAGCACTTGTACGAAAAACAAAAAAAGCACCGAAAATGGCTGCTTTTGGTATGGGTATTACTGTAATAATCTATATGATCATTTTTATTGTAAGTGTAGGTGTGTTTGGAAATATCACCTCTTCCAACTTAATTTTTCCGGTGATAGAACTCGCAAAGGAAATTGAAGTTCCCGGGGGATTTTTCGAACGGTTTGATTCGCTATTCTTTGTTATTTGGATTATGGCAATCTTTAATACGATGTGTATGGCATTTGATGCCACCGTGTTTGCACTTAAGTCTGTTATTCATGTGAAAAAAATGAAGCTTATTTTAATTTTATCGCCACTTATTTTTTTTATAGGGGCATTTCCGGAAGGTTATAATGAAGTGGAGAAATTCGGATCATTTATCAGTCATTATGGACTTGTGTTAGCAATTGGCACTATGTTCTTGCTGGTGGTTATTTTAAAAATAAAGGGTGTGAAAAAGGGTGGTTAAACGAATATTCATGTTCATACTTGTCCTTTTCTCCGTTATTTTCTTCACTACAGGCTGCTGGGATCGAGTGGAAATTGAAGAACGGGGCATTGTCATTGCATCTGCTATTGATTTAGTGGATAAAAAGGACGATAAATATACACTTCAGCTTACAAACCAACTTGTTATTCCAGGAAGAGTCGGTACACCAAGCGAGGGTCCCTCAAGCGAGAAAAATCCGTATATAAACTTATCGGTAGCCGGTGAAAGTTTGTCTTCACTAAACAATCAGATGCGTCAGATGACAAATCAAAATCCTTTTTATCAGCATTTGAAAGTGATCATTATTTCTGAGGAAGTGGCAAAGGAGCCCCACCTTTTTACCAATATTATGGACGTGTATGTCCGCGATTATGATATGCGCAGAAGTACGCGGATAGTAATTACGGATGGTGAATCAGCCTCAGCAAGCAGTATTTTGGATATCGAACCGGAATTAAATCCATTGCCGGGAATGTATATTGAAAAATTAATGGATGGCGTTTACGATAATGCTTCAGCGATTGAACCAGTTGTTCTCGGAGATCTTCATGGTGATTTGCTGATGGATAAAAGCTTTATTCTGCCACAAATTGAGCTGAAAGGAAATTTTGTAGAATATCAGAATGCGGGGGTGTTTCAGGGATATTCGAATCAGTTAATTGGTGTATTGGATCTTGAAGAAACAAAAGGTTTAGCTTTATTGACAGAAAAAAGCCCGGGGGGAATGCTGGATGTGTATGTAGATGGGAAGTTAGTTGAGCTGGATATGACCGAATTTAGAACAAATATTGAAATAAAGGGACAGGATAAGGCTAATTTAAAGGCATCCGCAGATGTTGAAATCAACGCTAATATTATAGAAAACTTTGGTGACGAAAGTTTATTGAATGAAGCATACGAAAACAAATTGGAGCAGCAAGCCGAGGAAAGAGCTGAACAGCTTATGAAGCAAACGATTGATAAGCTTCAGGGAGATTTTCAGGTGGATGTATTGGGGATGAGCGATATTTTATATCGCAGACACTATGATTTGTGGAAGGAAGTAGAAGATAATTGGGAGCGCGGCGAAAATTACTTCTCCCAAATGGATATTGAAGTTTCCGCTAAAGTAACTATTGAACGAGTAGGGGCTTCGGATAGTTTAAGAAAACAACAGGAAGAGGCTGAATAATATAATGTGGGATTATATCATGAATAATCTGCCAGATGGAATAACCATTATTTGTACGATTTTAGCATTTGTTATTCCATATGCTATCTACAAAATTAATCAAAAGCTACACAACATTGGTGACCCTCCCTGGAAAAAAGAAGGATAGGGGTCCCTGTGCCCCGTTCATGGGAAAACACAATTTCTTTTTTCCCAATTCATGGAATGATACACTTGGAACAAATGGATGAAGAGGTGCACAGATGAAACTGGAGACATATATAAAACTGGACGCAACAGATATGAGCGAAATGATTCAAAACAAGGAGATAAAACCGTCGGAATTTTTGGATTTAAGTTTTCAGCAGCTGGAAAAGGTGAATCCTTTCCTGAATGCTGTTGTTCATAACAGAAAAGAGGAAGCGTTGGCTGAAGCAAAGGAGGTAGACATACAGGATCGGCAATTTGCAGGTGTTCCAATATTATTAAAAAATATATCACAGAATATCCAAGGGGAGCCGCTCACTTCAGGTTCCAGCCTATTAAACAACAACAAGGCGAAACACGATTCCCATTTTGTAAAAATATTGCGTGAATCCGGTTTTCAATTTATGGGACATACGAATACGCCGGAATTCGGGCTGAAAAACATTACAGAGCCGGGGTTGTATGGACCAACGAAAAACCCTTGGAATCCGAATTATTCCCCAGGAGGATCAAGTGGCGGTTCGGCTGCTGCAATTGCTTCGGGAATCGTACCAATTGCAGGGGCGAGTGATGGTGGCGGCTCTATACGTATCCCAGCATCTTTTACAGGGGTATTTGGGTTAAAACCAACACGAGGCCGTACGCCGGTCGGACCAGGTGCCGGTCGACAGTGGCAGGGAGCTGCCATTGATTTTGTTTTAAGTAAAAGTGTTCGTGATAGTGCCGCAATGCTGGACGTCCTGCAAGTGGTTCAGCCGGAAGCTGCTTTTCAGACACCATTATTCCCAGGGAGCTATAAAAATAACATGCAAAAAGATTTCAAAAAACCATTGAGGGTTGCATTTACTACTAAATCACCAGTAGATACGCCAGTTTCCGGGGATGCTGTACAAGCAGTGGAAAAAGTGGTTCATTGGTTGGAGAAAGAAGGCCATGTGGTAGAAGAGGCGGAAAATGGGGTAGATGGAATAAAGTTGATGCGAAATTATTACCTGATGAACAGCGGGGAAATTGCTTCTGTTATGCTAGGATTGGAAAAAATGCTTGGACGGCCGCTGACAAAAGATGATTTGGAAGTGGAGACTTGGCTATTGAATCACGCGGGAAAAGCAGTGTCTGCAGCAGAATTTTCAGCCAGTCTTTCTGCGTGGGATACTGCCGCAGCACAGATGGCAGTACTCCATCAGACTTATGATTTTTATATCACGCCTGCGTCAGCCTATGCGGCCCCCAAAATTGGTGAACTGACACATACGGAGGATGAAAAAGATCATCTTTGTTTACAAATTGATACATTAACGAAAAATGAACAACAGGAGCTAATTTATGAAATGTTCCTGCCGAGTTTGACATATACGCCATTTTCACAACTTGCTAATTTGACCGGGCAACCTGCTATGAGTGTGCCGGTACATGTGACGGATAAGGGGCTGCCGCTTGGGGTGCAAGTAATGGCAGGAAAAGGGGAAGAACACCGGCTCTTGCAATTGGCTCGTCAGCTTGAATCTTCTGATTTATGGATTGGTATGAAAGGAAACCCCTATTTTAGGGGGACAGGAAGATAGTGTCGGGGAATGCGACAATAGAGTGCTATGTTTTTTTGGTAGCTACCTGTTGCTAATTGAAGTTAAATAGCATCCCTCAGTTAACTGAATTGATGAATTTCATGAAAGCTTTTATTATTTTTACTTGTAGTGAAAGGGTTTTAATTAGCAATACCTGCATTTATAATTGGTTTTGCAATTTATTTAGTATTTGAATCAAATAAAAGTAAGCTTTATTTGGTTTTCGGAACATGAAGGGGGTTACATTTCTATGGCCAAAAAACGTAAAGGCTTATTTCAATACTTTCTTGACTGGGTGGAGCGAGTAGGGAATTTGCTGCCGCACCCAGTTACTTTGTTCGCTATTTTAGCATTACTTGTACTTATTTTATCTGCGGCGTTATCCCCAATGGGAATAAGTGTGGAACATCCTGGAGACGGGGAAACGGTGGAAATTAATAACCTGCTGACTGCTGAAGGGCTCGAATACATTTTTGGCAGTGTAACAGATAACTTCATCGGTTTCGCGCCGCTGGGCGTTGTGCTCGTTACGATGCTTGGAATTGGGGTAGCAGAACGGACAGGCCTGATCAGTGCACTTTTACGCGGGTTTGTATTATCGATACCGGATCGATTTATTACGGTTGGTCTTGTTTTTGCGGCAGTTATGTCCAGTGTCGCTTCTGATGCCGGTTATGTTGTCCTTCCGCCGCTAGGTGCGTTAATATTTGCTGCCATGGGCAGGCATCCGCTGGGTGGTTTGGCAGCAGCATTTGCAGGAGTCTCAGGAGGTTACAGTGCCAACCTATTGCTTTCCGGTACGGATGTGTTATTGGGTGAATTGACGATTGCTTCGGCTGCAACGATTGATGCTGCCTATGCAGAGACAATGAATATAGCGATGAACTGGGCATTTATTGCTGTAAGTGTGTTAGTGCTAACTATACTTGGTACTTGGGTTACGGAAAGAATTGTCATGCCTCGTTTAGGAACATATAAGGGCGAATATAGTGAAGAAGGGCTGGAAGGGTTAACATCTACAGAGAGAAAAGGGCTTATTTCTTCAGGAATTGGCTTACTGATTGGTTTGGCATTGGTCTCGCTTCTCATTATTCCACCAAATGCGCCTTTAAGGGGAACAGAAGGCGATACAATGGCTCAAATCGTCCAATCGCCATTTATGGATTCGCTTGTACCGATTATTGCCGTTTTATTCTTCATTCCCGGTTTGGTATATGGCATGGTGACAAAGGGCATCCGCAATGATAAGGACGTAGCGGGTCAGATGTCTGACACGATGGCTTCCATGGGAATGTTTATTGTGCTTGCGTTTACAGCGGGTCAGTTTGTTGCTTATTTTAATGAATCAAACTTGGGAGTTATTCTAGGTGTATACGGTGCAGATTTTTTAAATAGTATTAACCTGACTGGCATACCGTTAATTCTCATGTTTGTTCTCATTGCAGCATTTATTAATATATTTATCGGAAGTGCCTCGGCTAAATGGGCGATGATGGCACCGATATTTGTGCCGATTATGATGCAGCTGGGTTATTCACCGGAATTAACCCAAATGGCGTATCGTGTGGCAGATTCCACAACGAATATTATTTCACCATTAATGCCATACTTTGCTGTTATTATCGCCTTTGGTCAGAAGTATGATAAGAATTTGGGTATCGGTACATTGGTCGCAACGATGCTGCCGTACTCCGTTGTCTTCTTGATCGGATGGACAATCATGCTCATTATTTGGATGCTGCTCGGTATACCGCTCGGACCTGCGGGGCCAATTACGTACCCTTAGGGTGAAATGGGGTACGAGTAAGTAGATATATAATATTAACATACGATTCGTGCTATGCCCTCTTGACGTTCGGTTCCGTTCGGGTCTTCATCTTCTGATACGTGACCCAATGAATGATTTTTCTTTTCATTCGTGTGTTCATCGGCTTGATCAGTTACTTTTTTTATTGACTTGTAAAGGGAAATGCCAAGCTACAGGCATATTTGAAATTGTTGAAACACATCTTCAACAGGGATATTAGGGAATAGATGGATACTGTTATAACAATTGAAAAACTGTTAAGCAGCTATGATCCGGACTATATTGATTCTGTGCTTATTTACGTATTAAGTGCACGAGATGTGCCTGTGGAAACGTTAAAAGCGGAAGGTGGATCATGTATATGAAAGATTTACAGTCCAGTCCTTTACAACGAAAAGGCATTTATTTTTACAAAGCAATGGAATTTTCGTTACAATATCAGTTGAGAATGAGAGTAGGAGGTTGAATTATATGAGCAAACACATTGCAGTTCTTGTAACAGACATGGTGGAAGAAATTGAACTGACTGATCCTGTGAAGGATTACAAAGAAGCAGGACATACAGTAGATATTATCAGTAATGAAGGAAATAAAACAATCAATGGTAAAAATGGGGACGAAATACAAGTAGATCGAGGCATTGATGAAGTAAATGCAAACGATTATGATGCATTACTTGTTCCTGGCGGTTTTTCTCCGGACTTATTACGCATTGATCCGAGGAATGGTGAGTTTGCTAAAACCTTTATGCAAGAAAATAAACCGGTTTTTGCCATTTGCCATGGCCCTCAATTCCTCGTTGAAACAGACCTGTTAAATGGAAGAGAGCTAACAAGCTTTGTTTCTGTTAGAAAAGACCTGGAAAATGCAGGAGCAACTGTAAAAGATGAAGAGGTTATTGTAGATGGAAACCTCGTCACAAGCAGAACACCTGATGATCTTCCTGCATTCAACCGTGAGTCATTAAAACTATTAGAAAAATAATTTGCCATTCTTATGGAGGAGCTGTTGATCACGCAGCTTCTTTTTTTATGATTCAGCCGAGAACCATCGTGACTTCATGAGATGAATCGGTTTCGGAAAGAACGTTGAAGGTTTTACGTTGCAGACGTTTTTCCTACAACAACCCAAAGTAGCAAAAACCAAGCTAAGCAGGTAGCATGGCGAGTCAACGTACAAAATATTGTGCTTTCACCGTAGGGACTATGGCTTAGCCTGCTAAATAACTAGCGGTTACGCTGGTGTTCGCAGGAATCTCGTGAATTTTATCACGATTAGTTCAAAGATAAGAAATTTTCGACCTGTATAAGCATTCCTAAGAATTGAGGCAAGCCAGGTTTCTAACTTGATAAATAGAGTATTGAAGGAAAGTGATAAAGTAAACCAATAGACGAGGCTCACTCCACTTCCTCTATCGTTTCCCCATCTACATCCACCCGATACCATTCCGGTGTCCTGCTTGTTGTTGCCTTTTTATAATACAAATACTCATCAATGATATGCATGATAGTAACTTCACCATAGCAACCAGGATTGTAACATACATAAAATATGGTATATTTTGTATGTATATCACTGCATTGTGCTAAGTGAAAATAAAGTCCTATTTGGCGGTGCATGAATGAAATAAGCAATGATAGACAATGAATAAACTTTCATGAATCTAATGAAGTAGCTGAGTATACTATTCAACCGGAATAGATATTATTTCATTTAATATGATACATAACTTCCTATGAAATTGGGACCCTAATTACGGAGAGATTCTCTAAGTACTGGAGTCTCAAAAATATTGGGAGGGATTTATAATGGCAAATCAAAATCAGAACCAACAGCAGCAACAACAATTACAGCAAGCTCTGCAACAAGCACAATCAGCACAGCAAGCAGTGCAACAAGCACAATCTAGTGCTGATCCTCAGCAGATACAACAAGCTCAGCAGCAATTGCAGCAGGCGCAACAAGGTTTGCAAAGTGCACAAGCTGGTGCCAGCACCCAGCAAAATCAGCAATTACAACAGGCAGAACAACAGGTTCAACAGGCACTTCAGCAAGTACAGCAAAGCGCTCAACAGAACAATCAATCGCAGTAAGTATAAGAGGGGAGTCCATTGGGGCTCCCTTTCTTTTATATTAAAAATATAATCAAAGAAGAAGCAATAATATTATAGAAGCGATAAGGTAACCGTTAAGAAAACTTTTTTTGGTGTGAGCCATCTTTTGTGCAAGCAATGCTCCTGCTAAAATTTCGTTAGCAAAACCAGCCTGCCAAAGGTATGTGATATATAATGTACGTTCAGATTCCTATTTTAGTAGTGTGACTTTTGCATAAATAAACAGAAAAGTGTACATTAGAATTAATCATTTAATTGTAACGAGGTGAATGGAGTGCTTAAATTTTTTTCCCGGCTATTCATCATTGCAGGCGTTCTTTTTTTAGCATTTGGCGGCTATCAACTGTGGAGTTCTTCACAAAATGAAAAAGAAAGACTTTCTGAAGCACATGCGATGCTTTCAACAGAAAATCAGGCGTCCGATGAAGTACAAAAGGAAAACCTGGAGGATTTAGCATATGAAAAAGGGGAAACCATTGGATTACTGTATATACCCAAATTAGATCGAGAAATTCCTATCGTTGAAGGAACGGACGAAGACGAACTGGCTCAGGGAGTGGGCCATTATCATGACACTGGATTGCCTGGTCAAAATAAACAAATTCTATTGTCAGGTCACAGAGATACTGTGTTCAGAGATTTTGGCGAACTGGAACATGGCGACGAATTCCATGTGAAAATGGAATATGGAACGTATATTTATGGAATAAGAGACCATGAAATCGTTGAAGCAGACAACACAACAGTGATTGATCCTACCCGCAAAGATGAATATTTGACCGTTTCTACCTGTTACCCATTTTCCATGGTCGGAAGTGCACCTGATCGCTATGTGTTATATGCATATCCAAAGTGATGTTGTACAAATCCCGAGTATACATCAATAAGCTGTAGAGAGAACAGTGTAAGTTTACAACAAATGACATGGAAACTAACTGCTTAACCGGTAAAAACATTCCCTATCAGGAGCAAGATAGAATTTTTGAACGGTTTTTACCGCATTGAGCATTCACCAGCAAAAGAATCAGGTGGTTCAGGCCTAGGTCTGGCCATTTCAAAGGAAATTATTAAGCATCATAACGGAGAAATTGGTGTTGCCTCAGATGGTAAACAGCATACATTTTGGTTTACATTGCCGCTTTCCGGTGACAAATGAAAATATTAAACAATGGGGACCTGCACAATATTGCCACCTCCATTCCCCAACCTGTTGAGTACATAAAAGTCGCCAAACGCTAAAATGCAATATCCGTTAGTTATTCACTTCGACCGATGCCCGGAAAATTTGGTATATACACTTAACCACTAGTATGTGTTGTTAACAGCAAATAAATCTGTTATTATATAAATAAGTTAATAGGTCTTGGATAGAGAAACGGAGAAACCGCAAACACTTACGCTTGTATTTAAGCGCAAGTTAGTTTTGTGGTTTTTTTTATTGGTTAATGAGGCATGATAAACAGATACATCGCACCACATTTGTATTGTTATAAACACACGATTGGAGAGATAAGGATGACGTTATTTTCTAGTCATTATAGAAATGATCAATTTAAACAAATAAAGCAGGAAAAAATAGATGTTTTGGTTATCGGGGGAGGAATCACTGGTGCCGGGATTTCTTTGGATGCTGTAACAAGAGGATTAAAAACCGCGGTTGTAGAAATGCAGGACTTTGCAGCAGGAACATCAAGCCGTTCAACTAAATTAGTCCACGGGGGCCTCCGTTACCTGCAGCAATTCCATGTTAAATTAGTTGCTGAAGTAGGGAAGGAGCGAGCTATTGTATATGAAAATGGACCACATGTTACGACACCTGAATGGATGATGCTGCCATTTTATAAAGGAGGCACTTTTGGCCCGTTTAGTACGAATGTGGGGTTACGAGTCTATGACTTCCTTGCAGGTGTAAAGAAGAATGAGCGCCGCAAAATGTTTAATCCTGAAGAAGCAGTACAAAAGGAACCACTTATACAAAGTGAAGGGTTAAAAGGAGCAGGCTATTATGTGGAATATAAAACAGATGATGCACGCCTGACTATTGAAGTTATGAAAAAAGCGGTTGAAAGAGGCGTCAGTGCAATGAACTATGCAAAAGCGATTGATTTTATTTATGATTCAACTGGTAAAATCTGCGGAGCAAAGGTAAAGGATACGATCAGCGGAGAAATTCATTCTATTTATGCGAAAAAAGTAATCAGTGCCAGCGGCCCTTGGATTGATGAATTACGGGAAATAGATCATTCGAAGGAAGGAAAGACTTTGCGCTTAACCAAAGGAGTTCATCTCGTTTTCCCCAAACAGGTTTTCCCGCTCAATCAAGCCATTTACTTTGACAGTCCGGATGGCAGAATGATTTTTGCGATCCCACGGGGTGAAAAGACCTATGTAGGGACGACAGATACGTATTATGAAGGTGATATTAAAAATATCACTGCAACAACGGAGGACCGTAATTATATTCTGGATTCCATCCACTATATGTTTCCATCTTTAAATATACAAGCCGATGATGTCGAGTCAAGCTGGGCAGGAGTAAGAGCGCTGTTTTCTGGTGGAGAAGGCGGAAAACCGGGGGAGATATCGCGGGAAGAAGAAATCTTTATTTCTGACTCCGGTCTTATTTCCATGGCTGGCGGCAAGCTGACAGGCTACCGTAAAATGGCAGAAGATGCAATTGATACAGTGGTTGAACAATTAAAGGAAGAGGAAAAAATTATTTACTCCGCTGCGGGAACAAAACATTTACCTATTTCCGGCGGGGATGTTGGAGGTGCAAAAGGGTTTGAACAATTCAAGAAGAAAAAACTAACAGAAGGAATGGAATTCGGAATACCGGAAACCACAGTTCGAAAATTGATTAATATGTATGGAGGAAATGTGGATACGCTCTTTACTATTTATCAAGCGCACAAAGAAGAAGCAGAAAGTGAACAGATTGATCCATTTGTTTTGACGGAGCTTATTTATGGCATCGATTATGAACTTGTTTATAAGCCTGCAGACTTTTTTATTCGTCGTACAGGCGCCCTGTTCTTTGATATAAACTGGGTAAGAGAACATAAAGAACCTGTTATAAACTATATGGCTAAATCATTGAAGTGGGACAGCAATCAAAAGAAACAGTATAGTGAAGAATTAGAGAAGGCTTTAATTGAGGCTGCAATATAATAATAAAAATAGGGAGAGGCTTCTATGCGATGATAAAATTCGTTAGAAGCCTCTTCCTATATGTTTTTAGCTATATTTCCTGTTTGAATTACATCTGTTTATTCCTATGCTCTAGTGCTGTTGTTCGCTTTAACAAGTTGTCCATTTTCTTCCCTAAACTTTAGTATTCCCTCGGCTGCACGGTAAGCTAGTGCGCCTACTGTGCCTGTAGGGTTATATCCACCATTATGAGGGAAAGCAGAAGCACCGATGACAAATAAATTATCCATATCCCACATTTGCAGATAATTATTGAGTGCGGATGTATCCGGATCATCTCCAATGATGACACCGCCGGTAACATGGTCATTATGAGCGGGTACAATATCAAAGTGTTCGGTCAGCTCTCTGGACTCCACCTTTTCGGCTCCCATTTCATGTAAGACTTCTGCACATCTTTCTGAAATAAAATCATGCAATTTACGATCATGCTCGGTAAAATCATACGTTAATCGAATCAATGGGTTTCCATAAGCGTCTTTATAGGATGGGTCAAGGCTTAAATAGTTATTGCGATGTGGTAATGAGGTGCCTTGAGAAGTAACAGGTATGGCACGATTAAAGTATTCTATTGATTTTTGTTTAAATTCTTTCCCCCAAGTCGGAGTATCTTTAGGAGCTGCATTTTCATTAATCGGCCTTTTCCCCAGTTGCTTCATTGTTATTGAACCACCATGGATAAAATCCAAATCTGAATGATCAAAGTTATCATTATTAAAGTCATCAAAGGTAGATCCAAGTGACCCTGCCCCCATTGCCGCATTAAACTTTTCATTAAAAAAACCAGTAACTACCGGAGTAATATGGTAGCAATAATTTTTCCCTACAACACCGGTTCCGGTATCCGGCTCATAGGGTCTGCCAATATCAGACAGCAGCAGGAGACGTGAATTATTCAAGGTATAGCTCGTTAACACAACAATATCCGCTGGCTGGTCAAATTCTTCGCCTGTTTGCACATCTACATACCGAACGCCTGTCGCCCGATTCCCATCATGATGGATACCAACAACATTTGCATGGGTACGCAACTCAAAATTATCCGATTCCAGCGCTGTTGGAACGACTGTAACATTCGGCGTCGATTTTGCGCCATACTCGCAGCCGAACTTTTCACAAAAGCCACAATACTGACATTGGTATAACGTTTGTCCATCTGGATTTGTATAGTTTTCTGACAAATTTGCAGAAGGTAAACGAAATGGATGCAATCCCAAGTTATTTGCAGACTCTACAAATCGATCGAGCATGGGAGTACTTTTCATCGGGGGAGTTGGATATTCTCTCGTTCTTTCAGGTCGTAAAGGGTTCAACTCTCCGCTTATGCCAGCCATTTTCTCAAATTTTTCATAATATGGCTCCAGTTCATCGTATGTAATCCCCCAATCCTGTATTGTATACTCTTCGGGAAGTTTATTCTTTCCGTATCTCTTTTCTGTCATTGTTTTAATTTCAAAATCATAAGGCGCAAAAAACCATGTATCTCCATTCCAGTGCGTCCCCGCACCACCCACTCCTGTACCGATCAGAAAGGCTCCGAACTGCCGCATAGGCAATGCATTTTCATTAGGGTTATTTCTAAAAGTAACCGTTTCCTTGGATAAGTCCTGCATTAAGTCGTACCGGATCGCATATCGATATTCATCGTGAACCATCTGGAAATCTTCTGTTGAACGATTTGGTCCTCGTTCAAGACCAACAACCTGCACGCCGGCTTTTGCAAGTTCTGAAGCAATGATACCTCCTGCCCATCCCATGCCTACCGTGACGACCTCTACCTTATCTAATGTTTTAACCAACATGAAACCTCCTTTTTCCCGAATTTATAAATGATCTTTTAAAGAACTTGGTTCATAATCGATAAATTCCTCACGCTCAATCTCCTCCAGATAGCTCATCTGACTGCCAGGGAACTCCTTCATTCTCCATCCATCCATATTTGCATTTCCGCCGTACAAGGGATCAGCATAAACACCTGCAAGTGTTGCTGTGCGGAGCTGGTTGAAAAAATATGCCGAGCTTACATGTTTCAGTTTTATTTTATCTTCTTGGAATTCCTGTAGTATTTCATCCTGCTGTTCACCTTCCAGCTCAACAAAGGAAGTGCCGTAATTTTCCTGACTTTCTTTTTCCATGGCTCGAATTCCAGCCATAAAAACTTCATGCCTTTTTAACGGAGACTGATAACCCTGGTAGTCTGTCCCTTCGTTAAAAGGGCCCATTGTATATTCTCTTTCGTTATTTCCATAACCCCCAGCCAATTGGTGATCTATGAAATAGGGGGCTCCCAGCGCAATGGCACCAGGACCATTTTCATCTTCAGGATAAATTCTTTCCGTTGCAGCACTAAGAATATCGAAGTCTTTTCTTCTTCTAAAATACATCAGTGCACGATTATATGAATCCGCCCCGTTTGTTGTATCTGTCGGTGCTGTGTTTTGATCCTCGGTCCAAATGTTTGTACCGATAAGTGAGGCAAGTAATCCACCGCCAATTGCTCCACCGGCTACATAACCGGAGTTTTTAATAAATTTGCGGCGGGATAAATCCGGTGCTTTTTTTTCATCCGACAACTTCATTCCCTCCTCGTTTATGCATGATAACTGTTATCCATTTTATCCAAATTTTTGATTAGTAAACTTTTGTAGAAAAAGATTTTCGTTCCGTGATATTTTCAATATATTTATTAGCTGATGAATCGGGTTACATGCAATTTCCTCAAATATAATGCATTCTTCCATGATGGCGCTGGTTTTTACAGAGGATCGGGGATTGTTTTCTTGCCCCCTCCAATTATCCGGTGCATTGGTGATGCTATTCTTTTTTTTCGTGATCATCGCTAATTAACTCATTCGTTGTGCTCTTAAATTCCCTTAATGTTTGACCAGTGGCTTTTCCTATTTCCGGAAGTCTTTTTGGCCCAAAAATGATTAATGCTAAAATAACGATGAGAATCAAGCCTGGAACACCAATTTGTGCTAAACCCAATAAAATCACTCCAATCCAACACTCGATTTTTTAACTGCTTAGCGCACTATATAAAATTTGTAAGCTCTGGATAAATCAGTAAAGATGATTAGTCGTGTCGGGTACCAAAAGCCGGCAAAAGCGTATGGTGGAAGAGCTATTATCACAGTCACTCCACTGATCCACCTAGGGGCAAGGATGTACCTTGTCATATGTCGCTAACAGAGCGTTTGTATCTATGTTCTATTATTTCCATTTTCCAAGAGGTATACTCAAAAAACCAAGATTTTAAAAATACGACAGATGCCTTTTGTCGGTATCTGACTTAGCAGAAAAGCGATTGCGGTATGATTCTCCGAGTCAAGCCGACTTATGGAGTAGAACAAAAGAAGATAAAAAAAATGCTAGTCTCAAAAAAAATTACATTTTCTTGGTTTGCGCGGAGTACTGGAAAAGGCCTTAGGTCCTCGGCAGGTTTCTATTTCTGCCAATCTCTCCTCATTTTCGAGCTGATCAGAGGAGGGTGTTGCATAAGCAAAAGAAGAAATGTACTGATACCCAGGTATATTCCTCCCGCATTTTGTATACAATGAACAATGATTCAGAATTTATGGATACTTTAATTTATGCATTTTTTTTAGTATTATTATGGTGTATACATAAATAGTAGAAATAGCTAATGGGTACAATAGCTGGCAGCAGCTTACCCCGATTTTTATAACATACTAGCGTATTTATTATGATCCGCGCCGGAGAGGGGCTTCAAATAATGGAAGAAACAGTTACGTACAATAGAAAAGTAGAAAAAGTACTCTCAAATATAAAAAAAGTGATGATAGGAAAAGAAGATGCGGCAACACTTAGCCTTGTTGCATTGCTTGCACAGGGACATGTGCTTTTGGAAGACGTGCCTGGCGTTGGAAAAACGATGCTTGTTAAAACACTCGCAAAATCTTTGGATTGTGATTTCAAGAGAATTCAGTTTACTCCCGATTTACTGCCATCGGATGTGACAGGCGTTTCCATATACAACCCGCAGGAAATGGAGTTTGAGTTTCGGGGAGGGCCCATACTCGGAAATATTATACTAGCAGATGAAATTAATAGAACATCCCCCAAAACACAATCATCCCTTTTAGAAGGAATGGAAGAGAAAAATGTGACGGTTGATGGCAATACGATTCCGCTTAATCAGCCTTTTTTTGTGATGGCCACACAAAACCCGATCGAGTATGAAGGGACCTATCCTTTGCCTGAGGCGCAGCTGGACAGGTTTATTCTGAAATTAAAAATGGGCTATCCTTCTTTTATGGATGAATTGGAGATGCTTGAAATTACTGCAAGGGATCATCCGATTGAAAAAATTGACGCTGTTATGACAAGAGAAGAATTGATCCGCGTTCAGGAAGAAGTTAAAGAAGTATATATTGATAAAAACGTGCAGCATTACATTATTAATCTCGTATCAGGCACAAGGTCCAATTCTTCTATATACCTTGGTGTCAGTCCAAGAGGATCGATTGCCTTAATGAAGGCAGCAAAAGCCTATGCCTATATTCACGGCCGGGATTATGTGCTGCCAGATGATGTGAAATATCTTGCGCCATTTGTTCTAACGCACCGGGTTATATTAACAAATGAAGCAAAATATGACGGACTCACAGCGGAAGAGCTTATCGATACAATTGTGAAAAAGACGCATATTCCAATTCGAAAGGAAATTCTTTGATGAAGGAAAGAATGAGATTTATCGGTAATTTTGTGTTTATCCTTTTTCTATTCGTCCTACTCTATTCATTCGCTATGTTTCAGGGAGGATTTGTCAGCTGGTTTCTATTTTTCAGCTTCCTTCCAATGTTCCTCTATCATATTGGACTTTTGCTCTACCCGCTGAAAAATTGGAAGGTTACAAGAAAGATTTCCCGTCAAATTATTCGGGCAGGCGACAGTGCAACAATTCATGTGAAAATTCAGCGCAGATTTCCATTTCCATTATATTATTGTGTTTTTGAGGAAATTTTGCCTGACTCATTAAAGAAGCTTGATAGCCGAAAAGATAAATATAACTTCATGGATGATCCTGATAAGCTTTTCGTCAACCGGCAAATAAAGAAAATCATTTTCCCTTCGATTCGGCGTGTTGTGGAATTTTCCTATACATTGGAACAGGTACCAAGGGGAGAGCATCATTTACATGCACTTCGCGTCCGTACGGGAGATGTATTCGGCTTTGTGCGGAAAGAGCATGTTTTTGAACTCCCGAATCGGCTGATTGCCTATCCAAACGAACGCCCTGTTCGTCTGAAGGGAAAGTCTGCTAACTTTGAACAAGGTTCCACCGCTTCCTATATGTTAAATTTGAAAAATACGAACGTGGCAACAGGCATTCGTGAATATATGCCTGGAGATAAGTTTTCCTGGATTGACTGGAAACAAACCGCAAAGAAAAACGCTGTCATGACGAAGGAGTTTGAACAGGAAAAAAGCACAGACATTGTGTTAATCCTGGATGGCTGTGCGTATGAAGGGATGAACTATCTGGCCTTTGAGGCAGCAGTGGAAATGACGATTTCTTTCATGGAAGAAATACGTAAACAGTCTTCTCAAGTTGGACTGGTTACGATTGGGGAAAAAGCGGTGCGTTTTCCTTTAATGGATGGTCCTGGTCAATTAAATATGGTGAAACAGCATTTAACCCGCTTCCAGCCGGTGAGAAAACAGCCGTTTTCCGTGAAGTTAAAAGAAGAAATGATAAGAATGGATAGCGGAAATATTATTGTTATATTCACAAACAATTTGGATTCGGGTTTACGTGATGCAATCAAAAAATTGAAGCAGCGATCCAAACGAATTATGATTATATTTATACAATCTGCAAATAAAATACAGCAGTTAAACCAGGAAAAAACAAGGCAGCTTAAGCTTGATGGCGTTAACATTGTTACGATGAGCGAGTCAGAACTATTAATGAACCCGATAGAGGTGAGGCTCACATGAAGCAATTGGAAGGAAGTAAAACATTTTTATATACCTCTATTTTATATATAAGCGGTTTTTTGCTGTTTATGGAATGGATCTATCCGGTGAATGAAATAACAGCAACGACCAGTATATCCGTATTCATCATTTTTGCAGTTTTTTGCTTTATTATTTCTATGTTTCAGCTGAAGTGGTGGGTATCTTTTTTGCTGAAAGGTTTTGCGTTATTATTTATTATCAATGGGCTATTTTTTGAAGCAAGGGTTTTATCTCAGCTTTGGTTAGAACAGGGTTTTTTGGAAATAAGTTATAACATGGAAGCTATATTAGTGCAAAACTGGCATGATTTAACACCGATGTTTCGCAGTGCGCTGTTTTTGGTATTAATTTGGCTGATGAGCTATTTATTACATTACTGGTTTGTCGTCATGAAACGCATTTTTTTATTTGTCATATTAACTTTTATTTATATTGCTGTATTGGACACATTTACCTTATATGATGCAAGCATGCCAATGGTCCGAACTTTTGTGATTGCGTTCATCGCACTTGGGATAGCTAATTTTATGAGAGAACTAAACAAGGAAGGGATTCAATTCAGCTGGGTAAAGAAAACACCGATATGGCTGATCCCGCTTGTAGTTATCGTGCTTTTTGCATCTGTTCTTGGTTATGCAGCACCAAAAGCGCCGCCGCAATGGCCTGATCCAGTACCTTTCCTCCAAAGTGCCGCAGAAAATGCAGGCGCTGGCAATAGCGGCGGTGCAGTTCAAAAAGTGGGATATGGTGAGGATGATAGTCAGCTGGGAGGTTCTTTCGTACAGGACTATACCCCGGTTTTTCAGGCTGCAGTGAATGAAGCGCATTACTGGCGAATAGAAACGAAAGATGAGTATACAGGTAAGGGCTGGGAAGCTTCGGGTGGTCCGGAGTATCAACGAATGACTGGTGGAGTGGAACTGAATACATTTAATCCCGGTTCGGATGGGGTTGATACGGAAAGCCTAGAATCGATCGTCGAATTTGAGGATAATGTCTCTATAGAAAAACTGGTTTATCCATACGGGCTGCAGCATGTATACGCAGCACAAGCCACCTTTCATATTGATAAAATCACAGAGGCTATCCAAACACAATTGAATCATGAAGTCATTCAATTGGAACAATACACGCTGTCCTATGATAAGCCATCATTTTCTGTCGATAAGTTAAGGGAAGTAGAATTTGAAGGGAATTCGGTGGATGAGAGGTATACACAGGTGCCGGATAGCCTGCCTGAGCGTGTGGTTGATCTTGCAGAGGAAATTACGGAAGAACACGATACACAATATGATAAAGCCAAAGCGGTTGAGCAATATTTTTCTTCCAATGATTTTCAATATGAAACAACGGGCGTCCCTGTACCTGAGGAAGATGAGGACTATGTAGATCAGTTTTTATTTGAATCACAAGTGGGGTACTGCGATAACTTTTCCACTTCCATGGTAGTCATGCTTCGTTCAATGGATATCCCTGCCAGATGGGCGAAAGGTTTTACTGGCGGGGAAATAATTCAGGAAGATGAGTCCAATACCGATGACTCCTTTGATGTGTATGAAGTTACAAATGCCAATGCCCATTCCTGGGTAGAAGTTTATTTTGATGGCGTTGGCTGGGTACCGTTTGAGCCGACACAGGGATTCGACAATATGACTGATTTCCATACAGAAATTGAAGATGGTGAAGCAGAACTAGAACAGGAAAGCGATCCAATGGAAATACCGGAAATGGATACACCAGAACCTCCTGAGGAGGCAGATGAAGAAGAAGCAGAAACAGAAACAGCCATGGCAGGAAATAATACAAGTCATTTCGATTTTGCATGGTGGCATGCTGCGCTGATTGCAGCAACACTGGGAATTATTGGGTTTTTAATTTATAAAACTAGATTCCGCTGGCAAACCTATCTGATAAACAGGAAACTCGCGCGAAAGCAGGATGCAGATACCTATCAGGATGCTTACTATCATTTGTTAAAGCTGTTGACTCATGTCGGGTTAAAAAGGGATCCCGACCAAACCTTAAGGGAGTATGCAAAGCGGATTGATGCCAGATTTTCCACCAATGAGATGGGCCAGTTAACTGCTCATCTGGAAAAAATGATATATAAAAATGAGATAAATGAGGAAAAAACGGATGAACTCGCTGAAGTTTGGAAAAATTTAATTAACCGAATAATGGGTTGACCCCATTATGAAGGATTAGTAGAATAAAAAGATATTCAAACGATCACGTTACAATGCAGATAGGAGCTTAAAACATGGAACACAATGAAATGATTCTCGTTTTGGATTTTGGCAGTCAATATAACCAATTGATTACACGACGCATCAGGGAGTTTGGGGTTTACAGTGAATTACACTCACATAGACTTACGGCGGAAGAGATTAAACAGATGAACCCAAAAGGCATTATTTTATCCGGCGGCCCGCATAGTGTCTATGATGAAAACAGCTTCCGTTGTGATAAAGAAATATTTAATTTGGATATTCCCATTTTGGGGATTTGCTATGGGATGCAGTTAATGTCCTTGCATTATGGCGGCAAGGTGGAAAAAGCCAAAAACCGGGAATACGGTAAGGCGCTGATTGATTTGAAAGGAGAATCTATTCTCTTTAAGGATACACCTGAAAATCAAACGGTTTGGATGAGCCATGGCGATAAAGTAATTGAAGCGCCACAGTCATTTACAATTGATGCCACCAGTCCATCGACACCGATTGCTGCAATGAGTCTTGCAGAAGAAAATCTATATGCGGTACAGTATCATCCGGAAGTGCGTAATTCGGAATACGGGAATCATTTATTGAAACAATTTGTATTTGAAGTTTGCCAATGTGATGGCGATTGGACAATGCAAAACTTCATCGATATGGAAATAAATAATATACGTGAAAAAGTCGGTGACCGAAAAGTGTTGTGTGCGCTGAGCGGCGGGGTAGATTCTTCCGTTGTTGCTGCACTCATTCATAAAGCAATTGGTGATCAGCTGACATGTATATTTGTCGATCATGGGCTGCTCCGGAAAAATGAAGCTGATGATGTCATGAAAGTATTTGCAGATGACTTTCATATGAATATCATTAAAGTGGATGCCAAGGACCGATTCCTTTCCAAACTGCAGGGTGTGGACGATCCGGAGAAGAAGCGGAAAATTATCGGGAATGAATTTATTTATGTGTTTGATGATGAAGCAGCTAAATTGAAAGATATTGATTTCCTGGCACAGGGCACACTTTACACAGATATAATCGAAAGCGGCACGGAAACTGCACAAACGATCAAATCACACCATAATGTTGGCGGCCTACCGGAAAACATGCAATTTGAGTTAATCGAGCCGATGAGTGCACTGTTTAAAGATGAAGTACGTGAGCTTGGAACACAGCTTGGCATTCCTGATCATATTGTTTGGCGTCAGCCTTTTCCAGGACCAGGGCTTGCTATTCGAGTGCTGGGTGAGATAACGGAAGAAAAGCTGGAAATAGTCAGGGAATCCGATGCCATCCTGCGCGAAGAAATTGCTGCTGCCGGGCTTGACCGGGATATTTGGCAATACTTTACCGTACTGCCAAATATAAGAAGTGTTGGTGTCATGGGCGACGCGAGAACCTATGATTACACGATTGGCATCCGTGCAGTCACTTCCGTGGACGGAATGACTTCCGACTGGGCGCGCATTCCGTGGGATGTACTGGAGAAGATATCAAATCGAATTGTTAATGATGTGGAGCATATTAATCGGGTGGTTTATGATGTGACGAGCAAGCCTCCTAGTACGATTGAGTGGGAGTAGTAACAGGAACCCTAAAAGCCTTGGTAACACTCGGTTTTTAGGGCTTTTATAATTTCTTTGGCACAGTTATGGCACACTTCGAAAAGTCGTTCTCACAAATTGGTTACTGCTGTAATGTTCAATTTGTGTATCCTCGCTTGTTTTGAACTGAATTATATTACTTAACCTATTGGCAACTTGAAAGTTACTGTTTGGATAAAGGTGTCCATTAGTGCCTAAAGTGGTCTGTATATCTTCATGTCCTAGTCTATCTTTAATTACCAAAGGATTTTCTCCCATACTAATTAACAAAGAAGCATGCGAGTGTCTAAGTCCATGGATCTTAATTCGATGGACATTAGCAGCTTTGGAAAAACGTCTTATCGAATGAGTAACAGTGTGCTTTTGAGTCGGAATGCCATTGTAAGACAATATGAAATTGGTCTTACATTGTTCCTGTTGGATTTCTTTCCATTCTTGTAATAAATGCAGTGTGTCAGAATCTAAAGCAATAACACGAATGCTTACTTTGGTTTTAGGTTCGGTAAAGCTGTAATCCGCAGCATTCTTATAATAGAGTGTTTTGGAAATATCTAATGTGCCTTTTTCAAAGTCCACATCACCCCATTGTAAGGCAGTAGCTTCACCAATACGCATACCTGTCATGAATAAAAGCCAGATAATCATAAATTGAAACTGTTGAAAGTAATCGCCGAGATATATTTTGGAAATAACAGCTTCAAACTCTTCTTTTGTCCAAAAATCAATTTCAGTTTTAACTTTTTTGACATTCCCAATTACTTTCGATGGATTTTCCTTCATTAGACCTAAAACAGTCGCTCTATCAAACGCTAAGGATAATAAACCTTGTATGCCTCGAGGAACGTATTGACTTGAATATTTTTGAGTCATTTTTAATTGCCATTGTTGTAAAATTAATGGCGTAATGTTTGAAAGACTCATGTTGTAAAAATAGGTAAAGTGTTTATCAATTGCATACGAACTATTCTGAAACGTGCTTTCCTTTACTTGGTTTTTATACCAAGGAACAAAAAGTTCTTTCGTAAATTTCTCAAAAGTCATACTGCTATTTGGGTCATAGGCACCCTCACTATTGTCTAAAACTAATTTAGCATAAGCAGCTTCTGCTTCGGCTTTAGTTTTGAATCCACTCATTCTTTTTTGGATTCTTTTTCCTGTGAAGGGATCAGAACCTAAACTTACTCTAAACTCATACGTTCCATTGGCTTTTTTCTTTACTTTAATCATTAGAATTCCTTTCCTTGATTAAAGCAGCTTCGTTGGAACCACAAGATTTTAATAAATCTGTTTGACTAAGCGTTATTCTCAATATATCTTCCACGGTTAACAGGCACTCGACCTAATTTTTTTGTGTTGTAAAAACCATAGCCTTTCGCACCATTAGACACTTAGCCTCTCGGATAATGTCGCGGGAGAAAGAAGGTCCATAACCTAAATCTATTAAGTCCTTTCGGGTTATAGTTATTATCATATTGCTCCTTTCTCGGTCGAGCCAATACAATATATATTTATACCATGCTTCATGATGTTTTTTGATAGAGCGAACTTTGAAAATCAGACGGCTGTTGGTGCAGCTCCACGAGGATTTCACTCCTGCAAGTATTTCTTCCAGCCCTACTCATAGCTTGCGACGCTTCAAACGCTCGAACCATGACGGTAGGGGAGTATCATTAGCTTACTGATGAGTCATCGCCAGTAATCCACCACGATTACATTAGATCTCTTGGTTATCGCTCGTTTCCATGGAAAGTCATGGCGCAAGGATCAGGTAGCTCGTCATCAGCAGAACGTATCTGATTTTTCCAGTTATACTGCACGGCATTATCTTCCATGCTTTCTTTGTCAAAGAACTAATTATGATTATTGAAAGGGAAAACTTTGCCCTTCCTTTCCTTCATGTAGCAACCATAAAGGTAGCGATGATTTCCCCTTTCATAACCTTCAACAAAATTTTTTATGAAATGCCAAATGACATCCTTATTTTCTAGAAGTATTTTGCAAAAAATGGTTTTTTTGTATGTAGAGCAAACAGGTGAATGGGGATGGACATCAAAAGAAAAAAGGTTTTGTCATCTCTCTTTATACTTAGTCCCTACACAAAAGGTCGATTTGTTGCATGATTTATAAAAAAATTAATAAAAGTTTTTATTTACATGGGTTTAGGTAGCTGCGATTTATTTTTATCTTCTACTATCATTACAAGTGGGACTATATATTTTGCCAAAAGGATAGAAACGTTTTCTTTAAAAAACTAAAAAAAGCCCGAGTAACTTAAATGTTATTCTAGCCTAAACAAATTTGCTTTCGGAATTGATAAATCTAGTCTCTTCAGAAAAAGGAATGAAATTAAAGTGTGGAACAATATAGTATTTGAATGAGTTAATCAAGGCAACACAATTCTCACAGTATGAATTGACTTTAGAGAAAAAACATGACTTAAGATAACGAAAAGGAACATTTATTAAAGCGTGTATTAAATCAAAAATTGTATTTTTCAGAAATAGAAGAAAAACTAGTAAGTATCACTTATAGTCTGATGGTAGACAATGTATACACAATAGGACTGCGCTGTTGTTACATTTATTAAAATTATTAATCTACTTGTGCTTGAACAGAAAGCTATCATGCTCGAAATCAATCGTATATTGGAATGGTCTGAGTAAATATATAACTTGAATTTATAATTTAAAAATACATGTGGTACAAAATATAGGAATAGAAGTATAAAAATTTGAAGTCTAGAAGGAATTACATGAAGAAATTATAATCTTAAAAAAGAAATTTAATTCAGATTGTTAATGAAAAAGGTTCGAATCATCTTTTGACGATACAGACCAGATAAGAATTAAATAGATTAATTAATGAAAATATAGCCCAACCCAGATAGCATTATTTAATGGTGCATGAAAACTAATTTATTTTCGTCACTGTTTTTTTGATCATATCGTACATTAAAAAATGGGTAATCGGATTGTGAAACTAATTTTGCTTTTAACCAAAAATGTGTTGTAATTATAAGGGCGAAAATTCCGATACGAAGCAATGATGTAAAAAACATAAAAATGTAAGACTACCTTTATAATTTATTAAAGGTTCGCTAAAGGTAGTCTTCCTATAATGGTTAATATAAGGCATCTGCCCATTCAATTTATAGGAGGTATTGAAAATATGAATATAAATCTTTTTTCAAAATTACAGTTAACAAAAAAGAAAGTTGGAGCGTTTTTAGTGGCCGGATTGTCGATTGGACTTCTAAGTGTAAGCACCGTTCTGGCAGCGGAATCTAATCGTTCCATATCGATAGAAGAGGAGGATGGTGTGGTTGAGTATTCTGTAGATAAGGGACAAGCTTGGAGCGAAGAAATCCCAGAAGGTTTGACTGTCATTGAAGAAGGGGATCAACAAATTATTACGGAAGGTGACCTTTTTGATGTTTCTGGAAATGATGCAATGGCACCGTTAGAGGAAGGTGAAATTCACTATTCATTAGATGGCGGAGAAACATGGACTGTGACCCAGACTAATCCAGAACAAAATACTGGTAGCATTGAAACAGAAGTTGTAGATGGTGTCCTTAAGTATTCTACTGATGGAGGGGATACTTGGATAACTGATCCCGCTAATTAAGATAAACAAACATGTAACAATCATGTGAGTCATTAAAACTCGCTGCGAAAAAGTATAGGCAGATGTCTTGCGGCGGGTGTATTAATAGCAAAAAAGGATGATTCAATTTGAGAATTCTCATGGTGGAAGATGAAACATACATGGCAGAGGCAATCGTTCACAATCTAAAAAAACATCATTACACAGTTGATCTTGTCAATAATGGGACAGATGGTTTAGATTACGGACTATCTGGCATTTATGATGTCATTATTTTGGATATTTTGCTTCCAGAAATGGATGGTTTAAGCGTACTTAAAGAGTTACGCCAAAACCGGGTCCATACACCAGTGATTTTGCTAACTGCAAGAGGTGAGACAGAAGATAGGGTAACAGGACTCGATAGTGGAGCAGATGATTATTTGGCAAAACCATTTGAAACGGAAGAATTACTAGCACGCATACGCGCATTAGGACGAAGATTTACTGAATTGACTCATAATAATACTTTCCTTTATGGGAATATTGAATTCAATCAGCACACACTTACACTCTGTTGCAACAAAATGGAGGTGCCCCTCACGTTAAAGGAAGCACAGTTATTAGAACTGTTAATGAAGCGGAAAAATATGATTACCTCCAAAGAAATGATGATTGAAAAAGTTTGGGGATTTGATACCGATGCCGACGATAGCCATGTGGAAATACATATTTCTTTATTGCGAAAAAAGTTAACGCAAGTAGCTTCCTCTGTTAAGATACGAACAATTCGTGGTGCAGGTTACTTGTTGCAAACAGAAAAGGATGAATGATCATGATGTTCACTAAGCTTCGCAATAAATTCCTTTTCGTAAATATGTCGATCACCTCTTTGGTCATCATAGTAGCTTTTGTAGGCATTTATTGGGTCATAAACCATAATATCTTTTCTGATATTGAAGAAAAACTAAACGAGGGTGCTGCGACCGAAATGACCGTTTATGGGGATGATTTATTCGATAATGATGGCAAGGATACGCCGCTTTCTCTAAGTCAGACACTTTCAACGAGTGGATTTTCCTCTTTTACTATCATAGTTGATGATCAAGGAGAAGTTGTAGAAATTCATTCATCAGTGGAGTTACCTGAGGAAAAATATATGAAGATAGCTGAAATGGCATGGAAGACGAAGGGAGAAGACGGGATCACCATTAACGAAAAACAATGGCAATATGAGATTACACCTTTATCAGTGAATGTGATACAAGATAATGGCGAGCAATTTGTGGTCACGGATCACCTTTACCAAATGACCTTTATAGATGTGACAGAAGCGAATCAAACGTTACGGAGCCTGTCGATTACATTACTTGTTGTTGGATTCATTTTGCTAGTGATTATTTTCTTTATTAGTATGTATTTTGCAAATAGTGCTGTACAACCCATTGCTAAAGCATGGGAAAATCAGAAACAATTTGTGGCCGATGCATCCCATGAGCTAAAAACACCACTTTCGATCATTCAAGCAAATTATGATGTTTTGATGGATAATCGAGATGAGACAATTAACAATCAAATGAAATGGCTTGGTTACATGAAAATTGCGACCGATCGTATGACAAAAATGATAACGAACTTATTAGATTTGGCGCAACTTGATCAGGCCAACTCCCATCTTGAAATGAAGTTGATTCATATGAGCCATATGATAGAGGAAATGTTTTATTCTATGGAAGCTACCGCAAAAGAAAAAGAGATTCATATCACTTATTCAATTGAGCCACAAATAATGGTGAAGAGCGACTCTGATAAAATAAAACAGTTAGTGATGATCCTACTTGAAAATGCGTATAAATATACAAATGAAAAAGGAAAGATTGACATCACGCTAAAAAAAGATAAAAAGATGATTATTTTTCGGGTTAGTAATACTGGTAAAGGAATAGCTGAGGAAGATTTACCGAAGATATTTAATCGATTTTATCGGGGCGATCGTTCCCGGCATATTGAAGAGAACAGTTTTGGTTTAGGTTTGTCTATTGCAAAATCGATTGCTAATGAACTAGGAGGAGAAATACATGCTTCAAGTGAAGGAAATAATTGGACAACACTCACTGTCATGCTCCCACGAGGCTGAATTTGTGTACAAAATAAATCAATAGTGCAAATGATTTCAAACCATTATCTTAATAGATTGAATTCCTCTCGAACTTTATGATTCCATTTAGTTTGTTAGCTACTTCAAAGTTACTATTTGGATAGAGGTGTCCATATGTTCCTAAAGTCGTTTCAATATCTTCTTGCCTTAGACGGTCTTTAATGATGAGTGGATTTTCTCCCATACTAATAAGCAACGAAGCATGAGAATGACGCAATTCATGAATTCTGATTCGGTGTACTCCAGCTTTTTTTTGCATACCGATCAATGGCATAAGAGATGTTATGCTGCTGCGTAGGAAATCCGTTACAGCTTCATAATATAGCTTGTTTTAACAACTTTTTGCTGGACGTTCTTCCATGTTTTTAGTAGAACCAAAGCAAGTATCCGGCGGATACTTGCTTTGGTTTTCAGTTCAGTAAAGCGATAATCGCTTTGATTCTTGTAATAGAGTGTTTTATTAATAGATAGGACACCAGTTTCAAAATCGAGGTCATCCCATTGTACCGCTGTTGCTTCACCAATTCGAATACCTGTATAAATAAAAACCACAAGGACATAAACAGAAAGTGTTGATAAAAATCAACTTTGTAAATCAATGATATAACTTTTTCAAATTCTTCTTTTGTCCAGAAATCGACTTCTTGTTTTTGTTTTTTCACATTGCCAATAATTTTTAGTAGCATATGATATATTATCTAAAGGGTAATCGTCTTAGTGAAGTGATATATCAATATTGCTGATTTTTGTATCTGCAATAACACCTTGGCTATGTTCATTTGCCGGCAACGTAATTTGAAAGAAATTATTTTCATTTTCACTTCCAAACATTGAATTGAATATTAGTATCGAATATTTCAAATCTGCTTATGATAAAGGTAAATCAGTTTTCATTGCTAGATGGCAAAGTTTGCATGAGATCAAAGAAATGTTTAGGCTCACCAGTGCTAAAATATTCATACCAAGATTCTAGTGTGTTTGATTGAAAAACACCTAATTGCTCAATAATTTGTTTCGCCCACAGCAAAGCTCCAGTGGAACTTGCAGTAATAAGGTTGTTATCCGCTACAGATGGCTTGTCTATATAAAATTTTTGTCCTTTATAATCAGGAGAAACCATTTCAAGAAATCCTGGTCCATTACTGGTATGCGGACGCTTATCCAACAGTCCAAAGTTGGCAAGCGCAGCGGTAGCCCCACAGATAGCACCCACCGTAGCGCCTAAAGAGAGAAATTCGCTTGCTTTTTCTATGATAGCGCCATGCTTTGGGTCATTCCATTTATCTGCACCTGGTAACAGCAGCACGCTTGTTTCACCCACAACAATATCATCAATTGAGTAATTTGGCACTATTGTCATCCCGCCCATTGTATTGATTGGCTCTTTAGAATAACTAACCGTTTTGAGCGGAATACGTTGCTCGCCCTTTTTAAAAAATCGACCGGAATTTAGCTCCGCAAGAACATATCCCAACTCCCAGTCGGCTAAAGTATCAAGAACATAAACATAAACTGTATACATAAATTCCCTCCATTTTCATTGTGTTTCTAAATTAATGTTTTTCTGTTACCGAGATGGATTAGGTAATAAGTCATTTAAACTAATGATTTTACTGCCTTTACTTTCATAATAGCGTAGCATTTCATCAATTTTCCTTTTATCATAACTCGTAACACAATCTGATAGAACATTAACGTCATAATTTGTTTTGCGTAAGTTGTAACAGGTCGATTTAACGCAAGCAACAGCATCTGCTCCTGCTATGTAGAAATCATATATTTCATTTTTACTAATAAAGTCTGTAAATTCTTCACTGCTTAATGCGTTTCCTTTGTATTTTGTAAAAACATTATTTGATACTATTCTCAAGTCTGAAGCTAATTCAGCCCCATCTGTATTGGGTTTGAAAGTCCTTGTTCCTACTGATAAATTTTCATGTCGTATATAAATAACATGAACATTGTTATTGACTGCCCAGTCAATAGATTTGTTGATATTGTCAATAATATCTTTGTAATTCTTTGTTATATCATTTTGAATATCAATTATTACTAATGCCTTTTTCTGCATAATTTCTCCTCCTTTCCTTACTTTTTTAGTATATTACCCAATTGTTGACACTAGTATGGCAACAATATATAATGATGTAAACAAAATTTGCGAGGTGGCTATCTGATGAAAGTTGACAGGCTTATTAGCATTATTATGATTCTTCTTGATAAAGAACGTATCAGCGCACAGCAGTTAGCAGATATGTTTGAAGTTTCACCTCGCACAATCTACCGCGACATAGACGCTATCGACATGGCAGGTATTCCTATTCGCTCTGCATCAGGAGTGGGAGGCGGATTTGAAATCATGTCGAGATACAAGATTGATAAAAATGTTTTTTCGTCTGCCGACCTTTCCGCTATTTTGATGGGGCTTTCCAGTCTTTCCAACATGATACGAGGTGATGAACTGATAAATGCTCTTGCAAAAGTCAAAAGTTTTATCCCTGCCGACAGAGCGAAAGACATTGAATTAAAAGCAAATCAAATATACATAGATTTAAGCCCGTGGATGGGCAATATGAACATACAAGCATATTTAGAAATTATCAAAACAGCTTTACATGAGCGAAAGCTACTTTCATTTGAATATGCAGATCGCTACGGAAATAAAACCGTACGAACAGCTGAGCCGTATCAGCTTGTATTGAAGGGTAGCCATTGGTATTGGCAAGGGTATTGCCTTAAAAGAAATGATTTTCGCTTATTCAGACTATCTCGCATATCAAACCTACAAATACAAGAAGAATTTTTTATACCACGAGATTATCAAAAACCGCAGTTAGATTTTGCCGATATTTTGGAAACTATGCAAATAAAAATTAAAATTCGTATTCACAAATCTGTCATGGATAGGGTACTTGATTATTGCGCTTATGAACACTTTTCACCAGATGGTGATGAGCATTACATTGTTAGTTTTCCTTTCATAGAAAACGAATACTACTACAGTATTCTTTTCAGTTTGGGGAACAAATGCGAGTGTTTAGAGCCGTTGCATATACGCACAGAAATGAAGCGTAGAATACATGATATAGCTACCATATACGAAAGTTAATGGTCAAATACATTCACCATTTTGCTTCAAATACTCTTTTATAGAACCCGTATCCGCCCAATAGAATGTAAAGTAAATTGTACCCATTTTAAATTTTGTAAACTAGATAAAAGGAAAGAATCCGAGATTCCCCTTGTTTAATACAAGACAGAAGCTCGGATTTTTTTCATTGATATTTCTCTACTTTACAATCTCCCATTTACTCCCGTTTTTTTCAAGCGTAAAGTTGAATTGAGAAACCTGTGTGGCTTTGGTTTGCTGGTCGATATACTTCACTGCCAGTGATATTGTTACTTCATTGTCCTTACTATTGTAAATAGGATTTACCAGTTCTTGAAAGACATAATCTTTGACGATTGGCTATAAAACCCCATCATTTACATAATAAGAAAGTTCACTGGCTGTAGCGGTAGGATAGAGTTTGAAGAATGTTTTTAGAAACTCATTGATTTCATTTGTTGTAATGGAATCAACCTTATGCAACCACTTGAAGGCAATGAAGCAGTTGTTATAAGCGGAGGAAAATTCGACCAAGAAATAAAAAAAAGCTGTTACTAAATATGAAAATTAAAAAAGAGTATTTAGATGAAATATCTAAATGTATCTATCAAATTGCTGTACTAACAAATGAATGGATTAGCTTGACAGTCAACTATTTTATAGCAAACCCAAATCTATTTAATTCAAAACAGATACGATAATGTCTATATGATATTGTTAGTTTGAATATTGATGTTTTATTAACGTTTTGAGAGAATAAACTATTTCTGATTAGGTGCAAATACTGTATTTTGATTGCACTTTTTTTCTTGTTTCTTATGTTCTATACTGTTTTATCTGCTCCTATATCACTTGATTTTACAGCATTTTGCTTAATATGCTGTACCCTTAAAGCAGAGTGGGAACTCTCTCCTGATAATATTAAGTTTGATCTAGGAAATAATATTGAAAGTTACATAGTTAATCTTGAAGAAGAGAAACAAGAATTAGGCGAATCCTTTTTTGAACAATGCAATGGAAACAGTTATAAACCAAACTCTAAAAAATGAAGAGTTATTAGCTAAGCATAATGGCTGGGATAATTTTTATTATGAAAGACCTGTAATTAAAAAAATATGTCATATTTTAATACGGCGAGTGATATTCCTATTAATCGATCGTCAAAAGAATTTAATTGAAGCAATACTAATATGTCGCATAGGAAATGGTGTATCTTATAATTCGGGCGTCTCACCTGGTGCTAGACCTTATTATGATAAATTTCTTGAAATGTTAAACAATAATCAACTTGAGCTTTTATTGAAAGAGCTTAAGAAGCATTCATACAGATAAACTTAAGAGTTTTTAATAATATTTTTGTTTTATTTTAAATTATCCATAGTTAAAAGCTGAAATGATTTCTCATTCCAGCTTTGTGATTTATTAAAACCTGTGGCACAGTCGTGGCACACTTTATATCAATTAACATGTTTTTATTGTTTTTGATATTTCCTTAAATCCTTTAATATCAATGATGATGCACTATATTGTATTGGCGTAGTACTGAGTGGGAGTAATACGCAAGATCCTAATGGCCTTGGTAATACAGGGCCTTTAAGTTTTTTATTGATTTTCGTAGACGTTTAAATTCAGTATTTCTCAATCAATACGCCCAAAAGAAATGCTTAGGGTTTAGCCCATATCATATATAAATAACCTCCAAAGTGACGTTCTTCCCGAATGATTTTTAAATTAGATTTTTTAACTATGTCAGTAATGTTCCTATTCTGGTGACACCCTGCAAGCTTGAGCATTATAGGATTCAAGAATTTTTGCAGCCATCCCACAGTTTTGTTTGTGCAAAGCCCGTGCTCTAACAAAAGAATATTTCCTTTTGGCTTACACCATTTTTGAAAATTATTTAGAACATGGATAGGATCTTGATAAGCGCATAAACTTCCAGAGGATACGATCGTATCAAAGCTATTTGCGCTAAGTTCAATAGATTCAACATCTTCTTGTATAAATGTTGTTTTAAAAGGATAATTTTTTGCAGCATTCTGTGCTGCCTTCAGCATTTCATGGCTAAAATCTATTCCTGTTAATTCAATATTTTTATTGTAGAAGGGGAAATTAAGTCCAGAACCGATTGAAACTTCTAATACTTTTCCATCAGCTTCTTGAAAAATTCGTTGACGAAACCTATAAGCATGATTATTTTTTTGTCTTTTACTATATTTCTTTGCTTGCTTATCAAATTTTTGAATTAATGATTGACGATCCATATCATCCCTCCATTCTGTCATTCAAATCATCTTTAAAACCAGGTGATCCATTATATTTCTCTATTCAGATGTACTTTCTTCATGTGTATTAATTAAGTCAATTAAATTACTGATCGCTTCGACCACCTCATTTGAACAGTCAGTATGGATTGTGGTATGTCCAGCACTTCTGAGAATACGATGTTCTTCCCTCGGAACCGAATTTGCTAATTTTGTGTAAACGGTATTTTTAATATTATTGAATGGATCAAGTGTATCACGAAGAAATGATTTACTCGTGATTGGAGTCATGAATGGGTCGATTCCCATCGTTGTATACACGATCAACGGGATATCTGGCAGTTTTCCTCCTTTACGTATCTCTTGATAGATTTGGCTATTTAAGTTTTTTCTTTCTTTAATCGTTTTTGATAATGTCTTGAGATGATATTCAATTAGTAATTCACGGATTTCGTCTGGCCAAGTTGCAAACATTTGATTAAATAAAACACGGAAGGATTTTTTGTAAGTTAAGAGTGCCCAAAGGATAGTAAAACTCTGCTGAAGGAGGTAACGTTTTTTAAACTTCGGTGTATTGGTGCGAAAGTCCTCGTGAGGTGGTTCTAGCAAAATCATCCCAGCTACCTCATCTGGAAATCGTTGAGCATACCGTTGCGCGTAAATTCCGCCCAGCGAATGACCGACGAACAGGTAGGGAGCTGGAACACCAGCGGTATGCAATACATTTCGCAATTCATCAGTGACTTCAAGGGCATTTCGAGGAAGCTTAACACGATCGCTCCATCCTGTTCCCAATCGATCATAAATTACTGACGTTGTATACTTACTAACTTTATAATGTAGGTTCAGGTAATCAAGTCCGACCATCCCGGCAGCTGGTATGAATACTACTGTAGGACTTCCAAACCCAGAACAATCAAGCAGCAAACGACTTCCCTCTACATTGTAGAAGCTTCCAATCGGTGACTCACTGTCTAAGGAAACAGACTTATCAACTTGCAGTTTCTCTGTATCATTTATCATTTGAAACCTCCTATAGTTATTTTTTTTCATGTATTAATAGAATACTCATTCAAGAGAGCCTGTTACAGTTTCTTTACGAACATAGAGAATGCTAAAATTCTCATTTTATGTGTACAAATACTCACTCCTTTTCTGAATAGTAGTTGGGTAGTTCAGATACATTCATTTATAAAAGATCTCTTTGAGTTCATTAAGATAGCCATCTAGATCTGCAAGCACTTTGTCATAATCTAATTCAGTAAATTCTAAGTTCCGAAGATCTTCCAGAATCTGATTTGTAAAACCAACATTCGCCCAAAAAATAACCTGTTTGCATCTTTCAAGGTTCAATCCTTCTCTGAATTTAGTTTCATCAACAATTTCAAACATTTCCTCTTGGCATCGTGCTAGCTTTTCATTTACTTTTCCTTCTAGATTCTTATTGATTTCATCAGAATTCGTAATGCCAGTAATTTTAATAAAGTCAAATATCCAAGGATGCTGTTGTAGTAACTCAATCTGGAGTATATATGATTGTCGAATCCTTTCAAAAATATCTTTTTGATTAAAATTCATTAAATCAAGATATTCTTTATTAATCATGTCAGTGCAATAATCATAAAGGAATAGAAAAAGATCCTTCTTGCTATTTATATAGTGGAACATTAGCCCCTTTGAAATACCAGCCTCTTTTGCAATAACATTCGTTGAGGCATCATCAAATCCCTTCATGGAAAATTCTTTTAGTGCAGCATTTAAAATAACATCTCTTCTTTTGGGTTCCAGGTTCAAAATCTTTAATTGCATGATAACCACCTTTGCGGATTTATTTAATTGATCTGTTAGGTCAATTAAATTGTAACATGATTTACCTATAAGATAAATCAGTTAAATTAGGAAAATATGATAAAAATGATTTAGTAACGTTTTTCTAAACAGCAATAACTGGATAAGAACTTTTTGTTGCACACCTCATATCATCGATAACTCGTAGCATTTGCTAGGAAAAACTCGATTGACTCCCTGTAAGACCTTCACGTTTATCGATATTTGATAAATTCTGACAAGGAGAACTAAGTGTAATGATATGAATAGATGGGTAGCCATCTTTTTTGATAATACTTCCCCAGATGGAGCATATGAGGAAAGTGTCGTTTTGTAATAGATACAGATACTTTTCTCTATCTCACTTGCCCACGTTGGTGTAATTCCATAACGAGAAGTGGGGAGGGGGAAGACACTTATTCCATCAAAAAGACTTTCTAATTTTAAATTTGTAAATAATTTTTTTACACATATCATTTTTCAAATATTTCATCTCTAATCTCACAACAAAAAAACGTCATCTGTCGGCGACCAACATTCAAATGACGTTAAATGTAATTATTGAAATGATAAAAGTGGAAGATAAAACTTTAAGTTTTTATCATTATCGATATTAAATATTTCCATAAAAAAGACGCTTCAATTAGAACGTCTGTTGTTGGAGATATCACATTTTTATAGTGATAACTTTAAACTGTGTTTTGCATTTATTGCATTAAAATTGCATTATTTTAATTTTTTATATCATATTTCAAGCACTGATACTTCCTAAAAACCCTTTAAAATCGATGATATTGCTCTATATCTAGCACCGTAAAAGTAGAGTGGGAGTAAAACTACAACTTAATTTAAAGCGGGAATACCTATTTAACAGCATTTGTTCTAAGCTAAAATGGACGACATATGTTAAAAATAAGATAGTTCCCTGCCAAAAACCATGCCAAGAAAAAATTTTGGCAGGGAATTGTAACTGCTAAACTAAAATAGGCAGTTTCCGCTAAATAAAAATGAATACTTTTGAGGGGAACCTGTCATCCACTATAAACACTTTCACATGTTCCTGCTATTGGTTCATAATAACAATGCTGTTTAAATTGGCCTGAAAAAGGTTGATCATACCATGTTGGAGGGCATGGAGCATATGGATTAAAGTACCAAAGCGCATATTTGGCCGGATGTTCCCTCCAGTGCGTCAAATTTTTTTCGGCTAATCTTCTTTCAGCTTCTCTTGCCCTTTGATAAAATACATTCCCTTTTTGAACAGCTTCAAAAGAATAATTACCACCTTGCACTTGAAAAATAACATCTTCAATGTTTCTTAAGTCAGTAAAGTCCGTACAGTCTGCCACAACACGGTTAACAATGACATTTCCAACATAGAGCATTCCTTGTTTTCCTTCACCTTCAGCTTCTGCTCTCATCATCCTTGCCATTAAGTCGACGTCAGCTCTACGGTAAGCTACTCTTCCCATTTTTCCACCTCCAAAATATAGTATGAAGGAAAGCTTGTATTCATACCTGAATTATGATTATTGCAAGGTCTACTCAAAAAACTTTGCTTCGATAACAAACTACGGGATTAATGACAACATTCGACATTTATATCTCACAAAAATATTATTACTCAAATCTTTGTCAAAATTCTGCTATGAAGCTATTTTATACTCATATTGCTGGCGTTGTTCAAGTTCCTTTTGATAGTCTCTCCATTTGAGTAAGGCTATTTTTGCTTCTTTTAACTGCATGCTGGGCTTGCAGAGAAGGCAGTGAAAGCCAAAGCCCTAATGATTCATCGTACGGAATTGTTCTTTCCTTTCGTTTTTTTGACCGCTCTGGAAATTCAGGACGTTCTGCAAAATAATCCCGAGCATGGACACCTACATTTTGACCACTGCGTCCATAAGCTTCGTCAACCGATTTAAACGTCCTGTCTCCTGCTGAATGTAATAATGACTGATGTCCAATTTTCGTCATTTGCTGATATGGTTTCAGCCAGGGTAACGGCTCCATAAAGGTTCCGCCACATGGCTTGCATTTAAATCGCCGATGATTAAACTGATCAAAAATCGGTATATTATTATGAGAACCTGAAACGACTTGTTTGTAATTGTTATCATGTACTTTAGTTGTCCAAGAATCGCAATCTGGGCAATGAGTTCCAGTATTGATGAAAGGAAGCTTGCGATAAAATCCGGCATTTGGATAGCCGAAAGGGATTTCTTCCTTGACAATGACAAGAGGAACTTCCTTTGAATCAGCCGACTTGTTTCAAGAGCATTTTAAAGTGTGAACTTTCCTCAGAAGATATGAAGCGATATAAAAATCAGATATACAAGATTTTTAATAGACATGCAGGATTACACGGGTTTATTGATTATGGCCAGAAATGGAACAACATGATGACTGTCGTGAGATAGCCATTCCGTTAGAATGAGCCATTACCACGCCTTTTAGGGTGTATCCTTAGGGTTGCTCGGTATTTCAATGCTGAGAGGATGTCACACAGGGGCGCAAATTCTAACATAAGCCCTTTATGAAGAGGTGTGATGGGACACCAAGTATGCTCCTTTCATGCGAAATTATAAATTGAATGACAAAATCACAACCTGCTAAAACAATTAAATTAATTTATCCGGTATAAAATACAAATCTAAATTAATTCAACCACTCCAAACCATAGACAGCATACACAGCTAATAAAAATCCAACGATACCAATAATCCAAGCTGTCGTACTCTGTGCATTTTTGTTAACCATCTATCCAATCTAACATGTATTGGTTCCAATGCTCTGTGAGCAACAAGCCGACCTGCCAATAACAGAATTGCAGGAAGTACCATAACAATACAGTAACCCAAAAGCAAAGAATAGAAATTGACCATGTAGGACTCTCTCTAAGGGTAGCACTTAAACCAGCTGGTCCTCCTCCTATAATTGCACAATCGAATAACATATTTAGTTCATCCTTTTACAGTTATGTACGGAAAAAAGAATTCTCTCAAAATATAATGTTAAAATACAATATTTTATACCTTTTTCATGAAGTATATCGTAATGATTGCGATTTGCAAACTTGTATTTGCTATTATTTAGGTTGCGATGAGGTGTTTATTGCGGCGGGGAGATTCTTTACCATTTAATAGAGTTAACTGGAGGTTACAACATTTTATATAAATCGTAATGATTCCTATTTACAATTTGGTTGATGTGATTTATAATGAGTTTATTCGTAATCATTACGATTTATGTTTTAAAAAATGAGAGGAGGAGCTAACAGCTGAAACATTACATAAACAGAAAGAGAGAAATTTTTTTAGTTATTAAATCGTAATCATTACGAAATGTAAAGCATTTTTGAAAAGTATATTACTTAAGATCAAAGGTGGAACAGTTTTGAATAATTTATTAATTAGAAAGAAATGGACAGGGATCATCATCACAATTTTTACAGTTATCTTTATTGCAGCATGTCAGCAAGGTGAAGAATCACCTTCAACAGACAAACCTGTAGAGGAAAGTCAAGATGATACAAATAATAATGATACAAATAATAATACAGCTCATACAGAAGAAATATCTTTTACAGATAATATGGATAGAGAAGTAGTGCTTGATGGTCAACCAGAAAGAATTGTGGTCTTAGCCTCGGAGTTTTTAAAACTGATGTACGATTTAGACGGGGAAGCAGTTGGAAGAATGACAACAACTAGCGTACCAATTCCTGAAGAGGCAGAAGATTTACCTGAATTGGGAACGGTAAGTCAAATAAATACAGAGGAATTGTTAGCTCTTTCTCCTGATTTAGTTATTGGATCGCCGAACTTCCATGCAGAATTGGAAGGAATCTTGGAGAACAGTGATATACCTCTTGCGTTATTGACGATGCGTTCTTTTGATGATGTCAAGGAAAGGGCAGCACTTATGGGAGAAATATTAGGTAAGGAAGAGCTTGCTGCTGAGAAGCTGCAAGAAACGGAAACAGAGATGCAAGAAGTGCAGGATCAGCTACCAAGTGATTTAGAACCATCTGTAGTGGTTTTAAATGTTACGTCCGGAAGTGTTTCTGTGCAAAGGGCCAATACGACTGCACTGGAGATTGGGGATTTACTTCATGTTAATAATATCGGAAAAGATATGGAAGCCAGTCCAGATTCTCAAACCTCAGCACCATACAGTTTAGAGACAATCGCTGAACAGCAGCCTGATTATATCCTGATAACGATACATGGAAGTGTAGAAGCGGGGGAGGAAAGAATTGCAGAGGATTTGGAAGGGAATCCAGCTTGGGGTTCTTTAAAAGCTGTTCAGGAGGGGAATGTACATACTATTCCTTCTGGGATGTATTTATCCAATCCCGGTCTTGATTATGCTGATACGATGAAGCATATGGGGGAAATTGTATATCCAGAAGTGTTTGGGAATGAGTAAAAAACAAGCATTAAGAGATCGAACAGGATGGAAAGGATTTATCATTGTGTTTTTTGCGATTTTACTTATCCTTTCTATGCTTCTTAGTATTCGATTTGGCTCAGTTAATATTCCTTTAAGAGATATTTGGGTAACTTTTACGGGGGATATTCACAATGATTTTCAAAATATTATCTGGAATATTCGAGTTCCGCGCACATTTGTTGCTATTTTAGTAGGCGCTAATCTGGCAGTTGCAGGAGTATTGCTACAAGGAATTATGAAAAATCCGCTGGCTGACCCTTATATTATTGGTGTGTCCAGCGGAGCTGGATTAGCAGGGATGATCGTATTAATACTTTACCCGCATTTACCTTATTTACTGACACCTGTTGCCTTTATTGGTGCAACTATCGTGGCGTTTACAGTATATGCTTTAGCGTGGGAAAAGGGGATTGCACCAACAAGAATAATTTTGGCTGGTGTAGCAATTTCTGCATTTTTAGGATCTGGTATTTCTGCCTTGATGGTATTTTATAGTGATAGAGTCCAGGGAACAATAGATTTTATGGTAGGAGGTTTAAGTGCAAGAAGCTGGCCACAGGTAGAAATCATTTTGCCATATTCCATTATCGGTATTCTTCTTGCTATTATAGGTATTCGAAAAATGAATTTGCTAATGCTCGGTGATCGGACAGCTAAAAGTCTTGGAGCCCGAGTAGAGTGGATTCGTTTTTCTATGACAGCTGTGGCTACGTTATTAGCTGCTAGTGCAGTTAGTGTTGTCGGTTTACTTGGATTTGTGGGGTTAATTGTACCTCATACGGCAAGGTTAATTGTTGGCAATGACTACCGTGTGCTCCTACCAGCTTCAATCTTTTTGGGGGCAGCAATTTTAACAGCTTCTGATACAGTGGGGCGTATTGTCTTTGCTCCTATTGAAATACCCGTAGGTGTGATTATGGGCGCATTGGGAGCACCATTCTTTTTGTATTTACTAAGGAGGAAAATGGTATGACTGCTTTACAGGCAACATCTATTTCTCAATCCTTTTCTGATAAACAGGTGCTGAAAAAAATAGATTTGAAATTAAACGAAGGTCGGATTTACAGTATTATTGGGCCGAATGGCTCGGGAAAAAGTACATTACTGCATGCACTTTCCCGTCAGTTAAAACCTACGAAAGGCGATGTATATTGGAAGGAATATAATCTTTATCAGCTTTCCCCAAAAAAAGCAGCACAGGAGTTGGCTTTACTTGCTCAAGTGAATGATCCAATGGACTTAACAGTGGAGCAGTTGATTTCATATGGACGGACTCCACATAAATCACTGTTTCAAAGGGTAGACGAAAAAGATCAGGAAATTATTGATGAAGCTATCCATCTCACTAAATTAAATGTGCTCAGAAAGCGGAATGTTTCCAATTTGTCTGGTGGAGAAAGACAAAGAGCATGGATAGCTCTTTGTTTGGCTCAGCAGCCAAAAGTATTCTTTTTGGATGAACCGACAACGTACTTGGATATCTCCCATCAGTTAGATGTACTGGAAATAGTATCTAGATTGAAAAAGACAAGAGATGTAACAGTTGTCATGGTTTTACATGATCTTAACCACGCAGCGGTATATTCTGATGAGGTAATTGTAGTCAAGGAAGGGCATATCTATGGACAAGGGACTCCCAAAGAGATAATGAACCAGGAAATGTTTAAAGAAGTCTTTCATGTACAGTCAGATATTTATGAGGATGAGCATGATGGTTTATTGCGTATCGTAATGAAACCACTCATCAATTCAAATGATAACCAGTCAACTTTTAAAGAAAGAAGGGCAAGTGTGTGAGAAATTATCCTTTTACAGCAATTGTAGGGCAAGAAAAAATGAAGAAAGCGCTAATTATAAATGGAATCAATCCTAAAATTGGGGGTGTGTTGATTCAAGGGGAAAAAGGGACAGCGAAGTCAACGGCAGTAAGAGCATTGGCAGATGCACTGCCTGATATATCCGTAGTTAATCTGCCAGTCAGTGCTACAGAAGACCGCGTTGTAGGAACATTGGATATGGAGCATATTCTAAAAACTGGGGAAAAGAAACTGGAACCGGGCATATTAGCAAAAGCAGATGGAAATATCCTCTATGTAGATGAGGTGAATCTCTTAGAAGATCACTTGGTTGATATTCTTCTAGATACGGCAGCAATGGGAGTGAATCGTATTGAAAGAGAAGGCGTATCATATGAGCATTCGTCCCGTTTTGTATTAGTAGGAACGATGAACCCTGAAGAAGGTATGCTTCGTCCACAGCTGCTGGACCGTTTTGGTTTATGTGTGAATATAGAAAGTGAGAAAAAAGTAGAAGAGCGTATGGAAGTTATCCGACGCCGCTTAAATTTTGAGGCTAATCAGGAAGCGTTTGAGAAAAGGTATGAACAAGATCAATGGGAATTGAAGGAGCAGATACAGTGGGCACAGAAGCTTTTGCCAACTGTAGAGATAGATGATGTTTTGATTGGTGCTGTGGCTGATTTATCCATTGAACTTGGTATTGAAAGCCATCGGGCTGATATAACAGTGATTACTGCTGCTCAGACATTAGCGGCATGGAAGCAGCGCACAATGGTACAACTGGAAGATATTTATGAAGCGGCAGAACTTGCCTTGCCTCATCGATTATTGGAGGATCCAATGAAAGAAATTGCTTCACATCAGGAATTGACTGAGCTATTAAGGCATAAGGTTGTCGATAATCAATGAAGCGCCTAATTGGTCAAATGAAAGCAAAACGTGGCATAGCAGCTGCACTTATCAATCCGTATTTGGACAGGGTATGTATTGTTGGAGCTGGAGGAACAGGGAAGACTACTTTGCTGGAAGCTATTTTTTCTTACTTTCCGAAAAAGGATACCGTTGTTGTTCCTGCCCATGTTGCTACAGAAAAGTTATTGGGAAAAAAAGAGATTGCTTTGTTTGCACCCCATGAGAAAAAAACCAGGAATCATAGCCTTCTTTATCAAACAAAGCTAGTTATTACAGATCAATTTGCCCTCATGTCACAAAGTAAGCAACGTTTGCTTGTGCAATTGCTGAAAAATAAGCAGATTCAAGTTTATCAAAACTTTCATTTCTCCAATTCTTATCTTCATGCGAAATGGTTTTATTGTCTTGGTCAGGAGATCGAAGACAAATCGATGTTAAAGCATGCTAAGCTGTGCGTCCAACTGTTTCCTATTTTTGACGTATCGAAACGTAGCAATATTCTATTTGCTGCAGACAATCCTGAGCGTGAATATGAAATAGAAGAAATAGAGAAAGCAAGACAACGATTGTCCTCTGTTCAAGTTTCAGATGAAATGCTGCGGTTGGCCGTAGAAGTTGTCATGGGTTCAGGGTGTAAAAATCAGGAAGCCGATATGGATGTAATAGAAACAGCCCGTGCATTAGCAGCCTTAGATTTAGATGAATCCATACAAGCAAAACATATCGAGGAAGCTGCAGGATATACAATGGCCCATCGAATGGGAGAACAGCAGGAATCTTCTTTGCCTAAAGATGCTGAGTCACAGGAAAATGGCGAAGATTCTGAAGACCATTCAGAGGGTGAGAATCATTCACCAGCTGACAGAGAATCAATGCCACTTGATCATGGTGATGATGGTTATGATCAGGAATCTTCCGGTGAGCCCTTGTCAAATGAGGAATCACCGAATAACGAGACGATTGCAGAAGTCCCTGAAGATGAAGTGGATCAGATGATTGCATCTCTAAAGGTACAGTCAGATTTACTTTTCCCAAAAAGAAATATCCATCCACAACCTGCGAAAGGAAAGCACCGGGAAGGGACTACTGCTGGTGGTAGCGGTAGAATGCTTCGAGCGGTTAGTAGACCGACTGAAGCCATTTCCTTATATCATACATTCACAGCCGCAGCCCCATATATGAAGGTTCGTGTACCAAAAGAAGGAATAGCACTGGCAATTGAAAAAGAGGATATACGCTATAAATTAAAGGAGCGGCAACAAGGGTTTACGATTTTATTTTTAGTGGATGCGAGCCGTTCTATTGCAGCAAAAAAACATATGAAAATTGTTAAAGGGGCTATTATGGAATTACTCCAGCAGGCATATCAAAAAAGAGACCGTATCGGTATGGTTTCCTTTCGCAAGAGAGGAGCGGAAGAGGTGTTGCCTTTTACGAATAAGTTTGCGGAGGCAAAGCGAAAACTTGGCGAAATATCTACTGGCGGAAAAACACCTCTGGCAGCTGGGCTGAAAAAAGCGTTATATCTATGTGAAAGAGAAAAACGTATGCATAAACAGGCTCTGCCTTATATTGTTATTTTGACGGATGGAAATGCCAATGAAACTTTGAAACCTGGTGGTACGGCAGATCAAGCAAGGAGCGAAACCTATCAAATCGCTAGGAAAATTGCAATCGAACAATTTCCAGTGACAGTCATTGATACCCAGAGAGGACGAAGTCTATTTGGCTTGGCAGGGGAACTTGCTGCTGCCCTAGGCGGAGAATACATCTCACTGGATGCTTTAACAGATAAAAACATAGCCAAAGCAGTGCAAAGTAGACTTTCTCCATTAGCAGGGCATAGATAAAATGACCAGTCCTTTCCGAATAAAATGATTGGTCTGGCTATCCGTTAGCAGGACGCATGGGAAAGCGATAAAATTTTTCAAAAAATAAGGGAAGGGAGAGAAGCAGTCGTGCATATTATTTTTGCAACTGCTTCATCGGGAACATTGGCTGATGGAGTGAAAGCACACGAGAAAGTAATCGAATCCTATCCAGAGCTAAAGCTATCTTTATTTTTAACCGAGGAGCCGTTAAGTACGGAACAATGGATGCGATTTGAAAATGACTGCCAGTCTGCCAATCTATTTATCTATGATCCGCATGGAGTTGAAAATGGTGTGGTCGTGAAAATGGCAGAGATATCTAGAATGTATAAATGTGATCAAATAGCTTTGATGATTAATGGCTCGAAGTGGGAAAGACTTATTTGTTTTGGTGCCTTACGAGGGGAAGATATCCAAGTAAAGCCGCAATCAGGAGAACTTTCTCTATCTGATAAAGCAAATGAACTAAACCAGACAGAGCGTCAATTAAAGGAGCAAGCGATAGAAAATTATAATCAGATAAAAAGCTATTGGCATGCTTCTGGTATTGCGAATTGGCAGGAGCTTATCTATTTTACAGCCAAGCTTTATGGAGATACGAATGTTCCTGAAGCAAAAGCTCCTAACTATGTAGAGAAAACAGGAATTATTGATCCTAGGACTGGGGATTATTACAGCAGTGCAGATGTATTCCTACAGGAGACTGAACAGAATGCGTCAAAACCAAAGATTGTTTTTTTCTACCTTGCTTCTCAAGCGAGAGTAAAATCCGCAGATATCATTACAGAACTTATCGAACGTTTAAGACCAATTGCTACGGTTATTCCTATCGGTTTAACAAGTATTATGAAGATTGACTTGGAAAATTTGGAGCGCCTATTTCGTGGGTTATTAGATGATGTACAGTTGCTTGTGAATTTTATTGGTTTTCGTCTTGGAGCAGGGCCAAGAGGAGGAGACAGAGAAGATGTGACAGATTGGCTAGAGAAGCTGAATATTCCTATGCTTCATCCGTTTTTTCTAACACGTACTACATTAGCAGAATGGGAAGAAGCGAAAGGACTTTCTCCTGTCGAAGCGATGGTAAATGTTGTTTTACCTGAGTTAGATGGTGCTGTTGAAACCTATCCCATTGCTGCGATTCAATCCGTAGGTTTTAATGAAGCATATCAATTTGAGAAAAAAGAACTTGTCCTTATGGAAGAACGCGTCAACTATTTTATGAATCGTATCGAGCGTTGGCTGCAATTACATAAAACAAAGAACAGTCAGAAGCGACTTGCTCTCGTTGGATATAACTATCCACCAGGAGAAGGAAATCTGTTTGGCGGTTCCTTTTTAGATACATTTCGTTCTATCTCTGCTTTATTAAATAAATTAGCCGATGAAGGGTATCAAGTAGAACGTATGACTGAAAAAGAATTGGAGAGACAATTTCGTGAGCGCCAACTATTTAATGAAACAAGCTGGGGTGTGGATGAGGACTTGGATCAAAGGTTGGGGTATCCTGTTCCAAAAGCGAAAGAGGATTGGAGTGACCATCTAGATTGGAAACAGTTGAAGGAAGATTGGGGAGAATATCCTGGAGAAATAATGGCAAATGGGGAAGACTTTTTCATCCCTGGATTTATCAATGGTAATGTTTTCATTGGGTTGCAGCCAAGCAGGAATGGAGCAGATCAGGATTCATCGGCAAATTATCATGACCAGTCCATTCCACCGCACTATCAATATCAAGCTTTTTATACCTGGCTTGAGAAAGAATTTAAATCGGACGCCATTGTGCATATTGGTACGCATGGCACACTAGAATTTTTGCCAGGAAAAGAAAATGGTATGTCTTCTCAATGCTATCCTGATCAATTGGTACAATCATTGCCGCATTTTTATTTTTATTATATCGGTAACCCTTCTGAGGCTATGCTTGCTAAACGCCGGTCACATGCTGTAATTAGCAGTTACCAGGCACCACCTTTCAGAAACGGGGGATTGTATGGTGATTATGAAGAACTGGAACGTCTACTCCATGAATATCGAGAAGCTGAACAGCTTGACCCATCTCGCTGTGAAGAGATTTTGAAAGAAGTTCAAGAAATAGCAGATAAGAATGGTTTTTCCCACCAGCAATTGGATGATATAGAGCAGGAGCTCCAGAAGATGCAGTATGCTTTAATTCCATATGGCTTGCATATTATCGGTGAAGGAATGAAGCATGAAGATGCCATTCTTCATACGATATACACGTTACGAAAAGAGCATAAAGGCAGTACGTTGAAACAGTTGGTATCGCAATTGAGGCCAGAACTGCAAGAGGAAGATGCAGTATTGGAGAAAGAAGCTGCTGCTTTAATGCAGGGGTATGTAGAATCCAAACGTTTACCTGATATTCAGGAGAAAGCTCTTGCAGAAGCATTTGCTGATACTTTAGCGTATGGGGAAAGTATTTATCAGCGGGTAAGAAAAACGGAGGAGCTTTCTTCTATTATTAAAGCATTAGACGGAGGCTATCTTCCAGCGAAATTGGCAGGAGATATATATAGAAATCCAGATTCCTTACCGACAGGCTCTAATGTATATCAATTTGATCCACGTTCAGTGCCAAGTCCTTCCGCAGTTACTAGAGGTGCAGAGATAGCTAAAGCAACTATTGCAGAATTTAAGGAAGCTAATGGGGAAAATCCTCATACCGTAGCTTGTGTGCTCTGGGGTATAGAAACATCGAGAACACAGGGAGAGACCATTGGACAAATTTTAGAATATGTTGGAGCAAAAGCAGTGAAGCATTCCGAAGCGACAAGTACAACTTTTGAACTTATCCCGCTTTCCGAGCTGGGAAGACCGCGAATGAATGTTGTAGTTAGCATGTCTGGCGTATTCCGTGATATCTTTCCGAATGTCATTAATGCATTGAATGATTTATTTGAAAAGCTTGCACTTGCGGATGAACAGGAAGAAGATAATTATTTTAAGACTTTTACATTAAAGGTACAGGATCAGCTGTTGACCGAGGGGTATACAAAGACAGAAGCATTTGATTTAGCTTCAGCACGGATATTTGGACCAGCCGCTGGTGAATATGGGACTGGGATTAATCATATGATCGAAGGTGGCAACTGGGCAGATGAAGAAGAACTTGGAGAGATATATAAAAATAATGCGCAGCATGTCTATAGTAAATTAAGAAGAGGCGAAAGCTTTCCTGAACTATATGATACCCATATGGAAGCAACAGATATTGTTTCGCAGTTGCGAGCAAGCCATGAATATGAAATTACGGATGTTGATGACTATTATAGTTTCTTTGGTGGATTGGCAAAATCGATTGAAAAAGCTAAAGGAGAGCGTGTCGAAATTTATATAACGGATACGACACAGCAAGCACCGCAGACAGAAGATGTAAAGCATGCAATTAACAGAGGAGTCAGAACGCGTCTGACGAATCCGAAATGGATAGAAGGTCTGCTTGAACATCCTTACCATGGAATACAGCGGATGGCAAAGAATACAGAGAATTTGCTGGGCTTGGCTGCAACAACGAATAAAGTCGAGAATTGGGTATTTTCCCATGTACATGATACGTATATAGAGGATAGAGCATTACAGGAAAAAATCCGTCAGGCAAACCCGCATGCATATCACGATTTACTGGGAACATTGGTAGAGGTGTCAGAGCGAGGATATTGGAAGCCTACGGAATCACAATGGCAAAGTTTAAAGGATGCATTTCTGGAAGCGGAAGCCTCGATGGAATAAATGAAGCAATAGAGTGGATAGAAGAAGAGTAAGATACAGTAACAGTCGGATAACAAACACAAAACAGTGTTCTATTCGTTTTTAAAACTCATATAGTGGATAGAAGCCTACCAATGAAGAGGAGTTGCTAGGATGATTGATGACGGTTTGAGTGTTATGGGAGTCGACAGGAGGACAGACGGCATTGCGAAAGAATATCAATGGCCAGAGGAGCCGCTTGTGGAAGTGCCTGACCTGATAGGACATTCAACACAAGAACTGTTTGAATGTATGATGGATCTTGCAGTGGATGTAAATGGTGCAGGAGATGTTATTATTGATCAGGAGCCTGCAGCAGGTTCAATGGTTCAAAATGACTCTGTTATTCGAATTTTTCTTGGTAATAAATAACGAACGAAAACACCTTTTCCATCGGTATAATTTATAGGGAGAACGTTGCATCAATTGAATCATTAAAATAATCGTTAGGAAGCTTTCATTTTCGAAAGCTTCCTAACTTCTTTTATAAATCGTAATGATTACTATTTACATTTTGGAAGAGATGATTTATATCGTAAAGAATAGAGGAAAAAAATAGTTAAAACTGAAAGGAGTATGTTAGAAATGGCTAAAAAATCAAAAATAGCTAAAGAGAAAAAACGTCAGCAAATGGTTGCGCAATATGCAGAGCTAAGAAGAGAGCTGAAAGCCAAAGGTGATTATGAAGCGCTTCGGAAATTACCAAGGGATTCTTCACCAACACGTTTGAAAAATCGTTGTGAAGTGACAGGCAGACCACACGGCTATATGCGTAAATTCAATATGTCCCGTATCGCTTTTAGAGAATATGCTCATAAAGGGCAATTACCTGGTGTGAAAAAATCTAGTTGGTAATTAAAAAGATAGGGGTACAAATAGTTTTACACCTGCAACTAATAAAAATCTCTCTATAACGAAATTTTTGACTATCTGAAAAGTGAATTAACAGAATTAGATGAAAGATTCAGATCTTCTAGAACAGAAGGAAAATAAGTATATTATTGTTCCACATGCAGCTTTTGGTTATTGGGAAGAGCGCTATGGTGTGAAGCAAATCGCGATTAGTTGTTTATCTTCTGAAGAGGAACCATCACAAAAAGAATTAATTGGAGTAATCAAAGCGACTGAGGAATACGATTTAGAATATATTCTCTACGAACAAAATAGTGGTAGTCGCCTAAAGTTATTCAGAATGAAATTGGTGCAGAGGCTTTAACCATTCACAACCTGGAAATAAGACCAGAAGAGGATATTGAAAATAATGAAGACTATATTTCTTTAATGGAATATAACTTAGAGATACTTGATCAAGTGACAAAATAATAATTAATCCCGCATAGTCAGAATCTATTTAACTTTGGGGGATACCTATGGAAATTCAAGATGTCACGCATTACCTTTCGGGAACATGTTCATAGGGGAAAATCATGTTTAAAAGGAGAGAAAATATTGTCAAAAGGAAAATGTATTCCAGTAACAATTTTAACTGGTTTCTTAGGGGCTGGAAAAACAACACTGCTGAATAAATTGTTACAGGACATGCCTGAGCAAAATGTTGCTGTCATTATCAATGAATTTGGTGATACATCGATTGATGGCCAACTGGTGATACCGACAAGAGAAGAAATCATTGAAATAAACAGCGGTTGTATCTGCTGTAATGTACGCGGTGATTTAATCAGTTTATTAGATAAACAGGGAGAGGAAATAGATCGTGTTGTCATTGAGACGACAGGTATGGCTAATCCCGCTCCAGTTATTCAAACTTTTCTGATGGACGAGCAAACCGCAGACTTCTTTGAAATTGATAGTGTGATTACGCTGATCGATGCGAAACATATAGGGCAGCATCTTCAGGAGGAAGAACCGAAGCAGCAGATTGCGTTTGCAGATGTTTTGCTTATAAACAAAACGGATTTAATTATAGAAGATGAAAAATGCGATCTGGAAAAACAGCTGAATCAAATGAATCCACATGCGCAGCGCTTCTTTACTACTTATGGAAATATTGATATCAATGATTTAATAGGAAAAGGATCTTTTAAGCTGGACAATGTTTTAAGTATTGATCCAAATTTACTGACAGAAATACATCATCACCATCACAATCATGAAGTGACGTCTTTTGTGTTGCAAGAGGACCGTCCGCTTGATTTAGAAAAGGTAAATAAATGGTTTTCATATTTAGTTCGTATAAAAGGAGAAAATCTATATCGCTATAAGGGCGTTCTTTTTATTAAGCAGCTGAAGAAAAAAGTTGTGTTTCAAGGGGTACATATGCTGTTTGCTGGAACAGAGGGTGATATATGGGTTAAAGATGAAAAGCAACAAAGTGAGGTCGTATTTATCGGAAAGCATCTTGATCATAAAGAATTGGAAGAGGGCTTTCAATACTGTCTTGCTTAATTTTTTTAGTTTATAAATCGTAATGATTACGCTCTATGAGGTTGCTGTGAGGAAAATATATGATGTCATTATTGTCGGAGCTGGTGCTTCTGGTGTTGGTGTTGGGTCAATTCTGAAGGAAATGAATGCGACCTTTATAATTTTAGAAAAGGAGGATTACACTTAAAAGAACTGTAAGCAATATTCCACTAGCAATTAGGAAAAACGACCATCTTCTACGAAAAATAATGTTTTGTTCTATTGATCCATCTGAATTTTGAGCATTCAGCTGTTGTTTTGATCTTCCAATCATTCAATTAATAAACATGGATAAAGCAATCATCTAGATTTGTGTTATTGGCATGATTAAGACAGATCGATATGATTTTTCTGCCCAATTGGTAAACTCACCAAAGAAATCATATTGCATTGGAATCCGTTCAGGAATTCTCCCATACTGCGTAAAAGTAATAAATAGCGTGACAGCTACTAAAGCAAAAGATATTAAAAACCAGTAATTAGAATGAATTAATTTTTGCTGATAAAAATTTGTTTGTAGTACAACCTTTTGTTGTCTTTGTTCATTCCATTTCTCTTTGAGTTGCTTCATTTGCTTATGAAACACCAAATAGATTAAAAATGAAATAATCAAAAAACCAATTATGGTTGTTGATAATACAATCCCCATGGCTTCTTCATCGTTCGGAGAATATTTTCCTACAATAAAATAAAAAATAAATAGCGTAACAATACTAAATGCTGTCATAGCCGAAGCATATTGTTTCCGCATTTTCTTTAGTTTTTCATCTTTATAGACATCAGAGGGAATGGAAACTCCAAAACTCTCTGTACGTCGTGTCCAATACGGCATACCAATCAAAATAATAAAAACAGATATGAATAAAATAATTGAAATCCAAATGATATGATTCATCGCTTAGCTTCCCCCTCGTGAATATATGAAGTAAAAATCTCTTCACAAAGCTTCATAATATCCTTTTTATTTACATCTCGACAAATGGCTTCTGCAATAAGAAGGTGTAATATTTCTTTCATTTCTTCCTGAAAAGATACATCTGCCTTTGGAACTCCCTCTGGATTAACCACAACCCCTTTTTGATGATGATTTAAATTAAATCCTTTTTGTTCTAGCTCTTTATACGCTTTGTTCACGGTGTGTAAATTGATTCCTATATCTGCTGCTAATGATCGAACATATGGTAGTCGCTCACCCGGAACAAGCTCATACGATAGGGCCTTAAATCTGACGGAATGATGACGGATGTGGGTGATAATAAATATGGCTAGTGTGGTGTAAGCGATTGTCTTGGCATTCAACTGCATGGTAATTAGTTCTCAATGAATTGCGATATTGTCAAGTGGTTGAGGTGAAAGCGCATAGATTCTGTCTTTATCGGGCGGGGGTGTGTAGGCTTATTAAGCAACCTTTTTATCACAATGTTCGTATAAAACCGCTGCACAGTTGTGAAAAATCAAGAAATATATTTTTAAAACACCCGCGTTATTTATCGGAACAATGCAGTGTCTTGTCTTTAAAAGTAAATAACTTTATTGTTATTTTACAAATAACGTATTGACTCTTACGGTAACGTAAGGATATATAGTAATCATGACAAATAGTGTGGAGGTTAACGATGTACAGTATTGGAGAAGTAGCAAAAGAAATGAACACAACCGTTCGGACACTTAGATATTACGATGAGATCAATCTGTTGAAACCGTCTTATACCGCAGATTCGGGTTACCGTTTCTACTCAAAAACAAATATCGTTACATTGCAGCGGATTATTGCCCTAAAGGAACTCGGTTTTCAATTAAGCGAAATTAAAACCATTCTGGATCAAAAAAATTGGGAAAACGTTTTTGAAGAACAGTTGGCGCTCATCGCCAAGGAAAAAGAAAGACTCAGTTATTTAGAAAAGACGCTGCGACTTTCTTATCATTTATCCCAGATTGAGCAGGATCTAAGCTGGAGAAATATTTTTCAATTTGTCAGGCAAACGGAAGAAGATCGCTACAACAATCATTTATTTTTGGAGCAATATTTTGATGAACGCGAGCTAAACATTTTGAAAAACCCTAGTTTGGATTTGGGTGAAAGAGAGTCCAAAGAATTGGTTGCGTTGCTGAAGACGTCCAAGGATCAAAAGAATGAAGATCCTGAATCGCTCAAGTCACAGGATTTGGCTTATAAACTTGTATACTTTCTTGAAAATACTTTTTATGGTGATTCAGCGCTTATTGAAAAGTATTGGATGCTTCAAAAACAACCGCCAGAGGAAGGAAATTTGTTCATGTTGGATGATGATGTTATTCAATATATTGAAAGTATCATGGATCATTATGAAGCAAAATGGGGGGAAATTGGAAAGAGTCAAGCGGATCATCGGGAATGAGTGGAACTAAATCAAACGATGGATTTTAAGAGATATTGGGGATTTGTTTTAAGTAAGAAACGAATAATGAAGAAAAGAATTTACTTTTAGGATCATCTCCGCATTTTTACGATTTGCGATGGTCATTGTTTATCATGTGACATTTCTTTACACTAACGCGTTTGAATTGGTCCGAAACGAAGATCTTGGCAAGAGAGCTATCATGAAGTTGCTACGCTCATATAACCAATGGAAGATATTATTTGGCTTAATTGGATGAAATATGATCTAAATAAAAAAATTAATGAGAGGTTGTTTGTGACATGAAGAATTTAAAAAATCAAACGGGCAAAGGCTCTTCTTACTCGAGAGGATTAACTCGAGGGTCTGTTTCAGCGAAAGAGCGTTTGCTTGCGCCAGATTTAGCTCGTGGGTTTATGCTTTTGATTATCGCTATTGCCCATGCACCATTATGGCTCGGTCGTCCAGATGGTGGGAGTATTATTGATGAAACTGTTAATTTTGTCATTATCTTGTTCGTAGATAATCGAGGACTTCCACTGTTTGCTATATTGTTAGGTTTTGGGTTAGCCATGATGGTTAATCGTCAGCTTCATGCCGGAACGTTAGAAATAGATTCTAAACGATTATTGCGGCGTCGTGGGTTTTTCCTTTTATTATTTGGGTTCGTCCATGCCGTTATTATCGGCGGGATTGATATTCTAGCTTTCTACGGTTTCTCCACGCTCCTTATCGGATGGATTTTATTTCGTCGGAATCGTGTACTCTTCCGTGCTATTCTGATTGTTTCTCTGTTTTTTCTTTTCCTGCTTCCTGTTGTGTGGATGGGTATGGCGCATGCAATGGATGCTACTGGGATGAGCCTGGAAACAATGGGACAATCAAACTCGGAATCATATATAGAAACCACACTCTTTAATTTAATCAGTTTCCCTTTCATGATTTTGAGTCAACTTTTCATGTACCCCATGCTCTTGCCGATACTGATCGGGGTATGGGCTGCACGTAATAACTTGCTGCTTGTTGGCAATCGAAAGCATTTAGTTCGAATAGCTATCCTAGGCACTTCCATCTCAATCATTGGGGGACTTCCGCTTGCTCTTGACGGGACGCAGTTATGGAGTTCTTCCCCAACGATGGAAGGGTTGTTCACGGCTCTTCAAATGATTACGGGGCTCGCCGGTGGTATTGGGTATGCAGCCATATTTGGACTGATTGGTCCCATTGTCAGTCGTACAGGTCTAATGGTTCGATCATTGACTGCGTTAGGACAACGCTCACTCACTTTTTATCTCTTTATCGAAGCTATGTTGGTCATTACCCTATCACCAGTCGTATTTGGACTGGGACAAGTATTGCATAGTACAGGAGCTGTTATTATCGCTGTGTTTGTCTGGCTCACCAGTCTGCTTTTGGCCATGATGATGGAGTATAAAGGAATGCGCGGCCCTGCTGATGCCTTGTTGCGTAGACTTATCTATCGAAGTTAGTACCAGTCGTTTTCACCGTAAACGAGGCGCAATTCTGGAATAACAGGGGTTGAGCCTTTCTTCAGAATTGGGCCATTCTGGAAACAAATGATTTGAAGGGGGTTATAAACAGGCGCTGATTTTTATAGGGGGGCATAATGACTTTTTCCTTAATGTTCTTGGTTGTATTCTATTAATTTCATCATGCATTTTATTTTTTAGTTTAGAAAACACAATTTTGTTATTCAAGATATGGACGCAATTGTAGAATAAAAAAACAGCTTGTAACATAAAATATCGGCTATTTCTTAAATAGTAATTTATCAAATACAATGCACGAAAGAGATTTTCAAAGTTATGAGCATTGGAGGTTGTTCAACTATGAAATATTGCGTAGTTTAGAACAAAAATATAATGGTAACCTGAATTATTCACAGAAAACCTTTAATATCGTTAGATCACTTGTCACTCAACTGATTAAGCTTAATCGAATATGCATCAAGTAAATGAAAAAAGAATCCATTTCTGATAAGGTTAATGTGCACCCAAATAACCACAGAAAGGATTCTTCTAAGGGCTACTTTACCGCAAAATACACTGGATTTCAATCGTCAAATCAAATTGTCAAATGGCGGAGGTCCCCTATCGTCTGATACCGGCGAATTCATCTTTAGAGAATTCGATGAGAAATTAGGGTTTTCAAAGACAGTTGCTAAGCATCTGAATCTTGTTCCGGCAAAAGATGTACCAAATCATTGCTAAATATGCCGAATATGACGCAACTGATCATTTGACGAGCGATCCTGTCTTCACACAAATCATCGGCACGGATGCATTAGCTTCCCAACCTAGTTTGTCACGCTGTTTCACACGATTTGATAATGAATCTATGGAACAAATAAATCAAGCTAATCAAGAATTGCTAGATAAAATACATACATTCAGAGAGTCAAAAGCACTCATTATTGACCTGGATTCAACTCACGCTGATACATATGGAAAACAAGAATCGACAGCATTCAATACACACTATGGAACGGTTGGCTATCACCGACTGGTCGCTTTCGACGGGATAACCGGCGATTTTCTAAAAGCAAAGCTGCGTCCTGGAAATATTTATGCTTTCAACGGTGTGGTAGTAAAGTCTGGCCGATCCCTTTACTTTAAAATAGCTTCCGGTTTCGTGTACCAAGAATTCTATTGGAAAGTACTGCAACGAGTCCAAAAGCTACAGATCGAATAAATAATACATTGACTTTAAATTTTCATTTGCAGTTATGGCTTTTAATCGGCCAGAAGAATATAAAGGGAAATCTATTGAAATTGCTGGAGGTGAGCGGAAACTTTCCGAAGTGGCTCAAGTATTTGCCCAAGTATTTACTGTCCGATGTGGCATTTTGGAATCTGCCAGAGACTAATTCCAAGGTGATAAAATGTTTGAATGGTTTGAGACGGAAGGTTATCAAGCAGATATTCCTGCACTACGAAAAATTCATCCTGAATTGCTTGATCTACCTACCTGGGTAAAAAAATCAGGTTGGAATCTATATGTTTAAATAGAAGATCATTCTATTAACTTCAGTGTGAATGATACGGAGAATGAAGGAGAAAGGGAAGAGTAGAAAGCATGTTTTTCAGGGTCATCATCATGGATTGCATGGCAGTTACCCTCTATTGGTTTCATGAATGATTTCCGTAATGTATTCCGATTATTTAAACGGACAAAATAAGCTAAAATTATTTAAATTCGTCGTCTAAATGGTGAAGAAATGCTTCTAAATTTGTTAATATCCACTTATCTTTATGAGTCACAGTATATATATTTAACAAATTGTAATGTCCATTTACTTTTGATTCTTCCAGCATGCCGTTATCTATCTCTTCTTTAACAACAAAATGAGGAAGGATAGATTTTCCGAGCCCACAAAGCACACACTTTTTGATTGCTTCTACGCTGGGCAATTCAACTTTTGCTAATGAACCATACTCCTCATTTCTAATATATTCTTCTACTGCTGGTCTCCAGCTGCACGAATATTCTGTTACCAGCATTTTTTCTGGAATATGCTTGTTTTGTTTTTTGGTCGATTGTATAAAGGAAAGCTGAGTATCTTGTAATTTTTTAATTGTTAATTCTTTTGAATGCCAATGAGGTAAATCAATGAGAAGCGCAACGTCTATCTCATTATTTTTCAATTGAGAAGATAGTTTGCTATCCTGCACTGATTTTATCGTTAGCTCTACTTTTGGGTACTTCTCCATAAAGTCCATAATAATAGTAGGCAACCAATAAATCATTAATGACTCACTTGCTCCAATGGTCAACTGACCAGAAGGGCCATCTGATGTATGGATCACTTCTTGCGATTTAGAGTAAAGTTTTATAATTTCCAAAGCATACGGAAGAAAGTCTTTACCGGTTTGCGTTAATGATATACTCCTTCCAAGACGGTCAAAAAGAGGCTTTTTCAATTCTTCTTCCAGTTCCTTTATATGCCCAGTAATAGATGACTGAGCATATCCTAATTCATCAGCTGCTTTTTTAAATCCTCCCGTATCCACAATGGTTTTAAAAGTTATAAGATGACGAAGCTCCAATGTAAAACCCTCTTCTCTTTTATTATCATTTTTACCGAATTAATTGATCCGAAATATCTATTTTACTGATAATATTTTTTATTTTAAACTGTAAATAAGCAATTTTCAAGTGATATAAAAAAGGGAGTGAATATATGAGTACTTTAGTATTATTAGGGAGTTCAAGAAGAAATGGTAATACAGAGCACTTAGTTAATGAAGCTTTACAAGGGATACGACATGAAAAAATGTATTTATTGGAAAATAATATTTTTCCTATCGTGGATCAGAGGCATGTAACTGGAGGGTTCAGTCCTGTTCATGATGACTATGAAAGGCTATTTTTGGATTTTTTAAAGCATGAGACACTTTTCTTTGTTACTCCTTTATACTGGTTTGGCATGTCTGGTCAAATGAAAATATTCTTTGATCGGTGGAGCCAATATTTAAGAGATAACCGTTTTGATTTTACAAAAGAAATGATGAAAAAGCAGGCATATGTCATTGTCGTTGGAGAGAACCCAGATCCTAAAATTGCATCATTGCCACTGATTCAGCAGTTCAATTATATTTTTGATTATACGGGAATCGAGTTTGTTGATTATATCATTGGAAAGGGGAATTACCCAGATGATATTTTAGAAGACTCTATTGCGTTTAATAAAGCAAAGTCATGGAATAAGAAGTTGAAAGCGGGTGTGAGTAAGAGATTTTGAACAGTAGAATTGAACAAAAACAGGTTATCCATATAACTAATACGGTTGTTACCTTATGAAAGAATGTAAAGAGATAAGCAGAGGCTTTTCTCTTTTTTAAATATTTATTTCTTGGTAAAAGTGTATATATTTCATCAGTTCTTCGATTCCTTTCAATTGAAGAAATAGTTGAATGTCCAGATTTTCTAAAGCTAACTGAAAGGAATGTTCGATTTTACCATAGTTTTGTGTGTCTAAATTATTTAATAACCGCTTCATATTTTCTATGTAATAAACAGTTTTCCTCAAACTGCTTATGACCAGTATTTTACGTAATTCAGGTATCGTGAAAATTCTATAACCGTTTTCTTTATTTCTTTCTGAACGGACTAACCCTTCATATTCCCAATGACGGATAGCTGATGTATTAATTTCTGCTATTTTTGCAGCCTCTCCAATACTCATATATTCTTTTAATTTTACATTTTTATATCTAGTAAAATCAGCACTTTGAATCATGGTTAATATTTCTTCCACACGCTGTTTCTCCACTTGTATATCGAATTGCTGTTCATTCACTAACCAAAGGGCATCTTTAAACCTATCGTTTCTAATCATTCTCATGACTTCGTAAACAATGGGTATGTCATATCCTTTTAATAAGGATCTAATGGTAGTAAAAGCTTGGAAGTGTAACGATTTATAGGAACGATGATTGTTTTTCGTTCTAGGTACCATAGGAATGAGGTCTTGTTCCTCATATCTTCTCAAAGTAGTTGTGCTGACATTTAAGATATTGGCAATTTGTTTAGGGGTATATGTCTCCATTTATTCACTCCTTTTATTAAAGTATAACCTTCAAGTGCTACAATAACATATTTCAGATTAATCCCCAATATATGTAGGGGTGAAAAACGGAAACCTGAAAGATTGCATGAATGTTATACGATAGGTATATAAAAAATTTTAGGAGTGAAGAAAATGGAAAAAAACATACAATTTACGGATGGATCAGAAATAAAAGTTGGTTTAGTTGGGAATCCCGACTTTACAACGATCATGCTTCCAGTTGCTAAAGAATCTGTATATGGATCAGAAGCTAAAAATTTAAAGCTATGGGGAGTAGACCCTGAAATGGGGGAACATTTTGTTGAGGGACTCATGGACCAGTTTCAGATTTTATATTTCGACTATGAAGGTCATCGTTTGCAATATCCAAATCCAGAGAACCTGACGCCTGAAAGCATAGTAAATGATCTATTAATAATTGCTGATGAAATGGACGTTAAGAAGTTTAGCTATTATGGTTACTCTTGGCTAGCTTTACTTGGATTACAATTAGCCATTCGGACAGATAGATTAGAAAGCTTAATCATGGGTGGTTTCCCAGCAATAGATGGTCCATATAATGAAATGATGGTGGTGACAAATAAAACATACGAACAAGCCTTGAATAATCAAAATTCTCCTATCATTGATGAACAAGACCACATTAGTCCAGAAAAGGTTGATTGGGATAACATACAGGTAAAGATCGACACGAATCAGACTAAACAGTTTGTTACGATGTACAAAAATTTGAGGGAATTTGATGATCGAGAAATTCAACATAAATTAGTTATTCCAAGATTAGCGTTTGCCGGGGAACAGGACACCATTATTTATGGAGAAAACTTTGGCGGTGTAACAGTTGATATTACAGGTATACTTCAAAATAATAAACAAGAGTTAGAACACCTTGGATGGGATATAGAAATCTTAAAAGGAACTGATATGGATCATATCAAAGCTATGCAGCCTATAACAGTTCTGCCATTGATAAAGCCTTGGTTCATAAAAAATTTGAAAATAAGCCATAAAAAAAGATAAGTCACGATTTAATTCAAGTACCTTCAATTGGCGTGAAGTAACAGAACACGTTTATCGCAATGCAACTGGCTTTAAGAATTCCACTTCAAGAATGGAGGACCTTGAAAATTCTAAGTGGGAGTCGGGCAGCCAGTAACGGCCTGATTCGTTCGGGCCTACAGGATGTAGGTCACCGGAAACATTTGGGACTGGGACTGCGATTACTCGTCCCATCATAAAGAGCTGTGTATCGAAAAACCCCCACTGAATAAAGTTTCACTTTATAACAGGCAACTATGGTGTCGATATTTCCACACTTGCAATGTGATGAAGGCTGCACAGATTGTGTTTGCCTGCACCTTTACTGGGGGAGGGGATATGAAACAAGCCGTCAATCTGCAATTCATGCGTTGAAACATCGATGGTTCGAAGCATAACTTACGACAATAGTCGTAAAAAAGGTCTTATCTATGATGAGACCTTTTTTGTATGGGGATTTTAGACAGCAGTACGAAGCGTCTGCGTTCCAAAGCCAGTATAGTAAAAGTAGTTCAAAAATAAGGATGAACTGACTATGTCAATAAAAGTATTCGTCAAAACGAAAAATAATGAAGGGGATGAAAAAGAAATGGAAAAATTAAACATTGGGATTATCTTAGGAAGCACACGTCCAGGGCGTGTAAGTCCACAAGTTGGAAATTGGGTTAAAGAAATGGCTGATCAACGTGGAGAAGCAAACTATGAAATCGTAGATCTAGCCGACTTTAAGCTGCCATTCTTAGGAGAGGGAGAAGAAGGGTTACACGCTTGGTCAGCGAAGCTTGCCAGCTTGGATGGATTCGTGTTTATTGTCCAGGAATATAATCACAGCATTACAGGTGTATTAAAAAATGCTCTTGATTCAGCACGTGAGGAATGGAACAACAAAGCAGCAGGCATTGTAAGCTATGGTTCAACAGGTGGAGCTCGTGCAGCGGAACATTTACGTGGCATTTTAGGCGAATTACATGTTGCCGACGTACGAGAGCATCCAACATTATCCATATTTACGGATTTTGAAAACTTCACTACATTTAAACCAGCTGAATTGCACTTTGATGTTGTTCAATTCATGTTAGATCAAACGGTTGCCTGGAGCAGTGCATTAAAAACTTTACGATAAAATCGCTTTCCTACAACTTTCAGCATATTTGTTTTAAGTATATCAGACGAAGGGATGTTCATCTCTTCTTACCAATAGTGGTCACATTGAAATAGACTTTGTAATTTTGGAAACAAAGAAGAAAAGAGATAAGGAAGGTGATAGGAGATGAGTGACATAAATAATAATGTTGAATCAACCTCTAAAGCAACATGGCGTGAATGGTTTGGATTAGGAGCTTTATCTTTGGCAGCTTTCATGCTTTCATCAGATATGACTATTTTATTTCTCGCCATGCCCTCGATTGCAGCTGACTTAGCACCGAGTGCTACACAAATGCTTTGGATTATTCATATTGGTGAGTTATTAGCTGTAGGATTTGTACTAACAATGGGGCGCCTGGGGGATAAAATTGGAAGAAGGCGTCTGCTTATAATTGGTGTTTCGATATATGGGTTAGGTTCTCTTATTGCGGCATTTTCAACTGCTGCTTGGATGTTGATTGTTATACGTGCATTTCTTGGTGTAGCAGCTGCTACAGTAGTGCCATCCACGATGTCGTTATTGCGGAATATGTTTTTTGATTCGAAGCAGTTTTCAGTAGCTATTGCTATTAACCTCAGTGCTCTTTCTGCTGGTATGGCTTTAGGTCCTCCAATCGGCGGTTTACTTTTGGATCATTTTTGGTGGGGAGCAGTATTTCTCCTTAATGTTCCGATTGCCATCGGGCTGTTGGCGACAACGCCGCTTTTACCTGAATATCGAAACAAGGATGGCAAACGTTTGGATGTTATCAGCGTCTTGCTGTCTTCTCTGGGATTGGTGACCTTGATTTTCGGCTTACAAGAAATAGCTAACAGTGGTTTCAACATGTTGTACGGTGGATCGATCGTGATTGGTATAGTTGCCGGAATTCTGTTTATTAAGCGGCAGACGAATTCGGAAGCTCCATTGCTGGATATGCGCATGTTTCGGATTACCACTTTTAATATTTCATTAATCGCTTTAATGCTTATATTGCTTGCCACTGGTGGTGGTGAAATGTTTTTCGCACAACATTTGCAAGCTGTTGTAGGGCTCTCTCCAACTGAGGCAGGTCTTTTGCTGATTATCCCTGCATTCCTGTCAATGGTAGGTACGTTAATATCCCCTGTACTTACACGATGGATGCGTCCTGCCTACGCCATGGTTTCCAGCCTCCTCGTTGCTGTAAGTGGTGCACTGCTTATCGCGTTAACCGCTCATGATGCTGGGGTACTGATTTTAATTATTGGTGCATCCCTTCTTGCGTTTGGGAGAGGACCTACAATGACCATTGCTAGTGAACAAATTATTTCCAGTGTTCCACAAGAGCAAGCCGGTTCTGCTTCAGCGATGACCGATGTCAGTAGTGGACTTGGCTATGCACTGAGTATTGCATTCGTCGGAAGTTTTGGGATGATCGTTTACCGTTGGGTATTAGCAAGTTCTCTTCCCTCTGAAGTCCCTTCCGAAATTGAAAATGTGGCCATGGAAAGCGTTGGTGCAGCCGCTGCAGCAGCAGAAAGGTTCCCGGAAATGCTTCAAGCCGTACAATCTTCTTTTACAGTAGCCTTTCAATCGATATACGGAGTAGCAACCATCGGTTTGTTGATTTTAATAATGATTATTGTATGGAAGCTCAGACATGTAAAAAAAGAGGATGAAGTGTAGGTTTAAAATAAAGCCGTGCCGATTTGCTCCTTTGGATATAATTATCTATGTGTATCTATCTTCATTATTTTTATTGTTTTCGTGATTTTATTTGCTAATCAGTATCAAAAATTGTATTTTATCATACAATTATATATAATTAATAGACAGATAGTTGGTTTATTAAAGGAGAATAAATTATGGCACGTAAAGTTAATGAAGCAGAATATCAGGCTAAACGTAATAAGATTCTGGATGTAGCCTATCAATTCATCGTGACAAAAGGCTTTGAACAAATGTCTATTCAAAATATTTTGGATCAACTCCATATTTCTAGGGGAGCATTTTTTCACTATTTTCGTTCTAAGCATCAATTATTAGAAGCGTTAATTCAGAGGATGTTAGACGACGTTGAGCAGCAGGTGTTGCTAATCATAAAAAATGAGCGTTCTGCAACGAATAAGCTTCAAGGATTTTTTGTGAAAGTAAGTGAAGTGAAAACTGCACAAAGACAGCTCCTTTTACAACTTTTAGAGGTTTGGTATTCGGATAACAATGTCCTGGTTCGGAAAAAAACTCGTGAGAAAAAGATACAACGTTTTGAGCCGCTGATACGGCAAATTATCTACCAGGGTATGGAAGAAAATAGTATGACTGGGATAGAGACAGAATACACATCCGAAGTTGTTTTGTGTCTTTTATTAGACTTATCTGATTCATTTGCAAGCTCCTTATTGACAAGAAAAAATGATCCATTGGATCTTGAAAACAAAGTTTTTGCATACACCCAAGCGATTGAACGTATGCTTGGTCTTCCTGCTCGTTCGTTAAGTTTGATGGACAAAGAGACGATTTATAGGTGGGGAGAAAACAAAATTTAATGCTGTTGAAATCATTAAAAGCGAGGAGTGAAGAAATGTACAAGAATGACGATATGTTAAGTCAAATGGAGTCCTACACAATTGAACGCCGAGGGACAGCAATTCATTATTGGATAACCCAGCGCGATTACACCAAACCTTTGGTTATTTTCACACATGGAGCCTCTCTTGATCATCGTATGTTCGATATGCAGGTTAAGGTACTACAGAATGCTGGATATCCCATTCTTACGTGGGATGTCCGCGGACATGGTTTGTCCAAACCTGTAGGGGAGGAATTCCATGTGCAGATTGTTGTGGAAGATTTAGAGGAAATCATTTATAAACATCAGATAGAGGAAGTCATTCTCGTCGGTCATTCTTTTGGTGGTTATGTTTCGCAGATGCTGACATTTCATCAGTCGGAAAAGGTAAAAGCAATAGCAATTATCGGATGTACGGATATTACGGAAGTTCCTTCATTCGGCATGCGAATTGCCTACCGTAATATGTCACGAATTTTTCGTATGATGCCTGAAAGTACCTTACGGAAGAAATTTGCTGAAGGGATGGGAGTGACAAAAGATGTACAAAACTATGCCTTGAACACAAACAAACAGTTAACGCGTGATGAATTTATTGAAATTATGGATGGTGGTGTTCGTGCTATATATGAAGATCCTCATTTTGGGAATGAGTATACTATTGAGAAACCCTTTTTGCTAACTCATGGTGAAAAAGACAGTGCGGAGAGAGGGGCTTTTGTCAAAAAAGCACCAAATTGGGCTAAGCGTGAACTGAATTGTCAGTATGAAGTGATTCCGAACGCAGGGCATAATGCAAATCAAGACAACCCTGACTATTTTAATGATGTCTTGCTTCATTTTCTGGAAAGGTTATGATGGAATGATTACCAACAGATAACAAAGAGGAGGGAAGGGAAAATGGAACAAAAATATAATGTCAAAGACACTCTTGAAATTGGTAAGGAATTAATTCACCGAGACGGAAGAACCGTTACTTTTCTGAGGAAAGGGGAAGATGCAGATGGGGAGTATATTACATTAAAGCACCGAATGATACAACAAGGGGCAATTAATGGACCTCACTCGCATCCAAAGCTGAAAGAAACGTTTAAAATTATGGAAGGAAGCATGCGTTTTGTTGTGGATGGACAAGAAATTACGCTTGGGACTGGCGAAGAAATTACGATTTACCCTATGCAAGTTCATCAATTTTGGAATGTAAGCCAAGGAAATCTGGTGGCTATCCACGAGATCCGACCGCCAGGACTACATTGGAAAATGTTTGTCCTGATGCACAAATTGGAGTGTGAAGGCAAGCTAACTCAAAGAGGGGTACCACGGAATCCACTTTGGCTTGGAGTAGCTTGGGAATGTATTGATGGTTATCTTGATGGCCCGCCCCGATTTATACAAAATCTTATACTTGGGGGTTTGGCAAAATTAGCTGGAAAGCTTGGTTATAAAATATAAAGTAGAAAAACGCTTAGACTCTTAAACAAGAGAACTGATCCTGTCAAGCAGAGATAATAAATAATAAGTTAAATTAAAGGCTTAGTGGTTGTAAGTAAACTTGACTTGCAGTCATTTGCTCACTGCCAAGATGGAGAGGTATTGAATGAACTCCCAATATTCATTTTATCAGAAGTTTGAATGAGCATCGGTTTGATGGTTATATATGGTAATACTATTTTTAGGAGGAGAGTATTGCTTACATGTACACCCCTTTTTGGCAAAAATGAACTGAAATTCAATTTGATCTATTCTTAGAAACCTTTCAATTATTATTTATTGAAAATTTGATTAAAAATGCCAATATTATGTTAAACTTGTAATATAAAGCTTTACCAATAAATATGGAGAGGGGAAAATGGATGAAAAAAAACATATGGTTTATACTAATCCCACTTCTTCTAGTCATTTTAGTGGGTTGTTCGAATGGAACTAGTGAAGAAGAACAAGGGGTAGAAACAAAAGAAGCTTCTTATTTTGAAACTGAGACCTTGACGATGCTAGGTGAAGAAAATAAAGCAGGGTTTATATTAAGTGAAAATCAAAATTTACTTGCTAATAAACCAAATAAGTATATGTGGCATTTATGGGGTAATGAAGATTTTGAAGAAAAAGACTTTAAAGTTACAGGAGTTAACCTTGATACTAATGATGAAGAGGATATATTTACTTCTACACTATCTGGCCCTAATAATGGGGCAGATGCCCATGTTCCAACACATATGAATTTCCCTTCGGAAGGAACCTGGGAACTGAGCGTTTTTGTTGATGGGGAAATATTTGAAAAAATATCTGTTGAAGTATTATAAAGTCAAAGAGGCTGTCGTTAAATGCATAATTTGCATTTGATGACAGCTCTTTTTGATATCAGGTTATTTCATTTATGGTAATATAGAAAAACTAATTGTTTTTTGACGTACTTAAATAGGTCTCCTTTTTTTAAATTTTTTTAAGCTGTATATAATGGATGATATATAGAAGCCTTCTTCTCCAGTTCGCCCCAACATGGTTTGGCGAATTTCTTGGTTCTTTTTGAGAAACAGGTCTTGGTTCAAAGGTTGGTCTAATGATTGTATAACAATCGGCTGGGTTGTTAATGAAGAATGATCTAAATTATTATGAATTAAGATATACTACAATACCAGCTAATTGCTGTCAATAATTAAGACTAAAAAACTTTCAAAAAACATGTTACACTAAAATTGAACATACTAAATAAACCTTTTGATTAAAAGGAAAAAAACAAAGGAATTTAAAGCAACTTACACTTGGTCTACAAAGACTTCTTGACGTTTTAACATAGCGTGAATCCAATGAACAAGTTTGTTTGCGCAAGCAATAATTGCTACCTTATGTGGCTTGCCTTCATTTCGTTTGCGATCATAAAAAGCAGTAAGCTTTTTGTTTCGCTCTTTGGCCAGCCCACATTGCACAGCTGTGTAAAGCGTTTGTCGCAATCTCGATGAACCTCTCTTCGTGATGCGATTGATGGAGGCTTTAAATTTACCTGATTCAAAAACAGATGGATCCAATCCTGCGTAGGCTACGAGCTTTTTAGGATTCTCAAACTGATTGATATCGCCAATTTCAGAGAGGATTGTTGCCGCAATCTTATCTCCGATACCAGGCACGGATTGGATTAATCTGTATTCTTCAAAAAACTTTGCGAGCGCACTCATTTCCTTTAATAATTCAGAGAGGTGCTCTTGATATTGGGAAATCATATTGATATACATGCGCAAACTGACAAGTTGTCCATGGCTAATTTGGGATTGAAATGGATTGCGTCTTGCAGCTTCTTTTAATTGCTGTGCTTTGTTCAGAAACCAATCATAAGAGCGTCTAGCTCCAAATTGTCCCATCTCCTCAGCTAAACTTTCTTCAGAGACCCTATGAACATCTAAAGCAGTGGGGTAACTCGATAAAGTATTCAAAGAGAGTTTCCCATAAAGATCACTAAAAACACTATGGAATTCTGGGAATACTTGATCCAAAGCTACTTGGAATTGAAGCTTTATTTGAACATAACTGTCTGTCAAAGAACTGTGTTGTCTTGTTAATAGACGTAGATTGAGAGCTTTTTCCGTTTTTCTTTGATAGATTTCAAGATCTTCCTTGTAGTAAAGCTCTCCTAAATGATATGCATCAGCCTTATCCGTTTTTACTTGACGTAAGCTCATTTTTCTCGCCTCAAAAGAAACAACTGGATTAATTAAATAATAGGCTATATCCTGATTTTCAAGGAATTGAAGCACGGGTTCATGATAGTGTCCAGTAGATTCAAAGATTACAGCCGGAGGCTGTCCAGAGGCTTTTTCTAACTCTTGATAAAAGCTATGAAACGTTTGAAGGCCTGGTAAATCGTGTGTAAATTTAAAACTTTGCTTATACGTTTCTTTTCTTTGTAGAAAGGCTTGAACTTGGCTTTCACCTTTAGCAACATCCAAGCCAATTACAGGGTCCATATAAATCACACTCCTATAAATATATTTGCCGGTTCGCCTCTTCATCACTTATAGTGTCATAGCTTCGCTTGTTATACGGGATCTGAGTCCCAACCAGCCTCAAACATGTTTCTATAAGTAGAGGGTGGACAGTATTGCGGACGGGATCAATGTCCCACGGGCGCGAACGTCCTACCCCGGCTACCTTAAGCATAAAACCTATAAAAAATAGGTCAACCAGAAATGACTGGTTAACCTTATAATACGAACGGGCGCTTATCTGGAAGATGGATTGGCGCCCTTTATTGAACAAAAGGCCATTTTGTTGAATAAATACTTTAAAGTTTCATAGTTATACGCTTTTCCGTAGAAGGGAATAGCGCCACTTTTAATAATGTTATTTTGAAGATTCGTCAAACTAAATCAAGGGCGACTGTACGCTCACACTTTTTGTTAATCAGTATGAGCGAAAAGCCTTTAGTTATTTGATTATTTATTGCACTTGATTTGGTAATTTTTTTAATTTATAGTATAATTGCTAAGGCTTTGTCAGGAGCAGCTAAAATACATAAAGCCTTAATTGGTTGAACAGCATGGAGCCACTTGCCTAATGAGTGACGTTCAGGAGGAGTATTATGTGGATAAGATTGTCATTGGTTTAGATATTGGTGGAACTACAGTAAAGATCGGATTTTTAGCAGAAGATGGGGAAATTGTTAAGAAATGGAAAATCCCAACAAATAAAAAGAATCAGGGCAAGTTTATAGTAGAAGAAATTTGGCAGTCTGTTTTGAAAAATTTGCCCTCCTTGAACCTTGATCAGCAAAGTATATTTAGTATTGTAGCTGGTGCACCAGGTTTTGTTGATAAAAAATCAGGTGTAATCTATGAAGCGGTCAATATAGGATGGAAAAACTACGATTTAGCTGGTCAGCTAAAAGCTGTTGCAGATGTTCCCGTATTTATTGAGAATGATGCGAATTTGGCAGCATTAGGTGAAAATTGGAAGGGAGCTGGTGCTGGTTCCAGAAATATGATTGCTATTACACTGGGAACCGGAGTTGGGGGAGGCATAATAGCGAATGGTGAGATTTTAAGCGGGGTAAATGGAACTGGAGGGGAAATCGGGCATATCAAAGCAGAAAGCGATGGCGCTTCCTGTAATTGCGGAAGGAAAGGCTGCTTAGAAACCATTGTCTCGGCTACAGGTTTGGTTAGACAAGCGGTTGAGCTTATTAATGATAATCCTTCCAGTAATTTATCCGATCTCTATCATAAGAATGGGGAAATATCTGCAAAAGACATTTTCAGTTTAGCCGGTAAAGGAGATATATTATCCCGGCAAATCATTAATCGGAATACCGACATATTAGGGTCTGTCCTCGCCAGTTTATCCGTAATCGTGAATCCATCAATTATTACCATTGGCGGTGGTCTGTCGCAAGCTGGGGAACCATTTATTAATGCGATCGCAGATTCATTCCGAAGGCAGGCAATGCCCAGGGTGAGTGAAGTTTGCAGTATAAAAGAAGCTGAACTTGGTAATGATGCCGCATTAATAGGGGCTGCCAGAGTTAATAATGAGTTTGAAAAAATCCATCTTTAAAGTAAAAAAACAGCTTATTTAATTTAGGAAAATTTAAATAAGCTGTTTTTTTGAGGACTGCCCCTTATTTTAATATTGACAGTTTTTTTATTGGCCATCATTGTCAGACACAGTTTGTACGTCACTAACCGGATGGTTGTGTCTTTGTGCTTACACCTGCATATAAAATAAAGCTATGCCCACCACATCTCACCAACAGATTCCTTTACCATAACAGGTTTTAAGGATTGAACGGCTTTGGTGAATCCTTCGTCAATAGACATTAAACCGTCCTCATGTTCAATGCTGACGACATAATCATAGTCATAAAGACGCAGAGCGCTGATCATATCAGCCCACTCTTTCCCGCTATGACCGAATCCAACGGTCCTGAAATACCATGCGCGGTCTTTTAATTCAGCGTATGGTGTCATATCTGTTAAGCCATTTCGGTTTACATTGCCTTGATCAATGACTGTATCTTTAGCATGGAAATGGTGAATCGCATTTTTACGTCCAAGGATTTTAATAGCTTCGACGGGATCAATACCTTGCCACCACATATGGCTGGGATCTAAGTTGGCTCCAATCACAGGGCCGCATGCCTCTCTCAGACGTAATAAATTTGCTGGGGTATGCACAGAAAATCCCCCATGTAATTCTAAACCAATTTTTATATTATATTTTTCAGCAAAGGTTGCTTTATCTTTCCAATAGGGAATGATTTTTTCCTCCCACTGCCATTTTAATATTTCCTGAAATTCATTTGGCCAAGGAGAAACCGGCCAATTTGGGTATTTGGCATTTTCATGATCCCCAGGACAACCTGAAAATGTATTGACAACAGGCACACCAAGCTCACTTGCAAGCCGAACGGTTTTTTTAAAAATCATATCAGCTTCATCAGCAATTTCTTTTTGCGGGTGTAAAGGATTGGAATGACAGCTTAAAGCACTTATCATTAATCCTCTGCTTGAAAATTTTTCTAAGTATACTTGTTGTATATCCTTATTTCCCAATAATTCATCTAATTTACAGTGAGCATCCCCTGGATTCCCTCCTGTACCTAATTCTACAGCTTCAATACCTTTTGATGAAACATAATCGAGCATGTTGTCCAACTTCATTTCAGAAAATAACACTGTAAATACGCCTAATTTCATTGAAATTCCTCCTTTTTTGTAATCCATTACATTTCATTATAACAAAAATCAGTAAAAAATAAATATTTAATTTTTTTATTCTTTCTTGATTTTAAGTGGACATTCTTTCTCATGCCTGTAGGTGAATATATTATGAAAGGAGATTATATATATGTTTGGCAGGATTTTTCAGAACAGCCGGGAAGAAGACTTACGAAATATTACTGTCATTCTATGAAAGTTTAAATAATTTAAAAATATGTGTTGACATATAAATTTAGAAAAGTTAATATTAAAATTGTAATCGATTTCATGATTTTTAGCATATTGATTGAAAGAGGTAAGCATCATGGCAAACATTCAGGAAGTAGCTCGCAGGGCAGGTGTTTCCAGCGCGACGGTATCCAGGGTATTAAATAATACAACAGCAGTTTCTGCAAAGACGAAGTTTAAGGTCGAAAAGGCGATTGAAGAATTGGAATATGAACCGAGTATGTTGGGGCGTAACCTTAGAAATTCTGAAAGTCGACTGTTACTTGTATTAATTCATACATTTTCGAACCCCTACTACAGTGAAATTATTAATGGAATTGAAGATTATTCTATCGCCAATGATTATAATATTCTTCTTTGTGAAACGGATTCCAATCCGCAACGGGAGATAATCTTTTTAAATATGGTGAAAAACAAGCTGGCTGATGGGATTATTTCCATGAATCCGACAGTTGATTTGGAAAAATTGAAGGCACTGAATGAAAATCATTCCATTATTATGTGCAGTGATTATTATGAAGATGTTTCCATTCCATACGTGGCCATTGATAATGAGTTGGCAGCATATAAAGCAGTTAAGCATTTAATCAAGTTAGGAAATGAAAAAATTGCATTCATTAATTTTGACGATAATATGGCATATGCCCGTAAAAGGCGAGAAGGATATGAAAGAGCATTAAACGAGTTCAATCTGCCAATTCGTGATGAGTGGATGTGTAAAACAGATGGTTTAGACTTTCAGGATGGGGTTCAAGCAATGAGAAAGCTTCTCCAATTAGAAGAGAGACCAACTGCTGTATTTGCGGTTTCAGATACAATAGCGATTGGAGCATTGAAGGAATTGAATGTAAAAGGAATAAAAATTCCTGAGGAGATTGCTGTTGTCGGATTTGACAACATTGGCTTTTCAAATATGACTAATCCAACGCTATCAACTGTTTCGCAGCCAAAGTATGAAATGGGGTATAAAGCAGCGAATATGCTGATAGAAAGTATCAAAGGAAGCAAAGCTGATAGCGTAATTATGGATCACGAACTAATTATTCGAGAATCAACATTAAAATAAGGCTCCGAGGAGGGGGTGCAGCTTGAAATTAAATATAGGAATTATTGGGTGTGGATCGATCACTCGATTCAGGCATGCTCCGGAGTACCTGGCAAATCCTTATGTAGAAGACATTGTATTTTATGATCGTAACAGGTATAGAGCGGAAGCACTTGCTAAAACTTTTAATGGGCGAGTTGCAGATACTGTCGATGAACTATTAAACGATTCATCTATTGATGCGATTAGTGATTGTTCCTCAAATGAAGTGCACCATGTCCATTCAACCAAAGCGCTTTTAAGCGGGAAGCATGTCTTATGTGAGAAACCATTGGCGATCAGTGTAGCGTATGCCGAGAAAATGCTTGATGCCCAGCGTCAATCAGGTAAAAAGTTAATGGTGGATCATAATCAACGCTTTACAGAGACACACCAAAAAGCTAAGGAGTTACTGGATAAAAAGGAACTTGGAGATGTGCTTACATTTAAAACCACTTTTGGTCATGAAGGGCCTGAAAGTTGGGGAGAGACTAAGTCCAATGCAACATGGTTTTTTAAGAAAGAACGTTCCCATTCCGGTGTGGCAGGTGATTTGGGTATCCATAAAATTGATCTGATTCACTATTTATTGAATGATGAAATTGACGAGGTACATAGTTTTCATGGAGCACTTGATAAAGTAGATGAAAATGGGATACCGATTGAAGTCAGTGACAATGTGGTTTGCGCATTAAAGACGAAAAAAGGACGTCTGGGGACAGCTTCATTTTCCTGGACTTACTACGGGGCAGAGGATAATTCAACGATCATCTATTGTCAGAAAGGTATAATAAAAATATATTATCACCCACAAGATCAACTTATTGTGGAAATGAAAGATGGCAGTGTGGTCAGATATGAATTAGAACCAATCCAAACAAACGACAACCAAACCAATACAGGTGTGATTGATGCATTTATCGATTCCATTATTCATGATACAGAACCTATGGTTAGTGGAAAGGAAGCACTAAGTTCATTAAAAGTAATTGAAAAGATCCTAGGAAATTAGTAAAGGAACTTTTAAAAAAACACAAATGTAACGGATTACATCGAGAGATGACTTAAATGTAATCTGAAAGGAGGGACGACATGAAACAACAACTTGCGATTAATTCGAATACGTATCATGGCTATTCATTAGAGGATGCTTTAAAAGGTGCAAGTCAGGCTGGCTTCAAACAAATCGAAATTTCCGCAGTGAGGGATCACACCTCTCACGTGTTACCTGAAACACCGGGAGAACAACTTAATAAGGTTAAAATCCTGCTTAAGCAATATGGAATAAGATGTATTGGAATTAGTGCACACGCCAATGTGATGAAGGAAGAAGGAATTGCGCAATTACTGGATAGTATTGATCTGGCTGTACTATTTGACTGTAAGTATGTCATTACAGGAACTGGAGATTCACATGGTGATGCAGATGTTATAGACGACATAGCATTGCTTTCTGAGAAATTAGAACCAGTCATTGAGAAATGCGAGAAATTAAATAAGTTATTAGTCATTGAAACACATGGGAATAATTTTGCAACTGGTGCATCGCTAAAAGAGCTATCTCGGTCATTAAATGATCGCATTAAAATTAACTATGATACAGGGAATGTGATTTTATATGGAAATCAGTTACCTTATGAAGACCTGGAAGCTTCCATTGATTACGTAAAATTCATCCATTTAAAGGATAAGCTTGGTCCAGATGATGAGTGGAATTTCCCGGCAATTGGTGATGGGGAGTTAGACTTTCCAAGGTTATTCACTACACTAAAGGAAGCTAACTATCAGGATCCAATCAGTGTTGAAATCGAATTCACACCAGATGGCCCTAAAAATCTTGAAGAAGTAAATAACGCCGTGAAAAGATCATACGATTATCTATCACAAATTTTAAGTTGAATAAGGAGGTGAAAGAAAAAGCTCATGCAAAATATTGGTTTAGTTGGCTTAGGGTTTATAGGCAAGGCGCATTTTAACGCGTATCAAAAAATGGATCAGGCTCGAGTTGCTGCAATATGTACACGGAGTGAAGTGACGGATAAAGAAATACTGACCAAATTTCAAGGTTCGTTTATAAAAAATTATGATGAATTATTAAATAATCAAACCATCGACATCATTGATATTTGCTTACCAAGCTATTTGCACGAAGCATACATTATTAAGGCAGCGGACGCCGGGAAACATATCATATGTGAAAAGCCGTTAACTTTAACAGAAGAATCAGCAGACCGGATTATGGATGCAGTGAATAGAAATGGTGTGGAATTATTCGTTGGACATATACTTAGGTTTTGGCCGGAATACGAGTTGATTAAATCATATAGCCAATCGGATAAATTAAAGGGAATAGAATTTGTTCATGCTAAGAGATTAAGTCAATTTCCAGCTTGGAGTAATTGGTTCAAATACCCTGAAAAAAGCGGGGGAGCTTTGTTCGATCTGCATATTCACGACATTGATTTTGTCTATTACTTATTAGGTGAGGTTGAATCAATATATGCCGTTGGCAGCCAGAATAAGCACGGAGCATGGAATCACATTATGACAACACTCCGTTTTAAAGATAAAAGCAAGGCATTTGTTGAAGCGTCCAATCAAATGCCGGATGGATATCCGTTTACGATGAGCTGTAGAGCGAGTACAGGGGAAAGCACACTAGAATTTTCAGTTGTAGCGGGAGAAAACATTGAGGGTATTGATGAAAGCAATAACCAGTTGACTTACTATCATGCAAATGAAAATAGAGTAATAGATATGGAGAAAGTCGACCCCTTTTACAAACAGCTTTCATACTTTGTGAGCTGTGTTGAAAACAAAACAGAAAATGACGTTATTTCTTTAGAGGATGTCAGTTATGTATTTAAACTTTTAAAGGGAATTAAGACATCTTTAGAAACTGGACAACTGGTAAATATGTAGTTTTCTTAACCTATACGTAGAAAATATAGATATTAATGAAAGCGTTTTATTCAGTTTTATAGTTATTTCATAAATAAACTATCTATTCGTATTATTTGAATATAAGTTATCTCTTATGTACAACAGGGCGAGAAAATGTGGGCATAGGAACAGTCTTGTCAATTCAATCGGTGAATACCGAGAATCTATTAAATTTTACTAAGGAGGGTTAATGATGAGAAAGGGATTATCTTTACTAGCTTTACTTTTAATGGGTATGATTTTATTCCTCGGTGCATGTGGATCGGATGAAACAAGTGGAACTGGTGATGGGACGGATGATGGTGACACTGGTGATAATAGTGGCGGTTTTAAGATTGGAGTCCTTGCGCCAGAGGTAACTCATGGCTGGGTTGGAGCGGTTGCTTATCATGCTGAGAATCGATTAGAGGAGTTATCTGATGAAGTAGATTACCAGATTCAAACAAGCAGTGGTGCCGATGAAATGACATCACAGCTGGATGATTTGTTGACATGGGGAGCAGATGCCATTGTAGCATTCCCGCAGTGGGAAGGAATGGAAGTGCCGATACAAAATGCAATTGATCAAGGTGTTGAAGTAATCAACTTTGACATCGCGATTGATGTTGATGGTGTGTATCACGTAGCAGGTGATAATGAAGACATGGGTATCCAGGGTGCTAACTACATCGTAGATAAAATAGGAACAGAAGGGGATGTTGTCATCATGGAAGTGCCTTCAGCAGGATCCGTATCTGAATTAAGAACACAAGGCTTTCTTGATACTATGGAGGAAATTGCACCCGACATGAACCTGATGACCTACGCGTCAGAATTCACCAGAGAAGCAGGTTTAAGTGATTTTGCTGATATCCTAACAGCTAATGATAACATTGATGCCGTTTATTCACTGGATGATGAAACCTCATTCGGTGTCCTGCAAGCAATTCAGGAGGCTGGAAGAACGGATATTCAGGTTGTAACTGGCGGCGGTGGCATGCAGGAATACTTTGAATTGATGCCGGAAAATGAGGATATTTGGATCCAGTCTGCACTGTATAGCCCGGCTATGGTGGAGGATGCTGTGGACGTAGCGCTTGAAGTTTTACAAGGTGAGGACGTTCAAGAAAGTGTTATTATCCCAACAACGGTCGTTGACAGAGATAATTACGAAGAGTTTCTTGATGCCGATTCACCTTACTAGCTTGTTAGGAAAATATGCAATTCAAAAGGAAGTATTCAGGGTGTAGTGAAATTTACTAGGTTCAAGAAAAAGAAACCAAGGATTCTTTATAGAACAAAAGAAAGAAAGTTATTCCAAAGTTTAAAGGATTACCGTGAAACATGAGTAAAGAGAGGATATGGCAAAGCTATAGCCTCTCTTTAACAACGGTCTGGATGTGATTGTATGATAATTGAAATGACTAATATTAGAAAATCATTTGGAAGCAATGATGTGCTTAAAGACGTCTCGTTTACCGTTAAAGGCGGGGAAATCTATGCATTGTTAGGTGAAAATGGAGCGGGGAAATCGACCTTAATGAATATATTAGGTGGCGTTCACCAGAGTGATGAGGGCAAAATCACTGTTGATGGAAATGCATTCAAATTCCATAAGCCAGTGCACTCACAGGAAGCGGGAATTGCTTTCATTCATCAGGAATTAAATCTCATCAATGATTTGCCAATCTATGAAAATATGTTTCTTGGCAGAGAACCAAAAACAAAAAGAGGGACGCTGGACCTTGAGAAAATGATTCAAGATACAACAGAAATATTTGAAAGGATGAATATAAAATTAGATCCGAAGAAAATGGTTCATGAGTTGGATTCATCATATAAGCAAATCGTTGAAATCTGCAGGGCGATGATGACGAATGCTTCCATTATCATTATGGACGAACCGACGACTTCCTTAACTGATTCAGAAATTGAACGGGTATTTGAAATGATGAACACACTAAGAGATCACGGTGTTGGACTCATTTTTATCTCGCATAAGCTAAATGAAGTGATGCAAATCTGTGATCGCTATGCTGTCCTTCGTGATGGGAACTTAGTGTCAGAAGGAAATGTAAAAGACGTGACCATAGATGATCTTGCACGGTTCATGGTAGGTTATGATGTGCGGACGGAACCGTTGGCAAGACAAAGAGATTTAGGCAAGGAAATTTTACGTGTAGAGGGGTTAACATCTAACCACGCCTATAAGGACATAAACTTTTCCATAAGAGAAGGCGAAGTATTAGGGTTTACTGGACTGCTTGGAGATGGCCGGAGTGAACTTTTTCAATCCATTTTCGGGGCAGATAACATTTCAGCAGGAAAAATATACGTAGATGGTAAAGAACTTAAAAATAATAGTACGATAAAAGCGATCAATCATGGAATAGCCTACCTGCCCCGAAATCGTAAAGAAAATGCAATTATACAGGATATGGACATTATCGAAAACAGTTCAGTCGCAACCTGGCCGAAGTTTTCCAAGGGTGGCATTATAAACACCACACTACACAAAAAGAAGTTTGAGGAACAACGCAATCTATTAAGAATAAAAATGGGGGAAAATACAGACAGCATTTCGAGTCTTTCTGGTGGAAACCAACAAAAGGTCGTTTTGGCTAAATGGCTGGCAACAGATCCAAAAATACTCATTCTAGACAATCCCACACAAGGCGTAGATGTAGGTGCTAAAGAGGATATTTACGATATTATTTTAAAACTTGCTGATGAATTCATTGCAGTCATTGTACTTTCAAGTGAAGCGAATGAAATTATACGCGTATGTGACAGATCTTATATTATGTATCAGGGCGTTATTCAAGGAGAACTGGTTGGAAAGGAAATGACAGAACATAACATCATGGGTCTTGCAACAGGTGGTGATATCAATAAGGAATGGGAGGCCGATTATGGGGAATGAAAATATAACAACGAGAAGGAATTTTTTTCAGTGGTTTCATTATAAGTGGTATAAAGACCCATTATTTAGTATATTTGTTGCGCTTATTGTTATGGTTATCTTACAAACTTTAGTTTTGGGGTTTGATTATGATTCGTTTGGCAGCTGGTTCCAATCATGGTCTAATAACTGGTTAAATATATTAAGAAATAACTCCAGTGTTGCTATCGTTGCGTTAGGGATGACCTTTGTTATCATGACTGGTGGCATTGATTTGGCAGTTGGAGCTACGTTGGTTGCAACAGGTGCATTTGCAATGATGCTAATAGATGTAGGGGATAGAGGATTTTTAGGATTGATTGGTGTAACAGGTTATCCAGCAATATTCTTGGCAATTATACTTGTTCTCCTATTTGGATACATCCTTGGAGCTTTAATCGGCATCACCGTTACAAAGGGTATGGTTCCTCCGTTTATAGCAACTTTAGGAGCCATGATGGTCTTTAGAAGTGTGACGCAACAATCCATGCAAGGTTATAACCCAAGTGTGCCCACAGAGTTTTTACAAATTTCCAACTTCCAAATTGGTGATCTTATGATTATGCCAATTATTTATTGGTTAATTATTGCCGCAATCATGTATTATGTATCAAAACGAACCCTCTTTGGAAGACAAATTATTGCTGTGGGCTCCAATGAAAGAGCGGCAAGACTTTCTGGTATAAATGTGAATAAAGTTAAACTACGCGTTTATGCATTAATGGGTGTTCTGGTTTCGATAGCTGCAATTATTCAAGTCTCCCGCATTGGTTCGATGGATGTTGCCGGGGCAGGCAGGGGAATGGAAATGGATGCCATAGCCGCAGCGGTAGTCGGTGGGACGAGTATGATGGGTGGAAGAGGCTTTATCCTTGGTACTGTTTACGGTATGTTAATTATTTCTGTTTTGAACAACCTGCTCAATCTATTCGGCGTTCCTCCTTTGCTAAGCGATGCGTTTAAAGGTTTAATCGTAATAATGGCAGTTCTTTTGCAGCGAAAGGGGAAATTAACGTAAACGCCTACTTTAAAAGCAGCTGGATTTAGACTTAGAAAATTAAATTCCGATAACATTATTATGTCAGGGACTATTGTCTGCAGCATATCTTTATGACCTAAACGCTACTGGACAGTTTTAATATTAACGATATCAATTAGCAATGGAGCAAGTACATGTACATACACAAAAAAGCCCCGGCTCACTGCCGGGGTATACATGTTACTGGCTGAATTTTTCTGAATGAATCTGCCTTACAATTTCTTTTTCTTTCTTTGGCGGGTGCAGAAATAATGCCAGTATAAATGCGACAAAGCTAAGGATCGTGCTTCCCATAAATGCCCATTCGAATCCAACTACTTGCGAAAGCTGTGCTGCCAGGTTGGAGGATATATTTCCATCTGGCACATAACTTGCTGCGCCCATGGCAACCAATGTAACAAGAATAGCTGTACCGATTGATGCTGAAATTTGCTGTAACGTATTTGCCATGGCTGAACCATGCGCATACCATTTAGATGGCAGCTGGTTCAATGCGGATGTCATTACTGGCATCAGAGCCATGGAGAGTCCGAACATACGAATCGTGAATACTACTGTCATATACGTGGCTGTCGTTTCCAGTGACAGCTGGGTAAACATGAATGTTGTCACTGTTACTATGGCAAGGCCTGTTAATGCCAGCCATTTTGCACCATATCTATCAAACAGACGACCGGTAATCGGAGACATAATTCCAATGGCAATGGCGCCAGGAAGTAGTACAAGTCCTGATTCGAGCGGTGTAAACCCGAGAACATTCTGCATGAAGAGCGGCAGCAATGTTTCTGCACCGATTAATGACACTAATACGGTCATGGTTATAACAATAGCAAGTGTGAAAATCGGGAATTTAAACACCTTGAACTCGAGCATTGGTGTATCGAGTGCAAATTGCCGCCAAACAAATAACCCAATTACCACTGCTCCTCCGAATACAATTCCAAGGACGAGCGGGCTTGTCCAGCCATGTTCCGATGCAATACTGAATCCGTACAAGAATGAACCGAACCCAACAGAAGACAGTATGATGGACAAAATATCAATTTTAGGTTTCCTTAAATCAGTGACGTTCTTTAAGAACAAGTACCCGACCAATAGTGTTACTGCTACGATTGGAAGTACCGTGACGAATAAGGCTCGCCATGAGAAAAATTGCAGGAGGAATCCGGATAACGTCGGACCGATGGCTGGTCCAAATGCAATCACGATCCCCATCAATCCCATTGCAGTCCCGCGTTTTTCCACACTGATGACAGCGAGTAGTACAGTCATCAGCAGTGGCAGCATGATTCCAGAACCAGATGCTTGGACAACCCGGCCTAAAAGGAGTATCGGATAAGCCGTTGCTATTGCTGCAATCGTGGTACCTAACCCGAATAATCCAATCGCAGTTAAGAACAGCCCTCTGGTTGAAAATCGCTCAATTAAAAATGCTGATATTGGAATCATAATCCCATTCGTCATCAAGAACGCTGTTGTCATCCATTGTACTTCATTCTGAGAAATACCAAATGCTTCCTGTATGGATGGGAGTGCAGTTGCCAGTAGTGTTTCGTTTGTGATGCCCATAAGTGCTCCAGTAAGAAGCGCTGCTATCATTAATATTTTTTGTCTTTGAGGTAAATCCCAACTGTTACTCATTCATAACGCTCCTTCCACACTTCCCATGCGGTGATTGGTGATGTTAGTTTTCTTTCTAATTCGTGTTCCTGGCTGAGCTGCTTAAATAATGCATCTACTAAGAATGCTCTCGGTTGCTGCTTAAGTTCCTGTATTAAGAAATCAATGGTTTGGTCCTTGTTACCGTTACTAATTCCCATTTCAGTACGGATGGCTGTTAAATGTTCAATAATATCAGTAAGTATTTCCTTATCATATTTTTCATTTTCGTTTAATCCAGGCAAGACAGGATATATGAATTGATCATTATTTACAATTGCCTGCAGACTTTCGACAATGAAATAAGCCACCATGTTGAGCTGTAATTCAATCTGGTTCCATACGATCTTCCCGAGGTATGAATGGATAGCCCCTTCCATAATCAGTACTAAATCATTGATATACTCCAGTTTGTACCCGAATGATTCCAGTAATGCCTGTTTATGCCATTCACTCAGCATTTCAAATATACGATTTAATGAAGTCGGGATGGCACTTTCATCCGTCGGAGAAAATTCATTCATCACTGCATGAAAGAAATAATGATAGTCAATGACCTGCTCCAACTCGATTGTAATTTTTTTCTTCAGGATCAGTAATGGATCTCCTTGAAGCTCTGCTGAAAAATGTTCCGATTTTTTAACCATGTCATTATAAAACCGATTTAACAATTCCAATACCAGAATTTCTTTCGTTTTAAAATGTCTGTAGAATCCACCCTTCGAGATTCCAATTGAAGCTGTGATATCTTCGACAGATGTTGCATGGTACCCCTTTTTCTTAAATAGTTCAACTGCAGCACCCATTAACTCTTCTTTGCGCATGACTATGTATTCACTCCAGCTTTGACTAATGATTTACATTTAGTATCCATAGAGTCACAGGGAATACAATAACACAGCATTTATATACAATCAATAATAGTGTTTATCAAAGGTTGTACAAAAAATTTACTGGCTGACTTGAGAATAACTGGTGGAATAATAGTTATATATATGGTAATTCTAATGCCGGTCTGCAACATGATAGAAACCGATCACTGAAGTTGCCACTATATGTTATGATCACTTATGAGGTGCTTGATCTTTTAATATAAATTTGATTAGAATTAAGTTGGTTTGTTTAGGCACCTTGGGCAGCCAATAATATGACACCTGAATAAAGAAGCAAGGCGACGGTATATACCAATGCAAGCAGGCGTTGCCATAGTATTTCATTAAATGGTAGTCAATAAAACAGATTATGAAAGCGAGGAATAATTATGCGTTTTGAAACAAAGGCAGTTCACGCTGGACGGCGGGTTGATCCTTCAACTGGAGCAGTGACCACGCCGCTTCACCTCTCTACTACATACGAACGGGATGCGGATGGATCGTACCCAAATGAATTCATCTATAGTCGTGGAGATAATCCTAATCGTCGAGCACTTGAGGAATGCCTTACATCGCTTGAAGACGGGTATGATTGTGTCACTTATGCATCAGGGATGGCAGCAATTACGTCATTAATCGAGTCACTCCCTGCTGATAAACCACGTCGGATTATTATGCCGGATGATATGTATTTTGGTATTCGTTCTCTTCTTTCAGAAACGGACATTAAATCAAGATTTGATATTGCCGTTGTTGACATGACAGATCTTGAAGAGGTTAAAAGAGTGATAGACAGTGCCCCTGCTGGTCTTGTTTGGATGGAGACACCATCTAATCCGCTCGTGAAGGTTACAGATATTGAAGCTATTGTGAAGCTGGCACAGCGGGCTGGAGCTTACACTGCCGTTGATAATACGTGGGCAACCCCGGTTCTGCAGCGTCCTTTTACCTTTGGGGCAGATTTTTCGCTTCATTCGGTGACGAAATATTTAGGTGGCCATAGTGATTTAATGATTGGTGCGGTTGTCGCAAAGTCAGATAATCCGATGTTGACGAACTTGCGAGCGTGGCAGCAATCAAAAGGTGCAGTACCTTCCCCTTTTGATTGTTGGCTAGCACTGCGCGGTGTGCAATCACTTGCTCCTCGCATGATGGTTCATTGTTCAAACGCTGAGCAAATTGCAGATTTCCTGAAACAACATTCCAAAGTTGAAGCTGTTCATTATCCAGGCCTTGCTGACCATACAGGACATCATATTGCGGCAAAGCAGATGAGCTCTTTTGGCGGTATGTTATCCTTTCAGGTTAAAGGTGGACAGGCTGAAGCAATGGCTGTTGCTGCGAAGGTACAAATATTTGTACGTGCAACAAGCTTAGGTGGAACCCATAGTCTCATTGAGCACCGTGCTTCAGTGGAAAAAAACAAAACAATGGCACCACCAAATCTATTACGTTTGTCTATTGGTATTGAGAATGTGGATGATCTTAAAGAAGATCTGTTACAGGCACTGGAATAAATAAAGTATATTTATTCAGACATTATTCCGTATTACTTCTCAGGATCTTAGTGAAAGTTGTTTTTAACACCTTGATAATGTCGTATTCACTTACAGCGTTGAACTAAAATTTATTTTGTTAAAGAAGCCAATTTAATGGGAATTTAGAAATAATGCTATGAGTCTAATTGTCGTAATAAAATATAGTCAAATTATACTTAAATGAACAGACAGATTAACCAAATAAAAAGGATGAAGGTGGACAACAGAATGCTTAAAGAAAAAGTTCATATTGCAGTGCCAACAGCTTTTTTTGAGGACGAGTCTTTAAATGTTCAGGGGACAATTAACCATATAAGAAATTTGTATGAAAAAGGAGTAAAATCCGTTCTCGTTTCGGGGACTACTGGAGAACAGCATAGTCTAAATCTCCAGGAAAAAATGAATATAATACATGGTTTAGAACAAGAAAATAAACTTATAAATAATATGGAAATTATTTTTGGTGTAGCTTCCATTAGACAGAAGGAGGCGGAAGCATTGGCTGAAAAGATTCGTGATACTAAAGTATCAGGTATCATGCTTGGCTATCCGCCGTATGTTATACCGTCACAAGATGAAGCTGTCGCCTATTCGGAAAGAATTATACAACGAAGTAATAAACCTGTTATTTTATACAATAATCCAAAAAGAACCGGATTTGATTTGTCGGTTAAAAGCATTATTCGGTTAAGTAAGAAAGAATTAGTGATTGGAATAAAAGATGCGGGTAACAAAGAAAAGATGGAGAGAATAAAAAATGACCTGCATAGAGATCATTTTTACTATTATGCCGGAGGAGAAGTGGAATTAGAAGAAAAAGTATCATATGGTTATAATCGGCTATCTTCTATTGCCGGAAATATTGTTCCATTTGATATTAGTCAATGGTTTAATAAACTGCTTCTAAAGCGACAATTGAATGAACAAGAAATGGAAAAGATTGAGCTTACGATAGAACAGGTTTATCAAGGGAATGCTATTGTGAACCTGAAAAAAGTTATTAATCAGAAGGGTGTACCAATAGGGATTTGCAGGAGTCCGATAGGCAGTAGAGAGTAACCATCCACCATACATGCTTTTACCGGTAAAGAACTATGTAGTAATATATATTGTAATGAGCAGTATGTAGAAATTCACAGGGGAGTGTATGCCAAAAAGAATTTGACCAAAATTGTAAAGGACACACATGGCGAGAACCAGTCGTAATAAAAAAGAACTAAATATACATTATACATTTTTTGGATAAATGGCAATTCCAGTAAAATGAATGCTAATAATGTTTTAAAACAATGTGTGCACAAAAACTTAATACGAACGTTATCCTTATCAAGCAATCTAACGTTCGTGTCCTGTTGACATTTTATAAGAAAAATAGTAAAGTTGATTACAGTTTCATAGGAATGCGTATAATTTCGGGAATATGGCCCAAAGTCTCTACCGGACCGCCGTAAATGGTCTAACTACGCAGGATACGGTAATAATAGTGGATCATGGTTATTCTTTTATAAGGGATAACTGTTTTCTTTTTCCGATTACTTATTTCTGTTGTAGTATTGTAGCGCTTTTGGCATTGTGCCAAGAGTGCTTTTTTGCATTTTAAAGGAATAATTCAAGGGGGGAGAGCATTGAAAAAGTATTTTCAGTTTGAAGAATTAGGCACGAATTATAAATCAGAGTTTATGGGCGGGATGACAACCTTTTTGGCTATGGCTTATATTCTGTTTGTGAATCCCTCGATGCTGAGTGAAACAGGCATGGATGAGGGTGCAGTGTTTGCAGCAACTGCCATTGCAGCTGCTGCAGGTACACTTATTATGGGTGTGTTGGCAAAATATCCGATTGGACTTGCGCCGGGGATGGGTCTAAACGCATTTTTTGCCTATACGGTAGTCATTGGCTATGGAATCCCTTGGGAAACAGCGCTTGCCGGTGTGCTTGCTTCAGGTATTATTTTTATATTTTTTACGTTATCCGGTCTCAGGGAAAAAATCATCAATGCTATTCCTGCTAATCTGAAATTGGCGGTAGGTGCAGGGATAGGTTTATTCATTGCGTTTATCGGTTTTCAAAATGCGCAAATTATCGTTGCTGACGAAGCAACATTGCTTGCTCTTGGTGATATAACCTCGCCATCAGTGTTGCTGGCCATTTTTGGTCTTGTTATTTCTGTTATTCTGATGACTCTTGGTATTAAAGGCGGCATATTTTACGGTATGATTGTAACCGCCATTGCAGGTATGGTTGTTGGCTTAATACAGCCTCCGCAAGGTATCAGTGGTATTGTAGGCAGCGTTCCGAGTCTTGCGCCAACCTTTGGTCAGGCATTCCTGCATTTTGGTGATATTTTTACTATGCAGATGCTGGTTGTTATATTGACATTCCTTTTTGTCGATTTTTTTGATACAGCAGGCACCCTTGTCGGTGTTGCCAGACAAGCGGGATTAGTGAAAAACAATAGGCTTCCACGTGCAGGGAAGGCGCTATTTGCCGATTCGGCAGCTACGGTGATCGGTGCAACGGTTGGAACATCTACAACAACGTCCTTTGTAGAATCATCATCCGGAGTTGGTGCTGGTGCTCGTTCGGGCTTTGCATCTGTTGTTACTGCTGGTTTTTTCCTGTTAGCCATATTTTTCTCCCCACTCTTGAGCGTGATTACTTCTGAAGTAACTGCTCCGGCATTGATTATCGTGGGTGTCTTAATGGCAACAGCTTTGAAAGATATTGAATGGGATCGATTTGAAATTGCCGTACCAGCCTTTTTAACTGTGGCAACCATGCCATTAACCTATAGTATTGCAACAGGAATTGCGATTGGATTTATTTTCTATCCGATCACCATGGTTTTGAAAGGTCGGGCAAAAGAGATACATCCGGTGATTTACGGATTGTTTGTGGTGTTTGTGTTGTATTTTATGTTTTTGAGTTAGTGAAACAAAGGGACGGTTCTCATGTTGTGGCAGAAAATGTCATAACACGAGAACCGTCCTTTTGTTGTATATTTACCTGTTTCCAGCGGTCAAGCCCTTTCGATAGGAAAGCACATGAAATACAGTCAACAAAACCGTGCCAGTTGCCGCAAGTGTACCCATGCTGTAATAAAGCACGCCTCCGTTGAATGTATCGATAATTTTCCCGCCTGCCAGCGAGCCGATAATTCCCGAAACTCCAAAGAACGTAGCAAAAAACACCAGATGACCTGTAGCTTGTAATAGCTTTGGAATAAGTCTTGTCACATAGGAAAATGCTGCTAAGTAAAACACGCCAAATGTGAGACCATGTAAAAATTGCATTGCAACTATGTACATCGGATCATCTGCCCAGCCATAGATAAACCAACGCAGACTGTAGATAGCGCCCGCTGCAATTATAAAAACCATAGGCTTAAACCGTCTAAACCAAAACCCTGCAAATGCAAATACAAGAGCTTCAGCCATTACACCAACAAACCACGCCAGCCCCACTAAACCTTCCGACCCGCCAAGCCTGGCGATATAAAGCCCCATATAACTGTCATTTGCGCGGTGGGTAATCGTTAAAAACATGATTAATAATAAGAAAACAATAAAAGGTTTATTTTTAACTATTTTTCCAATATCCTTAAATTGTACTGGGACGGATTCAACTTTGACGTCCTTTAAACGGAAAACGACCAAAAGTGCCAGTGTGCCAAAGAATAAGTAGGGCAGGATCATATATTCAATGCCAGCTCTGGCCAAAATTTCCCCTACAATAAGAGCAGATGTTGCAAAACCTACAGATCCCCACATCCGGATTGTTCCAAAGGAAATCTCAAGTTCATCTGCGCGCCGCTGTGCAAGACTGTCGCCTAATGCACCAATAGGTGTAGTAAAAAAATAAAAAACAGAACCCATAAGCATAATGGACAGGAGCGTGTTCATTTGGAAGAAAAGTGTACTGAAAATTAATAGTCCGATAACACAAACAAGTAAGATCCATTTTACGGTTTTATATTTATCGCTTAAAAACCCGAAAAATGGCTGAGCAAAGATGGAAGCGAGTGGGCCGATAGCCAGCACCCAGCCGATTTCTGTTTCATTCAGTCCTCTGAAGTCCAAATATAATGGAAGAAAACTGAGAATGATGGTATTTGATGCATGAAAGCTGAACAACAGCATTTTTAATGGTACTAAAGAATCTTTCTTTATCAATATAGGTTCTCCTCTAACTTAAAAGTCTCCCTCCAACTATAGCACTTTTGAAGAGAAACAGTAACAAATTCTTTTTATTCTAGACAGATCATTAAGGTACGTATAAACTGATGTTAAAATATACTGTCATGCAGGGGGAATTATGATGAAACCATTAATAGGTGTTACAGCATCTATGGAGATTGACCAGTCTGTTTATACCGTTAACAACAGAAATATAAAAGCAATTCTAAAAGCCGGCGGTATGCCGATTATTTTACCTTACTTCCTTGAGGACGAGGATGTAAAGCAAATCGCATACAAAATTGATGGGTTATATGCTACAGGCGGGTATGACATTGATCCGACTTTGTTTGGGGAAGAACCGCACCCGGGTCTTGGCACAATTATTCCTGCCCGCGACCAATCGGAAATTAAATTAATGAAAAAGCTGATGAAATTAAAAAAACCGATTCTCGGGGTCTGCCGGGGGAGCCAGACATTAAACATAGCAGCAGGCGGGGATATGTATCAGGATATTTACGCGCAAATGGATAAACAGCTTCTGCAACACAGACAAAAAGCCCCGATGGAGCACATGTCGCACTACGTGTTTGTGGAAAAAGATTCACTGCTTCACCGGGTTACAGGAGAAAAGAAGTTTAAGATTAACAGCTATCATCACCAGGCAAATTGCGATGTGCCGGAGGGTTTTCAAATTAGCGGAAAAGCTAGTGACAGTATCGTCGAGGCTGTTGAAAGCAAAGAACTGCCTTTTGTACTTGGCCTGCAATGGCATCCAGAGGCAACCTCAGCGATTGGTGATCAGCCCTCAGTAAAAATTTATGAGGCGTTTATAAACGCGTGTGTAAAACCGTCCCCGTGGTTCACCAGACTGACTTAATAAATTCGTCCCGGCCGGATTTTTCCCTGTCTTCTTTGTATTGCTTTTCGTTCTTTTTATAATAGTCCTGATGATAATCTTCAGCAGGATAGAAGGTATCGGCAGGCAAAATTTTTGTAACGATCGGTTCTTTAAATTTACCGCTTTCTTCCAGTTCTTTTTTGGTATGTGCTGCTGCCTGTTGCTGCTCCTCGGTATGATAAAAAATGGCTGTCCGGTAGGAATCACCCCGGTCATGAAATTGCCCGCCATCATCTGTAGGGTCGATTTGCTGCCAATAGATGTTTAAAATCGTCTCGTAGCTGATAATTGCTGGGTCATACGTGATCTCCACCGCTTCATAATGGCCGGAGTTACCTTCTTTCACTATTTCATAGGTTGGATTCTCTGCGTGCCCGCCAGTGTAACCGGAAATAACTTTATGAACGCCATCCCACTGGTCAAATGGCTTCACCATACACCAAAAACATCCTCCGGCAAATGTTGCTTTATTCAGTTGCATTATATTCCCCTCCGAAAATCGTATAATATTGTCATTTTATTGCGTAAAAAAGGCACCCCGTAAAGACTTGGCGAATGCCCTATTTTTTAATAGAATAAAGATACTATATCATAAATGGAGAGCTGATGTAATGATGGAAGAACCACATGTACATAAATTATTTACCGGAAAAGTGAAGGTTCTCGGCAAAGATAATGCAGAAAACAAAATGGACAGACCGTGGAAAAGCGGAATTTTTAAAAGTGAAACTGAGGATAAGGTATGGCTGTCTGAAACAGGATTCAACGGAGATGAAGTAGCTGATACAAAAAATCATGGGGGTCCGGAAAAAGCAGTGTTTGCCTACCCGATTAAACATTATACGGACTGGAAAAAAGAACTGGAGACGGATTCCATTGATATGGGCGGGTTTGGTGAAAACTTTGCCGTTCTGGAAATGGACGAATACTCGGTTTGTATTGGAGATACATATAAAATAGGCGAGGCGATTATTCAGGTATCACAGCCGCGCCAGCCATGCTGGAAGCCTGCCCGACGTTTTCGTATTATCGATTTAGCACTCCGGATACAAAATAGCGGCAGAACGGGCTGGTATTTTCGTGTGTTAGAGGAAGGATATGTAGAAGCAGCATCGGATTTTGAATTAATTGAAAGACCGTATCCTCAGTGGACTATAGCGGCTGCCAATGAAGTCATGCATATTTATAAAGAAGATTTAAGACTCGCTGAAGAACTTGCAACTTGTGAGCTACTAGCGCCAAATTGGAAGCGGAGACTGCAAAAACGACTGCGCGGTACGGAATCTTCTATTGAAAAGCGTGTGTTTGGGCCGAATGAGTAATAGTTATTTTGTGCTAATTTTTAATCTGAAGCAGAATAGAATATAAGTATAGAGGAGCGACATAAAATAATATTAGCATTGTGAAATCAGCTGTATAGTAAGTGCTGTCATATTACAAGTGGAAATGTTTCAAATGTTACGCCTCTAATAAGGTGGAAAGGCAGGCGGTTAAGTTGCTCAGTAATGCTTTGGTAATGGTTACTATCATATTTGTTATTAATGTATGCTATGTTTCCTTTTTTACAATGCGGATGATCTTAACGTTAAAAGGCCGGCGTTATATTGCGGCGTCAGTCGGTATGGTGGAAGTTGTTATATATGTTATTGGTCTTGGGCTTGTATTAGACAATCTTAATGAAATTCAAAATCTTATAGCCTATGCACTTGGTTTTGGTGCAGGAGTCATTGTTGGAACAAAGATTGAAGACAAGCTGGCGTTGGGCTATATCACCGTCAATGTCATATCCTCCAATCCGGATATTGAATTTACCCGGAAGTTACGTGAAAAAGGGTACGGCGTAACAAGCTGGTTTGCTTACGGTATGGAAGGTGACAGGTTGGCCATGCAAATTTTGACGCCGAGAAAATATGAATTAAGGCTGTATGAGACCATCAAAGGAATTGATCCGAAAGCATTTATTATTGCATATGAGCCGAAGCAGATTCATGGCGGATTCTGGGTGAAACAGGTGCGGCGGGGAAGGTTGATGAACCCGAAGAAAGGGAAGCAGGCTGGGCAGGTGCACCCCGAACAAACCTCTGAAGCACTGGAATCACAGGATAATACTTAAACAGAGGGATTTAATGGATTTCCCTGTTGATGTAAGAAGTAGATTAATCGGTAAAGATTTTGGCTGGGAATTCGTACTGTTCATAATGGAGCACCGACCCAATCACAATAAATGGTTGACAATAACGTAACAGACAATGAACAAAAGGTATGATATTTATAAATACATGTACCAATGCGGGAATAAGAATGCGACTATTACCATAACAAATGAAACGAAAAAGACGTTCGCACCGACAGTAGGATGTCGGAGTTCTTCTGAGCTACGCCGCAAGAAGTCGCGGTGGATTTGGTTAGAGTAATCCCCAACCGTGTCCGTTTTTACAAGAGGGGATTACTTTTTTATTACCAGCACAATCAGTGCTACGATCGTAACGAGTAAAGATCCGAAGCCGATCATAAGCATTATGCTTTGATACAAAGTAATCATGCGCAGCATCATCCCCATCTCGTTGACATCTCCACTAAAATAGAAAGTGAAATAAAGATGAATAAAAAGCTAAATCCCCATGATGTTTATTTATCAAAATTAGATTGATGAATAAACCATCGAATATATTGACATTCATCGTCTCTTCGTCTGTATATGTCACTTCATGTAAAAAATAACCATCCCTTAGTAAAAAGACATCAACAGGTTTCAACAATTAAATCCGGAGCACCGGCAATGTGATTCTCTTTAAATCTTTCTTTTTAGCATATAAATGAGATGTCAGGGCATTCACCCAATCTTTCATTTTTGTCGTATCAGTTTCCCCTTGAAGAGAAACAGTGACAGCCACTCGAAAAAATGGCAATTCTAATGTTTCGATTCCTAAAAAGTAAAAACCGAAATTAGGAAACTTCGGTTTTTAAATATGTTTATGCGATTATTTTACGATCAATGCAGGACAGTTCGCACGTTTCATTACTTTATGGCTTACACTACCTAAAACCATTTCTTGCAAAGCATTCAGACCTCGACTGCCGATTACTATAATATCTACTTTTTGCTTGTTTGCATACTTTACAATTTCCGGACCTGGTTGGCCTCGTAAAATTGTCGTTTTATAATTAACATTTGCTTCGTTTAGGAATTGAATTACTTTAGAATTTCTTTTTCGACGCTCGATATCGACTTCCTCTTGTGAATTTGAATGGAGGACATCATACTTTGACTTTTCTATTTCGATAACATAAACTACATTAATCATTGATTCTTTGCTATTGGAAGCTATTTTTACAGCTTCTTTCGCTGCACGTACAGCATTGTCTGACCCATCTGAAGCTAATAAGATATGTTTATACATCAGGAAACCTCCTTTAATTTGATGAGTAGAGACTATTGAGTTTATCCACTAGTCCTTTACTAGAAGTATCTAACTCTATAATTTCAACGTCAATACCTCTTTCTTTTAACAAGTTAATGACTTTGATTAAAGCACCTACACCAGATTCATCCCAGACCCTGGTATTGGATAAATTTATTTGAATGTTATTCTCAATGATATCTGCTTTTTTAAAGTAGTCTACAAATCCATCAATCGATGCAAAGAAAAGTTGACCATAAACGGTATAACGATTGCCTTCCTGCGTGATTTTTACAGTTGATATTTTTACAACAAAGAAAATTGCACTTAATAGTACCCCGACCAGTACGCCTTTTGATAAGTCATGGGTATAAACTACAATTCCTACGGTGGCTAACATAACTACTGCATCTGTACGGGGAGCCTTTATTAAATATTTAAAAGAAGTCCAATCAAATGTGCCGATACTAACCATAATCATAATACCGACTAAAACAGGCATCGGAATTTGAACTACTAAGTCACCTAGCACGATGATTAGAAACATTAAAAAGACACCCGCTATAAGTGTTGATAGCCTCCCTCGACCACCAGATTTAACGTTGATAACAGACTGCCCGATCATCGCACAACCTGCCATCCCTCCGAAAAAACCTGTGATAAAATTCGCAATTCCTTGCCCTCGAGATTCTTTGTTTTTATTGCTTTCTGTTGCTGTCATATCATCTACAATCTGTGATGTAAGCAATGACTCGAGTAAACCGACGATTGCCAAGGATAATGCATACGGGAATATAATCTGTAATGTTTCAAAGGTAAATGGTACATCTGGAATAAAGAATGATGGTAGTGATTGCGTAATAGCACCAAGATCTCCTACAGTATTTAACCCGACACCACTAAACATGGATACTGCTGTTAATAAAACAAGTACGATTAATGGTGCTGGAACTACTTTAATGAAACGTGGTAAAGTGTATAATAGGATTAAAGTGATTGCCACAAATACATAGGTCATTGTTGAAATGCCAATGAAGTGCTCCAGCTGTGCGATGAAAATTAGAATTGCTAATGCGTTAACAAAGCCAATCATTACAGCATTTGGAACGAACTTCATTATTTTTGCAACTTTAAAGACCCCAAATAGAATTTGAATAATACCTGTCAAAATAGTTGCTGCCAGTAAATAGTCCAGTCCGTAGTCACGAACCAATGGCACCATAAGTAAAGCCATTGCCCCTGTAGCAGCAGAAATCATTCCTGGTCGCCCGCCAGCGAAGGCGATAACAACTGCGATGATAAAGGATGCATATAGACCAACCATTGGATCAACGCCTGCTATAATAGAAAAAGCAATTGCCTCAGGAATTAAGGCAAGTGCCACGACCAGTCCTGCTAAGATGTCACTACGAATGTTACCGAACCATTGTTGTTTAATTGTTTGCATGTTGATCTCCTCTTCTATATCACTTTTAATATTGTAACATCATCGTTCCCAAAATGGAACCATTTCAGGAAAGTTAAGGAGTGGAAGACTTGATCTATGGCTATGTAAGACCTTTATATAATGATACTAATTTGGAAAAACAATTAAGTAAATTAGATGAAAAGTGTAATCTGATTTATAGAGAAGAACACGGTTCACCTAAGAAGCGGGTTCAATTAGAAGCATTGTTAATGGAATTACAACCTGGAGATTCTATAGTAATTGAGAAAATGGTTGTTCTAGCTGATACTTTTCACCACCTTATTGATTTATTAAAAGTATGCAAAAAAGACAATGTAAACATTCATTTTTTAAATGAAGGATTGCAAAGTGATGAACTACTTAATATCTATCTACAAGATGTAATGATTCACGCAGTTCAATTCCAATCAGATTTAATAAAGCAATCAACAACAATTGGTATGGATCAAGCAAGAAAAAGTGGTAAATCAATAGGTCGTCCAAAAAAATCAGATGAAAATATAAAAAAGGCTATTTCTATGTACAATGATGGTTATAAACTGATTGACATTAAAAATCAAACGGGAATAAGTAAATCAACGCTTTATCGTTATTTAGAATCCCCGGAAAATTAGCAGCATCATTAAAAGCAAGCTATCTAATCATTTTCAATTATAGAGGCATAGCTTGTTTTTATATTGGCTCGATAAGGTTATTAAACAATCCTTTCCCTTCGTAGTATTTGTGCAAGGGACATGCTGATTTTAAGAAATTATTCACAAATACTAAATAATATAACGGCAATTATTATTGTAACACTCGAATTGGTATGCTAAAGGGATTATTTATCTTCATAGAAGGATTTTATTTTTTATTGAAATTAAGCGCAATGGAAAATCACTGAAACCGAACGATTATCAAAAATAGCAACCTAATGTTCGTTATTTATTGACAATGCAACTTGCATTTTGATATGCTTGAACAAGAAAAATGAATATAAAAACACCTCATATATTTCTGGGAATATGGCCCGGAAGTTTCTACCCGGCTCCGTAAAAACCGGACTATGAGGGAGGATGAATCGTTGTCATTACAATGATTATTTTCATGTCCAAGAAAGCCTGTTCATCTTCTCTCATAAACCGGGGGAGACGAATAGGTTTTTTGAATTTTGTCACCTGGAATGGGTTCTTCTCTCGTTTCAATGGTTAAAAGGCTTTATACTGGGGGATTTAAAAATATATATTCAATGATTTGAAATACATAAGCCAAAACCTGTGTTATATAAAAGTTATTTATGAGATTTTAATTGTTTGGGAAAATTTAATACAACAAAAGAGGTTTCCATGTTTCACTTACAAAAATAAGGAAAGAGGGATTTTATGGCAGTGGTCGGAGTAATTATGGGCAGCATATCGGATTGGGAGACAATGCAGCATACATGCAATGTGCTGGATGAGCTGCAAATTCCATACGAAAAGGACTTAATCTCTGCACATCGTACGCCGGATGACATGTTTGCCTATGCAAAAAATGCAAGAGAACGTGGTTTGAAAGTAATTATTGCCGGAGCAGGCGGAGCGGCACATCTTCCTGGTATGGTCGCTTCCAAGACGACATTGCCTGTGATCGGCGTTCCGGTTGAAAGTAAAGCGCTAAATGGTCTGGATTCACTCCTGTCCATCGTACAAATGCCCGGCGGTGTACCGACGGCGACCGTGGCAATTGGCAAAGCTGGAGCTACGAATGCGGGTCTGTTAGCTGCACAAATCATCGGATCCCGTGATGATTATGTAGGTGCAAAACTCGAAACCTACCGGGAGGATATGAAGAAAAAAGTAGAAGAAATGAGGGAAGACCTTGCAGACAAATAAGCAAATATTACCTTCACAAACGATTGGAATCATTGGAGGCGGTCAGCTTGGAAGAATGATGGCACTTGCTGCTAAACATATGGGGTACCGGATTGCTGTCCTTGACCCGACACCTGACTGCCCAACTGCTCAAGTCGCAGATCATACGATCACTGCGGCCTACGATGATTTGGAAGCAATCAAGGAACTAAGCAGTGTCAGTGATGTGATCACCTATGAATTTGAAAATGTAGATTTGACAGCAGCTTCCTATTTGGAAAAGGAAGGGAAATTGCCTCAGGGTGCCTATGCACTGGAGATTACCCAAAACCGGGAAAAAGAAAAACAGCTGATGAAAAAAGCGGGCTTGCCGGTGCCGGAGTTCACGATTGTACATAATGGCAAAGAATGCGAAGAAGCACTGGAAAAATTCACTTTCCCTGCAGTCCTTAAAACTTGCAGCGGCGGCTATGATGGAAAAGGACAAATCAAGTTACTGTCAAAAAATGATGCGCAGGCAGCGATCCACTTTGCTGAAGAAAATAAGCATTGCATCATTGAACAGTGGGTTCCGTTTGATAAGGAAATTTCCGTTGTTTTTACCCGTTCGCAATCCGGTGGGGTTACCTATTTCCCGCTGGCAGAAAATGAACATAAAGATCAAATCTTATTTAAAACAACTGCTCCTGCCCAAGTAAGCAGTGAGCTTGAAGAAAAAGCGATAGAGGCAGCCGGGAAACTTGCTGAAGAAATGAATATCGTAGGAACGTTTGCGATTGAAATGTTCGTAAAGGGAAATGACATCTATTTGAATGAGATGGCACCGCGCCCACATAATTCGGGCCATTATACCATTGAATCATGTAATATCTCTCAGTTCGCCCAGCATGTCCGGGCGGTCTGCGGACTTCCTTTGGCAAAAATCGAACAGCTGCAGCCTGCGCTCATGGTAAATATTTTAGGAGAAGATATAGAAAAAGCATGGAAAGTCATGCAAGAAAACCCTGAACCGTTTGTACATCTCTACGGTAAAGCGGAAGCAAAAATAAAGCGGAAAATGGGCCATGTCACTTTTCTCGGAAAATCAGTGGAAGAACTTCAGGCAAACGTAAAGCATTTTGAGGAGGCCAAGCAATGATTGAACGGTATACACGAGAAGAAATGGGAGCCATTTGGACGGAAGAAAACAAGTACAAAGCCTGGCTTGAAGTGGAGATTTTAGCCTGTGAAGCGTGGAGTGAACTAGGCATGATTCCGGAGGCAGGTGTTAAAAAGCTTCGTGAGAATGCCTCCTTTGATATTAATCGAATCTATGAAATAGAACAGGAAACAAGACATGATGTCGTTGCTTTCACCCGTGCAGTTTCCGAGTCGCTTGGAGAAGAACGGAAATGGGTGCATTACGGATTAACTTCTACGGATGTGGTAGATACGGCGCTATCTTATTTAATAAAGCAGGCAAATGACATTATCCGTAAAGACATCGAAACTTTCATTCATGTTTTAAAAGAAAAAGCTTTGGAGCATCAGCATACCGTGATGATGGGCCGGACGCATGGTGTTCATGCAGAGCCGACGACATTCGGATTAAAACTAGCGCTCTGGTATGAAGAAATGAAACGCAATCTGGAGCGATTTGAACTGGCTGCAAGTCAAATAGAATTTGGCAAACTTTCCGGCGCAGTAGGAACCTACGCCAACATTGATCCATACGTGGAAAAATATGTTTGTGAGAAGCTTGGATTAAAACCTGCTCCCGTTTCAACACAAACCTTGCAAAGAGACCGGCATGCGGCGTACATGTCAGCTTTGGCATTAATAGCAACTTCCGTTGAGAAATTTGCAACGGAAATACGTGGTCTGCAAAAAACAGAAACAAGAGAAGTGGAGGAATTTTTCGCTAAAGGACAAAAAGGATCCTCTGCTATGCCGCATAAACGAAATCCGATCGGCTCTGAAAACATGAGCGGAATGGCAAGGGTAGTTCGCGGATATATGATGACTGCCTATGAAAATGTCTCTTTATGGCATGAACGTGACATTTCACACTCGTCTGCAGAACGGGTCATTTTACCGGATGCCACGATTGCTCTGAATTACATGCTAAGCCGATTTTCCAAAATTGTAAAAAAATTGACCGTATTCCCGGAAAACATGAAACGGAATATAGACAAAACTTACGGCGTTATTTTTTCCCAGCGCGTTCTGCTGGCGTTAATTGATAAAGGGATGGCGAGAGAAGCTGCATATGATATTGTTCAGCCGAAAGCAATGGAAGCCTGGGAAACAGAAACACCATTCAAGCAGCTTGTCAAAAATGAAAAAGAAATCATAGAAAGACTTTCACAGGCTGAAATTGATGATTGCTTTGACTATACATACCATTTAAAAAATGTGGATGAAATTTTTGACCGGATTGGTTTAACAAGAGGTGAATAAGGTGAAGGGATCACTTTTATATGAAGGAAAAGCCAAGAAGGTATACCAAGCGAAGGATAGGGAAGGAAAGCTGATTCTCTCCTATAAAAATGATGCAACAGCTTTTAATGGAGAGAAGAAAGCTGCCTTTTCCGGAAAAGGGCGCTTAAATAATGAAATATCTGTACGTATTTTTCATTTTCTGCATGAAAAAGGAATAAAAACCCACTTCATTGAAAAATGGAATGAAACGGAACAGCTCGTTTTGGAAACAGAAATCATTCCACTTGAAGTTGTAGTCCGCAATCTGGCGACGGGAAGCATCACAAAACGTTTGGGCATAAGTGAAAAAACAGTTTTTCAGCAGCCGCTTGTTGAATTATATTACAAAAATGACGGATTGCATGACCCGTTTATCAACGAGGACCATGCAAAGCTGCTAAGCAATGTAACTGAAAAAGAACTTTTGAAAATAAAAGGTGAGGCATTGGAGATTAATGAACAGCTGAAAACCCTTTTTGCCGAAATCAATGTTAGATTGGCAGATTTTAAGCTGGAGTTTGGACGGCTTGCAGGTGGAACCATCATTTTAGCGGATGAGATCTCGCCGGATACATGCCGGTTGTGGGATAAATCGACTGGCGAGAAATTGGATAAAGATGTGTTTCGTCAGGGGACAGGTAATTTAATCAGTGTATATGAAAAAATATTACATCGACTGGAGGCAATTTTATGAAAAATGTAACGGTCTATATCACATTAAAGCAAGGTGTGCTTGATCCTCAGGGAAAAGCGATTCAGGAATCATTAAACTCGCTTGGCTACAAGGAAGTAGAGGAAGTACGCGTTGGGAAATATATCGAAATTCAGGTAGAAGACGGTCCGAACTTAAATGAACGGATTAGGGAAATGTGCGATAAATTGCTGGCAAATCCGGTCATTGAAGATTATCACTTTGACGTTCGGGAGGCTGTTCGGTCATGAAGTTTGCTGTAGTAGTTTTTCCCGGCTCCAACTGTGATCGTGATATGCATCATGCAGTGAAAGAAGTACTAAAGGAAGAAGCAGAGCTGGTTTGGTATCAGGATGCCAATCTTGATAAGTATGATGGTATTCTTCTGCCGGGGGGCTTTTCCTATGGTGATTATTTAAGGACCGGTGCGGTTGCGTCCACATCGGAGATCATGAAGCAAATAAAGGTTCAGGCGCAAAAAGGAAAGCCTGTCCTCGGGGTGTGCAACGGATTTCAAATTTTAACGGAAGCAGGACTTTTGCCTGGCGCATTGATGCGAAATGAAAAGCTGTCCTTCATGTGCCATCAGGAGGAACTGGTTGTGGAAAATCCGGACACGATATTTACTACATGCTATGAAAAAGGCGAAGTAATCACATTGCCGATTGCCCATGGTGAGGGTAATTATTTTTGTGACAACGAAACAATGGCAGAATTACAAAAAAACAATCAAATTGTGTTTACCTATAAAAGCAATCCAAATGGCTCCATTAAAGATATTGCAGGAATGATGAACAAAGATGGAAATGTGCTCGGGATGATGCCCCACCCGGAAAGGGCTGTGGAAGCGCTGCTGGGAAGTGAGGACGGGCTGAAATTATTCCGGTCAATCATACACAATTGGAGGGAATCCCATGTTAAAAATGCATAATATTCAGCCGGAACAAATTGAAAAAGACAAGCTCTATAGAGAAATGGGATTAAGCGATGAAGAATTTGGCATGGTAACAAAAATTATGAAACGTCGGCCAAACTTTACCGAAACCGGCATCTTTTCCGTTATGTGGTCAGAGCATTGCAGTTATAAAACATCCAAACCTTTGTTGAAAAAGTTTCCTGTGAAAGCACCACATGTACTTCAAGGTCCTGGAGAAGGCGCGGGAATTATCGATATTGGAGATAGCCAGGCGGTCGTTTTTAAGATAGAAAGTCATAATCACCCTTCAGCAGTGGAACCATATCAAGGTGCTGCCACAGGCGTTGGTGGTATTATCCGTGATGTATTTTCTATGGGGGCACGTCCAATCGCATTAATGAATTCACTGCGATTTGGTAATTTAAATACGGATCGTGTACGGTATCTCTTTTCTGAGGTAGTAAGCGGGATCGCCGGGTATGGAAACTGTGTTGGTGTACCTACTGTCGGTGGAGAAGTCCAATTTGATGACAGTTATGAGGATAATCCGCTCGTTAATGCGATGTGTGTTGGTCTAATCAATCATGAAGATATCCAAAAGGGAATTGCCGCAGGCGTTGGCAATACCGTGCTTTATGCCGGGGCACCTACAGGGAGAGATGGTATTCATGGTGCAACCTTTGCGTCCGACGATTTAGGGGAAGATGCAGCAAAGGATCGGCCGGCCGTCCAGGTTGGAGATCCCTTTATGGAAAAGTTGCTCATTGAAGCATGTCTAGAGGTGATCCAATCCGATGCTCTAATCGGTATTCAAGACATGGGAGCAGCCGGACTCACCTCCTCAGCTAGTGAAATGGCAAGCAAAGCAGGAACAGGAGTAGAAATGAACCTGGATCTCGTTCCCCAGCGCGAAGAGAATATGAATGCTTATGAATTGATGCTGTCCGAATCCCAGGAGCGAATGCTGCTTGTGGTGCAAAAAGGACGCGAACAGGAGATTATTGATGTATTTGAAAAATATGGATTGCAGGCAGTAGCTGTCGGAGAAGTTATTGAAGAGAAAATGTTCCGGATTAAACAGCATGGGGAGATTATGGCTGACATTCCGGTAGATGCACTGGCAGAGGACGCCCCGGTCTATCAAATGCCATCGGAGGAAGCGGCTTATTATAAAACATTTCAGCAGATAGAAAACACGGTTCCCAATGTGGAAGACCATGCACAAATGCTGAAAAAATTACTGCAGCAGCCGACAATTGCAAGTAAAGCGTGGGTGTATGACCAATACGATTCCATGGTGCAGACAAATACGGCAGTAGCACCAGGTTCAGATGCAGCCGTTGTTAGAATCAAAGGGAAGGATAAATCGCTTGCCATTACAACGGATAGCAATTCCCGCTATATCTATTTGGACCCGGAAACCGGCGGAAAAATTGCTGTGGCAGAGGCTGCACGCAACCTGGTCTGCTCGGGTGCAAGACCACTTGGACTGACGGACGGGTTGAATTTCGGGAACCCGACCAACCCAGAGACTTTCTGGCAAATGGAAAAAAGCGTGGAAGGTATGAGCAAGGCATGTGAGATTTTGGAAACCCCGGTGATCAGCGGGAATGTTTCCTTATACAACCAGTCCAAAGGTAAATCGATTTTTCCTACGCCGATTGTTGGTATGGTTGGATTGCATGAGTCATTGGAACATATTATGCCAAACTTTTTTCAGCACGCAGGGGATGCGATCTATCTTATCGGTGAGACAAATGCAGAATTTGGCGGCAGTGAGCTGCAAAATGTGCTGAAAGGAAAATACGAAGGAAAAGCGCCTGCAATTGACCTTGATGTGGAAGCGACTCGTCAAAAGCAATTATTGAATGCCATTCAGCTAGGTCTCATAGCGTCGGCTCATGACCTGGCCGAAGGTGGTTTGGCTGTGGCACTGGCTGAAAGTGTTTTTGCCGGCAAAGGTCTCGGTGCAGATGTAACACTTGAGGGAGATCCGACGGTAGCACTATTCAGTGAAACGCAATCAAGATTTCTTGTAACTGTAAAAGAAGAGCATCAGGATAAATTTGAAGCAAACGTGGATCATACTAAGCAAATTGGAAGAGTTACGGACGATGACACTGTAATAATTAACGTAAATGGAGCTAGTGTTATTAAAGAAGACGTGAAAAAGCTGGAAAAACTATGGAAGGGAGCTATTCCATGCTTGCTGAAATCAAAGGCATAAATGAAGAATGCGGTGTGTTCGGCATATGGGGTCATGAGAAGGCTGCCGAGCTGACATATTATGGGCTTCATTCCATGCAGCACCGCGGACAAGAAGGGGCAGGCATCGTCGTCAGTGACGGAGAGGAGCTGAGCTCACATAAAGGTGAAGGGCTCGTGAATGATGTTTTTGGAGAAGCAAAATTTGATAAGCTTCCCGGCAGATATGCGGTTGGCCATGTCCGTTATACGACACAAGGGGGTAGAACGATCGAAAATGTACAGCCGCTTTTATTCCGGACCCAAACCGGGAGCATGGCACTTGCACAAAACGGTAACATCATGAATGCTCGGCAGCTGCGGGGAGAACTGGAGGATGAAGGGAGTATTTTTCAGGCTTCTTCGGATACCGAAGTGCTTGCACACTTGATTAGAAGAGACGGGCAGAAAACAAACAGAAAGTCGATAGCCAAGGCGCTTAATCAGCTTAAGGGGGCGTACGCCTTTATCGTGTTAAAAGAAGATAGAATGTATGTGGCGCTTGATCCCTCCGGCATTCGCCCATTATCAATCGGAAGGCTCGGGGATGCTTATGTCGTTGCTTCTGAGACATGTGCCTTTGACCAGATCGGTGCCCAGTTTGAAAGAGAAGTTTTGCCTGGCGAATTAATTATTATCAGTGATGAAGGAATGGAGATAACAAGATTTGCACCTAGAGGCGGCCGGAAAATGTGTGCAATGGAATATGTGTATTTATCCAGACCGGACAGTGATGTGAACAAGGTGAATGTTCATGCTTCACGCAAACGTATGGGTGCCGAGCTTGCAAGGGAGGCACCGGCTGATGCGGATATGGTTATCGGGGTGCCCGACTCCAGTATTTCTTCTGCAATTGGATATGCGGAGGAAAGCGGCCTGCCTTATGAAATGGGGATTTTAAAAAATCGCTACGTCGGCAGAACGTTCATCCAACCTTCCCAGGAATTACGAGAACAGGGTGTAAAAATGAAGCTAGCACCGGTTCGGAGTATCGTGGATGGCAAGCGGATTATCATGATTGATGATTCCATTGTGAGAGGAACGACAAGTAAACGGATTGTTAAGATGCTGAAGCAAGCAGGAGCCAAAGAGGTGCATGTACGGATTGCTTCACCACCTATCACACATCCATGCTTTTACGGAATAGATATGTCAACAAGGAAAGAGCTGATTGCCGCCAATAATTCGGTTGACGGCATAGGGAATATGATTGATGCAGACAGCATCGCTTATTTATCTGAGTCTGGATTGGAAAAAGCTATCGTGAAAGACAAAACGATTCATCAGGGAATTTGCATGGCATGCATGACAGGGAACTACCCCGTAACAGAGGAAGAAGGAGCGGAATTGAAATATTGTTAATTTTGACAGAAGGGTGTGTCACTCATGTCGGATATGTATAAAGATGCCGGGGTGGATGTAGAAAAAGGATATGAAGCCGTAGAACGAATGAAAAAACATATATCGAGAACGGCCCGAAAAGAAGTGCTTGGAAGTCTGGGTGCTTTTGCCGGTTTATTTGATCTCAGTTCTTTTTCCTTTAAAGAGCCTGTACTCGTTTCAGGCACGGATGGAGTCGGGACAAAATTGAAGCTGGCATTTCAGCTGAAAAAACATGATACAATCGGTGTTGATTTAGTTGCCATGTGTGTGAATGATATTGTTGCACAGGGAGCGGAGCCCTTATTTTTCCTAGACTATATTGCCTGTGGTAAAAATGACCCTGCTGTGATTGAACAAATTGTGACAGGTATTGCCGATGGCTGTGAGGGAGCGGGTGCTGCTTTAATTGGCGGAGAAACAGCAGAAATGCCTGGCATGTATGAAGAAAATGAATATGATTTAGCCGGTTTTACAGTAGGAATTGCTGAAAAATCAAAGCTTGTCACCGGGGAAAACATTCATGCTGGAGATGTAGTCATTGGACTCGCGTCCAGCGGAATTCACTCCAATGGGTATTCACTTGTCCGCAAGATTGTCTCGCATCTCGATTTAGGGCAAAATTATGGCATGACAAAAAACCTTGGGGAAGTATTACTTGAGCCAACCAGGATATACGCAAAGCCGGTGAAAGCTGTATTGGATCAATACAATATAAAGGGAATTTCTCATATTACAGGCGGGGGATTTTATGAAAACCTGCCGCGCGTTATTCCATCAGATTTAGGGGTAACCCTTGATCGTTCACAATGGGAAGTACCTGAAGTTTTTACGTTTTTACAAGAGAAGGGGAAGCTGAAAGAAAAAGATATGTACGGTGTATTTAATATGGGGATTGGTATGGCCCTTGTCGTTCAGGAAGAGGATGCAGAAAGTATACTCAATTTACTGGCGGAAAATGGGGAAGCTGCCAGTAACATCGGGAAGGTAACTGAAGGTGAGGGAGTGAATTTTACCTCATGAATAAGCCAAGAGCAGCCGTTTTTGCATCCGGAACAGGCAGTAATTTTCAGGCGATCATGGAAAGTAGCGATCTGGCCTGTGAGATTGTGCTGCTCGTCTGTGATCAGCCGGAGGCAAGCGTAATCAAAAAGGCCAAGCATTATGGTGTCCCAACAGTTGTATTTCAGGCAAAAGCGTATAGAGATAAAAGTGCCTATGAAGAAATGCTCATCAAAAATCTGAAGAAAGCGAACGTGGAGTGGATATTTCTTGCCGGGTATATGCGTATAGTTGGTGAAACATTACTCCGCACGTTTGATAAGCGGATCATTAATATTCATCCATCTTGGCTTCCTGATTTTCCCGGGAAAGACGCCATCGGTCAAGCTTATCGTGCCGACGTAACGAAAACAGGGGTAACGGTTCATTATATAGATGAAGGAATTGATACAGGGCCGATAATATCACAAGAGGAGGTAAAGGTGCTGCCTGAAGATACAGAAGACAGTTTAAAAAAACGTATCCAACAGGTCGAGCACAGGCTGTATCCTCAAGTGATCAATCAGCTTATCGAAATGACGAAAAGTGAGGGATAACGGTGAAGAAAAGGGCGTTAATCAGTGTTTCCAATAAAGAGAATATAACTAAATTCGCCAAAGGGCTTATCGATGTAAATTATGAAATCCTTTCTACTGGCGGCACTTTACGTAAATTACAGGAAGCGGATATTCCAGTCACGGCGGTGGATGTGGTTACAGGCTTTCCGGAAATTTTGGATGGCCGAGTGAAAACATTGCATCCTTCTATTCATGGAGGATTACTGGCAAAGCGTTCCAGCAGCACACATCAGAAGCAGCTGGAGGAAAATGATATTGTACCGATTGATATAGTAGTCGTAAACCTTTATCCATTTAAACAAACATTGGAAAAAGAGGGAGTTTCTGCTGAAGATATAATTGAGAACATCGACATCGGCGGACCGGCAATGCTACGTGCATCTGCGAAAAATTTTGCGGATGTGACAGTGGTAGTGGATCCATCTGATTATGAGGGTGTTTTGGAAAAATTACAGGAAGGTAATTTAACCATCGGTGCCCGTCAAAAACTTGCCGCTAAAGTATTCCGTCATACAGCGAATTATGATGCCATGATCGCGGGATACTTTACAGAAGAAACGGAAGAAGATTTTCCGGAAACCTATACCGTTACATATGAAAAAGTACAAACATTGCGCTATGGGGAAAATCCACATCAAAAAGCGGCTTTTTATAAAAACTCACTAAATACGGATGGAAGTATTGCTGATGCAAAGCAGCTTCACGGGAAAGAACTTTCCTACAATAATATTCAGGATGCGAATGCTGCATTGGAAATTGTTTCGGAATATGAGGGGCCGGCAGCTGTTGCGGTAAAACATATGAATCCGTGCGGAATCGGCATTGCTGAAGATGTAGAACATGCTTTTAAACGTGCATATGACGCAGATCCTGTTTCTATTTTTGGCGGAATTGTCGCTGTGAATAGAAAAATTAATGAAGCTACAGCGCAGCAATTAAGCGAAATCTTTTTGGAGATTGTAATAGCTCCTGGGTTTACTGATGAAGCAATGGAAGTTTTAACAAAAAAGAAAAACATCCGATTACTAGAGTTGGAAGTAAATGAAGCAAGCGCTATTCATCACAAACTCACTACCGTAAAAGGCGGCGTATTAATTCAGCACAGTGATGACGGAAAAGTGGCAGCATCTGACTTAACAACTCCAACGAAACGTAAGCCTGACGAACAGGAAATGAAAGATTTATTGTTTGCATGGAAGGCAGTGAAGCATGTTAAATCCAATGCTATTGTTTTGGCAAAGGATAACGAAACGATCGGTATTGGTGCAGGCCAGATGAACCGGATTGGTGCTGCGAATATTGCGATTGAACAAGCAGGAGCTAAAGCAAAAAAATCCGTCTTGGCATCTGATGCATTTTTTCCAATGCCAGATACGGTGGAAACAGCGGCAAAAGCAGGGGTTACAGCCATTATTCAGCCTGGTGGATCAAAGCGTGATCAAGATTCGATTGATGTTTGTGATGAATATGGAATTGCTATGGTGTGCACTGGTATACGGCATTTTAAGCACTAGAGAAACGGAACCGGAGAGGAGTGAGACCGATGAAAATATTGGTGGTGGGCAGTGGCGGCAGGGAACATAGCATGGTAATGAAACTTTCCGAAAGCAACAAGGTTACGAAGCTCTATGCAGCACCAGGGAATGGTGGGATGGAGAAAGATGCCATTTGCGTAGCCATAGATGAAATGGATATAAATGGTCTAGTCAATTTTGCAAAAAAGAAGGAAATAGATTTGACTATTATTGGCCCGGAAGCCCCGCTGAATGAGGGTGTAGCAAACCGTTTCCAAGAGGAGGGCTTGAGGATTTTTGCACCGACAAAAGAAGCCGCTCTTTTGGAAGGAAGCAAGAGCTATGCTAAAGCGATCATGAAAAAATATGAAATTCCAACTGCCGACTTTGAAACTTTCACTTCGATTCAAGAGGCGAAGGTATATATAGAAAAAATGGGTGCTCCAATCGTTATTAAAGCGGACGGCCTTGCAGCAGGTAAAGGTGTGGTCGTCGCTGAAACGAAGGAACAGGCGCATCAGGCAGTGGAAGACATGCTTGTATCCAAAACCTTTGCAGAGGCCGGTGCGAAAGTTGTTATTGAGGAATTTCTGGACGGGGAGGAATTTTCCTTGATGGCTTTTGTCCATGAAAATAATGTCTATCCCATGGTAACTGCAAGAGATCATAAACGGGCATATGATCATGATGAAGGGCCGAATACAGGCGGCATGGGAGCATTTGCTCCCGTAGAAGAAATTACAGAAGAGCATTTGGGTTTTGCTATAAAAAACATTCTGCATAAGACAGTAGACGGCATGATGAAGGAAGATCGACCTTTTACAGGCATCCTTTATGCCGGATTAATCATGACTGAAGACGGCCCAAAGGTAATTGAGTTCAATACACGCTTTGGTGATCCGGAAACACAGGTGGTCTTGCCTTTATTGAAAAATGATCTGGAACAGGTCATGATCGATGTGCTCGATGGAAAAGATCCGGGACTGGAATGGAAGAATGAATCAGCTGTTGGTGTGGTGGTTGCTTCCAAAGGATATCCAGGGAAATACCAAAAGGGTGTTGCACTTCCTGATTTGCATCCTTCAGGTTCTGCATATGTTGTGCATGCAGGGACAAAAACCTCTGGAGATGAATTTGTATCTGATGGCGGACGGGTATTGCTCGTTGGTGCGACAGCGGAATCTATAGATCAGGCAGCGGTAGAAGTTTATGAAACTTTGAACCCTTATCGTGATGTGGAAGCATTCTTTTTCCGGACGGATATAGGAATGAAAGAATAAGTATTTACTGCCCTTAATGACAGTTGTTGTTAAGGGTATTTTTAAATTTCCTCATCCTAAGTACGGGGTAGGCGCGAAAAAAACGTGAGGCTAGCATCTCCAAAACGAGCGAGAGGCAGTAATAATTGCAACACCAGCATCGCAAAATCGAGCGGAACCTAAGAAAAGTCGATCGCCATCCTCCATTAAATCTCCCATTAATTCACCACAGATAACTTGTCACAAAAATTTCACTTTCATTAACAAAAACTTTACAGAACTAAAGCGAGATATATGGTAAACTAGAGGGAAATAAATATTTGGAGAGTTGCTGTATGTTAGATAAAGGTTACCATTGGAGAAATCGGGAGCTCAGACAACATGTACGAGTCATAGATGGACAAGAAGCACCAACCATGATCTTAACCAATGGTGTTTATTTGAACACATATACGAAACAGTGGATCAAAGCGAATATATGGATTGTGCACGACCGTATTATCTATGTAGGGGATAAATTACCGAAGCGACAGAATGGAGCGGAAATGATAGATTGTGAAGGTAAATATTTAGTACCTGGGTATATTGAACCGCATGCCCACCCATCGCAGATCTATAACCCGGAGAGTCTGGCTGATCACGCTGCCAAAACAGGAACAACGACATTGATTAATGACAACCTCTTATGGCTTTTTTTATTGGACAGAAAGAAAGCGTTTTCCTTGTTGGATGATTTCAGTAACCATCCTGTATCTATGTACTGGTGGGCAAGATATGATGCGCAGACAACGCTGCAGGATAAGTACGAAGAGGAATTATTCAATACAAATGAAATATTAAACTGGATTTCACATCCTGCCGTTGTTCAGGGAGGGGAATTAACATCATGGCCAAGCTTGCTTTCCGGCGATGACCGCCTGTTATACTGGATTCAGGAAACAAAACAGCGGGGTAAACCGGTAGAAGGTCATTTTCCCGGAGCTTCGGAAAAAACATTGACTAAAATGAAATTGCTTGGCGTGAGTGGAGATCATGAGTCAATGACAGGCAAAGAAGTTATCAGGCGTCTGCAAATGGGATATCATACTGCTTTAAGGTATTCTTCCATCCGGCCTGATTTGCCGAATTTAATTGAAGAAATTATTGCAGAAGGTATCACGACATACGATAACCTGACCATGACGACAGATGGATCAACTTCTACATTCTATACAGACGGTTTAATGAATGTCTGTATAGATATTGCGATTAAAAAAGGGATCCCTCTTGAAGATGCTTACCGGATGGCAAGTTATAATGCTGCAAAACATTATCATTTGGACGAGCAGCTTGGCAGTATAGCCCCTGGCAGAATTGCTCATATTAATATTTTACAGGAAAAGGGTAATCCAACTCCTGAAAGTGTACTTGCTAAGGGCGAATGGATCGTTAAAGATACGAAAGAAATAAACCGGAAACCGCTTATTGACTGGAAGGCTTACGATATAGAACCACTGGAGCTGGACTTTGATTTGACGGAAAATGAATTGCAGTTCTCTGTGCCCCTTGGTCTTGAGATGGTCAACCAGGTGATTATGAAACCGTATGCTGTTGATGTCGATATTACACCTAAAGAACTTCCGAAACAGGATCATGAGGCATTTCTTGTACTAATGGATAAAGCAGGGAAATGGCGGGTGAACACAACGATACGAGGCTTCACAAAAGGGTTGGGGGCACTGGCGAGTTCCTATTCCACAACCGGGGATTTAATATTCATCGGGAAAAGCAAGCCTGATATATTAAAGGCAGGAAAAAGACTGAAAGAAATTGGCGGCGGTATCGTTTTAGTGAATGAAGGAAAAATCCTGCTGGAAATTTCGCTTCCATTAGCCGGATTTATGTATCAAGGAAATATGAAGGGATTAATAGAAAAAGAAAAACAACTAAAAAAACATTTGCTGGAATTTGGTTATCCATTTGATGACCCCATTTATTCCATTTTCTTTTTATCATCCACCCATTTGCCTTATGTACGAATTACCCAGCAGGGAATTGTAGATGTAATGAAAAATGAAGTACTATTTCCAGCAACTATGAATTAGCGTATAATAAAACATAGCATGTTTAGAGAAATTTTAATATAAAGGTGTTGGGAAAATGAGAAAGTTTGTTTATTTACTGGTGGCAGTGGCAGCTTTGATTTTTGCCGGCTGTTCTAATGATGACGAAGACGAAACACAAAGTAATGAAGGAAAAGATAGTAATTTAGAGAATAAAGCGGATAAAGAAGCAGAAGAACAATTTGACAATATGTACCCATTAACAGGAATTGGAACAAATGAGGCGATAGATAATCGTACCATTGGTGTGATGGTAAATAACCATACCCAGGCAAGGCCGCAATCGGGACTGAGTGATGCGGATATTGTTTTTGAAATTCTGGCAGAAGCAAGAATTACTCGACTGCTAGCCCTTTATCAAAGCGAGATACCAGATGTGGTTGGGCCTGTCCGCAGTGCACGCGAGTATTATTTTACATTAGCTAATAATTATGGTGCGTTATATGTATACCATGGTGCTGCAGATTTTGTGAATGATATGATTGTAAACAGGGGAATCGACTATTTGGATGGTGCCGTTTATGATAATGATGGTACATTATTTAAACGGGAAAGCTTTCGAGAGGCACCGCATAATTCTTACGCACTTCTTGACACAGCTTATGAAAGAGCAGAAGGAAAAGGCTATGAAACGACGTTAGCTCAGGAAACCCTGCCTTTTTTAGATGATGAAACGGCAGATATAGCCGGAGGAGATGCAAATCATGTGGAGATCGTGTACTCGGATAATCCAATGAATATCGTTGAATACGAGTATGATCCTGAAATTGAAAGATATGTCAGATATAGTGACCGGGAAAAAACAATAGAACTTGATTCCAGCGAAGAAATTCAATTGGATAATGTATTTGTACTCGAAACCTATCATGAAACAGTTGATGCACAAGGACGCCGTGCTGTAGACTTGGAAGCCGGCGGCAATGCATATTTAATGCAAAAAGGGAAGGTGCAAGAAGTTGAGTGGGAGAATAGGGGCGGCAGAATAGTTCCTGTGAAAGAAGGGGAAGTGATCGGCTTTGTTCCAGGAAAAACATGGGTGAATGTTGTTCCTGCGAGTCCCGGACTAGACCAAATGGTGACAGTAACAAATTAAGAAGATGCACTTTTCAGGGAGGTTTTTGGGTTTGCAGATTGATAAATTACGAGGCAAACAATTGGATCAACTATTTGATGCGATTCTTTCACTGAAGGATCGTGAGGAATGCTACCGATTTTTTGATGATATAGCCACCATGTCCGAGATTCAGTCTATTTCTCAACGGCTCCAGGTAGCCAAAATGCTGACGGAAGGCCAGACATACAATGCGATCGAACAGGAAACAAAAGCATCAACCGCCACCATTTCCAGGGTGAGAAGATGCATTAACTATGGAAATGACGGGTATCAAATGGTGCTTGACCGTATTTTGGAAGATGAAAAATAATTGCCGCTGCCTCGGGTAGCGGCTTTTCTCCTACAGAAGAACGTCCGGGGAATAGAGGAACGCTGATATATTTTGATTATCGCTGATAAATCTTTGTGAAACGCTGATAAAATCTAAATAGCGCTGATAAAAATTCAAATTCGCTGATAAACCCCGGTAAACCGCTGATAAATCCTTGTAAGGGCTAATGTTACCTGTACTGGGACACTGAACCTGTCCCTCTGTCTCACCCACTGATAAAACTTTGTTATCCCCGCCACTGACACACTGAACCTCTGTCCCTTGCCTTCTCCCCCTAAACAAGAAATCAAACTACCTGTTACTAAAAAATATTATCATATCTCTAAATTCCAGCCTGTATTTTTGGTATAATATACGAACGTACTATTGTAATGGAGGATATCAATTTTGACTAATATGACAAATAATTGGAAGCACTTGTTTAAACTAGACCCGGCAAAAGAAATTTCGGATGAGCATTTGGAATTGATTTGTGAATCAGGAACAGATGCTGTTATTGTGGGCGGTACAGATGATATTACCTTGGATGGTGTGCTGGACTTATTATCCCGCATCCGCCGGTACACGGTGCCTTGTATCCTGGAAATTTCAACGATGGATGCGATCACGCCCGGATTTGATTATTATTACATACCAATGGTGTTGAACTCCAAAGAAAAAAAGTGGATGATGGATATCCAGCACCAGGCGATTAAGCAGTATGTGGACATGATGGAATACAGTGAAATTTTATTTGAAGGCTATTGTATTTTGAATGAGGAAGCAAAAGTCTTTCAGCATACGAACAGTATTTTGCCGGATGAAGAAGATGTCCTGGCTTATGCCTATATGGCAGAAAAAGTATTTCATTTGCCTGTTTTTTACATGGAATACAGCGGAAAATACGGAGATCCGGAGCTTGTGAAAAAAGTAAAAGGCCAGCTTAACAATACAAAGTTGATTTATGGCGGCGGGATTGAATCCATTTTTCAGGCTCGGGAAATGAAGGAATATGCAGACGTTATTGTGGTTGGAAATATTATTTATACGGATATAAAAAAAGCGCTCAAGACGGTGAAAGCCGTCAAGGATGAGTAGTAAGGCGGTGTCAATATGAGTCAAACGGTAAATGACTTGTTGAAAGGATTGAATAAACAGCAGCAGGAAGCAGTGAAGCATACAGAAGGACCGTTACTGATTATGGCAGGGGCGGGAAGCGGGAAGACGCGTGTACTAACCCACCGAATTGCCTATTTACTTGGTGAGAAAGATGTCAGTGCCAGAAACGTGCTTGCCATCACTTTTACCAATAAAGCGGCAAGGGAAATGAAAAACCGCGTGCGAAAATTAATTGGCCCGGAAAGTGAATATATGTGGGTTTCCACGTTTCACTCGATGTGTGTACGGATATTGCGCCGGGATATTGACCGGATTGGCTACAGCAAGAATTTTACGATATTGGACAGCAGTGACCAGCTATCCGTCGTTAAGCAGGTATTAAAGGATTTAAATATCGATAAGAAACAGTTTGATCCTCGTGCTATGCTCGGTCAAATCAGTGCGGCAAAAAATGAACTGATCAGTGTGGAAGAATACAATAAAAAGCAAGGTAATTTTTATGAGCGACAGGTAGGACAAATTTACGAAGCCTATCAAAAGATGCTGCAAAAAAACCAGTCGCTTGATTTTGACGATTTAATCATGCAGACCATTCATTTATTCCAGCGCGTTCCGGAAATATTGGAATATTATCAAAGAAGGTTTCAATATATTCATGTGGATGAGTATCAGGATACAAACCATGCTCAATATATATTAGTTGGTCTTCTGGCTAACCGCTATCAGAATCTTTGTGTTGTCGGTGATTCTGACCAGTCTATTTATCGCTGGCGCGGAGCAGATATCGCCAATATTTTGACCTTTGAAAAAGACTACCCTGCTTCACGTACGATTTTTCTGGAACAAAATTACCGCTCTACCAAATCGATTCTTGATGCCGCAAATTATGTGATCGAACATAATGCAGGACGAAAGCCAAAGAAACTGTGGACGGAAAATCCGGATGGGAAAAATCTGCATTATTTTCAAGGTGCAACAGAACAGGAGGAAGCACTCTACGTGGTAGATAAAATTCAGGAGCTGACAACAGAAAAAGATTACACACCAAGTGACGTGGCCATTCTATATCGTACGAATGCCCAGTCCCGTGCTGTTGAGGATACTCTTGTGAAAGCAAATATTACTTATCAAATGATCGGCGGGCTAAAATTCTATGAGCGTAAAGAAATAAAAGACATGCTGTCCTATTTACGGCTGATTACGAATCCGGATGATGACTTGAGCTTTGAACGTGTAGCGAATGTACCTAAACGCGGTATTGGAAAAACATCACTGGAGCGACTGCGTGATTATGCCACAACAAATGGCCTCTCGTTCTATGAAGCAGTACAGGAGATCGATTTTACCGGTGTTCCTAAGAAAGCAGCCCAAGCTTTGGCGGAATTCGCCGAGCTTATTGAATCTTTGTCCAAACAGCAGGAATTTTTGACAGCAACCGATATGGTAGAAGCAGTTATAACACGGACAGGTTATGAAGAAACATTGAAAAATGAACAAACACTGGAATCACAAAGCCGTCTGGAAAACCTGGAGGAGTTCATGACGGTGACACAGGATTTTGAGGCAACTGCCGAGGAGGACAAAACCTTAATTGCTTTTCTTACTGATCTCGCTCTAATTGCGGATATTGACCGGGTGGAAGAAGAAGAGGATGAAGAGAAAATTACATTGATGACCTTGCATTCTGCCAAGGGATTGGAATATCCTATCGTCTTCTTAATCGGAATGGAGGAAAATATTTTCCCGCATAGCCGTTCCATGTTTGATGAGGAACAGATGGAAGAAGAACGCCGACTTGCCTATGTAGGGATTACCCGGGCGGAGGAGGAACTGTATTTAACCCATGCAAAAATGCGGACGCTTTTTGGAAAAACCAATTTGAACCCGGTAAGCCGTTTTATTAATGAAATACCGGAAGAACTGGTGGACGGAATGGAAGAAGCGAAGGCCAGCATGTTTGGTACTCCTTTCAGTCCGCCAAAGGAAAAATCCGCTGCACCAAAACGTAAAGCAGGCCGTATCAGCACTGTGGCTGATGCCGGGGACCAGGCGTGGGCAACGGGAGACAAAGCAAACCACAAAAAATGGGGAACAGGAACCGTTGTGAAAGTACAAGGGGAAGGAGAGGCCATGGAGCTGGATATTGCTTTTCCTGCACCGGTCGGAATTAAACGTGTACTCGCACAACTTGCTCCGATAACGAAAGATTAGGGAGGTTTCCAGTATTGGATAAACAACAAGTCCAGAAAGAAATAAACGAACTAAAGAAGCTGCTGAATCAATACGGCTATGAATATTATGTGCTTGATAAACCAACTGTCCCCGATGCTGAATATGATCAAAAATTACATGAGCTAATCAGATTGGAAACGGCATTTCCTGATCTCATCACAGCGGATTCCCCAACACAACGTGTGGGCGGAGAACCACTGGAAGGTTTTCAAAAAGTAGAACATCATGTGCCAATGATGAGTCTTGGAAATGCGTTTAATGAACAGGATGTGCGTGACTTTGTCAGGCGGGCAAGCCAAGGAACGGATGAGCCGATCGACTTTGTCTGTGAATTAAAAATTGATGGTCTGGCTGTTTCCTTGAGCTATGAAAATGGAAAATTGACCCGAGGAGCAACCCGGGGCGACGGGACAATTGGTGAGGACATTACGACCAATTTGCGTACGATTCGCAGTATCCCGTTGACAATTGAAGAAACAGGGATGATTGAAGTGCGGGGTGAAGCTTTCATGCCGCATAAATCCTTCTTGGCCTTAAATGAGGCTAAAAAGGAAAATGAAGAAGAACCGTTTGCTAATCCAAGAAATGCTGCAGCAGGATCTTTAAGACAGCTTGACCCCAAAATTGCGGCCAGACGTCATATGGATGTATTTTTGCATGGTGTCGGTGAGTGGCAAGGGGAGGCCTTATCAACACATAGCGAGCGGTTGAACAAGCTGAAGAAATTAGGATTTAAAACGAATCTCGAGTGGAAAAAGTGTGAAACCGTTGAAGAAGTGATGGAGTTTGTAGAATATTGGACAGCTGAACGGCCAAATTTAAACTATGAGATTGATGGTATTGTTATCAAAGTAGATAATCTGCAGCAACAGGAAGAATTAGGATTTACAGCAAAAAGCCCGCGCTGGGCAATTGCTTATAAATTCCCGGAAGAAGAAGCGATTACAAAGCTTACAGCCATAGAATTGAGTGTAGGGAGAACCGGTGTTGTCACACCAACAGCTATTTTAGAACCGGTAAAAGTCGCAGGAACTACCGTACAGCGGGCAACTTTGCATAATGAAGATTTAATCCGTGAGCAGGATATCCGGATCGGTGATACGCTTGTGATCAAAAAAGCCGGAGATATTATTCCAAAGGTCGTCCGTGTAGTGCAAGAAAAACGGACAGGGGATGAGGAAGCGTTCCACATGCCTGATCACTGTCCTGAATGCGGGAATGAATTGGTACGATTGGAAGAGGAAGTGGCACTTCGCTGTATCAATCCAAACTGTCCCGCTCAATTAAAGGAAGGGCTCATTCATTTCGTCTCCAGGGACGCCATGAATATTGACGGTCTGGGAGAAAAAGTAATTATACAGCTTTTTCAGGAAAAGCTCATTCATACAATTGCCGATCTATACCGTTTGGAAAAAGAACCATTACTCGAACTGGAACGAATGGGAGAAAAGTCGGTCACCAATTTATTGAAGGCAATCGAAAATTCCAAAGACAATTCACTGGAGAAGCTATTGTTTGGGCTTGGAGTACGCTATGTCGGGTCCAAAGCAGCGAGAACGCTGGCGATGGAATTTGAAACAATGGAAAATCTGCAGCAGGCAACATTTGACGATTTGATCGCCATCGATGAGATTGGCGATAAAATGGCAGATGCGATCGTACAGTATTTTTCAGCGGAAAAAGTAAGCGGACTATTGCATGAACTAAGGCAGCTGGATGTAAACATGACATATAAAGGACCAAAACAAACTGTAACGGAAGAGGTATCCTTTTTTGCTGGAAAAACGGTAGTCCTGACAGGGAAAATGGAGAACTATACAAGGACTGAAGCAAAAGAGCTGATTGAAGCAAGAGGCGGATCAGTTACGGGAAGTGTCAGTAAAAAAACGGATTTGCTTATTGCAGGGGAAGAAGCCGGCAGCAAGTTTGATAAAGCTCAAAAGCTCGGCGTCGAAATTTGGAATGAACAACAGCTAAAAAGTGCCGTAGAGGGATTAGGTGTTAAAAAATGAAAAAAATAGGATGTTGGTTAACAGTCTCCCTTTTTGTTTTATTGGCGGGCTGCTTACCACAACAAGATTCAGAGGAAGAAATTTTACAAAACGATCCGGAGGCCGAGCAGGAGACTTCCATCGTGCCGAGTCACCGGCTTAACGAAGAAAATTACGGGATTATTACGCCCTATGAGGTAAGTGAGGCACGCGGTGTCATAACCAATCAGGTGGCAAACCGGCTGGATATTGATGAACTGGAGGAAGGTTTAAGGCGTCATTCCAAGGATGTATTTGACCCGGAAACATATTATTTCCAGGAGGGTCAATATTTAACAGAAAGTATGGTATTTAGCTTGATTGATGACTTGAACCCACAAATAGACGATGAAGATTTAGACCCAGATGAAGAAATGGAATTTCATGGGGATAACCCGCGTTACTTATCTCATATATTGGAACAGAATTTTCTGCAGAGAAGGGACGATGATTCTGTGGAGCTGGCTGGCATATCCATCGGTATTGCGATGAAATCAGTATACAGATTTCAGGTGGATGGAATAGACGATCAAGAAGAGATTTCAGAAAGTGAAATGCTCGCACAGGGAGAGGAGATGGCACAGGAAATATTAGACTACATTCGGGAAATAGAAGGGCTGGGTAATATTCCTGTCATGATGACGATTTATAGAGAAGCAGAACAATCCTCCCCCATCCCGGGTAATTTTGTCGTAAAAACAACGGTAGATGGCGGGAGTAATTCAATAGGAGATTGGGAGTCACTTGGAGAAGAGTATATTCTCTTTCCTTCTGATGAGGGCAGGGAGAAATACTTTGATGATCATGAAGTGGTCTCAAGCTTTGGAAATGAAATTGCCCAGTTTTTCCCTAACTATGTCGGTATCATTGGTGAGGGGTTCTATATAGACGAAGAATTACAGCGGCTTTCCATAGAAATTCCACTTGAATTTCACGGGAAATCAGAAGTCATCGGATTTACGCAGTTTGCTTATAGTCTTGTGCAGGAAATGTTTGAAAATTACTTTGAACTTGAAATAAAAGCAACCTCCAGCAACGAGGTCGAAAGTTTAATTTACCGGCCTGTGAACGCGGATTCGCCTACAGTGCATATCTTTCATTAAAAATATGGTGGACGGTTTGTTGATCCTATTTATCGCAGTGTAACTGGCTGTAAGACTCCCCCTTCTAGAATGAAGGAAACTTGAAAATTCTAAGTGGGAGATCTAACAGCCAGTAACGGACCGATTCGTTCAACTAACATTTGTATGAAAACACTTATGAAAATTGCTCTAAAAAGACAACAGGAAAGCAGCTCTCTCAAATTTGATTTTTTGAGAAAATAAAATTGATACTTCACATGTAATTTAG
>NZ_JBGOHB010000039.1:0-42731 GCF_041521345.1 Virgibacillus oceani | reverse complement strand
TAGTGGATTTGGACGGGTTACCACCTGACTATATCCATTATAAAGGACTTTTTCTTTGGATAACAGTAAATTAACGAAAATTTTGCCCATTCCTAATTTTTAGTTTTAATTAATGCAATGCTAGTGACAGATTACAAATAACTAAAATGTTACTTCCAACAGGCGATTATTAATTTAATCGTCTTTGTATAAGCACAATACATTTTCGGAATATTATGCTAATATTAAGTAGAATGGTACTGAAGTAAAAATGATTGGAGAAAGCAGCGTTTACTTTGTGTTCCACAAAGGGCAATGATGAAGTGGGGTAGGTAAACTTGAAAATGGTAGGTGGGATCCAAGAAATATAGGAGTAGTAATAAGTTATTTTTAGGATTGAAAGCACTTCTAAGCTTTTTTACTATTTATTTTGCCGTTCGAGTTATATCAATTTCTATTTCCGGATTAGTAAGGTCGAGTCCTGCACCTGCTGTGCCGGATGTATTATTTTTTGGTATGATGTTTTGTCTGGGATTATCTAATGTTGTTTACCTTGTTGAAATGTTCGTCACCGGGAAAAAGAAATATTTTACATTATTACTTATAACTACTATCTTTCTTCTGTTTGGTTCCGCGTATATATTATTGGTGTGAAGTTGTGTAAATTTATTTTTAACAGGTTTAAAGCAAACGAGTGCAATATATTGAGAAAAAATGATACATCCATAAGGGAGGAGTTTGGAATGACTTCTTGGGTTTCCTGGGTTTTCGTGGGACTTATCGCAGCTGTATTTCTCTATGCTATTTTCAGTGTTTATTTAAAGAAATCGACAGGCTTGTATCTTGCTGCGGCTTTCCATGTCGTTTTGGGAATTTTATCACTTCCATCCCTTGGGTTATATGTATTAGGGTTAGCCATTCTTGAGATCATCGTTGGGATTATAATGACGGTAAAATTTCGGCGTACACGTATTAATTAATTGAATAACTGACATGTTTTATTACTTTAGCTATTGTTTTAACTGGAAAAATGAAGTGCTGAATCGGACAGAATTGCAAAGGGAGGTATGGGAAATGATCCTGGATATTTTATATATAATACTGTTAGTCGCTATTTTCATTGCTATACCAATTGCAATCAGGAGAAGAAAAAAGGCGGGAGTAACAGGAATAAAAAGTGCGCTAACCTCTATCTGTTTCTTTCTTATAGCTACAACAAACCTGTTAGCTTATTGGCTTGATTTTATGGGGTTGTTAAGTTGGACTGTCAGTGTTGCACTGTTAATTGCTGCCGCTTATTTCACGAAGTATATGCCTGTTCCACAAAGCAGGGGTTAACCGTTGTCGGAATAATAAAGAGGAGTGATTAAAATGCCAATTTGTCAGAACTGTCATCATAAGTGGAACTGGAAACAAACTTTTAAAAGATCTTTTACTTTGGATAATGGAATGACGTGTCCGTATTGTGAAGAAAAACAATTTCTAACTTCGCGCGCGAGAAAAAGAAGCACTGCAATCCCTTTTTTAGTTCCCTTGATCATGCTTGGTAATCTTATCTTTGGTACCACCTACTTTTCTTTAATAGCTCTAATTATCTTAATTCCATTTATTTTTGGGATCTATCCCATTATTATAGAATTATCGAATAAAGAGGAACCGGTTTGGTGATAAATTGGTAAATAAAATACATTTAAAAAGCCCAGATTTATATCTGAGCTTTTTTCATTACAGTTAGTTAACTGCATGATGACTTTAATTAGTTTGATTTCCCCGAAATTCAGCTACAGCGTCAACTATTCGCTTTACGCCTTCTTCCACGGTTGATTTCGGACAGGCTAAATTCATTCGCATGAACTGACCGCCTTCATCTCCGTATTCAATGCCAGCATTTAATCCTACTTTTGCTTTCTCGATCATGAATTTTTTCAATTGTTTGTTATCCATGTTTAATCCGTTGCAGTCGATCCACAGCAGATAAGTTCCTTCCGCGTTGATTACTTTTAATTCCGGTGTATTTTTTGCAAACATCTCCATGACGTGTTTTTTATTGTCATCAATGACAGTGAGTAACTCATCCAGCCATTCCTCCCCGTGGTTATAAGCAGCTTCAATTGCCGCGTTTCCCATTGTGTTAAGCATATGGAATCCTTGTTTACCTAAGAATTCCTGCAATCTCAAACGCTTATCCTTATTTTCCGTAACAATAAAAGAAGCCTGCAGTCCGGCTAAATTAAATGTTTTGGAAGGGGCCATCATTGTTATGGTGTTTTCCGCTATTTCCTCTGAAAGGGAAGCGATTGGAATATGTTTATTTCCTGCCAAAACAAGATCGGCGTGAATTTCATCTGATATAATGAGTACATCATATTTTAAACAGAGACGAGCCATTTCCTCGAGTTCTTCTTTTTTCCAGACACGTCCCACCGGATTGTGCGGGGAACAGAGGATAAATGCCTTTACACCTGTTTTTAATTTTTCTTCAAAATCCTGAAAATCAATGGTGTAATACGTATCTTTATATACAAGTTCGTTCCTGACCAGTTCTCGCTGGTGACTTTCGATTACATTATAAAATGGGCCGTAGACTGGTGTTTGCACCAACACTTTATCATTTGGTTCTGTAAATGCCTGTATAGCCATGTGCAAGCTTGTTACAACACCTGGGGAAAATGTCAGCCATTTTTGATCAATTTTCCAGCCATGACGCCGTTCCAGCCAGTTTACAATTGCAGTTTCCACATCATCGTCAATGATGGTGTATCCGTAAATGCCGTGATCAGCTCGTTTGATGAGTGCGTTATTCACCGCTTCCGGTGCCTTGAAGTCCATATCGGCGACCCACATCGGGAGTACATCGGACGTCTGGAAGACAGGCTCCAGCATATCCCATTTGACGGATCGTGTATTTTTTCTATTATGTAGTTCAGAAAATATACTCAATTTTTCCACCAACCTTTACTATTTTACTTGCCATTATACCAAATTTTCGGCAGGGTGAGTAAAGAATACGCTTGGCGGAAAAAGCTTAGAAAACTTGGCTTATCGCCTAGCTTTAATGGCGAAAGCTTTAGTTGCACTTATGCAGGTAAGAAAGTTTTATGCTTTCTTACCTACCCAAAAAAAAGCAAAGCGTTTTATCGCCTTGCTTACAGGGGGAATACGAGAAAGTCTTACATTTATAGTTATACCCCGGTGACCAAAATATAAACATCTTTTTTAAAAGTTTTTTAAAAAAGATGAAACAAATGAGGTTACAGGTTTCGTTTTATATGTGAGCGGCCATTTTGGGAGGGGGTTCCACGTGGAGGATGAGTTAATTCAGCGTGCTAAAGATAAAGATGAAGCAGCATTTGAGGAAATCATTGATACATATAAACCGATAGTAGAACGGTTTGCGTTTCAATTTGGGATTAACCAGACAAACCTTGGGGATATCGTACAGGAAACATTTATTAAAATTTACCGGAAATTGCATCAGTATCACACGGGAAAATTTTCTACATGGGTCTACCGGATTACATTAAATACAACGAGGGATTTTTACCGGAAGCAAAAGCGGGATCAGGCGCTGGTGCAAAAATCCATGGAACAGCAAAAAGAAAAACTTCCCGGTGGCTATTATTTTGAGAGAGAAGAACATTTACTTTTGCATGAATGCGTGCAGCTGCTTAAACCGAAATATAGAGAACCTTTAATATTATATTATTTTCATGATAGAACGTATGAGGAAATAGGAATTATTTTACAGATCAAGCTTGCTGCTGTCAAAACGAGAATACACCGTGCGAAAGGTAAGCTAAAAGAGATTTATGAAAGTAAAGATGGGAAGGAGGCGATAGGTAATGAACAACAAAAATATGGATGAATTGCTCTCCGGATTAAAGAAGGAGTATAAGCGGATGCCGGAGCAGGTGGATAAGCGGACGATTATGCAGCGTGTCTTTAGGAAAAAAAGGAAGCCCCGTTTCGGAAAAGCAATGCCGTTAGTTGCGGTTATTGCTGGTTTATTTCTGTTTGCGCTTGTTTCCCTTCCTTATTTAAATGATTATGACCAGGCAGACAATAACCCAAGTTATTTGGAAATGTATTATTTAAATGCGTTGGAAGATTTCAGGGAGTCGCTTGGGCTGGATGATGTAGAAGAATTCAGAGAAGTGACCATGGCGGAGTCGGTTGTTGAACACTACGGTTCTTCACCAAGCTCAGAGGACTATGAGGATGCGAAAGAAAAAATCGATCATTATTTAACAACAACAAAGGAAATGGTGGAGGAAGCGAAAAGTAAGGGAGAATTTTTTGCCGATGATGAGCAATTTAACAGGAAAATGACACAAATGCTTTATTCATTTCAAACCTATTTTTCTGATTTGCAGGTGGAATATGGTATTCAACGAAAAGATCAGGATGCGTTATTAGACGCACAGGGGAATCCGGAAAACTATCAAGGGCCACAAGAAATCAAGAATTTCCTTATTGTACTGGATGAGCAGGGTTTTAGAGTGACCAGAAATAAAGGTACTGATCGATTAAGTATAGGATTAGATTTTTCTTGGCAGCTTGAGCAGAGTGAAGGATTAACGGGAAGTGAAGGTTATATGCATTATCTTGAGCTAATGGAAGATATGGCAGGAAACTTTTACAATATAGAAAGGAATGAAATAGCTACCATTCTTTTGGAAGTAGAGTATATATATGATACGTATCCGGATGAACGGGAACTTATATTTGAAAATACATCTCTTCTTATAGAGGTGAACAATTATTTGAGAGAATATTTAGCTTTATCTTTAGTTGGTGAAATTGATCATGAAGTGATGTTAGAGGAATACTATAGCTTTTTGGAAAAGCATGAAGATTCGCGTTTCTGGGAGATTGTAAAGGCGAGAGTTGATACTATAGAAATGGAGTCAATAGATTATTTGAATTTTCGTCTTGATTCTCAGCTGCACCTGCTTTTTAATGAACAATTTGACGGAATTACGTTTAATGACATTATTGATTTAAATTACGATGACCGTTACAGAGCTCAGGATATTCAACAAAGCTATGTGGAATATAGTGAAACGAAAGATGAAAAACTGTTGGCAAACCTCGACGGTGCAGAATTAACGCTGTTATATAAATATGCATTTGTAAGAAGAGAGGCGGAACTCTATTCCACTTTATATGCAGCAGAAAGTGAATGGAACAGCTATGGCGAAGAGGAATTGCACGAAGCATTGATGGAAGAAGGCTGGATGGATGTATTTGATCTGGCCAGATACCTGGTAATACAGGAAGATTCTGGAGGAGGTCAGGTTACTGCAACGTTTATCATTGGTTATGAAGCAAGTGCACAATTAGAATGGATGAAGGAAGATGGCGTCTGGAAATTGCTTGATCAAACAGTAGAAGAGGCCCCACATTTGGATAATGGCTGAATCTATTAATAGTGGTATGGAGCATAATCTAGAAAATATTTTCCATAGGATTATCTGACCGTAACCAATACAAAATAATAAAAAAATGGGTGACCGCGACAAAAGAGCATGCGAAATTACAATATCGCATGCTTTCATTATTCAATCGATTAACTCGATTCTAAGTTTCAGTTCCAAAATACATTCGTTAAAGGCGTTTACTCAAAGTTTCCTGCTCTTCTTCAAATCCTGGTTTACCAAGCAGCGCAAACATATTTTTTTTATACGCTTCCACTCCCGGCTGATCAAATGGGTTCACGCCAAGCAAATAACCACTCATGGCACAGGCTTTTTCAAAAAAGTAAACTAGGTAGCCAAATGTATAGGCCTCCAGTTTGGGAATATCAATAATTAAATTAGGCACATCCCCATCTGTATGTGCAAGCATGGTTCCCTGGAATGCCGTATCATTAATTTCATGCATTGTCTTTCCTGCTAAATAATTCAATCCGTCTGTATCATCTGCGGTTTTTTCCATTATTACATCCCTGTTAGGTTCTTGTACACGCAATACCGTTTCAAAAAGGTGGCGGCGGCCATCTTGAATATATTGTCCAAGTGAGTGCAGGTCTGTGGAAAAGTTTGCGGAAGCAGGAAAGATTCCTTTTCCATCTTTTCCTTCACTTTCTCCAAATAATTGCTTCCACCATTCGGAAAAATATTGGAATTTCGGCTCATAATTCACAAGCAGCTCTGTTGTTTTTCCTTTTGCATATAAAATATTGCGAACGGCGGCATATTGATAGGCCGGGTTATCATCAAGAGAAGGCGATTCAAGCTCTTTTTTTGCCAATTGCGCTCCCTCCAACATTTCCTCGATAGAAATTCCGCTCACTGCTATTGGCAGCAGGCCTACTGCAGTAAGGACAGAATAACGGCCACCGACATCATCCGGGATAACAAAGGTTTCGTATCCGTTCTTGTCACTTACCGTTTTTAATGCACCGTTCTGTTTATCAGTCGTCGCATAAATTCGTTTCGCTGCTTTTTTTTCTCCGTACTTTTCTTCAAGCCATTTTTTAAAAATACGAAAGGCAATCGCCGGTTCGGTCGTAGTTCCGCTTTTGGATATAACATTAATGGAAACATCTTTATCTTCAAGCACATCCATAAGATCCTGGATATATGCAGCGCTTAGATGATGACCGGCAAAAATAATATGCGGTGTATCAGGAAGCATGTCTGAAAATGAATGGGAAAGCATGCTTATCGCTGCCCGTGCCCCCAGGTAAGAGCCACCGATCCCAATTACAAGCAGTACATCCGAATCCTCTCTGATTTTTTTCGCGGCCAGGTGTATTCTTGAAAATTCTTCTTTATCATATGTGTCAGGCAGATCAAGCCAGCCCAGAAAATCACTGCCTGTCCCGCTTTTATTATGTAATCTTTCATGTGCAGATTTAACATTTCCTTCCATACTGCTCATTTCATGTTCTTGTAAAAATGCATTGGAATACGAAAAGTTAATATATGTCATTGTACTCCTCCTTGTATGCAGTTATCTCTATTTATTTTTATATTACCGATTACAGCGCATACTAGCAAACAAAAGCCAACATGCTAGATCGTTGGTGAATTTTTTCTCCATTTAATTCACTTGAGCTGGCTCATCAAGTACATGAAACATGGATTTTTCTCCAATCATATACTCGAGAAGGGTTATCAAGTACATGAAGCGCGGAATTTTCATCAATCATGTACTCGAGACAGGTTATCAAGTACATGAAGCGCGGAATTTTCATCAATCATGTACTCGAGACAGGTTATCAAGTACATGAAACACGGATTTTTCTCCAATCATCTACTCGAGAAGGGTTATCAAGTACATGATCCTCGGGTTTTGCATCAATCATGTATTTGAGAAGGCTCTTCAAGTACATCGTTTGATTAATTTTTGCCGTGTATGTACTTGAGTTTGGCTATCAAATATATTACTGAGATTTTTTCTCCATTCTTCTGGAAAAGAAAAAACAGCAAATCAATAAATTTGCTGTTTCCTTCTCAAGAATTACTTTTTCGATTGTTCAATCCATTCTTCCAGCTTGTCTTTTAACGTGTTAAAGCCTGCGGATTGATCCTCTTGCTGTTGTTTTGGAGCTTGCTTTTTTGGCTGGGAAGCTTTAATTGGTGCTTCTTCTGTAGCGCGGATAGATAAAGAAACTTTGTTTTGCTCCTCATTTACATTTAGTACTTTTACCTTTACTTCGTCCCCAACAGCTAAATGCTCATTAATATCTTTTACATAACCGTGCGTTACTTCGGAAATATGAACCAGCCCTTGTGTGTCCTCATCTAAAGCGACAAAAGCACCATACGGCTGAATTCCAGTTACTTTCCCCTCAAGTACCTGACCGGCCTCGTAATTGTTTGTCATGGTGACCAACTCCTATTTACTTAAATTCGATTCTTTTCACACAATAAACTATTCTAACATACCGGGGATAATGAAGCAAAGCAAAAGATAAATCATGCTTACACTATGTTATATACCCGAAAAACAAATCAACTATTTATGAGAGACAATAAAATATCGTCTTTTTTCACCCTAAAGCTGGCCGGGGGATTTAAATGATAGTTTTCATTTCGAATAACCCCAAGTAAAATTTGCTGCTTTTCCGCGTGTAGCCCGGCAAGATAATGAAATGGTTTATCGACCAGTTCATCCGGCAGTTTCGTATGATAAAATTGCTGTGTTTTTAGCAGCTGGTAAATATCTTCAAAAGGCGTTGCGTTTTTTAAAAAAAATAGCTCATGATAAAATAAACCGGTCATGAAATCGTTCGACCGGACAATCGTTGTGGCACCGGCCCGCAGCGCATTTTCAATTTGAATTTTGGATAGTATTTCAGCAATAATAGGTATAACTTTATTGTTCCCCCGGATTGCCACTGTGGTGAGAATGGTAAAATTATCCGCCTGCCGCTCACTTACCTCTGAAACGTCAGCTGTAATCAGGACACGGTCAGCCAGCTTAATATTGGCATTATGTAGCGTTTCATCTTCAGTTGGATTTCCTTGGATATAATGAACGGGGAAATCCTGATAAGAGATACGATGCAGGGAGTGATCAATTAACACAATCCTGCTCGCTGGTTTATTTTCAAGCATGAACTCAATCAATTGCCGGGTCCTTTCGTTCCAACCTATCAAAATAATATGGCCGCTTCCTTTAAAGGATAGCTTTCCTTTTTCCAAATCCTGTTCATGCTGTATGGCTGCTGTGGATAAGGAGGATATGTAAAATGCAATAAATGCGCCGCCGGTTAAGATCAGCAAAATAGCAACGATTTTACCGGTTATACTTAAAGGAACATAATCGCCATAGCCAACTGTTGCGCCGGTAACAAATGCCCACCAAATGCCATCAAATATGGTGGGAAACTGGGCAGGTTCAATAAAATGGATGAGTACACCAAATAAGACCATAAGGATGCTGATTGTAACAAGCAAACGAACGATAATTGGCATACGGAAATAGATTTGTTTTGCATATCTTATATTCATACGTTCACCTTGATGTTTTTGTAATTAGTATGGACATAAGGTTATGAATACTATACAAAAAACGGCAGGACGCTTTAGGCCCGGCCGTGAAAATTATTTATTCTGCAATGTTTCTTTCAAACTTTTATACACATCATCCCAAAAATCGGTATTGTCCCGGAATGATTTTGTCATAAAGAAAATCATTTCTTTAAATTTTTTATCGTAATCGTCCGCTTCTTTGTCAGGAAGCTTTGATCTTGCTTCATCGACAAACGTTTGAAGTGTTTCCGCACGAGGGCCCCATTTTGCTACTTCATTCCCGTCCTGATCAATAAAGATAAAAATCGGGATAGAACGTGCTTTGCCGTTTGTTAAGTATTGATCCATTAATTCCAGGTTATCATCACGAAGCAGTACGCGCACATCCATGTTACCAGCCTCAGCTAAACGCAGTAAGATAGGAAGGTTGAGCATGGCATCTCCACACCAATCCTCCGTTAGTACGATTACTCTCAAGCTATCCTCCTGCAGTTTTTGTAAGAACGAGTCATCTTCCGGAAGTTTAAATTCATCATAAATATGCAATGTATTTTCCTTATGTTTTTCCATGGATTCAATATAAACATCTGGAGACATTGCTTTTTCAAACCATTGATTCAATTCCATTTATCACCGGCTCCTTTTCTTCGTACTTAATCAGATTTTACCAATGTGCACCCCGATCCGTAAACAAATGTGCTCCTTACTATGGTAATATAGGAAAAGACATAGAAGCATAAGGAGGAATGGTTGTGGCTAATATAAATCAGGAATTTTTAACCGCACTTTTGAAAACACCGTCTCCATCCAGTGATGAGGTGCAGATTCAAAAGAAATGGATCGATTATGTGAAAAATTTTGCCGATGAAATTCGAACAGATGATGCAGGAAATGCGATTGGCGTGCTTAACCCTGGGGCATCATTTAGAATATTGCTGGCCGGACATTGTGATGAGATTGCACTCGTCATTAATCGTATTGATGAGGATGGTTTTTTGCATTTTGATAAAATGGGCGGTGTCAATCCAAAAGCAGCTGTTGGCATGAAAGTAACTGTTCAGGGATATAACGGAGAAGTTACTGGTGTGATTGGTGTAAATGCCCAGCACCATGGCGGCCTGAAGGATGATTTCAGTTTGGAGGATTTATTTATCGATTGCGGTTATAAGACAAAGGGGGAAGCGGAAGAGTTCGTGCAAATTGGCGATCTTGCCGTTTATAAAACAGAGCCGGAAATTTTATCCGACCGATATATTGCCGGTAGAGGACTTGATAACCGGACTGGAGCTTTCGTCGTTGCAGAAGTATTGAAGCGGCTTGCTGAGAAGGGATCTTCTGTAGGCGTATATGCAGCAAGTACGGTAAATGAAGAAACCAACATGGGTGGAGCTTATTTTGCGGCTGCAGGCGTTGAACCTACGATGGCAATCGCATGCGATGTTACCTTTGCTACCGATTATCCGGGTGTAAACAAGAATAAACACGGGGATATCCGCTTGGAAGGCGGTCCGGTACTGGCAAAGGGTGCACCGATCAATAGAAAGATAAACAAGCTACTGGAAAATACTGCAAAAAAGCTGAAGATGGACGTGCAATATGAATTGACCCCAAGAATGACAGGAACAGACGCAGACAAAATGCGCCTTACCGGTCGCGGAATACCGGTTTCGCTGGTATCCCTGCCGCTAAGGTACATGCACTCTCCAGTTGAAACAGCAAGCTTTAAAGATATAGAAGAAGAAATTGAATTGCTTGTCACCATGATAAGTGACCTTACAGGAGAGGAAAGTTTGAATCCGTTGGAGTAAACAGCGGGAAAGTTTTCTTGTTACAGATTTACTATTATAAGGAAAAGCGCAGATGCATAAGGTGTCTGTGCTTTTTTGCTTAGAAATATACAGAATTACGGAATGCTGACCAAATTAAAAAATCATTATTAACAAGGTATTAAGGCATTTTGTGACGATCATAGAAGCAATGACTCACCTAACGTTTTCTTAATAAAACCATGCATTTGGAAGTAACATAATATGCTTGATGAATTAACTAAAAGTGACGAAACATTTAGTTCATGCACTTATATGTTTGGTCGTTAACGAATGAAGGTGTTTCCCTCTTCTTAATAAGGTGGAATCAAGTCTCAAATGTTTCCGTTGGGGGCGAGTACTCGTATTCTCAGATCTTTACGCAATAGAACTTTCAGCAGTTTTAAAATGTAATGAGAATCTTTCCTATCCAATCGGTTGAGCATTTGTTCTTGAAACAGGAGAATCGTCCTGGTGTTGCAGTTCCAAAGGTTCAGTTGATTGATTGAAAATGAGTATAAATAACTGATTTCACCTGAGTAATTTGATGTTATTTTTGTTGTTGGTGGATTGATTTTCCGAATTTTTCTGTTGAAAATTGTAATTATCACTTATGTATGTCTATTTAATCATTTTTATTAATTAGGTGGTAATAGCTACGGTGTAGTAATTTAAAGTTGTATTAAAGTGTTAGTATATTTTTGTCTCCCCTCCTGTTCGACAGTGTTTTTGCAAAATATTATCTGTATATACTGGGTAGGGTGATCAGCATGACATTTGAAAAGTGGTAAATAAGTCTTAATAAAACAGAGGAATTTTGCAGGTCTTTCGTAACTAGTATTCAACTTGGAATAGGGTAAAGGAACTAATCATTATCTATTTATTACTAATATTTATATGTTTATAATATTTCAGTGTTTTACTAATAAATAAACTGTAGTTATAATCTGTAACTAATAGAAAGATTTACATTGTTATTACAGCAGAATTAAGTTTGCTTCATAAATATGACAGCGCTTGCGAAAAACACTCTATTTATTGGTTCAATTTAATAGATTGATAGAGTGAAGAAGCTAAGCCGAGAAGGGGTGACGTGTGTTGTAATACAAGAAGTTTTTGCTGGTATTTAAAGTAAATTTCAAGGAGGAGGAATAAAATGAAGGGGAAAAAAGTGAAACTGTTATCTGTATTATTTGCTTTTATGCTTCTATTTCAGATAACCGTGCCAGCGGCATTTGCTGATAATACAGGTAACGAGCCGGATAACCCTGGAATTAAGGATGAGCAAACAGATGAAGGTGATCAGGGAATGGTGGTAAGTGCACACCCGGCAGCTTCTGAGGTCGGCGCTGAAGTACTGGAGAACGGCGGAAATGCCGTGGATGCTGCTGTAGCAATGCAGCTTGCCTTGAATGTGGTCGAACCACAGATGTCCGGTATTGGCGGCGGTGGTTTCATGATGTACTATGACGCCGAAACAGAGGATGTATCCGTGATTAACAGCAGGGAGCGTGCTCCGGCTGGGGCAACACCTGACATGTTTATTGACCAAAGTAACACTGTTACCGGGGAAGGAACCTTTTTACTTGGTGCCAATGAATTGAATAATGAGGGAGGCGGAGAATTCCATATTGATGAAGTCCGTGTTTTTGATGTGAATGCAACCGATGAAGAGCCTGCTTTTCATTATGATTTCTCCGGTGAGGAAGGTGTAAGCTGGGACCCTGAAAAATTTGCACTGGATGAGCGCGGCACAACCTTTACTATTGCTGAAGAAGGCGGAAAGATTACATTTGGTCCGCCGGTAGGAAATAATAGTACTTCATTTGGAAGGACGACTTCCACAATGGAAGAATTGGAAAACAGTGAACTGTTCATGCGTTTTCGGGCAGATGATCCTGGGGATGACCGCCGCTTGCGCATATGGCTGCGGGCGGATGATTTCAGACCGGGGAGTACGTATGCCCAAAATGGGTACGGCGTGGAAATCGAAACAAGATCAAATACGGTAAAACTGATTCAGTCAAAAGATTCTAGCACGTCCACCCTATCTACTTTTAATTATGATAGTACGTCAGATTGGCAGTCATTGCGCTTCCAGGTGGATGGAGACGAATTAAGAGTGAAACTTTGGGGTGATGCAGCCGAAGAACCTGAAGAATGGGATATCGATACATTCGCCGGAAGTGTCATACCATTTCAGGAGCGGGTGCGCAGTGGCCTTTCGGTCGGAGTGCCTGGCACTTTAAAAGGGCTGGAAACAGCATTGGATGAATGGGGTACACAGCCATTTGAAGAATTAATCGATCCTTCCATAGCATTGGCAGAAGATGGAGTGGAAGTAAACTGGGCAGTTGCAAATTCGATTGCCAGTAATGCTGATAAATTATCCCAAACAGCTGCAGCAGATGTGTTTTTGCCTGATGGCGAGCCATTGGAAGAAGGGGATCTTCTTGTACAGGAGGATTTTGCCAACACACTTCGCTTAATCGCTGAGCAAGGTACCGAGGTCTTTTATGAAGGGGAGATTGGCGAAGCACTTGCTGATGTCGTGCAGGAAAATGACAGCAGTATGACGATCGATGACCTGGCAGGTTATGATGTGACGCATGATGAGCCCGTTTGGGGAGAGTACCTCGGCTATGACATTGCATCCATGCCGCCGCCAAGCTCAGGCGGTTTGACCTTGCTGCAAATGCTGATGATGTTCGAGGAGCTTGATTTAACCCAGTATGATGTGAAGTCTGCTGAAAAATATCATTACATGGCAGAGGCAATGCATCTGGCATATGCAGACAGAGGAGAGTATATGGGGGATCCGGAGCATGTTGAGGTCCCTAAAGAAGGATTGCTTCACCCGGATTATGTCAATGAGCGGGTGGACTTGATTAACCCTGATCAGGCCAATCCGAATGTACAGCCTGGAAACCCGTGGGGTTACCAGGACGGTGAACCAACACAAGGAGTAACACAAATTGATGAAAAAGTAGATGGAGAAACTACTCATTTCACAGTAGCGGATCAGTGGGGAAATCTCGTATCCTATACAACTACCATTGAACAGGTATTTGGTTCGGGAATTATGGTGCCGGAATACGGCATTATGCTGAACAATGAGCTGACGGATTTTGATGCGATACCAGGTGGAGCAAATGAAGTCCAGCCGAATAAGCGTCCGTTGAGCAGTATGACACCAACCATTGTGTTAAAAGATGATCAGCCGTTCCTGACAGTCGGTTCTCCTGGCGGCACAACAATTATAACTTCAGTGCTGCAGACGATTGTGAATGTAATTGGCTATGAAATGGAACTGAAGGATGCCATAGAGGAGCCACGGATATTCAGCAGTGCTTATCCAACGATTCGATGGGAGTATGGCATTCCAGATGACGTAAGAGCACAGCTTGAAGGGATGGGGCATGCCTGGCAGTCCAGTGCCGGAGAGATTGGAAATGTAAATAGTATTTTACTGGATGAGGAATCAGGTGTGTTTTATGGTGCTGCAGACTCTACGAGAGAAGGCTCAGCCATTGGAATATCTTCTATAGAAGAAACCGTGGAACAAATGCTCACGCTCGTTGAAGAGTATAGAGAAGATGGAAATATCACGGAAGATGATGTAGCGCGTCATTTCCAAACTCACCTGACAGCTGTCGGGGTTTATGAAGAGGCAGGTCAGCTGGATAAGGCATCCAGACATATGGAAAGCTTCCAATTACTGCTCCAGCATCAGCTGGATAATGATGCCATATCCGAAGCAGTTTTTGAAACATTGAGTGCTATTGCTGAGGCACTGATTGAGGAGTGGGGTAACAACTGATTCATTTCCCTGTGACAAGCGGGATCTTGTCACAGGGTTAATAAAACATTCAAAAAATGGGAGGAATTATCATGAACATTAAAAAACAATTAGGTATGGGGATTATGTCAGCAGCACTCGGAATTTCATTAATTGGCGGGGGAACGTTTGCCTATTTCAGTGACTCGGTAACAACGGAAAACACGTTTGCTGCGGGTACACTGGATCTCTCTGCTGAACCTACAGAAATCATTAATGTGGATAATATAAAACCGGGTGACTCCATGGTTCGTACGTTTGAACTGCATAACGATGGATCACTTGATATTGACCGGGTCTACCTCGATACAGAATATACTGTAGATGATGCAGAAGGAAACAACACCGAAGATTTCGGTGAACATATTGAAGTTGAATTTTTATATAACGTGGACAAGCTGGATGAAGTCGTATTTAGCACCACTCTTGCTGAACTAAGGGAAATGACGCCAGAAGCAGTTGGTGAGCACGCGTTAGATCCAATTCTTGGTGAAGGGCTGCCAGTGGGTGATTTAGACGATTTAGTTGTGAAATTTAACTTTGTAGACAATGGCGAGGACCAAAACGAATTTCAGGGAGATACACTCAATCTGGAGTGGACGTTTACAGCAACACAAACAAATGGTGAAGAATTGTAATTTGGGAAGGAGGGACAGCTTTTTACGGTAGGACGAGCATTTAGTGCAGTCCCAGGCACCATATTAGCGATCAAAAAAGGGAGGTTTCGGAAAGTATGGTAAAGAAAATGAAAAGATATTTTCATATGTTTGTTGTGGTCACCCTGCTATTAAGTTTGACCATTAGCGACATGCAAGTAAGTGCTAGCGCTAATAATGGCTACGATACTATCATTCGAGGTGGAACTATTGTAGATGGATCAGGCCTGGATCGATATGATGCCGATGTCGCTATTAAAGATGGATATATCGCAGAAATTGGCGATTTATCCAATGTTGAAGCGGAACAGGAGATTGATGCAGAAGGAAATTTCGTTGCACCTGGATTTATAGATGTTCACAGTCATGCCAGTCTTGCTGCACTGCAGGAAGCTGAAAGTCCATTAAGCCAGGGAGTTACCATGGAAGTACTAAGTCCTGATGGTGGAGGACCAACAGATTTGCAGTCACGGATTGATTTGGAAGACAGTGGCTTGGGAATAAATATCGGGTCCTATATTGGCTTTAATTCTGTTTGGAGTGAAGTAGTCGGTAATGAAGACAGAAGAGCAACGGACGCAGAAATTGAAGAAATGCAAGCCCTGATTTCAGAAGCAATGGAAAAAGGTGCTGCAGGTGTTTCAGCAGGATTGTTCTACAGACCGGCTTATTTTGCCGACACAGATCAAGTAATTGATGTGGTGAGTGAAGCTTCGGAATGGAGAACGAAATTCACCAACCACCAGAGAAATGAAAATAATGAAGTAATCGAAGCAACTGAAGAAACGATTGAAATTGGGGAAGAATCAGGTTTGGCACCGGTTATTACCCATATTAAAACAATGGGTCCCAATAACTGGGGGAAATCTGAGGAAATGATGCAGCTCATTAATGATGCAAATGAGCGCGGTGTTTACACTGCTGCGGATATTTATCCATATCTCAGAAGTCAGACTGGACTAACTGCTATCGTTCCGCCATGGGTGGAAGAAGGTGGAAGAAGTGCTATGCTGGAAAGATTTGCAGACCCTGAACTACGGCCAATTATTGAAGAAGAGATTGAGGAGATCATGTATAGCCGTGTTCAAGGACCAGAAGGCGTGTATTTTCCAACGAAACGAATGACACTTGCTGACTATATGGATACAGGCGTTGGAAATCCGCGAAGCAGAACCCTATTATCATTTTTAAATTTAAACTATGACAATGAATTTGATGTAGACATTGAAGAGATAACCGTTACAGATACAAATGGAGATGCAGTATATGAATATGACTTTGAAGGTAATGACGGAGACGAATGGGATGCATCTAAATTTGATCAATTGCATTCATACCCGTCTAATGCAGTAACTCGTACGATCAATGATAATACGGGACATACAAATGTTGCGCAGAGAATCAGCGGAAATGCAAGCGCTTACGGAAATGTTACTCCTGCAATGGAGGATGTGGATGATAGTGAAACATTTATGCGTTTTAAAGTCGGGGATACGATGGGATCAAATCAAATCATAAGGTTATGGATTAATTCCGATAACTTCGGCTCCGGTAGTTCATTTGCCATGAATGGGTACGGCGTTGCAGTTCGTCTTGATCAGGATCGCATCCAAGTACAGGAAAGAGAAGATGCATCAACCACACTTCATGACACCATTACAGATGCCGGGATAGAACCAGACACATGGCTCGATTTAAAAGTGAAATTGGAAGATGACACTTTACTTGTGAAAATGTGGCCGGCAGATGAAGAGGAGCCGGAAGAGTGGGATTCCAGCGTAGATGTTACCAACGAAGATGAAGATGAAGATGAAGAAAGAGAATTAACGGCTGGTGAAACTACGATGCAAATTCTGGAAACAGAAGGCAGTTTGCGGTCCATCTATGACTTTGGGCACGAAGATGACTTTAGGAGATTTATTCAATCTCCGGTAGTTGCCATCGCTTCTGATGGCGGAGCAAGTACTTCCAATGAAGTCCATCCAAGACGTTATGGAACACAGCCAAGAGTTTTAGGCCACTATGTAAGGGAAGAAGGACTGCTTGCTTGGGAAGAAGCTGTTCAAAAAATGACTTCACTCCCTGCTGCGCTGATTGGTCTGTCTGATCGTGGCTATCTTGCTGCAGGTATGAAAGCAGACATTACGATTTTTGATCCTGATACCGTAATTGACAACGCTACATTTGAGGAACCAAGACAGTTTGCTGATGGCATTGAACAAGTGCTGGTAAATGGTGAATTGGCTCTTAACAATGGCGAACTAACTGGCATTCAAGTAGGGGAATTTGTAGAAATGGAGCCCAACATGCCGACTCGTCCTGTAACGCAAGATGAAAATGTGGAGGCAACTGAAAACCGTAAAATATTATCCTTAGATGGTTCAGAAACCGGATCCTCGATTTCCTTTAATCTTGAACAGGGAGAAAGTGATCATGGGGCAACTGGTAGTATGACATTTGTAAGTGATGACATGGAACTCATTGCTGATGACTTAGGCAGAATCCAGACTTATGATGACTGGGTGAGCTTTACTGGATCAGGAACAATCAATGGTGAAACGTTTACAACATTCAGGGTTACTGTTGATGAGAATGATCCAACCATCGATGATGAAAGACCGGTGGTAACGATTGATATCGTTGGACAGGACCAAATAAAAGGGTTATTGGGTGAAGAAGATTCAGAACCACCTGAAGAGCCTGTAAGTATTGAGGAAATGAAACAGCTGGTAGATGAATTCAGAGAAGACGGTGAAATAGAAAATGATGAAACTGCCAGACATCTGAATACTCACTTGACTGCAGTAAGTGCGTATGAAGCTGCAGAAGAAATGGATAAAGCGATCAGACATATGAATAGCTTTAAACAATTACTTGATTTCCTTGAGTCAAGTGGAGAGATTTCTGAAGAAGCTTCCAGCATTCTAAATACACATGCCGATCATTTGTTGGAGAATTGGCAGCAAGAATAAAAGAGTTGAAATTACACCCCAGTGGCAGACATTACTTTCCTCCACTGGGGTTCTCTTAACCTGATCTAATACCATTAATTACATTTAGTAAAAAAATTGTCTGCTTTGTTCAAAATGTCTTAAATATTGCAGACTGCAGATTCATATCTACTATGTTGAATTGGAGGCAAAGCTTCAAAATATTATTGAATCGTATAGGGGGTTAAAGTTATACAAATATTACTTCAGATCATTAAATAATTGGTAAGGATTAGTTGGAAATATCATATAAAAACTTACAGAAAAGAGGTTTTTCGATTGGTTTATAAATCCTGGAAAAATAAACTATTACTTGTGTTAGCCGTAGTTTTGTTCAGCTTACTTTTAGGACTGTCTGTGAATGAATTTGCCAGTGGAGAAGAGAGTGGCTTTTCATCCCTGGAAGAAGATATAGAAACTATTATTGGTGACGATGAAAACTATGCTGTATTCGTGAGTACAAAGGACGGAGATATAGGAATTGAGGAAGAAAAGGTATATTCTTCTGCAAGTACCATTAAAGTGCCTATTTTAATCGAAGCATTGCGTCAAGCAGAACAAGGAATAATAAATCTGGATGAAAAGGTTACGGTAAGCGATTCCGATATTACTTCAGGTGGCGGAATCATCCGGCATATGTCAGATGACCAAATTCTATCATTGAGAGACTTGTTATATCTAATGATTACGCAGTCAGATAATACAGCAACAAATATGATTATTGAAAGAGTTGGAATGGGTTCTGTCAATCAGGCTATTGCTGAAATGGGTGCTGATGATACAAAATTGCAAAGGTATATGATGGAATCTGTTACACCGAATGATAATCTTACTTCAGCTAAAGATATGGCAACTATAATGGAAGCGGTATATGAAGGAGACATATTGAGCTCTGAAAGTAAAGAGGAATTTTTAAGAATGATGGCGGAAGGTATTTTAAGCCATTATAAAGACGATGATCATAGCGGTGTCAGTCTTTATAGCAAAGGCGGAAGCTTAGGCAGTACGAATGTCAGACATAATATTGGCATGTTTACTCATCAGGATGAAGCAGTATATGTGTCTGTTATGTCTCAAAATGCTACTTTAAAATCTTCCCGAATAACAATGGCAGAAATTGGCGAGCGTGTCATGGACTACCTGGTAGAATAAAATAATCATGTATGCTCTCTATTAAATTTAATTTTCCGTTCTAAGGATTCATTTAAACTCTTATTCAAAAAGGGAGGTTTAAGAAAGTATGGTAAAGAAAATGAAAAAATATTTTCATATGTTTGTCGTGTTCACACTATTATTGAGTTTAGGCATTAGTGACATCCGTGTAAGCGCTGCAGCTAACGATGGTTTCGATACGATCATTCGAGGTGGAAGCATTGTAGATGGATCAGGCCTGGATCGATATGATGCCGATGTCGCTATTAAAGATGGATATATCGCAGAAATTGGCGATTTATCCAATGCGACAGCAGAACAGGAAATCAATGCAGAAGGAAATTTTGTGGCACCTGGATTTATAGATGTTCACAGTCACGCTAGCCTTGCTGCACTGCAAGAAGCTGAAAGTCCATTAAGCCAGGGCGTCACGATGGAAGTACTAAGCCCTGATGGCGGAGGACCAACAGATCTTCAGTCCCGCATTGATTTGGAAGAAAGCGGTTTGGGAATAAATATCGGATCCTATATTGGCTTTAATTCCGTTTGGAGTGAAGTAGTCGGTAATGAAGACAGAAGAGCAACTGATGCTGAAATGGAAGAAATGCAAGCCCTTATCACAGAAGCAATGGAAAAAGGTGCTGCAGGTGTTTCAGCAGGATTGTTTTACAGACCGGCTTATTTTGCAGAGACGGATCAAGTAATTGATGTGGTGAGTGCAGCAGGAGAATGGAGAACCAATTTTCCAAACCACCAGAGAAATGAAAATAATGAAGTAATTGAAGCTACTGAAGAAACGATTGAAATTGGTGAGGAATCAGGATTGGCACCGGTTATTACCCATATCAAGACAATGGGGCCTAATAACTGGGGAAAATCTGAAGAAATGATGCAGCTCATCAATGATGCAAATGAGCGCGGTGTTTATACTGCTGCAGATATTTATCCATATCTCAGAAGTCAGACAGGGCTTACAGCCATCGTTCCACCATGGGCGGAAGAAGGCGGAAGAAGTGCCATGCTGGAAAGGTTTGCAGATCCTGAATTACGGGACATTATTGAAGAAGAGATTGAGGAAATAATGTATAGCCGTGTTCAAGGACCTGAGGGTGTATATTTTCCAACGAAACGGATGACCCTTGCTGATTATATGGATACAGGAGTTGGGAACCCACGGAGCAGAACCCTTTTATCATTTCTCAATTTAAACTATGAACAGGAATTTGATGTTGATATCGATGAAATAACCGTAACAAATGCAAGTGGAAATGTAGCGTATGAATATGACTTTGAAGGTGATAACGGAGAGGAATGGGATACATCCAAATTTGACGTATTGCATTCATACCCGTCTAATGCAGTAACTCGTACGATCAATGATAATACGGGACATACAAATGTAGCTCCGAGAATAAGCGGGAATGCAAGTGCCTACGGAAATGTTACCCCTGCAATGGCAGACGTGGGAGATAGTGAAACATTTATGCGCTTTAAAGTCGGGGATACGATGGGAGCAAACCAGATCATGCGGGTATGGATTAATTCCGATAACTTTGGATCGGGAAGTTCATTCCCTGTAAATGGTTATGGCATTGCGGTGCGTCTTGACCAGGATCGTATCCAGGTATACGAAAGGGAAAACAGTTCATCCACGATTCATGAGACCATTTCCAATGCCGGAATTGAACCGGACACTTGGCTCGATTTAAAAGTGAAACTGGAAAATGACACTTTACTCGTGAAAATGTGGCCGGCAGATGAAGAAGAACCAGCAGATTGGGACTCCATAGTAGATGTTTCCAAAGAAGAAGTAATTGAAGATCAGAAAGCAATGGTAAGCATAACAAATCTTGATTCTGCCAGCAACACATTCCATTTTGACGATTTCAGGGTAGAGTCAGCTACTGGACAAGATATATATTATGAGTATGATTTTGAAGGAAACAATGGTGATGGCTGGCATAGCGATAAGTTTATCAACATTCATTCATTCCCGGAAGAAAGTGTTGACTTTAGTATTCAGGATAATACAGGAGTAGTTACACTTGATGGCTATGACGCTGATTTATGCTGCAGTACGTATGGCAAATTTACTCCTGCCATGGATGATGTGAAAAACAGTGATGTTTTACTGCGCTTTAAAGCAGACGAAATTGGCGGAGATCAGCAGCTGAGAATATTTACAAAAGCGGATGAAATCAAATCCGGCATGACGTTGCCTGCAAATGGATTCGGGGTTGAAATAGACTTTGAAGACAATGAAATGTCATTCATCAATCGTGAAGAAAGTACGACAACAGTTCTTGATACTGCAGATGCTGCCCTGGATACGGATTGGCATACGCTAAGATTGCGTGCTGAAGAAGATGAAGTAAGTATCCGTATTTGGAAAGACAGTGAGGAGGAGCCAGAAGACTGGAATTTCACTTACGTTGAAGAAGAAAGGGAGTTAACGATTGGTGAAACAACAATGCAAATTCTGGAAACAGAAGGAAGCTTGCGGACCATTTATGACTTTGGGCACGAAGATGACTTTAGGAGATTTATTCAATCTCCAGTAGTTGCCATCGCTTCTGATGGCGGAGCAAGTACTTCCAATGAAGTCCATCCAAGACGTTATGGAACACAGCCAAGAGTTTTAGGCCACTATGTAAGGGAAGAAGGACTGCTTGCTTGGGAAGAAGCTGTTCAAAAAATGACTTCACTCCCTGCTGCGCTGATTGGTCTGTCTGATCGTGGCTATCTTGCTGCAGGTATGAAAGCAGACATTACGATTTTTGATCCTGATTCTGTTATAGATCATGCTACATTTGAGGAACCAAGACAGTTCGCTGATGGCATTGAACAAGTGCTGGTAAATGGTGAATTAGCCCTGAACAATGGCGAACTAACTGGCATTCAAGTTGGGGAATTTGTAGAAATGGAGCCAAACATGCCGACTCGTCCTGTAACGCAAGATGAAAATGTGGAGGCAACTGAAAACCGTAAAATATTATCCTTAGATGGTTCAGAAACCGGATCCTCGATTTCCTTTAATCTTGAACAGGGAGAAAGTGATCATGGGGCAACTGGTAGTATGACATTTGTAAGTGATGACATGGAACTCATTGCTGATAACTTAGGCAGAATCCAGACTTTTGATGACTGGGTGAGCTTTACTGGATCAGGAACAATCAATGGTGAAACGTTGACAACATTCAGGGTTACTGTTGATGAGAAGGATCCGACAATTGATGATGAAAAACCGGTAGTAACGATCGATATCGCTGGACAGGATCAAATAAAAGGATTCTTAGGCGAAGAAGGTGCAGAACTGCCTGAAGAGCCTATAAGTATTGAAGAAATGAAGCTTCTCGTTGATGAATACAGGGAAAATGGGGAGATTTCCAATGATGAACCTGCCCGGGTATTACAGACACATTTGACTGCCGTTGGTCAATATGAAGAAAACGGAGAGTTGGACAAGGCGATTAGACATATGAACAGCTTTAAAGATGAATTGCTTGTTCATTATGAAGAAAGTGAATTAATCTCTGTGGAAGCAGCTGCCACTCTGACTGCCCATGCAGAAAGTCTTCTTGAGTTTTGGGAATAGTTTGAGTTCGGGAGCAGACTAGTTCAATAGAATGTTGATTTGACTACTTGGCACTCCCTGTGACAAAGAGACGGTCACAGGGAGTTAAAAAAAGTGAGAGGAGAACTATCATGCAAAGAAAACGAATGAGACAATCAGCTTCTATATTTTTAATCATTCTTTTAACCATCACCATGCCAATGACAGGATTAGCAGGAGACCCAGGGGATCCAAGACAAACGCCTACCGCTGTTGGTGATGGTGGAGCTGTGTCCACAGAGCATCCAGATGCATCTAATGCAGCGATTGAAACACTGAAAAAAGGCGGTAATGCGGTTGATGCGGCTGTAGCAGCTGCTGCAGCTCAGGGTGTTACTCGTCCATTCTCAGGCGGAGTTGGCGGTGGAGGTTTTATGAATATTTACCTGGCCGATGAGGAACGCTCCGTGGTTTTGGACCATGTAACGGAAACAAGTGAAAACTTCGGGCCGGAATCCTATATTAATCCGGAAACAGGAGAGCTCTACCCTGCAAATGTCCGCAGTGCGAGCGGAATGGCAACAGGTAAGCCAGGGATGGTGAAAGCCTGGGAGGAGGCGTTGGAAGAACATGGAACTATGAGCCTGGAAGAAGTGTTGCAGCCGGCAATTGAAGTCGCAGAAGAAGGTTTTCCTGCAGATGATAACTTCATTCGGGAAGTAGGAGAACACGCTGATAAATTCCGGCTTTTTGAAAGCTCGATAGAACTTTATCTCGATGAAAATGGTGAAGTGCCAGAACCAGGGACAATCATGAAAAATCCTGATCTTGCTGAAACATATCGTTTAATTGCGGAACACGGCAGTGAAATTTTTTATGAAGGTGAAATTGCTGAGGCCATTATTGATACTATTCATAACCCGCCGGTTGTGGATAATCCAGAGAGAGAGGTCTTGGCAGGGAATATGTCAATGAATGATCTGCAAAATTATGAAGTAATTCATAAAGAGCCGACTCATACGACATACCGTGATTATGACGTTTACAGTGTACCACCTTCATCAAGTGGTGTAACGATTACTGAGATATTGAATATATTAGAGGCTTATGACCTTGGTGATGTGCCAAAAGCTCAAGCCTATCATTACTTTTTGGAGGCTTCCCGTTATGCATTTGCTGATCGGAGCATGTATATGGGGGACCCTGCACATACAGTAATCCCTGTAGATGGCTTAATGTCAAAAGGTTATGCTGCTGAGCGCAGATTTAACGTATCAGATGATTTTGCTACGATTGGACAGGTTGCTCCGGGAGATCCGTGGCCATATGATGAAGATCCGGATAAACAGCCGGAACTTCCAGAAGAAGGGGTAGCTTTCCAACATAGTTTTGAAGGAACAGATGGAGATCATTGGGATCCGACTATTTTTGCTAATCTTCATTCATGGCCTGGCACACCGCCCGGCGCGGAGTTTACCATTCAGGATAACACTGGACAGGTAGTAATGGATAACAGGCTTCAAGGAAATGGAAGTGCATATGGGTTAATTACCCCGGACATGCGTGCTTTAAATGAAAGTGAACTGCTTGTGAAGTTTAAATTTGATGAACTAGGGAATGATCAGCGCTTACGATTCTGGATTCAGGCGGATCGGTTCAGTTCTGGAAGTTCCATGGCAGAAAATGGATATGGAATTGAATTAAGAGCCGATGATCAAAGGTTAATTTTGCGTGGAAGAGAGGACGGAAGTTCCACTACACTTGGTACTGCGAACACGGAATTATCCACAGACTGGCACTGGCTACGACTAAAAGCAGAAGGTGATCATCTGGGCGTTCGTCTTTGGAATGATGATATGGAAGAGCCAGATGAATGGGCTGTTACACATGAATTGTCTGATGAGGAAAAAGAAAATAATAATTTGGGAAGAGCACTCCTAAGCATTATTAATTTTGATCATGACAGTGGAAATACGATTCAGTTTGATGAGATTAACGTAAATGATTTAGCTGATGATACACAACTGACAGCAATGGAACAAAATGCTGCTGCACCATTGACTGCACTCGAGCAAGATGCGGCGGATTCTCAGGAAGCGGAAGAAGAAATACCTACAGAGACCATTCATTTATCTGTAGCTGACGGTGATGGTAATGTAGTGAGCTATACGAAGACGATTAACAGTATTGCAGGGAATGGAATGGTTGTTCCTGGCTATGGGTTTATTTTAAACAACGGATTTTCCGGTCGGACACCAATGCAGGATCCGGACCATCCCAATGCCCCGAGACCGGGACTTCGCATGCTGAGCGCGATGTCTCCTACGATTGTGGCAAAAGACGGGGACCCGGTAATGACGATTGGATCACCAGGCAGCAACCGAATTATCACAACAAATTTACAGATTATCATCAGTCTGCTTGATTTTAATATGTCACTACCGGAAGCAGTTGATGAACCGCGTTTATCACAGCGGAATTTAAGCCATGCCAGTACACAATTTGAAGGTGTGTACCTTGAAAAATATGGGGCACTTTTAGATGAACTGGAAGATATGGGACACACGTTTATTGCAGATAATGCTCCACAGGGAATTAGTGCAGCAAATGGCCTTGAATTTCTGGAAGATGGAAATATCCGAGCTGCTTCGGAGCCGGAGAGAAGAGGTGGAGGAAGCGCGATGGCTATTGATATGGATGAGATAGAAGATCCTGCCCCTCCTGGAGATTCCAGTGTGGCTCTGATGAAGGAACTCGTTGAAGAGCATGCAGCAAACGGGGAAATCACAGATGAAGAAGCTGCCCGCTTGCTTACTACGCATTTGACTGCGATAGAGCAGTATGAACAACAAAGCGCGATAGATAAGGCTATAAGGCATATGAACAACTTTAAATTGCTGGTAGATTATCAAGGTGATGAAGGGTTGATTTCTGAAAATGCTGCCGGCGAGTTAAAAGCACATGCAGATGTTTTGCTTGATGCGTGGGAGTAGATGGATAGATTTGGACGGATTCTTACCTTGGTGGCAGGTGTTAACCTGTCATCAAGGTAAAACTTAGAAGAATTTTATCGAGAGAGAAAACGAAACAGAGCATCTTGGAAGATCCATAATCAATTTTTTTAAGAAGCAGCACAAGTTTGTAGTCAGGGTTGACTAAAATTGAAATTTCCTGCCTCACTGGGCTATGTTTATAATTGGCTAGCGGGTAGTTGAAGGGATACTTTCTTTACGTGCAATTATAAATTTACCACGAATTGAAGATGTTGGTCCCGATGATGTGTAGATGATGCATTCCCAACATTTATGTCTATATCAATTTTAATGCCGCATAGAAATGAATCTGGGATGTTATTACTGATATTTTGTGACTTGGAAATTCCGGAATAGAGAAGTTCTTAGAACAGATTAGAGAAGTGATAATTTTATATATACAATTTCAAATCTGGATAGGAGGGTAGTGAATATACGTAGTATGCAAGGAGATAGATAATAATCACAATTATTTAAATTTCACTTTTCTGGAAGCTCGTTCTGTAGCATTGCCCCTGAACATTATGAAATATGGAAGTGAACTTGACTGTCTGTTAATATCTACGTTTTAAAAAAAGGAGGATTAGCATGTTTAAGTTTATTGAGCGATATGGAGTGATAGCTATTGCTTGTGTAATGTTGATAGTTTTGCTTACGTCAATGGAAAGCGGACAAGCGGAAGTAGAGACTTTTTCTGAATTAAAGAATAATGTGGAAGAGATTGTGAATGAAGCTGATACTGATGGAAATATTGGGGTTTTTATTGAAACAAGCGAAGGGATCATAAATATTAATGAAACGGAAGTAATGTCTTCTGCTAGTGTTATCAAAGTTCCTATTTTGGCTGAAGCTGTAAGACAAGCCGAAAGAGGTGACTTAGTTTGGGATGATGAGGTGCTTGTGGAAGCGTCGGATGCAGTTGGTGGAAGCGGTGTTATTAGAGATATGGACTTGCCAGTAGTTATGCCCGTCCGAGAATTGGCAGAGTTGATGATGACTGTTTCTGACAATACAGCTACGAACATGATTGCTGAAAGAGTAGGGTTTGATCAAATTAATTGGACTTGTATTGAATTAGGGTGTGAAGAAACTGTGATGCAGAATTCAATATATACATCAATGCCCCAGGATAGAGGACCTCACAATTATACAACTGCGAAAGATATGGCAACAGTTGTTGCAGGAGTAATTAACAAAGATATTTTTTCCCAGGAAGGTAAAGAAGAATTTTTAAGAATTATGAGAGAAGTACCGGATGGCAGGTTGACTGCGTACAAAGATCCGGAGATTCACGGAGACATCCAGACAGGCCGTAAAGGTGGCTCAACAGCAAGCCCAAGAGTGCTTCATGATGTGGGCGTTTTTACACTTGGGGAAGAAGAAATATATGCCGCAGTCCTTACGCATAATGTAGTTCCTAATACCGCAACTCCTACCATTGCTGAGATCGGCAAAGTGATTATGGATTATATGGTTGAGAATGACTGATCGGAGGGTATTAGGATGAGAGCCTTTATAAGCTAAGATTAAGCTATTTATAAGACCATATCGTTGCAATACACGTGTTGAAATAATTATTCTGGGGGGATTAACATGTCAAAAATGATAAAAAGAATGGCGATTGTAGCTGTTATTTTTTTGCTGCTGCCAGGTATGGTTTTACAAATACCTACTGGACAGCTTCAAGCTGATAATCAAGAAGTCGAAACAGATTTGATTGATTTCGTGCCTACTTGGGTTAAAGAAGGCGGAAGACACGAAATGTTAAAAAGAATGGTTGATCCTGAGTTGCGGTTGCAAATTGAGGAAGAAATTGAAGAAATAGTGAATGAACGTGTAGAGAGCGCATCCGATATCCGTTTTCCTGAACTAGGGGATACACTTGAGGATTGGATGACAGACTTTGACCGAGAAACAAACTTCGACTACGAAATTGATCAAGGGCAGGGGCTATGGAGCTTCGTCAACTTAGATTTCGACAATGGCAATATGCTCCATGTTGACGAGTTTACAGTTGAAGATTTGGATGAAGAAACGATTGCATTCACATATGACTTTAATGGTGAAGATGGTGATTCGTGGGATCCAGAAGCCTTTGGTGAGGACCTTTTTGTATACCCAAGAAATCCGGATGCCGTGAGATACAGCATCGAAGACAATACCGGGAAAATGGAGATTGACGAAAGGAGGGATGGAACATCTAGCAGCTATGGGAAACTAACTCCAATTATGGAAGATTTAGAAAACAGTGAGGTCCGAATGCGTTTTCGGGTGGATGATTTAGGCAGTACACAATGGTTAAGAGTCTGGGTGCAATCCGATCAGTTTGGGTCTGGTAGTTCATTTGCTCGGAATGGTTATGGGATTGCATTGCATCTTGGAACGGACGAGTTAGCTTTGCAAAGAAGAGAAGACAATAGTACAACCAAAGTGGAAGGTGTAACAGCCAATATGACGACGGATTGGCATTGGTTGAAGTTACGTGCTTCAGACGGCAAGGTTTCGGTTAGTCTATGGAACGATAATGAAGAAGAACCTGGGGATTGGGACATTGAATACGATATTCCTGAAGTTCATAAAAAGTCTATGTTAAGTTTTGCTAACCTTGACAAGGATAATGTAAATACATTTTTTATTGACGAACTTACTGTGGAGTCACCAGAGAATGAATCTATCTTCCATCATGACTTTAATGGCGAGGATGGTGCTAATTGGAATTCAGAAGCTTTTGATCAACTTCATTCATACCCAAATCCGGACAATTCAGATGGGGTAAAGTATAGCATACAGGAAAATACGGGTAAGATTGAGCTAGGATCACAGCAAGCCGATTTAAGCGCCTCTTACGGTAGGGTAATACCTAATATGGAAAATCCAATGGAAAGTGATTTACTAATGCGCTTTCGCACTGATCAAGTGGGTAATGACCAATGGATGAGGGCATTTATTCGGGGTGATGAGTTCCTCGACGGTAACTCTTCTCCTCGAAACGGATACGGTATTGAATTAAATTTAAAAACAGACCAGTTAAAGCTATTTGGAATGGAGAACAAGAACACTTTCCATTTTGACAGTATTGATGCAAATATGACGACCGACTGGCATTGGTTAAGACTACACATTGAAGGCAATGAACTAGCTGTCCGCCTTTGGGAAGATGGAGATGCTGAACCTGAAGATTGGGACATGATTCAAGAAGTTAGTGAAAATGTCTCTGCTGGTGAATCGATTATGCGATTATTGCATTTAAGAGGTAATTTGACAACCATTTATACCTCGATTGAAGATCCCGAAGATCCCGGTGAGTATTCTATCGATCAAATGATGACACAGGTTGAGGAATTCTTGGACGAGGGGTCCATTGTAAGTGACGAAGCAGCAAGACATTTACAGACTCACCTGACTGCAGTAGAACAATATGAAGAAATTGAGTCCATGGATAAGGCCATCAAACATATGGAAAGCTTTAAAATGTTATTGGAACATCAGAAAGAAGACGAATTGATCTCAGAGATTGTGTATGATGAACTTAAAACGGGTGCAGATAACTTGATTGAACAGTGGGAATAGCGTTTTAGTTATGCTGTCAGCTGCATTACCTCTGCGGTTAATTGATTAAATACTAAATTGAATCTTCCCATAATAGTACAGTATTCTATAAACTGGGATGCTGTGCTTTTCTTTACGTGGAATGCGTTTGATCCATGTGTAAGGTTTGTAGATAAAAGAGTGTAATCCTTAACAGGTTTTATCCTTATTTTAACTGATTTAGGAGTTATGACCCAATGCACATCATGTAGGATCGTGGCTCTTCTCATATATCTTTTTTCAGAGATAATGCTCACTGTAGTAAGATTATAAACTTACTAGGTGTCGGGAAAAATTGATTATTTAAGGCGGCATGTACCATAGAGCTTTTGGAAATTCGCCATACTAACGTGCGAACCTCTTAAAGTTTTCATCCTTCCATCGCCTTCTTCTTAGAAGGTGATGGTGGTTCTTTACTGGTACCTGTCACCAGTTTATCAATTGGATTATTCTATGTTTTTCTTATTATTCAGTGATATTTGTATTTAGTTTAACATTTCAATATATCGAATCGGAAATAACTCGCCCCCTGTTTGATTACTTCGGTAACTTCTTTCACAATTTTTAAGTTTGTTTCTTTTTTCGGCTCAATTTTGTTAATGAAGACTTTATATCACAAGGAATTTTTTTGGTTAAACAATATCATGTAAATACTTCAAAATAACTTTGGTATTAAGAGGCAAATAATCTGAATCCTTCCAAAAAACGGATATGGAACTTTGTAGATCCTGGTTTTTAAGATTAATAGCTGTAATATTACTTGAATTGATTAATTCGATCATGTCTTTTGGCATGATGGTAACTCCCAATCCATATGAAACCAAATTGGCAATGGTCAGCATTTCGGGTCCAACACAAAACGTTTTTGGCACAAATCCCGCAGTTAAACAGGCACGTTGTAAAAGATAATATAATGAAGGTGAATTATTAGAGTCATAATGAATGAAATTTTCATCCCGTATATCATATAAATCAACCGAAGCGTTTTTCGTTATTCTATGGTCCTTTGCAACGACTAACTGTATGGGATATCTAGAAAATTCCAGCATATTAAGCCCCTGTTTTTTTATCTTTTCGGGATCGATTGGTGTTCTGATGAAAGCAAGATGACATTTTTGCTGCTTTAACAATTCAATGGCTTGGACAGAAGTAGTTTCATATAAAGAAATTTCAATGTCCGGCATATCTTTATGCAGCATGCTTAAAATATTTGGCAAATAGTTACTTGCAGCGGAAGGAACGGTTGCTATTTTTATTGTGGTTTCAGGTATCGCTTGTTTATTTGTTAGTTCGCTAACTGTACTTTCAATGTCCTGAAATAGAGGGGATAGTTTTTTGTGTAAATATTTGCCCTCTGCCGTTAGTTCCACTTTTCTTGTAGTGCGATCAAATAGTTTAAAACCCAGTTCTTTTTCAAGTGACGTAATTTGCTTGCTGAGTCCGGGCTGTGAGATATGAAGTATTTCTGAGGCTTTACTGTAGTTTAAATGACGTGCAACCTCTAAAAAATATCGGAATGATAATAGATTCATTATTGATGCTCCTTTTTACATAATTATGAGAAATATTTTTGCCTTATCATACAAATGAAACTCTATTTTTCAGAAAATAGAAATATGCCTGCATGTTAATTTATAATATATGAATTTAGTTTTTGCAATCATAACAGTTAAACTCTCAACTGTTAAGTTATGCTTTCCCCATACCTATTAAAGGTGTAGTGGGAAAAACTCTTTCTTTTTTTTGCTTCAAGAAATCCTTCTCGATGATACAAAATTAATTCTTTGATCCTGTTTTTTGTTCTTTTGTAATAAGAAAGTTTTACATAGCCGACATGCTTTAAGGGATATTTAGTAGGGATATTCTACTAATATAAGAATTTTATGGAATTAATTGTAATAAAATAGTTACTATTAATCATTTTTTCTAATGAAAATATTTTATCGGTAAACTTCTTTTTTTTAGGATAAACAAAATACTGTTCCGATGCCTTGTGAATTTTAACCGTACATACTTTCTGCCCAGTTTGTAAGCATTAAAAGGTAGTACCAATTATTCAATTTGTAATCATCAGATTATTAGCGACTTAATTCGACATCATTTGTGTTGCGTATCTATTATAGTGAAACTAGCAACAAGAATCAGCCTGAAAGATTGCCAGGTTGGTATAGGGAGTTGTAAAAGGGGGGCAGTTTTTTTAGGGGTTCAAAATCGAAGGGAGGATAAAGTGTGAGAAAAAAACAAAGACAGGTTCGTGCATTTAGTATTTTGGCATCGATCGTCATGATTTTCTCATTAATTACACCAGGACTGACATTTGCGGAATCGAATGGGAAGGTAAACCATTCCCTTAACGATTCAAAGATAAATGTTCAAAATAAAGTAAGCAGCAGCTTACAAAGCCAACTTGAGAACGAAGACAAGGTAACATTTTTAATCAAGTTTACGGAAACAGCGGATGTAATGGGGGTTGCCCATGAAGCCAGAGAAAGTGCGCAAAATGCTAATCTTTCTGCACTGAGTCAGGAACACGCACAGCGTTCTGCGGTGATTTCCGAATTAAAATCAATTGCGAGGGAGTCACAGCAAAAGACAAAACTCTTCCTTGAAGAACAAGAAGATATGGGTAATGCGGAAGATATTCGTTCCTACCATATTGTGAACGGTATGGCTGTTACTGCGACAAAAGAAGTTGCAGAAAAGCTGGCTTCTTTCTCTGAAGTAGAAAAGCTTTTGCCAAACGAACAGCGTGAATTGATAAGAGCGGTGGATACCGAAGCTGAAGTGCCTGAAAACGAAACAGCAGAAATTGAGTGGAACGTCGACCGAATAGGTGCACCGGCTGTATGGGATATGGGCATTGATGGACAAGGGACGGTTGTTGCTAGCATCGATACAGGTGCTGATTGGGAACACCCGGCACTGCAGGATAAATATCGCGGATACGATCCAGCAACCGGTGAGGTTGATCATACGTACAGTTTTTATGATCCGGTTAATGGAGAAGAAGTGCCGTATGATGATGACAGTCATGGTACACATGTGACCGGAACAATGGTAGGAAGTGAAGCAGATGGGTCGAATCAAGTAGGTGTGGCTCCAGGTGCACAGTGGATTTCAGTCCAAGCTTTCACACCAGCAGGTGCATATGACACTGACTTGCTTGCCGCAGCGCAGTGGATTTTAGCTCCAGGCGGCGACGCAACGAAAGCGCCTGATGTTGTAAATAACTCTTGGGGAGGTGGACCGGGGCTTGATGAGTGGTACCGTGATGCGGTTACTGCATGGAGAGCAGCAGAAATTTTCCCTGCATTTGCAGCTGGAAATACGACGCTGACAAATCCGGGTGGACCTGGATCAGTTGCTGTGCCTGCAAATTATCCCGAGTCCTTTGCTACTGGTTCCACCAACAGCAGTGACGATAAATCTACCTTCTCTTTAGAAGGACCATCGCCATATGATGAGATCAAACCGGATATTGCAGCACCGGGTGAAGGTGTCCGATCTTCCATACCGGGAGGTGGTTATGGTGGAAAAAACGGTACCTCTATGGCTTCTCCAGCAATTGCCGGGGTAGTAGCATTGTTGAAATCTGCAAATGCAAATCTTGATGTAGATACCACAGAAGAAATTTTAATGGAAATGGCTGATTCAGAAGCAGGAACAGATGAATCTTTTCCTGAGTCTCCAAATAATGGATATGGATACGGAATTGTTGATGCTTATGCAGCAGTTTCGTCTGTGATTTCTGGTTTAGGAACGATTGAGGGGCAGGTCACGATGCATGGAGAGGATACCGAACCTCCAACGTATGAGCATGAATCACCTGCTGAGATTTATGAGGGAATGGATTTGGATCTGACTATCGAAGCAAGTGATAATGTAAGTGTTACTTCAGTAGAGTTCCATTATAATGATGAAGTAGTAGAATTACCTAGAGCTTCCGGGGATCATCGTTCCGGTGAGTATAATGTAACGGTGCCTGGAGAAGAGATTGTTGGGGATGAATTCACCTATCACTTTGTCATTAATGACTATGGAGGAAACGAGGTTACAACCGACATTTATGAAGTAAATATAGAACAGGGAATCACAGTTGGTTATTTCCAGGATTTTGAAACTGCGCCGAACGGCTGGATTTCCTATGGGGAAAACAATTCTTGGGAATGGGGCATACCTACTTATGGTCCTGATGCTTACTCAGGTGAAAGAGTATATGCCACGAATCTTGATGGGGATCATGGTGCTAATAACGATATGATGTTAGAAATGCCTCCGATTGATTTGCCTGAGGGAAATTCATATCTGCAGTTTAAACATTGGTATCATACCCATGCTACTTGGGATATGGGATATGTTTTGATTTCCACTGATCAGGAGAATTGGGAACAACTTGCTATTGTTGAGGGTGAAAGTGATGGTTGGGAAGATTTTGAATTAAGGTTGGGAGACTATGCTGGGCAACGTGTTCATATTGCGTTTCATTTTACGAGCACTGCAGTTGTTCATAATGAAGGCTGGTATTTAGATGACGTCGGTTTAAGTGATGAACCGTTATACGAAGACACAGAGCCACCAACCTATCAGCATGAGGTGCCAGCTGTTGCTTATGATGAAATGAATCTTCCTGTCGGTATTGACGTTCAGGATAATTTTAGTGTTGAATTAGTTGAGCTGCAATATCAAGATTCAGAGGGAAGTGAATGGCAATCTGTAGATGCAGAGCTTATAGATGGTGATGAATTAGATGGAAGCTATTCTGCAACACTTCCGGGTGACATTGTTAGTGAACCATCAATTGACTATAGATGGCGTATAGTTGACTACGGTGGAAATGAGGTAGTAAGCGATATTTATGAGGTTCAAGTGGATACTGGCATAACACTCGGATACAGTGAAAATTTTGAAACGAACCCAGGCTGGATCTCTGAGTATAGAAGTTCCTGGGAAGTCGGCACGCCAACTTCAGGACCTGAGGGAGCAATTGCAGGGGAAAATGTTTATGCTACAATACTTGATGGAGATTACCCTGGAAACAGTAGCGATCAGTTGATTATGCCGCCTGTTGAATTGCCTGAAGGTAATGCTTATCTGCAGTTCAAACATTGGTATATGTTTGAACAAGGTTCAGGTGATTTTGGGGAAGTACAAGTGTCTACAGATCAGGAAAATTGGGAAACACTTGCACACTTCAGTGGACAGGGCAGCATTTGGCAGCATATAGAAGCAGACTTGTCAGATTATGCTGGAGAAGAAATATATTTAGCATTTTATTTTGAAAGCGATGGTTCTGTTCATGAACCTGGATGGTACTTGGATGATGTTGAATTGACTGACACGTCCATATTTAGTACGACTCATCTGTCCCAGCAAAATGGTTTTGAGAAAATGAAAGCCGAGGACACTTTGGAAACACAAAGCAATACGAAGGAAAAACAATCAAATGATAATAAAAGAGCGTTACAAACAGATGCGAAGAACCATAGTGTACCAGAAAAGGATAATCCTCAAACTGAAAATAGCAAAACTGAGAATGAAAGCAATGAAGCAAATGTTTCTGGATTACCGCTGGCTGCAAGTGTCAGTGTAATAGAGTCTGGTAGATCTGTTAACACAAACCCTGAAGATGGAACCTACTCTTTTGTTAATGCAGCTGGTGATTTTACAGTTGCAGCAGAATCATATGGATTCCATCCGAATGAACAATCAGTCACGATCGAAGAAGATAGTACAACAGAGGTTAATTTCACCTTAGAGGAAATGGATCAGTATACAGTCAGTGGCACCGTTACAAACGAAAACTCCGGTGATCCAATTGAAGGAGCAGCAGTGCTTCTTGTAGAAGATGCTAATGTTGATCCTGTGGAAACGGATGTTAACGGAGATTATGAAATTACCGGTTATGAAGGTGACTACACTTTAAGAGTAATTGCGTCTGATTTTTATTCCAAAGATGTGGAAATAACGATTGATGGTAATGTGCCCCTTGATATTGAGCTGGAGCCATTCTATACTGTCCCTGGTGGAGAGATCTATTATGATGATGGTACAGCGGAAAACGCACGCGCATTCTATGATGCTGGTAACAAATGGGCAGTAAAAATGAGCTTACCTGAAGATAGGGATTCTGCACTTGTCACTGATGGTGTATTCCAGTTCCATGACACAGATTTCCCTACACCAGGTGATACGCCATTCGCAGTTGAAGTTTGGTCAGCTGGTGAGGACGGGATGCCTGATGAAAGATTGGCTGGTCCGGTTGAAGATGAAGCGATCAGGGATCTGGATGAATGGACGGTAGTTGACCTGCGTGATGAAAGCATCCAGGTTGATGGCGACTTCTTCATGGTCTATGTCCAAACCCAGGATAATACAAACTCACCTGGACTTGCTACAGATGAAGATAGTCCGAATGCTGAAAGAAGCTATCAGGAAGTTGGAGGTGTATGGTCACCATCTCCGGCTGCTGAGGGTAACTACATGATCCGCGCCCGGGTAGCATACGAAGTAGAAACACCTGTAATCACTTCACCTGATGAAGGGCTGATTACAAATGAAGCTGACGTGACTGTAGAAGGTACTGCTTCTCCAGAAACAACAGTGGAAGTGCTGCAAAATGGTGAAGAAGCAGGTTCTGTAGAAATTGGCGAAGATGGAAGCTTTGCTTTGGATACAGAATTGGCTGAAGGTGAAAATGAATTTACAGCATTAACGTATGTAAATGGTGAACAGGCTGATGAGTCTGATCCTGTAACAGTAACACTGGATACAGAAGCACCGGATCTAACGATTACCAGTCCGGAAGACGGTGAGAAAGCAGATCGTGAAATAGCAGTGGAAGGTACTGTGAGCGATGAACACCTTGATGCCGTTACGGTGAATGGTGAGGAAACAGAAGTTACTGATGGGGCGTTTTCACATCAAATTCTTCTGTATGAAGGAGAGAATGTAATTGAAATTGTGGCAACTGACCTGGCTGGAAATACAACAACCGAAACGATTACTGTATATGTTGATGACACTCCACCGGAAATTTTCAATCTAAAGCCCGATGAAGATAAGGAATTGGAAACCGGTCAATCTGTCATGATTGAGTTTGAAAGTGAACCGGGATTGCAAGCAAAATTTATCGTGCATATGCCGCTTACTGACCCTATCATGCAAACTGAAACAGCTTTAGAATTACCGATGATGGAAATAAGTGAAGGCAAATATGTCGGATACTGGACAGTGCCGCGTAGCGCTTATGCTAACGGGGCAGCCATAGAGGTCATTGCTACAGACAGCTTTGGCAACGAAGCCCGTAAACGGGCAGAAGGCAGATTGTTTATAAATCTAGAAGATTAGACACAGGGGATATTTTCCTGTTGCATAATGATTATATGGAAGGATGCAGAGACTTTGATGTTCACTCTGCATCCTTTTTTGCATTACAGCGGGAGAAGTCTGGTTCTGCAAATAACAATCGATAGTTTGTTAGAATTAATATGGTGGAAATTTGATAATTATAGCGGAATGTAAATCCAGTTTACTGAACTACTCGTGATTAAAATCAAGAGATTCCTGCGAACACCAACGTAACCGCTAGTTATTTAGCAGGCAAAGCCATAGTCCCTACGGTGAAAGAACAATTCTTGTACGTTGACTCGCCACGCTACCTACTTAGCTTGGGTTTCGCTACTCCGGTGAGCGTGGGGTGAAAGAATGTTGAAGATTTTACGTTGCAGACGTTTTTTCTGCAACAACCTTATACCTTCAGTTTTCAAAGAGCAATCTATACCAAGATATGATACCATACCTAATCTAAACATATCGGCTAATTAACGTGCCAAAAGACACGCCTTATCCGAAACCGGTTCATCTCATGATTGAAGTCACGATTGTTCTCGACTGAATCATAAAATAGTGAAAACAATTTCCCCCCCTTTTAAAAAATATAATAAGATTCGTCCCGGTGTTTCAAAAATGGGTCTATTTTCCTTTTTTAATCTTTTGTGATAGGAAAGTTTTATATATTATTGAACTTGTAAAGATAGTTGATAGGTAAATTATACCAATTAGTATTCTTGATTCAATTTTTGTGAAAAAATTAGTAACTATTAATCATTTTATTGTATAAATCTTCTGGATTGTTTTTATTCTGTAAGAACGCTTTCCCTCTATAATAGTATTTGGTATATTGTCCTACCTACCTTTTGCCTACTTTATTTTCGAGAAGAACCAGGACTTATTAATCAATTTGGAATTATCGGATATTTATAGACATATTTCGACACATTCTGACTTGATTATCTACTATAGTGAAACTAGCAACAAGGCTAGCCTGGTAGATTACCAGTGTTGGGAAAATATAAGAGAAGGGGGCTAGTTTTTCGTTTCAAGGGGTTCAAAATCGAAGGGAGGATAAAGTGTGAGAAAAAAACAAAGACAGGTTCGTGCATTTAGTATTTTGGCATCGATCATCATGATTTTCTCATTAATTACACCAGGATTTACATTTGCAGAGTCGACTGGAAAAGTAAGTCAGTCACTTAATGATTCAAAAGTTAATGTTCAGAACAAAGTAAGTAATAACTTGCAAAGTGAATTCGAGAACGAAGATAAAGTAACATTTTTAATTAAGTTTACGGAAACAGCTGATGTAATGAATGTTGCCCAGGAAGCGAGAGATAGTGCGCAAAAAGCAAATATTTCCGCACTGGGTCAGGAACACGCACAGCGTTCTGCGGTAATTTCCGAATTAAAGTCAACAGCGATGGAGTCACAACAAAAAGTACAGCATTTCCTCGAAGACCAAGAAGAAATTGGTAATGCGGAGGATATCCACGCCTACCATATTGTAAATGGAATGGCAGTTACTGCGACAAAAGAAGTTGCAGAAAAATTAGCTTCTTTTCCTGAAGTAGAAAAGCTTTTGCCAAATGAACAGCGTGAGTTAATCAGGGCAGCGGATACGGAGACGCAAGTTCCACAAAACGAAACAGCAGAAATTGAGTGGAACGTAGACCGTGTTGGTGCACCGGCTGTTTGGGATATGGGCATTGACGGTCAGGGCACGGTTGTTGCGAGCATCGATACCGGTGCTGATTGGGAACACCCTGCACTGCAGGATAAATATCGTGGATATGACCCAGCTACAGGTGACGTAGACCATACGTACAGCTTTTTTGATCCGGTTAACGGAGAAGAAGCAGCCTATGATGATGACGGTCATGGAACCCATGTTACTGGTACCATGGTTGGAAGTGAAGCAGATGGATCGAACCAAGTAGGTGTTGCTCCAGGTGCGCAGTGGATTTCTGTGCAAGCATTCACTCCTCTGGGTGCTTATGATACAGATCTGCTTGCGGCAGCAGAGTGGATTTTAGCACCAGGTGATGACGTAACAAAGGCGCCGGATGTTGTAAATAACTCATGGGGTGGCGGACCTGGACTTGATGAGTGGTACCGTGATGCAGTTACTGCATGGAGAGCAGCAGAAATTTTCCCTGCTTTTGCAGCCGGGAATACGACGCCGACAAATCCAGGTGGACCTGGATCAGTTGCTGTACCTGCAAATTATCCAGAATCTTTTGCAACAGGTTCCACGAACAACAGTGACGATCTATCCAGCTTTTCTTTAGAAGGGCCATCACCATATGATGAGATTAAACCGGATATTGCTGCACCGGGTGAAGGAATCCGTTCTTCACTGCCAGGTGGCGGATATGGTGGCATGAACGGTACTTCCATGGCATCTCCAGCAGTTGCCGGGGTAGTTGCATTGTTGAGATCAGCGAATGCAGATCTTGATGTAGATACAATGGAAGGAATTTTAATAGAAATGGCAGATTCCGAAGCAGGAACAGATGAATCTTTCCCTGAGTCTCCAAACCACGGATACGGACATGGAATTGTTGATGCTTATGCAGCGGTTTCTTCTGTTGTTTCTGGTCTTGGAACCATTGAAGGGCAGGTTACAAAAGATGGAGAAGATAATGAAGCTCCAACTTATAACCACGCGGCACCTTCAGAAACGTATGAGGGAATGGATCTGGATCTAGCTATTGAAGCAAGTGATAATGTAAGTGTTACTTCTGTAGAATTGCACTACGATGATCAAGTAGTTGAAGCAACCCGTACTTCTGGTGATTTCCAATCCGGTGAATATGCCGTGACGGTGCCTGGGGAAGATATTAATGATGAACAATTTACGTATCATTTTGTCATTAATGATTTTGGAGATAATGAAGTTACGACGGAAGAATATGTGGTAGATGTACAACCTGGTATTACGGTAGGCTATGAAGAGGATTTTGAATCAACTCCAGTAGGCTGGTATTCTTTCGGCGAAAATGACACCTGGGAGTGGGGAGAGCCTACTTCTGGACCGGAAGAAGCTGCATCCGGAGATAATGTCTATGCCACTAATTTAGCAGGGGATTATGTAAACAGCTCCGATGCTATTTTAATGATGCCGCCTGTTGATTTGCCTGAAGGGGAGTCTTATTTACAGTTCAATAATTGGCATGATATTGAGACCAACTGGGACAACGGTTATGTCGTTATTTCCACCGATCAGGAAGACTGGACAGACTTAATGACATTTACTGGTGCAACTGATGGTTGGGAAGCTGCAGAGGTTGATCTATCCGATTATAGTGATCAGCGTGTATATGTAGGCTTCCACTTTGATTCAGATGCTTCAATTACAAACCCGGGCTGGTATATTGATGATGTTGTATTGTCCGATGAATCATTAAATATCGAGTCCCGTAATGTAGGATTATTTGATGAGCCAATGATGGCACCGAAAGAAAAAGAAAAATTAAATGAAGAAAGTACTTCTGTAAATACAGAAACTGCTGAAAAAGAAGAAACTGTAGAAGAAGTACAACCTGCTAGTGGACTTCCATTAGAGGCGCAGGTAAGTGTGCTTGAAAGCGGTCGTTCCACAAACACAAACCCACAGGATGGGTCGTATAGATTAATGCATGCTGCAGGTACATTTACTGTAGTGGCTGAAGCATACGGATTCTATACTGATGAGCAAACAGTAACAGTGGAAGAAGATAGTACAACAGAAGCGAACTTCACTTTGGAAGAGCTTCCTGAAGGTACTGTGAGCGGCACTGTTACAAGTGAAAATTCCGGTAATCCGATTGAAGGAGCAACAGTACTTCTTGTGGAAGATGCCAATGTTGATCCTGTTCAAACGGATGCTAACGGGAATTACGAAATTACCGGTTATGAAGGCGATTATACTTTAAGAGTAATTGCGACTGATTTCCATAGCAAAGATGTAGAAGTAACCATTGATGGGGAAGTATCTCTTGATATTGAACTGGAGGCATTCTTCACTGTCCCTGGCGGAGAGATCTACTATGATGATGGTACAGCCGAAAACGCACGTGCATTCTATGACGCAGGCAACAAATGGGCTGTAAAAATGTCCCTGCCTGAAGAAAGAGATACTGCACTTGTGACAGATGGAGTATTCCAGTTCCATGATGATGAATTCCCTGTTCCAGGTGGTACCCCATTTGCGGTTGAAGTATGGTCGGCAGGTGATGACGGTATGCCTGATGAAAGACTGGCTGGACCAATTGATGCTGATGCAGTCAGAGATCTGGATGAATGGACCGTAGTTGATCTGCGTGATGAAAGTATTCAAGTAAATGGCGACTTCTTTATGGTCTATGTGCAAACACAGGATAACACGGGCGCGCCTGGACTTGCTACAGATGAAAATAGCCCGAATGCAGAAAGAAGCTATCAGGAAGTAGGCGGAGTTTGGTCCCAATCTCCTTTGGATGAAGGGAACTACATGATCCGTGCACGTGTAGCTTATGAGGTGGAAACACCTGAAATTACTTCACCTGAAGAAGGACTCGTTACAAATGAAGCTGATATTACTGTAGAAGGTACCGCTTCTCCAGAAACAACGGTAGAAGTGATGCAAAATGGTGAAGAAGCAGGTTCTGTAGAAATTGGCGAAGATGGAAGATTTGCTGTGGATACGGAATTGGCTGAAGGTGAGAATGAATTTAGCGCCATAACGTATGTAAATGGTGAACAGGCTGATGAGTCTGATCCTGTAACAGTAACACTGGATACAGAAGCACCGGAACTCGCTATTGACAGTCCGGAAGACGGGGAGAATACGAACCGTGAAACAGCTACAGTGGAAGGTACTGTAAGTGATGAACACCTTGATACAGTTACTGTAAACGGTCAGGAAACAGCCGTTGATGATGGGGCGTTCTCACAACGAATTCTTCTTGATGAGGGAGAAAATGTAATCGAAGTTGCGGCAACAGACTTGGCTGGAAATACTGCCACAGAAACAGTTACTGTATATGCTAAATATACTGCACCGGAAATTTCCAACTTAACACCGGATGAAGATGTAGAACTTGAAACAGGTCAATCCGTGATGATTGAATTCGAAAGTGAACCGGGACTGCGTACAAGCTTTGTGGTGCATATGCCATTAACGGACTTTGGTATACAAACGTTAAATGCTACGGAGTTACCGATGATGGAAACAACACCAGGTAATTATGTAGGATATTACACAGTGCCACAGAACACTTATGCTGACGGAGCAGTTATTGAAGTAATTGCAAAAGATGAATTTGGCAATGAAACCCGCCAGCAGGCAGAAGGAAGACTGTTCATTAACGTGGAGTGAAACATAGGGACGGTTCTTCTGTTGCAAAATGTTTAAATGTGGGAGGGTGCAGAGGCTTTATGTCTCTGTGCTCTTTTTTTACATAGTAACAAAGGACCTGCTCTGAAGTTGAGACTTTTTACTTAGTTTTGTTTTTTCTGATTTGAAAGTGTTACTTAATAAATCTTTGATTAAATGTTGATTTGAGAAATTTATCCCAGGAGTGAATCTAGGTTTCGATTTATTGTAATCAGGATAGTAATTTTAATCATTTTTATCGCAGTGTAACTGGCTGGCCGACAAAAACGCCACGTCCTGGGACTACGGGACAGTAGTTCCTCGTCCCATCATAAAGAATTGTGGCATTGTCGGCATTAGCACGTCCTGTACGTCGTAAGACTCCCACTTCAAGCATGAAGGAAACATGAAAATGCTAAGTGGGAGATCCAACAGCCAGTAACGGCCCGATTCGTTCAAGGGCCTTTAGGTCATACCCTTGCGG
>NZ_JBGOHB010000038.1:0-43063 GCF_041521345.1 Virgibacillus oceani | reverse complement strand
ACCGTATAAAGTGGTGGGATTTCTTTTTCAAAATAAAAAATAGACTTCTGAACCAAAGAAAATACTTTTTTTATGGATTGGGATTGTAAATTAAAATAAAAACCTTAGTTTTTGGGTGCTAACCATACACAGACATGTTTCAGAAACGACAGGTTTTCGAAATCGTGGTGTGAAGAAAGAAAATTATTTTGTGTTAAAGGATACTACTATGCCGGCAGTTTTACTTGAAATCGGCTATATAACCAATCCAGAAGAAGAACAAACAATGCTAACAGACGATTTTCAACAATCTTTAGCAGAAGCTATTAAGAATGGAATTAAGGAATATTCAATAGATTAACAGAGAGTAATATAAAGTGAGACTTCAAACAGTGAGGATTTTGCGCCCAATAGGCTCGGTGTATGAAACTTTACAGGGTGTTAGCATTCGTTTTCACCCGATTAAATATTAATGGATCAGTAAATGTAATTAACTATTTCTCATAAAGGATTTGCTCGTTTCAGCTTTAACGGGTCGGTACCAATTCTATTATGCTAAATCCGACAGATTAACTACCTACAGTAAAAAAATGCTTAATTAGCTTAATCAAAAAAGTTTTATATTTAATTCTCCATCACCACGGACGAACTTGTTAGAACAATCGCAGAAGCATATTTTAAATGGTTCTGGTTTATTTCCAATACATATGGGGAGATGAAGGACTAAAGAAATATTTGTCATTTCTTTACGATGAGTTTGATAATTATGAACCGAATGATGATGTCATTTTATGGATTAAAAATATGCTGTTTTATATACAAAACAAGGTTACCCGTTCAAATAATTACTAAAAAGGAGAAGATGCCATTATGAGCATTAGCATGGCTACCAAAGACTCTCCATATCTATTAACAAGAGAACAAGCCTCAGACTTCTTAGGTATGGACCCAAAGTCTTTCGATAAATATATCCGACCACATGAAGAGCTTGAACGTTTCATGATTGGCAAGCACGAACGATACACAATAAAGTCTTTAGTACATTTTATCGAAAAGCACTCTGTTTAAAGTGTCGACAGTTGATAAGATGCTAGTTTAGAAATACAATATAATTGTATTCAACTAGCATCTATCAGCTATTTTCATGAGAGGAATGATAGTATGCTAGTATAGTAAAAAGAGGAAAGTCATATCGGGTACAGGTTTCTTTATACAAACACGGTCAACATAAAAGGATTTCGCAAACCTTTCCAACAAAAAAGAAGCAAATCTTTGGGCTCTAGAAATGGAATTAGCGAAAGGTGAAGGAAAGAACTTGCTCACAGAACAACAACATTTGCCAGTGATATTCAAAGGAAGATACGCTCCATCACAGAGCTTTAAAACACAACATTTAAAAAGTCACTTTATATTTTTGGGGGGAATGTTAAATGGCAAAAGATAATTTCAAAGAAAAAATTGACGAAATCCACGCTGAAGCAATCATCATTGACGCACATTTTGATCTGCTTTTTGATGTAGCAGCACAGCGTGCATTAGGACGGACAAAGGTGATTGAAACTGATCATCTTCCTGATTTTGAAGAAGGCGGCTGGAATATCATCGTATCCTCTATTTATCTGGAAGATGCTGACCTGCCTGAACTTGCATTGCGAAAAGCGCTGAATCAAGTAAGCTGCTTGTATGCCGAAATCGAGGAATCGCCGGATAAGCTGATGCTCTGTAAAAATACTTCTGATATTTTACAGGCAAAAGAACGTGGAAAAATCGGCATTATGCTCTCCTTTGAAGGAGTAGAGCCGCTTGGTACGGATATTTCCCTTTTACGTGTATTTTATGAACTGGGCGTTCGTTTTATCGGGTTAACCTGGAGCAGAAGAAATGCAGCTGGAGATGGATGTGCATTTAAATTTTCCGATCGGCAAATGACAGGCGGTCTAGCAGGTTTTGGATTGGATGTGATCAAGGAAGCTGAAAATCTGGGGATGATTATAGATGTGACGCATATTAATGATGAGGGCTTTGAAGATATCATGACAATATCCAATCAGCCAGTTATCGCATCCCACTCAAATGCTCGGGCAGTTTCCAATACACCAAGAAATCTAACTGATGCACAACTGAAGGCACTCGGGGATTCGAGTGGTGTGGCAGGGATTAATGCTGTCAGTATAATTGCTTCTGCTGAAGGGGAAAACCCTGATATTAATACACTTGTGCATCACATCGAGCATATGAAAAATTCGGTGGGAATTGACCACGTCGGACTTGGTCTGGATTTATGCAATTTGTTCACCAAATACAAACCTGACGGCGTGGTTCGACAGGCTTTTGATGTTGTCAACAAGCACGGTTCCTTGGGAGAATTGACTTCTGCTTTGTTGGAAAGCGGGTTCTCCAAAGAAGATATTGTAAAAATGTATGGCGGGAATTTTATAAGAGTGTATGAGCGGGTACTTGGCTAGTGAAAAGGGGCAGCTTCCACTGCCCTCCTGACTTATTCTTCAGCCATTTTTTCCAGTTTTTCCAAACTTAGCCCTGTTATTTTTGCTATTTCAGCTTTTGGCATATCATTTAACAGTATTCTTTTTATTACTTTTTCGATTCCTTTTTCCAAACCCTTTTCAAAATACGAGTTCGGCAGACGATACAATAATTCCGTTTCATCTTCTTCTAACTGCTTGATCTTTGCCTGCATTTCCTTTTCCTCTTCTTCGTCTAATTTTAGATAAGTCTCAAAAAAACCATGCAACAACGTCATTTTTGCCGGATTGCGTTTCATACGGCTTATTATTTTCAAAAATTCAAATTTCACTTGAACTCGTTCCTCAGCAGCGTAGCCCATTTTACTCAAAAGTGCAGCTGCAGCAGGGTTATCATTTTTTATAAATTTCTTCCAATCTTTATGCAACTGCAAATAACGAAATCTAATGGCATGCAGCCCAGGTACATTTATGTCAAATTGGGTTGGTACATCTCTCTTATATCTCTCTTATCATAATAAATGAATATCGCAATCGGGAGAATAGGTTTCCGGTGTTTTTCATAGAGGCGGCTATAATGAATGAACATTCTTTCATGAAATTCTTTTTCGTAGGATGCTTGGGGCACGATGTGGATGTGTATAACCTGATCTTTTCCTTTTCGTTTAATCTCGGCAAGTATGTCTATTCGGCGTTTTTCACCAATCGTGATGTCTGTGAATACAGAAATTTAACCGTGGAGAAGTTAATTTCTTAATAGATGGTCGGGAAAAATGCTTCGATAAATTCCTTAAAAAACGTTTGGATAAGCAGTTTAAATAATCTGTCGTGGTCAATATATTCGCCTCGTTTTTCTAATGACAAATAAGCTTTTTCTGTTACTATCAATAGCTCACAACCTTTCTAAATTTTGATTTAATTGAGCATTTAATCCCCTTAGTCAATAATTTATACTATTGAGTTTAAATCAAATGAACAGATAGATACAACACCTGGTTAATATTTGAAAACAGCCAGCGCTCTTACAGCACTGGCTGTTTTCCATTCATAATCCTACTCCCACTCCGCCATCAAATAATCTGCATGTTCCTTTAATGTGTTTGCTGCCTTTTCTGTGATCATGTTATTGTTTTCAAATACATCCAATAACAAGTGAAGGCTCGGCATGTGATTTAATGCTTTATCCATTTGATCACTGTCAGCATATTGTCCGACTGCTGTCAAATGCATGTTCAACGAGCGTGCGGTTGCTTCATTTGCAATTGCACCAGATGCTGCGAATTCTTCAACTAGCGTTTGCATATTAGCAATGCTTGTTTCCCGCTCAATCGTTACATTTTCCACTGTCTCAAAGCCAGCAAGGTCTACCACTTTAAATTCGAATTCATTCATGCCAAGATCCAAATTAAGTGATATATCTTCGACGGTCTCATCAAATTCGCCTTCTCCGTATGGCATCGAGAGATTATGGGAGAAAATGTGATTGCCATTCACAAAAAGATTAATATCGTCAAAGTTATCCTGAATCCAAGCTGATACTGTAATGGATGCTTCTTCTGTTTTTTCCGGTGCCATCACTTCCAGGGTTGCTGGCGTTGTATCTACAAAATATCTGCGTGCAAATGACGATTCATTTCCGGCAAGATCCACTGCCTTGACTTGCCGAACGTAATAGCCATCTTCTTCATGTGTCAATGTAAGCGAGAACTCATAGCGATCCTCGTCTTCATTATATTCAAGCTCTGCTTCTTCTCCGTCCACTGTAACCTCGCTTACGCCTGAATCATCTGTGACATAACCGGAAAACACTACATCTCTATCCGTTTCCACACCAAGAAATTCAGGTGTTGTGAGACGCAGATCCGGCGGCGTCGTATCAGCAGGACCTTCTACTTCTATTTCTTCTTCCGCACTATTTCCGGCGTAATCAACAGCAACGACAGTGATGGTTGCAGCTGCATCAAACTCAGACGTAAACTGGTGCTCAGTTTCGTCTGCTGCATACGGTTCTTCCAGTACTGGTTCACCATCTACAAATAACTCCCAATATGAAAGACCACTTCCATCGACATTATCGCTTGCATCGACTGTTACCACTTGAGTATCAGCATCATATTCCGCTTCAAGCTCCGGTGGCGTCAAATCCAGTTTTACCGGTAAAGTCAATGATTGCCACTCCGCATCTTCAAAATCAATTACTGCTTCTGCCTGCAAATAATATTGTCCTTCCGGTGCAATCTCTCCGTTAATTGTTCCATCCCATGCACGATCACTGGATAAAGAATATTCAGGAGCTGCTCCACCGCCAAAATAATTTTTTCTTATATTAGATTCCAATGTGATAGTACGAACGATTTCTCCGTCCTCATCCAATACATTAAAATTCGCGTCTTTGGCATTTCTCAGGAATGATAACATGAGCAAAGCATCATCCTTCTCCCCGTTATCATTTGGTGAGAAGGCAATATTTTCCGGGTCAATTGCTCCTGTTGCCAAGTCTTCACCAAGGAAGCCGTAGCTGTCTTCTCCAAGATCGGTTACGACACCAGTCATGCCATAATACGTGTCTGCATCCCACATTGGCTCATCAAAAATTGGTGCAGCGTCCCACTCCCCTTTGAAACCAACATATGGTACGGTAAGCTCCGGATGATTGTCTGCCGGGTCTGTTAGTGTGACGAAGCCTTCCAGCCAGTATCCATTTGTGTAAATATCTGAAAGTGATTCATCCACACTGCTTACATCAATCGTTACTTCAAATGACGTGTCTCCATTTGCCGGCACTTCAATCGTACTCACAGAAGCTCCATCCACCGTGGCCAAGTCGCCAAGATCATTGGCACCAAACATATTAGGTGCAGTAACGATGACACCGCCGCCATCGACAGGCGTATCTGTCTGCACATTTGCTTCTACGTCGTAAGTGACTGCTTCATCCGTGAAGTTTTCTGCTGTTAATTCAAATGTCACTTCATTTTCGGTTACTTCTTTTAATGCTACTTTTGCTTCATTTGTTTCAGACTCGGTTACCACAACCGGTGTGGATAATGCTGCATGCAGCTTCATTAGTCCAGAGCCTTGACGCCTTGGTGATACATAAGCCCCGTCAAAATCCACTTTTCCTGATGTATTCATCATAATATTTTTTGTCATATTTACTCGATCTGCATTTTCATAGCCAAATTCCTCATCAATACGTTCGAGTACAAGCGCGCCGCCGCCTGCTACATGTGGTGCAGCCATGGATGTACCGCTCATTAATCCATATTCATTATCATTTAATGTGGAGAGAATTTGGCCGCCAGGTGCAGTGATTTCTGGTTTGAAATCTAGATTCGGTGTTAACCCCCACGATGTAAATGCACTCATGTTTCCTGCATCCGGATTATCAATCATTGTAGTGTCGCCTGCAAATGTAATGGATACAGCTTGTCCATCCTGGATGGCGGATACAAGGTTGTCCCCGTCACTTTTCAGCATAAACAGTTGTGGAATCGTAACTTCCGGATCTGTTGCCATATTCACAATCCCATCTTCATTATTGTAAATAATGACACCTGCTGCACCTGCCTCCTGGGCATTAAGTGCTTTTGTAATAAAGTCCAATTCTCCGCGCTGGATCAGGACATATTTTCCTTCTGCGTCCTCAAAATCTTCCGGGAATCCCAGTCCTGCTTCGGTCACTTCAAATTGCGACCCGTCATCAGGCGGACTTGTATTTCCGGCAGATAGAAACGCTGCTTTTCCAGCATCTCCTTCATATGCATACTCAATCGCATCAACTTCCATGAAAGTATTTTCAAAGGAAGCTACTTGCAGGGAGTCATACGCTACACCCGGTGAACCACTGACACCATAGTCCGGATTTGATGCGTATGGATAAAAGAAACCATCTGCGAATAATGCGGAGTTGCCTCCTGAGATGGACATCAGAATTCCGTTATTAACTGCACGGGTTACCGCTTGCTGTTCCGGTGAATCATGGTCTACAAAGCCTGCTGTTGATCCTAAACTCATGTTCAGCACATCTGCCCCGAGTTTAATAGAATCATCAATGGCTTTAATATAAATATCTCCATAGGTTGATTGCATGTCTGGATCATTTCCAAACACTTTCAATGCCAAAAGCTGTGCTTCCGGTGCAACACCTAAAATGCCGTCGTTTTCTTCATCTCCATTGGCAGCAACAGTTCCTCCCACATGCATGCCATGGTAATTTGCATTTGCATGAATTTCACGAATCTCATCATTTTCATCCATGTAGTTGTAGCCATATGGCACTTTTTCCGTATAGTAGTTTCCTGGTAAATCTTCATTTGCAATCACTTCATTAACATATTCTTCTGTTAGTGCATCTGCATCGTAATCAGAGAGAACCATGTCCTGGTGACTTGGGTCAATCCCGGAATCAATGATCCCCACGACCATGCCTTCTCCTTTATAACCATAATCACGCCATGCTTTTTGCGCTTCTACCAGATCTTTACTGTATTTCATCTCCGGCTCGGCTTCTGGGCGCTCATATTCATTGACGATATGTACCGACTTTACATTCGGTATATCTTTTATATGATCAATATCCCCCTGCTTTACTTCGGCACTAAATCCGTTTACAACCGTCGTGAACTCCTGCAAGTAGTGAGCCTCTACTTGTTTACTCTCCATTTCACTTTTAATGGTGTTTTGCTGGGCCTTTGCTGCTCTTTCCAGCTGCTGTTTTTCACTGTCTGCAAGGCTATTAAATGTCACGCCTTTTTTTGTTGCAATTTCAATCGGTGCTTCGTCTTCTACTTCCACGATCACCCGCAATGTTTCATTTGGATCCTCTGTTTCTTTCATTACCTCTGAATTGAGGTTTGGTTTCTCTTTCACTTGCTGAGGCAGGACTTGACTGTTTGCGCTTACAAATGAAAAGTTACCTAGTACAAGCAATACTGCTAAAAATATATAGCCAACTCTCTTAAACATAAACTTCCCCCTTTTAATAGACTGCTAGATTTAGGCTAAACGATTCGATTCAAATTGACCCCCTTTCCCTGAATAAGTTGGGTCTTAATATTCAGATATTACAATCATACAAAAATTTCAGGGATTAAAACAGTGTCAAAGGTCATGGGAAATATGATATAAATATTCTTGTTTTTACAACAAATTGCGACATTTTTCGCAGAATAAATATAAGCAATAAGTCCTGATAATGTGGAATGGTTTGTGCGGGTTTATGGTACATTTGTCAAAAGCTGCAAAGTGAATCGGCTGCATCCGGGGGTTTCGGAGATTAATTCGGGGTGAAACCTGATTTATTCAACGTTCTTCGTTAAAATTCGATCCATATTAGATTGTCGGTTCGCTGGAATTGGGAATCGACATGCTGCTGTCTTTAGTGTAGAAAAAGAGGATGGAACAGAACGCTGAGTAGATGTGAAAATACGAACAATCCACTACAGTAGCTCCGGAAACATGCGCAGACTCCCGTGGGAGGTCGGCTAACTTCGGTCACGTCCTATGACCAACGCCGACACTCGCACATCCTGTGCTTGCGTCGGCATCGGTAAGACCCCGCAGTGCTTTAATAAGGAAGGCCGACTAAAACCGCCCTTTGCGGGCAACGTCGGCATACCCCTTGTCGGGGCATGGAGGGTCACCAGCCGCCCGCGGCAAAGAAGACACACTGAAAAACGACCAAAGGGAGTTTGAAGTGATGTCGCACTTGTGCCCGTGGTGAAAGCGAAGTATATTTCCGGAGCGGGTCATTATTTTAAGGTTGTTCGGATTTTCGCTTGCTAAAACGGTTCTGCCCCAGCCTCTTTCTTTCTAACTTTCCGTATCACGTTTACGTTTTCTGCCAAAAACCCTTCCCAGCATATCAAGTACTGGCCGTTTGCCACCTATAACGAGGCCAACGATTTCAGCAAAAATATGTAATAATACAAGCACCAAAAATGTAATAATTAATGATGTGGTGATGCTAGCATTGGAAAACAATATAGCCATGACCCCGAATAATGCACTGAATCCATAAATAATCAGCACTGTTTTCCGGTGACTGTACCCGAGCCTGATTAGCTGATAATGAATATGCTTATTGTCTGCAGCCATTATATTTTCTTTATTATAAGCTCGTCTGACAATAGCAAAGAAAGTGTCAAAGATTGGCACAGCCAGCACAATTACCGGGATAATGAAACTGAATAAGGCGATATTTTTAAATAGACCGAGCATGGAAACGACAGCGATCATATACCCGAGAAAATTGGAGCCGGTGTCGCCCATGTAAATTTTTGCCGGGTGAAAATTATGGTATAAAAAGCCAAGGTTCGCACCAATCAGAACAATGCTCAAATAGGCAACCATTACCTGGACATCAATCATGGCCATAATAAAAATACTGACTAACGCAATTGTTGTAACGCCAGTCGCCAATCCATCCAGGCCGTCGATCAGGTTAATCGCATTGGTAATTCCGACCACCCAAAGAATAGTAATGAGCACACTCAAAAACCCAAGCTCAATTGTACCAATAAATGGCAGTGTGAGCCTGTCAATGATTAGTCCGTCAGATATCAAAAAAGACGCAGCAATCAGTTGACCTGTCAGCTTGACTCCCGGTCTGAGACCATATCTGTCATCAAGTGCACCCGTTATGATAATGACGGTCGATCCCAGTATAATTTCCGGGAGGTTAGGGTGACTGGGAGACAAATAAAGTAAACCGATTAAAAAACCGGCAAAAATAGCCAGTCCTCCTAATCGGGGTGTTACCTTTGTATGTATTTTCCGGTAGTTTGGAAAGTCAACGGCACCAAGTTTAATGGCGAGTTTTTTTACCAGATAGGTGATTATAAAAGCGGATATAAGTGCAATCGCAAAAGCAATCGCCAGATCGGCATAATTAAACATATTTTTCTCCTGCAAGCATGTTGTATTTTCATCGCTGTTATTTATTTTACTTAATTGCCTTAAATTATAGCGAAATTTGGTGGGTTTTAGCAAGTGTTTATGATGGAACGAGGGACTACTGTGCCACAGTCCCATATGTTTATGGTGGAACGAGGAACTACTGTGCCACAGTCCCATATGTTTATGGTGGAACGAGGAACTACTGTACTGCAGTCCCAAATTTTCGGCGATTGAGACGGCGCTGGAAATGTGATAAAATTTATATGATTTTTAAAAATGTCTGAAGAAGGAGATCGTTCTCATGCCTTATATTTTTGTTGCGGCAGCAGTTTTGGCAGTTATCCCCATTATAATTCTTTTTAAAGTAAACGTGGAAAAATTAAAAGAAAATCCCGAGTCTCAAGGAAAAGTGCAAACAAATTTCATGATCGGTATTGCGGTAAGTGAAGTCATCCCTCTTATCCTTATCATATTTGGATTTGTTAATATGGAACAAGCAGCAAGCATAGAGGAACTCTTTATACCTGGATTGATCGTATTGTTTACGATAGCTTTTTCCATTTTCTTTATCTTTTTGCAAAAAAATGTTGGCGTCGATCCGGCGACAAAGAAAGTTATTAATTCTTTTTCCATGGTGAGCATTCCGCTATCCACCGCTATTCCCACTGTTTCGCTGATTGCATTATTTTTAATGGCACCATAGTACTTAAAGAAAGGCTGAAAATTCACTTAGTCTTTCTTTTTTAGCTCTAAATATAAATAGAAAATCTTTCTTTTCACTGGTATGGACATTATACTTGAACATAGGAATAAATCATTGGAAAGGTGGATTGCGATGTCAAAACAAGCATCCACTGCAAAAGTATGTATGCTTGCCGGCAAAATAATGCTTGAGTGTGGTGCGGAAACATACCGGGTGGAAGATACGATGAACCGGATTGCGGCCGCCTACGGGTTAAAAAATGCCCAAAGCTATGCTACACCTACCGGAATTAATTTTTCCCATGAACATCAGGATATGACTTATTTTCGCCGGGTTACATCACGTGCTACGGATTTACATAAAATTGCTGAAGTAAATGATATCTCAAGACAAATAACCGCTGGTGAATTAAGTGTACCCGAGGCTAATTTACTTTTAAATAATGTTTCCCAGGCAAAATTAGCTTTTCCTGCCTGGCTGCAAATTATAGCGGCTTGTTTTGTAAGCGGCAGTTTTGCTATTATGTTCGGCGGCAGTTGGTACGATTTCCTCCCTGCTTTTCTTGCAGGAGGACTGGGTTTTGCAAGTATGCTGTTTTTTGACAAGCTCGTGGAAATTCGTTTTATCGCCGAGTTTTTGGCATCTGTTGTTATTGGACTCACCTGTGTACTTTCTGTCCATTATGGTTTTGGACTAACACTTGATCGGATTATTATTGGCGCAGTGATGCCGCTTGTACCCGGATTACCTATTACCCACGCCGTCCGCGATTTAATGGCAGGACATTTGGTTGCTGGTGTGTCCAAAGGGGTTGAAGCAGTATTAACGGCCTTTGCAATAGGCGCAGGAGTCGCAGTAGTGTTTGGATTTATGTAGGGTTGGGACACGGGAACGAGGTACCTGCCCCTCAGTCCCTCCCATGAAAAGGGATGTTTTAAATGGTTGTTTTCACGCATATCATTACAAGCTTTATTGCTGCTGCCGGTTTTGGTGTTTTATTTAATGCCCCGAGGCAGGCGCTTATTCAATGTGGTCTTGTTGGCATGTTTGGCTGGGTTTTGTATTTTTTTCTTACAAATGAAGGCTTGGATGTGGTGCCATCCACCATTTTTGCTGCGATGCTTGTTGCAGTGCTGAGCCAAATTTGTGCGAAACTATTTAAAACGCCTGTCATCATATTTAATGTTTCCGGCATTATCCCACTTGTACCAGGCGGTATCGCTTATGATGCAATGCGCCATTTTGTAGAAAATGATTATACTACCGCTGTTCATCTTTCCACGCAGGTCGTGCTTTTAGCCGGTGGTATTGCCATTGGACTGATGTTTTCCGAAGTAGCCAATCAAATGATTAAAAAAACAGGCAAATGGCTGGGATAGGCGTCGTTGAGGTGCCCAGCACTGCCTCAGCTGAATATTTTTATTTTAATTCGACAAATTCCGAGAAATTGCGGGGAGTGACAACGCTTTACGGTGGGGCGAGCATTTAGCGCAGCCCCAGGCATCCCTCCCGCCATAAATACTCCGCTTGCCTGACAACTATTTCTATCTTTTCTCTTCAGTCACATACCACCCGTTCAACGGGTGGCTTGATTCGGCCCTATAAGGGCATGTTACTTGCAACGCCTTAAGGCGAGGTTTCACAAGCAGGTCGCAATTTTAATTGTTTATTTTATCCTCTATCATGTCTGCTTCAGTTTGATTTTTTATATACTTTTTTATTACCTCTTCATTTCTTCCAACAGTATCCACAAAGTACCCCCTTGCCCAAAAGTGTCTATTTCCTCTTTTCTTATATTCGGGGTGCCGATCAAATATCATTAACGCACTGGATGTTTATGATTTTGAAGAAATTTTAATTATATAGAGGGAGATATATAAATATGAAAAAGTTTTATGTTGCATCAAGTTTTAAAAATATAGAAACAGTTCGTTACGTTAGTAAGGAGTTAATAAGCAACGGTTATATTCTTACATATGATTGGACAAAAAATGCAAGAGTTTCAACGTTTGAAGAGTTAAAAGAAATTGGAAGGCAAGAAAGAAATGCTGTAATGGAAGCAGATTTTATTATCGTTTTATTACCAGCAGGAAAAGGAAGTCATATTGAATTTGGTATTGCACTTGCACAAGGAAAAAGAATTTATCTTTATTCACAAAATGAAGAAGTAAATAACCTCGAAACAACGAGTACATTTTACCATCTGATTCAAGTTGAGAAATGTATTGGAACGATTGATGAGTTGATTTTAGCAGTGACAAAATAAGTGAGTGTTATTAAGCTAAAGGATGCGATTATTCAAGAGAGCAGTCGCTTTTCCACTAATGCAACAGTTTAGTTTAATAGCTATGAATTTTTTTGCCTTTTTCGGCACTTAGTGAGATTTCAAAAAAGCTTGAGAAAGACAGATCGGATTTAGATGCGAAAATAGAAGTAGCACATAACTCTTTGGAGGAAACATCCTTTTTCCTTTTAAATATCCCATGAAAGTGGAGACACTTATCTTTGGAGGGATTTTCACACATAAATGAACATGATCAACTGACACACTTCCTTCTACAATTTCGATCCCTTTGTATTCACAAAGTTTCCTGATTATTTCTCGAACATCTTCTCTGAGTTTTCCATACATTGTTTTTCGTCTATATTTAGGGATGAACACAATATGATACATGCAATTCCACTTTGTATGTGATAAACTTGATTTATCCATTATGGATGTCCTCCTCTGCCTGACACTGGCTTGCGAAACCAATGTCATTATAGCAGAGGAGGACTTTTGTTATCATACGTAAAGGCACATCCGTTTCTGTTCTCCCACGCATAGCGTGGGGCTTAATCTGGAGTTAAAAGTAATTTGCCTTTTCCCCATCTTGCTCCAATTGGTAATTGGCTCATTGGATAGTGTTGCATTCGGCACCGTTACAAGTGCTTGAGCAAACGTTCTTACCTTCGTGCTCCGAAATGAGATATCTTCCACCGTCCCTTCCACACTTGGCGTCAGGACCCAATCCCCAATCGTAAAAGGCTTTTTCGTAATGATAATGATACCTCCAAACATATTTGCCAGCGCATCTTTCGCTGCCAGAGCAAAAGCAAGTCCACCTATACCGAGACCTGCGACAAAACCATTCACGTCATAGCCGAATTCCTGTGCAATAATGCTAAAACTGATGGCAATAATTACAATTCTTAGTGTCCGTGAAAACAAGGAATGAGTATTTCATCTATTTCATATGATATCCTGGAAAAAGGACGGATGAAGAAGAAAACAAATTGTACAATCCCCAGCCGATCATAAAAATAACACCGGATTTGAGCACGTGAATCAATAGATTGTTTGACTGCTCCAAAAAAGTAAAATAACCGACCGCAATGAATACACCGGCAATGAAGATGATTCCTTGTATTGGCAACGAAAAGGAAGCGTGCAGCTGATTAAAGAAACCATTTAGCTTCTTCCCGCCTATTTCTAACTAGCACATAAATATATATTTCGTAATATATTTTCGCAAAAAGAAAAAGAGTACCATTATAGTCAGCAATATAGCTAAATCCAGTAAATAGTCATAGGCAATAAACGCTTCCCAGGACATTTTGAAACCACTCCCCATGCATAGCCTGACATTATATGTATTCTTTGAATGCGTTTAATATGACTTGGGGAGCACTCCGTGTTTGGTCAGATTAATGGTTTATCAGTGAGTTATTTACTTTATCAGCGAGTTTTGATGTTTTATCAGCGACAGCGAACCATCTATCAGCGATTTCTTCACAAAAAGAGGGACAGCGCGTGCCGTCCCTCTGGATGTTAAGCTTTCTTATGCTTTCTTCTTGTTACCTTTGCAGTGAAGTCATCAAACAAGCTATAAACTACCGGGACCAACAGCAATGTGAATATGCTTGCTATGCCCAGTCCGAAAATAATCGTTACGGCCATAGGCTGCTGCATTTCGGCACCTTCTCCGAGCGCAAGGCCGAGCGGTACCATGGCCAGGATCGTTGTTAATGTTGTCATCAGAATCGGACGAAGCCGGCTTGCTCCCGCTTCAATGATTGCTTCGTATCGATCCATGCCTTTCCGCCTTAATATGTTGATGTAATCCACTAGCACGATGGAGTTATTTACTACAATTCCGGCAAGCATAATTACCCCAATGAAACCGGGAATGCTTAATGGAATGCCTACAACAAATAGTCCAAGGAGCACGCCGATTACAGTAGCCGGCAATGAAAACATGATGATAAACGGAAACAGGAAGTTCTCAAATTGTATAGCCATGACAGCATATACTAAAAATATAGAGAAAATCAGTGCGATAGCCAAATCTGCAAACGATTCATTCATGTCCTCAGCCTGACCGCCTATAGTAAGACTGTACCCTTCCGGCAAGCTCATATTTTCCAGTACCGTATCCACGTCCCTGACAATGCTGCCGAGATCTCTATCCACAATACCGCTTGTTATATTCATTTGCGGCTGCTGGTCCTGTCTCGATAGTGCTACTGGTCCTAGGGTTTCTTCAAAATCTGCCACCTCAGCCAACGGAATCGAAGCTCCGGTTGGTGTCTGGATTTTCATGTCCTGTAAATCATTTATGGTGCTTCTTTCATCTGCAGGAAACATTAAAGATACATCCATTTCCTGACCCTCTTCCCTATATTGGGTCGCCACTTGCTGCGTAAATTGCATCTGCACCTGATTCAATACCTGTTCCTGGCTTACCCCATACATCGAAGCTACTTCATGGTCAACATGGATATTCATTTGCGGTACGCCATTTGTTGCTGATGATTCCGGATTAAAAATCCCATCCACTTCCGAAATTTCATCGATGACTTCCTCAGTAAGCTCATTCAACACATCATGTTCCGGTCCGCTTAGCTGAATTTGAATCGGATCGCCAAGTCCCATACCGCCATCAAGTGCATTTGAGGTGATTTCAGCTCCAACGATGTGCTGAAAATCTTCATCCATTTCCTGCACAATGTCGGTGGTCGAGCGTTCCCGTTCACCGGCGGGTATCAATTGCATCGTATACGTTGCCTGATTACCGCCTCCACCAAATCCTGCCGAACCAATTGTTACATAATTTGTTTCAATATAGGATTCATAGTCTGTCAGTATGTCATTAACCTGTTCGACGATTCCCTCCGTGTAATCCAGTGTGCTGCCGAGCTCTGTTTCGACCTGAATTTCTATTTGACCCTGATCCGCTGCTGGAATAAACTCGGTTCCAATCATCGGGATTAGCGCAAGACTGGCCACGATAGCCAGAAACGTACCAGCAATGGTTGTTTTCCGGAATTTAAGCACACGTTTCAATAATCCCTGGTACTTCCTTGTTAACCAGCCAAGGAAACGGTCAAACCAATAACGCCTCCCTGACGCTCCTGATATTTTTCTCAGCAGTTTTGATGAAAGCATTGGCACAAGCGTAATGGCAACAACCAGAGATGCAATAAGCGAGAAGGCAACAGCTAAAGCCAACGGTGTAAATAAATCAGCTGAAATTCCTCCCACGAATACCATCGGCACGAATACGACGAGCGTTGTTGTCGTAGAAGCGACAATGGCTGGTGTAAGTTCAGTTGCCCCTTTGATCGCAGCATCTTTTAAATTATAGCCGCGCTGCCTGTACGTAAATATATGTTCCAAAATAACGATCGAGCTGTCGACCACCATGCCGATACCCAGTGCAAGACCTCCCAGGGTTAATACATTCAGCGTTTCCCCAGTAAAATAAAGCATTGCAAACGCGGATATGATGGCAATCGGAATCGATAACCCAATAACAAAAGTGGCGCGGACACTCTTTAAGAACAGCAAGAGCACAAAGAAAGAAATCGCTCCACCAATCAAAATATTTTGTATGACTGAATCAATAGACAGCTGAATAAACTCAGAGGTGTCAATAAGGACCTCCAAATTAACGTCTGCCGGCAGGTTCGCCCCGAGGTCTCCCATACTGTCCTGGATGATCGATGCCACTTCCACCGTATTGGCATCCGTCTGTTTTAAAATAGACAGTACGACAGCAGGCTCGCCGTTGACTAAGGACACATTGGATGGTTCCTTATAGCTGTCCTGCACTTCGGCAACATCATCTATATGTACCGTTCCTCCGGCTTCTGTTTGAACAATCGTTTGTTCAATATCATCCAGCGATTGAAATTCGCCTGTCACCCGGAGTTCGAGATCCTGATTTCCTCTATCCACTGTGCCGACAGAGCCGGATTGATTGCTGCTGTTCAGTGCCTGCATTATATTTTGTGTTGTAACCCCGTACTGCTCCAGACTGGATTGATCGAGGACTATTTGAACTTCCCTTTCTCGTCCGCCTTCAATCGAAACGGAACCGACCCCTTCCTGGCGTTCAAAATAAGGTACAATTTGGTCATCGGCAACTTCCGTTAAAGTCTCAGCACTGTCTCCGGTCAGGCCAACCCAGATTACTGGAAGCTGTTCCGGGTTAAAACGCATAATATTCGGGTCACCGGCCTGTTCCGGCAGCATCCCCGATACTTGGTCCACACTTTCCCTGACATTCAGTAAAGCCTGATCAAGGTCAGTCCCTGTATCAAACATCATGATGACCAATGAAGAACCCGACTGTGATTGGGATTGAACCGTATCAATCCCTTCTACTGTGCTGACTGCCGATTCAATCGGTCTGCTAATTAAATTTTCAACATCCTGCGGCGCTGCATCTTGATAAGATGTGGCAACGACTGCTATCGGCAGGTCAATATCCGGAAATAGATCAATAGTCAAGTTACGAAATGAGATAATGCCTAGGGCGATAATGGCGAGTACTATCATGATAACGCCAACAGGACGTTTTACGGATGTTTTTACTAAATTCAACGTTTATTCCCCTTTCGCAACATTTACCTGGGCGCCATCTGTGAGTGTCAGCTGGCCATTCGTTACAACTTGATCTCCCGCTTCAATGTCACCTTCAAGTGCTGTTTTTTCAGACTGTGTTCCCTGAACGGTTACCGCTGTGCGGATCGCTTCATTATCAATAACAAGATAAACGTAGGTTTCATCCGCATCTTCCATCACGGCTTCCGTTGGTACGAGAATCGTATTTTCAATAACCGTTTCGCTGGTGGATAATATCGCAATCATACCGGGTAAAAAGTCAGCCGCTTCATTTTCTAACGTGGCCTCCATTGGATATAGCCCGGTGTCATCCGGCATATTGCCCACGTGGGTGACTTCCCCTTCTTTTTCCTCTCCGTCGATTGTTACCATTACTGTATCTTCTTTTTCAAAAAGATCACGGACCTGCGCTGTTACTCCAGCAGTAATTTTCAATGTTTCCAGGTCAGCAATAATAGCCAATGGCTCTTCATTTGAGATTATATCTCCTTCTGAAGCGTCCAGATTGGTGATTTGCCCTTCCCGGTCAGCCCTTATATTTTGCAGACCTGCTGGCGTGTCAATGGTCGCAATGAGGTCATCCTCTTCCACCGTGTCCCCATTTTCCACTTCCAGCGTATCCATTTCTCCGGGGGTTTCTATCATAACCGGGATTGTACGGTTTGGTTCGGTTCTTCCATACACGCTATTTTCTGTGGTTAAGTCCCCCTCTGCTGCCTCTGCAACTTCCACGGAAATCTCTCTTTCTTCTGTTTCAGTAGTTTCTTCATCGTCCTCATTACAGGCAGCCAATAAGCCTATGAGCAAAATTGCTGCCACACTTAGTAGTATTTTTTTCATTTCCAGTTGTTCTCCTCTCATCTATGTAGATCATTTACAAATTACAGCATGAACCCATTGTACTTACGAATCATTAAGGATTATGTTTCACTTTTTTTCAAGTTGAAAGCAGTTTGACATTCCAGGCATCTGCAAGCTGTCTGCATTCCTCTTTTACTTCTTCTACCTGAGAAAAATGTGCCAGGAGCCCCTGAATAATAACAGGATTATGCTCTTTATTCCTCGTTTCTGCTTTCAGTGCGGCAACCACTTCCTGTAATTGCTTTCGATTGGATTCGCTCATGTTCAGTTGATCTAATTTATTGCACAATACGGTGAGCGGCGCTTCTTTCTCCGGCGCATTCCCACATGTATTCATTTTTGTTAAAGGTTTTTCTTCCTTTTCCTTCATTCCATGTACAACATCATCCAAGCGTGCCATGATAAATTCTCCTGCCCGCGTTTTATCCACTTCCATACTATTAACTACAATCCATTTAGCATATCCATTGAGCAGTCCGTCAAACAGAATAATCGTATCCATCAGCAGATCCTTTTGCGTATCACCATAAATGGAAAGAATCATCTCTTTCATCCAGTTAAAATTATATTCTTTCGCCTCATGAATAAGCTTATTAATATCTTCTCCAATAGTAATATTTTCTCTAACATGCATACTGAAAAAATCTTTATAACTGTTAACAAAGTCCATGAACACGGTGATTTGTTTTTCTAATACTTTTCGAGGAGGCAGTTTTTCACTTTTCACCTTATCCAGCTTTTCGGTAAGCTGCTTGTAAAAATACTGAAAAGCCTTCACGATAAACGCTTCCTTGGATTGGAAATAAATATAAAAACTTCCTTTGGAAACACCGGCTTCTGTGGCAATTTCCTGGATGGAAGTATGATAATATCCTTTATCTGCAAATAATTTTAATCCAGCCTGAATCAGCTGCATTTGTTTATCATTCATCGTATCACCCATTTTTTCCGCTATTTTATAAACCCGTGCTACTCCTGAAAAATTTTTTTATTTCAGAATCAGCATTTTTCCGTGTATTTGAGAAAATATGCTGCGTTTTTGTCCGTTCATCTGGGAAAGGCATTTTTCTCTCCAGTAATAGCCATTTATTTTACCTGGTATGTATAATTATAGTGACTTACCGGTCAGTCACCTCTCTTTACTATTCATTCACTTTTCCATCTTACACTTTTCCGGATAACGACACAACAATTTTGTCACCCATTTTTTCCTTTATTAAAGTCTGTCGTCGGGCGCTCTCCATTTGTAGTTTGCTCTGCCAAAAATGACTCCCCAGTTTAAATGAACGATCACCTGGCTCGTACGTTTATATTGGATGTCAAATATACTTTCCGATATGTTGACATAAATACCCGTGCCATCATGAAAAGCAATATATGTTTTGTCATCCCGCTGTTCATAAAAGTTTATATGATGGTAAGCTATGTAGACACAATCCCTGTTCTTCATGGATGCAGTAGGAAGCATCAAGAGCCAGCCTTCCGGTACAATGGATATCGGCAATTTGCTTGAGGAATTTAAAATATCTTTAACCGCTTGTTTTCCCCCATCCAAATTCGTGCCATAGATCAGACAGCTATTTTTAATGATGTGTTCTGGTTTGTGTATGGAATATCGTTCTTTATTTCCCTCCAGTATAAGCGAACGGTAATATGCCGATTCTTTGTGCATAATTGCCTTTGTTCGCTGTGTAATTGTATATACTGAGGAAGCTCCTTCTCCCATTCATTTTACCTCCTGTTTTTTGAAACGCTTTTTCTGTTCAAAGTTCTTTTTACTGGCATGTACAAAAGCGTTTTACTAAAAATATTCTACTATAAAGTTATTGAATTGGGAATTATTTTTCAACTGATATTATGATTTTATGGACGCGTGTGTTATACTGCGGTGGCAGAAGTTTTTTCAGTGGAGGTTTATATGGATATCGCGGCATTATCAGTAGTCATGGCCAATCAGCAAGTACGGTCGCAGGCAGGGATGGCTGTCATGGACAACGCAAAGAAAGTCATGGAACAAGACGGAGCTCAGCTTATCGAAATGCTGAACCAGTCACCTCCTGTGCAGCACCCGTCCAAAGGCATGCAGATTGATGTAAAAGCGTAGCACTTGAATTTTTTAATAAAAAAGCAGAACATTCCTATGTAAAGGTAGTGTTCTGCTTTTTCATTTTTTTATTGATTGCCCATTCCACCGTTGCCGTCCTGGTTATCAAACTCTTCCTCAAGGTCATTGTCTGCAGGATCATCAGACATTTCCCCGCCATCTTGTTCATCGCCGCGGTCGCCGTTCATGTCGCCATTATCCTCATCCGGATTTAACGGGGCACCATCATCATCTTCAATTAATGGTGCTTCATCATCGGCAGGATCCATTTCATCGTCTGTCCCATCTGTACCACACGCTGCAATGATGGTCAGTGCTAGAAAAGGTATCCCCAGTTTAAGCAAAAGTTTCTTATTCATTGCGTTTTCCTCCTTTAAAATGTTCGCTATCGCCATTAGCTTATCCATTTATAAAGAAGTGATACTTTTATTTTCGTATTTTATTGGAAAATCTGTTATTCGCGATTAGGCCGAAAATCACGCTGTTAGAAATTTAGCTGCCACTGGTTTATGAAGCATTTAAATAAAGGGACTGTTCTTCCGTCAGCAACAAAAGAACCGTCCCTGTGTTTCATTTTATTGCAAAGGTGATTTCTGCTTCACAGGCGAGTTTGCCGTCTACGGTCGCGATGCCTTTGCCTTTGCCGATCGGTCCTTTGACCCTTATAATTTCTACTTCCAGTTTAAGCTGATCGCCGGGTTTTACTTGCTGTTTGAATCTGCATTTATCAAGCCCTGCCAAAAAACCGATTTTCCCTTTATTGTCTTCCATTCCCAAGACGGCTATTGCACCTGCTTGTGCCAATGCCTCGACAATTAAAACCCCCGGCATGACTGGGTATTCAGGGAAATGCCCCTGAAAAAATGGCTCATTGGCTGTTACATTTTTTATGCCTGTGATCCGTTTTCCCTCTTCCATTTCCGTTACCTTGTCCACTAAAAGAAATGGGTAACGATGCGGAATCGTTTCTTTAATTTGTTCAATATCCATAATAACCTCTCCTCTTTCCCTACATTATTATTACAAAGTTTATTTATTACCAAGCCTTTTTCGAACGAAGATGTTTTTAATTTTGCTGAAAATTTTCTGTTCTAAATTAAATATACAATAGCTTTTTTCATTATACCAAAGATGGGTTTTATTTACCGTAGAGAAAGGAATATATATAGCAGAACGTGCAAACGTTTTGATATAGATAGGTTTAAAAAAGTTGTCTAGGGAGGGCTAAATATGCTTTGGACCATATTAATCGTACTTTTGGTATTATGGTTATTAGGGTTCAGCTTTGAAATTGCAGGAAGTCTGGTGCACATTTTACTTGTCATTGCGCTTGTTGTGTTAATTATCCGTTTAGTTAGCGGCAGAAGAGCATGACTTGTAAGGTGAGAGGAAATGATGCCAGGGTTCATGCTCGATGATGCATGGAAAATTTAGCCTGCAGCAGCATTATAGCTGTAATGAGTCAGGTGTAAATCCGTCATGGCAGCGTGGGTAAAAGCTGAGCAGCGAAAACTCGTTGCTCAGCTTTTTTACGAGTGCACAAATTCAGGTACTACCAGTTTAAGGCTTAGTCTGTATCAACGACAATATCCATGATATGCTGCCATGTTTCTACTTTGAGGACATCTGTTGGCGTGCCGTCTCCGATCACACCAAAGCCAATCATTAAACCAGCTGCAAGTGCGCCGACTGCCAAAATGAGGATAACAATAATGCGCAGCCATAGCGGAAAAATGCGACGTCTCGGCTTTCTTTCGTTACGTTTTTCTTTTCGCTGTTTCCGCGTTTGACTTTTGGTGGCTTCCTCTTCTGCTGCAAGGCTTTTCTGCCGTCTATTCTTTTTTTCTTTTTTTCTGGCTTCCTTGTGAGCCTGCCGCGATGGCTTTGCCTCCGCTGATTTTCCTGTATGTTTCGTTGACATGTTTGTTTCCCCTTAATTGCTTGATTAGAAAACTTGGCTTCCTCTAAATGATACTATATAAGCTTACTTTGCTTTAAAGTGCAAGCCTGGTAGTGTGCCCTCGTTTAACATTTCCGCTCGGAATATCACTTCAGCAGCATCCTTACGCACGCTGTATAATACCGGTGACACTAACGAAGCTGATTTATTAGCCCCTTCATCTCATCTCCCATGGAGATCGTTCTGGAGTTAAACTGATACGCCCGCTGCGTCATCAGCAAATCTGACATCTGTTTAGCCATATCTACATTGCTATTTTCCAATGCACCGCTTTTTACCAATTCCTGGTTTCCAATAGGCGCCTGCAAAATTTCATCTGCTGCAAAACCGAGTTCCGCCAGGTTGGGCAAGCGAAAGTGATTATCCCCTGCAGCCTCCAAAAGCCGTGGTCGGACAACTTCTGTTATGGCAATATTGCCCGCATTTTCTGTTATATCTCCGCGCTGTACGGTAATTTGACCATCCGGCTGAATTGTAATGGTATCAAAACCTGCCGCAATGAGAACAGGCCCGTCTTCTCCGATTACCGGATTCCCTTCACCGTCTGTCAGCAGTACATCCTGATTATCGTTTACCGGATTCAAATAAAAAGACCCGTCCCTTGTGTAGCGGGTTTCCGTTTCCCCGTTTTCTGTAACTTCAATTTGGAAAAAATGATTTGGCTGAAGCAAGGCTCCATCCAGCTCACGGCCTGTTTCTGTCACGGATCCCAAAGCCGTGTTAATGTTCGTTGAACCCAGCCTGGCACCGGAACCGATTCTGACGCCACCCGGGGTTAATCGCCCTTCTGCATTTTGTGGACTGGTTACATTGTTAATCTGCTGCGTTAAAAGGGAGGAAAAATCCGTTTCCCGGCTTTTGTATCCGTTCGTTTGGCTATTTGCCATGTTATTTCCGATTAAATCCAATTTATTTTGCAGCTGGTCCATCGTAACGGCTGCCTGAATCATTGATCTGGACATAACTATCTATCCTTTCTATCCTAATCGGCCGATTTCGCTTACGGCTTTCCCTAAACTTTCATCATATGCCCGCAGTACACGCTGGTTTGTTTCAAACATGCGGTAAGATTCCATCATTTGTGTCATCGATTGCATGGAATCCACATTGGACTGCTCCAAGAAACCTTGCTGGATTGTATATGTAGCACCCGCTGGTACTGCAGCCGCTTCTCCACTGAACAGGTCATCACCTTCTTTGATGAGTTGATTGGCATTTTCAGTGTAGGCAATACCTAATGGAACATTTCCGCCTTCGAGCTGCAAGTCTCCATCTCGGGTCACTTGAAATTCCATGCCATTTGTCTGGATTGGATCCCCTGCTTCATCTAGTACATAATACCCTTGATTGGTTACTAAAAAACCAGCTCCATCTACGGTGAAATTCCCATTTCGTGTATAGCGGGGCTCTCCTGCTTCATTTTGCACCGTAAAAAATAAACTCCCCGCTTCATCCGGCATCTCGCCGTTTATAAGTGCCAGGTCTGTTGATATTCCGGTTTCCCTCATATCTCCCTGCATAAAATTCGGAATGGTTTCCTGTACGTAAACACCGGTATTTAATGCACCAACAGGATTATGCATTGGCATATTCAACCCACGGCTCGTTGGCACATTTCTTGTCCCTATTTCATGCAAAAGCATTTCCGGAAAAGCCCGCAATGTCGCTTGGTCTGCTTTATATCCGGGTGTGTTGGCATTTGCGATATTATTGGACAATGCTTCCTGCTGCCGCTGCGTAGCTATCATGCCGCTCGCTGCTGTATAAAATCCCCGTAGCAAGGCAATCCCCCCTTTTTAAATTGGCTCTGTTCTTAGATAATTTGTTGCTATTCCTGCCGAGCCCGAATTCACTTCGCTTTCACAACTTCGGGTATAAGTACGACATCTCTGAAAATTCCTGTTGGTCGTTTTCAGACAACCTTATATTTTCATAGATTATGTATTTTCCGGATCCTATAGACCAACAGGGTGGAAATCGGCGAAGCAGCCGATTTCATTATCTGGTATTTCCTGAAATCCCGTGCATTCATTCAGAAAACTTTCCGCCTGCGCTTAAACCACTTTTTTACGCTCAATTTTATCAATATTTTCCAGCATGATTCCTGTCCCTGTTGCAACACAGTTCATCGGTTCTTCTGCAATAAATACGGGAACCTTCAGCTCTTCGGCGAGTAGCTGATCCATGCCATGTATTAATGCTCCGCCGCCTGTTAAGATGACACCGCGGTCAATAATATCTGCGGACAGCTCTGGCGGAGTACGTTCCAATACTGTTTTGGCGGCCTGTACGATTAAACTAACGGATTCTTGCAATGCCTCTTCAATTTCCTCGGAATAGACGGTAATTGTCCGAGGCAAACCGTTCACCATGTCGCGGCCGCGAATTTCCATCTCTTCTTTACGCGAGCCTTTAAACACCGTGGCAACATTAATTTTTATGTCTTCCGCCGTGCGTTCACCAATAAGCAGCTTATATTTCTTCTTTATGTATTGAAGAATTTCCACATCAAAATTGTCCCCAGCCATCTTTATCGATTCAGACGTTACTATATCGCCCATGGATAGCACGGCTACGTCTGTTGTTCCTCCACCAATATCGACAACCATGTTCCCGCTCGGCTGGAAAATCTCCATGCCAGAACCGATCGCCGCAACTTTTGGCTCCTCTTCCAAATACACTCGCTTGCCGCCGGATTTCTCGGCAGCTTCCTTAATTGCCTTTTGCTCCACTTTTGTAATATTTGTCGGGCAGCAAATAAGCATTTTTGGTTTTGACAAAAATCCTTTTACATTAATTTTATTTATAAAATGCTTTAACATTGCTTCTGTTACATCAAAGTCTGCAATTACGCCATCTTTGAGCGGACGAATTGCTGCAATATTTCCTGGTGTACGTCCAACCATACGGCGTGCTGCTTCTCCAACTTCCAGTACTTTACCCGTATTTCGATCCATGGCAACAACCGCTGGTTCATTTAAAACGATTCCTTTTCCTTTTACATGAATCAACACATTGGCAGTTCCAAGGTCGATTCCAATATCCCTAGAAAACATGGCGCGGATCCTGGTTATCTAAAAAGTGTAACATATCATAACAAATCACCTTAAAATAACCAGGTTTCACCTCCTCCATAAAAGTTTTATTCAACAAATCTTATTAAATCTCCATAATAATTTAGCTGTCTTACATTGATGTTCATCTTTAAAAATAACTGCTTTGCGGATGTTTTCATCTAAGCGATTGCTTCTTTGGTATTGCTATCCGTACGGTTTATATCCTGATTCTATAGCCCGAATATCAATTGCTGCTTCTTCTAAATGGATCGAATGAATGGTGAATGGTAATCCACTTATTTAGTTTCTTGGCTACACGTAAGATAGATTCTTTCTTTTGCAAAATACTTGGTCGTACCTGCTCAGCTCTTTTGGACGATAAACGATTATTAAAACGTTTTGGCCGATATCGTTTATGGGCTCTTTTATAACGTCTGGATCCTCGTCTTACATCCATTTTCCCTTTAACATCCTTGTCTTAATTCAATGGTACCTTAAAAACCGGTTTGTTTTTTGTTTTGCATTCCTGAACAAATGCGACACCCGCATATTTTGCTCCATCATTAATGTTAAAATACATCTGGGACTGATCTATATCCTCTTCCAAAATTTTTTCTTAAGTTGAATTACCATTGGATACTTATTCAGCAGCTTAGCACGTTTTTTCTGATCAAAAGCCAAGCCTTAGTAACTTTTGTCGCGGATAGTTTTCTCCCCTTTAAATTCTCTACAAAACAAAATGCAGTCATTTCTGACCAACCGCCATTAGGGAATTTTACACCTTGCCCATCTCAATGGACTGGATATGTACTTTTGGGGTTAGGGTTGCCCAACCTAGGTGAACTTTCTTCCTCAGCACTTACAGAGCATGCGGACTGGCAGAACATCCACAGGTGTATCTTAACCGCTCCCCACTAACGTAGTTCATCATGTTTCAGGAAACTACACTCACTTTGGCTTGAAAGCACTGAGCAGTACATCTTAAAACGAATTGGTTGCGATTTAAGACGCTTTTTGGTGTGAATTATTATGAAATAAGGCCAACTGTTCAGAGCTCCTGGTTAAATTACTATCTCACATTTTGACACAATGCTACTGATAATATATTTTACCACAAAATCCTACAATTAACTGCACTTTCTCCAAATTTTATCGAAAAAATATGGAGAAGGAAACGCTGCATAAAAATCGCTTTATTTTGTAATCAGCCTTAGTAAAGCCAAAAGCTCAAGCCGGGTCGACTTGAGCTTTTGAAACAAATTTCTGACATGTATGGCTTCCACCACGAACATCTTTACGCCGGCGTATACGCGGACCTCAGAAAGCAAAGAACGCTTTCAAAAGAATTCCTTTTACGTTAATCCCAGTTTCCTAACGTCTGCAACTATATGTTTTTTATCCCCTTTAGGCCTCACCTCCTCAAAATTCGGTTAAGCCTGTTATTGCATACGTGTTTCCCAGATGTGAAAATCATCCTACCGGTTTTGCTTCGTTCTCCTTTGAAGGCTCTATCCGGTATTTCTTTCTCGTTGCTTCACCCCCTCGTAAATGACGGATGGATTTGTGGTATTCCAGAACCTCCTTCACCCGATTAGCCAGCTCCGGATTTACTTCCGGCAGCCGTTCGGTTAAATCTTTGTGGACAGTGCTTTTAGAAACACCAAATTCTTTCGCTATCACTCGGACGGTTTTTTTTGTCTCAACGACATATTTTCCTATCCTGATAGTTCTTTCTTTGATGTAATCGTGCACACCGTTCGCCTCCCTAAGTTGGATATTTCCGAGGTGCGGTTGAGACAAGGTGTATTTTTATAGTCACTGCTTCCATGCTGCTAAAGTGGATTTGTTTATATATGAAGTTATTATGTATTTGTAAAAATAGGTTTCCTTCATTTTTATGGGAATCTTCTGTTTTCTATTTTTACATATATACATTCCATTAAAGGATGATTGAATATGTCACACAAGCTCTCACCTCAGACAATTTGAATGCTTGGTTTGTAACATTTTATTAATGATCACCCTTGTTTATGATTAAATTTGCATCTTTAACCAAAAAGGACAAGGAGTATTTTAAAATGGGGGACTGGACAATCCAGTAACTTTGAAAATGAGCATACAAATACTTGGGTAAAAAAAGGCAAAATAAAAAGGCATCAAATGAACAATGCCGTGAAGTTTTTATAAAAATGGTTCAATTTTTCCTTCAGGTACTTGAATAATTCTCACTTTCAACTCTTACCGGGATTGCTTCTCTATCTGATTTGGATTATTCCAGTACGCCAAGCCAAGGATCACCCAGGATTTTGCTCATTTCCGGGTCGAATCCTTCGAGCACGCCTAGCCATGGGTCAGCACCGACTACACCAGGGGCAAAAGAAACTCCAATTACGATAGCTGCGATTAGCAATAACTTCTTTCTTTTCATTATTATTCCTCCTAAGTTTTTATATTTCACTTATTAGGAAAAATTGAACCATAGTCAGCAAACTTTTATTCTTTCTTCGTCCGATGTTGAAGTGTTGCTGTACATTCCGTGATACATTCACGAGATATACCTGGTGAAGATCTGCAGTTTTATTTTGTATTCCTTAAAATATTTAGCGGCAACCTGCTGAAGAAGTAGTCACTTCTTTTTTCTATGAAGTAGCTGTATGACTGGAGGAGAAGATCTTTGTCCCGCTTTGCCTTTCCCAAGTAGTAAATCGTGAATGGACTGTTAAGTGGCAATTCATTCAGGATTTCTATTGCTTTATCATTATTTCCTTTGGCAATTTCGAGATGGGCCTGTTCACTTTTATCGTTCGTCGTAATACCATCTGTCTGATTAAAATGAGCGGATAGAAATGGAATGTTATGCTGTTCAATGAACTTGACAACATTTAATAAATTATGGTTCTTGGCAATCTTCAGTGCCTGCTGTAAATGATGCATTCCTTGAAAATACGTGTCAAATGTGTAAGAAAGCCCTAATTTCACATGGGTACTTACCTTTGATATCACACTGTAAGATTGATTTAAAACGCGAAAACCATATTTTCTGGCCATGATGATTTCATTTCTCATTAAGTAATAGGTCATCAGAATCTGGTTTAACCTGATTTTAAAATAGGATAATAATAATTTATCCTGTACGGCGCCGAACATCTCATGCTGAATATCCAAAAAGTTGCCTATTTTATTGAATTGATTTAAGTCATAATAAATACTGACTCTTGTAAATTCAACGATACAGCGCAATTCCGGTTCTTTGGTCTGAATTTGTTTGATCTGCTGAAGCGATTCATGAGGTGTAAATGATCCGAATCTGCGGTCTATATTTATTTGATAAACTTCGGCCCATAATCTGTTCGAAGCATGATCGGATGCTTTATTTTTAGTAATAAGCTGCTTCAGTTCTTTGTAATATCCGTGAATGTACAGGAATTCCATGCCTTTCTTCTGTATATCCAAGGAGGTAGATTGCATGCAATATTGTCTGACCATTTCCGTTAATGTTACATTTTCGTGTTCCTGAGCTAACACTTCCATCAGTTCTTCTAATGTTAAATCCTCCTTGTTCGACAGGAAAATTGTCGGCAAGTGCATAAGGTGGACTCCTTTCTTAAGAATACATGTACACAAGCAGTCATAAGACATTTACGAGGTTTATAATCTAGTTTGTTGTAGCAAATTTTGCTGCTAATCTAACCGCGACTTCTTTACTCTGCCCCAAAACAACAAAATGCTTCCGGTGGGAAGCGCATTAAACACCATCCCAAATCTCTTCGGTGGGACGAGAATATCTCGCAGTCCCAATCTTTGAGAAAACGGTAACGATCTATGTGAGGAAAATTTCGTCATAATTCAGCAATAACTTTTACTTATTTACAATATTAACATATTTTTTTCAAAATTCCAGAAGAATCTTTCGACAAATTTTGCGCTTGATTTTCCGTTGAATAACTCGGAAAATCTCCTCGGCATGGTGTTTTTGAGGAATGAAAAAAGTAAATAGTGGCATTGTCCTTGTCGCATTTGACATGGATAAATGATAAAATCTGCATAAAAATAGCCCTCACCGTAGGATGAGGGCTTGTATTCCAGCTTATTCATTATCTGTTTCTGCAGATGGGTCTGTTACTTCATCTTCTTCCGGATCATTAACAGGATCCGTTACTTCATTTTCAGTTTCACCATCTTCATCTTCGCTGGGAGAAGTTTCCGTTCCGTTTTGTTCTTCTAGCGCATCATCTTCAGATACACTGGACTCTTCACTTTCGTCTGTTGATTCCGTATCTTCAGATGCTTCTTCTGTCAAACTCGCTAAGCTGCTGACAGGCTGTCCAAAATGTTCTTCCGGATTTACTTCCTGCCCGTCTTTTCTAAGTTCGAAATACACATGTGTTCCATTGTCCTGGCCAAATCGATTGTTCCCGGCTGAAGCAATCTTTTCACCTTGGTTAACGGAGTCACCTGCTGACACTTGCACATCTTCCAATGCCGCATAATACGTCATTACCTCATCATCATGTGACATGACGACTACATTCCCTAACAGCGGGTCTTCCTTCACTTCGGTAACTGTTCCACTCAGTGCGGAAATGACATCAAATGCTTCTCCTTCAGGGCCAGCAATTCCAACACCTGTACTTTGATAGTAGCGGTTGTTATAAAGAACCAGTGCGCTTTCCTGATCCTCCTGTTCTGCGTTGTAATCATAAAATTTAGTTACGATTTCTGCTTGCTCTTGATCTGGTACAGGCATTTGTATAATCTCCTGCTGGTCAACTACAGGCTGAGCTTCCTCATCATTTGGCGTCGGCGTATAATCATCCGTTTCCACTTGCTGCTCATCCTCTGAAACCTCAGGGATTTGATTATCCAGGTTTTGATACCAGATTACTGTTGTTAATAGAACAGCTGCAATAGTTAAATAAAGTGCCGGGAAAAACCATTTCTTTCGGAAAATGCGTCTCCACTTATTTTTTGAAGCGCCATTGTTTTCCTCTTTCATATGTTATCACCTCAACAACCATTCTGATCAGAAAAAGGAAAAACTATACATCATTGCATGAAAAATTCTTGTTTTTATGTATTTTTTGGGGGCAACAGGGTAAATTAAGCGGTTATGTTGGTGGTGTTTGGCAAGGTGAGAACTTTTGTGGGGATATTTTGCAGAATGCTATTATTCGCATTTTTTAGATGTTATTACAATAAAATAGAAAGGAGCTGAAATATGATACTTAAACCCCGTAAGAAATCTACTGAATTACGCACCTTACAATCTCTCAATACTCGAATGAACCTGACAAGCAGTATTATTTATTCCTGAAAAAAGGCTTTACAGGAGAAATGAAATTTGATCTATGGACTCAACAGCTTCACTTCAATGTGACTGCATCATATGAAATAATCGATTGCTGCAAATAAATAACACTACTTTCCAAATTGTTCGTTAATTTTCGCCGCAGACAACACCAATCTTTATGAAGTGAAGCATTTTGAAGAAGACTACATTTATGATGCTGGCAAAAATAAATTTTACTAGATCAAAACATTCCCAGTTGCTTTAGTAAGTACACTCCGTCTGACGTTGCCCAATAGTCTATTATCTTACCATCTTTTACAAGAAAAATATCCGTCCCGTTAAAATTCATCTTTTTTCCAACTTCCGCTTTGGCACCGGGCATACCCCCTTTATAGGTCCCAGAGAACCGCCAATGGGCTGAAACGTACGGGGCATCAACGATTGGCCCTACTTCAACCATCATCTTAACATCATTAAAAAAGGAACAACCATCCGTTATAATTCCTTTTAAGGCTTCTACTCCCTTTAATTCGTCCGAAGTTTTTCCATCAGTTCTTGCTTGATGAACCTTGCAATCAGGATCCGTTATATTATCGAGTACAGCAACATCTTCATTCCAAGCCTTCACCCATAATTCATAAATTTCCCTTCCATCATGAATATCCATATCCCTATCCCTCCTCTAAGTTTTTCTCTATTTAGTTTAACATTTTTCCACACGATAATCCGAATACCCAATTAATTCTTTATCATGCCAAAGCAAGAAATACTTAATGCATTACATTAAATGGAAAAAGATGTGAATCCCTGTTCAATCAATTGCTGCTCAAACACGGAATAAATATCCCCGTATAAGGAGCTATGGTTTTTATCAATGAAGTATTCACACTATTCCAGGCTCCTCCAGACAAATCCATGATTTATTTAAGTCACATAACGGAAACGCTTTTTCGGACAACTCATGGAGATGGAGTTGCGCGATGAAGTACTCGAAAATCTCTATCGAAAACCTCATCGGGAATGTTTTGCGCGATGAGGTACCCGAGACGCTTTTTAGTTAACAGGATAATCTGACCGAACCGCGTTACCCCGCCCCACCACCCACAACAACAAAAAACCCTCGCTTATCTGCTCACGAGGGCTGGTGCGGCATCTGTTACCGTACTTATTTCCACATTCTTATAATAATATGTGACAATATCCTGGTAGCTGTTCCCTTCTTCTGCCATACCATTTGCTCCGTACTGGCTCATGCCAATGCCATGGCCATAGCCCTTTGTCGTAAAAATTAAATGATTGTCCCGCTGTTTAATAGTGAAATCACTTGATTGCAGATCCAGCTTTTCTCGTACTTCCCTGCCGGAAATCTCATTTCCGTTTAAAGCAAGATGATCCACCCGCTCACTTTCAGTTCGGGAAACCTCAATATGAAATGCTTCATTATATGGAAGCTCAATCGCTAAGGCTTCTTCTAACTGTTCGATGGAAAATGTCTTCTGGTCCTTGAATTTTGGTGAATCCTCATCCCAATGACTTTCCACACTTCGCAAATACGGCAGTTCATCCTCCCAGTAATCCTCTGAGTTTTCCGTGTAGCCATTACTTGTGGAGAAGAAAGCCGGTGTAATTGGTGCATCATTATGAGTCAATATTTCCCCCTGTGTAGCATTTACCGCTTCTGTAATTTTATTTATTTTCCATTCATAGTCACTGCCCCACTCTTTCTGGAGCTCATAGTCATCCTTATACACCTGGTGCATGACCGTATCTGTCACATCATATTCATCTGAATCATCTGTATACAGTTTATGATTTACGATATATGTTCTTGCGGCAAGTGCCTGGGCTTTTAATGCTTCCTTTTCAAATTCTGCAGGCATTTCCGAGGCTACGACACGAACGACATATTCTTCCAAACCTACATTTTCCACTTCATCGTAGGCATCACGCATCACCGCTACAGAAACAGGGGTGGATGCTAATTCTGCGGCCGGTTCTGCTTTTGTTTCCATTGATGCCGCTTCATGCTGATCTTCATTACCAAAAGGGATCACGATTAACGTTGGGATCACAAGAATAATCATAATTAATGTAGATACAAAAAATACCGACGGAATTTTCCAGGTCATTCTTCTTTTGTTTAAAATATTACGGGGTTTAAATTTCTGGATCGGCTTCACTTTTGGGATATCTGCATTTTTTTCAGCAGAAGTTTGTACTTTTGCTGCTGCTTGCTGCTTTGCTTTAATTTTTTTCAAAACAGCGGCTTGCTTTTTCTTTGCTGGATTGTTTAAATAGGTTCGTTTACGCATCATGTCCCCCTTTTTAAAAAAGTTGGAACGCAAAATAATCTAGCATTCCTACTAATAAATATATACAGGGAATGAAAGTAATAGAACAGGAAATTTTCTTGAAACACAAAACACGGGGACGGCTGCAACAAAATCTTTACGGTGGGACGAGGAACTACTGTACCGCAGTCCCAAATTTTTACGGTGGGACGAGGAACTACTGTACCGCAGTCCCAAAAGAACCGTTCCCGTGTTGCATGTTTATACAAGCACTTCGGGGTTTTGCTGTGTTTTCGCTTTTTCTTTGTCTTCAAGCGTGCGATCGTATAGGTGGCAGGCTACGTAATGATCCCGTTCCACTTCCTGCCATATCGGTTTTTTAATGGAGCAGACTTCCATGGCGAATGGGCAGCGTGTTCGAAATACGCATCCGCTTGGCGGGTTAATCGGGCTTGGTAATTCTCCTTCCAAGATGATCCGTTCCCTGCTTTCTTCAATGTCAGGGTCAGGGATGGGAATGGCAGACAACAGTGCCTGTGTATATGGATGCAGCGGGTTATCGTATAGCTGGCCGCTCGTCGTCAGTTCCACCATATTGCCTAAATACATAACACCAATCCGGTCGGAAATTTGTTTTACCATCGACAAATCATGGGCAATAAACAAGAAAGTCAGGCCTTTATCCTCTTGCAGTTCTTTCAGCAAATTAACCACCTGCGCCTGCACAGAAACGTCCAGTGCGGAAATGGGCTCATCGGCGATGATGAAGTCCGGATTGAGTGCCAGGGAACGGGCAATACCAATACGCTGGCGCTGCCCGCCGCTGAATTCGTGCGGATAGCGGTTGGCATGATCCCTGTTCAGCCCTACCTCTTCCAGTAATTGATAGACTCTGTCCAGCTGTTCTTTTTTACTGTGATATAAACCATGGACTTCCATTGGTTCGGAAATTACTTCTTTTACCGTGGAACGCGGGTTTAACGAAGCATATGGGTCCTGAAAAATCATTTGCATTCTCCGGTAATAATCAAATCTTTCCTTTTCATTCAGTGCGTGAATATCCTTTCCATCATAGCGTACTTCTCCATCTGTTTTTTCATAAAGCCCGAGAATGGTACGGCCGATCGTTGATTTTCCGCAGCCTGATTCGCCAACCAGTCCGAATGTCTCTCCCTTGTTTACATGAAAAGTGACATCATTTACTGCCTGGAGGATCTGACCTTTTCCCATAACAAAATGTTTTTTCAAGTTTTTCACTTGTAATATTTTATCCTGCATGAATTTTCTCCCCTTTATTACTCCCAGTACCGCCTGGCAGCGCAAAGTTCTTTTTCATATTTCGTACCTTCCAAGCTGACGACTTCGATGCCTTTGCCGGTTTGCGGGGAATGGAGCATTTTTCCATCACCATAATAGATACCTACATGATGCAGTGTTCCTTTTCCTTCTTCATAGGCAAAGAAAAGCAAGTCTCCCGGCTCTAGTTTGTCAAAGGCTACTTTTTTTCCGGCTGACGCCTGGTCTCCTGCGTCTCTAGCGATCTGATAACCATTTGCTTTATGAACGGCATAGGAGAGGCCGGAACAGTCATAGCCGAATGAACTCATGCCCCCCCAAAAATAATCAAGGGACAGATAAGCCTCTCCGGCTTTTGCAATGTTACTTCCCGAGCCTTTTTTTAAACCTGCGTCCGATCGGAAAATTTCTAATGACTCCTTTGGTAAATAGTGATTGCCGACAGGCGTTATGACTTCAACACGTTCATTATCATTGGTTTTGACCGGCAAAAATGTCATATAACTGAGTTTCATTACCTTTTCTTTCTTCTCATTTTCAAGCCATGCGTTATCAGTGATCACTGCTGCAGTCTGTTCTTGCTGCCAGTCTGATTTTTTTACTTGCTTCAGCTGGTTTAATGGCACCCAGCCCGGATAGCCCCGCTCATCTTTAATGGAAGGCTGGGAAGGAATGACCACATGCGCCCAATCATCTTTTGTTTTTGTTACCAGTACCGGTTCGCCAAATAACAGTTGGGATTGCACCCGGTTTTCTGTACATAATGCGAGATTCATTTCATACGATAGACTATCAATCCATGCCTCTATACTTGTTGGATTAGCTGTACCTAAGGCGTCGATCTCCCTTGCCGATGCCGGCTCCGTCCAAACGGTCGCAACCTGCACCGCGGTAACCCACATGTCTTCCGGTAATAAATCAAACGTTTGTTTAGTCATTTGTGATGCTCCTTTCACTACTTAAATCCATGTTTAAACCATTTATATGAAAATACTTTGCTGCAATAGCAACATTCAGCTTAGCTTCATCAGATCTGACCCTATGATAAAATCCTTATTCAATTTTTTTACACCTAAACCTGTGCTGTTTCCAAGGCGTATTTGGTTTTTCTGGTAACTGATGCCACCTTCAATCGAATCACCTGTCAGCATTAAAGGCGCATCAAAATCATATCTTGTGACATTTGGCTGACTTGCAGCAAAATGAGCGGCTGCCGTAATACCAAGCTTGGATTCAATCATACTGCCAACCATGCATTCTACGCCATACACTGCTGCCAGTTTCGCAATCTTCATTGCCTGATGAATGCCGCCAGTTTTCATCAACTTAATATTAATGAAATCTGCTGCTTCGTTTTCCAAAATAAGCCTCGCATCCAGCGGGGAAAAGACACTCTCATCAGCCATGATCGGTGTATCCGTGTTGTCTGTTACATATTTCAACCCTGCGAGATCATATCGTTTCACCGGCTGTTCAATGAGTTCAATATTTAACCCGAGGTCTTCCATTTTCCGGATGGCTTTTACTGCTTCTTTTCTTTCCCAACCTTGATTCGCATCAAGACGAATGATTACTTCATTTCCTGCACGCTTTCTAATAGCTTGAATCCGTGCTATATCCTTATTTATATCATCTTTTCCTACCTTGATTTTCAACACGTCAAAACCGTTATTTTTATAAGTGAAGGCGTCCGCTGCCATCTGCTCAGGGCTGTTAACACTTACCGTATAGTCTGTTTCGATTGCTTCGGTGTAGCCGCCAAGGAAATGGGTAAGCGGCATGCCGGCCTTTTGGGCATTGTAGTCATACACTGCCATATCCAGCGCAGCTTTCGCACTTGTATTTCCTACTAAACATGTATGTATCTTTTCAAAGATTTGCTCGTAATGATCCAAAGATTCGCCCAGCAATACCGGTTTTAAAATTTTCGCAATGGCATAATCGATGCTAGCCAGACTATCTCCTGTTATGACATGGGTCGGTGGTGCTTCTCCCCAGCCGGTAATACCATTATCACTCGTTATTTTAACGATAATGGTATCTGCCACGGTAACAGTTCGTAATGCTGTCTTAAATGGCGTGTGCAAAGGAATTTGCATATGATATGTTTCGATATTTTCAACCTTCATGACGATAGTCCCCCAGTTTATTAGTAAAACTTGTATAATTAATAAACGTAACTTTTATGTCGCGCGATTGGGAGGCATGCTTGCGCGTTTTCCCCGGATAATTGCGCGATTCCAAGCCGTGCTCGCACGTTTTTTGTTGCCCTCGCGCGATTTGATAATGCTCTTGCGCGACTTTCCCGCATGTTCGCGCGATTCCGAGACGAGCTCGCGCGCTTTTTCTTGCCCCTCGCGCTATTTGATACTGCTCACGCGCGACTCTCCCGCATGCTCGCGCTATTTCATCCCATTCCCGCTCTATCAAAATGTTTTCGATTATACTGCCTACCATCTATTTTACGCCGGGAAAAACTTTCAGCAATTTGTCCTTTGTTAACAGCTTGGCTTTCACACCAAGCGGTACAGAAAAGTGCGGGAAGCAATGACCGATTTTAAAGCCGGACATTACAGGACATGCCAGGCCGGACAAGTAATCCGTAAACACTTCCTGAACCGAAAGTGTTGTCTTTAAAGTGGATGCTGTTTCGGCAAAGTCCCCAACGATAATGCCTGCAGCTGCTTCCAGTTTTCCGGCCAATTTTAATTGATTCAGCATACCGTCTATTCTATAAGGCTCCTCGCCAATGTCTTCCAACAATAATAGCTTATCCTCCGTGTTTATCTCAAAAGGGGTGCCTAGCGTACTAGCAAGCAGAGACAGGTTTCCGCCAACGAGTTCCCCTGTCCCTTCGCCAGCAACAAGCACATCAAGCGGGGAGATGTTTTCCGTGTAGATGAGTTCAGTTGGTTGAAAAAGCTGTTGGAAAAGCTTTGCGGTAAGTTTATCAAAGTCATCCTTTGCCATGTCGGACACTGCCATCGGCCCGTGAAATGTGACAAGACCTGCCTCTTGCCGGATAGCTGTATGTAAATATGTAATATCACTATATCCCCAAATGATTTTTGGATTTTGTCTCACTAACTGATAATCAATAAATGGCACAATGCGGCCAACGCCATAACCGCCCCTGGCAAAAATGATTGCTTTTACATCCTTATCCGCGATCATCGCATGGAAGTCACCAAGCCGTTCTGTATCTGTACCTGCAAGATAACCGTTTACTTGATCCAGATGCGCACCCAGTTTTACATGGAGACCTTTATTTTCAAAAAAAGAAATGGCTGTTTCCAGTTTATCTGCATTAATAGGGCCTGATGGAGCGGTAATGCCAATGGTATCCCCTTTTTGCAACCGTTCAGGTAATATCATGGTGTTTCCTCCTCATTTGAAAAGAGAGTGGCCCATGCAAATAGATGGGCCATTCTCCTCTTTTCCCTTAAAATTTATTCCACATCTGCATATTTCAGATCGAAATAACCAACCGGGTGGCGCAAGATGCCAGATACTTCTTCTGATTCCAGGACAACCGTATTATAGTAACGGATTGGCATGGCGATCATTTCATCTGCAAGCATTCTTTCTGCCTCATATAAATACTCCCAGCGCTGTTCTTCATCTGTTTCTGCTTTCCCATTTTCAATCAGCTCGTCATATTCCTCACTGGAGAAACCGGTACGGTTCATGTAAGAATCCGTAATAAAGCTTTCCAGGAAGTTTACAGGATCGTTGTAGTCATTAATAAATGAACTCCGGGAGTACTGAAGCTCCAGGTTTTGCTGTGATTCAGCAAAAACGTTCCATTCTGTATTTTCGAGTGTTGCTTCCACACCAAGTGTTTCAGAGAGCATGTTCTGCATTGCCTCTGCCACTTCCTGGTTTAAATCACTTGTATTATAGGATAAAACAATTTCAGGTAATTCATCATAGCCCTCTTCCTCCATACCTTCTTCAAGCAACTGCTGTGCCAGTTCCGGATCAAATGATACGAGCGGTCCATTTTCATCACGGAAATCAGAACCGTCCGGCGCCGTAAATCCTGGAGAAACAAAGCCGTAAGCAGGTTCTACGCCATTTTTAACAACATATTCAGCAATGTCATCTCTGTTTATTGCATGTGCAAACGCTTGTCTGATTTTCTTATTTTGGAAAGGCTCTTCTGTTATATTAAAACGGTAAAATTCAAGCCCGCCATAATCACCAATAAATACATTGTCATCATCAATCAGCTCATCAGAAAGCTCCGGCGGAATACTTGCCGTATGAAGATCTCCGCTTTCAAACATTTGATACTGTGTATTCGAATCATTAACCATGGCAAAATGTACCCCATCCAGTTTCACAGCATCTGCATCCCAGTATGCTTCATTTTTGACCAATACCATTTCACTGTCATGTTCCCATGATTCAAGATCAAATGGCCCGTTTGCCACAAATGTATCTGCTTCTGCATGCCAGTCAGGATTTTCTTCCGCTACTTGATGATTAATCGGGAAGAATGCCGGATTCGTTAATAAATCCAGGAAAAACCCTGTTGGTGAATGCAATACAACTTCCAATGTTTTTTCGTCTACTGCAGTTAGTTGAACATCATCAGCTGAACCTTCTCCTGTATTGTATTCCTCTGCCCCTTCAATAAAATATGCAAGGAATGCTGCTGGAGAAGCTGTTTCTGGATCAAGCATATACTTCCAGGCAAATTCGAAATCTGCAGCTGTTACTGGATCGCCATTTGACCAGTTTGCTTCTTCGCGAATATGGAAAGTATACGTCAGTCCGTCATCCGAAATATCCCAGCTTTCTGCTACGCCTTCCTGCGCTGTATGATCATCAGCAAGACGTGTCAAACCTTCCATCAGGTTGTTCAGTGGATCCCAGGAAACCGCGTCAAACCCAATGGATGGATTCAGTGAGGAAGGTTCTGTTGAATTGTTCAAACGCAATATCTTCTCCCCCGATGCCTCTGTATCCGCATCCCCATCATCGCCATCATCTGTATCTTCTTCTTCTGCAGCATCGACACTGTCGTCTTCCTCAGGCTCCTGCCCGGCATCTTCATTTGCAGTACATGCAGCAAGTACTAGTACAACAAATACTGCAAACAAAACAAGTAAAAACTTCTTCATGCTTAAAGCCCCCTTTGATTATTTTGCTGCTGTGGCAGCTAATAGTTGTTTCGCCCGCGCATCTTGCAGCCAGCAATCCACATTGTGTGAATCACTGATTGCAGTACTTGCGGGATAAACTTTATCACACACCTCCATGGCAAAAGGACATCTGGCTGTAAATGGACATCCCTTGGGAGGTGAGAATAAATCCGGTGGTGTTCCATCAATTGGGATCAATTTCTCCCCCTGTACGTCAAGTCGTGGAACAGATTGCAATAAACCTTGGGTATACGGGTGTTCTCCTTCATAAAAAATCTCCCGTTTTGTCCCTGTTTCAATGATCTTCCCGGCATACATCACAGCAATTCGATCCGCAATTTTCGCAACGACTCCTAAATCATGCGTGATTAATATAATGGCAACCCCAGTCGCTTCTTGAATCTTTGCAAATAGCTCAAGGATTTGTGCCTGTATCGTTACATCGAGCGCTGTCGTTGGCTCATCGGCAATGAGCAGCTCCGGCTCGCAAATGAGCGCAATAGCAATTACAATCCGCTGCCGCATCCCGCCGCTGAATTGGTGCGGGTATTGCTTCAGACGTTCTTCCGGGTTGGGAATGCCCACTAGATCCATCATTTCAAGCGCCTTTTTCTTGGCCGCATCCCCGCTGATTTTCTGGTGTTGACGCAATCCTTCCATCAGCTGTGTACCTATGGTCAATGTCGGATTTAAAGCAGTCATTGGATCTTGGAAAATCATCGATATGTCTACACCGCGAATGGCACGCATCTCTTTTTCCGATTTTTTCGTTACGTCCTGTCCTTTAAATAAAATAGTACCTCCTGCAATTTTTCCGGGCGGATTCGGGATAAGCCGCATTACCGCGTTAACGGTTACACTTTTTCCGCATCCGGATTCCCCTACAATGGCCAGGGTTTCCCCTTTATTTAAGGAGAAGTCAACACCCCGAACGGCTTGAACTGTACCGCCATAGGTTGTAAATGTTACATGCAGATCTTTTACTTCCAGTAATTTTTCCAAGTCTTTTCACCTACTTCCTTAACTTTGGATCCAGGGCATCCTGCAGCCCATCACCTAATACGTTAAAAGCAAACATCGTAAAAGATATGAAGAAGGCCGGGAAGAATAATGTCCACCAGTTACCTGACAGGATAGCTCCGAGCGAGTCATTCGCCATCACACCCCAACTGGCATGCGGTGCCTGAATACCCAGCCCGATAAAGCTTAAAAATGCTTCTGCGAAAATGGCTGTCGGCACGGTCAGTGTCATCTGGACGATAATTGGACCCATCGTATTCGGCAGCAGATTTTTTCGGATAACCCTTGATGTTTTTGCACCAAATGATTGAGAAGCGAGGACAAATTCATAGTTCTTTATTTGCAACACCTGTCCCCGCACAATTCGTGCCATTCCGACCCAACCCGTGACCGTCAATGCAATGATAATCGTCATCAGGCTAGGTCCAAGTACAACAAGCAGTAAAATAACTACGAGCAAATACGGCAGACCGTAAAGAATTTCAATAATACGCATCATGGTTCCGTCCGTTCGGCCGCCTTTATAACCGGCGACACCTCCGTAAATAATCCCGATGGATACATCAATCAAGGCTGCCATAAAGCCGACAAAGAGCGAAATTCTTGCCCCGTACCAGGTCCGGGTGAAAACGTCTCTCCCCAGATTATCCGTTCCAAACCAGTGTTCCGCTGATGGCGCCTGATACTGATTGGATAACACCTGATGATTTACATCATGGGCAGAAAACATGGGGCCAAAGATCGCCATAAAAATTAGTAATACTAAAAATATCAGTCCAAGCATAGCCATCTTGTTCTTCACAAGGCGTTTCCAAGCATCCTGCCAGTAGGAAAGGGATGGTCTGGAAACGGCCTCAGCTGCTTCTGTATCTTTTTCCTTCCAATTAAACCAATCATCAGGAATGTTTGATGGTGATGTAGGAAAGCCTCTGTTGTTATTCGTTTCCATGTTACGATCCCCCTTTCCTGCTTGCTTTAATGCGTGGATCCAGAATGCCATAAGCCACATCCACTAAAAACAGCATGATGATCAGGAAGGCACTGTAAAATACGGTCGTTCCCATAATGACCGGATAATCCCGCTGATTGATGCTCTCCACGAAATATTTACCCATACCTGGGATAGCGAAAATCTCCTCAATTACAAATGTTCCGGTTAAGATTCCTGCGAGCAATGTGCCCATAATGGTTACAACAGGCATCAATGCATTTCTGAGCGCGTGTTTTACAATGATTTTCCAAGGTGATAGCCCTTTTGCCTTGGCCATTTTAATATAATCCTGGGTTAACACTTCAAGCATGGTGGAACGTGTGAGTCTGGCAATAATAGCCATAGGTCCCGTGGCCAGCGCAAGGGTCGGCAGCACCATGTGGGCCGGACTTGACCAAGTTGCGACTGGAAAAATTGACACATTAACGGCAAGCTGCTGAATGAGTAATGTTGCCAGAATAAAGTTCGGTATCGATATCCCTAGCACGGCAAAGCCCATCGCCATATAGTCGATAATTCCGTTATGCCTCAGTGCGGCAAAGACACCGAGGATGACACCTGATAGTACTGCTACCACGATCGTGATGATCCCAAGCTCAGCCGAAATCGGGAAGCCCCTTCCCAGCAGGTCGTTTACCGACTGATCCGGTTTTTTGATGGATGGACCAAAATCAAAGGTAACGATCGATTGAATGTAAAGCAAATACTGAATGTAATACGGCTCATCCAGATTATAATGTGCTTCCAGGTTCGCTTGTACGGTTTCATTGGATGCCCGCTCACTGTTAAATGGCGACCCGGGTATGCTGACCATCAAGATAAACGTAAGTGTGACAATAATCCATAATGTCGCTATCATGATAAGCATTCGTTTTAATATATACCGCAGCATAATGTGCCCCCCTATCATCTACAAATATATCTATCTATAAAACCTTTGCTCTAGTTTCTATGTAAATTTCGTTTGCAGTGCCAGCTCTATCATGACGAGCATTGCCCGGTAAGCCTCCAATATATCCTTTGCTTGATAACGGACGGTTGTTGTGCCGGGTATGATTTCCGTACCAGGCATTAAATGTGCCCATTCCGCCTGTCCGTAATTATTGAATTCTATTTTTAATTCAGGGTTTTCAGGTGGCTTCAAAGGCCTGATATATTTTCGGTTTTCAAGTGCTTCTTTAACCTTATCTGTTAATAATTCTCCCGCCTTTTTTGGTGTGAGACTTTTGACAGCAGATCTTGAAATGGACGCTTTTACAGTAACCGTTGTCATACCCGGAATTAATTCATTTGCCTCTTTAGCTGCCTGATCATCACCGCTTACAAGAATCAGCGGGACATCAAAGTAGCCGGCAACATAGGCATTAAAGCCCATCTCTCCAATAGCATGATCATTTATGTAAAAGTTGCGGATTGCATGTGTCATGGAATGGGACATCACGCCGGGTTTACCTGCGCTGGAATGGTAACCAATAAACATGGCGGCATCATACGTCTCATTCAGTCCCTGCACCATGGAAAGCGGTTTCACATCACCGGTAATTAAAGTGGCTTCATCGTGAAGATGGTCTATTAAGAGATTATTCATTTTCGAGTGACTGTCATTCACAAGTATTTCTTTGCAGCCAAATTGGTGGGCTGCATGAATGACATAGTTCGTTTCTTCGGTCATAATTTTTCTTGCTCGTTCATAATTATGTTCATTCGCAAGTACATATGTATAGTCGGGGATGCCAGTAATCCCTTCCATATCAACTGAAATATACAGCTTCATGATGATAGTCCCCTTTTCTGATATTAGAAATTCAAGCATGTTTAAGTACATAAAGTGAAACTTCATTCAGTGGGGGTTTTAGGCCTACAGGACGTAGGTCATGCAGACGTTGCCACAAGGTATTTCGGTGGGACGAGGAACCACTGTACCGTAGTCCCAGGACGTGGCGATTTTAGTCTGCGTTCCCCCTCCCCCCACTGAAACAACCATGGCTATGCTACGCATCGCCACCAACTACCATGAAAATGAATTTCTAAACGAAATAGAAGTATTCATTTAGAAAAATATGGAGATATAGTTAATAACAATACGACCA
>NZ_JBGOHB010000037.1:0-44883 GCF_041521345.1 Virgibacillus oceani | reverse complement strand
GAAAGGGCTCTCACGCACCAAGGAGTTTCGACCTTCCTCATCCAGCCGTAGCATCAGTATCGCCAACCAATAACTATTTTCATTCTCCGTGGTGTATAGCTTTTTTGTGATACATGGTTGACTGCGGAAGGAATGATCAGTTAAACCTCCGCTTTCCGCGGCAACAATGATCTACCTGGCATAGCCGATCTTTACGGTGGGGCGAGGAACCACTGTACCGTAGCCCCAAGGCGCAGTCCGTACGTCGCTAAACGGGCGCTTGCGCTTTTGTTCTTGATTTTTTACGATGATCAAAAATTAGTGCTAAAGCTTTGGTGTATTAAATTCAAATAAATACCTGCTTGACACCTTCTTAAAAGCGTTGTATTGTATATAGAGTTAATTCATATCATTTTTATGGGAATTATATAGTATGATGGTACAAATGGCTCTCATTATGCATAGAATTAAATAATCCGGTACCTGCCGGAAATTAAAAGGAGGACATCATATGGATATATTTTTTACTACGCTAAATATAGTGGTTTTATTAGCAATTATAGGTTTACTTATTTGGATGCAGAAAAAGCATTTCTCATTCACGAAGCGCGTCTTTGCCGGACTTGGCGTCGGAATTGTGCTCGGTGCTGCATTGCAAATGATTTATGGAACAGGTTCTGAAGTATTAACCCAAACCACGGATTGGTACAGTATCGTTGGGAGCGGTTATATTCGATTGCTCATGATGATCGTTATTCCACTTGTGATGGTATCAATTATTCAGTCCATCATAAATCTGGAAAAAACAGCGCAACTCGGAAAAATGTCCGGGTGGATTATCGGTATTTTGATCTCCACTACGATGGTGGCAGCATTAATCGGTATTGGTACTGCTGTTGTATTTGATTTAAATGCAGATCAAATTGAAGCAGGTCAGGCAGAAGCAGAGCGTGGTACGATGATGGAAACTACGTTAGGTGATGTAGAAGAGCAATCCACCCCGCAGCGGATTCTTAATTTTATCCCAAATAATATCTTTCTTGATATGACGGGTGAGCGTTCCACTTCCGTTATCGCGGTCGTTATATTTTCTATCATTGTAGGTATTGCCGTATTGGGACTGCGGAGAAAAAGTCCGGAACAGGCTGATCGGTTTACGGATATAGTAAATGCGGTTTATGCGGTGGTAATGCGGATCGTAACACTGATTTTAAGGTTGGCACCATTCGGTATTTTAGCATTGATGGCAAATACGGTGGCAAGTACGGATTTTGCAGGAATCATGGAACTTGGTAAATTTGTTCTTGCCTCTTATGTCGCGTTATTGGTTATGTTTATTATCCAGCTCATTTTAGTAAGTGTGTCAGGTTTAAATCCGATGACATATTTACGGAAGGCGATTCCTGTACTGGGCTTTGCTTTCACATCACGCTCCAGTGCTGGAACGATTCCGCTGAATATCCAGGCGCAAAAAAGATCTCTGGGTGTAGAGCAGGGAATTGCCAATATGTCAGCTTCTTTTGGGGCCACCATGGGACAGAATGGCTGTGCAGGAATTTACCCGGCCATGCTTGCGGTCATGATAGCACCAACTGTTGGCATTGATCCACTTACACCAGGCTTTATCATTCCACTTGTCCTAATTATCGGGATCAGTTCCTTTGGTATAGCTGGTGTCGGCGGTGGCGCAACCTTTGCTGCACTCATTGTGCTGTCATCCATGAACCTGCCGGTAGCGCTAGCTGGTTTGTTGATTTCCATCGAAGCATTTATTGATATGGGACGTACCGCTGTCAATGTTAATGGATCCATGGTTTCGGGTACATTGACATCGCGTGTCATGAAAAATTTCAACATGAAAACATTTAAAGATAAGAACGCAATTGAAGAATCAACATCACTTTAAGAAAAATCACTGCTCCAATTTGGGGCAGTGATTTTTTTGGAATGAGGTTGGAAGTTGAGGTAGGAACTCGAAGCCATTAAAGCGGTAAAACCTCCTGATGAGAGAGTCGGCGGGTCGTCTCGAATCCGTTCCAGCGTCAAACCCTGCTGATGAGGGAATCGAGAGAGTGTCTCGAAGCCATTCCAGCGTCAAAATCTGCTGATGAGGGAATCGACGGATCGTTTCGAAGCCCCTAAAGTGGCAAAACCTCGTGATGTTGTGTCCGAGGGAAAGTCCCGAGCTACTCTCTATAAGCTTTCTTCATCTAGTAATAACAACATATTCATTCATAAATTAGCTTTTTTAAATCAGATATATTTTGATTTTCCCCCGCGTCCAGATAATTTGCAAACGGACATCCAATCGCCTGCACCCGTTCCACGACATTTTTAATCGTAAATTGTTCTGGATGCAAACCATCCGCTACTTCTTCCCAAAATATAGGTGCAGCTACCGTGGCCTCCGTCGTTTTTCTCGGCGAATAGGGAACGATTAATGTTTTATCTTTTCCATGCTGCATATAATCAATATAAAGTTTCCCTTGTCGCTTTTTTTTCATTCGTTCTGTCGTAAACATATCCGGATAGGCTCCTTCCACGGTATAGGCAATCGCTTGTGTGAACAGCCCAGTATCTTCATAACTCAAACTACCTTCCGGAATGGGGATGTGAACCTGCAATCCTTTATTGCCCGATAATTTAACAAAAGAAACAAGACCCAAATTATCCAATAGTTCTTTTATAACGAGGGAAGCCTTCACAGCCAGTTGAAATTTACTTCTGTCAGGCGGGTCGAGGTCAAAAACAATTTCTAAGGGGTCAGTGCTTTCCACCCTCTGAAAGGGCACATGAAATTCTATCGTACCGTGATTTGCCAACCAGACAACTGCACTTAAATCATCAGCAAAAATGACTTTTCCTTCCGCAGTTTCTGTATATTTCATAAAGGACGGTGCATAGTCAGGCAGATGTTTTTGGAAAAAGTGCTCAGCTTCCACCCCATCAGGGGCGCGTATGATCGTCAAGGCACGATCTGTCAAAAAAGGAAGCATATACGGGAAAATTTCACGAATGTATCCGAGTAAATCTCCTTTCGTATAACCGTCTTCAGGCCAAAAAATCTTTTCCATATTTGTATATTCCACATTAGCGGGAAGCATTGCCAAATCCATCTCCAGCTTTTTCAATTGGCAGGCCTCCGGCGAAACTTCCGGCAGTAATTTCGAGAATTCCGGTTCGCGAAATTCTCCATCATAGAGATCAAGCGTGCGAATGGAAGCACAGATGGCAGGAGGCAAAGTGTAGGTGTTTCCATGTTTTTCACCTTGTCCGGTAAATAACTTTTTTACTGTTTGAAATGACTCCTGATCCATTCCGTGTTTACACTTTCCTACTTCCAATAGGGAATCCCCATCAAACACTTCCACCGTAAAATAATTATTCTCCGTATTAAATGCTGTCAAAAACCCTTGCCCGTTTCGCCAATTTTTTATTTTAACCCAATCATGATGATTTTTTCCCGAAAGATAATGGCTGTCCTTCCGTTTAGCGACCATGCCTTCTCCTTTATGTTCAAAAATAATATCCTTCAATTCATCTTTATTTACATAGGATTTTACTAGCTGTATTCGCTGGTTTATTCCCCCATTTTGAAAAAGCTGTTGCAATTGTTTTTTTCGATTCTCCAAGTCTCTCTTATGGCAGGATGTTCCTTTTATCTCCAACAAATCAAACGCCAAGAAACTTGCCGGTCTGTTTATTGCTGCTTTATCAATGGACGCCTTATTTTTCAATCTTCCCCTTTTTTGCATCCATGAAAAATTAGCCTGGAACGCATGATTCAGAACAGCCAATTCCCCGTCAAGTTTGACTGGCAGCAGAAATTCCATGCTATTTTGCATGTCCAGGCACGCATCAACGATTTCCGGAAACTGGGCAGTTAAGTCTTTCTCATTTTTACTGATAAGTTGAACCCGGGTCTTTTCCCAATGCAAAATACACCGAAACCCGTCATACTTTACCTCGTAAACCCATGCATCTCCACTGGGAATTTCCTCTGCTCTGATTGGTTTCATGATTTCCATCTAAAACACCTCTGTCATTAATATGGCTTATTCGAGAAAATTTAACAGGATAAAATGGCCCGCTGCCGACAAACTATAAAAAAGGAGGTAGTATCATGCACACGATGTGGAAAGGGACGATCAGCTTTGGACTGGTAAATATTCCTGTGAAAATGCACGCGGCAACCGAGAATAAAGATGTAAAGCTGAGGCAGCTCCATAAGGAATGTGAGTCGCCTATCAAATACGAAAAAGTATGTCCGGTTTGTGATCGTGAAATTGAAAACGATGAAATAGTAAAAGCATATGAATATGCGAAAAATAAATTTGTGATTTTGGATGAAGAAGAGTTAAAGGCATTGCAAAAAGAACAGGGAGATAAAGCGGTAGAAATTATGGATTTTGTCAAACTGGAAGAGATTGATCCGATTTTTTTTGAAAAAAGCTATTATTTATCTCCAAATGATGGGGGATCGAAGGCATATGGATTGCTGAGGACTGCCCTGAATGATACTGGAAAGATCGGCATTGCCAAAATGATGATCCGCTCTAAAGAGCAGCTAGCGGTGATTCGAGTTTATGAAAATACGCTGGTTGTGGAAACCATCCATTATCCTGATGAAGTGCGTGAGGCGGAAGGTGTACCGAATGTTCCAGAAAAAGTAGAAACGGCCAAGAAGGAATTGGATGCGGCAAAAATGCTGATTGATCAGCTGACAACGGAGTTTCAACCTGAAAAATATACGGATGACTATAGAACAGCATTGCTGGAGCTGATAGAGCAGAAGAAAAATAATGAGGAAGTCACCACGGCAAAAGAGGTTGAACCAAAAACACCAACAGGAGCCGATAATTTAATGGATGCGCTGCAGGCTTCACTTGACAAGGCGAAAAAAGAAAAACCAAAACCGAAACAGCCGCAGAAAAAGAAGCAGGCAACACGAAAGAAGAAAACAAGTACGTAACGCTGAAAAAATGACTGCAATTGTAGTCATTTTTTTTGCTTACTTAAACGCCTGCAGGGAAACAGAAGAATTGTCCCTATGTTGCATTCGATTTGCCACACTTTTTACATTAAATTTACAAATCACTAACAACTGAGTGAAATCTGCTTATTTTAACAGTGACTTCGGTAGAATAGGTTATATAAGGGATTATATGTATATAAGGGATTATATCGAATAAAGGGTGAGGAACTTTGGAAAGAAACGCATTTATTGATAACGCGAAAGTCATTTTGATTTTTCTGGTTGTGTTTGGACATATGATTCAGCCCTTTGTGAGTGGATCTGTTCAAGTACACACACTTTACATGTGGATATATACTTTCCATATGCCGGCATTTATTTTGCTGGCCGGATTTTTTGCAAAGGGATTCGGTCATTTTAAATATGTCATCAATTTGATGAAAAAATTAATTGTACCCTATATTATTTTTCAAATCATCTATTCAGGGTATTATTATCTTATTGAAAAGCCGGGATGGCAGACCGATTTATTCAGCCCGCACTGGTCATTATGGTTTTTATTCAGTTTATTTTGCTGGCATATGCTACTGTACTGGTTCAAAAAGATCCCGCCTGCGCTAGGTATTACAATCGCGGTGCAAATTGGCTTAATTGTAGGTTATTTTGGTGAAATTGGGCATACCTTCAGTTTATCTCGTACCTTTGTGTTTTTTCCGTTCTTTCTGATCGGTTATTGGGTGACGGAAAAGCAGCTGCTCAAGACGGTGAAAAATAAACAGATGAAGTTTATATCTATTGGCATTATGGCTGTATTGGCTGCGGCAATCTATTTCTTGCCTAACTTTCAAACAGGCTGGTTGCTCGCGTCCAGTTCATATGCTGATCTGGGAATGGCAGAATATGGTGGTTTGATAAGACTGCTTGTATACACCGTTTCTGCATTAATGGTAATTAGTATATTTGCCTGGATTCCCGAAAAGCAGTACAAATGGACGAAACTCGGCGCACGAACACTGTATGTATATTTATTACACGGATTTTTTATCCAATTCTTTCGACAGGGAGAATTATTTGAAGTAAATAACCTGTTTGATTTTTTAGGGCTTGCTGCACTATCGGCTGCGCTCGTACTTCTGTTATCAAGCAGGCCAATTGTCGGAATATGGCAGCCTTTGATTGAAGGGAAATTTTCTATATTGAAACAAAGATTCAGGAATAAATGGAAAAACCAGCCGGAAACGGAGTCATAAGAATAAAAGTTTTAAAGAAGCCGATGAAATAATAACAAAGAAAAAAAGTATCATATTTATGAAACGAAACAAAGTCTAAAACGTACTATAATATGACCCCCTTTTTTAATAAAACAAGCAGACGGCCAATACAAGGTCGTCTGCTTGTTTTTTAGCAAGTTTCCAATACGGAATCGACTATCAGCACCTAATCGACAAAGAAGTGACAAGTCTTTACGGTGGGACGAGCATTTTAGCGCAGTCCCAAATCTTTACGGTGGGACGAGCATTTTAGCGCAGTCCCAGGTACCTTAAAAAATCATGTGTGCAATTAATACGATGATCGGCAATGTGATAAGTGTCCGAAGCAGGAAGATAACGGCCAGGTCGAAAAATGAAACCGGAACTTTGGATCCCAGGAGAAAGCCCCCTGTTTCAGACATGAAAATAAGCTGCGATACCGATAATGCTGCAATGATAAAACGTGTAATTTCCGCTTCAATGGATGCACCAAAGACAGCAGGAAGAAACATGTCTGCAAAACCGATTAATACCGTTTCAGATGCCTCCTGGGCAAATGGCACCTGCATTAATTCCAAGAGTGGAATGAATGGCATGCCGAGCCACTGAAACACCGGTGTATATTCGGCAAAGATCAGGGCAACAAGACCAATAGCCATCACTACCGGAGCAACACCCATCCACATATCCAAAATATTTTGCCCGCCTTCTTTAAAGAAACGGTATGCACTTTTTTCTTTACCGCTTCTCTCCAGGGCTTTTTCATATCCATAGGTAACGGCATTATAATCCGTGGGAATTTCCTCTTTAATCCCTTCCGCATTTTCATCAATATATGTGTCCGCCTTTCGAGAAAGCGGCGGAATTCTCGGCATAATAAGTGCAGCGATAAATCCGGCTGCGAGTACTGTTAAATAAAATGGCACAAACATATGCTCAAGGTCAACATAAGAAATTATTACCAGCGAGAACGTAATCGAAACTACTGAGAAGGTCGTACCAATAACGGCAGCTTCCCTTTTTGTATAAAAACCATCCTCATACTGTTTACTTGATAAAAGTACCCCGATTGTTCCATCACCGACCCATGAAGCCAAGGAGTCAATCGAAGCACGTCCGGGCAATCGGAACAGGGGCCGCATCACTTTGGTCATCAGACTCCCAAAAAATTCGAGTAGTCCAAAATTCATCAGTAAAGGTAAAAATAATCCAGCAAATAAGAAAACAGCAAACAGAACATGCAATAAATCACCCAAAAGCAATTGGCCGGTATCAGGTCCATGCAACGCCTCCGGACCGATTTGGAAAAATACCATCACAGCAAAAACACCGGCAATTACTCTCGTGGCTGTCCAGAAGACACTTGTATGAAATAAATTATGAAAAAACGGTGTCTTTTTAAATGTATCAGGTCCCATAAGTTTTGCAATAAGTGTGAAGATAGCTGTTACCAGAATAATAACCAGAATAATCGCGGACAGCTGCTCCGCCAGAAGATCCTGTACAAAATTTGCCATGATCGCGATTGGAATTGTGAAACCTTCCTCTGTGTTTACAGGAGTAATAAATAAAAATATTCCGATTAAAGACGGTATAATAAACCGCAAATGATCACTAAAGTGATAATTATTCTTCATTAATAAACCCCCTCGTATTATAAATAATGTATTTTCATCTAATTATAAGTGAAGAAATGGTATATATCCATCTATTTTTTAAAGAAAATATAATGGATCATGTTAAACAGACTGAAAAAGGGGGAACAGATAGAAAGAACTATGTACGAAGTTTTATGGATTTTTTCCGGTGAAACCATTATTCATGCCACCTGCCATCCATAAATTTGTTATACTGACAATATCACATATTATTTAATGCGATGAAAATAAAGAAAGGGTGTTTTTGATGAATGATTTAATAAAAAAAGGATTTTTACTCGGTTTGGGAGCGGCAGTGACAAGTAAAGAAAAGTTTGATCAAAAACTGAAGGAAATGGTGGATCAGAATGAATTGACCCAGGAAGAAGCAAAATCAGTCATGCAGGGATTTGTGGATAAAGGCGAAATGAAAAAAGATGAATGGAATTCTAAGCAATATGAACAAGCTCAAAAATTTGCGAAAGAAATCGGTCTGGCGACAAAAGAAGATATAAATGAATTGCGTGCACGCATTACCCAGCTGGAAGCAATGCATGATAAAAATGACATGTAGTATGTAAGCGATAAATTAAATGGACTGGAGAAAACCGGACAGAAAAGAACTCAACATAATCCCCCATTAATCCGGTTTCTCCCCCATTTTGACAATCAACAAAGAAGAATGCAGTAAATAGTGCTAAAACACCTGTAAACTGTCGGATTTCAAATGAAAGAGTTGTCAAAAAAAGCACTTATCTGTAAATTCAGCTTATTCCATAAAATTTAGTTGATTTCTGCTTATAATCACTATACAATGGATGATATATATTAATATAAAAGCGTGTTTTGGGAGGGTACAATATCAAAATGAAAAATTTTGTACAACTTTGTGAAAACACAAAAGAAAAGCTGGGTAGACAATTACAGGATAATGAGATAGCGTTTTTGCAGTGGGTGTATGAAAACTATAAAGATGAAGAAGAGAAGAAAATCGCGGGGGCTACGAGCCAATAATGTATAAAAAATGCAACACGGGGACGGTTCTTTGTTGCAAATAAAATAATGGCGCATGGAGATCCGACAAATTTCCATGTGTTTTATTGTGGTTAAAACGAGAATTCATGGCGATTGATTCAGAAAGGAAATTCCCTCCCAAAACTGGTATACTCTACTGTGGAAACTGCATGAATGCAAAAGGAGCGATCATGATGGCTGTAGATAATGAAAAAGTCCTCCAGAAAATGATGATAGAATTACAGCAGGCAAGGGAGTTACAGGATAACGATGCTGCCATGCTGAAGCATATTCAGCACATTCGCCTTTTATGTGATTTGTTTTTAGATGAGGAGGAAACAACGGTAAAGTCACCGAAAAGACCCAATAATATGAAAGAAGCTGAGTTGAAAGCAATGCTTGGTGAAAAGGGATATGGAATAGAGAAAAGCAAACAGCAGGAAGAGAAATCAAAAATTGATCATGATGGGGCGAATGGAAGCTCTATTTTTGATTTTTAACTAGAGGTGAATTGAAATGAAATTGTTTTTACTGTTTGGAACGATAAATGGATTTTTAGCGGTTGCTTTAGGTGCATTCGGGGCACACGGTCTGGAAGGCAGAATTTCTCAGAAAGCACTGGGGACGTGGGACAAAGCGGTAAACTATCAAATGTTTCATACGATGGCACTGCTTTTTACGGGTCTCTTGATGGCAAAGATTACTTCAGGTGGAATCATGTGGGCAGGGTGGATGTTTTTGATCGGTATTATCCTGTTTTCCGGAAGCCTGTACATGTATTCAACAACTGGCATGAGAACATTTGCCATGATTACGCCCCTCGGCGGTGTTGCCTTTTTAATTGGCTGGGTGCTGCTAGGAACAGTTATTATGAGACATCTGTAAAATTATATAAGAAAGATGAGATATGTTGTAAAAACAAATAGAAAAATGGCTCTTAATACATGCTTTATCGCTTCATGTGCACGATACGTGTGAAATTCAATCAGGGCAGTTAAAATGAGGTTGACTGTTAGAAGATAGAGACCAAGAAAGATAAAAAGTATATAACTTTGGATAATGGCAAACAAACCTAATAAGCATATAAGAATGATAGTGATTAATTCCAGGCGGATATACTTCTCATAAGGATGTCTCATTTTACAGCCCCTTTCCATGAGATAAGAAAAAGATGACACCAGTTTTATCGTGTCATCCTTTTCTCTGCTGGGTGTTAAGTAATTGTCTCTCTTTAGCGAGGTGGATATGATGCTAATTGGCTGTCTTCAGCAAAAGGATACGTATAGTTAATTTCTTCATCAAAAGTGACATAGTCCAGATAAACCATTAACAATAAGTATCTTCTGTCGGTGTCAGGGTCGCTCAAGATAATATGATCTCTTCCTGCAGCTTCTATCCTGCCCCTGAAAATTTTGGCATTCCACTGATTATTGTATTCAAATGTCATATACACTGTGGCGATTTTTCCTTGATTCAGTCGCAGAATATTTTCGATGTAGGATTCTTGGATTGGCAGCATGCCGTGATCCTGCCCCTGGGCCTGTGGTGTTTGCTGCTGCGCAAATTGCTGCTGAGGCTGGGCATTCTGCCGGTAGTTATACATGGGATAATATGCTGGAGATGCTGTTGGGTAATAGTAATATGGATAAGCTGCCTGATAAGGGTTTCCTGCCTGCTGCTGGTGTTGATTGTCATCTTTCTCGCTCATAAAAAAACCTCCTTATAAGAATTTACGAATATTAGCGGGAGCGCACGTGCAGCGTCCATTCCCTTTTAAATGGTGATGCTGTTTTACCTAAATACTTGCGGACATTCAGACTGGCTTGGGTTGTAAAAACAATGTGATTTATATCTTCCGCTGTTCCATTGATTAAACCATTGATCAGGGCAGGCTCCTTCCGGGAAGAAAAACCACAATGAATTACTAGCAGGATGCTGGCGTTCCCCTTGGATGACTCTCCTTGCTAATCGTTTATCCGCTTCCCTTGCCCGCTGATAAAAATATCCCTTCTGTGTTGCTTCAAACCCACCGGGACTTTGGAATACCATATCATTGATATTTCGGATATCCGTAAAATCAGTACAGGCGGCAATCACCCGATTAACTCCCGTATTACCAACCATCAGCATGCCCAATTCCCCATCACCTTCAGCTTCAGCCCGCATCAGCCTTGCCAGTAATGCAACATCATTTTCTGTATGTGAAACAACAGCCATAAAACATTCCTCACTTCAGTGAAATCTGGATGCAAAAACATTCTAATTATATGTATGTGATTCTCCAGAAAAAGATGACAATGAAATTATTTGTATAGGATTGGATAAAAAAATAGCACGTGAATCCTAAGATTTCACGTGCTATTTTTATGTTCGCACCACTTCATGCTGCAAGCTCATTTTATTCAAACAGAAAAATAATCTGCAAGCTGCTCTTTTGGAAAATGATTGCCGACGAAAAACGCTCCAAACTCTCCGTAGCGGGAGCTTACTTCATCCCAGCGCATTTCATAGACAATCTTTTTAAATTCCAATGGTTCATGGGCAAACAAAGTTACGCCCCATTCCCAGTCATCGAGTCCAATTGAGCCGGTGATGATTTGCTTCACTTTTCCGGCATATTTTCGGCCGGTCATACTATGTTCATAAAGCAGTTTGCCGCGTACATTTTTTTCAAGGGTATACCAGTTTTCTTCCCCTTCACGACGCCTGTCCATTGGATAAAAACAAATATGTTCCCATTTTGGCAGGATCGGTTTGAGGCGTTCCTGGGTTTCCGGCAAGGTTTCAGGATCTGGTTCCCCTTCTTTTTGTGGCCGGTATTTGGACAGCTCTACAACGGATAGATAGGAATGGGCGGGGATCAAGAATTCACCCATCTTTGATTTATTTAATGCTGTTTCCATATCTGACAGTTCGTCCATCGTAGGCCTTAAAAACATAAAGATCAAGTCTGCTTTCTGACCAACCACTTTATATAAAACATGGCTCCCTTTTTTCTTTGCTTCTACTGCTTCCCATTTTGTTAGCAGGTTTTCAAAGCTGTCCAATGCTTCTTTTCGCTGTTGATCCGAAGCCATTTTCCAAGCGTTCCAATCGATTGAACGCAGATCATGCAGGCTATACCAGCCGTCCATTGTCTCTACAGGTTCTACCATCGTTATCTCTCCTTCTTTATACTTGATGTCAAGATAATAATTTGACCATTAAATCAGGAAGTCAAAAATAATTTATTGCATTCGTTTTTACTATAGCATAAATAGGGTATGATATTCATGGCGCACGCATCCATAAAAGGCTATGAATCGTAAACATAAAACGTTTTGTCATAAATTTGATATAATTGCCCTTTGCTTTCATCCCTGCATAAATATCATAAATCATCTATCATAAAGGTATAACCAATGAGGAGGGTTGTTATAATGAGTGAACTGTTTGAAGGATTGAGAAAAAGAATCGTTAATAAAAGTAAAAGGATTGTCTTTCCAGAAGGAACGGACGAGCGAATTTTAACTGCAGCCAGTCAATTGAGTGCTGCAGGGGTACTAACGCCTATACTGATAGGAAATACAAATTCGATTAAGAAAAAAGCGGAAGACATAAAAGTGGATATTTCCACATGTGAGTTGATGGATCCATCCGATTTTCCGGAATTTAAGCTGATGGCAGAGACATTTGTGGAACGGCGAAATGGAAAAGCAACCAGGGAAGATGCGGAAAAAATATTGCAGGATGAAAATTACTTTGGCACTATGCTCGTTTATATGAATCAGGCAGATGGTCTGGTAAGCGGAGCAGCTCATTCCACTGCTGATACAGTTCGTCCGGCATTGCAGATTATTAAAACAAAAGAAGGAATAAAGAAAACATCCGGTGCATTCATCATGGTACGCGGAGAAGAAAAATATGTATTTGCCGATTGTGCCATTAATATGACCCCGGACAGTCAGGACCTGGCAGAAATCGCAGTGGAAAGTGCTGTAACTGGGGCAATGTTTAATGTGGATCCACGAATTGCCATGCTCAGCTTCTCTACAAAAGGATCGGCAACATCCGATGAAACAGAAAAAGTAGTAGAAGCTTTAAACTTGGCAAAAGAGAAAAACCCATCTCTTGTGATTGATGGTGAATTCCAATTTGATGCAGCTTTCGTACCTGGTGTAGCTAAGAAAAAAGCGCCTGACTCTGTATTGCAGGGGGATGCCAACATATTCATATTTCCAAGCCTGGAAGCCGGAAATATCGGCTATAAAATGGCAGAGCGCTTAGGTGAATTTGAAGCAGTAGGGCCCATTCTGCAAGGCTTAAATAAACCAGTAAATGATCTGTCCCGGGGCTGCAGTACGGATGATGTGTATAAATTGGCGTTAATTACAGCGGTACAATCTGAAGTGTGATAGAGGTAGAGGCTTCTCAACATGCTGTATCACATAATCGTAGTAGCAAAAAACCTTGCAATAGAGAAGGAAGCTCTGCTGCAAGGTTTTTTATTAATTTTGGATTTCTTTTTTTAATTCCAGAATATTTTCCGGGGATAGTCCAGTGGAGTTAGCAATAACTTCGACTGAAATACCCATGTGCAGTAAACGAATGGCAATTTCTTTTTTAGTGTTTTTTTCTGCTTCGCGTTTGCCTTCCACTTTGCCTTCCACTTTTCCTTCTTTTTTTCCTTGTTTAATACCTTGTTCTCTGCCTTCTTCCAGCCCTTTTTTCATGCCTTCCCTAATACCTTCCTCGATTCGTCGCTCTGCTGCACGCTTGGCTGATTCCTCATCTCTGATTACTTTCATCCGTGCCTCATATGCGAGGAACTCTTCCTCTGTCATGCTTAATTCTTCCCAGTTTTCAAAGGCTTTACGCAAAGCGTTATCTTCCATGGAAATTCCCTCCAATTCTTGATAAATTTCCTTGTACACCTTCTTTTTTCGGTGATCAACTATGGCAAGCAGCAATAACCATCTGACTAATACATCATTTTGCGGGTCTAAATTTTTCTCGTACCAGGTCTTTATTAATTTGGGCACCTCTACAAAATGGAATTCCATTACATCAGTTAGTTGGTACTTTTCTTCATCTTCATACAAATGATAGGTGGTATAAAAACGGTCAGTTTGGGCGAACATGTCAAAATTCATAATGTTTATTGCAATAACAGGTTTTAATTCCTCATAGTCCATACTCTCTTTTAGCGTGGAGCGATACATTCCCGACCAGTAGTATATTGATCGTTTAACCATATCATACTTGTTCGTAAACTGTATTTCTATATTGATTTTTTCCGAAGTATCCGTGATGACGAGTAAGTCCAGTATCGATTGTTTATCTTTCCGGTATTCCCCACCTGCTTCCTTATCACCGGATAAGATGTCTACTATTTTGTCTCTCCCCGTTCTTTTTAAAAATGCATTGAGAAAAACAATGGTGATATCCTTATTCTTTTCGTTCCCAAACAGCTGTTTAAAGGCAAAATCCACTTTGAGATCCATTAATTCTTCTAATGATATATTACGTAAAAGCGGTGGGAGTTTAGGATTCTTGTTTTCATTATTTTCATATTTACCGGGTTCTTCGTAAATGGTACTGTGGAAAAAAATTGCGGGCAATTCTTTGGTGGGGTGTTTGATTGGCATAAATACACATCCTTATGAAATTTTGAGGAGTTACCGTGGTGTAGTTTACTAATTGTATTATAGCAGCATCCACATTGGCGAACAAGGGTTCTTCGCCGCGTCGCTCAGCATCGGATGAAGAGCGCCAAATGTAGTGCCACGCTCCTTTATTTATTCCATGCTGCTATTTTTTCATTACGCTTTTTCATTTGCTCCAGCCGTTTTTCAAAGAAAGTAAGCTCATCAGCAGAAAAATCCCTTTCTATAATACGACTAGTGAAGTCCTCTAAAGCATGAAACATCCGTTGTTTCACTCCGTCCACGGTTAAAGGGACACCCAACAAATCAGACAGAGAACCCATCAATTCAGGCTGGACGGTTGGATAATTAAATTTTGTCGATTCATTTTTTTTGCTGACATCATAAAATTTCCGAATATGACTCGCTCTATTGAAGCTGTTTCCCTCGACATCCAAATAAATCTGGACACTGGCTCCATTTTTTACACGGCGCTGGGAAATACCGGCAAATTTCTTCCCGTCGATGCTTAAATCATAATCTCCTGGACAATAGGATCCAACGATTTCAAAGGCCTTGATTTCATTGGTAAGATCCCGGAACATATGCTGAATAAAGCGAACCATAGCTTCGTAACCGTCATGGATCGAAACATGTTCCACGTCAGGTAAAATCAATGAAACATTTAGCACTCCCTCATCCAATGGCACGGCAAGACCGCCTGAGTTCCGAACGATGATTTGATAACCAAGATTCCTAAGCTGTTCCACACCCGCTTCAATAAATGGGAGCCTGGCATCCGGGATGCCTAATACGATTGTTTTAGGGTGCACCCATAATCGCATAATGGGTGGGGAAAGGTCATCGCTCACAGATGTTGCCAATGCGTCATCGATCGCAAATGAGGTCATAGCTGTAAATGGTCGCCCCTGAAATGATTCGATGCTTGTATGATCCATATATCGAAATGTCTGATGCTGAATGATTTCCTTCCAATTTTTCATAACGATCTCCTTTACCTGAAAAAAGCTCTTTTCACACCGTTTGTTGCTATTCCACCCGCACCCCGAATACAATTCGCTTTCACCACGAGCACAAGTACGATATCTCTTCAAACTCCCTTTGGTCGTTTTCAGCGTTTCTTCTTTGCCGGAGGCGGCTGGTGAGCCTCCTTGCACCGACGAGGAGTATGCCAACGTTGCCAGCACAGTGCCAATCTTTTAGAAAACAGCCTAAAAAAACGACAATGATTTTCCCTTTAGTCTTTCCAGCATCTATTATATAATAAAAACAAATTGTCGAAAAGAAACGGATGAAGCAAATGGCTTATAAAGATGAACAATTGCATGAAGAAAAGGTGTTTAAAGACCCGGTGCACCGTTATGTACATGTGAAAGACCAGGTCATTTGGGATTTGATTGCCGCTCCGGAATTTCAGCGCTTGCGGCGGATTAAACAGCTCGGAACAACTTATTTAACCTTTCATGGTGCGGAACACAGCCGATTTAATCACTCGCTTGGTGTTTATGAAATAGTTAGAAGGATAATATATAATTTTAAAAACCGGCCGAATTGGAACGATGATGAACGTCTGCTTTGTTTATGTGCAGCACTGTTGCATGACCTGGGACATGGTCCATTTTCTCACTCCTTTGAGAAAGTGTTTAAATTGGATCATGAGCATTTTACAAGGGAAATTATACTCGGCGACACAACGATCAATGCTATTTTAGAGAGAGTTGAACCGAGGTTTGCGCAAAAAGTGGCCGATGTCATTGCAAAAACGTATGATGACAAACTAGTCGTCAGTCTGATATCCAGCCAGATTGATGCAGATCGTATGGACTACCTGCAGCGGGATGCATTTTTTACCGGTGTAAGTTATGGTCATTTTGATATGGAACGAATACTTCGCGTCATGCGGCCAATGGAGGATCAGGTCGTTATTAAATCAACGGGAATGCATGCAGTGGAGGACTATATTATGAGCCGCTATCAGATGTATTGGCAAGTTTATTTCCATCCTGTCACCCGAAGTGCGGAAGTGATTTTGTCAAAAATTCTGCATCGGGCAAAATACTTGTTTGAGTCGGAGGGTTTTACATTTAAACTAAAACCCACTCATTTCATGTCCTTTTTTACCGGAGATGTCCAATTGGAGGAATACTTGAAGCTGGATGAAGGAATTGTCTCCTATTACTTTCAGTTATGGCAGGAAGAAGACGATGCTATTTTAAGAGATTTATGTGAGCGGTTTGTGAATCGCCGCTTGTTTAAATATATTGAATTTAACCCGAATCTCCAAATGAATACGTGGATGGAACTGTATGGGTTATTTAAGGAAGCGGGAATGGATCCCGATTATTATCTTGTTGTCGATTCCTCTTCTGATTTGCCTTATGATTTTTACCGTCCCGGCGAGGAAGAAGAGCGTCTGCCGATTCATTTGCTTATGCCGGATGGCAGTTTAAAAGAGCTATCAAGAAATTCGGATATTGTAGAATCCATTTCAGGAAAAAAACGGACAGATCATAAGCTCTATTTTCCGAGTGATCTCATGGAGAAGCTGCCTGATGAAAATATTAGAAAGCGAATCAGAGAAATATTGGGACTGGCTGAATAACTGTGTGCCTGCCAAGTACTTTTTTAAAATGCAGGGAAGTATAAAATTATTCAGGTTAATCAGGTGTAGAAGCTTAGACTGGATATTTGGCTATTTCGCCGATTTCCCTGATGCTTACTGCGGGCTAATGACCTTTGATTTCTGTTACGGGAGATGTGTAAAATGTTAACAAACCATGCCAAATTAATGGCGTTTTTTTCGGTGACAACTGAAGTTTCCGGAAGAAAGAAACTGCAAAAAATGATTTATATCCTGCAGAAATGCAAGCTTCCTTTTGAAGAAAAATTTGAATACCATTTTTATGGTCCGTATTCCGAAGAACTGACACTAAGGGTAGAAGAACTTTGTAATTTAGGGTTTTTGGAAGAAGTAAGGGAAGAAAAAAGCAATTATTTTCAATATCATTATAGTATTACTGGGGATGGGGAGGCATTTTTGCAGCAGTTTGCTTCTCATTTGCCTGGATTGGAACAGAAAGTGAAGCTTCTGAAGCAGAAGAGTTCGCGTTTTTTAGAGCTTGTAGCGACAATAATGTATTTTGATTCATTGCCAAAATCCGAGGTGGTGGAAAAAATCCATCAAGTAAAATCAAAGCAGAACTATTCAGCCGAAGAGGTCAATCAAGGATGGGAATTTATTGAACGGCTCATGAAAGGTTCATCTTACTAAAAGATCAGCTTTCAGATCAGTATAGCGAGTTCAGGGAATGAAAATATCTATGTAACTATGCTACAATGGGAAACAATAAAAGCAGAAGGAGGATCACGAATGAGTGCAGATCAATCTTCAGATAAAAAAAAGAAAAATACATTTACAATATTAAAGGATGACTCTACAGACGGCCATGGGGGTTACGGTGCTGGTACGGTGAGCCTGGAAAATATGTCGCCTGTCATTGTGGACCCTGGTGAAAATAAAGCATATGTTGATATGGGAGCGATGCATGCCCGCAGTGAGATCGAGCGCAGGGTGAAGTATTTACCGAATAAAGATGAAGTACCAAACGGGAAGCTATATTGGATTGTATGGGTGAATGTCGAGCGTGGGGAGAACGGGCCTTATTATGCTGGGGTTGCGGGAAGTGAACTCCGGGTCGACCGTTCTATTAAACGTGCCTATAAATCCATGCCAGAGCATGTCACACATATGGAAAAATCGCTGAAAGGCAAAATTATTGTGGAACATATGGATGATCACTCAAAAAAATTACTAAGAAATTACCTTGTAGAATTTGATGAGGAAATGTGGAAAAACGCTACAGATGAACTGAAAGAAGCCTTGCCGGAATAAAGCTGAATTATGAACTTTTTGTGACGTTGGTAGAAGTATATCGGAATGCCTTGTACTTTCAATGAGAAATTTGTAAAATATGTATACATGGGTTACACATGTATATATTACTAGGACAAAAAAGAAGCCGACCTGTTTTCGTAAAGGTCGGCTTCTTTTTATTTGCGGCCGTAGATCAGGGAATTATAAACGGAAAGTTGCTCTGGAACCACAAAAATTGCCCGGGGATCACGAATTCGCTCACAACTTAGAGAAATCGCTGATAACTCAAGGAATTCGCTCATATCTCCTCATAATACCCCCCTGCTTCAGTCAGCTGTCAAACATGTCAAATAGGCGTTCTACCATGCTCTTATCGTTTGTTTGATTTTTTTCATGGAAATGATCTGAGCAATAGGAAAGAGGTTCTGTGCCTTTTTCAAAATACATCACACGGCTTTGGCTGCAGTAGGGTGTTGCCCGCTGACCGGTTTGCGGGTCAACTGGAACAGCGACGAGTCCCGGAGGTGTCGGGAATTTTTCCTGTGCGTTGTTCGCGTGTGCATTTTCCATAAAGTTGGCCCATATCGTTTTGGCGTACTCGTGTTCCTGTGTTTGTTCCATCGGCCGGTTATCGTCATAGCCAATCCATACGCCTGTTACCAGGTCAGGGCTGTAGCCGATCATCCAGCTGTCGGATGCAGTCGTTCCTGATTTTCCCGCATAAAGCCTTGTAAGGTGATCTGCTATGGTCGAACCTGTTACAGCCATATATCCATCCAGTTCGCTGTCGAACATCCCTGACAGCAGATGGGTCAAAATAAATACTTTTTGTGGATCAAGCACCAATTCGCCCTTATTTTTTTCTCTTTCAAAAACGGTTTTCCCATTTCGATCGACAATTTTTTCAATCATATAGGAATCGATCTCTCTGCCCCCGTTTGCAAGCATTCCGTACCCTGTTACCATTTCTTGTACTGAAACAGCGGCAGTGCCTAAGGCAAGGGACGGCACAGCGGGTAAATCACTTGTAAACCCGAAGTCACGGGCCGTTTCGACAAGCTTATCGGCACCTACATACATATTTGTTTTGACCGCGTACACATTGTCTGATAGCGCGATGGCCTGTGCCAGAGTAATGGAATCATTCGCATAATAGCCGTTAAAATTGCTTGGTTGATAAACCTCCTCCTCCTCGAGCTCGAAAACAGTTGGTTGGCTCATCAGCATCGTATTTGCAGTGTAGCCGTTTTTCAAAGCAGTGTAATAAAGAAATGGCTTAAAGGAAGAGCCGGGCATCCGTTTTGCTGCAAAGGTGCGATTGAATGGACTTTCCGTATAGTCACGCCCTCCAACCATTGCTAAAATCCCTCCTGAACTTGGGTCGATCGAAAGGGAGCCAACTTCAATATCACTTTCTGTTTGGATAGTTCCCTCTACCTCGTCTTGCAATTGTTTCTGAAAAGTTTCATCTAACGTAGTGTGAATTTCATAGCCGCCAGATCGAATTTCATCTACCTCAAGCTCCAAAATAGCTGCTGCTTCTTTTAAAGCTTCATCTTGAAAGTAACCGCCAGCCTTACTTTCGCCGTTTTCTTCACTTTCGTTAAAAATAAGATTTTCCCGAGAGGCAAGAAATAGGTTTTGATCGTTAATGGCCCCGTCTTCATTCATCAACCTTAAAATTCGTTTTTGCCTATTTTTAGCTCTTTGCTGATCTGCGAGCGGAGAATAGTAGCTCGGTCCTCTCGGGACTCCTGCAAGCATTGCCGCTTCTGCTAAAGTCAATTCAGCAGCTGATTTATCAAAAAAATAATTACTAGCGGATTCAATGCCATAGGCGCCGTGTCCGTAATAAATCGTGTTTAAATAACCTTCAAGAATTTCTTCTTTGGAATAAAACATCTCCAAACGGATCGCAAAAAACGCTTCTTTTAATTTACGCACCCAGGTTTTCTCTTGTGTCAAATACAAGTTACGCGCGTATTGCTGGGATATAGTGCTTGCTCCTTCCTTTAGTGACCAGGTGCTTATATCGGTTAAAAGTGCTGAAAAAATTCGCTTAAGGTCAAAACCGGAATGGTCATAAAAATGCTGATCCTCGACTATAATAGTCGCTTGAATAGCATCTGCGGAAATATCCTCCAGGTCGATCCATCTTCTGTATTCTATTCCGTGCTCCTCACCGATCATGTTTCCGTTTTGACTATAATAGGTCGTGTTTTGGTCATTGGCCAGGCTCGGTGGCCCCAGTACAAAACTAATGACGTATATACCGAAAATGCTGCCGGTCACAGCCAAAAAAAATCCCAGTATTACTTTGATAAATAGGGGATGTTTTAAAAATGAAAATACGTTTTTCATGTTTGATTGCTCCATTATTTTTGATTACTAACATTATGGGGAAATTTGCAGTGAAATAAACCATATTTTCGACAAGATGTGTAGCCGCAGAAGCCGAAATTCGTTATAATGAAGCTTATCCGATATATTTAGCAATATTTATTGCACTATAACCGTCAACTTAGCTATAATAAAAAAATATATGAATTAGAGGCGTTAGCATGGAAGCTTTACATAAAAAAGTGCGAATTATTCTCCGTACCACGATTACTGATCAGAAAGATACAGAAGAAAATGAGCTTATACATACAGGTTATTTTTACCGGAATAATACGTTTGATGTACTGAAGTTCGATGAGAAGCTGGAAGAAGGTGTATCCGTCCGTAATTTGATTACACTGCAAAAGGAAAAGGTGACGATTAAGCGGTCTGGCGCAGTATCGATGAATCAAAAGTTTGAGGAAGATAAAATAACAGAGAATGTCTATCACCATCCCCACGGAACGATGCATATGGAAACTTTTACCAATACGGTGTATTATCAGCCGCTGGATGAGATGAATAAAGGGCAATTAAAGATGGACTATCAAGTAACATTAAATGGACAAGCAAACCGCAATCACGAATTGATGTTAATTTTTAAGGAGGAAAATGCTCAATGAATGTTTTGGCACAAACAGAAGCAACACTAAAACAGGAAATTGCTGCAGCAGTCATCAAGGCAGGGCTGACGCGAGAGGAAGAATTACCGGATATTGTTTTGGAAAAACCAAAAGAAAAAGCACATGGTGATTTTGCTGCAAATATTGCTATGCAATTGGCCCGGATAGCCAAAAAGGCACCGCGAAACATCGCAGAAGACATTGTTTCGGCACTTGATAAGTCGAAAGCTTCTATTGAAAAAGTGGAAATCGCAGGACCTGGCTTCATTAATTTTTTTATGAAAGAAGACTTCCTTGGTGAAATTATCCCGACCATTTTAAAAGCGGGTAAATCCTATGGACAAACAGATACAGGAAAAGGTGAAAAAATTCAAGTTGAATTCGTATCTGTGAATCCTACTGGTGACCTACACTTTGGACACGGGCGAGGAGCAGCGTACGGCGATGTTTTATGCAATTTACTTGCAGCTGCCGGCTATGACGTGGAAAGAGAGTATTATATCAATGATGCCGGGAATCAGATAGATAATCTGGCTTTATCGGTGGAATCCCGTTATTTACAGGCACTTGGTGAGGATGCGGAAATGCCTGAAGATGGCTATCACGGGAAGGACGTCATCGAAATCGGAAAAACGCTGGCAACAGAATACGGCACAAAATGGAAAGAAAAAGATAGAGAGGAACGCTTGGCATTTTTCCGGGAATACGGGTTAAAGTATGAGCTCGGCAAGATCCGAAAAGATTTATCCGCTTTTCGGGTGGAATTTGATCATTGGTTCTCTGAGCAATCGTTGTATGAGGGCGGTCAAATTGAAAGTGCACTTGAAGAGTTGAATGATTTTATTTATGAAAAAGACGGGGCAACCTGGTTCCGAACCACGGATTTTGGAGATGACAAAGACCGTGTGCTAGTGAAGCAGGATGGAAGCTATACTTATCTTACACCCGACATTGCCTACCATAAAAATAAACTGGATCGCGGCTTTAACAAGTTGATTAATATATGGGGTGCTGACCATCACGGGTATATTACGAGAATGCAGGCTGCGATCGAGGCAATGGGATATGGAGAAGGCAAACTGGATGTGAAAGTCATTCAGATGGTAAGTCTTTTTGAAAATGGAGAAAAGCTGAAGATGAGCAAGCGTACCGGGAATGCAATCGCATTAAGAGAGCTAATGGACGAAGTCGGAGTGGATGCGGCTCGTTATTATTTCATAACACGTTCCAATGACACCCAGCTTGACTTTGATATCGACTTGGCACGTTCTGAATCAAATGATAATCCAGTCTATTATGTGCAGTACGCTCACGCAAGGATATGCACCATGCTGGAACAGGCAGAAACAAAGGGATTTCAACTGGTTGCGGAATTTGATGCAACGCTTTTAACTTCGGAAAAAGAAACAGATTTGATTAAAAAACTTGGCGAATTCCCGCAAATGGTGGCTGATGCAGCACAAAATTATACACCACATAAAGTAACGCAATACGTATTTGATCTGGCAAGCCTCTTGCACAGCTTTTACAATGCGGAAAAAGTCCTTGATCCGGACAACAAGGAAAGAACAAATGCACGGATTTCCCTTATGAAAGCAGTGAAAACAACCCTGGCAAATGCACTGCAGTTGATCGCAGTAACAGCACCGGAGAAAATGTAGTACGGAAACGAATGAAGGAAATTCTTCGACGTTTGGTCATTTATAGATGGCGAGTGGCCGAATGAACGGTGTTCCTCTTCGTTCGGTCATTTATAAGCCCACTTTATGTGTCTGAATAGTATTATGCACTTTTTACGGCTTTTAAAAAAGAAAATTAAATTGCTTGCAAATTACTGAAAGGAACCATATTTGAAGAAATTATAACTTAGAATTTTTGTCGAATACCAGTTGACTGAATGATCATTCATGATTTAAAGTATAGGTATAAAGTTAGAAAGAAGCTTATTACTATTCTTGAAACTGAAATCGATGTCATTTTGCATTAAAGCAAAATATTCCGTATAATAGTTTGCAAGATTCAAAGGGAGAAGGGGGAGCGGATAATGGAAACGTTTTTACTGATTAACTGGATTGCTTTTCTTGCAATCGTAATCTATGGGTTATATTTATTCGCTAGAGTTGTTACTACAAGGATTTCTTATATCCGGCTTGGTAAAAAGTCGGAGTTTGACCGGGATTTCAAGAAGCGGTTCAAACGAATTGGGGTCATTGTTTTTGGTCAATCCAAATTGTTAAAAGATAAAAAATCAGGCATTATTCACGTAATGATGTTCTATGGATTTATCCTTGTACAGTTTGGCGCCATTAATATGTTTATTATGGGGCTCTCGCCAGGAAACCACTTGCCGCTTGGCATTTTCTATCCTGGGTTTACATTTTTCCAGGAGCTTGTCACATTAATGATCCTTGTTGCAGTGGCATGGGCATTTTACCGCCGGTACATGGAAAAACTCGTACGTTTAAAGCGCGGTTTTAAAGCTGGGGTCGTACTGCTGTTTATCGGTACATTAATGATTTCTGTACTATTCGGTAATGGTATGCACATTATTTGGAGCGGGGAATCATTGGCCTGGACTGAGCCGGTTGCCAGCGGGATCGCTGCCGCATTCAGCTGGTTAACGCCGACTGCGGCAATGGTATTATATTATGTGTTCTGGTGGGTTCATACCATAACCATTTTGGCTTTTCTTGTATATATCCCGCAATCCAAGCATGCACACTTAATCGCAGCACCAATTAATGTGTTCTTGAGCAAGCGTGTACCCGGGAAACTGAAGCCAATTGACTTTGATATCGATGAAGAGGCCGTGGATGAGGAAGAAGATATATCCTTTGGTGTAGGAAAAGTGGAAGATTTTGACCAATTTCAAATGCTTGATTTTTATGCATGTGTGGAATGCGGGCGCTGTACAGATGTATGTCCTGCGAGTGGAACTGGTAAAATGCTGTCTCCGATGGATATAATGATCAAACTGCGTGACCATTTGACTGAAAAAGGCGCAGCAATCACAGGGAAGTCAGCATGGGTACCAACGTATGCATTTTCCGGGGCTGCTGGGAATCAGGCCAGCGGTAGCGGAGAAGCAGCAGCTACCGTGCAAAATTTGAGCATGATTGGCGATGTAATCACACAGGAAGAGCTTGCAGGCTGTACTACTTGCCGTAATTGTGAAGATGCTTGTCCGGTAAGCAACGAGCACGTAAGCCAAATCCTCGATATGCGCCGCTACTTAGTAATGACAGAAGGTAAAATGGATCCGGAAATTCAGCGTGCAGTAATGAATATCGAACGTCAGGGAAATCCTTGGGGACTTTCCAAAAAAGATCGCATCAAATGGCGTGAAGAAGATGAAGCTGCTTATATTCCAACTGTCAAGGAACTGAAAAAAGAAGATAAAGATTTCGAATACCTTTTCTGGGTAAGCTCTATGGGTTCATTTGATGCCCGCAGTCAAAAAATAGCACTTGCATTTGCGAAATTGATGAACCAGGCTGGTGTTAGCTTTGCTATCCTTGGAAATAAAGAAATGAACTCCGGCGACACAGCTCGTCGTATCGGAAATGAATTTCTGTTCCAGGAAATTGCAGAGAAAAACATTAAAGAATTTGAAAAGCATGACGTGAAAAAAATCGTAACGATCGACCCGCATGCATATAACATTTTCAAAAACGAATATCCTGATTTCGGTTTTGAAGCAGAAGTTTATCACCATACACAAATGCTTTATGACCTGGTGATGAATGGCAAACTGAATCCGAAACGATCAATTAATCAGCGCTTAACTTATCATGATTCCTGTTACCTGGGCAGATATAATGGCGTTTATGATCCGCCAAGGGAAATTTTAAAATCTATTCCGGGACTGGAGCTCGTGGAAATGAAACGCACCAAGGAAAATGGCATGTGCTGTGGTGCTGGTGGCGGTTTAATGTGGACGGAGGAAACAACCGGTAACCGCATTAACGTATCTCGTACAGAGCAGGCAATGGAAGTAAAGCCTGATATGATTTCCAGTGCTTGTCCATTCTGTCTGACGATGTTAAGTGACGGTACAAAAGCTAAAGAAGTGGAAGAAGATATCAGTACCTTGGATGTAGCAGAAATTCTTGCATTGTCTGTTTTTGTAGAAGATGAGCAGAAAACGGCGTAACTATTTTCATATATAGAAAAAACCAGTATACTAGACAAAAAGGTGCAAGTGTCCGTTTAGCAACGTACAGACAGCAGCCGGGACGCGAGATATTCCTCGCCCCCGCTGTGAGGATTTGGGGTTATGCTGAATAGCTCGTCCCATCAAAAAGAAATGCCGTTGCCGGACGCTGCAGCCAGACGAATTTATAGAGGGGTAAACACATGCCCCTCTAATTTATCGAAAACCAATTGAGCGAGCGTTCAATCAGCGGGGCAATTTTTTCTTTTCATTCTTATCAGGAAGGTAAGCGTTAACAATTGAGGGAGGGCTTTTGCACACGGCACTAATGTGTGGCGGTGTGTTTTTGACCGTATGAAGCGTTACATATAAATGATAGATAACGCACATGGCAGCTTTCGGAACTGCTTTTAAACAGGGGAAACGCTTAATATATCATTCAAAAGGAAAGGGAGTAAAACAATGAGAAAAACAGTTATAGTTTCAGGAGCAAGAACGCCATTTGGTAAATTTGGTGGGGGGTTAAAATCTTTCACTGCTTCCCAGCTTGGCGGCAAGGCGATCAAAGCAGCACTTGAACGGGCAGGAATGGAAGGATCCGAAATTGATGAAGTTATCATGGGAAATGTGCTGCAGGGAGGGCAAGGGCAGATTCCATCCCGTCAGGCAGCCCGCGCGGCAGGAATTTCCTGGGATGTGAAAACGGAAACGATTAATAAAGTGTGTGCTTCCGGACTTCGCAGTGTAACATTAGCTGATCAGCTCATCCGTCTTGGAGATGAAGACGTCATCGTTGCAGGCGGGATGGAAAGCATGAGCAACGCACCATATATTCTGCCGGACGCCCGCTGGGGAAATCGTATGGGCGATAAAAAAGTGGTAGACATGATGGTACATGATGGCCTTACCTGTTCCTTTGAAGGGGTGCATATGGGGAACTATGGCAACGCTACAGCAGAAGAATTTGAACTAACAAGAGAAGCGCAGGATGAATGGTCATACCGCAGCCATCAGCGTGCTGGAAAAGCGATAGAAGATGGCAAATTTGCAGAAGAAATCGTGTCATTGGAAGTGCCTCAAAGAAAAGGCGAATCAATTGTCGTTGATACAGATGAAGCACCACGTAAAGACACGAGCGTAGAAAAACTGGCAAATTTACGTCCTGCTTTTGTAAAGGATGGAACGATTACTGCAGGGAATGCACCGGGAGTCAATGATGGTGCCGCTGCATTTGTTGTTATGTCTGATGAGAAAGTCGAAGAACTAGGGAAAACACCAATGGCAACGATCCACGCGCATGCAGAAGTAGCTGTGGAAGCAAAGGATTTCCCGCAAACGCCGGGACTCGTCATCAATAAGTTGCTGGAAAAAACCGGTTATAAAAAAGAGGATATTGACTTATTTGAAATTAACGAAGCATTTGCAGCAGTTTCTTTGGCAAGCGGAAAAATTGCTGGCATTGATAATGAAAAAGTAAACGTAAATGGTGGTGCAGTCGCACTTGGACACCCAATCGGAGCCAGTGGTGCACGCATTATCCTGACACTTGTTCATGAATTAAAACGCCGCGGCGGCGGTCTTGGTATTGCAGCTATTTGCAGTGGCAGCGGTCAAGGTGATGCTGTTATGATTGAAGTGCCGAAACAGTAAGCATTTACGAGTAAGGAGCTTGACACATTCAAAAGGCGGTTAATGAAACAAAAGAACCGTCCCCCTGTTACATAAACGAAGGAGGAAAGATCTCTATGGAGATAAATAAAGTAATGGTTATTGGAGCCGGTCAAATGGGGGCAGGTATTGCCCAGGTATGTGCCCAATCAGGGTATGATGTTATGCTTCATGACATGAATGAAGATGCCTTGGAAAAAGGCATGAAAAATATCGAAAAACTTTTAAGCCGGAACGTGGATAAAGAAAGAATGACAGAATCAGAGAAAACGGACAGCCTAAACAGATTAACGGTCTCCGCTGATATAAAAGATGTAAACGAATGCGATATCGTGATTGAAGCCATTGTAGAAAACATGGACGTGAAAACAAAAGTTTTTTCCAAACTGGATGCTCATGCGCCTGAACACGCGATTTTGGCAACCAATACATCGTCACTGTCGATTACGGAAATTGCAGCGGCTACAAATCGTCCTGAACAGGTTATCGGCATGCATTTTATGAACCCGGTACCTGTCATGAAACTGGTTGAAATAATTCGCGGCCTGCAGTCAAGTGATGAAACTTATAAAGCGATTGAAGGTATGGCGAAATCTTTAAACAAAACACCAGTTGAGGTAAATGACTTTCCAGGCTTTGTTTCCAACCGGGTACTCATGCCAATGATCAATGAAGCCATTTATACGGTATATGAAGGCGTGGCATCTCCAGAAGATATCGACACCGTGATGAAACTTGGGACGAATCACCCGATGGGACCACTGACACTGGCAGACTTCATTGGCCTGGACACATGCCTCTACATTATGGAAGTGCTTCATGAAGGCTTTGGGGACAGCAAATACCGCCCGTGTCCATTGCTTCGGCAATATGTAAAAGCCGGCTGGCTGGGTAAAAAATCCGGTAGAGGCTTTTATCAATACAAAAGCTAACAAATGTAAGGGGTGCAACATGATGAACATGAATTTTACCGAAGAACAGAATATGATGCGCAAAATGGTAAGGGATTTTGCCCAAACAGAAATAGCTCCTGAAGTGGAACGTATGGAAAGCGAAGACTGTTTTCCGAAAGAAGTCATTGAGAAAATGGGGGAGCTCGGCCTCATGGGGATTCCACTGCCGGAAGAGCACGGCGGAAGCGGCATGGATTTCACCTCCTATATTACGGCAATCCATGAACTATCCAAGGTTAGTGCTACCATTGGCGTTATTCTATCTGTACACACCTCTGTCGGCACGAATCCGATTCATTATTTTGGCAATGAAGAACAGAAAAAACATTATTTACCAAAGCTTGCATCCGGTGAATTTCTTGGCGCTTTTGCACTGACGGAACCCGGCGCTGGTTCAGATGCGGCCAATACCAAAACAAAAGCGGTCAAAGAGGGAGACAGCTATATTTTAAACGGCTCCAAAGTCTTCATCACCAATGGGGGAGAAGCCGATACGTATATTACATTCGCACGAACTGGTGAAGGCACGAAAGGAATTAGTGCATTTATCGTCGAAAAAGACACGCCCGGACTGGTTATTGGCAAAAAGGAAAAGAAAATGGGGCTCCATGGTTCCAATACGGTACAATTGAATTTTGACCAATGCAAGGTTCCTGCAAAACAGCTGCTTGGTGAAGAAGGGGAAGGCTTTAAGATCGCCATGGCAAATTTGAACGTTGGCAGAATTGGAATTGCCGCCCAAGCATTAGGAATTGCCGAAGCAGCTCTCGAGCATGCAACAGCATATGCAAAGGAACGGGAACAATTCGGAAAATCGATTGCAGCAAATCAGGGAATATCTTTTAAATTGGCAGATATGGCAACAGCTGTAGAAGCTTCGAAATTACTCGTATATCAGGCTGCATCACTGGTCGATGATGATCTTCCTTGCGGGAAAGAGGCTTCCATGGCTAAAATGTACGCCTCAAAAACGGCAGTAAATACAGCAATCGAAGCTGTACAGGTTTATGGCGGTTATGGCTACACAGAGGATTATCCGGCAGAAAGATTTTTCCGTGATGCAAAAATAACCGAAATCTATGAAGGTTCCAATGAGATTCAGCATGTCGTCATAGCAAAATATTTACTTGATCAATAGGGAGGAAATCAAGATGAATTTTCAACTAACAGAAGAACAGGAAATGCTCCGTAAAATGGTACGTGATTTTTCCGCGAAGGAAGTAGAGCCAACCGCGGCAGAACGGGATGAAGAAGAACGTTTTGATCGGGGGATTTTTGATAAAATGGGTGAACTTGGCCTGACTGGTATCCCATGGCCTGAAGAATACGGCGGAATCGGTGCAGACTATGTCAGCTATTGCATCGCTGTGGAAGAGCTGTCCCGCGTATGTGCTTCAACAGGAGTTACCTTATCAGCGCATCTTTCTCTTGCAAGCTGGCCGATTTACACATACGGTAATGAAGCACAAAAGAAAAACTTCCTTTCCCGTTTGGCAACAGGGGAAGCACTGGGGGCATATGCATTATCCGAGCCTGGTGCTGGAAGTGACGTTGTAGCCATGAAAACAACGGCGAAAGAAGACGGGGACGATTATATATTAAATGGCAGTAAAGTCTGGATCACGAATGGTGGCGTTGCAGATATTTATATTGTATTTGCAAAAACAGATGCAGATGCCAAGCATAAAGGAATCAGTGCATTTATTGTAGAAAAAGGAACAGAAGGATTCACTTTTGGTAAAAAAGAAAAGAAATTGGGAATCCGTTCATCCCCAACAACGGAACTTATTTTTGAAAACTGCCGTATCCCTAAAGAAAATATGCTAGGAAAGGAAGGCGAAGGATTTAAGATTGCCATGACGACACTTGATGGCGGACGTAACGGAATTGCGGCACAAGCGCTCGGCATCGCACAGGGTGCACTCGACGCTGCTGTTGATTATTCCAAAGAACGAGAGCAATTCGGCAAGCCAATCGCAGCAAATCAGGGGATTTCCTTTAAACTGGCCGATATGGCAACAGAGGTGGAAGCATCACGTTTGCTGACATACCAAGCAGCATGGCTCGAGTCAGAAGGAAAGCCATACGGAAAAGCATCTGCCATGTCCAAACTGTTTGCTGGAGACGCAGCAATGCGAATCACGGTTGAAGCAGTCCAAGTATTTGGCGGCTACGGCTATACGAAAGATTATCCAGTCGAGCGCTACATGCGTGATGCGAAGATCACGCAAATTTATGAAGGAACAAATGAAGTGCAACGTCTCGTAATAGGACGTATGCTGACAAAATAGAGCTAATAGTTCTGCCAAAAGTTGCTCAAGAAACATGAAAAGCTGCTCATGAAGCAAGGGAAGTTGCTCGTGAAATCCAAAAAGTTGCTCAGAAACACGGGAAGTTGCTCATGAATCGCAGAAAGTTGCTCACGAAGCCCGGAAAGTTGCTCACGAACCACAAAAAGTTGCTCGTAGGACAGAGGGACTGGTTTAAAGAAAGGATGGACGCCATGCAAGAGATCGTCGAAAGAATGCAAAATAAAGATATACGCGCGCTGGCCAGGGCGATTACGATGGTGGAAAATGATCACCCGGAAAAGCTAGACCTCCTGAGTGATGTATTCTCCCTACAAAAACACGCGCTTTATCTCGGACTTACCGGCTCGCCCGGTGCCGGGAAAAGCTCCCTTGTCAATCGCCTGATCACCCACATCCGTGACGAAGGAAAAACCGTTGCGGTAATTGCGGTTGACCCGACCAGCCCGTTCAGCGGCGGTGCTTTGCTTGGGGACCGTGTTCGCATGAATGAGCATTTTACCGATGATGGCGTCTACATCCGGAGTATGGCAACAAGAGGGAGTCTTGGCGGGCTGGCGCGTACGACAAAAGATGCTGTCCGAATTTGTGATGCATACGGTTTTGACGTTATTATCGTCGAGACTGTAGGGGTCGGCCAATCTGAACTTGATATTATGAAAATTGTTGACACAACAGCGGTTGTTCTCACACCAAACAGCGGAGACGTGCTGCAAATTTTCAAAGCAGGAATCATGGAAATTGCGGACTTATTTGTGATTAACAAGGCAGACCTTCATGGATTTGGCAAATTAAAAGCACTGCTGAAAGAGCTCGTTATGATGTCCAGCAAAGAGGAACACGAAACAGCCATCGTCAAAACAATCACAACAGAAAATAAAGGAATCGATAAACTCTGGAAAAAAATACAGGAACACCATGCTTATTTATACAGTACAGATGAAGGGAAAAAGCAGCGCACCGAGCAACAGGAGCTGGAAGTATACGAACTGATCAGGGAAGAAATCTGGCGTGATGTAAAAGAATATATAGAAAACGGTAGTAGCTTGCCGCCAATTGAAGCAAACAGCGATCCGTATCAATTGGCAAAGCATCTATTTGAAAAATGGAAGGGGGACGTGACATGAGTGAAGACCAAATCCTTTCCTCCATAAAAGACAGAGAACTTGTGGAAAAAAGGCGCAATCAGATGATCAAAGGGGCGATCACCCTTTTCAAAGAGAAAGGCTTCCACCGGACAACAACGAGAGAAATTGCAAAAGAATCGGGTTTTAGCATCGGCACGTTATATGAATATATCCGCACGAAAGAAGATGTGCTGTTTCTCGTTTGTGACTCCATCTATGAAGAGGTCAGAAAACGCCTCGGCTTAGCGATCAATCTGGAACAGCCTTCCACCCGCAATTTGATCTCATTGATCAAATCTTATTTTCACTTGATGGATGAAATGCAGGAAGAAATTTTGATCATGTATCAGGAAGTAAAATCACTGAAAAAAGAAACGAAGGACTATGTGATGGAGAAGGAACGTGACATGGTTAAAATGCTGGAGCGGGCGATCACTACTTGTCTTCCTGGCAAAATAATGGATCAGGATGCCGTTCTTCTGGCAAATAATATTTTTGTTCAAGGACAGATGTGGGGATTTCGGCGCTGGATTTTGCAGAAGGAATTTACGCTGGAAGAATATATTGACAGACAAATCAGTTTCATTTTGCAAGTAGCAGGTATGAAAGAGATAGAGAAAATCAAAGAAGGAGGGGCCTAAAAACAATGGAACAGCCAACCATCTATAAACCGAAAAACCCGGTGCGATTTGTAACAGCATCCAGTCTGTTTGACGGACATGATGCATCGATTAATATCATGCGGAGAATTCTGCAGTCAAGCGGAGCGGAAGTGATTCACCTGGGACATAACCGTGCTGTGGAGGATGTCGTCCATGCTGCCATTCAGGAAGACGTGCAAGGAATTGCGATTTCTTCCTACCAAGGCGGCCATGTCGAGTATTTTAAATACATGGTGGATTTATTGAAAGAATTTGGTGCAGACCATATCAAAGTGTACGGCGGGGGTGGCGGTGTGATCATCCCAAGGGAAATTAAGGAGCTGGAGGAGTACGGCGTTTCCCGTATTTTTTCCCCCGATAATGGCCGTGAACTTGGCTTGCAGGGCATGATTAATAACATGCTTGAAGAATGTGACTTTATACCGCCCATTGATGTGGAAAAAGATCAAGAGGAGCTCACCAAAGGGGACAGAAAAACCATTGCCAAGTATATCACTTATGTGGAAAGTGAATCTGTCAGTGAGGAAGATAAACAGAAGGTATTAAACGAGCTTAGGGAAAAAGGGGATAAAAACATCCCTGTTCTCGGGATCACAGGTACAGGCGGTGCGGGGAAAAGCTCTCTTACCGATGAATTGATCCGCCGGTTCATTAATGAAGTGCCGGATAGAAGAATAGCGATTATTTCCATTGACCCGACGAAAAAGAAAACAGGCGGTGCGCTGCTCGGTGACCGGATCAGGATGAATGCGATTTTTACTGATCGTGTTTATATGCGTTCTCTCGCCACAAGGGATTCCCGCGATGAGTTGTCCAAAGCTATCCAGGAAGTGATTGATGTCGTACGTGTTTCCGGCTATGACTTTATCATTGTGGAAACGAGCGGGATTGGTCAAGGGGATGCTGCGATTACAGATATCACCGATCTTTCCATGTATGTTATGACAGCAGAATTCGGAGCGCCAACACAGCTCGAGAAAATCGATATGATTGATTTTGCGGATTTCATTGTTATTAATAAATTTGAACAAAAAGGATCTGAGGATGCACTGAACCAGGTGCGAAAACAGTTCGAACGCAGTCATATGCTGTTTCATCAGGATAAAACAAAATTCCCTGTGTTCGGAACGATTGCCAGCCAGTTCAATGATGAAGGAACAAACGCATTATTTGCTTCTATCATTGATACTTTGAATGAAAAATATGACTGGAATGAGGAAGTTGATTTTGAAAGACATGTGATTGCCGAAAAGGATAATATGATCATTACGAATGAACGCAGGCATTATTTGCGGGAAATTGCCACACATGTACGCGGCTATCATAAACATGCGAAGGAACAGAGTGATGCGGCCAGAAAGCTTTACCAGCTGAAAGGGGCAAAAGAGACAATCGACTCGGAAGGAAGCACTGAAGTAATTGATCAAACGATTGATCAATACGAAGAGAAGCTCGATGCCCGTTCGAAAAACCTGCTCGATAAATGGGATGAAACAAAAGAACGTTATGATCAGGAGACAATGACCTTTAAAGTACGCGATAAGGAAATCGAAATGGATATTGTAACAGAATCCATATCAGGCCTGAAAATCCCAAAAGTAGCTTTTCCGAAATATCAGGATTGGGGAGAGCGTTTAACCTGGCTGCTGCAAGAAAATGTGCCTGGTGCCTTTCCGTTTACATCAGGTGTATTTCCGTTTAAACGAAAAGGAGAAGATCCGACCCGTCAATTTGCCGGAGAAGGTACACCGGAACGTACGAACCGCCGTTTCCATTATTTATCCAAAGATGGCGATGCAAAACGACTGTCCACAGCTTTTGATTCGGTGACATTATACGGGGAAGACCCTGATCACCGCCCGGATATTTACGGGAAAGTCGGGGAAAGTGGCGTGAATATCTGTACCCTGGAGGATATGAAAAAGCTATATGACGGCTTTGATCTCACATCTCCAACAACATCGGTTTCCATGACCATTAATGGCCCGGCACCAATTATTCTCGCCATGTATTTTAATACAGCAATAGATCAGCAGGTTGCTAAATTTAAAGAAGAAAATGAGCGGCAACTCTCAGCAGATGAATATGCAAAAATCAAAGAGGATACGATATCCGTTGTCCGCGGGACGGTGCAGGCAGATATTTTAAAAGAGGACCAGGGACAAAACACTTGTATCTTCTCTACCGAATTTGCGCTGCGTATGATGGGGGACATTCAGCAATATTTCATAGATAAAAATGTACGCAACTACTATTCGGTATCGATTTCCGGCTACCACATTGCTGAAGCTGGCGCAAATCCGATTACCCAGCTTGCGTTCACACTAGCCAATGGGTTCACGTATGTGGAGTATTATTTAAGCAGAGGGATGGATGTAAATAAGTTTGCCCAAAATCTGTCCTTCTTCTTCTCCAATGGGCTTGACCCGGAATATTCCGTGATCGGCCGTGTTGCCCGCCGAATCTGGGCGATTACGATGCGTGATAAATACGGAGCCAATGAACGCAGCCAGAAATTGAAGTATCATATTCAGACTTCCGGGCGCTCCCTGCACGCACAGGAAATTGATTTTAATGATATCCGTACCACGTTGCAGGCACTATTGGCCATTCAGGATAATACGAATTCATTGCACACGAATGCATATGATGAAGCGATCACAACACCGACAGAGGAATCAGTGAGAAGAGCGATGGCTATCCAGATGATTATTAATAAAGAGCTTGGCCTGGCGAAAAACGAAAACGCGCTGCAAGGTTCGTTTATTATTGATGAATTGACAGATCTTGTGGAAGAAGCCGTGCTTCAGGAATTTGAAAAAATGAATGACCGCGGCGGGGTGCTGGGAGCCATGGAACGCCAATATCAGCGCGGAAAAATCCAGGAAGAATCCCTTTACTATGAAGGCAAAAAACACGCCGGAGAATTGCCGATTGTTGGGGTAAACACGTATATCAATCCAAACCCGCCATCCGAGGATGACATTGATTCGATGGAACTGGCTCGTGCAACAAAAGAGGAAAAAGAACATCAAATCAGCGAACTGCGTAAATTTCAGGATACAAACAAGGATGAGACGGAAGAAGCGTTAAACAGATTAAAAGATGTCGCAGCTTCCGGCGGAAATATTTTTGCAGAATTGCTCGAAACCGTAAAAGTAGCAAGTCTCGGCCAAATTACGACTGCTCTATATGAGGTTGGCGGACAATACAGAAGAAATATGTAGGATACCTACACAGCAATAAAGTAAAGGTAAAAAAAGCTGGGAAAAAAGTTCTTTTTTCTCAGTTTTTCCCTTGCCTCTGTACTTACAACACGACGAGCACGGAGAGCTTTCCCCAGCCCCTTTGCGGAAAAGAGGACACCTGAAAACGACCAATGGGAGTTTGATGAGATCCCGCCCTTGAAAGCGTAGTATTTTCGGGTTACGGGTTGATTAGCAACAGATTATATGAAAACAGCTTCCAAAAAATATAAGGAAAAGTTAAGATTTTAATTTTTTCTCTGGCATAATTGGCAAGGATTTGTTTATAATGTATGGTATGGTTTAATTCAATCGGGAAAAATAGTATACTACGAGAAAAATAACTTGATGACCAACTTGGCAATAGCCTTCAATATACAAGTAAAGGGAGTGCATGGGCGTGAGCTTGAAAAACTACAGCCACGATGAATTAGAAAAAATATCCATGATTGAGCTGGCAAATGCGATATTGATGGATAAGAAAAAAGCAATGAATTTTAAAGACATTTATAAGAAAGTCGCTGAAGTGAAAGGTTTGAGCGAGAAGGAACAGCAATCCGGAATTTCTCAATTTTATACGGACATTAACATAGATGGCCGTTTTCTCACAATAGGTTCGAATATGTGGGGCCTGAAACGCTGGTATCCGGTAGATCAAATGGATGAAGAGGTAACCGCTGCGCCTAAAAAGAAAAAGAAGAAGAAAAAAGCACCGGCTCAACAAGAGGAAGAAATTGAACTGCAAGATGAAGAACTGGATATCCCGGATAAAGATATAGATGAAATTATTGAAGACTTTGACGTGGATGAGGAAGAAGACGAGGTTGTCGATGAACTGGACACCGCATTTAAAGATGAAGACGATGAGGATACAGATAAAATTTAAAAACGTGGACTTGACTTTTAAAGGCAGGATGAGTACAATCTTTATTGGGCTCTATAAGTATTCTCAAAGCGTTTCCCCCGGATTAGAGGGGGAGGCGCTTTTATTTTTTTTGGCACGTAGGAAAGCATAAAATTATCTTGCCTGAATGACAGCAGGTGGCCTTTAGGTTTTACCCGTGCCAAAGTTTGAAATCAAAAGTATAAGGGCAGCCAGAAAAGCAAAAATACGTTTTAAGCATCACTTTAACAATAGCCAATTTTTCTAATGCTCTGTTCTCTATGAAAGATTTATTTAAAAAAATCATGTAAAAGAGTAGGAAGAAAAAGATAGTGACAGGCTAAAAAAAACTTGATGAAAAAATAGAATACTGCAGGAAAGAAGGATGAGGCATGACGAAGTATATTTTTGTAACAGGTGGCGTTGTATCTTCACTAGGAAAAGGAATCACAGCTGCATCACTCGGCCGCTTATTAAAAAACCGGGGATTAAAAGTAACCATTCAAAAGTTTGATCCATACCTTAACGTTGATCCAGGTACGATGAGTCCCTATCAGCATGGGGAAGTGTTTGTTACCGAAGATGGCGCGGAAACCGACTTGGATTTAGGTCATTATGAACGTTTTATAGATATTAGTCTGAATAAATACAGTAATATCACAACCGGAAAAGTGTACTCCAGTGTGATTAGAAAAGAACGCCGCGGTGATTATCTTGGCGGTACCGTGCAGGTGATCCCGCATATTACAAATGAAATCAAGGAACAGGTATTTCGTGCCGGAGAGGCGACAAATGCCGATGTCGTTATTACAGAAATCGGCGGTACGGTCGGGGATATTGAATCCCTGCCGTTTCTGGAAGCGATCAGGCAGATTAAAAATGACGCCGGAAGAGGACAGGTGATGTACCTTCACTGTACACTTGTTCCGTTGATTAAAGCAGCAGGTGAAATGAAAACAAAGCCAACCCAGCATAGTGTAAAGGAGCTGCGTTCTCTAGGCATCCAGCCTGACGTGATCGTATTGCGTACAGAACAGGATATAAGCGAAGAAATGAAAGAAAAAATTGCCCTTTTCTGTGATATTAATAAAAAAGCAGTCATCGAGATGAAAGATGCAGAAAATTTATATCAGGTCCCGCTAGCACTGCAGGCACAGCACCTGGATCAAATTACATGCGACCACTTTAATTTAGATTGCCATGAAGCGCAAATGGATGACTGGATTGAACTTGTGGGAAAAGTGGATAATCTGTCAAAATGCATTAATATTGCGCTTGTTGGAAAATATGTGGAATTGCCCGATGCTTATCTTTCCGTTGTTGAAGCAATGAAGCATGCAGGATTTGATTTTGACACAGATATCAAAGTACATTGGATAAATTCGGAAAAATTAACAGAAGAAGAGATCCATCAAGCTCTCGCTCAAGTCGATGGGATTATCGTCCCGGGAGGTTTTGGAAATAGAGGAATTGATGGAAAAATAGCAGCTATCCAATATGCAAGAGAGAATGACATTCCATTTTTAGGTATTTGCCTCGGCATGCAGCTGGCTACCGTAGAGTTTGCCAGAAATGTGCTAGGTCTTGAAGGAGCACATTCAACGGAAATAAACCCAGGCACTGCACATCCGATTATCGATCTTTTGCCCGAGCAAAAAGATGTGGAGGATTTGGGAGGTACATTGCGGCTTGGCATTTACCCATGCGAACTAAAAGAGGGAACAAAGGCAAAGGCTGCTTATGATGAAGAGGACGTGATCCATGAACGTCACCGTCACCGTTATGAATTTAATAATTTATACCGGGATCAAATGGAACAAAATGGTTTTATCTTTTCCGGACTCAGCCCAAATGGCAGGCTGGTGGAAACAATAGAGATTGAAGGTCATCCATGGTTTGTTGCCTCTCAGTTTCATCCGGAATTCACTTCCCGTCCAACGAGACCTCAAGGGTTATTTAAAGGGTTTATCGGCGCAGCAGTAACTCATAAAGAAGCCGAAAACCAAACATTATAGTACGATTTTAAACAAGACTGTTTAATCCGGCACAAAGCCTGGTTAAACAGTCTTTATATTTTTATTGAATAAAATTATATATGAATGGAGCAGGATTTTTTGCTGTAATTATAGAATAGATAGTAAAAGAGAAAAAACAGAAATTGTCATATGTTACATACTGCGTGGTCAGTAGACGGGAAAGTTCTTTAGGGGGGAGAAGCAATTGAATCAAGAGAAAGAGATACTAGTCGTTGACGACCAACCCGGAATAAGAATGCTTTTAACAGATGTATTAAAAAACGAAGGTTATAAGGTAACAACAGCAGCCGATGGGAAAGAAGCAGTGAACAAATTATATACACATACATACCATTTAATGATCGTGGATTATAAGCTGCCGGTGATCAGCGGGGTGGAAATCCTGCAGATGCTGAATCAGGATAAAAAGGAGATCCCAGTCATTGTAATAAGCGGGCTGACTGATGAAATAGAGAAGGAACTCGCAGGTAACCCACTCGTAAAAGAAATCCTGGCAAAACCGTTTGATATACATCAGCTGTTAAGGTTCGTCAAAAATTTTACCGGCTGAAGCCTGTGATAGTTGTTGCTTATGCAGCCTGTTGTTGGTATTCTAATAATATGGGACAAAGGGATATTTATTTACGATGGGGCGAGCATTTCGCAACAGCCCTAGACGGATTGTCCATCGAACACAGGCTAATCGTTTTTGTCACACAATTAAATAAACGAAGGAGGCTTTCTCTATGAAATTTTTTATAGATACAGCCAATATAGAAGAGGTCCGAAAGGCAAATGAACTTGGTATTCTTGATGGAGTAACTACAAATCCAAGTCTTGTCTCAAAAGAAGGTGTTTCCTTCCATGATCGCCTTAAGGATATTACAGATGAAGTATCTGGTTCCGTCAGCGCAGAAGTCATTGCAGAAGATGCGGAAGGAATGATCAAGGAAGGAAAAGAACTGGCCGCCATCGCCCCGAATATTACGGTGAAGGTGCCAATGACATTGGAAGGTTTAAAAGCAGTAAAAGCCTTCAGCGATTTGAACATAAAAACAAACGTTACCTTGATTTTCAACGCCAATCAGGCATTGCTTGCCGCCCGTGCAGGAGCAACCTATGTATCTCCGTTCCTTGGCCGCTTGGATGATATTGGTCATGATGGCATGGATCTGATTGCAACGATTTCGGATATGTTTAATAAGCATGACATCCATACACAAATCATTGCCGCATCCATCCGCCACCCATTACATGTGATAGATGCAGCCTTGAACGGCTCACATATCGCAACGATTCCATTTAAAGTACTGGAACAGCTAGTCAAGCACCCGCTGACAGATCAGGGTATTGATAAGTTCCTTGCCGATTGGAATAAATCATAAACAAGTATAAAGTAAAACTTCATTCAGTGGGTTTTTTCCTCGCCCACTGAATGTTATTTGAACAGTATGCAGTTGATCCTTACCTCCCTTTACGCGGGATAAAATAAGGCAAAACTGTACAAACTAAAGGAAAATACGTAATTGAGGGGTCAGCCCCCATGAAAGCGGGGTATAATACATGCAAAAAATGATAGTCGAAGGGGGTCATGAGCTTCATGGTCAGGTACGGATCAGTGGAGCAAAAAACAGTGCAGTAGCGCTTTTACCTGCCGCCATTTTGGCTGATTCAGATGTTACCATTGAAGGACTTCCGGAAATCTCCGATGTGTATACACTTGGCGAATTACTGGAGGAAATTGGCGGAACTGTATCCTGGGATGGTCAAACGGTTCACATTAATCCGGCAAACATGATTTCCATGCCTTTGCCCAATGGAAAAGTCAAAAAGCTTCGTGCATCCTATTACTTCATGGGTGCCATGCTCGGAAAGTTTAAAAAAGCAGTGATCGGCCTTCCGGGAGGCTGTTTTTTGGGACCGCGTCCGATTGATCAGCATATTAAAGGATTTGAAGCACTTGGTGCCGAGGTTACGAATGAACAGGGTGCCATTTATTTGCGTGCCAATGAATTAAAAGGGGCAAGAATTTACCTTGACGTCGTTAGTGTGGGCGCAACGATAAATATTATGCTTGCGGCAGTAAAAGCAAAAGGAAAAACAATCATCGAAAATGCTGCCAAAGAACCCGAGATTATTGATGTTGCTACTATTCTTACCAACATGGGAGCCAAGATTAAAGGGGTAGGTACCGACGTCATCCGAATCGAAGGCGTCCCATCTTTAAGCGGCTGTAAACATACCATTATACCTGACCGAATTGAAGCTGGTACATATACGATTGCCGCGGCAGCCCAGGGGAAAGAAGTGATTATCGATAATGTCATTCCGCAGCATTTGGAATCCCTGCTGGCAAAGCTGCGCGAAATGGATGTTTCTGTGGAAGAAAATGATGAGCAGTTGCTCGTTAGGCCTGGAAAAGTCCTGAAAAGTGTAGACATTAAGACGCTCGTTTATCCCGGTTTTCCTACAGACCTTCAGCAGCCATTTACCTCACTTCTAACAAAAGCAATTAACACAGGAGTGATTACAGATACCATTTATTCCGCCCGCTTAAAACATATAGATGAACTAAGACGAATGAATGCATCGATTAAAGTCGAAGGGGGATCTGTCATTGTCTCCGGTCCTGCACAGCTGGAAGGAGCAAGAGTAAAGGCAACCGACCTGCGCGCAGGTGCATCATTAATCATTGCCGGACTCATGGCAAAAGGGATTACGGAAATAACCGGTTTGGAGCACATTGAAAGAGGCTATGAAAACATTACTGAGAAGCTAAATCAGCTTGGCGCAAAAGTGTGGCGAGAAAAGATGACAGAGGAAGAAATTATTCAGTTTCAAAATTCGTAATGTATTCTAACATAAGAAAAGCTTGCTAACGAGGAGAGGAAAATATGGAGAGAAGTTTAACGATGGAATTAGTACGTGTGACAGAAGCTGCAGCTTTAAAGTCCGCCCGCTGGATGGGGAGAGGGAAAAAAGAGGAAGCAGATGATGCTGCCACCTCTGCCATGCGTACCGTATTTGACACAATCCCCATGAAAGGCACCGTTGTGATTGGGGAAGGGGAAATGGACGAGGCGCCAATGCTTTATATCGGGGAAAAACTTGGTACTGGGGATGGCCCTGGCGTAGACGTAGCAGTCGATCCATTGGAAGGCACATCCATTGTTGCCCAGGGTACATGGAATGCACTCTCCGTGATCGCGATTGCGGACGAAAAAACATTATTACATGCGCCTGACATGTATATGGATAAAATTGCAGTTGGCCCCGAGGCAGTTGGCAAAATTGATATCAATGCACCTGCTATTGATAACTTGAGGGCAGTAGCAGAAGCAAAAAATAAAAATATCGAGGATGTGGTCGTAACCATTTTGGATCGTCCGCGTCATGAAAAGTTAGTCGAAGAAATTCGTGAAGCAGGGGCCAGGATTAAATTAATTCCTAATGGCGATGTTGCCGGAGCCATTAATACTGCATTTGAAGAAACAGGGGTAGATTTATTAATGGGTATTGGCGGGGCACCTGAAGGCGTTATTTCCGCTGTTGCCCTGAAGTGTTTAGGTGGAGAAATACAGGGCAAACTTGTACCGTCAAATAAAGAAGAGGAAGAACGCTGCATAAGCATGGGCATTACCGATATGAATCGTGTGTTTTACATGGATGATTTCTGCAGCGGGGATGATGCCATTTTTGCCGCTACCGGCGTAACCGATGGTGAATTATTAAAAGGCGTCCAGTTTAAAGGTATTAAAGCAACAACACAAACGGTAGTCATGCGTGCAAAAAGCGGTACTGTCCGGTTTATTGACGGCGAACACAGCCTGCAGAAAAAACCTGATCTTGTAATGAAAGGATAACGTTGGGGAAAACGCCATGTACCATTGCGTCGGTCTGGCCCTCTAAATGGAAACTTAGTCCAGGTATGATGAGAATGATAGATACTTATGGTAAGAAGTATAAAACAAATATGAAATGGCAACACTGAAATATCCCCTGAAGCTACGTGGTTTTTAGTTGTAAGCAAGGAAAAGGACAGCCTGCGTCAATTCGGCTTCCTTTTCTATTAATTTTAACTAAATAGAGGTCAATTGCCCACACCATTTCATAGAATTGGAGGTGCTTGAAAAAACCTTTATTGACTTGCCTCAGTCTTAACAGAATATGGCACAGGCAACCTTTTAAGGATGGCATAAAGCACACAGAAACATTTATTTAAGCAATAACAAGGTGGAGAATAGGAATAATGCTAGGACTATAAAAAGTTTGCTAGATACAAAGCATTTCTATAGAAAAAACAGAAGTAACCGCAAACCACGACTTGGCAATTGAAAGCGCCGAAAAGAATGGCTGCCACCAAACATACAAAGCCGATTGGATAATACGTTCCATCGGATAGATAAATTCCTTTCGTACAAGCACCAATACTCACAATAGACGTTGGCAAGTTTGATATTCAGAACAGGATGAACCATATTATCGTTAAACGATGTGAAAATTATTCACCACAGTAACAATTGGCAATATCAGGTTGTATGAACAGGGTCTATGTCGTTCCTCCCTGCTAAATTGGAGGATTAGAAGTGAACCCTTACAAAAAGATGTTGAATATTACTAACTAAAAGAGTATGATTATAAGTGTTCACACTATTTCCTGCCGGACTGAAAAAAATAAACCCATTCCCTGCACGCACAACTTGAACCGGCAGTGACAACCCGGTTTACCGGCAACGGACTTCACATCCAGCTTCTAAATCTTTCTTCTTACCTGATACACGAATGACTTCCAAAACAGTAAGGAATCTCAGCTTAGAATAAGATGGATTACAGTTGGGTCGCTTCTATTTTTACAGATAAGGAAGTGTAAGTTTTTTACATGCAAAAGTGCACAAGAATTGCTGGACAGATAAAAAATACACATACCTTCTGAGCCCAAGCTTACGCATCGTCAGGATTGCTGATAAGTCAAGTTTGCCAAAACACAGATAATAATTAATAAAACATAATCGTATAGTTAGGTTGGTGATTCTATGGCAGCTTTAACAATCTCTCATTTAGAAACCTTAACATTGAAAGACATATATACATTGGCGAGAGAATATAAAGTTTCCTATTATGCTAAATTGACAAAGAAAGAATTAATTTTTGCCATTTTAAAAGCACAGGCTGAAAAAGACGGATACCTGTTCATGGATGGGATCCTGGAAATTATTCCTTCTGAAGGTTTTGGTTTCCTCCGCCCAATCAATTATTCTCCAAGTGCAGAGGATATATATATTTCTGCTTCACAAATCCGTCGGTTTGATTTACGTAATGGGGACAAAGTTTCCGGGAAAGTAAGACCGCCAAAAGAAAATGAGCGCTATTACGGACTGCTTCATGTGGATGCTGTTAATGATGATGACCCGGAAACGGGGAAAGAACGTGTTCATTTTCCTGCATTGACGCCGCTATATCCGGAACGTGCGATGAAAATGGAAATGAACACAAGAAAAACTTCCACACGTATAATCGATTTAATGACACCGGTAGGTTTTGGTCAGCGTGGATTAATAGTTGCCCCGCCAAAAGCTGGGAAAACAACACTTTTAAAAGAAATTGCAAACAGCATTTCCGAAAATCATCCGGAAGCAAAGCTGATTATTTTATTAGTGGACGAGCGGCCGGAGGAAGTAACCGATATTGAACGATCGGTTCACCCGGATGTGGATGTTGTAAGCTCTACTTTTGATGAAGTTCCAGAAAGCCATATTAAAGTTTCCGAACTTGTATTGGAGCGGGCCATGCGTCTTGTCGAGCATAAACGGGATGTCATCGTGCTGATGGACAGTATTACTCGCTTAGCAAGAGCCTATAACTTGGTTATTCCGCCAAGCGGCCGGACATTATCAGGCGGGATTGACCCTGCAGCATTCCATCGTCCGAAGCGGTTCTTTGGTGCTGCAAGGAATATCGAAGAGGGCGGTAGCTTTACAATTCTGGCAACAGCACTCATTGATACAGGCTCACGTATGGATGACGTTATTTACGAAGAGTTTAAAGGAACAGGCAATATGGAGCTGCATTTGGATCGCAGTCTCGCAGAACGCCGGATTTTCCCTGCCATTGATATTTTACGTTCCGGTACAAGAAAAGAAGAATTGCTCGTCGACAAGAGCCATTTGGATAAAATGTGGGCTATCCGCAAAACGATGCAGGATTCTAATGACTTCCTCGATCGTTTCCTAAGGAAATTAAAATCATCAAAGAGCAACGAGGAATTTTTACAGCAAATGGAAGAAGAAATGAAACGGCGTGGAATGAAAAAATAAGCGCTGTTACAGGTGAGAGAATGAGCTTTTGGAAATCATTGTAGTTTATAATTTCTTAAATTGCAATAGTAAATGCAACACCCCCTGTGAAACCGCTATATAAGGTTTTTCTGTAATTTGTTGGTGTTGGGGCCTAGGCCCCAACACCAACAAATTTTGCGAACGCTTCGGCTGGGGT
>NZ_JBGOHB010000036.1:0-45080 GCF_041521345.1 Virgibacillus oceani | reverse complement strand
TGCAGTTGACTCGACTTCTGCCGTGGTCCGCTACACTCCCTGATGAATGCCGCGTTCCTAATAAATCTAAATAAATTATAACAGTAGTCCACATCTGAAAAACAGGTGTGGACTATTTTACGCTTACATTCTTCTAGACTTTGTTTGAGGTTACTATAAGAGGTAACTATTAATGTGAATTTTAATTGATATTCTTTAGGTTACAGTGTGAAGATAGCTGATTTGAAAAGCTGGAACAATGGTATCTAATAATGGTAACTATCATTAGAATAGATGATTATGTAAGGTAGCCATTCAAAAATGAATGACTAATTAGAAAAAGTTTTTTCTCAGTTGAAAACCTCAAGATCATATTCATGAGTATTTACATAAATTTTGGTGAATTTTCTCTTCTATTCTCGATAATGGATGGACCAATACAATAAGACTTGATTCTTTTATTCGCTGCATTACAGCTTTATCTTCTTTAAATCGTTTAATAATATTTTGGGTTCTTTTAATCCCCGTACCGAATTGTGAACGGTTTGAAAAACTATTATCAGCAATTACAATACACAAGTGATGTTGTTCTTCAAGGTTGTTTTCTGCAACTATAGCATATTTAAAATCTTTTTCAGTTAGTGTTTCTATTGGCTCTGTGCTAAGGTCTAGTTCAATATTCAGGTAAACTGGTTTTCTTTTCCTCCACGGTTCAACTTTGATAATCCAATCGGGCTTTACAATTGTCATGGTTTTTCCTGATTGTAGATTACTAGTATTACTTTGGGTCATATATTTAGCAACTTTCGAATGGAAAGCACCTTTATTTTGACGGTGTAAATTTCTGAATTCTGGAATCCATTCTTCATAACGAAGGTGTGCTGGTGAAATAGAGAAGAGATTTTCATTATAAAACAATCCGTATTTAACCTGTTTAGAATTTAATTCAGTAATTAGACTTTCGTTTAGTTTTGCCAAAATATTAATAACGGCTTTTTGTGTTGCAAGATAGTGAAGAACATTTTTCTTTTGATTGAATTTGTATATTTTTGACTTATTGTATGAGCCATCAAGAAATTCATTTTCAATTAACAATTCAATACTTTTGCTACCGACTGTCACATATTTAAAACGCTCCCCCTCGAAACCATTGCTATAAAAATTACTTCGAATAAGATTGTATTCTTCGAATTTTCGTACGCGATTTTTGAAACTGTAATCTTTGAGTCGATTATTTAACAAAGCTGAATATGCTTGATAAAATTGTTGAACGGAAAGCAATCGTTGCTGTTCCAAAAAGGCAAGGTATTCGAGATCCGAGGCTTTTACCTCTAGCCTTTGCCTTGCACTTTTTCTAAGAATAATTTCCTCTTTCATTTATTTTCCTCCTAGTATTGTAGTGAATTTTGTAATCTTGTTTGTCTACTCGAAGTTCCTCCATTTCTCTCTTTTATTGTCAGAGTACAAAAAGTATCACTTAGGGTTAGCAAATTCATAAGTAATTAACTTTTCCAAGTAATCAACTTAAACATACCCAATTGAATGGTTCTAAGTGTGTTACTTACAAGGTTCAAAAATAGTATATCGTCTAAGATAATAAATTCTAAGACATAAAATAAAAAATCAATGAAATGCATAAATAGTCTTTCCACTTATGGAGTTCTGCTATTTATCTTATAAATTGTTACATTTTACTATTAAATAATGAATGGTAAAATATAGTTAAGGGAATAATATGCTTTTCAGCAAAGAGAGTTTAGATCAATGTAGATTATAAGTACATCATAGGTCAGTCATTTCTAGTAAAGAGGTTAGTATGTAAACTTTTTGGAAATGACTGATTTTTTTGGTTATCTAGTAATAGATTTTAGTTGTTTTTTAAGTAAGAGCGAACTGAACAAAGTGAAGAATGGGGGATGATGAGGTGTATGAAGATGTTCTGCCATATATGGATTTAAAAGAATTGGAGAAGAAAATAGAAAATAGCCTCATAAAAATTAGAAGCTCAATTTCTAAAGCCGATCCGCTTATAACTATGGTTCAGTTGCATGTTCTAAAGTTTTTAAACCATTTTGGGGATATTGAGGCTTCAGTTCACGGAGATATAAGGCCTTTTGAGAACAAAATGATTGATATTACACAAAGTCTTATTGTAAGTAGTGACATCAACACAGGAACTGGATACTTAGATAAAAATGAAATAAATGAATATATGGAAGAACTAAATAGTTTATATAATGCTGCCACTATTTATGTAAACATTGCACCGAAGGATGATTTAATTAAGTATTCACAAGGGATGCAAATGAATGTTTCTGGAACAATGTATCCCTATTTTGAAAAAGCTCATTTTACAGATATGCTGTCTCCATATACAGATCTTTTTAATGAGATCTTTGGAATTACAAGCGTCGATCTAGTAGATGGTCTTTTAGCAATCAGCAGACGATTACGTACTATGGGATTTATGGAAGCTTTGTTAGATAGTGGTGCTTCACCTGAAGATGAGATGTCAGAAGAAGTATTTTTAAATTTAGCTGAATATTTTAATGTTGAAAGCATTACAGGTTGGCCTGTAGAGTTTATTAAGGAACTCTCGCTTCAACAAGGCGAATGCAATGACTTTTATGAAGACGATGTACAAGTAATGATAAAGGAGGCCCCCATAAAATATAAACCCATCATTGGTATAGGAGACAAGTACTATTGTTTTTCTGTTGATAATTTAATAGATAACTTTTACAGAACAGTTTTAAGAGCTGTGCGGAGGAAAAAAGAGAGTGTTTCTAATAAGATAAATGACATTCAAAAAGACTTATCAGAGGATTTACCTTTTAAATTATTTAAAACTATTTTGCCTAAAGCTATTATGTTTCAAAACATTTTTTATAAAGCACCAGTCGGTGCAAATGGAAAGAATGAATGGTGTGAATGTGACGGTATTATTCTTTTTGATGATGTAATGATAATTATAGAAGTGAAGGGTGGGGCATTATCACCGGTTTCACCTTTTTCAGATGAAGAAGCCTACAAAAAGTCACTGAATGATTTGGCAAAAAACCCCTACGAACAATCTGTACGGCTTTATGAAGAATATATGAGGGCAGGAAAGATAGAAATTTATCAGAAAGAGAGTAAAAAGCGCTATAAACTTATTACTGCTATTGAAAATAGTGAATTTATCCAAGCATGTTGTGTTACTTTGGATGATTTCAACGAGATAGCATCCCAAATAGAAAAAACAGAGTTTATTCAAAATAGCGATCTGCCTGTATGGTGTATCTCCATTAACGATTTAAGAGTGTATCCTGAACTATTTGATTCCCCAAGTTTGTTCTTAAATTATTTATATCAAAGAAGTCATGCTATTAGGAATCCTTATATAAAGCTTAATGATGAATTGGACCATCTGGGGATGTATTTTGCTTATAATGATTATTCTACGCGTATTAGAGAGATAGTTAATGAAGAAGACGACATAGGTGAAATATATATTGCTAGTCATAGAGACGAAATTGATGACTACATGGCAAGAAAAATCAATTCTGATCTTGAGGACGAAGAAGGGGAAAGTTTCCTTGATTTATTAATAGGGCCTGCACCAAAACCCAAACAAGAGATCGAGTTCATGTTGGAACAACTCATCGATTTATTAGATGGTACAAGAGATTATTTATGTATCAGAGCTGCTAGGTACCTTCTTTTATTAGACTCAAATACGAGAGATAACCTTTGCGAGTTTCTTTCATCTAGAAGTAAGAAACTTTTAGATTTTAGAAGACGTAAAGCAATATTAACTCCATATATGGCGCTTAACTATAAAAAAGAAGATAGGATCCGTGAGTTACCTATTATATCAATATTCCTACTTCATGCATCAAATAAAGTATTTAAAGATGTGGTTCAACGCAAGAGGTTTCTAATGGAGAGAGTTGTATATGAAGATGAACCAACCTACTGCGTATTAGTTGGAATCAATAATAATAAAGAGTTTAAAAAAGTGATCACGAATATTATAGGTCCGGAGCAGTTTCAAGCATTACCGGAGTCAGCATATAAACAACTTAAAACTACTAGAGAGAAGGTAAGTAAATCACGAAATATCAAAGAATTTGAATAGAATTATTGCACTTAATAACACTGAAGAGGAGTTGAACTAATTGAGAATAAAGAAATTAGTTATTAATAACTTTAGATCCTTTGGACCAACTGATACTAATCTAGATTTAGAAGACTTGTCAGTTTTAGTTGGAGCGAATAGTAGTGGTAAAACTTCTGCAATACAAGCTTTATTAAAACTTTTTAGTCCTTATCAGAAAGAGCGCTTGTTGGAAAGATCTGATTTCCATATACCTGCTAATGAAAATCCAATAGATCATGGTGAATCTTCACTTTATATAGAAGTTATAATTGATTTTAATGAACTTGAAAATGATACTGAAGAGGCAAGAACTACTATCCCGCCACATTTTAATCATATGGTTGCGGGTAAAGTTGGTGGAAGTCCTTATGTGCGTATAAGGCTAAAAGCCGAGTTATCAGAAGGAAATACATTTGAAGGAAATATTGAGCAAGGGTTATATTATGTCTTATCTCCAATTGGAACCAAAACAGAAGATGAAGATCTACAGCCGGTTAAAGCCAGTGAGCGTTCTCAAATTCAAATGATTTATATACCTGCAACAAGAGACCCGGCCGTACAATTAAAAAATGCATCAGGAACTATTTTAGGGAGGATTTTAAAAGGAATTAACTGGCCAAAAGAAATTAATAGTGACATACAAGAAAAAATGAAGCAAGTTGATGGAATTTTTGACGAAGTAAATGGTGTTAAACGGTTAAGAGAAATACTTAATAGTCAATGGAGGAAATACCATAATGATTTTCGCTATGGCTCAACTATGGTTGCTTTCAGCCATGCAGACTTAGACTCAATTCTAAAAAAAGTAGAGGTTTATTTTGAACCAACTGAAACAGGAAGCAAATATAAAGTGGATCAATTAGGCGATGGATTACGCTCAATTTTTTACTTGACTCTAGTAAATTCGTTTTTAGATATTGAGAATGAGGCTTTACAAGATAAAGCTGAGGAAGATAAAAAAATATATAATCTTCAACCACCAGTGTTGACCTTGTTAGCAGTTGAGGAACCAGAAAATCATATTTCCCCTCATTTACTTGGTCGAATAATGAAAGCTTTAACTGACGTCTCTGAAAATGATAATGCACAAGTTTTAGTTGCTACCCACTCCCCTTCGATGATTAAAAGAGTCGATCCACAATCAATTCTTCATTTTAAAATTGATCAAAAAGAAATAAGAACTATCGTAAATTCAATAATTCTTCCTGACAAAGATAAAGAAGAAGAATATAAATATATAAAAGCTGCTATTATGGCATATCCAGAACTGTATTTTTCACAATTAGTTGTTTTAGGAGAAGGTGATAGTGAAGAGATTATACTTCCAAAGATAATTAACCTTCTGGATACTGATTTAGATCAAAGCAATATTTCTATCGTTCCATTGGGTGGAAGACACGTAAATCATTTTTGGAAATTACTACACCAATTGAATATCCCTTATTTAACACTATTGGATTTAGATTTAGAACGAAATGGCGGTGGATGGGGTCGAGTAAAATATGTATTACAGCAGTTAATACAAATAGGTTACGATAAAAGTAAGTTACTATCTGTACAAAATGGGGTACTAAGTGATGATCAATTCTCTAGTATGCATACTTGGTCTATAGAAGAGGTAGATGAAAGGGAAAATCTCTATTTATGGGTTGAGTTTTTAGAAGAATATGGAGTTTACTTTTCGGCTCCGCTAGATATTGATTTTGTGATGATTGAAAGTTTCTTAGATGCATATAAAAAGACAGTTCCGAAACTTGGCGGTCCAAAAGGTGTAGATAAAGAGAAAGATTCTATTGAATATATGGATCGTTTGGAAAAAGGTATAAGAGCAACCTTAAAAACTGAGGGCGGTTCAGGAATCGCCTATTCGGAAGAACAGAAACAATTAATGATTTGGTATGATTACTTTTTCTTAGGAAGAGGTAAGCCCAGCACTCATATTATGTCATTAGAAAATATAGATACAAAGTTATTAAATGAAAAGTTACCAATTCCTCTAAAAAAACTAATGAAGGGAATAAAATCAGTTATTGATGGTGATTTATCTGAGTAACTATGTGAAAAAAGAATCATGGAATCCAAAAGACGATGTTGTTTTAGAAAGAGCTGCGCAAGAAGTAGTGAAGTATGAGAAAAACGCCTATGTGTTAGCTGGTCCGGGAGCAGGAAAAACGGAATTGTTGGCTCAAAAAGCTTGTTATTTGTTAGAAACAAATACAAGTGCATATCCTGCTAGAATACTAGCTATAAGTTTTAAAAGAGATGCAGCAAAGAATTTAAAAGAACGAGTTGAAAAACGATCTGGTAAAGAATTTGCAAATAGGTTTGTGTCCTTAACATATGACTCATTTGCTAAGCAATTATTGGATAGATATCGTTTAGCTATACCTGAATTTTATAGACCATCAATGGAGTATGAAATAGTTAATTTTAATAGAAGAGATATACCTACCCTTAGAGAACAAGCAGAAGAACCTAGTGAGGAAAATGGGTGGAATTACTACTTTGATTATGATCTTTTTGCCAAGACATATGCAAATGAAAGATTACCGTTACAAATGGAAAAAATAAATTCAATGGAATCTTGGTATAAGTTTCAACTTTGGAAAACCTATATTAATGGGAAAGGAAATTCAAGATTAACCTTCCCCATGATTTCAAGAATTGTTGAATATTTATTTAGGTCAAATCCAAAGTTATTAAGAGCCATCAGAGCTACATATAGTCATGTTTTTTTAGATGAGTTTCAAGATACAACATTAATCCAGTACGATTTAGTTAGAACTATTTTTATGAATTCAAATGCTTCAGTGACTGCTGTGGGTGACCTTAAACAAAAGATTATGGGTTGGGCAGGCGCGATGGAGGGTGTATTTAAACAATTTAAGCAAGATTTTTATGCTAAAGAATTTGAGATGGTTTTAAATCATAGATCTGCTCCTAATTTAGTCCGAATTCAAACTTCTATAATAAACGATATGCTGGGTGGTTCAACAGTAATAACGCCATCTGACAAATGGAAAAGTGAAGATGAGGGAATATGCGAAATTTGGAACTTCATCAATGTTTCTGAAGAAGCAAAAAGATTAGCATTAGAAATTAAAACTTGGATTGATCAAGAAGAACTTGAACGAAGAGATATAGGTATTTTAGTTAGGCAACGAGCAGATATGTATTGTTCCATGCTAATAGATGAATTAAGTAATTTAGGGATACACTCTAGAATAGAGGACCAATGGCAAGATTTACTAACGGAAAATTTCATGAAATATTTAATCGATGTTTTTTCTTTAGCTACAACAGAGCGCGACCCAAAAGCTTGGTCTAGTTTAATTTCAAATGTCTTAAGTTTACATGGACATGATGAAACAGAATCTTATCAAGTAGAAAAAGAAATTAATAGTTTTATAGTTGAATTTAAAAAGGACCTTAAAGATGAGTCAATTAATGTGACCGAGAAAGTAATAGAGAAATGGTTATACAAAATTTTAAATTTAATAGGTTTAGATTTAATAAAAAGTAGTTATCCTGAGTATAGAAAGGGAAAATATTTAGAAAGAAAAGTAAAACAGACTGCAGATTTTCTATGTTATTCATATGAAAAACATAAAGTCTGGAATAAAGCATTAGATGATTTTTTGGGAATTTATTCAATCCCCATTATGTCAATTCATAAAAGTAAAGGTCTTGAGTTTGAATCTGTGATTCTATTGGGACTAGAAGATGGAGCCTTTTGGAATTTTGAGGACTCTCCAGATGATGAAACATTTACATTTTTTGTTGCAATGTCAAGAGCAAAAAATCGAATGATTTTTACTTTTTGTAAAAACCGCTTTTATGGACAAGAAAAAGCTAAGATAAAAGACATTTATGAAATGTTGGAGAATGCAGAAGTTAAACAAATTAACTGGACTTAAATAATGTAGTTACTTATATTGTAATCTTCAACGATTTTTTGTAAGGTAGTATTTTAAGTAATCATAAAAGTGATCACTGATTTAAATTAACAATTGATTTCTAAATAACTATAAGTTATAAAAGAAGGCATTGATAATATTTGCTTTATCAGTGCCTTCCTTTCCTCTTAACTCTACGCTAATAGCATCTATTGGTGTTAAGTCAAGATTGTGTTCATTATGGAGTGTCGGTACGACATCGACTCCCGGTATTTTGACCAAAGTCTTTCTCCACCTTATGAGCTGCGAATGACCTGAGTCCGTTCTCAATTTCAAACATGATCTCATAGGCTTCTTTTTATTAAGTCCAAATCTTCATTTACAATCATAGATATTTATCGCCTCCTTTCTTAATTATATTTGCTAATTTTATAGAAAACCTTTTTTGAGAAATATTAAAATAATTGTTGTACAATAGGATTAAGATAATTCGGAAAAGGGTTGATTAAATGGCCAGAAGTCAATTGGTAAAGGATTTAGTTGGTGGAAGAGATAGCATTGAGAATATACTACTGAGGTTGAAGGTAATCCTCTCTGATCTAGATAATGAATTAATAATAAATTGGATAGACGGAGAGTTACAAGGCTATACAAAAGAGGAAGTTCCTAGTTACAGAGTTCTAAAAGGGGAACTTATGGGAACGTATCTTTTAAACTATCAATTTAAATACACCAATGCTCCTGTTCCAGTTGAACATGTATTGGACGAAGAGAGAGTTAATCAACTTAAAACAATAACTATAACTGATAGCATAACAGCACTACTAAACGTTCTGAATGACAAAAATAAAGATAATTACGGCAAAATTGTACCTACTGCACTATGCCATCATATATCGACTGATGAATTCCAAATTGCTGGTATGAGATCAATTGTTGCCTCAAACCATCTTGATGGGATAGTTTCCAAAGTGAAGTCTAAACTAGTTGATATTGTAATGGAACTGGAGAAACAATTTGATAACTTGGACGAAATGGATATAAAATCACAAGTTGAAGAAGACTATTCAAAGAAAGAACAAGTTGTCCTAAATATAGAAAAAATTATTTATGACGGCTCGATTAAGGTGGGAGATAAAAATAAATTTAGTAAGTCAAAACTTGGTCACTTATTTGGGGGTAAGAAGAGTTGAAAATAACCATTGGAGATAAAAATAAAATTAAGAATTCCTCAATTGGACATCACTTTGGTTTAAAAGATCAATTATCAACTAAAAAAAATTTCGCAGAAAGACATCCTATTTTTATTTCCTTCATAGTTTCACTTCTAGTTGGCTTTATTTTACTTTTCTCTTTTTGGGATAGAGTGATAAAATGGGTAGAAGGGTTCTTAAATTAAGAAATTAAGGGAGAACTATTGCAGTTCTCCCTTTATTCGATTAACCTAATGAGCCACTATAAATCAACAAAAATCATCATCATGTGTAAGTAGCCCCTCGACATTTTCAGAAATCACTCGTAATCGTAAATCCATATTTCTTAAATACTCTTCTATTACTTCATTACTTTCACTAGAAAATTCTTGATAATCCTCATAGGTGATCATTTTACCATCTAGTTCTTGGATTAATCGTTCCAATACTTGGAGATTGTTAACCAAGTTGTACTCTGAATTGATACTATCGGAAAGCCTTTCCCCATAGACCCTTTCTAACCTCTGGACCTGAGAATTTGCTCTATTATGTATTTTTGTTATTTCACTGTTCAATTTTCTTTTTGTTTTTTCATATTTCTTAAAATTCTTTTTGTATTCTCTTTTAAGTTTACTGATAAAGTTATTAAATTGTTTTGATTGGTCTAGATTGAGTTCAAGATTTTTGCTAGTCCAACTATCTATATCGTTCAGAAATTCTGCTAAATCAAAGATGTGTACATTCATAAATTTGGTTTTTAATTTTCTAGATTGTATATAGTTTCTAACACGATCATCCCATTCTGATTTCAATTCACTTTGCTGATCTATGAATGAGTTCTCAAGACTCTCATATTTGTTAGTGAAATGAAAGCCTTCGAGTTTAATTATTGGTTTTAGTTCCTTTTCACCGGTTCTTCCAGTCAAACCTTGAGTCATGAAAATGAATGAAAACAAACTCCTATCGCTTCTATCCTTTTCTTTATATACACTAGCCAATTCTTTTAAATTAACGTATTGCTCTTTTCTTCTATAAAACATGTTTTGAGTTGTGGTTGAAATACTAGTAATATAGATATTTACTAAAAAAAGAAGCAATGCATAACCAATACTGATCAAAAAAGTTAGTAAGTCTGTATTTAACAAAGATAATTTTTCCGCAGTATTAACGTTAGTGTCGGTATTAATATTCTTAGAATATAAAAAAAGAACAATGCTACCAACTGTGAAAAGTAATACAATGATAGAGGAAAGCCATTTATAAATATATTCTTGAATTGTAAAAATTCTAAATTTCACTTTCTCAACTCCTATGTGTTCACTAGATAGTTAAATTATACCATTACTAGAATTTAATTTTTTTAATAGTATCTTAATGTAAAAATAGTATTTTATTGATAAATTTGAGAATGATAGAGAACCTAGTAATTATACATTAGAAAAATCATTTGTAGAGTTGTTTCAAGGTATAAGTATTCAAATTATAAAGGAACTAGTGAATATGTATGGAATTTAAACATAAAAATAACTGGCGGAATTATAGATAAAATTAAGTAGGGATGGTTATTTTATATTCGCAGATAGATAATTTGAGTAAGTTATACAAGATGGGGTGCTGGATTGGTTTATAGAAAAACTTTTTGGGATTAATATTACAGGCATTGGTACTTCACCAATGCCTGCTTTTTGCCTCTTAAACCATCACGCTGAACCGTATCACAAATAGTGGTACAACAAAGGGCAGAAATAGAATGAAGTAAAACTGTATTAGAACAAATTAAATAATAAAATACAGCCCCTTAGAACCCTTGAACAAGCTTGAAGGGTTCTTTTATATTAAAATGAAATTTGTATTTAGATAAGAATGAACGTTCCCTTTTTATTATGTTAACAATTGATTAAATGGCATAATAGTACATACTAGAAGGTTTAGATGATGAGTAAGTGAAATTCTATAAAAAGGGAGTTATGACAATGCAAAGTGAAAATAGTATATTATTCTATCTAAACAGAGAATGGGAATAAAAAGATAGATGTTAGACTGGAAAATGAGACAGTTTGGATGATACTAAAGGCAATTGCGGAATTGTACTAAAAAGGGGTAAATACATCTGTTAAGAGAAACAGGGTTGTTATTTTTTATAACATAGTTAGGATTATGCGTTGGGCTGGAAAACGCCCATCCATCGATTATTCTAACGCCAAATAATCCTATGTCTTCTTGTACAGAGTAAGGAAGATGCATCGTGATTGCATATTAATTTATGCGGTATTTTAGTGTATACTTAAGTGAAGAAATTAAGCTATTATCTTCAAAATTACATAAAGGAGGTTACCTCATATGAAAATTTTCCTTATCATGTTATTTTCATCGATATTTTTAGTGAGCTGTAATTCCAATGATGAAATTGAAGAAGAAACTGCTGATGCAGAACCTGTAGAAGAAACGGAAGAAAATGAAAACGAGATGGAGGAAATGGAGGAACCGACTTCTGAAGCTTCAGGGGAAACCGAGTCTTCTGAATCACTTGAAGAAGAAAGTGAACATCCAGATCCCGTTGTTATTGAAAAAGATTTATGGCAATTTGAAACGGCGTCTGAATTTGATATACGAGTCGAAGTTGGTCCGATTTTACTAGAAGCGGATCTCGCTATTTTACCATTGTCATTTAGTACGACAAGCGAGGAAGACCTCCCTGTTCATCGTACGATTATACGCAGTTCGTTTAATTCAGAGGACGGAAGTAGTCATTCTGATGTTCGTCTCATCGATTCAGAGAATATGACTGTTTCCCAGATGGCCATGATTAGCTATGATGATTATGTTGATAAGGATTCTCGTAATACCTTTTTGGAGACGTTCCTGGGAGAAGGTAGTAAAAATGACCGCGCTATATTAAACGGGGAGCAGGACACGGTAAAGTATGCTACTGTATTTGCTGCACCGGAATCAGACCATGTGCACGTTTTTTTACCCAAATTAGGTGTAGCTGCAAATGTTCCCGTGGTTGATAAAGAAAAAGTGGGCGTGACGGAGATGAGTAATGAAAATAATGAAAATGACACGACCAATGAAGAAGAAATTGGTATGCCTGATATAATAGATATTATCGAATCACAACTGACGAGGAGTAATTTTGAAGAGCTGGATGATAATTATTACTCGCAAATTGAGGGAAGAACAGTTCCCTTAGAAAGTTATCAAGAGAGCATGGATACGTCGGTCAGTCGAATTAATGAAATTAATCATTCCACGTTATTATTATCGAGTGATGTTTTATTTGCGACGGATTCAGCAGATTTACATGAAGAGGCCGATCATGAACTTGAAGCTGCCATCCAAGAGTTAGTCGGGGTTGAAGGTGGAGAGCTGGAAATTGTTGGGCATACCGATAATGTGGCATCTGAAGATTATAATCAAACGTTATCGGAAGACCGGGCACAATCCGTTCATGACCGATTAGAAGGATTAACGAACCTGGGACATTTTGATGCAGTCTCTGTAAGTGGGGAGTCCTACAGGGAGCCGATTGCGGATAATGAAACTGAAGAAGGCCGAAGAGAAAATAGAAGAGTGGAAATTCAGTTTACCCCTCCTACTGAATTCGTAGAGGTGGAAGTAGCTGATATGGAGCCTCCTGAAGCCTACGGGGAAGTTGCAACCTTTCCAGAAGCCGTCACGGTTCAGCATGGAGAAGTAGAAATGCTTTCCCTTCAACAAATCGATAATATGTTGGTTGGAAATATTAGGGTTCATGCAGCAAATGATGAACTTGATCAAAAAGCGTTACGAACATATGGTGATCATGCCACTTCACTAACAGGAGCAAGAGGTTGGAGCAATCATGATTCAGTAGGGGCTACTGGTTCCACTTTATATCATATTACGATCCTTCATGGTGACAAACGTTACTTTCCTCTCGACTATTTCTTAACACCTTTAGAAGGCAGTGCGGGTGCACGAGAAATGGAAAGAAGTGATGACGAAGATTTGAAACTCATTGTGCCGCTTTCAGAGCTGGATTTACCAGGGTCACCGTCCACAATGAACCCCGGGGAAGATGCGTATTATGATGCGATCGTTGTCTGGCCGGCAGTTGATGCAGAGGAAGTTGCTGTAGAGTTAGGGTTGCCCGGAATTAGCCTGACCATTGGTGATATCGATCAAGAGGTGAAAAGCGTGCAGCCATGGAGGATTACAGATGTGCCGATTGAGCGTGATGATCGATGAAGTGCCTGGGACTGGCTCTATGTTAGTTCCGCCGTAAAGATTTGGACTGCGCTAAATGCTCGTCCCATCGAAAAGAATTGTCACTTCCCGGATTTTTTTGCATATTGTCGATTAATAGTTAAGTTAAACAGCTGTTGAAATGGTAGTATTTCAGCGGCTGTTTTTGTGCTACAACTATTGATACGATAGCACGCATGTTAAGGTTATAGATAAATTAGGTAGTATAGAAGATTTAAGCATTTTTCTATTTTATAGGAATATATACTCAAATAAATATAATTAATAGGGACAAAGTATGAATGTTATGCTAGAATACAATTTATGTACTTATAATTTCATAAAATTTTTTATTAAGGGGGGGTTATATTGTCACCATCGAGAGTTTTAAAATGGGTAACGGGGGCAATGGAAGCAATTTTAGGTGTTCCGTTCTTGGGTGCTGCAATTATTGTAGGTCTTTGGTGGATTCCTTTAGGAATTATGTTGGTATTACATATTATAACATTAATTCTTACCAAAAAAGACGGAGGACCTACAACGGGGAGTATACTTGGCATTGTTACTTCTTGTATAGGATGGATTCCGTTTGTTGGTATGATAATGCATATCCTATCAGCGATTTTCCTAATGATTAATGCTGCACAGCCAGATAATAAATCTGGTAGTAATATTTCTGCCTAGGCAAGTTTAAAAGCCAGTCTCTAAAGCTAATTAAGCGTGGGGCTGGCTTTATTTATTCTTTTTCTTATAGTAGCCTTGTATTGGAACTGTTTAAACTGCAAACGGATCATAGTAAAGCAAAAATATAAAGAACCAGGAGGGTGTATCATGATAAGTGATGTAGATTTCAAGCATCTGCAACGTTGTGTTGAACTGGCAACAATTGCGCTTGAGAAAGGCGATGAGCCATTTGGTTCCGTCCTTGTCTCAGCAGACGGAGAAGTGCTTGCTGAAGATCATAACCATGTTGCAGGCGGTGATCATACCCAGCACCCGGAATTTGCTTTGGCGAGATGGGCAGCCGAGAACATAACGCCTGAAGAAAGAAGCAAGGCGACAGTTTATACTTCAGGTGAACATTGCCCTATGTGTGCAGCGGCCCATGGATGGGTTGGTTTAGGGCGGATTGTGTATGCAAGTTCTTCTGAACAGCTGGTACAATGGCTGCGTGAAATGGAGATCCCTCCATCCCCGGTTCGGAACCTTCCTATTCAAGACGTTATTCGGGATGCCAGCGTAGATGGTCCTGTCCCTGAACTGGCAGAGCAAGTTCGCCAGCTCCATCAGCGGCTGCACGCCAAAGGACGCTGAACACATCCCATTCCTGAAATTTGGCATAAGTTATACAAATAGGATAATTACTGGGTAATTTACTTTTACTGATAATAGTAATAACAAAAACAGCATTCCAGCCAATGCTGTTTTTTTGCCCCTTCCATCACTGCCGTAAGCAGTACCGCTGATCAGAATACTGCCTTTTGAAATTCCTCTCCCCATGTTCCCAAGTTTTCCTCGTCCGGTGATCATGCTATTTCCATAAGTCCATCCATTACATAATTTCCATATTCACGCTGTAGCCTTTTGTGTATTGGACGTAAATGGGAATGAGCCAAAGGAATATAAGCGGGGAAGGATACCGTGTCTGTCCCCCCGCGGGGCAACTGTTAGAGTAGTTGTGGAATTTGCGAATCATACCGACACCCCGTATCCGCTTATGTACCACTGTCATTTATTAAAGCACGAAGATGATAGAATGATGGGTCAATTCCTGCTTGTAGAACCGAACCTTGTATAGGATCAGAAGTACCAACGGAACTGTCCGGAGATGATACGTATGTTTCCTCCGCTAGCTCAGTTCATTGTTTGTATTTAGAGTGGATTTAGATATGTCCCAGACTCCTAGTGAATTTCACATGACTTAACACTTATTGCCGCCACTTGTATAAATGAGGTGAAAATGATAAAAAAGCCTAATTCCTTATTCTCTTTAGCGAGGAATTAGGCTTTTGAACTTCAACACTGCTGCACTCGTTAACGTAATATTGGATTATCAAAAGCAAAATAACTCCGTATTAGGACTATTACTTTTTATTATGATAAAATCGCTTTGCTTTTGCACGGTTCCCACAGTCTGCCATCGAACACCAACGTCTGCTGCGATTGCGGCTAGTATCCAAAAACAGCCAACCACACGGCTTCCCTTCACACTTTTTCACCCTGCTTAGTTCTTTTTCAGAAATAAGAATGTCTATTGCAGATTGAACAATCGGTGGAAACATTCCGTCCAATGTTTCTTCCCCATTAAAAAATTCCAATGAAAATTTATTGTTATCAGGCACTACTCGCATCATTCCGTAAGCATTGCCTAAGGCTTCATTCAAAATAGCAAGATCCTTAGACGCCGGTGTTTCATTGTTAGATACTAAACTAAATATGTGAAAAATCGATTCCCGCAGCTCAATAGCTTGTTGGAGGACCTCTTTCGCCTTAGAAGGTTGACTTTCTGCTTTTTTTAGTAGTGAAAGCGATTGTTGTTTCTTAAGAATATTGGCATCCAAACTCCAGTTTACCAATCTTTCGTAACTCGTAAGCAACTCCTGTGATTTCTCACTGCTATCGTGCCAGCTCACTGTATTGGCAAAATCCAAACACAAACGTCCGCCGAGTAAATCATGCTTGTGTACATCTTTATTTATATCAGACATGTGATTTCTCCTTGCCTTACCGTAAGTATTTTGACTTCCGGTTAATATAACTTCGATTTTTTCTTATAACCATTATAAAATGTATTGACAGTTAGAATCAACCGTTTTACAATATAACCACCAAAATTATTATAGAGGGTTATATACATGTGAGAGGAATGTACAGATTTCATTCGAAAGTCGTTTTGCAAAGATCCATAAAATAGTCTTTGAAGTCAGTACGTAAAGTATATCGCTCACTACGGGCAAAACAATTATTATGAAATTTTCGAAGGGAGCGGCTGAAAATGAAGTTTGACATTCATCCGTTGACGTCAGAGCTTTGGTATGATGTGGAGCAATTGTTTAATAAACATGGAGCCTGTGAAGGGTGTTGGTGTATGTCCTGGCGAGTAAGAAATGAAGGTTTTAAAAAACATGGAACCGCTTTATGAAATTGTGAAGACCGACTCCCATGTTCTGGCAAAATAGTATATACCGAGGAGGGTTTTTCATGAATGATGGTTATTATCGATCTCGAATGGCAGATGTTAAACAAAAACGTGAATTTATTAATCATGAGGGTTGGAAATACGTGTCATCATATAAATATAAGAAGCCTTTTTACAAAACTTTATTCACAAAACTTTTTTCCATAAAAAAGTTTGAAAACAGACTTGAACCTCAAACTAAAGGAAAAAGAGGGGATTATGGTGAGCAAAGCTTTTGACCATCACCTACTTAATTTTGCGAGCAAAATGACTTATAGAAATGAGTTCTAATTCCCTCAAAAAATAGGTCTGAACATACAAGAATTTGAGCCATTTTAAAAAAAGAACAGTCCCAACATGGTTGTTGGAAGAAACGGAAGAGCGGAAGGAACTTGGAGGAGGTGGTACGAATCGATTTTTATTGGACCCAAACCCGGTTGTTTTTCATTTGGCTGTGTGTGTATGAATAACAAAAATTTATTGGAGGCGTTAAAACATGAGTGAAACATTAAGAAACTCAGTTAAGTCTATGGTAAAGGAAACGTTCGAAGGCCCCCCAGTTCCTGTGAAAGGAACTTGGTTCACAACTGTTGAACCGAATTCAGGAATCTTCGGTGTAATAGAGAAAGTGACTTACGACGAAGCTTCAATGTCAGTTCATGGAACAACATTGGCTGCACATACTGATCATGTCCGCTATCACATGTGGGGAACCAATGAAATCTTAGAAACAGGAAAACAACCGGAAATGGATTGGGGAAAAAGTTGGGGTCTTCATTCAGTAGATGAACAGCAATGGAACCGAATTCAGGAAGGATTGCGAAATGAATACTTAATGCTTTTAGAATCTATTGACGCTATTGAAGGGAATGAATTGCTGGCTAATGTAGTGATACCCTCTTTGGCTCATTCAGCATATCATCTTGGAGCCATTCGACAAATGTTAAAAGTAGTCAAGGTGTAGCTTTGGGACATAAAGCCATACCACAAAATAGTGGTAAAACAAAGAGTAGAAATTGTGATTAATAAGGAATGGCTCGTAAAGTTAATATTTTTTACTACTACTTGGACAGGGAAACCTGTCTCTTTTTCTTATATCCTGCTTACTGGTGAACCGAAGATGGTTCTTCTGTGCTTTCTCTTAAACGCTACCAATATTTGAGGATATGATAGTATATCTAACTTTCTATGAGTATTTTTACAATACCCCTTACGTTAATGAGAAGAAACTAAAATATATCAATATATCATCTCAAACTAGCATTATTCCGGTTGTTGCTAAACAAGGTACATCCAGCTTAGAACTAGCTGAAGAACTTGCTGAAACATATAACATGGAGATTACGACACTTCAGGACGACCCTACGATGTATATGGAATTAGAAAAAGATAATGCTGATGCTGTCATCAATGATTATCCTAGTGTTGCCTATAAAATCAACCAGGATGGTGAAGATTCCGAGCTTCGCATAGTTGGCGATATGTACCCAAGTGAAGACTACGGCATTGCCATTTCCAGAGGTAGTGAAGGACTGGTGGAAAAAATGAATACCGGGCTCGGGGAATTAAGAGATAGTGGTGAGTTTGAAGAAATTTATAACAGCTATTTTTCAGAAGAATAACTAGCATGGAAAGTCATCAAATCAAAAGGTGCTGCATATTTTGTCGCTTCTTTCCCAAAAGAAAGTGAGTTAGCATAATGGAGACAGTAAATATAATTCTTGATGCATTACCCACTCTATTAAGAGGGATGGGAGTAACAATAGAGGTAACTGTTATATCACTTAATTTAGCAATGGTGATTGGACTGGTGCTCGGTGTATTCAGTATCACGAAGGTTAAAATATTACGCGCAATTTCAACGATCTTTGTGGATGTCATTCGTGGTACACCCTTACTTGTTCAAATATTATTTATTTATTTCGGTTTGCCAAGTGTCATTGACATTAGTCTCACAGCATTTGCTGCAGGAGTAATTGCGATTACGGTGAATGCTGCAGCCTATTTAGTCGAAATTTTCCGTGCTGGAATCAACTCGATTGATAAAGGGCAAATGGAAGCAGGAAGAACCATTGGTTTTTCTTATAGCCAAACGATGCGTTTAATTATTTTGCCCCAAGCCATACGTCGCATGATTCCCGCTTTCGTTAATCAATTTATTGTGAGCATTAAAGATACGTCACTCCTTTCTGCGATTGGCGTAGCCGAGTTAACACTGGCAGGCCAGTCGATTTACGCAGCCAATTTCCGTGCTTTTGAAATATTATTTGCTGTAGGCGTGCTGTATTTTATTATTATCTATTCATTAACCCTACCCTCACGCTGGCTTGAAAGGAGATTGGATGTAGCATGAAGATGATTGAAATCAATAATCTAAAAAAATCATTTGGCAAACTAGAAGTGTTGAAAGATATCAATATGGAAGTCAACGAACAAGAAGTAGTTTGTGTCATAGGCCCTTCAGGTTCAGGAAAAAGTACACTTTTACGTTGTATGAATCTATTGGAGGAACCGACCGGCGGAGATGTTTTTATTGAAGGAGATAATCTTACCGAGGCCAAAACAAATATTAATGAACTGCGCCAACGGCTGGGAATGGTATTCCAGCAATTTAATCTATTTCCTCATATGACGGTAATGGAGAATATTACGCTGGGTCCAAAACGATTAAAAGGTAAATCAAAAGAAGAAGTAAATGAATTAGGAAAAGGGCTGCTAGAGAAAGTTGGGTTAGTCGATAAGGCAGATGTATATCCGGATAAATTATCCGGTGGACAAAAACAACGAGTAGCTATGGCTCGTGCTTTAGCCATGGAACCACGCATCATGTTGTTTGACGAACCTACCTCGGCCTTAGACCCGGAAATGGTCGGAGAAGTCCTTCAGGTCATGAAAGATTTGGCTGAAGAAGGAATGACGATGACCATCGTGTCACATGAAATGGGCTTCGCCAAAGAAGTTGCTGACCGGGTGATTTTTATGGACGAAGGCTTTATCGTTGAACAAGGTACACCAGAAGAACTTTTTGATAATCCGCAAAATGAAAGAACTAAAAGCTTCTTGTCGAAAGTGTTGTAATGGGTTTGGTGCCTGGGACTGCGCTAAATGCTCGTCCCACCGAAATGCATTGTCACTCCCCGGATTTTGTTGAATTTGTCGTAAATTATTTTAGCAAAAGTTATATCAGTATTTGGTTTAGGGGTCTCTCGATTACGTTAACACTTTAGCGCACTGGGAGGCCTCTTTTTATTTCGGCGGGGAGTACCGCAAAGGCAGTATTTAAAACAAAAGCATACTAAACAAGTTGGATTAGTTGTAATTAAATGCTGTTTCAAGTACTATGATATTACTTAAAATGTTGGGGGTTGGAAGTATGAAGAAAGTTTTATTAACAGCACTATTATTTCTGATATTAACTGTGCTGGCCGCTTGTGGCGGAAATGAAGATTCAAATTCCGATGGAGCAGAAACCGCTACGGACGAGGCCAATACAGATGCAACTTTAAATGTTGCATATCCTACAAATTTACAAACAATGGATCCGCATCTGACAACAAATCAGTCAACAAGAGATGTCTCCAGACAGATTTATGAGCAGCTTTTAACGCTGAATGAGCAGTATGAAGTGGTTCCATCATTAGCAGAATCCTATGAAGTTAGTGAGGATGGCTTAACGTATACATTCGATTTGCGTGAAGGTGTTCTGTTTCATAATGGAGAAGAAATGCAAGCTGAAGATGTTGTAGCTTCTATGGAGAAATGGATGGAAACATCGACACAAGGGATGGCAAACTTAGCTGGTGCTGAATTTATAGAAGTAGATACATATACAGTGGAGCTGCATATTGACGAAGCTTCATTAATTATTCCATATGTACTGGCTGATACTGCACCTTTTCCGGCCATCGTTCCAAAAGAAAGTGTTGAATCAGCCGGTGATACAGGTCTAGAAGAATATATTGGTACTGGTCCCTTTCAATTAGAAGAATGGACAGCAGATCAGCACATTCATTTAACAAGATTTGAAGACTATGAATCTACAGATGATGATGCAAGTGGATTGGCCGGAAAGAAAGAAGCACTGGTAAAAGATATTTATTTTAATATTGTCCCGGATGCATCTACAAGAGTAGCAGGTGTTACTACTGGGGAATATGATATAGCCGTTGATATTCCACTTGATAATGCCGATCAGGTAGAATCTGCAGATGATGTGAATGCTTTTTACAGTGATGGCGGTATTTCGGCGTTTGTTTATAATAATCAGTCTGGGCCATTTTCCGATATTAAATTGAGAGAAGCATTTAATACAGCCTTTAATGCGGAAGAAGCGATGACGGCTGCATACAGTAACGATAACTTTTTCGAGCTTGACCCAGGGTTGGCTTTACCGGACCAGGTGAATTGGCATAGCACAGCAGGAGAGGAACAGTATAATCAGGGCGATATAGAAGCTGCAACACAGCTCGTGGAGGAATCTGACTATAACGGGGAAGAAATTACGATTCTTTCCACGAGAGATTACCCAGATCACTATAGTTTATCGATTGTTGCACAGGAAGTGCTTGAAACGATTGGTGTAAATACCACACTTGATATTTATGACTGGCCAACCGTTCAAGAAATACGGACAGAGCCTGAAAACTTTGATATTTTTCCGATGACGTTTGCTGTACGTCCGACATTGCACCAGTTGCCTTTCCTTGATTCAAAAGCTGCCTACCCAGGCTGGTCGGATAGCGAGGAGATTGACCAGCTGCTAGAAGATATAACGAGACAAAGTTCATTTGAAGAGGCATATCCATATGTGGAAGAGTTACAGCAAGAAGTTTGGAATTACTTACCTGTTACAAAAATAGGTAATCAGCAAGAACTTGTTGCCGTCAGCAGCGATGTTGATGGGTACTCTGATTTAATTGGCCCGATCCTATGGAATGTGTCTAAAAGTGAATGATGCCTTTTAGAGTAAGGATGATAGAAGTTGCTTAAATATACCATTCAGCGTTTATTACAATTAATCCCTATCTTCTTCGTCGTGGCAGTTGTTGTGTTTTTCCTTGCTCATCTGACACCGGGAGATCCAGTGACGGTATTACTGGGGGATGAAGCTTCAGCGGAAGCAAAAGCTGAGTTACGACATGAACTTGGCTTTGACCTTCCTTTATATACACAGTTTACCCAATGGATCTCTGATGTTTTCAGGGGAGATTTAGGGGAATCATTTTTTCTTAATCAACCCGTGACAGAGGTCTTTTTTAATTATTTAGGACCGACCATCTCTCTGGCTATATATGCCCAATTCATTGCGATTGTTCTTTCCCTTTTATTCGGGGTCATTGCTGCGAGAAGAAGAGGGACTGTTGCCGATCAGGCAGTGACAGGTTTTTCCTTGCTTGGTATTTCTGTACCCAGCTTTTTAGTGGGACTATTTCTGATTTTACTTTTCGCCGTACAATTACAATGGTTCCCTGTTGCAGGGTATCAGCCATTAAGTGAAGGGTTACTTGAGCATATAAGGTATTTAACATTGCCTGCGATTGCACTTGGAATGATGCAGGCAGGTCTGATTACGAGAATGACCAGATCTTCCATGCTTGATGTGATGAAAACCAACTATATTAAAACGGCAAAGTCAAAAGGATTACGTGAAAATAAAATCACTTATAAACATGCTTTAAGAAATGCTTTTATTCCTATTTTAACTGTTATCGGTGAATCATTTGGTACGTTAATTACGGGTGCTGCTGTAGTAGAAACCGTATTTAATATTCCGGGAATCGGGCAGCTTATTGTAAATTCAATAGAAAGAAGAGATTTTACAGTGATTCAAGGGACTGTTTTATTAATCACAGTTACATATGTATTAATCAATTTAATCGTGGATTTACTTTATGGTGCGGTGGATCCCAGAATACGTCTAAATAAGAAGAAGTGAGGCCTGTTTTATGGAATCAGAAATAAAAATAAAACCACCTAAGGCAGCAAAAAAGAAATCAAACTTCAGAAAAGCTTTACAAAATCGCATGCTGTTTTCTGGTCTGGTCATTTTAGCCATCATGGCGATTATTTCCCTGTTTGCGCCTCTCATTGCACCGTATAATCCTTATGAAATTGACCCGATGAATCGTCTGCAGTCTCCCAGTTTGGCGCATATTTTTGGTACGGATGACGTGGGAAGGGATGTATTCAGCAGGGTGGTTTATGGTACGAGGATTTCTTTCTTTATTGGAATCGCCGTTGCTTTTGTTGCCGGAATGATAGGGTTAATCATCGGTCTCTTATCTGCCTATTTTCGTATATTAGACCATATTCTCATGCGAATCGTCGATGGTATTTATGCCTTTCCATCGATTTTATTGGCTCTGGCAATTGTTGCCGTACGTGGTCCAAATGTAAGTAATGTGCTTATGGCATTAATTATCGTTTATATCCCATCGATTTCCCGCGTCGTCCGTTCAGCTGCGCTTGTCGTAAAAGAACAGACTTTTGTGGAAGCTTTAATTGCACAGGGTGCAAATAAATGGCGGGTGTTAGTGATCCATACGATACCTAATATAATGTCCCCGCTTATTATTCAAGTTACTTTTGTTTTTGCCATTGCGATTATAACAGAAGCCGGGCTCAGTTTTCTTGGAGCAGGTATTCCAGCTCCAGACCCGAGTCTTGGAAACATTTTATTTGATGGGAAAAATGTCATCCATAATGCGTGGTGGATGACGGTGTTTCCGGGCATCACGATTATTTTGCTTGTACTTGGTCTGAATACGGTTGGTGACGGGTTAAGAGATACCTTAGATCCTAAAATAGTCCACGCTAAAAGAAAAAGCAAAAAAAGATCTCTGAAGCTTGGAGGAAAAAAATAGCATGACTAGCGAGAAGAATCTCATGGATATCAAACATTTAAATGTTTCCTTCTGGACGGAAGATGGTCCATTAACAGCAATAGATGATGCTACCTTCTCTATCCAAAAAGGGGAATCAGTTGGTGTGGTTGGTGAATCAGGCTGCGGGAAGAGTGTAACAGCAGAATCCATTCTTCAATTACACGATGACCAATTAACCGATTACGGCGGGGAAATCATCTTTAAAAATAAAAATATTTTAAGTGAATCCGAAAGTGCATTAAGAAAAATTCGGGGCAACGCGATCTCTATGATTTTCCAGGATCCGATGAGCTCTTTAAACCCGGTTTATACAATCGGTAATCAATTGATCGAGTCTCTCATGCTCCACCGAAAGGTTTCAAAAAAGAAAGCAAGAGAGCTTGCCATTGAATATTTACGCTTAACAGGAATTCCTTCTCCGGAAATGCGAATTGATGAATATCCGCATGAGCTCTCCGGAGGTATGCGTCAACGTGTCATGATTGCACTCGCCATTTGCTGTGAACCGGAACTCTTGATTGCTGACGAGCCGACAACAGCACTTGATGTGACCACTCAGGCTCAAATTCTTGATGTGCTTTCTGAACTGCAGGAGAAAACAGATATGGGGATTATGATGATTACCCATGATTTAGCTGTTGTTGCTGAAACCTGTGACCGTGTTGTTGTGATGTATCTCGGACAGGTGATTGAGGAAGCATCCGTGGAACATATTTTTGAAAACCCATTACATCCATATACAAAAAGCCTTTTGAGATCCATGCCCAGTCTAGAAAGTGCCCGGGATGAGATGTTGTTCGAAATTGAGGGGACGGTGCCTTCACTGGAAAATATCCCAGCAGGCTGCAGGTTTGCTAATCGCTGTCCCTTTGCAACGGAGCAATGTTTTCTTGAAGAACCTGTATTAGAAAATGCATCCGATTCCCATAAAATCCGCTGCTGGAATTATAAAGAAATAAAAGAAGGGGGAGAAATCACCTATGACAGAACCTCTTCTTAAAGTAAGAAATGTAAAGAAGTCATTCTCTGAAGATACGTCAAGCTGGTTTAAAAATAAAGAAGTAAAAGCGGTAAACGAGGTATCCTTTGACGTTTATGAAGGGGAAACATTTGGCATTGTAGGGGAATCGGGCTGTGGAAAAAGTACAACCGGGCGGACTTTGCTAAGATTAACCAAACCAACAGGTGGTGCAGTATTTTATAAGGGGGAGGATATATTTTCATTGAAGGAAAAGGACTTCCGCGGTCTGCGTGAGGATTTACAAATGATATTTCAGGATCCGCTTGCTTCCCTTGATCCAAAGAAACGAATTGGCTACAGCCTGGAAGAGCCTTTTATTATCCAGGGAAAAGGGTCTAAAAAAGAGCGGAAAGAAACTGTACTGCGGATGCTGAAACGCGTCGGATTCAGTGAGGAGCATTATCACCGTTTTCCGCACGAATTTTCAGGAGGACAAAGGCAGCGGATAGGGATTGCACGTGCACTCGTTTTAAATCCGAAATTTATCGTCTGTGATGAGCCTGTATCCGCACTTGATGTTTCTATTCAATCACAGATCTTAAACCTATTAAGAGAACTGCAGGATGAATTGAAGTTATCCTATTTATTTATTGGTCATGATTTAAGCGTGGTTCGTTATATTGCAGACCGTATTGGTGTTATGTATTTAGGTGAAATAGCAGAACAGGCACCAACAGATGAGTTATTTGAAAATCCGCTGCACCCTTATACGCAATCTTTATTATCAGCAATTCCGGTTCCTAATCCGAAAGTAAAAAGGGAACGCATTGAGTTAAAGGGGGAAGTCCCATCACCCCTTGATGCACCTGCAGGTTGTGTGTTCCATACACGCTGTCCTTTCGCAATGGATATATGCAAAAATGTAAAGCCGCCAATTTACAAAATCAATGAAAAGCATCAAGTACAGTGTCATCTGTATGAGGAAAATGAAGTATTTGAATGGCAGACATAACGTTAGAGGAAAGGGTGGAAGGCATGAAAGATTTTATAGAAAAAAATGAACAGCATATGCTCAAGCTGCTGGATCAATTAGTAAATATCGATAGCGGCACATATGTAAAACACGGCGTCGACCAGGTGGGCAAGGTGCTGCGTGAAGTTTATGAAGCAATTGGTTTTGAAGCTGTCACTTACAAACAGGAAAACCTCGGCAATAATATCGTAATCAAACATCCAGAAGCAAAGAATCCGCGTATCGTGATGATTGCACATATGGATACGGTTTTCCCTGAAGGTACAGTCAGCAAGCGTCCTTTTAAAATAGATGGGGATTATGCATATGGCCCCGGTGTAATTGATATGAAAGGAAGTCATGTGACGACCTTTTATGCGCTAAAAGCACTCATGGAAAGTGGAGATGAGGCGTATAAAGATATTGTATTAATTTTAAATAGTGATGAGGAAATTGGGTCCGTCGGCTCTCGTCCATTAATTGAAGATGTGGCGAAAGACAAAAAATACGCTTTGATTTTAGAGCCAGCACAAAATGGGAATCTCGTAAGCCGGAGAAAAGGCGGTGGAAAATACTTCTTAAAAGTAAACGGAAAAGCTGCGCATGCAGGGATGAATCCGGATATCGGAATCAGCGCAATTGAAGAGCTCGCTGGAAAAATACTCAAGCTTCATCAGCTCGCAAGACCAGAGGAAGGGTTGTATATGAATGTGGGAGTCATTAAAGGGGGCACTTCTATAAACACCATTGCCCCTTCCGCAGAAGCAGCAATTGACGTTAGGATTGATACAGAAAAACAAGGAATTGAAATCAATCAAGCGATTAAGGAAGTAACCAGTACTTCTGATGTAGCCGGAACGAAATTAGAATTAACAGGTAGTATTACGAGACCTGCCTGGGAATTAACAGAAGCATCGGAAGCACTTATTCAGAAGATAACGGAAGAAGGAGAAAAACTGGGACTTTCTTTAAAACATGAAAAAAGTGGCGGCGGCTCAGACGGAAACATTACTGGATATGTTGGTATACCAACTGTCGACGGTTTGGGGCCAATGGGAGGAGGAGCCCATGCTGAATCTGAATATCTTTATATTCCTTCCTTAACGGAGCGAACGCTGTTATTAGCAAATGTAATTAAAAAATTAGCGGAAGCGTAGACTGATTTTTTCATAGTCTATTAAATAAAGGAGCGATAACGATGTCGAAAATCTATATTTTACATGAGAATGATGAATGGACAGATCACTTAACGAAGCGTTTGGATGAATTGGAACTTCCTTATGAAGCCTGGCATTTGGATCAAGGCATTGTAGATTTAACAACAGAACCGCCGGAGGGAATATTTTATAACCGGATGAGTGCTTCCTCCCATACGAGAAATCATCGTTTTGCACCAGAATTAGCTGGAAGTGTCTTATCCTGGCTTGAACTGCACGGTCGGAAGGTATTTAATGGCTCAAGTGCATTGAATCTAGAAATCAGCAAAATAAAGCAATACACTGCCCTGGAGAAAAATGGGGTTAAAACACCGAAAACGATTGGAGCAATAAGCCAGGAAAATATTGTAGAAGCTGCAAAAAAATTAGGCGAAACACCATTTATTACAAAGCATAATCGGGCTGGAAAAGGCTTGGGAGTTAATTTATTCTATTCGATCGAAGGACTTGAAGAATATGTAAATGGTCCGGATTTTGAAGAACCGGTTGATGGAATTACGCTCATTCAGCAGTATATTCAGGCTCCGGAACCTTTTATCACCAGAGCTGAATTCGTTGGCGGGAAGTTTGTCTATGCGGTGAAGGTAGACACCTCTGAAGGTTTTGAATTATGTCCTGCAGATGCTTGCCGTATCGATGATCTATATTGCCCTGTCGGTGAAGAAGCTGAAGAAGCGCCAATGTTTGAGGTTCTAGACGAAAATGAAGTAAACCAAGAACAAATTAGCCGTTATGAATCATTTTTGAAAGATAGTGGTATCGATGTGGCTGGTATTGAGTTTATTCGAGATGTAAATGGTGTAGTATACACTTATGATGTAAATACAAATACGAATTATAATTCAGATGCTGAAGCTAAAGCTAATAAATATGGGATGCTGGAGCTTGCAAAGTTTCTTGGAAGCGAATTGGAAGCGGAGACAGCGAAAAAAGAATTGATATAAAAATACGGCGTAAAATCAGCGGCCGTTGATATTGGATGATTAAAAAGCAAAAGTATTAAGGTAAGCAGTTCAGTTTTGGAGTACAAAAGCTAAATTTGTACGATTAATTGAACTGCTTTTCTTATGGGAATTAAAAAATAGCAACGGGCTGGGACAAAGTATTCTTATCAATGAAAATCCGAACAATAATATTTAGCGTCTATACTCGCTCCGGCAATATACTAAGCTTTCCGTGGGGAGTGGTGAGCCTCCTCGGGATAATTTCGGAGGGTACATTTGCCTTAAAAAACGTTCTCTACCTAAACCGTTAAAACAGTTTTTATTTCTGATAATTCAGCTATAATATCAATGGTACAGTTATTGTAATTGGTCTTAATTCTCCCTAATAGAAGCAAAATAAGTAGCTGTCTTTTCTGTAATATTATTTACTGAACGCATAGTTTCGGCGAAATGGCTGTTTTCAATATTTGCCAAAACTTCTCCAACTGACCTTTGAGGTAATTTGGATTAATTCAGTATTAATTTTAATTTCTTCAGTCATTAAAGAGACAATGCTCCTATACATATTACAGGTTAAATTCATTGCCTAAAGCCTATTTCTTATATATTTTCTTTTACCTCACCAATTTTTTATTGTCTTCATCTACTCGTTATGAAAAGAAGCACCTTTCTTTTGCTGATAAAGTTGGATTTTATCGGAATGGGACTTTGTATCAGAACCTCCGCTGACAAATTCAGTACTGATAGAACAGATTCATTCATATTCTTATAAAAGAAAACAATAAGAAGGAGGTCTGTTCCGTGGATAAAGTTAAAGTCAGATTGCGGCCTTTGGTAAGCAATTTAAATTTGCCTACCGTGTTAAAAACAACGATACTTCCAGGTGACACAATGGAGAGATTATTTATTGCAACCCAGATTGGGGAGATCTTTTACATTGGAGATGGGGAGATAAGAACCTTTCTGGATATTCGCTCATCAGTAATTGAATTGGGTACTTCCAATGGCGGATATGATGAACGGGGGTTATTGGGGCTGGCATTTCATCCCCAATTTTATGATAACGGGCTGTTTTATCTTCATTATTCTGTAGCTGGAACACAGGGGCCGGGTGCTCCTCATGCGTCATTTGAGCCTAACCCGTGTGATCCCTATACACTAAATTTAAGATGGAAAAATAGAGAAACCGAATATGATCATATTGATACGGTGGAAGAATGGACTTTACTAACGAATGGCGAGCCCGGAAGGCGTCGGACATTACTGAATTTAAGAAGACCATTTGCCAATCATAATGGGGTCAACAGCTTAAACTTTTCCCCGGAAACTGGAAAACTCATTTTTACCAATGGTGATGGAGGCTCGGGTTATGACCCATTTAACCTAAGTCAGGATGATATGGAGATTGCCGGAAAAATCATAGAAATGGATGTAAGTAAAAATACATACTTTATTGATCCTCCCGTTGTCACACGATCTAACGAGCTTCCTCCGACTATTCAGGAAATCCTCACAGTTATCGCTAAAGGGGTTCGCAATATGCCAGGTGTTTCATTTCAAAGGTTTAATCATCAGTATATGAAATATGCGGGAAATGTTGGGCAGGAATTAGTAGAGTCGATTTATGCCTTCGTAAATTATGAGCGAGTTCCGGTTACAAAGCTTACCCAAGCTGCTTCGATGAATTGTAAAGGTAACCAAGAGGGATTGATCAACTTTGGATGGCGAGCATGGGAAGGTGATTTTCCTACGCCGATTTTAAGAGACTGTGCGAATAATGCTACAAAAAATGAGAAAACCATTGCTTTTTATAATGAAGCAGTAGCACTTTCAGATATTCGTCTTCGGCCATTAACGAGTTATTATCATGATGACGTGAGATCCGATAAGTTTGCAGGTAATGCACTTACCGGCGTTCAGGCTTATATGGGGAACGACATCCCGGGGTTAACTGGGAGTGTTGTGTTTACTGACTTTTTCAAGACAGGATCTCAACCTGAGAGAGGTGCTTTGGCATATACTTTCGTGAGAGCGGACGGGAGACAGAATGATTTTAGTGAAATCCAAGTCGATTATGATTTTGGAGCTCAGTCGACCTATTATGTTAGTTTGGGAACGAATCTGAATCAGACTAAATTATATTTAGGCGTTCATGGCTCCATGAATGTGACTGATTTTCATCAAGGTGCCGTTTATGAAATCATACCATGAATACACCTCATCGATCTTGGTTGTCTAAACCCCCTTGCATAATCCCTTTTATTCTATTAAAAATGTGTAAAGCAATTTCAAGCCACAACCAGCTATAAAGGAAAGTAAATAATAAAATACTTGCCGTTGCCAGCAATGAAAAGGAGTCAGCGGAGACGGGACCTAAAATGGGAAATCGTAAAATAAACAGGACACTCATAATTCCTAAGGTCAAAAGAACCGATCCGGCAGCAACAACACTTATTCTCTTTCTGAAAAAGTGAAATGAAGCTCCGATACCAAGTCCCAACAACCCTGTTGTAAAAGGAAATATAATAAGTTCCGTTGGCTCCAAAATAAATAACAGCATTATTGTCAGCAGATAAGCCATTCCGCCAAAGGAAAGAGATAACATGGCACCTAATAGAATAGGCGCAGTGGCAAATGGGCTTATAAAAAATCCTATTCCCGGTAAAAAACCACCAGCAGCTTGAAGAATGGAAGCAAAACAGGCAAACATAGCTACTAACATGAGCTTCATTGTGTATTTATAGCTGCTAAAAATGGGTTGAAAGAAACGAACATTATCAGAAATAGGTTTAAAAAAATACAACTCGCCACCTCCAATATAAGGATCATTATTATTATATTGATTTGAATTGGAGGTGGAACTTCATATGGATAGATCGAATCCTCAATTATTCGCTGCGAGCCTGCCAAGTGGACCTTCTTCATCAATGATATCCTGAATAGCATAAACGGAAATAGGGAACATTGGAAAACCAAAGGCATACGGGGCCAGTTCATATAGCTGAAAATAAATGACAAGTGTCCTATCTGCAATGTAGTAGTCCTGATTCGGCTCGATCTCCGTAAACTCACTAATTACTGGGATGTCGCGCTGATTTATTTGTTCCTGGATTAATTGAGAGAGCCTTTCCACATAATTGCTGTTTGGTTTAAATAAATCCGCTAGTGTACAAGCTTTTTGTTTTTGCAGATCGTATGTTAAAGAATTGATATAGGTCATGCCGTGGGCAGCATGGTAATGATAGGCGTAGTTGGAAAACGTAAAGCTAAGCACATCTCGCTGGTTGTTTTTAACCTCGTAATACCCAAGCATTTCTACAAGTCTTGACGGTGCATCGTCTGTTTGCAGGTCAATTAACTGCTGGGTTTTCAGGATAATGTCCTGGTTGATTGTATGCTGTAGGTTTTGATTATCTTTCAGGGAAACTTGGGGGTAATATACCGTTTTATTTGCGCCATCTCCAATCTGGAGTGTTTGTATTTCTACGGGTAGGGATATAGGCATTTTTCTCATCCTTTTTTAAGTTCATTTTATGTTGGGTTGGTGGGAGTTGTGAATAACGTTAGAGCCCTATTGAGCACTCAAGGGTTGGTGAAACATTTACATAAAAATGTATGCGATTGAAGGGACAGTATGTGATCATCATCTCCACAGCGCTGAAGTGGAAGGAATGGAAGTAGAATTAGATGAAAATGGACAATACTCCAGAGAAATAACACTGGAAACCGATGATCAGACAATCGAAATATTGGTCAAAGTATACACTGGTATTAAAAAAATCGATACTCTCTCTCACTATGTAAAGTGGGCCCCATGTGAAGGACACTTTGAAAAAACAATAACTTTTTTTACTTCTTCCTCTTATGCTTGTTTTATGGGAGGAGCGGTGACATTCAAAGCACACGCTCAAAACTGAGAGTGTCTCTTCTTTAAGTCGTTCTTCTAAACTGCGTTTCATTTTGTTTACTCCCCTGTATTATTAAGATTCGGTAAATAAATATTTTTACGACGTCGTCGGCAGGTTTGCTGAACTAGTGTTTTCCAATCATTCACTTCATACAGTGGCAGCAATAAAAGGAATGGGTAAAATAAGCCAATTACATAATATTTTTGTATATCATGCGCACCCTGCTTTTCTCCTATAGTTCAAAGGAATGTAGTAATTTGGTTCCATCAGAAAGAAGATTTTTATAGTACCATTCTATTATTTTATAAAAATAAAGATAATTTCGACATGATTCGATGGAATTCATCATTACTTCCTGTTAATGTACACGTTGATTAACGCTTACAAAATTTAATGCGGGAAAGGAAGTCAGAATTATGAGCAGGCATTAACGGCGAAATTTATCAGAAGGGAGAAAATTACAAGTGAAACATAGACATAAAAAAAGATTGGTAAAGAATTTATCCGTTTTTCTTGTTTTTTTAATGTGCCTGTCATTACTTGTTCCGGCAAGTACAATTGCCGGTGCTTCAACAACAGGTAAAAACGGGCAGCAGGAGTCTGACCCGGAAATGGATGCAGCATTGCTGGAAGCTTTTGAAGAGGAAGCGCACGTCTCGTTTATCGTAACGCTTAATGAACAGACCGATACGAAAGCAGTTGCACAGCAAGCAAACTTGCGTGCTCAAAAACAGTCGCTTTCATCAGAAGAAGCAGAGGCGCAAATACAACAGGCAGTTGTATCTGAACTACAGGATAAAGCCGAAACAACGCAAAAAGGCATTATATCCTATTTGGACAACCATAGCGATATCAAGAAATACAAAAGTTTTTTCATCGTGAATGCTTTGGAGGTGACCGGCACAAAAGAAGCAGCACAGGAAATTGCGAATCTGCCGGAAGTAAAGTCGGTTGTTTTGAATAGAGAACAAAAAATGCCTAAACTTGAGAAAAGTCCGCTTGACAACAATGATGCGGAATGGAATATTGACCGCGTTGGTGCCCCGGAGGCATGGGATAACGGAGTAACCGGCGAAGGAGTGGTTATTGCCAACATCGACAGCGGCGTGTTATGGGAGCATCCGGCATTAAAAAGACAGTACCGCGGTTTCAATCCGGACGATCCCGAAAACCCTACGCATGAGTTCAACTGGTATGATCCTGTATTGGGAATTGGATCACCGATGGACTCTGATGGACATGGCACGCATACGATGGGAACCATGGTTGGCCAGGAAGAGAACGGGGATAATCAGGTTGGTGTTGCACCAGGTGCTGAATGGATTGCAGTCCGTGCATTTTTTGGGGACACTGGGTATGATGATCACATTTTGCAAGCAGCGGAATGGGTGATTGCTCCAACAGATGACAATGGTGTTCCTCATCCTGAAATGGCTCCCGATATTGTGAATAATTCGTGGGGAGGCAGAACAGTTAACAATGACTGGTTTCGGCCGATGGTAAAAGCTTGGCGCGCAGCCGGAATAGTTCCCGTATTCTCTGTTGGAAATACTGGATTATTTGAGGATGCTGGTCCTGGTTCGGCTTCGGCACCTGGTAATTATAAAGAATCCATTGCAGTTGGCGCAACGGATGAAGAGGATATGCTGGCGGAATTCTCCTTGAGAGGACCGTCTGAGACGGGTGTTCTTAAGCCGGATTTGGTTGCTCCGGGTGTGGGAATTCGCTCAGCATATATAGGTGATTCCTATAGCGAAAACAATGGGACATCCATGGCTGCTCCGCATGTTGCAGCTACTGCATCGCTTATGCTGGAAGCAGATTCGGATTTGACCATTGAACAGATAGAAGATGTATTGAAACAAACAGCTGGTGAGAAGACTGATGAAGCGTATCCGGAATATCCAAATAACGGGTATGGATTCGGAATGCTTGATGCAGCAGCAGCGGTGGAAGCAGTACAAAATGGCATTGGCACGATAAATGGGCAGGTAACAGGTCCTGGAACAGATGAGGAAGCCCCTTCTTATGAACATGATGCACGGGAATATCTGTATAAAAATAAAGATGAGGAATTTTTGATCAAGGCAAGTGACAATGTAAGTGTAAATGATGTAACGTTAACACTTATGCTGGATAACGGCACGGAAAAAACATTTACAGCAGGGAACATAGAGGGAGACCATTTGGATGGAACATATGAATCCGTCGTTCCAGCAGAAGAAATAACAGGTGATTCCCTGGCGTATACTTGGACGATTACCGATTTTAATGGAAATGAAACACAAACTGATGTCTATAATGTCCAGATTGAAGAAGGTGTAAGTGAAGGGTATGCTGAGAATTTTGAAGGCTATCCCGATGGCTGGTATTCCTTTGGCAGAAACAACAGCTGGGAATGGGGTGCTCCGGCACATGGGCCGGACAGTGCAGCTTCGGGTGAAAAGGCGGTAGGGACCAATTTGAAAGGCCTTTATGATAGTAATGCAGACATGACCTTGATGATGCCACCTGTGTTTGTTGAGGAAGATACCGTTCTCCGGTTTAAGAATTGGTATACATTAACGCTGCTTGGTCAGGATACTGGAACGGTTTATGTTTCAACAGATGGTGATACATGGGATCCTCTGTATCAAGCCAGACAGGAAAATACGCGCTGGCATGAAGTTGGTTTGGATTTATCGGATTATGCAGGCGAAAAAGTGTATATCGCATTTAATCTGGAGACTGGAGACAATCAAAATGACGGCTGGTATATTGATGATGTACAGATCGTCAGTGATAGCATGAAAACAGATGTTACCAATACGGTGTACGATAAACATGCGGAATTGAATATGGATGAAAGTTCAGTTGATTCTCTACTACAACTCGATTCTATGTCGGATGCCGGCAGGAATGCAGAAAATGAAACATTTAATGAAGGTGCTGTGCCCGTAGAGTCAACGATTACGGTAGAGGAGACCGGCTGGGAAACAGAAACGGATTTAAGGGATGGGGGCTTTGCCATCCATCACGAGCCGGGTGAGTATACGCTGGACATTGATGCATATGGTTTTGAACCAGAGACAGTGAATGTTTCTCTTTCAGGAAAAGAAATCATTTCGCCAGAAGTTCATCTGACTCCATTGCCAAGACAAACGATTTCCGGAACCATTGAAAGTACTGCAGGCAATGAGTTGGAAGGTGCAACAATCTTCTTGCTGGAAGACGAAAATAGTGAGCGAACCACATCAAATGAAGATGGAACATATCAGCTTGAAGCGATAGAAGGAACATATACGTTAAAAGTATATGTTGATGGTTATTACGGTAAAACGCAGGAGATTACAGTAGAAGAAGGGCAAGATATGCCGCTGGACATCACCCTGGACCCTTATTATGAAACAGGAGATTCGGAAATCAGTTATGATAGTGGGTCCTATGGCCGGAACTTGGCATTTTCCAAAGCAGGAAATGGATTTGCTGTCAGGATGTCTCTAGAGGATGGAGAATCTTCTGCCATGCTGACCGGAGCGAAGTTGCAGTTTTGGGCAGACCATATTCCGAATCCTGGCGGCAACGAAATTATGCTGGCTGTTTATGATGCTGATGGCGAAGACGGGGCACCGGGGAATAGACTGGCAGGTCCAATAGAGGCTACAGCAGTGCGTGATTTAAACAACTGGACGGAGGTAGATTTGTCCCACTTGGGTATTGTTGTGGAGGATGATTTTTATATTGTCTATCTGCAGGCAAATGATTATCCGTATATTCCCGGTTTTGTAACGGATGGTGAGTCCAATAATTATGCCGACCGGAGCTGGCAATATGTAGGCGGTCAATGGTTAAAAGATGATGGAGGCACGGGCAACTATATGATCCGGGCAAATGTGGATTACGGTGAAGAGGGACCTGCATATGCAGATCCTGAAATTACTGTTCCCGAGGCTGGATTGGTGACGAACGAGGAAGAGATTGTTGTGGAAGGAACAGGAACGCCGAATACAACCGTTCATATTGAGAGCAATGGCAATACAGTGGGCACAGGCAACGCAGATGAAAGTGGAGAGTTTTCTATCGATGCTGCATTGGAAGAAGGAGAAAACGCACTGCAAGCCATTACCCTGGTTGATGACGATCCTGTGGCAGCATCCGATTTGGTATCCGTTGTATTGGATACCGTGGCGCCTGAGCTCAGTATTGATAGTCCCGAGGATGGCGAAAAGATTGCTGAGAAATCTGTAGTGGTAGAAGGTACAGCGTATGATCAGCATCTTGACAGGATTGAGGTTGAAGGAACAGAGGCTGATATAGACGAAGGTGGAAAATATACCGCGGAAGTACCACTGGAAACCGGCGAGCAAACAATTGAAGTGACTGCATATGATACGGCAGAGAATACGACAGGGGAAAGTGTGACAGTTTTTGTTGAAACAGAGGATGAGGGAGAGCTGGTGATTGATAATGTTACCCCGGCAGAAGAACAGTATCTTGAAACCGGCGAAAGCGTGCAAATAACATTTGACAGTGAACCGGGTCTGCGGTCATCATTCCGAATTTACCTGCCGCTGACTGGCGGTATTGCGCAATCCTTCAGTCCTATTGAATTACCTATGATGGAAACGACTGATGGTCATTATGTCGGTTACTGGACTGCACCAGCAGGCATGATGGTATCCGGTGCACAAATTGAAGTGAGGGCCGTTGACTCAGACGGAAATGAAGCAATGGAGCAGGCTAATGGTAAATTATTTATTAATGTAGAGGAAGAAAACCAGGATGAACTGTCTTCCATGTTTTTTAACTGGCCAAAATAAACAAATGTATTGATAACAGATACAGACAACCTCTTGCTCCATCATGGACGAGAGGTTGTTTATTGTTTTTCATTGTCGTCGATATGGTGAAAAACACGATTTCGGGTGATAATGTGTAAATGGTATCATTGCTCGTCATATGAGGGAGGTTTGATTTGCTTGAAATCATTGAATTGGTTTAAGTAAGAAGCTATGTAAACGAACTTAAACATTTTTAATACACCTGCACACAATATGACTTCAGTTGTAAAGTTTTAAATTCATCATTCGTTATCATCGGACTTCATTAGTTATAAAGGGGTTCGGTGGAAGAGGGCAGGTGTTTTTTAATCCTTATTAAATGACATTTGTATTTTGTTATAACGAAATGTCAGATATGAGGTTGCCGCATATTCAATCCCTTCAAGGGTATCAGTATTTTACAGAAATCAATTACAGAAAAAAAGGCCAATCACTGGGTTTTCATCAATCCTGGGATACTAGCCTAAAGGTTTGATTTTTTTAACATGTTATAAAAAATCATATAATTTTATCCCCTACCACGGTTTCTTCGCTGTGGTATTTTTAATGTATAAAGAAAAACATCTTATAGCGTAAGAGGAGGAACAACAACAGGAGATGCAGGGGTATAGTAAACTGCATTGGAGCAAGACGAGGAATGAATTATGTGTTCATAAATTGGCTGATGCTGGATCAGTTATCCAGTAGTATAATAGATTGAAACGATGAATAATAAAATATTTTTAATCTAGTCGAACTTATTTAGATTAGAAGAAGGATCAAAAATACTTTGCGTTACCTGGAGTTTTGAATGAAATAATATGCAGAAATATTGGTTGTTTTGCATTATTTTACCTTTTCTATAGATTTAAAGTTAAATTGATGATAAATTTGTAATTAAGTAAAAATATATTTGTCGAATACAGTTACATAAATGTAATATCGACAACATTTTGTAAAGAAAGGAGTTATTGAGGCTACTGAAAATAAGAAAGAGAAAGGGGAAGATATAAAATGATGCGAAAAGTTTTTTATGTGTTTATGATTTTATTAATTATTAGTCCGCAGTTCAGCCATGCAGCAATGGCTATGGAAGTGATGGGTCCCGAAGATCACTTTGAAATTAATGCGGAACCAAGCAATGCTGAAGATGAAGTGCGTCTTCAAGTCGTTTCGCTTCATGAATCCATGGAGAGCGTTGCATTATACTTACCCGAAGACGTAGATTGGAATGAAGAACAAACCATATCCGAACTGGATGAAAAAAAGAACATAGAATATGCGGCTGGGGAACACAAGGTCGTTATTGAAGGTAACGACGGTGTATTACAGTCTGAGACCATTTTGTACTTGACAAATATAGGCGCCGGGGAATATGTTCTGCATCTCCAAGGCAATTTAGATGGAGAGAATACCGAGATTCAGGAATACACCATTCATATTTCTGAAGAAGCCGTTGAAGAATCAGAATCGCCTACTGATTTAAATGAAGAAGATACAGAGAAAGATGAAATTACTGATAGTAAACAAAATACAGAGAAAAAAGAGAATACGGAGAGTGAAGAAAGCATAGATCAAGAAGAAAGTATAGATCAAGAAGAAAGTATAGAGGATGAACAAAATGTTGAATCCGACGAAAAAAATGTAGATGGAGGAAACTCCAATGAATCCTATGAAAGCAATGGACTTATTCAGCCATTAGTCGGCGATTTGAACATCGATATTGATATTTCTCCGCATCACGAGATGGTAACATCTGGGCAGGCAGCAATCTATAACTTGGAAGTGAAAGTCACTGGGTCACAAACTACATATACTGATGCGGAAATTCTGATTGACTTGCCGATTACTGACTTTAGCATTTTTGAGCAAGACTTGGATGATTTAGCTATAGCCGGCGAGGTGCCAATTTATGACGTAGACAACCACCAGTTGTCCTATACGTTTAACGAGCTTGCGTCTGGCCAAACGTATAGGACAACATTTTCGGTTCAGACACTGAATGGTATCTCCCCTGACGGTGCGGCATTGACGGCTGAGGCAATGTTTACAGCAAATGAACAAGCGCCACTAACCGATGAGGCTGCAGTGGTAATTGAAGCATCCAGTTCGGCAAACGTGACGAAAAGCTACATGGAAAATAACGCTGAAGATCGTGGACCTACATATGAAGGCGATCGGACGTTATGGGAAATTATGGTTGAGGTGCCAAAAAACAATCTTGGACAGATGTATCTGCAGGAGGATTCAAATATCACAGTTACAGATATACTCCCTTCTGGCCTGACCTACCATTCTATGGAGAATGGGGAGGAACCGACTGCGTCTGAAGATGAGCTGGTTTGGACTTTCGATGCACCGACTTTAGAAGAACAGGAAGAGGCGGAGGACCAACTGTTCACAACCACGCTGCAAGTATGGTTAACTACAGCAGACGGTACGGTGGACACCACACAGGAAAATACGGCCACTTTAGATACCACTTATATTAACGGTGACACTCGTCAAGTAACTGGAAGCGATGTGGTCAGTATTTATGATCCTGGTGAATTAGATGGTCCTATCGTAGGTACATGGTATGTACCTAATTACTTTGGGCCATCTGATGGACAAGGTAATAGAGGAAATGCTAGTAATAGAAATCCACAACCAAGTGTATATGATGACGCATGGTTGACTTTTGCCCACGGTATTGCACCGCTACCGGAGGGTCAACATGGCGATTTTGAACAATATACGACCGCTCTGACAATCGACCCAAATTTAATATTTATGGAATTGGAGACACCAGGAGGTTTTATATATCGACCGAATGCCAATTATCCGAGTGGTGTTCCTTTACCAGAAGATCCTGTTTTCAATATTCAGGCTACGGTTAATGGAGAAGAGGTTGTGTTAATCGAAAATGCCGCAACTGACAGGACCTACACCAGGGTAGACCTTGGATTGGAAGCAGACGATGAGGTAAGTGATATTGGCTTTGATTTTAGTTATGCACCGGCAGGTATGCTTAATGTTGGTATTCCATCGTTTAGCTTTGAAGTAACTCCTGGCTATACTGGTACCGTTGAAAATGTTTTTGACGTGTATGGTGTAAACGGTACAGGTGAAACGTTTGCTAACCAGTACAATAACGACCCGCTGGCAGGTCCGCGTCACGCTGAGATTGTGGAACGTCCAGATGATCAGCCGCCGGTTGCCACTGTAGACGTTGAATTGCAGGATCACAGGGACGGTATTTTGGTGAGTGGTGATAACCGTATGAATGTGACTTTAAACAATACCGAAAGTTCACCGCTCGCGATGCAAGGGCCGTTGGAAACAGTAGTGCTGTTACCACCAGGTGTGACTCTTCAGGGTGATCCGAATCCTGTATTTACCGATGGGAACGGTCGGTCAACCGACGAGGCAGACTCCGCTATTGGCGGTGAATATGAAGTGCTTAGTGACAATTATAATGGCAGCGGTCGTCAGTTGGTAAAAATCTTATGGGACGATCGTGTACTGAGAGTCGGAAACAGTGTTGCTGCGGAACTGGATGTCACGATCGCTGATACTGTGCCAAGCCCACTTCTATTTGATGTGTACGGATTTTCCGGTGATGAGGAGCTGGAAGTACCAAGTACGGGCGGCGATGCAATTACCGATACGATTTTACAGACTGATGAAGAGGATTTAAATCAAAACGGAGTAACCGATGAACCACGTTTGAAATCTGGTAATCGCTACACGACCAGGGGTAATTATGATATTCAAACCGAAAAGCTCGTTCGCGGGGAATTGGATGACTCATTTTCCCGGTTTGGTGAAACGATCCCGGGTGGAGCTATTGATTACCAATTAAAAATGACGAATACAACCGGTAAAGACATTTCTACGATGACCTTTGTGGATGTGCTGCCATCGGTTGGGGACTTAGGTATTACTGATAATGTTGAGCGCGGCAGTCAGTTCACCCCGCTGTTAACCGGGGCAATTGAAGTACCTGAAGAGTGGGAAGATCAGGTGGAGGTTACCTACAGTACTGCCATGAATCCAATGCGAGATGATTTGACCAGGCATACCGAATATCCAGAAACGACCGAGCCGCTCACTAATCCAGAAGGTGCTGAGGAACCGAACTGGTTGACGGTGGAGGAAGTGGAGAATTGGGAAGATATTCACGCCTTTAAAATAGTATTGACGGAAGAGGCAGAATGGATTCAAGGTGAAGAGATCACCATTTCATTTTCCCTAGTGGCCCCTGACGCAGAAAATGTATCGGAGGAGTTACTGGATGAAAATATAAATCCTGCAAGCCGGGCTGCATGGAACTCGTTTGCGGTGGCTACGGATCAAGGTCAGCCGGTTGAACCGTTACGGGTTGGTGTTTACATGAGCCTGGACAATGAGGTAGAACTTATTAAAGTTGGTGAAGAAGGAGAACCACTGGAAGGTGCTGTGTTTTCCCTTGAGGATGATGAAGGCAACGAACTCTTTAGCGGTTTAACGACGGATGAAGATGGCCGATTGGTCATTGAAAATCTGTTTCCGGGTCAATATCAATTTGTGGAAACAAGTGCGCCATTTGGCCACGAACTGGATGAGACACCTGTTCCATTTGAGATTGAATTTGCTCAACAAGAGCGTGTTGAATTAACGAAAGAAAATGAGCGCACCCCAGGCGGTGTGGAGCTCTTGAAAGTTGGTGAAGAAGACGAACCTTTGAAAGGCGCGGAATTTGTGCTTCAAGATGCAGAGGGGAATGAACTTCAATCCGGCTTAACAACAGATGAAGACGGCTTGCTGGTGGTAGATGGATTGGCACCTGGAAACTATCAATTTGTAGAAACGAGTGCACCGTTTGGGCACGAACTTGACGAGACGCCATTGCCATTTGAGATTGAACTAGGCCAGCAGGATCGTGTGGAAGTAACGAAAGAAAATGAGCGCACCCCAGGCGGTGTGGAGCTTTTGAAAGTTGGTGAAGAAGACGAACCTTTGGAAGGCGCGGAATTTGTGCTTCAAGATGCAGAGGGGAATGAACTTCAATCCGGCTTAACAACAGATGAAGACGGCTTGTTGATGGTAGATGGATTGGCACCTGGAAACTATCAATTTGTAGAAACGAGTGCGCCGTTTGGCTATGAACTGGACCCGACCCCACTTTTGTTTGAGATTGAACTAGGCCAGCAGGATCGTGTGGAAGTAACGAAGGCAAATACGTTAATCCCAGGTACTTTAGAGCTAACAAAACAAGGTGAAGATGGCAACCTATTGGAGGGTGTTGAGTTTGAACTTCAAGATCCGGATGGGGAAGCACTTGAAGCAGGCTTGACAACAGATGAAGACGGGCTGCTCACTATCTCAGATTTACCTCCGGGAATTTATCAGCTGGTGGAGACAGAGACCATCCCGGGATATGAGCTGGATCCGACACCTATCCCGTTTGAAATTGGGATGGGACAAACAACCAGCACAGAATTGACCTTTACAAACAACTTAACGCCGGGTTCTGTGGAATTGCTGAAGGTAGGTGAAGAAGGAGAACCACTGGAAGGTGCTGTGTTTTCCCTTGAGGATGATGAAGGCAACGAACTTCAGTCCGGATTAACGACCGGTGAAGACGGTATTCTCATTTTAGAAGACTTATTGCCAGGCAGCTATCAGTTTGTGGAAACAAGTGCACCATTTGGCCACGACCTGGATGAGACACCTGTTCCGTTTGAAATTGAATTTGACCAGCAGGAACGTGTGAAAGTAACGAAAGAAAATGAGCGCACTCCTGGCGGTGTGGAGCTCTTGAAAGTTGGTGAAGAAGACGAACCTTTGGAAGGCGCGGAATTTGTGCTTCAAGATGCAGAGGGGAATGAACTTCAATCCGGCTTAACAACAGATGAAGACGGCTTGCTGGTGGTAGATGGATTGGCACCTGGAAACTATCAATTTGTAGAAACGAGTGCACCGTTTGGGCACGAACTTGACGAGACGCCATTGCCATTTGAGATTGAACTAGGCCAGCAGGAGCGTATTGAACTAACGAAAGAAAATAAGCGCACCCCGGGTGCTGTTGAGCTCATTAAAGTGGATGAAAGCGATGAATCGCTACGGTTGGAAGGTGCGTTCTTTGATCTGCTTGATGACGAAGGAAATGTAGTGGCAACCGAATTGGTTACCGATGAAAATGGAAGGATCCTTGTTGAAGGACTCAGTCCTGGAACTTACCAGTTTGTTGAAATCCAGGCACCATCCGGTTATATTTTGGATGAAACTCCTCTTGAATTTGTCATTGAAGTAGGACAGACAGGGTTAATGAGTTTGACAGCATATAACCAAGAGGAAGAGATGGAGAAACCAACATTCACACCTGAAGATCCCGAAGAACCAAGTTTACCGGAGGAACTGAGTAAACCTGGAACACCAAGTGAACCTTCAGATCCTCATACAGGATCACAAGATCGACTGCCGCAAACCGGTGAAGAAATGTACCTGTATCTTATGATGCTTGGTATACTTTTCATGGGGGCAGGTGCAACGGTTATTCTTTGGAGAAGAAGAGCGGAGTAAACAATGAATCGGGAGGATGAGTCCAATGGGTATACGAAAATGGATAGGAACGTCCCTGCTTCTCATTGGGCTTATTCTCGTCCTGATTCCTTTGTATTATGAATGGGAACAGAACAAAGAAGTTGCTGCACTGGAGCAAGCTTTAAAGTTAATTGAAGATGAGCAAATGGCAGACCTAGCTTCTGATGAGGATTTGCCATTATCAAAACAAGAGTTAAAAGATGTATTTCACTTGGAGATTCCTTCCATTAATTTAAAGCAACCTGTTCTGGGAGAAACAACTGAGGAAAATTTAGAACTGGGTCTTACACAGATAAAGGGTGGACAAGAACCAGGGGAAGGAAACTTTACAATTGCAGGTCACAGAGGCTATAGGGGAGACCGGCATTTTCGGAAGCTCCCGGATGTCCCAGAGGGTGCTGAGGTCATACTTCATGCAGAAGGCGAGCAGTATATTTACGAAGTAACTTCTATTGAAATTATTGAAGCAACGAATGTAGAAATACTTGAGGATCACACATCATTAACAGAAATAACATTAATAACATGTACTAGAGACGGTCAGCAGCGGATTGCTGTCAAAGGTAAATTAAAAGATAAGAACCTCTAAGATGTAACGACTGAATATTAAATCTAAGGAGACTCATTGGGTGAACAGCCAAAGCTAGTTAATTGTTACTGTGGATTCACTGAAGGTTTATGACACCCTACCTCAGGAGTTACAGGATTAGTACTGGCTAAGCCTGGGCAGCTTTCAAACTTTTGGCAGGTGGTTACCACATTGGAATTCAACTTATCATGATTCTAAGTTTTAAAAATCCACCCTTTTTCTTAACAGGGTAGAACTGGCATCTATTTAAGGACTTTCTTCCAAAAATGGTGTTTAAGACTATTTATACTAGTTGTTCTATGGAAATAGAGTTCTTAACCCAGGAAATATTAATTAGTAGCATGATGGAGACTTATTAAGAATTGCTATGCTGACTTCCTGTTCAGAACGTTTTCCTTGTCTTTAATCATGTTCCTAAAATCAAAAGTAATCCAACCTAAACTCCTATCCATCCTCCTTTTCTTTCGATTGTACTTATGAAAGAACAAAAAGGAGGGTTTTTTGTATGGAAAAAAATCAAAGACCGTGAAGAAGCAGATAGGGTATGTGGTCGCAACATTCGCCACCAGATGCCCCAGCCATTATTTTTTTGTATTGGGGGCTAAGAAACTCTTTGAAGTTGTTTACTTGTTTTTTCCATTTTCTTTGCTCCCCCTTATTTCTGAATAGATGCTGTTAACAACCAGCACTCTTGGTAGACGATCTAATATATACTTTAAAAATGTTATTATCTTCTCGGTCATTAATGTAATGAAAGTAAGAGAGTATCAGACCTAATATTGACTGATACTCTCTTATTAATGTGAAAAGGAAGAAATGTTTTTAATTAAACGCTATTATGAGATTTTTCGTCTTCGTTGAACAAGACTTACAGTAGTTCCAAAAGCAATTAGTAGTAGACCAACTACTAGTAAGTTATATAAGTTAGTTGAAGTATCTGGAAGTGTTTGTCCCGCATCTGTTCCACTATTTCCTGTACCTGGATTAACTATTTCTGAACCAGTATCCATTTTTTCATACACATACGTTACGGTTTGACCTTCTTCGCCGAACTCACCTGTTTCATTACCTGGTACTTCTACTAATTTGTAGCCATCAATTTCTTTCGGTTGAGCTTCATATGGATCTCCAATGTTTCCAGTAAGCTGCTCTGGGTCTTCAATAGGATTTCCATTTTCATCTACATATTCTACATCTACTGGTGCCCCTGGTGTCGGCTCCACAACTGGTGTATATACATAAGTTACGGTTTGTGGGTCTTCACCAAATTCACCAGTTTCATTGCTTGGTACTTCTACTAGCTCATATCCGTCAATATCTTTCGGTTGAGCTTCATATGGATCTCCAATGTTTCCAGTAAGCTGTTCTGGGTCTGCAATAGGATTTCCATTTTCATCTACATATTCTACATCTACAGGTGCCCCCGGTGTAGGCTCCACAACTGGTGTATATACATACGTTACGGTTTGTGGTTCTTCACCAAATTCACCAGTTTCATTGCTTGGTACTTCTACTAGCTCATATCCGTCAATATCTTTCGGTTGAGCTTCATAAGGATCCCCAATGTTTCCAGTAAGCTGTTCTG
>NZ_JBGOHB010000035.1:0-45159 GCF_041521345.1 Virgibacillus oceani | reverse complement strand
AACCCCAGCCGAAGCGTTCGCAAAATTTGTTGGTGTTGGGGCCTAGGCCCCAACACCAACAAATTACAGAAAAACCTTATATAGCGGTTTCACAGGGGGTGTTGCATTTACTATTGCAATTTAAGAAGTGATAAAAACAGAAAATTAAATCAATATTTATGCAACGCTAGTGGGTTTAACCATCTTTACAATTTCTTCTTCATACCCTAAGTGCCGATAAAAATGAATGGCATTATCATTTGCTTTGAATACATCTAAAACAATCTGTTTACATCCTTTTTCTAAACACCATTTCTCTGCTTTACCCATTAACACCTTGCCTATTCCTTTACCCTCACCTGCACTCGTCACTGCAATCGCTAAAATATAAGCTACCCTGTTATTTGTGAAATAATCCCTGTCTTCAGTTAATTCTATGTATCCCAGAAATTCACTATCATGTTCAACCACAAAAATGTCTGATGCATTTGACGAAACAGCGCTTTTTGCTAATTACAATTGTTTTTGTTCCATATTCTCCCGGTTCCTATATTCCATAAATTGAATATCACTAAAACGATTAGATAGGCCGATGATGCTTTCTTTACCCTTTTCTTGATATGGTCTAATATTCATTCGTCTTCAATCCCTTTTAAAAATTTGTCTATTAGAAAATAAGAAGTTTTATGCACAAAGCAAGCGCATTCATTACGAGAAAATGGTCTTTTATGAGAAAATTCGACTGAATCCCTCGTCTTTGCAGTGGTCACAAGTCAGAAGAATATATAGGGAAAACCTTGTTTTTTCTTAATTTTTGAAAAAATGTGCATTGAATAAGTTTCTTTACCCTTGCGCTCGCTGTTTAAAGAACTATAGCTGTTCAATCTCTTTACACGCCCATGCGTCAATCTCAACCTTAAAGGAAGGTGCTGCTAAAGCGATGACATAAATCATTGTCGTGCAAGGAAGGTGATCACCAAGAAAATCCTTGATCACTTCTCTTCTCTTATCTGCTTCAAATTCTCCAACAAGATAAAAAACCAACTTTGTTAAATCTTGTACCTGCATATTAGCCTCATCGAGGTTCTTTTTGATATTGTTTAGTGCTAACTTTAGTTGTTCTAATGGATCTTTTGGAACGTCTCCATCTACACTCATACCCAATTGACCAGATAATGTTAACCATCTATTGGGGCCAGTCACTCAATTTGGTGCACATAAGGGGCAACCGGTGCATGAACTTCTTTTGGGTTTCTAGGTGTTTTCAAGTAATCAGTGCTTTTCATTACAGTAAGTTGAACATAATAGGGTATAAATGATCAATTATATGCTCGGGCAAGAAGATTGTTTATAGCTTTTTTATCGGTATTAAAATATCAAAATGAGGGTCGCTTGTGACTGAATCACTTGGGTGTATTTCATGCTTTATCGGCAGTTCATCATAGTATTCCGTACCTTGTTCTTTAAAGGGTACATAGTCACTCCCGCTGATCCAATCCATAATTTTCCCATAAGTTTCTTCAATACTTCCGCCTGTATGTGTTGTGACCAGGTAGGTCATTTCAGGAACACGAATTTCAATCATACCTTCAAGAACTTGTTGTTCATCCCGCACTTCATAGGCTGAATAATATACGAACCCATCTGGTCGAAGATGATACGACAACCCCAATCTTTTGTCTTTATTTACAGCGTATTCAAACTCATCCACTCTACGGATTGAATTTTGGATCACATCTGTTATCGTTTCAATCTCCGTAAATGGAACCTCATATTTAAGCCCCATAGCACGATAAGCAGGGAGTTTTTTAATTTCATAAACAACATTGCTCATAATATTCCCTCCAAAAATAAATAATATGGACTGCTAATAAAAATGTCCTATGTGTAAAGCAATATCCTGCTTAGCATTATACCGGAAATGGCCCTTCTTCCAATGACCGTGCACCATTGTTTTTTCTAACGCAGATTATTTAATGGAGTTCTTTCACAAACAATACCCTATCCTGACCTGGACCATCATACTCTGCCTTCACCATTGTGCCATCTACTGTTTTATCCCCCTGTTCAACAGTAAAGCCCATTCTTGTATGATAAGCAATAGATGTTTTATTGACTGGTGAAGTAACACAGCGTACTTTGTTTCGATTCTCACGCTGCACTTTAGAGAAGAATTTGTTATAAAGCGCTTTTCCTATACTTCGTTTACGATACTCGGGATGAACCCCAACAAAATGTATGTAAGCTTCATCTGACTTGGATTGAGATAGAAATCCAATTAAAAAACCTATAATCTCACCATGCTCTTCAACAACAAAACTAGTGTCGTTAAAGTGATCAAAAAATAATTTCGGCAGCATGTCTGACATTTGTCGCCCACCCCACCAATCATTTATTAATGGTGATATTACATAGTAATCTGAACTATTCACTGTTCGAATTTCCATGGTTCCTCCTCCAATAAATAACTGTAAATCTACTACTGTATTACTTATTCATAATGATCTCCAACAACCGACCTTCAACATTCGGCCCTTTCCCAAAAGGTTGTGTGCACCCTATCCCACCCGATATGGTCACCTATACTTATCCAGCATTGGCGATCAGTTGTTGATTATCCACAATTACCAGGACCGTTTACTGTTTACCTCCATCTTTTCCTTAAATGCCTGTGTCAAATTTATATCCAGTCGATTTGCAATTTCTACAGCGTTCCATATCACATCAAATATTTCATGACTAAGCGCTTTTCTAATTTCTGTCTGTTTATCCTCACCTGCATACTTTAATTTTAGTAATTCCTCACTCATCTCGCCGACTTCACTCATGAAAAATAAATAACGCTCTTCATCTGAAACATCATTAAAACCTTTTTCCTCGCAAAATTCTTTAACATATTGTTGGAAAGCATCCATGTTCATAAATAATCTCCTTATCCTATGATTGTTTAGTATATATTAGTAAATAGGAATATCAGCTCTTTATCGACAACTCAAGTCCCCCTGTTCCTCTCCTTGAACATGCCTTAAACTGACCATCATTTAATCCAGAAACTAACCTCTTTGTTCAATTTAAAGCATCACTTTACGAATTTATTTCAAAGCTACAATAGCTACTTTATGATTTATCCCCAGCCTTCTCTTCTTTCAAAACAGTATACAACGTCTCCACCTCATCCTTTTTCACAGTCTCCCTCAGATCATTCACTTTAACCGTTACAAGTTTTTGCCCAAACCTGATAACCAGCTCATCCCCTACCGTTAGCTTGGTAGATGATTTTGCCTGATTACCGTTGACCGTAATTCTTCCCTGATCGGCGACTTCTTTTGCCATCGTTCTCCGCTTGATTAAACGAGATACCTTTAAAAATTTGTCCAGTCTCATAAATTACTCCCCTTCCTTAGCTTTATCCCAAAACTTGTCCATCTCTCCCAAAGTTGCATCGTTTATATCTTTCTTTTGTTTTTCCAGCGCTGCTTCGATATAGGAAAACCTCGATAGAAATTTTCTGTTTGAACGGTTCAATGCTACTTCCGGGTTTATTTTATAATACCTTGCCAGATTCGCCAGCACAAACAGTACATCGCCCAGTTCTTTTTCCACTTCTTCTGTATCCGCAGCTTCTACCGCTTCTTTTACTTCCTTCAGCTCTTCATCCAGCTTGTCCCAGACCCCGCCGACATCTTCCCACTCAAAACCGACTTTTGCTGCTTTGTACTGCAGCTTGTATGCTTTTGCAAGTGATGGCAGCTCTTTGGGTACACCATCCAGTACAGACGTTTTTTCTCCTTTTCCCTTTTCCTCTTTCTTCAGTTCATCCCAATTTTTATATACTTCATCGACCGTATCCACCTGCTTATTGCCAAAAACATGGGGATGGCGATAAATCATTTTTTCCGTTATCGAACGAATGACATCATCCACCTGGAAATACCCATTGTCCTCACCAATTTGGCTGTGAAGCATGACCTGCAGGAGGATATCTCCCAGTTCTTCGATGATATTATCATCATCTTGTTGATCAATCGCATCTATGAGCTCATATGTTTCTTCAATCACATAGGGGCGCAATGATTCATGTGTCTGTTTCCGGTCCCATGGGCAACCATTTGGCCCTCTTAATATGGTGATAATTTCCTTTAACCGGTGAAATTTGTGATTCAGGAGCGAATCGGGCGCAGGAGGAACATACACACTCATTAAATTGCTCATTTCGATTCCGTGATCCAATTCTTCCAATGGAATTTCCTTGATCACCTCTTGATTCGTGCCTACTGCATCCACGATTGTAATCATGTAATCCGGTGGTAAATCCTCCAGGAGGTCTAACTTCACTTGTGATGCGATAAATTGGTCATATACCTGGCAAAATACAAGGTGATTCCTGTAGTCGAGCTGATCCCTTTTAAAAGAATTAGCATCTACAAATTGAAAACCTTCAATCGGATCAATTTTAAGGGCGGAAAATAAATCATCCAAATAGCTTTGGCCGCCGACAATCTCCACCTCTATTTCCTTTTGCTCTAATAATAGTTGAACCGTTTTTTCAGCGAGCATCGGATGTCCGGGAACCGTATAAATAATAGATTCCTTTTTTGCCGCTTCGAGTAACGATGATGTGATACGTTCATATACATGATCAAATTCCGCTTCTGTTTCATAAAAACTGTCAAATGTCTCAAATGCGACAGATTCTTCCTGTAAAGATTTGATGACTGGATGATCGATGGTTCGTGTGTAAATAACACCCTGATGCTGTGTTAATTTTTTATATAAGCCGAGCGGCAGCTGATCGATATCTCCAGCGCCCAACCCGATAATTTCAATTTTATTCATAAAGCTGCTACCTCCTGTGATGAATTTTTAGGAATAGTGAAGCCATTGGCAGCATGCGAAGCTCCTCTACTTTGAATGCCTGCCAGCGAATCAAACAATAAAAGTACAATACTGCCCCTATGATGGAAACAAATGTACAGTAGAATAATAGTGTGATTCGTGAAAGATGGGCCGGCTCTGACATCATGGTGCCTATTGCCATAATAAACAGGATCATAACTGCTGCAGCACTAATAAGCGCACGCCAACGAATTCTCTTGAAAAAGTAAAGTACGGGCAGTTTCCGTTTTAATTCGAATAGCACAATAGCGCAAAGGAATAGCAGGCTAACAACCGTAGCAATAGCACTGCCGGTAATGCCCCAGAGAGGAACGAGCAGCTGATTTGCCGTCCATTTTACAAAAAAAGCAATTAGGATAAAGCCTGCTGTCCTTTTCATATAACCCAGTCCCTGGAGAATGGCCGCCCCTGTCATCGCCATGGAACTGAGTAGTATAGAAACAACGAGAATCTGTAAATCCGTGGTTCCTTTATCGTTTTGGAACAATAACGTATTTGTTTCCGGGAAAATGAAAACCAATCCGACCGTTGCACCGATGGCCAAATAAAAACTGAATAATAATGTTCCCTGTATGTAGGAATAAAAGGCATCCGGATTACTTTCCAGCTTTTGTTTTGTGACCGCCGGAAGTAACGCTAAAGCGAAAGAGGACCCCAATACGGTGCCAAGCTGGATGAGCGGCTGTCCTCTGTCAAATACGCCTTTCGCTTCCATCGCCTCACGATTCGTCAGACCATAATCCATTAAACTCGGAATTAATGTAAACGTGTCCGCAAACTGAATAATAATCAACACCATATGATTTAATGATGCTACGATTCCCAGCGTGAGTAATGTCCGGACGTAATAATTCCATGGGACAGCAGAATCTTGTTTTTCAATTGTCCCCTTGGAATGTTTTTTAAACAAAAATACACACAAAATCAAGGTCGCAACAGCTGCTCCCAATACAGACGCCATTACAGCAGCTTGTCCAATGAAGTATATATTCGCCCCGGTCATAAAAATAAAAACCGCAGCACAAATAATAAAGGAAACACGGACAAGCTGTTCCCCAATCTGGGAATACGCGGTTGGCTTCATCACTATATTTCCCTGAAAATATCCTCTTAATAACGAAGTCAATGGTACAAGTAAAAAAACAAACGCACCCAGCTGATAAACCCGCTCTAAATTTACATCCCCTATGAACAGTGCCAGCGAGCCTGCATTCAATAAGAGAAAAATAAACAATGGAACACAGATACATAGCAAAATAATGAAAATGGGGACATAAAAGCTTTTAAAAGATAGGGATTTCCCTTCTGCTTTTATATCCGTTGCCATTTTTGAAATGGCAGAAGGAAAGCTGTAAAGCGCTAAGATAACAGCAATCGCCAATATAGGGTAGATCTGCTGATAAATATAAAACCCGATATCACCTGTAAGGTTTTGTAAGGGTATCCGGTATCCAGCACTTAAAACCTTGCTGATCAGTCCTGCTAAAGTAAGCAGCAATGCACCCTTTACTAATGTATTCGATTCATTTTCAATCATATAAACTGTCCTTTAAAATAGCTGCATATAATTTTTCGCATGACGAATTGTCCCCTTATTATAGCATAAGTGGAAGGGGGTCTATGTAATTTATTGCAACATCTACTTTAACGAAAAAAAACCACTAATTTATGGTTCCTTAATGGATCAACACAAGCAGTTGGTTAAAGCCCGAGAGAATTAAAGAATGAAAACTACTTAAGAGCAAACTTTACATTTTTTGATTTTATTAGTTCAAGTTCTTTTAAAGCTTTATCTTTATAATTGGTTTTATCTTCTATTGTATAATTTCCATTTTCATATAGGTTTCAACGGAAATAGAGTCCTCTGTTTTCTCGTAAGCCTTTGAGTATGTAATGTGTTCTTCCTCGCATATAATAATAAATAATTAATGTCTAAGTATTCTTTCGATGGCTTCATGATATCTACGACCCGAAAATAGTCCCCCTTATAAAATAATTGAGAGGCATAGCTCCTACTCGAATTAGTAGTGCGGAAGCATCATACTGATTATCAAATTGAAACCTTCAAATGCTCTTTCAAAGTAATGACTAAGCGATTTTTTCTTTTCCATATACCATTAATACTTTTTATGATACAGGATCAAGCGTTTTTTCCTTTTCCATATACCATTAAAACCCTTTATGATTCATGATCAAGCGTTGTTTCCTTTTCCATATACCATTAAAACCCTTTATGATTCATGATCAAGCGTTTTTTTCTTTTTCGTATATCATTAAAACCCTTTATGATTCATGATCAAGTGTTGTTTCCTTTTCCATATACCATTAAAACCCTTTATGATTCATGATCAAGTGTTGTTTCCTTTTCCATATACCATTAAAACCCTTTATGATACATGTATATCTTCTGTTGCACAAGCCGTATTTTTTTATAAAAGGTACGACTTGTTTCAAATTTAATTGCTATGCCTTTCACTTGCCTAAAACCGTAGCCACACTACTAAAAAAAGAGCAAAACCGGGAATCTCCGGTTTGCTCTTTTCCACCCACCTCTTATTCCATCTGTTTCGCCAAAAATCCTGCAGCGGTTTCCACTGCTTTTTGTTCCACCTCTGTAAGCTTTCCATCCTCTTTGGAGAAAATCATTACACAGCCGATCGCATCTCCATTTGCGATGATCGGACTGATGCAGTATGACTTTAACTCCACTTTATTTCCAACGGTGATTTCTTCGGTATCTGCTTCTTTTTCAAAAATTTGTGTGCGATTTTCCATTGTTTTTGTCAGCTGTGATCCAATTGGTTTATTTAAGTAATCCTTTTTCGATTCTCCGCTGATGGCAATAACTTCATCCCTGTCACAGATGAGCACTGGTGATTGAAGGGAATCAAACAAGGCTTCTGCGTATTCTTGTGCAAAATGTCCTAATTCATTTATTGGAGAATATTTCTTTAAAATTACCTCGCCTTCTCTGTCCACAAATATCTCCAATGGATCTCCTTCACGTATTCGTAATGTTCTTCTGATTTCTTTAGGAACAACTACTCTGCCTAAATCATCAATACGGCGCACAATTCCTGTTGCTTTCATCCGTTAGCAGTTCCCCTTTCTTAAGATGAGTATCTTTTAGTGATTTCATTTTTTATTCCTTTTTGACAACGAAGACTCCCGCCATAAAAGTTTGGCGATAAGCCAAGTTTTCTAAGAAAATCACCAGCTGTGCTTTTAGTATGAATCATCTTGGAAGAACTATACATTCCTGCCTGATTTTTATCATGTATTAACGGGACTGTAAATCCTCCACTTCTATGCTTGAATAAATAAAAATGTGAAGGTGGGAGGATAAACAGCTCGGATTCTGTGCAACTATCATTCAGTAGGGTAGGAAGAGAAAGCCTACTGAACGAAGTTTCTCTTTATGCGCCCCTGTCTACATTTGCCAATTTATCTATAAAGTGTTCGGTAATTTCATATCTTTTTGGCTTTGTTTTTATCGATGCTTTGAAGACAATCTTCAATTTGTTATTTTGTGTACCGAGCTGCATTTCACGGCCAAATGTATTTGCCAGCTCAAATAACTTGGAGCCATCCACCTGCTGGCTGCGGTTTTCCTCGATGCACATTTCAATTTTATTGCTTTTTTCAAAAATCGATTCCACTCGTTCTCTTTTTGCATACATTTTTAGCGAGCTTACGGTAAATAGATTATCCACTTCTTTCGGATAATCTCCAAAACGGTCAATCAATTCATCCTTTAAGTCTGTAATATCCCCAGGTGAATCAATTGCCTGAAACTGTTTATATATATCAATTTTCTGCTTTCCATCTTTTATATAGGTATCCGGAATATAGGCATCCACTTTTAAGTTAAGTTCTGGTTCAAATGGCGCGGCATCCTCTATAGTTTTTCCTTTTTTACGAGAATCAATGGCTTCTTTCAGCATCTGGGAGTACATATCAAAGCCGACAGAGTCGATAAATCCATGCTGCTGAGAACCGAGAATATTTCCTGTTCCTCTGATGGATAAATCCCTCATGGCAATTTTAAAGCCGGATCCAAGTTCCGTAAATTCCTTAATCGCCTGCAGCCGTTTCTCTGCCACTTCCGTTAATACTTTATCCTTTTGATAGGTGAAATAAGCATAAGCTACCCGGTTGGAACGACCAACACGTCCTCTGAGCTGATAAAGCTGGCTTAATCCCATCCGATCCGCATCATTGACGATTAATGTGTTTACATTCGGGATATCCACCCCGGTTTCAATGATCGTCGTACTGACTAGAACGTCATATTCTCCTGCTAAAAAGGCAAAAATAACGTTTTCCAGTTCTGTTTCATTCATCTGTCCGTGGGCAACTGCAATCCTTGCATCTACAAGCGAACCGAGGTCTCGAGCCACTTTATCAATGCTTTCCACCCGGTTATACAGGAAAAACACCTGTCCGCCTCTGGACATCTCACGCTCAATAGCTTCCCGGACAAACACAGGGTTGCTTTCCATCACGTAAGTTTGAATAGGAAAACGGTTTTCCGGCGGGGTTTCAATAACGGAAAGATCGCGCACCCCAAGCATGGACATATGCAATGTCCTTGGGATTGGTGTAGCCGTCAATGTCAATACATCGACATTCGTTTTCATTTGCTTAATTTTTTCCTTATGCTTTACCCCAAAACGCTGTTCTTCATCCACAACGAGTAAGCCTAAGTCTTTATACTTTATATCTTTGGACAAAATTCTATGTGTACCAACAACGACATCAATCGTCCCCTTATTAAGCCCGTCAATCGTTTCTTTCTGTTGTTTTTTCGTGCGGAACCGGCTTAACATACCGATATTGATCGCATGATCCTGAAAACGTTCGCGGATCGTCTCAAAATGCTGCTGGGCTAAAATGGTTGTCGGAACCAAAAAGGCCACCTGCATTCCATCGGCAATGGCTTTAAATGCCGCCCGTATCGCTACCTCTGTTTTTCCATAACCGACATCGCCGCAAAGCAGCCGGTCCATTGGACGTGTTTTTTCCATATCTCTTTTTATTTCTTCGATACAGCGCAATTGATCTTCTGTTTCCTGATATAGAAAAGATGCTTCAAATTCCCGCTGCATTTCAGTATCTTCTGAAAATCCGTATCCTTCTCTAGCTTCTCTTTCGGCATACAACTTAATTAAATCTTCGGCAATATCTTCCACTGAGGATTGGACCTTGCGTTTAACCTTGGTCCATTCTGTGCCGCCCAATTTATGCAGTTTTGGCTCTTTTCCCTCCGAGGCAACAAACTTCTGCACCTGGTCGATTTGTTCAATCGGAACATACAGCTTGTCATCACCGGAATATTTAATCAGCATATAGTCTTTATGCAGATCACTGACTTCCAGTGTCTCTATACCAATGTATTTACCTACACCATGACCGGCGTGAACAACAAAATCACCAATTTTTAATTCCTGGTAGCTTTTAATTCGTTCCGCATTGGAAATTTTCTGCTGCTTTCTCGACCGTTTCGTGCGTTTTTTAAATAACTCATTTTCCGTGATGAATACAAGCTTGTGCATCGGCAGTTCCAGTCCGCTTGTGATGTTCCCTACAGTGATCGTAGGAATACTTACTGGGAGCTCCGGTTCTTCCGTTACGACTGCTTCTATGTCATAATCGGCAAAAATGGATTGGATTTTTTCCGCCCGCTTTTCATTTGGTGCAAGTACAATGACAGAAAAATCTCCTTTTTCCCATCTATCTATTTCATTTTTCAATAAATTCATTTGTCCATGAAATTCCTGCATCGCCCGTGTGGATAGGTTCACAATATTTTGCGGCTGTGTATTGGGGATATGTCTCAGAAAAACCGACATATAAATGCGCTGTGAATCTATGTTATTCCACACTGTCTCCCAGTCAAAGGAAAATTTGCTGTTCGTCACCATTTGGCCGGATTCCAAGAGGCTGCTGTACCATTCCCCTTCTTCTACATCCAGATTGGTAGCTGATTCCTGAATCCGGCTCATTTCATCTAGAATCATTAGCCCGTCTTTAGGTAGGTAATCTAATAAACTAGCAGGATTTTCATAGAGAAATCCAATATATTTATACATTTCTTGAAAGTGTTCCAGGTTTTTCAAACGTGCTATATCATGCTCAATGACTTCTATCAGCTTTTCCTTTTTCTCGTCTGATTTCATTTTCTTTAATGTCTCGCCGAGCGCATCTTCCAAGCGTTCACCGCCGGATAATATAGCTTCTTTTGTTAATAATAATTCGGTCGCCGGCCCAACGGTTATTTCATTTAATTTACCCAAAGAACGCTGATTTTCTGCATCAAAATAGCGTATAGAGTCAATCTCTTCATCAAAGAGCTCTATACGTAGCGGGTGTTTTTCCGTTAATGGGTAAATATCGATAATGCCCCCGCGCAAACTGAATTCCCCGGGTTTTGTGACCATCGGAGCCCGTTCATATCCCATATCGACAAGTGATGCCAAATAACCTTCAACACCTATCTCTTCGCCAAGTTTAAAAAAGAGCTGGTATTTGCTCCAATAGTCCGGCGGGGGAAGCATCCGTTTTAATGCTGCTACAGGAGCGATCAGAATGCCTGACTTTTTATGCGCCCAGGTGCTTAATGATTCAATGCGCTGGCTTCTTAGTTCTGGGCTGGCAAAAGCTATTTCCGAGGCGATCAGCTCATTGACCGGATATAAGTGAACGGATGATTCATCCATAAATTCACTTAGGTCGTCAAATAATTGCTGTGCCTGGACGAGCTGGTGGGTGATTAATAGGATCGGTCTGTCCGCAGATTCATGGATAAGAGACACGAGCAGTCCCCTTGCAGAACCGGATAACCCTGCCACCAATTGTTCTTCCATGCCATCGGTAACACCATTTATAATAGCCTTGATGTCTTCTTTCGATTGTAAATATTGATGAATACCTTTCAATTTTTTAACCTCCACTTGCTACGCTCAGGTAAAGCGCAAAATGCTTTGGTCCGCAGCCAAAGCTTTTTTCCGAGTTATTTTATTGGATAAAAAAATCCAGTTCATGATAGCGCGGATGCTGACTTAACGATTCTTCACAGCTTTCACAGATAGCGTGAACAATCATGTCGCCATTTTCCGCATATTGAATCATTTCTTCTTTTTCCTCTTTTGTTAATTGCTGAAAGCCAAGTACAGAGGAATCAACAACCTTTTCCTGCAGTCTGCCGATTTCCTGCCTGCAATGCTTGCATGTATAAATGATGGACATGCGTTTACCTCCTCGGATGAACGAATAACCTGTGTTAAAAGTTTATCCGAAAAGGACTTATCTTATACTAGGCGAAAAGATACTCTGCGAAGACCAAGCTGCCCATCTCCAGCATATAAAGTAAAACTTCATTCAATGGGGGTTTAGGCCTACAGGACGTAGGCCATGCAGACGTTGCCACAATGTATTTCGGTGGGACGAGGAACCACTGTACCATAGTCCCAAAGGTTTTCGGTGGGACGAGCATTTACGCACAGTCCCAGGACGTGGCGTTGTCGGCCAGCCAGTTACACTGCGAAAAAACGCACAGTTTATATATTGACTTAAGTATATTACCAGACTGTATAAATCATGCACAAAAATGAACTTCCATATAAGGTTGATCATCGATTAAACTTATTCATCACTTCTGAAAAAGGGCTTGTCAACCATGTTTCACAAGCATCAGCCGCTAGATTGATACTGGAATCTACACTGTCCTGCTCTTCTTTTGGAAATTTTCCAAGCACATAATTTATGACCGGCATCTGATCCACCGGCCTTCCAACACCAATCCGAATACGCTTAAATTCCTTTGTTCCTAGATGGTCTATCGTGGAACGTATGCCATTATGCCCCCCATGGCCACCCTTTTGCCTGAGTCGAATTTTTCCTGTAGGCAAATCCAGATCATCATAAATAACAATCAGATCATCCAAATCGATGTTAAAATAATTCATCAATGGTCTGATTGATTCTCCGGAAAGGTTCATATAGGTTTGCGGCTGCAGTATAATGATTTTTTCACCATTAAGCATTTCCATCGCATATTTGCCATTAAATTTTGATTGATTCAACTTCCAATTATGGCGTTTGCGTAATGCTTCAATCACCATAAAGCCGACATTATGCCTTGTGTCTTTGTATTTCCTGCCGGGATTACCCAGCCCAACGATACATTTCATATTTTTCTTCCTTTATTTTCTATACTGAAGGAATACACTACCTTTTCCCCGTGTATGAAGGAAAAGATAGTGTATCAGTTAAATGATTATTTGTCTTCTTCCGTCTCTTCTTCTGCACCAACAAGTTCTGGCTCTTGATTTTCATCCGGCGATGCCTCTAGATCATCTAATGTATCCGGTGCTGAAATAGTAGCAATCGTTGTATCAGGTTCATCGAGCACTTCATAATTTCCTGCTGTGTTCAGGTCAGCAACTGTAAGTGTTTCCCCTACTTTTAATTCGGATATATCAACAGCGATTTCTTCAGGAATTTCACGCGGTTTAGCTCGCACTTGCAATACATAGAGTGGTTGCTGCAGGACACCGCCATCACGCACACCTTCAGCTTCCCCTTCCAGGTTCAGGGTAACCTCGACATCCATTGCTTCAGACATATCGACAATATAAAAGTCTGCATGGAGCAATTCTTCTCTAATCGGATCCATTTGATACTCATGCAGCATAACATCCACCGGGCTTTCTCCTTCGATATCTAAGGAAATAATAGCATTTCTTCCCTCATCCCGAACGGTTTTTACCAGCTCAATACTATCCAGGGAGATAGCTTTAGCTTCTTTCTCTTTCCCGTATAGTACTGCAGGCAAGCGCCCTTTATTTCTTATTTCCTTTGTTGCTGATTTCTTTAAATCTTCTCGTCTTTCTGCTTTTAATTTGACTGCCATATTTATCATCCTCCAAAAAGTTATATCTTTTGTTTGTTTATATCTAAAAAACGTAAACGTCATAAATGTATACGTTCATAATACCCTTCTCATCTTTTTTCTAAACGCTGCACTAGTCAAAGAGAATACTGACAGATTGCAGCTCATGAACACGAATAATAGCTTCCCCGATTAATGGTGCCACAGATAATGGGGTGATTTTTTTAACTAGTTTATTCTCCGAAATTGGAATAGAGTTTGTAATCACCAGTTCTTTGATTTTTGATTCATTTATGCGATCAATTGCCGGACCGGAAAGTACAGGATGTGTACAGCAAGCATACACTTCTTTTGCACCATTTTCCACTAACGCATTTGCAGCAAGGGAAATAGTACCTGCTGTATCAATGATATCATCAATGAGAATAGCTGTTTTTCCTTCTATATTCCCGACAATATTCATCACTTCTGCAACATTCGGTTTTGGTCGTCGCTTATCAATGATGCCAATCGGCGCTTTCAGGCGATCCGCCATTTTTCTTGCTCTGGTAACTCCTCCGTGGTCCGGGGAGACAACAATAATGTCTTCCAGTCCTTTTGCTTCAAAATAATCGGACAAGATTGGCACACCTTGCAGGTGATCGATCGGAACATTAAAAAATCCCTGAATCTGCGGCGCGTGCAGATCAAGTGTAATTACTCTGTTTGCACCCGCTGTCTCCAGCAGGTCTGCAACCAGTTTGGCTGTAATCGGTTCGCGGGAGCGCGCTTTTCTATCCTGTCTGGCATAACCGTAATATGGCATAACAATATTTATGGATCTGGCCGATGCCCGCTTTAACGCATCGATCATGATCAATAATTCCATGATGCGCTCATTAACCGGAGAGCAGGTTGATTGAACCACATATACATCACAGCCCCGAACACTTTCTTCGATGTTGATTTGAATTTCCCCATCACTAAATCGGTTCACGGTACATTCCCCGAGGGTTGTCCCTATATGCGCTGCAATATCTTCTGCCAATGCTCTGTTTGAATTCAATGTGAATACCTTTAATGATGAATCTTTATACGTGGATGCCATGAAAATAACCCTCCGCTAATCTTTTTTTCTGTTTTTAAGTCTTGTTGCGTATCCTTCTTTATTGGACTGTCTTGCTCTTGCTACAGCCAGGGCGTCTCCTGGTACATCTTTCGTAATCGTTGAACCTGCTGCAACATAGGACCCCTTGCCCACGGTTACGGGAGCAATCAGATTTGAATTACAGCCGATAAACGCATCATCCTCAATGGTAGTTAAATATTTATTTTTCCCATCATAGTTTACTGTTATTGTACCACAACCGATATTAACATTGCTCCCCACATCCGCGTCACCCATATAACTTAAGTGGGAGACCTTGCTTCCTTCCCCAAGCTTCGTTTTCTTTACTTCGACAAAGTTTCCGATTTTCGCTTTGTTGCTGATCACGGACTCCGGGCGAATATGCGCATACGGACCGATGTTCACCCTGTTTCCAATTTTACTGTCGGTGGCAACACTTTGCTTAATGACCGTTTCTTTTCCAACATAACAATTGGTAATTTCACAATGCGGTCCGATCTCGGCATCTGCCTCAATGATGGACTCATCCTTAATGATAGTACCAGGATGAATCACGACATCCTGTTCTATTTTAACATCCGGATGGATATATGTGTGAACCGGATCGATAATCGTTACACCATTTCGCATATGGCTTTCATTTATTCGCTGTTTCAAAATTCTTTCAGCCTCGGCTAATGCTGCACGGTCGTTGATTCCAATTGTTTCATTAAAGTCCGCTGTTAAAAAGGCACTTACCTTTTCTGACTGCTGGCGCAAAATCCCGATGACGTCAGGCAAATAATATTCACCCTGTGTATTGTCATTGGAAACATGCTGCAGTGCCTGAAACAGCGCCTTGTTATCAAAGCAGTATGTACCTGTATTTATTTCATCAATGGAGCGTTCCTCAACATTGGCATCTTTATGTTCTACAATTCTTTCCACTTCATTCTGTTTATTGCGAACAACTCTTCCGTACCCAGAAGGGTTTGGCGCTTTTGCAGTTAATACCGTCGCTTTAGCATTCGTTTTCTCATGGTGGTCAAACAGTGCCTGATATGTGTCGCCTGTAATTAATGGTGTATCACCACATACAACGATCGTCATTCCTTCTTTATCTTTTAACAGCTCTTCTGTCTGCAATACAGCATGGCCTGTTCCCAGCTGCTCCTTTTGTATTACAAATTCACTGTCATTCCCAATATGTTCCTCCACTTTCTCTGCACCTAAACTAACGATAGTAACTAATTTATCCAATTGAACCGTTTTCACCTGGTCAATAACGTGCTGTACCATTGGTCGATCCATGACCGGATGAAGTACTTTATAAAGCTTCGACTTCATTCTGGTCCCTTTCCCTGCCGCTAAAATAACAGCATACCGTTTTGCCATATGGAGACCCCCAAAATTTCTTTTTATCCATTATGAATATATCTTAAAAAGCCGCCAATTTCAAGCGTTGAAACGCGGGGGGCAGTTCTTTTTGTCTAATTAGAATTTTTTATACAAGTTATCGTAACCACTGGTAATAAACTGCTCATCACAAGATTCCTAAGTACAGACCCTAACTATTTTTGCTATATAAAGATCTGGTAGTTTTGTGTCATATTTTTTGTACACCAAAAAATGAGCCAGGTAAGAACAGCTATAGCATCATTATTTCTTACCAGAAAAAAAGAAGGCTAACCTTTTGAAGATTAGACCTCTAGCTGTTTGCATTTAATTATGAAGCGCCTGCTTCTTCGTATTCCATTTCCTGCCCCACTCGACGAAACTCCTCCAGCACGGCTTCCTGTATTTTTGCTCTTGTGCCTGAATTAATCGGGTGTGCAATATCCCGGAACTCTCCATCTGGAGTTCTTTTTGATGGCATTGCAACAAAAAGTCCGTTATTCCCATCAATCACGCGGATATCATGGACCACAAATTCTTCATCTAACGTGATTGAAGCTATAGCACGCATTCTTCCATCCGTATTTACGCGGCGTAATCGAACGTCAGTTACTTCCATGATGTATCACCACCTTTTCCCTTTTGCTTACTTAACTAGTTCAACAAAAGTTTGAAAAGTCCTGCTAAAAAACGAAAAAAATAAAATATTTACTGATATTTGAAAAACATAAAAGCAGTTTTTTTTGTTGCAATAAGAAAAATTATGAAATTATTATTCGTGATTCAGCAAATTCCCTGGCTGTACATAAATATTTTTCTCCTTGCTGTCTACATTGGTGATCTTCACCAGAGAAGTATAATGATCCACTACCCGTTCTTCCTCTTCATCATCTGCCTCTGCAAGCACACCGATTGCTTTTACGTTTGCTTCAAACTCATCCAGAAGATTAATCATGCCGGTAATCGTACCGCCCGCTTTCATGAAGTCATCTATAATACAGACGTTAGCACCAACTTGCAAACTTCGCTTCGGCAAAACCATCGTCTGGATTTTTCGTGATGAGCCGGAAACATAATTAATACTGACAGAAGAACCCTCTGTTACTTTTGGATCCCTTCTCACTATGACAACAGGGACGTCCAAAAAAGATGCTGTTGCATAGGCAAGTGGAATCCCTTTGGTGGCCACCGTTACAACCACATCAATATCCTCAGCGGAAAACCGAGAGGCAAAAACACGTCCAATCTCCCTCACTGTCTGCGGATTTCCGAGTAAATCACTCATATACAAATAGCCGCCAGGAAGAATTCGCGCAGGATCCTCCAGTTTGCTGCAAAGTTTTTCGATAAAGCCAGCGCTTACCGACTCAGCATTTTCCGGAATAAATTTAACCCCGCCAGCTGCCCCTGTTGTTCTTGTCAGATAGCCCAAACCTTCACTATGAAATACATTATGGATGATATCCAAATCCTCACTTACCGAGGCTTTTGTTGTACTTAACCGATCCACGAAATAGGGCAATTGGGTATGCTTTCTTGGGTTATCAAGAAAATAATTTGTCAGTACGACCAATCGATTACTTCTTTTCATATGTACACCTCAAAACCGAATATTTATATATAAATATACCATTAATATATGTTTTCAGGCAATAGCTTATCCAATTAATCGTACGTAATACACTTCTTTGCAAAAGCCCCTCATGCTGTTATAAATCCGTTGTGCCTTACTTTCATGCTTCACCAGACCATACACCGTCGGACCACTGCCGCTCATCAAAACACCTTCAGCCCCAGCTTGTACCATTTTATTTTTTATCCGCTTCACTTCCGGGTATATACTGCAAGTAACTTCCTCCAGGGCATTGCCAATATTATGGCAAAGCTTAAAGTAATCATTTTCATATAGCGCTTCAATGACTTTAGCTGTTTCCGGATGAATTAGCTCCTCGAGGATGATTTGTTCAAAAATCGTCCCGGAGGATACACCGATATCCGGTTTTGCCAATACGACCCAGCAAGATGGAGGAGCAGGCAGGCTGTTAACAATTTCTCCACGCCCCGTAGCTACACCTGTATGACTGAAAACACAAAAAGGAACATCAGAACCAATACGTGCCCCAAGTTCCGCCAGTTCCTGTGCAGGTATTTGTAATGCCCATAATCTATTTAGTGCACGCAAGACAGCAGCTGCATCTGCACTGCCTCCGCCTAAACCTGCAGAAACCGGGATGCTCTTCTCTATTTCAATATGGATTCCTCTTTTGATATTATAAGCTTCTTTGAAAAGCCTTGCCGCTTTATATGCTAAATTCCGCTCATCGCTAGGTACATATCTACTCTCCAGAGAAATTTCTATTTTGTCCTCTTCCAGTTCATGGATACTTATCCGGTCTGACAGATCAATGGTCGTCATAACCATTTCCACATTATGGTATCCATCTTCCCGCTTACTGATAACATCAAGCGATAAATTTAATTTTGCAGGTGCTTTTTCAAATATAATCATTCGCTTCACCTTCTTCTGTCCGGAATGACTCCTGATGGAGAGATTCGTAAGATGTGAGAGCTCCGTGTGAAAAGATAAACAAATTGTAACACAAAAAAAAATAAGTCGCGACTGGTTATGCGTTTTGAAACAGCGGTGCAACAGAGGGATGGTTCTTTTGTTTAATCAACCGAAAATTCCGCCTTTCTGAAACAGGAGAACCGCCCTCTGTATGCCAAAAAGGCAAATCCGTTAGGATTTGCCTTTTTTTTCTGCACTTTGTTCAGCCATTTCAATGGCACGCTTGACCATGTTTCCGGCATCCCGTGCTTTAATGCCGCCCCAGCCTTCCTGCTGCACCGTGTCGTAAAACCCTAACTCCTTGGCAATTTCCTCTTTCAAATGGTCAGACATAATTCCTCTACGTCGCCCCATAAGAGAACTACCCCTTTCTGCTTGGATTTGTTACGACATCTATAGATTATGCAGTTGCGCTTATTTCAAACGAGTTATATGTATACAAAAAAGGGTTATTTTGCAAAATCGTATTGTTTTAACATGTTTTCCAGCTTTAATGCCAAACCGATATTTCCATCCACCTTTAACTTTCCGGTCATAAAGGCTGTTGTGCTGTTTAAATCCCCTGACAAAAATTCCCTAAAGTACTTCTCCTTCATTTTCAGCGTGCAATTAGCCTCATCTTCTGCATCTTTTTTTACCAAAGCCGAAGCTCCTGTTAATTTTAACTGATAAATGCCTTCATCCACGTCGGTTAGCTCAAATTGATATACAGCATGTGTACCTTTATAAGGTGCGTTATTTTTCTCCAGTTCCGCTTCAATTATTCCCCAGATTTCTTCCACCTTTTTATGCTCCATTACTACCTCCCCTGCCATCTCAATATTCTGTTATCTCTCCGCAAAATAGAAACAGTAAACAAAAAGTATGTTTACTGTTCAAGGATGGTTGCTATTGTTCTTTCATCCGCAAAGCTTAATTCTACCGTTTCTGTCAGTATGTCTGCATAGCTGTAAGATACTCGTTCGAAAGCATTTTCCTCCTGATCAAGTTCAACAATAAACACGGAAGGATATGTTTCCGCCAATACACCTGATCGTTCGATCGTTTTCCTTCTGCCACCGTTGGCTTTCAGCTTTAAACGCTGTCCAACATGACCTTCGAGACCCTGCTTAATTTCAATTAATGTCTTAGCCACTACACTCCACCTCACTTCCAATAATATATCATATGCTTGTATAAGAGTCAAATAAAATCTTATATTATAACAAGGTATCTTTTCACATGTCAACCATTTATTTTGTCTATTTATCGTATTATGTGTAAATGTTAACAATTTATGTACTAAAAATGATTTTTTTATGTATAGAGGGTATGGAAATGGGAAAAGAAAGCCAGATAAGAAAGTTGCCCGCACTTTCTTATCTAAACATTTTCATCAAATCCGCTTTCTAAATACGGCATACCGGTTCGAAGCAGCCCCCTTGTTTCCACCCCGCCCATGCCTTTATCCCCTGTAAGTGTATTTCTAAGGGCATCCCTGACACTTACTCTATCCATAAAAGATGTATAAGCGATTTTTGCGGCTATATAAACGGGATCTAATGCATGTATGTTAATTCTCAGGGGGGAGCTTGCAAAATTGGCCCCCGCTCGTATAAGGGATTCAAAATGAGATTGGCACGCACCTGCGAAAATAATTAACTGGTCCAGATTGGGATTGATTTTTCTCGCTTCCCTTACGGTTTCCACAAAGTGACGGGAATGCCTGTATGCCCGCAAATCATTTTTTTCTCCTTTATTTTTTGAAAAAGCATCATGGCCGGTTATAACGATAATATCAGGTTGAATCTTCGTAATGAGTTCACCGATTTTTACAGGCATTTCCTTTTCATTTACATGGACACCATGCACCTGAAGTCCGACACGCTGATAAAGTTCAATGCATTTTTTTAAATACATTTGATCCCCATCCAAGTGCAGCACCTTGGCCGGCAGCTGGAAATACTGCGGTTCATAATAATAACCTTCAGTTGACTGGTATTCCCGTTTATCTTTCATTAATTGATAATCCTGACGAAATAAACGGTAGGAAAAATCCTCCTGTTCTTTTCCCTTTTTTCTCCTTTTTTCCAGTTCCCGTGTTTTTACTATGACGATATCATCGATTGGGGCATCTGCCTCCAGTCGAATATCCTCTCCGAATAATTGCACTGTTTTATCCTTGATAGAAGCAACCCGAAAAAGCAGGTCATGCCCGTAGGAAATTCGTGTTACTAAATCACCTTTTGTAAGCCGCATACATTCACCTCATCGCTTTTCGCATAAATGGAAGCTTTCCTTGTATAGACTATGAGGATGAATGCCTATCTGTGCGGGTAAAAGTAACTTGAAAAGGGTATTCGAATAATCGTTAGGAAACTTTGAACATAACTTTATAACAGGATAGTTCATCTCGGTGTGATTAACAGCACTTTTTTAACCTAAACCCCCCAGCAGCTGATGAAATTCCAGCAATCGAAAAGAAATTTATTTATCTTTATTTTGGTAAAATATAATGGTATAAAGACTGGTAACATGATTGTAGAAGGAGGACATATTGACATGATTACACAGGCAGCCCAGGTTTCTATATTAGTTAAGGATCTTGAAGAAGCAAAAGAATTTTATACCAAAAAATTAGGGTTCATCATTCAGGACGAAGTATTATTTTCGCCGGGATGGAAGTACCTCACCGTTTCACCAAGTGCTGCAAATGAAACGAAGCTGGAATTAGTCAAAGCAGACACACCGGAGCAAGAGGAAATGATCGGCAAACAAACCGGAAACCAAGTGTTCATTATGTTTTTAAGTGACGACATTGAAAAGGATTATAGTGAAATGAAAGCGCGTGGCGTGATCTTTCATGGAAAACCGCAATCAGTCCCTGGCGGAAAAGGCGCAGGTTTCGAGGATCTATATGGCAATGCATTTGACTTATATCAACCAGATGCAAAAGAAAAATAAGAAATAATTATAAAAGCAAATTTAAATGGGCATTCTCGCTGAATGCCTATTATAAAGTTGCACATCATGTAAACAATTAGCATAAGAAAAAACAACTTCCTTACAATCTGTAAGCGCAAGCCGATTAAACCTTTATCTTGCCAGGGTAAGGTGGTATAAAGAGCTCTTTCAACCGGCATAAGTTCATCCAAGGCTATCGCCGTTAGCGTGTGGCGATAGCCAATTTATTTATTATTCTGCAGCTTATCCTACTTCTATCCTGGAAATTCATGAAAGTTCAAAAACCCTTTAATTCTGCCATACCCATCAAAATCCCAGCCTCATGACGTTCAGGTTTTTATTGAATAAAATGTATTTGCCAAGGTGGCGAATTCCTCTATATTTAAAGATTCTCCTCTTCTGGAGCCATCGATTCCGCTGTCCTCAACCAGCTGAGCGATCTGGGGTTTTTCATAGATGCCTTTATAATGACTGGATAAGTTATTTTTCAGTGTTTTGCGCCGCTGTGCAAAACTTGCTTGAACGATCGTAAAAAAGAAATCCTCATCTTCAATTTGAACAGGCGGTGTTTTTCGCTTCGTAAGTTTTAATACACTGGAATCCACATTCGGCTCCGGCATAAACACACTTTTGGGTACATTCATCACAATTTCAGCTTCGGTATAATACTGGATAGCAATCGTTAATGATCCGTAGCTTTTGCTGTTTGGTTTTGCCGCCATCCGTTCTGCCACTTCTTTTTGAATCATCACTGTAAAGCTGGTTACAGGGAGGTTTTCTCGCAACAGCTTCATCAGGATCGGTGTGGTAATGTAATAAGGCAAATTTGCCACAACATGCACAGGCTGTCCGTTTTGAAAGTTTTCCTGCACGAATTTTTCAACATCCGCCTGCAAAATATCCTGATGAATAATGGATACATTGTCGTATTCCTTGAGCGTATCTTTTAACACAGGCAATAACCGTTGGTCGATCTCAAAAGCAACCACCTTATCCGCATGGATCGCCAGCTGCTCTGTCAGTGCGCCAATACCGGGACCTACCTCGATGGCTGCTGCGGACTGATCAATTCCGGCATGTTTAATTATATTTTCCAATATATTTGCATCAATAAGGAAATTTTGTCCCAGGCTTTTCTTGAAGGAAAACTGATATTTTTTTAAAACTTCTTTTGTGTAGGTTGGTGTTGCAATAAATTTTTTAGCTGTCATTGTTTTCCTCCTGCAATACCTGTTTCATTGTTTTTTCAAACTGATCCTTTGTGATTTGAAACATCGTCAACCGTTTTAAAAGCTGTTTTCCATTTGTATGGCCAATTTGCAATCTTTCTCCAAGTTTTTCTCGCCGTTTTCCTGCTCCGGTTCCGCCAATAAGCCCGTAAGAAATCAAGTCCTCTTTTTGAATATCACTATCTTTTTTTGCCATTAATTCATGAACGGCTGAAAGGGCATCCTTTATATCCTCAGATGATGCATGTTCAATACCTAGGTTTTTTACCGCGGAATGCTTGTCCATCGCTTTTTCCCGAGGCAAAAATGCATGTTTGCAGCCGGGAACAGCCTCATCCACAATATGACGGATTCTTTCTCCCGGATAATCAGGATCCGTAAAAATAATGACGCCCCGCTTATCTTTTGCATGTTTGATTCGTTTTAGTATTTCCTTATTTACAGCGGATCCATTTGTTTCAATGGTATCGGCATCTAACGCCTGATTTATTTTTGCCGTATCATCTTTTCCTTCCACGACAATGATTTCTTTGATCTTCAATGTGTTTCCTCTTTTCGTCAGTCATTTCCAATGAAACAGGAGAACCGCCCCTGTGTTTCAATCATAAATAAATGCTCTTATCATTTTATCATGATAAGAGCATTCTTATTAGTCAAGTTTTTTTACCGTTACGGTTTTTCTTCCCCAGCTGCTTGCTGCCGCCTGGTTAGGAACATGCACATCAATTTTATTGCCAACAATGCTGCCGCCTGTATCTCCGGCGATTGCTTCTCCATATCCTTCTACCCAAACCCTTGACCCCAGTGGAATGACACTCGGATCCACTGCTACTACTTTCTTATTTGGGTTGGCGTTCAGGTTAATCCCTGTTGCGGTGTACCCGGAGCATCCATTACAGTTTGCTGTATAAGCAGTAGATGACATCGTAAACTCCTTAGAAGACGATGATCCGCTTGATGTTGTACTGTCGGACGAACCCGAATTCTTGGAAGTTGACTCTGAACTGCCGGATTTCGGCTTTTCACTGGAAAGTGTTACTACATTTTGTTCCGGTTCTGGCTGCGGTTCTTTCGTTCCTATTGCTACAATCCTGTTTGTGCTTTCTTTCTTTACTTGTTCGTCAACCAGTTGTTTATCGACTTGTTCTCCATTTTCCAGTGTAATTTCGTACACTTTTGTTAGCTCCCCGTCTTCACCTTGGGTAACAACTTCTTCTTCCCCCTTTAAGAGGGAGCTGTCATTTCTTTCTTCTGTGTCAAAGGCGACCGCTTCAGTAACTTCCTCTGTTCGTTTTTCTACTCTAGTAATATCTATATTCATACCTTCTGCAAGTTTCGAACCTGTTGCAAAGTTAATTTTGTCATTACTGTCCGGGTCAAAATCAATATTTTCATCAGCCAGCAATTCTTCAACTGAACCGCCTGTAGCCCAAACTTCTTTCTTGTCTCCACCATCGTTTACGGTAATCTGGAATGCCTGTGATATTTCAATATGTAGTCCGTCTTCGATTTCGTCGCTTGTTTTGTGGGAGATTTCATCACGTTCTGCAAAATTGAAGTTATTTTCGTTAAAAAATTCCCCGATCGTAGCGGTTGTTGTGTAATATTCATTTTCATCGCCATTCAGTGTAACAATGATCTCTTTTGCAGTCTGGTAGTCGATTTCCATGTTATTTTCTATGTTGTCGTCTAGCTCATGTGACAATCCATCATACTGGCCTACCGTAATCCCGACTTCATCCAGCACTTCTTCCACTGTACTTTGATGTGTTTGTATTGTTTGTTCTTTATTATTATCTATGATGACAACTTCTGCTTTTGTTGCTTCAAATAGTATGAAACCCGAAAATACGACAAGTGCCAGAATTCCCACACCTGACATCACCAGCTTCATTGTAGACGCCGGCATTAGCTTTGAAAAGACTCTCATGCTACTGCCTCCTTTGAATTGCACAATTGATTATAGTAACAGGTATATGCAAAGTCAAAGGAATTCTGTTTACGGTTGGTTTACATTTCCGTTACAGCATGGCCAGCCTTTTCCGCTTTTTCTATGAATAAATATACAAGACCTTGGCACGACTGGATTGACTCATGTAACATGATTGAAAAATAAAACAGACTTGCTTGAGAACAAGTCTGGAAATTAACGTGATTTATTTACTTTTATTGCATTATTTATCCATATTTTTTACAAATGTATATACTTGGATAACTCGAAGTAAACTTTAAATGCCAAAGAATTTACGTGCATTATTTGTCGTAATTTCACTGATTTCTTCTAGTTTCATACCTCTTATTTCGGCAATTTTTTCTGCCACTAATTTTACATAGGCAGGTTCATTTCTCTTACCGCGGTACGGGTGAGGTGCAAGAAATGGCGCGTCTGTTTCGACCAATAGTTTATCCAGTGGCACTTCTGCTGCAACTTCCTTTGGCAGTGTTGCATTTTTAAAAGTAACGGGCCCTCCCAATGAAATATAGAAATTCATATCAAGGCAAGCCTGTACATAGCGGACAGAATCATTGTAACAATGCATAATTCCGCCTACAGTTTGAGCATCTTCCTCCTGCAGCATTTCTATGATATCCTCCGTGGCATTCCGGTTATGGATAATGATCGGCATTTTTACCTTTTTGGCCAGCCTGATTTGCTTGCGGAATACTTCTTTTTGTATATCCTTTGGCGATTTATCCCAATGATAATCAAGCCCCATTTCTCCAAGTGCAACTACTTTAGGGTGAGAAGATAATTCTTCAATCCAGTCAAGTTCTTTATCTGTCATGTCAATGGCATCAACAGGGTGCCAGCCAACTGCCGCATAGATGGTTTCGTATTGTTCAGCAATCTCGATTGCAAGTGGTATTGTTTCACTGTCAAAGCCGATAACGGTCATATATTTCACACCGGCATCAAATGCCCGCTGGATTGTTTCGTCCCGGTCTTCGGTGAACTGTCTTGCGTTTAGGTGTACATGTGTGTCAAATAGCATGTGTTTTGCTCCTTTTGTTATCCACCTTATGTTAGCTGCAAACTTCTTAAGTAATTCCCCTTAGGATCATATTTGCAGAAAAAGGCCAAATGTGGATTTAAAATAAAGTTGCGAAGTTTTACCCTTTTGGATTTGCATTGTCCGAAAGCTGGTTTTATGATAAACATAACACAACATAACGATAGTCAACAAACGGATGCCTATAGTTATATCTTTTGAAAGAACCTCACACCCCGATGATTCAAATTCTAACTTATAGCCAACGTCAATCCCTTTACCTGGAAGAATAACTTCATCTATCCGAATATTGCCTATACTCTCTATTATCCGGATAACGATGGTATGGAGAATCTAGATATGTTCCAACTGAGGTTTGAAATGTGATCTCGGTAATATCAAAAGACGATTTTTTCATCAAATTTAGGTTGTGATTGTTCGTGTGTTAAAAAAGGTTTAATTTCAGATGTGTATTGTATATAAGAACCATCTTCATTTTTTAGTCTAAATCCAGGCATTTTTTCCTCAAAGGCATGACTGAGATCAATTAATTTTGTCATTGACGTTAACATCCTTAAATTTACATTGTTTCCTTATTTAGAAGATGTCCCTTTTCCAAAAGACCGGATGCATTTATTCCAGTTTTGCTCCCATTCTTTGCACAAACATGTTAGTTTTTATTCCACGCCATTAAGTACTCTTGCTCACCAGTTGTTCATCTTTTAATACAAAGCCATTCAAAGCTATCTGTTTAAAACTACTATATCTAACGTTAATTACTACGTTCTTTAAATAACAAAACACATACTAGCTTGTGCTACGAAACAGATGCTTGTGCTGTTCTTTCTTAAATTGAATGATCCAACTTACTGCTAATACAACGAGTAACATCGCACACCCTATATATAGCATTTCATAGCCAAATGTGAGTGATAGCAAGAGATAACCAACAAATGGACCACAGGCCGCACCCATATCCTGAACAACTGTATAATAGGTGAAGAAGCGAACGGTTCCAGCTTTTTGAGAATGATCAGCAGCCATTGCATCCATGAGTGTTGTTAATGCTGTGGATGTCAACAAAGCACTTATTGTAATAAGAATCCAAATCAAAGGGAGGAAGGAAAAAGCTAACAGTGGAAAGCTCATACTTCCCAGGATTAATGAGCCGATTAAAAATGGCTTCCTTCCCTTTGAACCATCCGACCAGAGACCGACCTTCGTCGCTAAAAAAGGTTCCCACATCCACCGTAATGCCTGCAATACTCCTGAAAGTGCCGAGGCAGCAATGACAACATTCAGAATTTCTACATCCTCGCCGTAATGATAAATAATGAGCGAGGATAACGTTGCCGTAAATACCCCCTGTATTATAAACGTAATACAAAAAACACTGCTCATGATAAGTGCATGATTCTTCAGTATATCGAGCCCAAGAATGCCTTTCTTTCTTCCTTTCGACGCTGATTTCGAGGAAGGTGTTTCACTTTGAAAGAATACACCTAATATCACCACGCCAATGCCGGAAACCAAACCGAATGTTAGGGATATCCAGGTTAACCCCAAAAACGGTGTTAATACACCGCCGACAAGCATACCCACAAGACTTCCCAATCGATAAAGACCATTATATAAACCCATCGCTTCCCCTTGCTTATGGTTTTCACCGTGGACAGCCACGGTCGATAGTCCGCCAATCCGTAAAAACGCCCAAGCAAGCCCCCATAAACAACGGAGAAGCAACCATGCCAAAAATCCTGTGGCCAATCCATAACCTGCTGTCGTAATCACACTAAGAATAACAGCAAATACCAAGCCCATTTTTAAGGGGATTTTTTCATAAATCCAGCCAACGAAGGGATTTAACGGTAGGCGAACAAACCGATTAACAGCAAGTAACACACCCACTTGCCAAATTCCATCCAAGCCAGCTTCTCTCCAATAAATCGGAAGAGCAATATAAAGCATGGAATCGCCAAGCAGACAGCAAGCGGTAACTAAAGCAATGACCACGATATTGCGCTTATGTCTATTCTTTTCTGTATGAATAGCAAACACCTTCTTAGTTAGAATAACTTTGATGGTAAGCTTGCAAGAGAATTCTTGTTAAGTATATACTCAATATCAACCACATTGCTCTTTTCAAATGACCAGGCGTAATTATTCGTTCTTTGCCCTCGGTTGTTTAATTGCATTCTTTCACAAACAAAATTCTATTTTGGTCCAATCTATCATCAGCTTACACATATAAACCAACTTTTATTTTATCATGCTGTTCAATATCAAAGTCCATTCTTTTGAAAACCCTTTTTCAATAGGTGTGATAATGTAGTCATTTTTAATTCTCTGACCATCAACAGCAATTTTTCTTACTATGAGTAAGTTTTCAATGTGTTAATTATAAATTTCCAATTTAAATTTTGTGCTACTTCATAAATAATACTTTTTTGTCCTTCAATTCGATAGGGATTAACCGAGTTGCAAATATAGAGGCCAAGATCACTGTTATGCTTCTCTAAAAATTGAATCCCATCAAATAGTTTCCTCCAACGCTAAAAACTTTCGCCCCATACGCTAAGGTTTGTAATACTTTATTTAAAGAGATATCCTTATTAGGAACAAAAACGTAGGAATCTGCACCAGCAATTGAAGCATACATAGCCAATGAAGATGAAGTATTTCCAGTTGAAGTACATGTGAATTTCTTATATCCTAAAGATTTTCCATGAGAAACAGCTACAGTCATACCATTATCTTTAAATGAGCCACTAGGATTTTCACTCTGTGCTTTTACATATACTTCTTTTACCACAGTATACTTTTGTAACAATTCAGAAGAGTAGCGTTAATATCCGCTTAGAAACTATCCTGGTGTTATTACTATTTCGACCTGGAAATTATTTCAGGTAGTGTGAATCCTTCTCTAAAACTCTCCTGTTGCTTTGCTGAGCTGTTTAAGCACTGAAACCGACTCTTGGGCTACAAGAACCAGACTCTTTAAATTACATTTTGCCTTTGAACTTCATCGACTTCACGAAGTTTCCAATAATCGAGAATAATGTATCATAAAATTCGCATGGTACATGGAAGCTCCAGAAACGAGAATGATGTATCATTAATCCGCTTATGGTACATGCAAGTTCCATAAAACCAGAATGATGCCTTTTTTGATCCTCATCGGCAACATGAAATCCCCCCCCCACATTTTCGGATTGTTTAAATTTAGTCCAGGCAATCCGTTAAAGTTCCAGATCCCAATTTATGAAAATTCATCTTAACTTTTCCAAATACAAAATAACAATGAGGGGGAGTGGTTCAGCTTGAAAGCAAAAATCTTACAATCAGCTTCATTTTTAGTATGTTATTCCATTACTTGAGCTTTTTTATAAAAAATGTATACTAAATCATAAGAGAAGAATCCATTTTGATCAAAGATTTTTTCAAAATGGATTCTTTTTATTTGCCCCAGTGCCTTCACTTAGCTTCCTGGAAATTGTTTATTTTACAACGGAACCGTTAGGAAGATCTCCCGCTACAGAAGCAAGAGCGAGGTTTCCGTTCTCATCCTCACCGGAGAGTACCATGCCTTCCGAAAGCTCTCCGCGCAGTTTCACCGGTTTTAAGTTCGTTACACAGATCACTTTTTTACCGATGAGATCCTCGGGTTTATAGTATTCCGCAATGCCGGAAATAACCTGGCGCTTGCCTGAACCAACATCAAGCTGGAGCCGGAGCAGCTTATCGGCATTTTTCATTTTTTCCGCATGTACCACTTCAGCTACCCGGAGATCAAGCTTCATAAAATCATCAAAAGCTATTTCTTCTTTCTTTTCTTCGCTTTTCTTTTTCTTCGGTTCTGCTGGTGTCTTTTTCATCATGTTTTTTATTGCTTCTACCTCTTTTTCCACATCAAGCCGAGGGAACAATGGTTTTCCTTTTTGCACTTTTGTTCCGGCTTGAATCTGACCGTCCGTATACACGCTGTCCCATTCTTTTAAAGCTTCATCCGTTATATTCAGCTGACGGAAAATTTCATCCGGGGACTCAGTTAAGAATGGCTGCAGCATCACGGCAGCTTTTCGTAGTGATTCTGCAAGATGCGCCATTACATTGCCGAGACGCTCCTTCTTTGCTTCATCTTTCGCCAAAATCCACGGCTCTGTTTCATCAATATATTTGTTTGTCCTGCTGATCAGTTGCCATAGTGAGGACAAAGCAACAGAGAACTGCATATTTTCCATCGCTTCTTCTACTTTTTCTATGGTTGCTTTTCCAAATGCTTCCAGCGATTCATCGATATCTGTTTCAGAAGCTTTGTAAGCAGGGATCTCTCCGTCAAAGTATTTGTTAATCATCGCAACAGTACGATTGAGCAGATTTCCTAAATCATTCGCCAGGTCGTAATTTGTACGCTCCACAAATCCTTCCGGTGTAAATACGCCGTCTGATCCAAAAGGCACTTCCCTTAGTAAATAATAGCGAAGAGCATCCAGACCATAACGATCTGTAAGACTAACCGGGTCGACCACATTTCCTTTTGATTTGGACATTTTACCGTCTTTCATCAAAATCCACCCGTGAGCAAATACTTTTTTCGGCAATGGCAAATCAAGTGCCATTAGCATGATCGGCCAGTAAATCGTATGAAAGCGGACAATTTCCTTACTCATTAAATGAACATCCGCCGGCCAGAACTTTTGGAATTTTGACGTCTCATCCGACCCATATCCCAGTGCTGTAATATAATTCGTCAATGCATCAATCCAGACATAAATAACATGCTCCGGATTCCCTGGCACCTTGATTCCCCAGTCAAACGTAGTACGGGAAACAGCAAGATCTTCCAGCCCCGGCTTAATAAAGTTATTCAACATTTCATTCTTTCTGCTTTCCGGCTGAATGAATTCTGGATTTTCATCATAATACTGAACAAGCCGGTCGACATACTTGCTCATGTTAAAGAAATAGGATTCTTCCTTTACCTTTTCGACAGGTCCACCGCAATCCGGACAGCGACCGCCCTCTAATTGCCGTTCAGTGAAAAAAGATTCACATGATGTACAGTAGGAGCCTTCATATTCATCCAGATAGATATCTCCTTGTTTTACAAGTTGGTCAAATATTTTCGCCACTACTTTTTTATGACGGTCTTCTGTCGTCCGAATAAAATCATCATTGGATATTTTTAGTTTCTTCCATAGATTTTGTATATCAGCGACGATACCATCTACATATGATTTGGGCTCCATCCCTGCTTCCTTTGCTTTCTTCTGGATCTTCTGGCCATGTTCATCCGTACCTGTCAAATACATGACCTCATACCCGCGCATTCGTTTATATCTTGCAATGGCATCGCCTGCCACCGTTGAATAAGCATGTCCAATATGTAAATTACCGCTCGGATAATAAATTGGAGTTGTTAAATAAAATGTTTTTTTATCTTCCGCCATGGGTATTACCTCCAGCCACTTCTTTAAAAAAATTAATCTATTTCTATTGTAGCTTTTCTTATGGATTTTGCCAAATCAGGCATAATACTTATCATTTCCATTTATTCCATTCGACAAAACAAGAATTTTTGTCGGATTTTGTTGAATCATTTTTGATATTATCCATACATATTTTTTTAAAATATTCTTATATATTCATCGAACCCCGCTTTAATCAGCTTGAACGCAGGAAATTTTATTTTTAATTTTTTCTAAAAATTTATTGACAATAAAAGGAATGGTTGGTATCCTATCCATATAAAGTTGTCGAAATATGACGATTATTATTAAATAAGTCTTTTAAACAATCCTTCACCTATAGACTTCTTGGCTTATTGCTAAAGGGATACTTACAAAAGCGAATTTTTGTTTTATTAGAATCTTTAATCGCAAGGGCTTAGTTGTCAAAGGGGGGGTTTTTTTACAAAACAAATGAGGGGGGAAATGAGATGAAATCTACAGGTATTGTAAGAAAAGTTGATGAGCTGGGGAGAGTTGTCATTCCAATTGAATTACGCCGTACCTTGGATATCCATGAGAAGGATGCCATGGAAATCTATGTGGATACCGACAAAATCATCCTAAAAAAATACAAGCCGAACATGACTTGTCACCTTACAGGGGAGACTTCTGAAGATAATCTTTCTTTGGCAAATGGAAAGATCGTACTTAGCCAGGATGGCGCTAAAGCTTTAGTAGAAGAAATCGAGTCACGTTTTAAGTAAGTAGAGTAGAGTAAAGGTATGTTTTCATTAAAGTAAGCGTGACTTTATATAAGGTAAAATTTGAGTTGTAATGGACATAGCAACCCAAAGAAAATCCCAATTTTCGCGAACATTACTCACTCCGGCAACGTATTCCGTTTTCACCACGGGCAGAAGGGCGCCACCGTTTAAACTCCCTTTGGTCATTTTCTCGGTGCTCTTTACCGCGCGAGACTGATGAGCCTCTGGCTTATGGAGTTTCACGGTGGTTATACCTCCCGCAAATCTTTACGGTGGGGCGAGCATTTAGCAAAGTCCCAGGAGTCTTCGTAAGTTGCCGGAGCTATTGTGTAAAATTTCCGGATGCTGGATCGTAATTCTAATTTTTTCGGCCTTGATTATAAGCCCCTTGAAGGGCCGTCCCTTTTTACTGCCCTTTTGTCTAAAAGTACGTTCAATTGGTGTTGAGATGTCCTCGTGAGAGAGTTTTTTTAACCAAAAAGATAAGCTACTCTTCTTATTGGTCCACATGATACGCCTGATAAATCTCCCGCTTAGGAACATTCCTATCTAACGCCACCCGCTTAATGGCTTCTTTATTCCTGTAATTCTCCTTCTCCACATAATGATTCACATGCTCCTCTATTGATAACTCTCTCCACCATATAGCGGGCTCGTTTTCTACCGCCCCTGCTTCACTTCCTTCTACTATAATGCAAAATTCCCCTCTAATTTCATTTTCATTTGACCAAGTCATTAATTCATCCAGCGACCCTCGTACATATTCTTCAAACCGTTTTGTTAATTCCCTGGCAATGGCTGCCTGCCGCATTCCAAGTGAACTTTTCATTATTTTTAAAGTATCCTTCAATCTATAGGGAGATTCGTAAAATAAAAGTGTCGCTTGCACATTTTTTAAACGAACAAGCTCAGTCTCTTTTTCTTTTTTCTTTCTCGGCAAAAATCCGTAGAAATAGAATTCATTTGTCGGGAGTCCTGAGCCAATTAGTGCACATAAAGCTGCATTGGCACCAGGCAAAACAACCACTTTGAACTCTCTTTTTATTGCTGTCTGAACGATTTCATAACCCGGATCGGAAATCGCAGGCATGCCGGCATCACTGACAATTGCGATGGATTCACCTTGTGAAAGTTTATGGATCAGTTGTTCTTCCCTGGCCATTTTATTATGTTCGTGATAACTAATTAAGGAAGTTGCGATTTCAAAGTGATTCAACAGCTTTTTCGTGTTCCTTGTATCCTCTGCTGCAATGTAATGAGCGGATTCAAGAATTTTTAAAGCCCGATATGTAATATCCTCCAGATTTCCAATAGGCGTGGGCACGACATAAAGTACCCCTTTTTCCGTCTCTTCAAAGCTCTTTTGAATGTTCATTGCTACTCACTTCCTTTAGCATACGCCGGATCAGCTGTAATTTTTCCTGCCTATTCAACTGCTTAACCTCATATTCCCTTTTCATCGCAGTTTCCTTTGTTGGAAAACGTTCCACATATACCACCTGAAACGGTCCTCTTCCCCTCGTATATTTTGCCCCTTTTCCTGCTGTATGCATCTTCAAGCGATGCTCCAAATCATTGGTATAGCCGGTATAAAACGTATTATCCTTGCATTTCAATATATAAACAATATGTTCACGCTCATGCTCTGTCATAAATGATTTCCTCTGCTTCTTTTGTATAGTTTCCATCCGCTTCATAAATGTATAAAGGCGGCAAAATTTTTAAATCCGGTTTTCCGTCCCGGACTCCTTCTATCAGCAGCATGTTCGCATCTTTCCCTTTTTTCGGGTAAATGAACCGGATTCGTTTTGGTTCGAGCTTGTAAGCACGGAACAATGCGATGATATCTACTAACCTTCCCGGACGATGCACCATGGCAACTTTTCCTCCTGGTCTTACATGCAATTTGCACGCCTTCACCACATCTTCCAGGGTACAATATACTTCATGCCGGGCAATGGTTAAATACTCATTATGATTATATTCATTTTTGGACGGTGTGCGAAAATATGGCGGATTGCATGTTACCACATCAAAATTGCTTTGACCGAGCACAGGCTGCATTTCTTTTAAATCACCATGCATCACGTTTAATTGATCTGTAAGCTCATTTAATTGGATATTCCTTTCTGCCATCTGAAAAATACGTTCCTGGATCTCTACCCCGGTTATTTTTGCATTGGTGCGTTTGGATAACAACAGGGGAATCACCCCATTACCCGTACATAAATCCAATATTTCACCTTTTTTAATCGGAATATAAGCAAAATAAGCAAGCAGGACAGCATCAAGCGAAAAAGAAAATGCCGTCGGACTTTGGATAATCTTCATGCTCTCATCTGCCAGTAAATAATCCAGCCGTTCATCATCATATAATTGTACCATTGTTCTTCCTTTCTTTTTGCAACACAGGAACGGTTCTCTCGTTGCAAAATCTTTATTAAGGGAGGCTAATCAGCTGAGAATACCGATTTACCGAATTAAGCGTTTAGACATAGGATATATCAGCGACCTAACCTGTTTTATCATACTGATGCAACACAGGGACGATTCCCCCGCTGCAGTTGCAACAGAAGAACCGTCCCTGTGTTTACGACGTTTTATTGAAAAAGTCAAGGCAGAAAATGCAATCTTCCTGTCTTGGACTGCCGAATTCGAAGTTGCATATATGAAAGCCTTCTTCATATAGTCTTGCTAAATTATCGTGGCCTTCTTTCGGAGAGCTGTACCTGGACTTTCTTTCGCCAGTTTTGTCTTCTTCTTTTTCCTCAGCTTCACCGAAATGTTCGCGCAAATGATGGTTTTCCATGGCCAGCCGGTGATTTTCTTCTAGGAGCTCACTTAGCTTATCCTTAAGATCGCCAAGCTGCTCATATAGTTCCCCTATCTGTTTCTCCATATCAGAGACTTGATCAAATATTTTTCTCCGATTGTTATCCACGCTCACTCACTCCATTATTTTGCGGCTGCAACCATACCTTCATTAATGAGTTCATCCAATGTATACTCAATGACCTGATCATTTTCACTGATTTCTATTTGGATCAGCCGCTCCAGCATATTTAAACCGACTACTTTTCCTTTTCCATACGGAGTCTTTATAGTTTCACCCATGTCAGGCAGCTCACGTTTAGCCTGCTCATACTCATCATTTTCGTATTTCAGGCAGCACATTAGCCGTCCGCATAAACCAGAAATTTTTGCCGGATTTAAAGATAGGTTCTGATCCTTTGCCATTTTAATAGATACCGGCTCAAAATCACCTAAAAACGTGGAACAGCAAAGCATTCTTCCGCACGGGCCGATACCCCCGAGCATTTTTGCCTCGTCTCGCACACCAATTTGTCTTAGTTCGATGCGGGTTTTAAACATAGAAGCCAGATCTTTTACTAAGTTACGGAAATCGACACGCCCATCTGCCGTAAAGTAAAAAATGATTTTATTCCGGTCAAATGTATATTCTACATCTACTAGATTCATATCCAGATTATGTTCTTTAATTTTCTTCGTACCTGTATTCAAGGCTTCCTCGGCCTGTTCCTGGTTTTCCACTACGATTAATTTATCTTTTTCCGTAGCCATGCGAATAATCTTTTTCAGAGGCAGCACGACATCCTCTTCATCTACCTTCTTATCGACAAGGACAACCTTGCCAAGCTCTATGCCCCGAACAGTCTCCACTATCACGTAACTGTCCAGTTCAACGGGAGCATCTCCTGGGTCAAAATAATATATTTTACCCGCTTTTTTAAAGCGGACGCCTGTAACTGTAATCAATCTTTTTCACCTCTTTAGTTGAAGTGTAAGCTGTTCCATCACTAAAGTCGGATGGACATTTTGCTTCAATTTTCTTTTCGCCTGTAAAATAACCTGTAAGATTTCTATAATATTTTCCTGCGAAAATGACAATGCGCACTTTTGGAGTAAATCACTATCTCTCTGAAAAAATACGAGCTGTTCTTCATTGCCGATATGATAATAAAGCATATCCTTCCATGCCAAAAGCATTAAATCCAGTCCTTGTTCCTGTTCTGCCCTTTCCTTAAAATGAGGCATCCAGGAGTGGTGAATAAGTAAGTATGCATCTTCAGCGTTATTTACAAGCGTTTCTACCAATTGTACCACTAATTTTGAGGCTGTGGCAAACCAGTCATCAGCCTTCAAGGCAAGCGCCTCATCCATACTGTTCGTCAACGCATTCATTAAAACAGCCTGATGCTCAGACATCCCTTGTTCCATTAATTTTTTTTGGAAGTTTTTTGGATTAAGCGGCTGTAGGTCAATCACCTGGCATCTGGAACGAATGGTTGAAATAATGGCCCCGCTGTTTTCTGTCAGCATAATGGCGGTCGCTTGTCTGGATGGTTCCTCCAGAAATTTCAAAATACGATTTGCGGCATTTGGCGTTAATGTATCTGCAGCTTTGATAATATAAACTTTTTTATTAGATTCCATGCCGGAGTATGTAAATTCTTTCTGCAGGTTTTTAATTTGTTCTATTTTAATTGATTTCCCATCAGGCGCCAACCAATGTACGTCCGGATGGTTCCCCGAATCAATTCGTTTACACATATTACATGTTTGGCACGGTTCTAATGCCTCTTTGTCGGTACAAAATAAGCCCTTTGCAATTAATGTTGCAATGGCTTCCTTTCCTGTTCCCCGCTCTCCTTGAATCAAGTATGCATGGGAAATGCGGCCTTTTTTTATACTATTTGTAATGATTCTACCTGCCAATGGCTGTATCTCCGCCATTTCAGACCATGTTTTCATTATGTATTGCTCCTCTGGAAAATCATGAATATATATTAATCAGCAGACCTTTAATTTCCCCTATCAGGCCTAATATGTCCACTGTCTTCTTTTCCTGGTTCATTATTTCTTCTGTTAATTCCATTAGTTTTTCATCTACGTTAGTAACAACCGTCAATTGACGCGTCTGTCCATCCATCCCGAAGCTATGGGACTGCTCAAGATCCAGCCCTTCCTTCACTGCTTTTTGCAAAAAGCCTTTGATCATTCGCTTGAATTTGGCCAAATCGCGAAAGGAACGGAAACGTGCGAGTTTATTTCCCTGCGCTGTAATAGCTTTCATTAATTGTTCTAATTCCTGCGCTTTCACTTGGTGCATCTGTGACTGAAACGTTTTTTGAAAAGCCTCCGCATTGTTTGCAGATGTCCGTGTGTATGCTGCTGTATCCGATTGTGTTTTCATCTCATGACCGATTTTCATATGATTTGGCCCCTTCGTGCAACATAGGGACGGTTCTTTTGTTGCACTAGACTGATTTTTTCATCAAATGCAACAATGGTTTTCGGTGGGACGAGCATTCAGCGCAGTCCCAAAAGAACCGTCCCGCGGTTTCAAAATTGGTAAAATGACTCGATTGGCAGTATAAAGCAGGTTGCGCCGCCAACTTCCACTTTGACCGGTTTAGGAATATAGGAATCTGCATTCCCGCCCATCGGAGAAATTGGAGCTACCATTTGTTCACGGTGGGAACAATTTTCCTTGATGATTTCCAATGCCTCATCTACATATTGATCCTCACAGCCTATCATTAATGTCGTATTTCCTTCTTTCAAAAATCCGCCAGTTGTCGCAAGCTTGGTTGTTTTAAAATTTTCATCACTCAATGCATCCGACAGGCGATTGGAATCTTTATCCTGAATAACCGCAATTATCAGTTTCAACCCGTCCACCTCCTTACGTTTTCAAATGGGAAACAATTTGATTTAATGCATCTGCTGCCACTGCTTCTATTGATTGATCCGCATTAACAGTATGCATGCGATTCGGAAATCTTTTTAATAAAATATGATAAGCGTCATAAACGTGTTCATGGAATTGGATGGTTTCCAAATCCAAACGGTTTCTTTCTCTATCTTTATTCGCTGCAATCCGGGCTAATCCCTTTTTTGGTGCAATATCAAAAAATAATGTTAAATCGGGCATGCTGTCCTGGATGGCAAATTCATTGATCGAAAATACATCATCTATGCCAAGCCCCTGAGCATACCCCTGATATGCAAGACTGCTATCAATAAACCGATCGCATAAAACAATCTTTCCCGCTTCCAGTGCCGGTAATACTTTTTCTGTCAAATGCTGATGGCGGGCTGCAGCAAACAGCAATGCTTCCGTTCTTTTTTTCATCTTTATATTGTCAGGGTTAAGGATGACATTTCTGATCTCTTCTGCTATTTCAATTCCGCCTGGCTCCCGGGTTGTAAGTACATCATAGCCCTGTTCCTTCAGTACTTTACCTACGGCGTGAAGAACCGTCGTCTTCCCTGCTCCCTCTCCGCCTTCAAACGTGATAAAATATCCGCTCACCGTAATCATATCCCCTTTTCACTGCTGAAATATCATCATACCATGCTTTTCCCACTTTTGGATGGATACCTGCTGCTGTTTAAGATGCGTTATCATTTCCATATGCGCTTCTCTCACTTTTTCTCCTTTGAGAATAAGCGGTATGCCTGGTGGATAGGGAATGATGGCTTCCGCCGCTATATATCCTATTGCCTTATGAAAAGGCACAAATATTTGCTGTAATTCATCCATTTTCTGATAGGATAACTCTAATTCCTGGATTGATTTCATAAATAGGTCTTTCCCCTCTATTATATCATGATTGTCCCGTTTTTTTAATTGTTCATTGACTGTTTTTGCTGTTTTTTCTAACCTCGAGTTATGCGGGAATGGGGCAAGTCCATGAATAAATAAAATTTGGTTATGTGTGGTGAGTTCCGGATAGATATTTTCCTGTTCAAACAGTGCTGCTGTTTCCTTTGCAGAGATCCCTTTATCCATCTGCAGTGTCATTTTCACTGGATCATCTGATGGTACAAGCCGCCATTTATTCGAAGCCTGCAGTACTTGTTTTACATGTGCCGCACTTGCCAGGACTTCTTGTATCTTTGGTCCAGTCATAGTGGCTAAAAATTTTCGTGAAATATCCAAGGAAGCCATTAACGGGTAGGAAGGACTGCTAGATTGCACCATTTGCAAATAATGAGCCAGCCTCTCTTTGGAAATGCGTGATGGTTTTGCGACGTGCAAAAAGGCTCCCATTGTCATGGCCGGCGCCATTTTATGCGCTGACTGGACAACGGCATCCGCACCAAGTGATAAAGCTGAGGGAGGAAATGGTTCACCCAGAGAAAAATGAACCCCATGCGCTTCATCCACCAGTACAGGAATATTGTAAGCATGTGCTGCTTTAATCATCTCCTGAATAGGATAGGTTTTTCCAAAATAATCAGGATACGTGAGCATCACGGCTTTGGCATCCAGATGCTCCTTAAGCGTTGTTTCTAATGTATGTATTTCCGGATTTGTATACCGGTCAACTGTCTCATCGTACATTGGTGAGATAAACACTGGATGCGCCCCTGCTAACTCCAGTCCATTCATGATCGATTTATGACAGTTGCGCTGTACGATTACTTTATCCCCGTTGGAACATGCCGCTAAAATCATTGCGAGATTTCCTGCAGTACTTCCGCCTACAAGAAAGAATGTATGGTCTGATTGGAAAAAATCAGCAGCAAGCTCCTGTGCTTCAGCAATAGCTCCTGTTGGGGCATGCAGATCATCCATACCTGACAGTTCAGTTAGATCAAGCTGCAATATCCGGTCGTAAAAATCCTTGACAGGGAAAATCTCCCCATTTTTATGACCCGGCACATGGAGGGAAATCGGGTTTTGTTTTGTGAAATTGACTAAGGTATCATATAAAGGGGTCTGTTCCTGTTCCATATTTATCTCTCCGTGTTTATTTTTCTCTTGTTAAATAAAATAAAAGTGACCGGTGAAATTTAAAAAATCACTAATAGTCACTGCGTGTTTCTTACATCTATTAAAGGATTAAGCTTAACCTCAATCACAAACCATTATTATTCATCAGCATCAACCATCGGAATAAGATGATATTCCCAATGCGTTCTGCATTCATATAACTTATAAAATCCCTGTATTTCATCTTTTTCCATATATCCACATTGCTGACGCGCATTATTAAATACATCTTGCCCTTCATTTTCTGAAGTTCTATAGTAACTTAAATCCGGAAAGACATCAATCCACCCCTGATCAGCATCTTCGTCATATCTTGATTTCAAATCATAAATCAATACACCTTTCTCCCCTTCATCTTTGACTACTTTAATTTCGCTTTCATTATTTTCGCCATTTTCACCGGCAACTTCTATGAAATTTTCCAGTGTATCTTTATTTTTCAATACATTATCATTAAATACAACATCAGCTTCACTTGGTTCATATTCCTCTAAAGGTTCCTCAGATGGATTATCCTTTTTTTCCTCTTCCTGTTTGGAGAATATGTCTTCCGAAGAATCAGCTTCTGTTTCTTGAGATGTATCTTCTTGTTCATCTGCGTTATCATCAGAATGCGCTGCCGCGTTATCATCTGATTCAGTATCTGGCTCATCCACTGAGTTCCCGCAAGCAGCCAGGATAACTAGTACTACTGAAAAAAATGCTATTAATAATTTATGATTGTTTTTCATTAGAACATTACCTCTTTCTTTTTTCCTCTAGACATAATATACATGTAGCTTTCCCAACTGTTCCAACCTGCAAAATCACAGTGCATTGTGAGCCATTAATTAACTCCCCCCATAATAAAACCAAGTATTGCCACAGCCACAAAAAAAATAAAAATAGAAGAAATTATAATAATAAATCCTTTCCTCGACAGTCCCTTTTTCTTATCATAAAATTTACGAACGATTAGATATATGATGCCCCACACAATCAAAAAACCTATATAAATTTCCCAATCTATAATAATACTTCGCCTCGCTTCTATTTTAATTTCGTTTCGCTAAAATGACCCAGGAAAGAAAAACTGTACAAATTGTAAGCACAACTAAAATATTTAGTAAATCCATGGCTGTCAGCTGCAAAATATCAAATTGGATAATTAATGTAAGTATTATATAGTAAAAAACCAATGCAAAATAACTGTAAAACATACCTTTTTGCCTGATCAGTTTTGCTCTTTCATCTTTCTGTTTCAAATGCGGATATAAGTAGCTAAGTGAAAAGGTCATTACCATAAGAGCAAATATTATGTATGTCTGCTGAGGCGGAGCAGCTTTTGCCATATAGGCTGCAAATAGCATAAAACCAACCAAAATCAAATTTAAAACACCTAGTATAAAGTAAGTTACTGGCATGTAATCTTTGTTTGCCATCAAACCCCTCCTTTTAAAATCATTTCTTATAATCATTTTCCTCAAGGATAAAAATACTTTCCACATTTGTCCGGAAAATTTCTGCCATCCTCATAGCAAGAGGCAGCGATGGATTGTATTTTCCTTTTTCTATTGAGATAATTGTTTGTCTGGAAACTTCAAGCATCTCTGCAAGCTTTTCCTGTGAATAGCCAAATTTTTGTCTGTAATCCACTAATTTATTTCTCAAGTTGCCGCCACCCACTTTCATATTCAGCTTATAGTAAAGTAAACTTTACGTCAAGTTTACTTTACAGTCTTTATGTCCTACTGTTAGGGTCTTTTTTGAAATGAAAAATCTTTGATTCTTTTGGTGTGATTCTTTTCATCTCTTCTATATTGTATTTTAAACTTATGAATTTGGTTCAGTTAAATCTTATTGTTAATATAAGATAAAAAAATAGAAATTCCATATTACATTTTTTGGAATTTCTAATGTATAACAATGTCTTATTTAATTAAAGTACCGTTAGTTATAGTAGTCCTGCTTCGTCCTTTTTAAAAATGCCAACCAACAAAAGAATAAGCCCTATGATGAAAAGAATTGGAAATACAAATAACATCAGCAATGCTGCAAAACCGTCTCCTATAAAAATTGCATAACTAAATCCAATTGAGTAAGCTAAGGGTGCAGAAATTGGTAGCATAATAGCAATACCCCATATTTTGCACTTCTTTTTGTTAATTTTGCCTACACTGAGTAAATAGGCTATAGGAACACTGAGTAAAGTAATTAAATAACCTAAATAAATCTTAGTCCCCAATGTAAAGCTACTCGGATTGGCTAAGTTCCATAACCAAGTTATTATCAGAAAGACCAATGGAATGAAAAGAATAACCGATATAATACTTCATGTGTTTTTACTCACACTTATCCCCCCGATATTTCATTTAAAAATTTTATTCCACTAAACGGCTTCAATAGTTGTTGAATAAGCATAGGTGTTTTATAAACAAATTTACTTAATCTAAGCGTAGCACAAGTTTGCTAATTTTTCTTTATATCCCCTTTTAATAATTAATTCTTTCATTGTTACTTCTGTGGTTTGATGTTGAGTGCTTTCCAATACACATATACATTCCTGAATACGTTTTGATTCGAGAATTTATGCTCGATAGCTTTGTCTAATTCCTAAAATCTCAAAAAATATGTTCTTGTCAACTCCCTTAGCAACATCATTGCTTATTTCCCGCCTTTGAGTGGTTCGCTTTTTCAATACTGTTATTTTAAAGACCCAACAAAAGAATAAATAGAAATAGATAAAATAATAATGAGCATAACAAGTATAAACCAAGTGTAGGGATGCTTTTTCCTACTTAAAACCTTAGATATAAAAATTATTATCACACTGAAAAGAATTATACTTCCTACAATGGGTGCAAATAGATACATATTTTCATCTCCAATGCCTATCAACAATGCTTAAAGATGAGTAAATAATTTCCTCATATACTAAGTAAATGGATAAGAAATCAAGATTATTAAGTAGGGGACTAAAAGTAAATAACTAAAGAATATAAGGGCTACACCGATTGACTGTTTCATAATATACACCTTCGTTAATTCATAGTCTTTAATAGAAACAAACACCCGTACACCCACCACTAAAGTAATGGGTGTACGGGCGTTTTATATCAAAAATATTCCGCCTCATTTTTCAATAGTCTCATTCGCTCATGGAAAATTCCGCCATTATAGTCTTGATAATCTTCATGAACACGCACGAAGTACCAACTATCTTCCACCTCGAAAAACTCAATATAACCATTATAATTATTTCCGTTGGCGTTATTTCCATAGCTATAATGATAAGGTATAGCTCCATCCATCTCTTCATATGTAGCGGGATCCATATCAAACGTCTCAAAAATGAGTTGATATCCCTGATCCAATGGAAATCCTTCCTTCAGCATTCCGTATGAATAGAAACTATAATCCGAGTATCTCTTGTCATAAAAACGCCACTCCGTATATAAGTCATCATCTATTTTGTCTGTCTCTGTGGTGGATTCAAAATAACTGGTCATCCCCAGCTCCTCATTTACATAAAGTTCTAAATCCACGGTATCGATGCTCAGGGCCCCTTTGGCTACAATAGCCTCACCCTGTAATGGTCTATCATAAGTTGGGTGCATTTCTGTCTCATCCAGAATCAGTAGTGGCGTTTCTTCAGGCGCCAAGGAAGCAAGCATTTCCCATGATGTTTGCCATGTATCTTTATTGTCCAATGGCAAATCGGAAACATAAATCATTTGTCTGTTAAATAATTCTGCTACAAAAAGTTCGTAATAACGTCCTATATCTTCATTTTTAAATGCATACACCTGAGCCTCCTCTATATTAAATGGAAACAGCATTTCATAACGGTTGAATGACAGAGGTTCCTGCGTAATTTTTTCAATAATACTGGAGCTCGGGACAATGGTTTGATCCGTTTGATTATAACTAGATAGTAGTTCCTCTGCGTAATCAATTATCGCCTCATTAGTCTGATCCTCATCAAATAAAATAATTTGAATCTGCTCCGTTTCGTCTCCGCTGAGGTGAACATTCAAATTATCTTCCTCTGTTGTTTCTTCCATGGACCAGTTTGACGGCAAATCCAGGACAAACTGATTTTCATCAAAAGATTGATATCTCGGGTGATATTCCATGGCGTCGAATATTGGTCGTTCCAGCACTTCATTGATAAATTCTCCATCTTCCCCAATATCTTTTAAATGTATCGGCTGGCTGCTCTGTTCTGCATTTTCTTCAACTTCTTCTTCAATTTCCTCCTCCACGTCCTCTTCCACATCTGCAGCAGGTGGGGATGGTGTCGAACTTGGTTCATTATTTGCAAATAAATCTGTATCCAGCAATAATACAATCATGATCCCAATAACCGCGGCAGAAGTTGCTATACTTGCTAATAGTTGTCTATTAATTTTTGAATTAGAAGGCTTTGTCATTTTGTTTGTCTCCATCCCCTTTTGAAAAGTGCGTAAACTCTTTTGATGTGCTTCTTTGGGCGCTTTGATCAGGCTCTTTTGTTTTATTATTTTCTTCAGCTCCTGATTTTCATCGTTTTTCTTTTTCAAGCGTCATACACCTCCCATTTCATTTTGATGTTCAATGCTGCTCTTGCCCTATGTTGCATTGATTTTACGGCTAAAACGGATTTTCCCATAATGTCAGAAGTCTCTTTGACCGTGAACCCTTCAAAAAACCGTAAATGCAAGACAGATTGATATTGAAGTGGCAGTTCTTCTATATACTTGAGTACCTCATTTACCTGGATACGGCTTAAGGCTTTATCTTCAGCTGAATCTACGTATTGGCCAATGAAGTCAAATTTTTCCACTTCTACTGTTATAGTATCCTTTTCCTTCGCTGATCCCCGGTAATAATCGATTATTGTGTGACGTGCGATTTTAAAAACCCAGGTTTTAAAAGTTGATTTTCCTTTAAATTGATTTAAATTTTTGGCAGCTTTAAAGAACACATCCTGCAAAAGTTCTTCTGCGTCATGATAACTGCCCGTTTGCATATAAATATAATGAAAAATACGATCGGCATACCGGTTATGTAAAGTTATTATTGCTTGATTATCCCCCTCTTGAATGCGTTTAATGAGCTCACGATCTTCCATTTGTATCCCCCAATTCCTCTCTTCCCCATTATAGACGGAAAAATGATAAAAAGGATGCGGTAATATTT
>NZ_JBGOHB010000034.1:0-45272 GCF_041521345.1 Virgibacillus oceani | reverse complement strand
TAGCTGGGTAGCTACGTGTGGAAAGGATAAGTGCTGAAAGCATCTAAGCATGAAGCCACCCTCAAGATGATACTTCCCATCATTTTAAATGAGTAAGATCCCTCAGAGACGATGAGGTTGATAGGTCTGGTGTGGAAGCGTGGTGACACGTGGAGCTGACGGATACTAATAGATCGAGGACTTAACTAAACAAAAAATATGTCGTTCTCTGCTCTTATCTAGTTTTTAAGGTACAATACCATACATATTTATGTATTTTTACTTGATTTTTTACAAAAAACAATTATAATAATGGTTGTCACTAAAATTGCAGGCAACTATTTGGAAGGTAGAAAAATCAGTTAAAATTAATTACTTTCCAATCGGATTATAAAAAGTTAAATAACTTTCATCCATTAGGTCTGGTAGCAATAGCGGAGAGGTCACACCTGTTCCCATGCCGAACACAGAAGTTAAGCTCTCCAGCGCCGATGGTAGTTGGGGCCTTGCCCCTGCAAGAGTAGGACGCCGCCAGGCTAAAAATTCTTTCCACAGTAGCTCAGTGGTAGAGCAATCGGCTGTTAACCGATCGGTCGTAGGTTCGAATCCTACCTGTGGAGCCACATGGAGAGCTGTCCGAGTGGCTGAAGGAGCACGATTGGAAATCGTGTAGGCCGTTATCCGGTCTCGAGGGTTCGAATCCCTCGCTCTCCGCCACTTATATATATGGCCCGTTGGTCAAGCGGTTAAGACACCGCCCTTTCACGGCGGTAACACGGGTTCGAATCCCGTACGGGTCACCAACATGGAGGATTAGCTCAGCTGGGAGAGCACTTGCCTTACAAGCAAGGGGTCGCAGGTTCGAGCCCTGCATCCTCCACCATTCAAGAGTTTCAATAAAATATTTCTTTACACCGCGGGGTGGAGCAGTCTGGTAGCTCGTTGGGCTCATAACCCAAAGGTCATAGGTTCAAATCCTATCCCCGCAACCAAAATATTCCAGCTCACTACGGCGAATAGGTTTCAATGCTAGTTGGAAATCAGTAGTACTTTGGAATGTAATAAGGTCCGGTAGTTCAGTTGGTTAGAATGCCTGCCTGTCACGCAGGAGGTCGCGGGTTCGAGTCCCGTCCGGACCGCCACTATATAAATTATTATTTTTATACAATATAATACGGCTCGGTAGCTCAGTCGGTAGAGCAACGGACTGAAAATCCGTGTGTCGGCGGTTCGATTCCGTCCCGAGCCACCATTTTATTGTGTTTTTGTTATGGAGGGGTAGCGAAGTGGCTAAACGCGGCGGACTGTAAATCCGCTCCCTCAGGGTTCGGGAGTTCGAATCTCTCCCCCTCCACCATTCAATATTTAAAAGTAGGGGTATAGTTTAATGGTAAAACGAAGGTCTCCAAAACCTTTGATGTGGGTTCGATTCCTACTACCCCTGCCATTTCTTTATATGGCGGTCGTGGCGAAGTGGTTAACGCACCGGATTGTGGCTCCGGCATACGTGGGTTCAATCCCCACCGGTCGCCCCTTTCTTATATATAAATATTGGGCCATAGCCAAGCGGTAAGGCATCGGGTTTTGATCCCGTGTATCCTAGGTTCGAATCCTAGTGGCCCAGCTAATTGCGGAAGTAGTTCAGTGGTAGAACACCACCTTGCCAAGGTGGGGGTCGCGGGTTCGAATCCCGTCTTCCGCTCTCTGTTTTTGTATGGCGGTATAGCCAAGTGGTAAGGCAGAGGTCTGCAAAACCTTTACCACCGGTTCAAATCCGGTTACCGCCTCCAATATGCCGGTGTGGCGGAATTGGCAGACGCGCGGGACTCAAAATCCCGTTCCTTCACGGGAGTGTCGGTTCGACCCCGACCACCGGTATTTTATCTAAACACAAACCTAATTAAAGATTATTATCATAAGAAAGGAGACATGGTATAATTCCCTGTCTCTTTTTTTGTATGCAGATAAGTATAAAACTTCTTACCTGCATAAGTGTAACTAAGGCTTGGCGATACCAAGTATTCTAAAATAAATATGAAAAATGGATTGTTTCGTCAGAATTAGTGTATGATGTATAATATAATCAAACAGTCAGACTTTGCAGAGGCAGCTGCTTATATTCTGACAAGGTATATATCTTAATGATATGTACCACATTTATAATCCTTTTATTGAGGTACATTTGCTAAAGTGTATTAAATATAGATAATAATTAGGAGTGAAAATATGGACGAAATGAAGGATGTTCGTTGGAAGCAAAGATTTGAAAACTTTGAAAGATCTTTTAAACTCCTAGAAAAATACTCGATAGAACCAATATCAACTGAATTAGAACGAGCAGGTATTATTCAATTTTTTGAGACAAGTTTTGAATTAGCTTGGAAGGTATTGAAGGATTATTTAGAGGCAGAGGGTTATGTTGCTAAAAGTCCTAGAGAATCTATTAAACAAGCGTTTCAGTCTGAGATTATTGAAGATGGACACCTATGGATGGATGCACTATCTAAGCGGAATTTAACAACCCGTACTTATGATCAAGTTCTAGCAGAAAAGTTGGTGAAAGAAATAAAGCAACAATTTTTACCTATACTTAGAAACTTATATGAAAAATTATTAAAGGAAAGATAATATGTATGGACTAATTGAAAGTGATTTGCGGTATATAAAGGTTGCCCTTGCGAAGTTTAATGAAATAGAATGTGGGATTATTTATGGAAGTCGAGCAATGGGTAATTACAAAAGAGGATCTGATGTGGATCTTGCAATAAAAGGAAAGGATATTACTCCAAATACCTTATATAAGTTATCTGATTTACTAAACGAAGAGTATCCTTTACCGTACTTTTTTGATCTCATTCACTATGAGGCTGTCTCTAATATGAATTTAATAAATCATATTGATAGTAAAGGTAAAATAATTTATGAATCTAACTCAGGGAACTAGGAAAGTTTTGGTGAGTAATAGGTTTCTTTATTATTCTCTGTTATAACAGAAGGACATAGTTAACTTGTGTGTATAAAATGTTGTTTGGTTCCACAGTATCAATGTTATAATAAAATATTATTATCTTAAAAAGTAAGGACATAACTTTAATGTTTTTGCTTTTTTGCTGTTTTTAGGTTTGGGTAATGTTTCATTCAAATATGGATCTAATGTATAATAGAGAATAAAACTATCTATATATACTTCGAATATCCATGTTAGTCAGCGCCCCACTTTTTAATAAGAAGATCCTAACGGGCTATGTATTTTATTGCTTTAAATGAGGTTCATGCATATATTTTAGGGTGGGTGATCCATACAATGATGCCATGTAACGCATATGCATTCACAAAGTACGTGATTATGTCCAAATCCTCTTCAGTTAACTCACGTTTAAAAAGAGAGGAAATTTCTGCAGCAATTATCTTTGTTACCCCTTTATGCTTCCTGGTTAATAAAGCACCTGTCTTCAACAATGAAAAAAAATTACCATATACATCTTTTGTTAAAGGTGCAGGATGATGGATAGGAAATAGATTTCCGCATCGTAACTTTCAATCTTTTACAAAAACTTGCTCATCATATCAATAGTATAGTGCCATTTCTTCATCAGGGGAACACACAGAAATTACACTTCATGGCGAGATTAAAGAGGTTACTGGCCTGGCAAAATTACTTGGTAAGCTGATTGTTGGTTCTTAAAAAAAATCCTGTGTAAAAGATTTAGAGGCATTAAAGGCTTATTCAGAGGATTGATAAAGATGAGAAGCCTCATTCGTTTTGGATGTTTCCATGGAAGATGGATTATCAGTAAAAATGCTCCATGTAGGTAACGGTAACAGTGAACCCTTTGTGTGAAGATAACTTGAAGAGAGTTTCACTAACATATAGCGATATAAGAAAAGTGGTCCCTGGCAAATAACGACTGGAGTAAACTGCAGGGTGGAGAAAGTAGAGCCGGAAATGAAATGATAGTAAAATAAACAAAGGAGATTAGGATGACAATTATTGATAAGTTAAAACTCAGGAAGTATAAAAATGCAGCTGTTTTAAATGAACCAGGTGATTATGATGTATTTAACGGATTTAATACATCATTATCCAAAGAACATGATGCTATCTTTATTTTTGTTGAAAAGGCAGAAGAAATGGTCGGTTATACCGAGCGTATTATCAATGAAGATCTATTGCTTGAAAAAGGATATCTGTTTTTTGCCTACCCTAAAAAAGGGAACAAACGATATGATACTTACGTGCACAGGGATGATATTTTTCCGGCGATGAAAGTAGCGAAAGATGGATATATTGGAAACAGTGAGGTGAAATTTTCGCGCATGGTCAGCATGGATGATGTATTCACTGTTGTTGGTTTGAAGCGTGAAAAAAAGAAAGTGAAAAAGTCTGAGGCTGCCAGCCAGTCTGTAGCAGATTATGAGAATAAGGTGATAGATATAGAACAGCTGCTGGCAGACCATCCCGATGAATTAAAATTTTATCAGAAATTAACACCGGGTTATCAAAAGGATTGGGCCCGTTATATCTTTTCAGCTAAACAGCAGAAAACACGTGACAAACGACAGGCACAAATGATTGAGGTCCTTTCCCTCGGATATAAATCCATTGATTTATATCGTTTGGGTAAGAAATAATAGGAAAGTAGGGTTCAATGCGAGTTATAGGAATTGATTTATCAGGACCGAGTAACCACAAGGATACAGCACTTATGGTGTTTGAAGTAACAAAAAAACAATTGAGCTTTGTCAAGTGCAGAAGTTATTTGACAGATGAAGAAATTTTAAAAGAGATTTCGGCCCAATCTCAAATAGATGAAGTCGTCATCGGCCTTGATGCTCCTTTGTCCTAAGAAGATGGAGGAGGGGACAGGGAATCGGATCGTGCATTAAGAAAATTTATTGTTCAAATTGGGATGAAACCCGGATCGATCATGCCTCCTACTTTACATCGAATGGTATATTTAACATTAAGAGGAATTAAGCTCACTAGAGAAATCGACACACAAGCATCACGGTACCCAATTTCAATTGTAGAGGTGCACCCTGGTGCAGTGATCGGTTCAAGGTTATCTTCCATGGAAATGGATTATGTTTTAACATATAAACATGACTTGGAAATGAGGAAGGCGCTTCTAAGATGGCTGGAGCAGCAACAGGTTATCGGAATTCCAGAAACAGTTGCTGAAGAGAATCATTCTATTGATGCTTGTGCAACGGCTTTGGGTGCCTGGCATTGGGGAGATCCTGATTTTTCACCAAAATGGAGGTATGCTGCAAATCCGCCGTTACATCCTTATGATTTTTGCTGTTAGTGGAAAAAATAAGTGTCAGGCACTGGAAAGACGTATTATCCTGACAACTTATTCCGGTTAATTGTTTATTTTTTTTGAACAAGCATCCATTCTTTGAAGGCTCTGGTAAAGTCGTTCAATGACTGGTAACGATACTTAAAAGCAAGATCCGTTAATCCGCGCAATCATTCCTTGCTTAGCTTTCAACAAAAATCAGTTCTTAATGTATTGATTCAGCGTCATCTCTGCAAGTAAAAGAATAACTTTCTGAACTGATAATCGGTAACCTCGGCGTATTCAGCGATGTTTTCGGGTGGGATGTCGTCAGTCAAATAATCTTCAATATAGTCAATGAGGGGGGGGAATTCCTTTAACAATTTATCCATTCTTTTGTCTAAATCTGTTCTATTTGTACCCGGTATTTATTTTGTAAGCGTTATTTTATGTCCTGACGAATATCTGCTGACTAATGATAGGGTTGTTTATACGTGAAATTTTTTCTAATAAAATAGTTACTTTTAAAAATACTGTAAGAAAAAATGTTCTCCTGGCATCTTATATAATAGTGCAATAAATCATAGAAAGGAAAGATAAAAGCGATGGCTAAAAAGGTGAAAGATAGTCCAATTCAAAGGGAAGTAGGCGGTGTTTTCATACCAGTCAAGAATGTAGAAAAAGCAAAGACATGGTACTGTAAAATGCTTGGTATTCCTGAAAGCGGCAAAGTTGAATTTGGTCATTTATACGTTTTGCCAATGGAAGGGGTTGATGTCATTTTAGATGAAATGCCAAGGTGGAGCGGTAATAATGAAGGGGGGACAGCATCATACCAAGCACCAGCATTTATGTTTAGAACAGAAGATATTTATGCTTCCTATGAATATATGAAAATGATGGGTGCAGACTTGGTAACGGAAGTGGAAAACAATCAATGGTTTGTATTTAAAGACCCTGATGGAAACCATATTATGGTTTGTCGGTAGAAAGAGATACTGTTCTTTGGAAGGTACACAAATTTCAATTCGTTATTAGAAAGAATTACTTAACTAAAAAAGAAGGTGAAACAATTAGATGAAAACGAATAGTCCAGTAAGGCAAAGTATAGGTGGAGTTTTTGTAAAATGGTACAGGGAAATTTTAGGCTTGACGGAAGACGATGAATTTATGCAGACGGCAACACCTGATATGAAAACGATCTATTCCATACCATTAGGGAAAACGAGCCTCATCTTGGATAGTATTCACCGTGATAAGTTAATGCCAAGTGCCAACCACCTTTTTATGTTTGACAGCGATAATATAGAAGAAACGTATGAATTTTTGAAACAGAAACATGTCCATATTCTTACAGAAATTGAAGGGGGAGAGGATGTGAAATTTTTTGAAGTACTAGACAGTGAAGGAAATAAAATTTTGTTTTGTGAAGAAATGAAATAAATCACCAGATGGAGATAGCACAGGTGATATAGACGAATCAATTACAAGGGGGAATATGATATGAATGAGAGGCAAGAAGCATTATTTAAGTCATTGGAAACGTACCGAAAATATTTGCTGGATGTTCTAGAGGATGTAACGGCAGAAGACGCAGAAATAGTGCCGAAAGGTTTTAAAAATAATATCCGATGGAATATGGGACATACTTATCTTGATCAATACTTATGGATTTTAGGGGTCACTAGACAAAAGGATGAAACGATGAAAACATTCAATGAGTGGTTCGGATTTGGAACAACGCCTGCAAATTTTACAACGGAAACACCTTCATACCCGGAGCTGAAAGATATGCTTGGAAACCAAATAAAAGAGATAAAAAAGCACTACTCCCACCAATTGGAAGAAATGTTTCCGCCGACGGATATGGAGCATTATACAACAATTGAGCAAGTGCTGGTTCGAACGGCATTTCATGAAGGAATGCATATACAAGCAATCAACGATATTAAAAAGTGTATTCGAAATGTTGACTAGTCTTGGCGTGGGGACGGTTGGTATCGGTTAAGGGATTTTAAAAAAGTATAAAGAAGGTGGAAGTTTTATATGGGGATTATAAATAAAAGAATAGCAGCAAAAGAGGCTTTTAAAGTGGTTGGTTTAGAGATTGATTGGCTGCCTAATAACGAACAGCCTTCAGAAAACGTAATCGCAAAACTATGGGATAAATTTAATGATAGATATTCAGAAATCAGCCATGTTGTACCAAGTCAATGTTATGGTTTGATAAGATTTCAAGATGGCTGGAAACCGGGTGAACCTTTTAAATATATGGCCTGCACGGAGGTTAATGAATCTCCATCTGAACTGCCAAGCGGCATGATAACTGCGAAGATTCCTCGTTTTGAATACGCGGTTTTAACCTACCAAGGGGTCATAGATGAGATCGGGGATGCTAATGATTATTTCCATAGTGAATGGGCACCAAAAATAGAAGGATTTAGCTTTCCTTATCCGCACAGTTTAGAATTTTACGGAGAAGATTATACAAGTAATGAGGATCCTGAATCTGTTTTTGAACTGTGGTTTCCTCTTGCTAGTAAAAAATAAAATAGAAAAGGAAGAGTGCTAGTGTGAAATCCGGCAATTCGTCTTTTTGTATGCTGTTCATATTAGCGATAAATATTAAAGTCGTATATTTGAGCGTGACTTACATAACTTGGGTTAGAGGAAGTTATTGTTTTGCCCATGTTATTTCAATTATAGTAACACAGAACTCCTCACATATGTATCGGCTTAGCGGGCACGTTTCGGCTTACGTGTCCCGTCAGCTCATCCGGAGAAATTTGCCGAAAGAAATTTGCTTCAAAGACTTGTCTTTCCCGCTTCGTTAAGCAGAAAAGAAGATCACGGATTTCTTCGAGCATTTCTTTCTTTAATATTAATGTTTCAGGATTTTCGTATTGCCGGTTTAAGTTTGAATTAGCCTGTTGTGTAAGCTGGAATAAAATATCGTCTATGTCGTGGCAGTTTATCATCTCATATGGAGTGAAAATCATTTCAAGCTGTGAAAATAATACCTAAACAATTAGCGCTTTCAATCGGGGCAATTGAGAAGTTCCGATTCCTTAATGAGGGATAATCACAAATTCCTTCCTTGGTGCCCTATAATGAGGAGTATGACGGCAATTCCCCTGAAGAATACAATGCAGAATCCAAATCTCAAATGGTTAAACCGAACTATATGTGGATTTAGCCTATTAAAATACATGGATGTAAACCCATAAAATTCGTTTAATCACTGCTTTAAGCATTTATAAACTGACCCAGTTAAGAAGGATTAAAAACTTAATTTCTGCATAAGCAACTAGGTTGTTACCTAAAAGCTTGGTGACAATCAAGTCTTCTAAGGAAAAATAAGATTCTAAAAAAATCTGTAAAACTTTACTTTTTAATGTATAGTTAGAATATGTATTAATACTCAAGAACGAGCATAGTGGGAATACGAAAGGGGACATATAATGAGGCGAATTATTTTAACAACGGAGAGTGGAGCGGATTTACCACAAGAGGTAGCTGATAAACATGGTGTTCAAGTGATTCCGATGCACGTTATTATGAATGGTAAGGATTATTTGGATGGTTCCATACCAGTAGCGGATATTTATGATTATTATGAACGAACGAAAAAGATCCCTTCTACAACAGCGACCAATGCCCATGAATATGAGCATTTTTTTAGGAAAATAAAAATGGATTATCCTAATTGCGTCATTATACATATTGGTTATACGTCAAAAGCATCTTCTTCCTTTCAAAATGCGATCATTGCGACGGAAGAATTGGATGATATTATTCTGATTGACGCTTTGAATGTTACAGGGGGATTAGGGGCGATTGTGTTGTATGCGGCTGACTTATTAGAGAAAGAACCTGCAATTGAACCCGAAAGTTTAACAAAAAAAATTGAATCGATCATTCCTAAATCCAGACTAGCATTTGTGCCTGGAAGTTTAGAGTTTTTAAAAGCGGGCGGAAGGGTTAGCAATCTAGCTTTTCTCGGAGGTGCTTTGTTAAAAATCAAGCCGTGCATTGAGTTAAAGGATGGAAAGCTCCTGTCTACTAAAAAATACCGCGGGAAAATGAGTGCTGTTACAGAAAAACTTATGATAGAATACTTAAATCAATACGACATTGATAAAGGTCAACTTTATTTAATGTATTCTATTGGCCTCGATGAAAAGATTAAGGATAGAATGACAGAGATCGCAAAGGGAAATGGATTTAAAAATATCAACTGGATGCAAGCCGGTGCTATGATCTCCACTCACGCGGGACCCGGCGGATTCGGAGTTGCTGGATTAGAAAGATAGGTCACTTCTACTTTGTTAAGTAATTGTTGAAAGTTCATTGTAGGCAGAAATAAGAGGGGAGAATAATAGATTTGGAGCACAATCTCAGGTTAATGAAATCGTCATCGGTATCGATGTTCCTTGATCTTATGAAGATGCGGGAGGGGATCGTTCACTCAGAAAGTTTATTGTTGAAATCGGGATAAGACCTGGTTCAATTATGGCGCCGACTTTTAATCGAATGGTATAAATCACAGCACAAGCCTCAGAGCATCCAATTTCAATTGTGGAAGGACACCCTGGGACAGTGATTGGTTCAAGGTTATCTTTAAAAGAATTGGATTGTGTTTTCACATATAAACAAAACAGGAAACAGAGGTAAGAAAGGTGCTTCTCAAATGGTTTGAACGACAATAACAAATCGGGGTTCCGGAAACAGTGGCATAACAAAGCTATTCAATTGATGATTTTACAGCTGCCTTAGGTGCCTGGCATTGGAGTGACTGTACATTCACACCTAAATGGATATACACAGCCAAACTGCCAATCCATCCTTATGATTATTGTTGTTAATGGAAAAAACACAATTATTACGAAAAATAGTCTAATCAAGAAACTTTATTTTGTATTTTGCTCAATCTGACCAACTACATGATGTAAATAACCTAATTTGTTAAAGTAGGGAGGAATCGAGGTGAGTATTCATTTCGAAGTGAAACAAACGATTCGGGTGTCCAAAGAAAAAGCATTTGAGAGTTTACTGGATCTTGACGCTGCTCATCATTGGAAGCAGGGATTAGTTCGAATAGAGCGAGAAGATAATGATCCAATCCAACCTGGCAGTGAGTGGAAGGAAAGAAGACAGGTATTTGGAAAAGAGGCTACTGAACATTTTGAGGCGGTGGAGCTGCATCAACCGGAAAAAATTGTGCTTCGCTGTGACGGAACAAAAAGCACTGCGGGAAATGGAGAATATATTTTTACATATAGAATCAAAACTACTGGTGAATCTGCTGAAATCACCTTGAATGGCGAGATGAAAGAGATTACTGGCTTGGCAAAGTTATTTGGAAAGCTGCTGGCTGGATCCTTTAAAAAATCCTCCGCAAAAGATTTGGAGGCATTAAAGGATTATTTGGAAAATGGATAAAGATACAGATTACATACCGGTTTGGCGCTGAAAAGATGGAAAGGATCAGAAGTAATTTAGACATTGAAAAGCGTACAATCTCTTAAACCTCTATACTGAATCATAATTGTGGAGGCCTCAAAAGTAGTCAGTGTATTTACATCTCCATTATCTGGTCTATTGTGGAGGTGAATGAAGGATTATTAGGGGAACCAGAAGATTTAAAATCAAATGAGGCAGAAAAAAATTGGACTGCTATTTTTGAAAACGTCCCAGAAGGTATTTATTAAAATTAAAGGTCGAAAAGCCTGAATTAGCGGTAAGTAATATAGAGATACACGGCACTGAAGGTAAAGGTGAATAATATGAATGATGAAGATACGCTTTATTATCTGTAATCATTCATTCATACGTTTGTCGACTTGATTAAAAATATCATCATTAAAAAATATGCCTAAAGCAGGAAACTGCCTCCACTTATTCAAACAGACTTACTTTTTACGTAGTCTGTTTTTTTCTATTAATTTCTGCAAAATATGCTCTTATTTTCAGCTGAAAAACTCCTTGCACCCTGTCTTGCATACTGTTTCAATTTATTCCCCTTTATTAGACTGCTATCTTGCTCGCACCCCATCAATTAGTATGAAAAGTATCCGATCAGTTTCAGTTCGCTTTGGGAAGGAAGTTTTAATTTGCTTTTTTTAGGATATTGTATATTATCCAAGTCTCAAGTATTGCATGAAACATATTTTATCGTCTTAAAGAAATTTCTTTTGGTTAAGAAAGGTAAAATTATGATGTAGGAGAGAAAAAACCTTCATTCAATCACAACAATTTCCTGATAAACGATTAAAGACAATAATCAGATAAGAGGTGGATCAACATGAATATATTACTGACATCTAGTGCCAGACGGATCGACTTTGTAGATTTTTTTAACGATGCGCTAAGAAATGTTGGCACGAAAGGAAAGGTAATTGTAGCAGATCCTGAGCAAAATGCACCATCTCTTCAGACAGGTGATGAAAGCTATGTGATCCCGCATCAAACAGACCCACGTTTTATCGATGAGATTTTAGAAATTTGCAAGAAACAAAAGGTGGATTGTCTTGTTCCTTTGAACGATTTGGAAGTGCCAATAATATCTGCACATAAGGATGAACTTGAACAGTTAGGCATTTCTGTTTTTGCGCCTGACCTTCCTGTTGTTAATAAGGTAAGGGATAAGGGGAAATATCGGGAGCTTTTAAAAAGTTTTGATGTGATGGCTCCTCTTTCGTATATTAACGTAGAAGATGCGAAGAAGGCACTCTATGATAAAGAAGTGTCCTTTCCACTAATTGTAAAGCCACGGAACGGGTCTGCTTCTATTGGAATTGAATTCGTCCATAGTGTAAAGGGGATGAAAGTTGCTTATGACCATGCTGTGAAGGAAATTATAGAAACATCCTTAAATGATGCCACCTACAAAAAACCGGAAGACAATGTGATCATACAGGAAGTAATTGAAGGTGATAAATTCAGTGTTGATATGTTCAATGATCTGGAAGGAAACCATCTAGCTTCCTTTGTTCGAAAGCAATTGGCTATGCGGGGCGGGGATGTGGATCGTACTATTACAGTGAATGAACCTGAATTGCAAGCCATTGCTGAAAGAACAGGTGAAAATCTGGGACATGCAGGTTATATGAACGCTGATGTTTATTACGATGGGATGAATTATTACGTGATTGATATTAACCCTCGTTTTGGGGGAGGTTATTCTTTTACCCATAATGCAGGTGCTAATATTCCAGCTGCAATTATTGCCCTGACGGCTGGCATAGAGGTGAAAGAAGATTGGCTGACACAGGATTCAGACATCGAATTAGCCCGTCATGATGTGGTAGTTCCTATAAATCTGCAGAAAGTGAAGGATATTAATAAAGCATTACTAGATCGACAGGAGGGTTAACATGGGTGATCCAATCCCACTTATGGAAAAGTTGATAGAAATAGATAGTTCCAAAAAACCGGGAATAAATAAAGCGATGGATTATTGTGAAGAAAGGCTGAAAGACCGGGGTCTATCCGTAAAAAAATTGGAAAACGAAGGCTACAGTATGTTAGTTTGCGAGATTGGCAAAGGGGAAGACACGATCGTTTTGAACGGTCATATTGATGTGATTGAAGGAGAGGCAAGTCAATTTGAGCCTTACGCTAAAGATGGAAAAATGTATGGCCGAGGGTCTGTTGATATGAAAGCCGGGGTTGCTTCCATGATGGAGACAGTAGCTCAGCTGAAGGATAGTGACCTATCCACAAAAGTTATGCTGCAAATCGTCCCTGACGAGGAAACAGGCGGAAACCATGGCACCAAATATTTAACGGAGAAGGGCTACTTGGGTGATTTTATCATCTGTGGTGAACCGACTCATATGGGGATCGCCATTCAGTCAAAAGGTGTACTGCAGCTGGATTTCAATATTCGTGGTAAACCGGCACATGGCAGTCGTCCGTGGGAAGGGGTTAACGCAATAACGAATGCGTATAAACTCTTTGAGCGGATTCTTAAACTCCCTTTTGCGGAAGAGTCCTCGTCCATGTTTGAAAAGCCATCTATTAATCTGGCTAAAATAAAAGCTGGAACGGTATATAATAAGGTGCCTGAGCGGTGTGAAATGTCACTGGATATCAGGTATTTGCCAAATCAATCTCCTGATGACATCGTGGAACAAATTGATGAGGTTACTGATGGAGATGTGAAGATCCAACAAAGCAAGGGGCCGGTCAGAACCAAGGAAGATAACCCGTATGTAAAGGCTTTGGCAACATCGGTCAAAAATGAAACTGATCTTGAAAGAGTAAATATCTTTGGACAGCATGGCTCCAACGACGGACAGTACTTTACCGAATACGGTGGGTCTGCGGTAGAATTTGGGCCTGTCGGATATGACTGGCACGGCGACGAAGAACTTGTTTATGTAGATTCTGTTCGAGATTATCAGAAAGTGCTGGAAGATTTTGTGGAAAACTATGGCAGGGGGTAAGATGGAAGTAGGAAGGCAGGCTCTGCTTTCTTCCCTCAGTTAATATGCTGAACGAAAATTCTATTGGAATACTTTCCAGAGGTTAATTTCAGAAAAAATATATATGAAAAAGTGAAGTAAATAATGTTATATTTTTTTGTCCAGGCTGTCTTTATGGCAGCCTTTTAATATGAATTCCCGCAAGTGTTAAGTCTCCTGTTACTAAGCTCCTAAAATAACTCCGAAGCAATTGCATTAACCTGATGAGATGAACAAATTCATACCTAATGGGAAACACGTACATCCTGACAGCCAACCACCAAGAATTCGAATTCGAGATATGAACAAGTACTGTAAGTCTGTTGGTAAAGAACCAGTTGAATTAATCGAAGAAGAAATGGATCAATTTCGATATTACTAAGATAATCAGAAAATCCCATTGGAAAATTCCTTGGGATTTTTGCTGTTATACACCACAAACTAAGTGTCAAATGCAGTAATATCACTCGTTTCCCCTTTTCTCCTTCTGTTGTCTTCTGTATCGCTGTTCTCTCTTTATTATTTGAGATATGAAAACTCTTTTGTGGATGGAAGGTCACTTTTACTTTTGTCGGTCTGTTCTTTGGTAGTGAAAAATAGTAAATCAATGAAAAGTGTTGTCTTAATAATAGTTATTTATTCATGATATTAGGGAAAACCTAGAAAGGAAACCAAAAAAGGAAAAAAGGATGATGTAAATGACAAAAGTAGGTATTGTAGTTGGCAGTTTGAGAAAAGAATCGTTTTCGAAAAAAATTGCAAAAAATGTAGCAACGTTATTCCCGGATGGGTATGAGACGGAATTTGTAACCATCGGCAATCTTTCTTTATATAATGAGGAATATGACGGGAATTCTCCGGAAGAATATAAAGAATTCCGTAGCACCATACAGGGAATGGATGCCATTTTATTTGTAACACCTGAGTATAACCGCTCCGTGCCCGGTGTACTGAAAAATGCATTGGACGTCGGTTCCCGTCCTTATGGGGAAAGTGTGTGGGATGGAAAACCCGCTGCAATCATCAGCCAATCGATCAGTAACTTAAGCGGCTTTGGTGCAAACCATCATTTGCGTCAGTCACTCACATTCCTGAATATGCCTGTGGTCCAGCAGCCGGAAGCATACCTTGCTAATTCTCCGGAATTACTTGATGACAACGGCAACATTAATAACGAGGGTACGGTTCAATTCCTGCAATCCTTTGTGGATGCCTTTATGGAATTGATCAAGAAGCATCAAGAATAAGAAAAAACAATATACATGCAATTTGAATGGCCGGCAGCATTACAGTGAAAAACTGTATTTCTGCCGGTTTTTGCTATATGCTTGTCGTGCACGTTGACTAATATTTACTTCTAAATATGTTAAAATACAAGTATATAAATCTAACACTTATACATAAAAACCGTAACATCGAAGGGAGAATCAGTTTGAAACGAAGAGTGGCAGTAACAGGCATGGGGGCCGTTTCTCCTTTGGGAAATGATGTGACAACCCTTTGGAACAATATAAAACAGGGAAAATCGGGCATAAAGCGTCTGGAATCAGCGGAATATCAGGATATCAATACACAGATCGCCGGCAAGGTAGAAAACTTTCAAGGGGAAAATTACCTGGATGCCAAAGAGACAAAAAGGTACGATTTGTTTACCCAATATGGGTTTGCTGCAGCCGTCCAGGCATTGGAACAGTCAGAAATCAATCTGGATACACTGGATAAGGACAGGGCCGGTGTTTATATCGGTTCAGGGGCCGGGGGAATAGAAACATTGTTAAACAACCATAAAACGATGCTGGAGAAAGGGGCAAAAAGGGTATCCCCTTTCCTGATTCCGATGTCCATTAATAATATGGTTTCGGGTTTGGTTTCCATTAAAACCGGATTTCGCGGACCAAGCCTTGCCACGGTGTCCGCTTGTGCGACGAGTAATCACGCCATTGGTGAAGCTTATTTGAATATAGCACATGGTTATGCGGATGCAATCCTGGCTGGGGGAGCAGAGGCGACCATTACACCGCTTTATTTTGCCGGTTTTTCTAAAATGCGTGCCATGTCAACGAGAAATGATACACCGGGGACAGCTTCACGTCCATTTGACGCGGACCGGGACGGTTTTGTCATGTCAGAAGGCGCTGGTGTATTGTTCCTGGAAGAATATGAACATGCAAAACAGCGCGGAGCCAATATCCTTGGTGAAATCACCGGTTATGGAAGCACGACCGATGCACATCATATTACTGCCCCGGATTACTGGGGAGCTGTAAAAGCGATGAACCTGGCTATTGAACGGGCAGGGGCCCGGCCGGAAGATGTGGATTATATTAACGCTCACGGGACAAGCACACCAACGGGAGACATTTCTGAAACAAAAGCGATTAAAGAAGTTTTTGGAGAACACGCCAGCGCATTAAAGGTGAGTTCAACAAAATCCATGACGGGTCATATGTTTGGCGCGGCAGGAGGAGTAGAGGCAATTATTACCCTGAAAAGTATGGCAGAAAATGTGTTTCCACCAACAATTAATCTGGAAAACCCTGATCCGGAATGTGATCTGGATTATGTTGCGAATAAAGCAATGGATGGCAGCATTGATGTTGCTTTATCCAACGGTTTTGGCTTTGGCGGCCATAATGCCGTCGTTGCTTTTAAAAAAACTAAAAATAAAACATGACATGGAGCTATTGGGAGGAGAAAAATGACTGCTACTGCAAACAACATGAATCAAAGCGTAGAAGAAAGAAGAAAAGCACTGGAGGCACGTTTTCCGGAATGGCCGCGTGATACGATTGCCGGACATTTCTACCAAGTTTGCCGCCAATATAAAGACAGACCATATATGTTCATAGATGATGAAGCATTGACTTACGGGGAAATTTTGGACAGGGCAATACAATATGCGAAGGCATTTATAAAGCTTGGTGTAAAACGGAGAGAGCATATCGCAGTTTTAATGAATAATGATGCGACATTTCCGTCATTGATGATTGCGTCTTCTATCGTTGGAGGCGTGTTTATCCCAATCAATGGCATGCTGAAGAAAGCGGAATTGAAATATATTCTTTCCCAGTCAGATACCAGGTATCTGCTGCTTCAGCAAAAGGTAAAAGATAATAGGCATGGTGAAGTGGTTTCAGAATTGATGAAGGAACCGGATTTTCAGTATAACAGCAATTTGAAACAAGTTATCTGCCTGGAAAATGAACTAGAAGCTTCTGTCGATGACCATTTTTTCACATGGAATGATTTTATGAAAAAAGCGGAATTTGTGTCAGACAGCGATTTGGAACAAAGATGGAATGAATCCTGTTATCCGGATGAAGTGGCAATTATTATGTATACTTCGGGTTCCACAGGCAGCCCAAAAGGGGTCATGCTGACAGATGATATGCTTCTGCGCAGCGGGTATGGCACCTGTTTGAGCCGGGCAATTGAAGACGGACGGGTAACGTTTGCGCCGCTGCCGTTTTATCATTGCTTTGCCATTATCGAAGCAATTTTTGCCATGTCCTTTGTGGGCGGATCGTTTATCTCTGCACTTGGTGCTTCCCCGCTGCAGTCACTGCAATTAATGGAAAAGCACAAGGCAAATGATTACCTTTGTGTTCCTTCCACCCTGGTGCCATTACTGAATCACCCGAAAGTATCCGAATTTGATTTATCCAGTCTTTTCGCCATGTGGTGCGGTGCTGCACCGGCGCCGGTTCCTGTATGGCAACAGGCTGTGGATATACTTGGCTTAACTGAAATCATCACTGGATATGGCCAGACGGAAGTGGCATCATCCGGTGTTACTACCGAGATTGGCGATTCGCTGGAACGGATTTCCTCCAGGGTCGGACGTCCGAAACTGAATGGTGCCAGCGGTCTGCCGGAATTCAATCACAGTGCCGTGCAATATAAAACCATTGACCGGGATACAGGGGAAGATTTGCCTGCCGGGGGGGTTGGGGAACTAGTGGTGAGAGGTGTAACGGTGACCCATGGGTATTATAAAAAGCCTGATGAAACTGCAAAAACGATTGATAAAGACGGATGGCTGCGCACAGGCGATGTGGGAAGAATTGATGAAAACGGATATCTGCAGGTTCTCGGGAGAAGCAAGGAAATGTATAAGGTATCCGGTGAACTGGTATCCCCTCGCGAAGTGGAAATTGTTATTTCCGAGCATATGGCAGTGAGCCAAGTCAATGTAATTGGGGTGCCGGACGCCATGACAACGGAAATAGGTGCCGCTTTTATTGAACTGAAACAGGGTGAGACTTGCACGCGGAAAGAGATTATTGACTGGTGCTCGGAGCGTTTGGCCCGTTTCAAAAGGCCCCGGCATGTCTGGTTTATCGATGCTTCGGAGTGGCCAATGACAAGCACTGGAAAAGTACAGAAGTTCCGCCTGGAGGAAGTCGCAAAAGAAAAGCTTTCAGGTAAAAAAGATTGATGCAAATGGAAGAGGGGATGAACATGTCAGGTGCCTGGCACCAAAAACTAATGCGCGTCCAGTATAAGGACACAGATCAAATGGGCGTGGTGCATCACGGAAATTATATCATCTGGTTTGAAGTCGGCCGGACGGAATGGATGCGCCATTTTGGCATGGCTTATCATCAGCTGGAAGAAGCAGGTTTACTACTGCCGGTTGCGGATGTAAATGTTAATTATAAGGAATCAGCCAGGTTTGATGATTGTGTTGCTGTTTTTACCAGGATAGCGAACTATTCGCCGATACGGCTTGAATTTGAATATGAAACGAGAAAAATTAGCGAAGGGGATTTCAGTCAAATCTGGGACGGACAAGCCGATCAGCCTTTTGGGGAGCTACTTGCGAAAGGTTTAACGAAGCATATGTGGGTAGATCGGAAATGGAAACCGGTTAGGATCAATAAAGTGAACCCAGAAATTTATACGATTGTGCAAAATACCGGGGTATAATAGCCTGAAACATACCCTGCCAACTCACCGGAAATACAGGATGATAGCGGGAAAGACCAGGAGTGAGGATGTAGAGCTATTCCTGCAGCCCTTTGGTGTATTTTTGCAGGGTTAATTAAGAAGCACACAGCTTAGGACGGTTTTTGAATATATAAGGATATAAAAATGAGAGCCTTTATTTTCTGCCGGCTCTCATTTTCATGATGAAAAGTTAAATGGATTTTATCTGGGAGGGAGCAGGCATTTTTCGATGTTGTTGAACCGATAAAATACGTTATAATGATGATATTATGATTAAGGAAGGACGTAGAAAGATGGAGCCGGTAACTTTGTTTAAAAAGAGGTACCATGTAGATCTAAGTGATGTAGATTTTGAAAAGAAACTGAAATTGAGTACGTTATTCAGCTATTTTCAGGATGCTGCCAGTGATGCAGCAGTCAATTTGGGTGCTGGGATAAATAAGCTTCAAGCATCCCATGGTGTGGCGTGGATCATTATGCGAATTCGAGTGGATATTACAAGGCTCCCGAAATGGGGAGAGGAAATTGTTATCGAAACGTGGCCGTTGGAGCCGAAGCGTCTGGAATTTGAACGAGATTTCCTGGTGAAGGATCAAAATGGAGATGTCATCATCCGTGCTATTTCTTCCTGGGTGGTTATGGATCTAGAAGAACGGAAGCTGAAACGAACCGAGTCAATAGGGCTTACATATCCTGACAATATAGAAGAAAGAGCAATTGACGGTAAGTTGGGCAGACTGAGAAAGAATGGTCCACTGGAGACTGCATACAAGCGCATGATTGGCTATAGTGACGTGGATTTTAACGGCCACCTGAATAACACAAAATACGTTGATTTTATGCTGGATTGTTTTCCGATCGAAGCCCATATGAAATCGAGTGTAAAAAGTCTGGAAGTAAACTTTGTCAATGAGGTGCTTCCGGGGGAGACGATTGTTTTATATAAGGATACATCGAAAAGGGATGAAAACCGATATTATATAGAAGGCATGAATGAAAATAGCAGCAGAACCGTTTTTAAGGCGATGGCTGAGGTTGTTGAGGCAGAATAAATAGGATGCACTATACGTTAATGAATGTGGAACTAAAGGAAAGGCAATAAGCGTATAGTTGTAGTAAAATCAGCTTTTCAAGCCATACTATTTTTGGAGGTGAATAGTGTGGCTAAACGAAAAGCAAATCCATTAACAAATGGCATGAGCTCTCCTGAAACAGAAGGACAGGGGACAACAAACAGAGAAACTGGTAAGAAAAAAGCTGATTCTTCACGGAAATGGAAAAAACGCACGTAAATTTGATATGTAATAGGCAGGTGTCCGGGAAATAATTTTGGACCGGAACACCAGCCTTATTTATGGGCCATCATTTAAAATATTAATTTGCTGTTGTTACATATTTCTCCCCGAGTAATTCTTTTTCTTCATAAGTTCCCGCTGCTAATTGTTCCTCAACAAGAGCGGAAAGGTCCGTTTCTTTCACATCATACATTACTTCAATTTCCTTGGCGAAAAGAAGTTTTTCTTTTTCAAGCAAGTTTGATAGGGGAGGCTGTTCTTTGGCTTTTGGCTCTTCTCTATTTAAAACTTGAGTCAAGCCGGAGAAGACATAGTATTCTGTAGTATACTTTGAAAATAATCCACACCAATAGTTCATTGGATATGTTGTTTATACAACACATTGAGTAAATTGTTGAAAAAAGTAGGAGGGATTTCTCACAGGAGTGAGCCAAAAACGGATCCCCGAATTCTGCGTACACGCAAATTAATCATGGATGCTTTTATCGACCTTTCAGAAGAGAAGGAGTTCAGGGATATAACCATAAAAGATATTACATCAAAGGCAGTGATTAACTGTGCCACGTTTTATTATCATCTTCAAGATATATATGACCTGTTGGAGCGGGCATTATCGGAAGTGTTATTAATTAATCTGGATGGCGATACATTTGAAAAAAATGAATTAGACGACGAAGATTTCGTCAGCATATTCAAAGCGATAGCCGATTTTCAAACATCCTTATCACATCGCTGTCACCGGGGATACGAGGATACGATTGCCAGAATCATCAGGAAACAACTTCAAGTTATTTTTTTTTAAATGTTATCAAAAAAACGTCCCGTTAAGGATGAAAAAACATTAATCTTACGGCAACCATGTTAAGCTGGGGGATCTATGGAGCGTCCGTAGAATGGAGAAAAAGTAACAGTGAAATGTACCCAGAGGAATTTATCAAATCAGTTATCCCTTTTATAAAGCATGGGATTGAATTTTAAAGACCCGTTCAATAGTAACACGGACATGGTGCCTGGGAATGCGCTAAATGCTCGTCCCACCGTAAAGATCTGTCCCTCTGCCCTTTCCACAAATGTCAACAAAAACCGGGAAGTGACAGGCACTTAATCTATGTTAGAATAATAGAATGTATATAGTACATCCAGAAATTGACTTAGGAGAGGAATACATTGAACAAAAAAGACATTGCAAATATAAAGAAACAATTCAAAATAAACAACGATCTGCTGAAAATACATGAAATCTTCAATGTATACATAATGAAAGAATCAAGCGATATTTATCATCAGGAAAGTTCACCGTTTGAGCTGATGGAAGAGGAACAGAAAGAGCTATTTATGGATAACTTCAAGAAAATACTGACCGGACAGCTCGATCAAAAGTTGTTTGAATTGAAATTCCAGCGTGATGTGGAAGATAACAGTCAGCTTATTCTTCATCGGGGTCTATTAAGCAATGACTCAGAAGAATGGAAAGCGCATATGCTTCAGATGGTAGAAAAAATGCTGAAAGAAAAGCAATACGAAATGGATGTGGTTGTCACTTTTATTCGGGGAGAGTACATGAAACCGATGAAACGCCGAAGTGAGACGTCCGATGAAAGTGAACGGGATACGGTGAATTCCCATTCGTTTATTCTCTGCAGCATGAATAAAACACAGGATCCGAAAAAGGAGCTGCTTTTCGATTATGTGGAGAAAGAATTTAAATATAACTTTGTCGTAGATCCGATAATCAACTTGAAAGCTCCCATTTCTGGGTTTTTGTTCCCGAGTTTCACTGAAAATACTGCGGATGTTAACCACGTGCTTTATTCGGCTGGGAAGGCAAATGAACCAAGTTATCATTTCATGGAAGAAGTATTAAATGCGGAAGAAATCATGACAGCGCATGAGGACAAAATTGTTTTTGAGGAAATTGTGAAAAAAGTGACCGGAGATCAGATCAATACATCTACCCTTTCGAATGTGTATGAAGAAATTCATCAGGTCATGGAAGAAAATGAAGAAGAGGAAGATACACCAAGACTTGACTACAGAGATGTGGAAAAGGTATTAAAAAGCAGCGGGGTAGAGGATGTTGATACAGAAAAAGTGGAGGAAGCATTTAAGACGGTGATTGATGATGAAAAATATGAGTTTAAAGCAAATAACATCATACCAAAATACAATTCCAAGTCCATTAAAATTAAAACAAAAATAGCGGATATTTCCGTGAGCCCGCAAGATTTAAGATATGTGCGCCAGGTCGAATTGAACGGAAAGCTATGCCTCATGCTGGAAGTGGAGGAAAATGCAGAGATAGAAGGCTTTGAGATGATCCCAGAAGCTTTGTTTAATAAAGTAGAGGAGTAGGATGGTGCCTGGGACTGCGCTAAATGCTCGTCCCATCGTAAAGACTTGCCATTTCCCGAAAAAGCTCGAATAATGTCGAATTAATTTTGTTTCTTATTGTGTTGTTACCTCTAAATGTGGATATTCATCCATAAGTAATGATAAAATTAATTGGTATAATTAAAAAGTTGATTTATATGCATCAAGACGATTAATATTTTTTGATATGCAGAAATACTCCAGGGATGAACTAAAAAGGTGGAAATAACATTGAAGCTAAGTAAAGTACTGCCAATTCTATTTATCATTATGTTCCTTGTCATGGTTGGCTTTGGAATTATTATACCTGTCCTTCCTTTTTACGCTGAGGAACTGGGGGCATCGCCGACAGAACTTGGCTTATTAATGGCAGTTTATTCATTGATGCAGTTTCTATTTGCGCCTATGTGGGGGCGTATTTCCGATCGTATCGGCCGTAAGCCGGTCATCCTGATTGGGATTTTTGGACTTTCTCTATCCTTTTTCATGATGGCATTGTCTTCACAACTTTGGATGTTATTTGTTGCCCGTTTTATTGGTGGTATTTTATCTGCAGCGAATATGCCAACTGTAATGGCTTATGTTGCGGACATAACTACAGAAGAAGATCGTGGCAAGGGTATGGGAATTATAGGAGCAGCTACAGGGCTGGGGTTTATATTCGGTCCGGCAATTGGCGGCATGTTTACAAATATAAACTTGGATGCACCTTTTTACATAGCTGGAACGGTGTCGCTCCTTACGATGTTCCTGGTATTGTTTATACTGAAAGAATCCATTCACCTATCAACCAATAACGCAGCTGCACAGAAAAAAGTATCTTGGAAAAATGTTTTTAAGGGCCCGTTATCCACGTTATATTTTCTGCAATTTTTTATAACGGTATCATTGGCTGCTCTGGAAGCAACCTTTGCATATTTTGCAACAGCAAGGGCTGGGTTGGACGCCGTTACACTAGGTTATATTTTCATGATTATGGGACTGGCAAGCGCAGTAGTACAAGGTTCAATGGGGATATTGACAAAAAAATTCGGGGAAGTGCGGATCATCCAAGTGGGGATCATGATCTCTGCACTCGGATTTGCGTTAATCCTATTCATCCAGGACTTTATCACAGCAGCTATTTTCCTGTCTATCTTTGGTATAGGAAACGGGGTCATCCGTCCGAGTGTGTCTTCGTTATTAACGAAGAAGTCGAAAGTAGGTTACGGGGTTGTCACCGGTTCTTTATCTTCCTTTGATTCATTGGGAAGAATAATTGGTCCGGTACTGGGAGGAGGATTGTATTCTATTTTCATTGGATTGCCTTATATTTTCGGTATTCTTTTATCCGTGTTTGTCTTGGTGATGTTCCAGATTTCATTATCCAGAACAAGGCTCGCGGATGAAACATCATAAAATGACTGCTCAGCAACGCTTGAATTCTACTTCAGGCGTTTTATTTTTGTGCATTTTTCGTCGTCTATCTAAAATACCATTTTTAATATAATAGCCTTTCCTTGTCGCATAGATTGATAGTGCAAAAAGCAGTGTACGAACGAGGTGAACGCATTGATTGTATTATTTCAAGCGGTGATCCCGGTTTTTGCCATTATTTTATGCGGTTTTGTTGTAGGCATGTTTGAGATAGCAAAGGTTTTGAATACAAAGCACAGTGAACAGACAAGCTTGCTGATTTTACCCGGAATGATTGCAAAATCTGTGTTATTAAACCCGACTAATGCTTCATTAATATTAGGCGTGCTTGTCACAGTAACGCAATTTCCATTGCCTAAGCCGGTTTAAGTATGTAAAGCAACACTTGGCCCTGCTGCCGGCCCGACTGCTTTAGTTGCGCTGGGTCTTGGGTTATCTGGATAGACACGGTTTTGAAAAACAAAAACGATCAATTATCCGAGCTTATCACATTGCTTGGTTTTAAATTAGTGGCTTTACCATTAATAGCACCTTTTTCGTATATGTCGTTTTCCCGCTGTAGGACAATTTATGGGCAATTTCTGTGGTTATCCTGTCAGACCTGCCAACAGGCTCGATTGTTTACGTTTTTGCAGAGAAGTATCAAACGTTGGTAAGGCAGAGTTCTTTATATATTTTTAGCCACAACAGTGATTTCGATTTTTACGATTTCTGTTTTTCTTATGGTGATGCTGTAAGTAAAAGCAGCCGCCTTAATCGCTTGTTGTTGCTTTGTTAAACACTTTATTAAAATATTCTGCTGCTTCAATCATCCTTGGACCATACCAGAACATTTCACCATCAAGACTCATGACGTGAATATCAGGGAAAAGCGCTGAGAATTCTTTGATGTGTTTCTCCTGGAATGGAAATGGCTCGGTGGCGAGAAAAACATAATTCAAATCAGCCTCTCGAAAATCATCTTCCGTAACAGCGGGATATCTTCCGTCATATCCGGAAAAAGCATTGATGAATCCCATTTTTTCCAGCAGAGAAGTGATGTACGTATCAGATCCGACTACCATATAAGGGTTTTGCCAAATGACATAGGCAAACTTTTTGCCCTGCCCGGATGGAAGTGATTCGAAAGCGGTTTTTATTTTCACCTGCAGTTTTTTCGCTTCTGACTCCCGACCTGTAACTTTCCCGAGGTCCTCAATTATTTTGTACGTATCATCTACTGATTGCATTTCACAAACATAAACGGGAAACTCTTCTTCCAGCATTTCCACAATTTCTTTTGTGTTTTCTTCTTTTTCCGCAATAATAAGGTCGGGCTCAAGCTCCCTGATTTGATCAGATTTTACTTTTTTGGTTCCGCCGATCTTTTTTGCCTGTTCTACTTTATCTTTTGGATAAATACAATACCGGGTTCGGCCGACGATTTCATTTTCTAATTGTAAGGAATAAAGAATATCCGTAACCCCGGGAACAATTGAAATAATACGCTTTGGCGGATAGGAATATTTTACCGTGCGGCCAAGGTGATCGGTCACTTTTTTATTTGCCATTTTCCTCCTCCTTATTTAAAAGAATTATATCTTCATTTGATAAAGCTTCTCCATTAATCAGTATATTGCTACCCAGCTTTACTTTTCCATCAGCCAATTCTTTCTGAGTGAGAACGCAAGGAATTTCATGTTTTACCTGCTTTCCATCATGATCATAAAACAAATAGCCTTCTTTTTCGTCATATATAAAAGCGTTGATTTTTATATTTGGGGTAATAAATAACGTTAGTTTATCGTTATCATTCCACATTACTTTGATAAGGATTTTTTTCTTTGTTTTCTTTTCTATGAGCGTTTTTAATGCATGAATTGAAACAGTTTCTTTCATCACGGTACCTCCAACCAATTATATTTACACCATTTACATGTATTATAACGTATTTGAAAATATAAGAATATAATTTGTGTAGTTAGAATCCTATTTTGATTTTTGTAGTGGTGCAAAGTAAATACTATACAATCTCGATTTTTTACTGTTCCACATTATTCCTGTATATTCAATATAGAAGCTATATATCCAGCATTTGTATGCTGGGATCAATAAACGGGGGACATATACATGAAAAAAATATTCTCAGATGTGCTCCAATTCCGTGGCACGCATTATGATTTTGGCTATTTTCAGGGAGAGAGACTGCAAAATTCCATTTTAATAAAAAACAGGGAGCAGCAGTGGAAAGTGAGAAAGCCGCGATTTGATATAAAAGTAGAACAGACAAAGCAGGTTTTTCAGGCGGTGGCTCCGCGTATTTGGGATGAATTTTCAGGATTTAGGGACGCGCTGAATTGGCCAATGGAACGGGTGTTGTTAGAGTTTGGAGGGTACAGGACTAAAATTGATCCCTCCGGCTGCTCCATTTTTGCTGGTGAAAACTACCTTGTCCGCAATTATGACTACCATCCAAAAACCTATGATGGCATATACTCGCTTTTTCAGCCAACAGACGGCGGAAATGCCCTTATCGGGGTATGCCAGAAAATTACCGGAAGATCTGATGGTATGAATGAAAAGGGGCTGACGATGGGTTACACTTTTATGCACCGGAGACGGCCGGGGGATGGCTTTGTCTGCAATATGATTGGCAGGCTCATTTTAGAGCTGTGCGAGAATGTCGATGAAGCAGCTGATTTGTTAAAAGAAATTCCTCACCGTGGGTCGTTCAGCTACGTATTATTTGATAAAAACAGCAAGATACCTTCCATAGTAGAAACCTCACCAAGAAGGGTAGAGGTGCGGCAGGGGAATGCCTGTACCAATCATTTTGAAATGATGACCGAGGAAAACCGGCATGTTTTGGAAGATTCCAAGAAAAGATTGCGTGCGATGGAAGCCGTGGCACCGCATCATTTAACAGGGGAAGAAGCATTCAGACTATTAAATGATACTGATCAAGGCGTATTCTCGAAACTTTACGGAAACTGGGCAGGAACGATTCATACTTCTGCTTATTTTCCTTCAAAACTGGAAGCCTGGTATGCATTGGGTGGGGATCAGGAACCGAAAAAGTTTGATTTTGCAGCATGGCTGGATGGGAAGGATTTTCCGGTAGAACGTGTGGAAGGAGAAGTAGATACAGAGATTCCATTTGTAAATAGGGAAAAGGCGGACTGGTTTAAGTCATAAATGGTAATGATGAAAAATGACTTTCCTCCATTTATAATAAATGTGAAAAACAGGGAATTTAGAGGCTGTTCAATAGATGATGATTAAGTTGTTTGGATATAATCATTTCAACTCTTATGAAATGCACTAAAATAGACAATCCATTGCTGATTTATTACGATGAACATAGGGTACATTAAAGATATGGCTAAATTATTATTGAAAAGGAATGATACAATGAAGGTTCTGATAGTAGGTGCAAATGGTCAGATTGGAAAGCATTTGGTTAAATTTATCCAAAAAAGTGATAACCTGGAAGCAAGAGCAATGATCCGCAAACAGGAGCAGGCTTCCTTTTTTGAAGATTTAGGAGCAGAAACAGCTGTAGTAGATCTGGAGGATGACATAGATGCCATAGCAAAAGCTGCCGATGGGGTCGATGCAGTCGTATTTACTGCAGGTTCCGGTGGTCACACTGGAAAAGACAAGACCATTATGATTGATTTGGATGGAGCAGTTAAAACAATTGAAGCGACTAAAGCTGCAGGTGTAAAGCGTTTTGTTATGATTAGTTCCTTTGATACAACCCGTAAAGCAATTCAGGAAGCAAATGAAAACTTTGCACCATACGTTGTCGCCAAGCATTATGCGGATGAATGGTTAAAAGCAACTGATCTGGATTATACCATTATACATCCCGGATTACTGACAAATGAAGAAGGAACAGGAACGGTTAGTGCAGCATCTGAAGTGAATAGAGACGAGGTTGCGAGAGAAGATATTGCAAGCGTAATCCTCGCCAGTTTGGAAAATGAAAAGTCGATCGGAAAAGAATTTCAAGTAGTGAAGGGAACAACGCCTGTTGAAGATGCAGTGAATTCCATCTGATAACTTTTCAAATAAAAGACAACTTGCCGCGGTGAGTTGTCTTTTATGGTTTCCACGGGTTCCTTCTGGGCAAAAGACGCGGAACATTCTTTTTATACTCCCGATAATCCGCTCCAAATTTTTCTTCCAACAGCGGCTCTTCTCCAACGATAAAATAAATATAATTAACAGAGGAAAATAAGATAAACCAAATAAGCAAGAGCCATGAACCAAAAAAAATCGTTTCACCCAGTAAAATAAATGCCACTCCACTTATCATCGGATTTCGCATGTATCGATAAAGCCCGCTCACTACCAAGTTTTTTGGAGGATCCCATGGCGCGAGTGTACCTTTTCCCCTTTGGATAAACTGACGAATTGACAATATGACAATAACCAGTCCCAGAATGAAAATTACCCCGCCGATAAATAGTACAAATACATGATACGGAAAAGCAAATCCCCAGGCCAGACGGGAAGAAAACAAGCATAACAAAATCACCGGAATAACCACAGTGACATTAAAAGGCAATATGGTAATGGAAAGGAATTGCGACAGAATAGATGGCTTGTCCGGTTTCATCATGCCCACCTCCATATTTTCACAGTAAAGATACTAAATTTTGTCTCTAAAAGTGTTAAACTAAGTATAAGATATTGTGCTAATGGGGGTCAAAAGGTTGAAGCGTGTTCTTGAGCTCGTTGGAAGCAGGGTAATTAAAACAGGGGTTGCCATTTTCCTTACAGCATGGATTTGTGAATTGCTGAATTGGCCGCCGGTATTTGCTGTGATAACGGCAATTGTAACATTGGAGCCCACGGTCTCTGACTCCATTAAAAAAGGCATGATCCGTTTTCCGGCTTCTGCTATAGGATCAGCTTATGCTGTTATCTTTATTGCGTTGTTCGGAAATTCTCCGATTACATATACATTGGCAGCTGTACTGACCATTGCAACCTGTTTTCGTTTGAAGTTGCACGCCGGTCTTCTTGTAGCGACATTAACTTCCGTAGCTATGGTGGAAGTAATTCACAGCAACTATTTAATATCTTTCTTTATTCGTCTCGGAACTACCACTGTAGGGCTTCTTGTGTCAACTATGGTAAACATGTTTGTGCTCCCGCCGGATTACACGAGGGAGATCATACAAAATATAAGAGAAATCTCTAAGCAAACCGGGAACACAATAGGGAAAATTATGAAAAGTTTGCTGAATGAGAATGACCCAGCGCAAAATCAATCTGATTTAAACCAGCTTGATAAAAAGATCGTGCAATCGGAAAAATTAATTCAGTTTCAAAGGGAGGAATCCAAATATCATCCGCTTGTGGGAAGTGAACGAGATGCATTCCACCTTGCCGAGCAGAAGTTGAAAAATCTGCGGCTGATTCACTACCATATGACGAATCTCATGAATATGCCGCCCCAAATATTTTTGTTATCTACGGAAAAACAAAAAGTGATTCAGCATGCTGCCGGATTTCTCGTTAATAATCTGAAGGATAACTCAAGATATGATGAAGAAAAGCACTTGGAAGAGGAATTACAACTGCGTAAGTTATTTTGGGAGGGAAATGTATCAGCTGGGAAGCATGTTGATTATCTCACAGGATTTCCTCCGGACCTAATCATCTTATATGAATTATTATCGATTTACAATCTTGCAAAATCATTTCATCAGAAAGTAAAGTAATCTTATCTGAAAGCAGATGGGGCGTGAGACGTGAGTTTTTTCCTGGAATAGCAATTGGATGAAACACTTCAAAATGCACTTGCTTTAGTTTTCACATTTTGATAAAATTACAAGGGATGAAATGACTAAAATAGTTTTTCGGTCATAACGGAGGAGAACTGTGAATGATCACTGATAAAAAAGTAAAAATTATACATGCAGCAATGAAGTCATTCAGCCTTTTTGGATATAAAGGAACTACAATGGATCAAGTCGCAAAAATAGCTAAAGTGGGTAAAGGTACGATATATACTTACTTTACTACAAAAGAAGAGTTGTTAAATGAAATTATTCGCAAACTGGGTATTGAAATGAGAAAAATAGCGACAGATGCAGTTACAACCGGACATCCTTTTGTTGAAAACTTTAATGCTGCTTTATTTGCAGTTACCAAATTCCAGGAAGAACATGAGCTGATGATTAAACTTTCACAGGAAGTAAAGGAGATGGGGACTCCTGAGGTTATTGAAGTACTTCAGGATATTGAAAATGAAACTTGTGAATTCATTGAGTCAAAAATTAAATTGGCAATAGAACGGGGAGAACTGAGGGAGTGCGATCCTAAGATCACAGCTTTTTTAATGTTTAAAATGTACGTTAATCTAGTTAATGATTGGAAAGACCGTTATGAGTCTTTAGATAAAGACCAGATTGCAGAATTAATAAACATGTATTTTATTGAAGGTATAGGTAGCGAGTAATAAGAGTTACCTTTTTTATTTTTCGTGAATTGACCAAAAAACTATTTTGGTCAAAATATACTTTATCATAGCAATACTGTATTGGAGGAGTTATGAGAAATATTTGGAGTATTTTTAAACAAGATTTAAAAAATATACGGAGGGTGCCTTTCGTAGGGATCCTGCTAATTGGACTGGCTATTTTACCTGCGCTGTATGCCTGGTTTAATTTAGGAGCTTCCTGGGATCCATATTCAAATACGGAGGGAATACAAATTGCTGTAGTGAATGAAGATGCAGGGGCAGAGATTGAAGACGAGTATATTAATATTGGGGATCAGCTGGTCGAAAACCTTGCAGATAACCGTGAAATGGGTTGGGAATTTACATCAAGACAAGAGGCAGAAGATGGAGTGAAGCATGGTGATTACTATGCAGGCATCTATATTGATCATGCATTTTCTGAAAGCCTGGCTCAAGTAATACATGGAGAGCCTCGTAAAGCAGAGGTAACGTATCAGGTAAATGAAAAGATAAATGCTATTGCGCCTAAAATGACATCAGCCGGTGCTTCGGCTATTGTAACTAATATAAATGAACAGTTTGTACAAGAAACAACGAAGGTTTTATTTGAGGAATTCGACAGGTTGGGTATAAGACTGGAAGAAGAACTTCCAACGATGCGGAGGATAAAACAGGTTATTTATGAACTGGACGAACATTTACCGGAAATAAACAGATATGCTGAAACCTTAATAGAGGTAGAGGAAAACTGGGAAGAAATTGATAGTAGTGTAGAGCAATTTTTAGCATTGGAAGATTATTTCCCGCAAATTCATAGTGGTGCAGAATTGATATTACGCTTGAAGGAACAATTTCCTGTTATTAACCAGTTGGGTGATGAAGTTTTAAAACTGGAACAGTCTATTCCGGAAATGGAGCAAGCCGCTGAAGATTTAAATTCAATTGCTGAGCGATTTGCTGAAGTTGCCAATCGTCTGGAATGGGGATTAGAGAATACCCAATTGGCACATAACAATATAAATAATATTCAAGAGAGAATCCCATCATTGGTCGAAAAAAGAGATAAAGCCGGGGAATATGTGGAGACCCTTCGTGAATTTGTACAGGAGGTGGAAGGCTCAGTAGATTCAGTAAATGAAATTTTTCTTCAACAGCTGTATGTTATGAACCAAACAGCGTCGGCTGTCGATCAAACACTGGCTATGATTGAAAATGAGGAATCGGTGGAGGGGATGGCAAGCGTTTTTAGACAGCTAAATGATCAATTAGCATCTAATATAAATGTCCTCGAAAACACCATTGACATGTATGGAATACTATATGGAGCAACAAAAGATGAAAATGTACTTGCAATCATTGATCGATTAACAGAGCTGCAAAATGTATTGGAATCTCTTCAACAAGAAGTTGAACAGCTCATTGGACACCTGGAACATGAAGAGCTTAACACGGAACAAATAGAGACAGTTCGTCAAAAAGCACATAAGGCTGAAAAATCATCAAGCCATTTTGCAAATTTATTGGAAGGCGAATGGGCTGAGAATGTAGATGACGCGTATGCAGGATTATTGGATAATTTACCCGAGTCGGTATCTGAGATAGGAGATGCCTATGTTGAACTCGACGAAATTGGAGAAGTCCTTGAACAGGCAGAGCAGGTGGTAATTGCAGGAGAGGAAACAATCAAGGAGTTGCTAAATACGTTACCTGATGTGGAGGCAAGAGTGACAGAGCTTGTACAAAAGACACAGGAAGAACTTCCAGATGTCATTGATATAATCAAAAGGGTAGCAGATTTTACAAGAGATGACTTGCCGGTTATAGAAAGTCGTGTGAGTCACGTTGCCAAAATGATTAAAGATGATCTCCCCGGTGTTGAACAAAAGTACGTAAAGGTTGCGGAAATTTTAAAAGATCAAGTACCAGAAGTAAAAGCGTCATTAAGTGAGTTAAATAACTTTAGCCGGGAGCACCTTCCTGATTTGGAAGAAACAATTCATAAAACGGTAGATCGAATAAGCGTTATAGAAGATGGGGACCGAATTACTAAATTGATATCCGTTTTAAGAAATGATTTGGATGAAGAGAGCGATTTTTTTGCAAGTCCGGTTAATTTAAAAGAAGAGAGTTTATTCCATATACCCAACTACGGTTCAGCGAATGCTCCCTTTTACACTGTTTTAAGTTTATGGGTCGGGGCATTGTTATTATCCAATTTAATATCAACAAATCTCCATCCGGAAGACATGCGAAAGAGTTACACATTGCGGCAGGTATACTTTGGTAAAATGATATTGTTTTTAATCGTAGCAGTACTCCAAGGGATTATTGTAAGTGTAGGGAATTTACAATTACTTGGAATCTATGCTGCTCACCCATTTTTATCAATATTATTTTCCGTGATCATTGCTGTGATTTTTATGACAATTGTTTATACACTCGTTTCTATTTTGGGGAATTTAGGGAAGGCATTAGCAATTGTCTTGCTTGTCCTTCAGTTATCAAGCAGCGGGGGGACATTTCCAATCGATGTAGCTCCGTCATTTTTTCAGGCTATCCATCCATTTATGCCTTTCCCCTATGCTATAGACCTGTTGAGAGAAGCCCTTGGCGGGATTATTTCTTCACTCGTTTGGAAAAATATAGTGTTTCTTCTTGTGTTTTGGATCCTTGCATTAATTATTGGTCAGTTATTAAAGCCAATTCTTACAGAACGAATTGAAAAAACGTATCAAAAATCGAAGGCAAGCAGACTCATTGATTAGAACAGCAGAAGGTATTAGGTGTTAGCCTCTAAAACAGCAGGGTAACACCTTTTACTTTTTCATAAGAATGGAGAGCTTGGAGGATAAACGCCTTTACAAACTATATGAAATCCGTTAATATACAAATATATAGAATTTACAGATTTTTTATTATTTCAGTTTTGTAGTCTGTATTTTTGCAGATTTTATATCACAGTAAAAGTAGGCGTTTTCTAAAATCCAGCGTACACAATTAATATTTTGCAGACAGTCATTCACAGTTATAGTGAAAGTTGTTCTTCCATATATATGAATACAGGGACAAGTGGAAAAAAGTGAAGGTCCCATTCAATAGATTACAAAGGGGAATGAGGGGGAGAAGAGAATGGAGAAAGAAACAATCGTACTGGATGAAGAAAAGCTGGCCAGTTATCCGCAGCAGCCGCATGGCGGAAAATTAGTAAACAGGGTACTTACAGGGGCAGCGCTTGATGATGCCATGGAAAGAGCAAAGCAGCTGCCAATGATCATGATAGATTTGGAAGCTGTAATTACAGTTGAAATGATAGCAACTGGCGTGCTGTCTCCGAACGAAGGTTTTATGAATGAGGAGGATTATAAGTCCGTTCTCACAGATGGGCGTTTGAAAAATGGTGTTATTTGGCCTGTGCCGCTCAGTTTCGCACCAGTTGGCGAGCGGAATGAACAAATTATTAAAACATTATCCGTTGGAGATGAGGTGGCACTTGCCGATGAATCGAAAGAGCCGGTTGCCATTCTGAAATTGGATGATATTTTTCACTATGACCGGGATTTCCGTGCTTCCCACCTGTTTGGAACAACAGACCGGAACCACCCCGGGGTGGATGCTGTTTACCGCAGAATGGGTGACACTGCTTTAGGCGGTCCGATTCAATTACTGCGCAGGGTACACTGGGGACCATTTGAAAATATAAGAATGGAACCAAAAGATACTTGGAAACAATTTTATGAAGAAAAGAAATTTAACGCTGTTGGCGGATTTATTACAGGGGCAAACCCGCTGCACCGCGGGCATGAGTATATTCATAGGAATGCGCTGGAAGAATTAGATGGTTTATTTGTTCAGCCATTAGTAGAAATGGCCAAACGCGAATATACAAGACATGAGTTTCGCATGCTGTCCTATCGCAGTGTGTTGGATAATTATTATCCGAAAGACAGAACGTTGCTGGCCCCATTAAGGGTGACGTATATTTTTGCTGGCCCTCGGGAAGCAGTTTTGCATGCCATCATTATGAAAAATTATGGTTGTACCCATGCTCTGATTGGCCGGGATCATGCCGGTATTGGTGACTATTACGACAAATATGCAGCACATACTATTTTTGATGAATTTACAGCGGATGAATTAGGGATAGATATCCGCTTGTTCCATGAAGTATTTTATTGCACGCGTTGTGACCATCCGGCAACAGAGATGACTTGTCCGCATGATGAGCGCTATAGAATTAATATTTCGGGTACAGGTATTAGGGAATTATTGCGTTATGGTGTGCTGCCGCCTAAAGAAATTGTCAGGCCGGAATCAGCTCGAATTGCGATGCAGGGAGTTCAGCCAAAAGGAATCGATGAAAATAATCAAGCCGTTTCGCCGGTCGGAAAAACAATTAAAAGTATTTTCCCGTACTATTTGAATCGTTCCAGGCTGGGCGGCGCCATGCGAAATCAAGCCCTTGAAGCAGAAGAACTGACAATTGATGACTTGGAGAAGGCTATTTTAGATGTCCGGTCAAATGCGGATCGAATTTATAAAGAAATCTTTGATGAATTCAGTTATGTTTCCGATACGCTGCGGACAGCACAAGCTGATTGGGTAGCTGATGCGCGTGAAGCCATTCATAAACAGCAGGATATGGTTGTGGAATATTTGGAGGAAAAAGTGAATAAAGCAGCAGAAAAAGCATCTGATGAATTTATGTATCAGGATAAGGAAGAAGCAGCGCAGGAATTAAAAGTAGCTAAACGAATTTTTGATGATATTCCATCTGCATTAAGGTCGGAAGCATTGGCCTACAGGACTTGGAATCCGCTTCCTTATCAGCGTTATCGCGGGAGTGATGAAGACTAGCATAACTTGGTATTTTGTTTTGTAATGAGGGGATAGTGAAAAGCTATCTCCTCTTTTCAAGTTGTACATAGTTTATGATATTACTTATAATACATTATATAAGGAAAGAACGAAGGGGGAGTAATCATCAGTAAACCGAAAAAGAAAAATGATGAACGGTTTGATTGGATTGTTACCATTGTGGATATATTGTTGTTTTTTCCACGTCTCATTGGACAATTTGCTAGATGGGTATTTAATCTTTTTTGAAATGAGGGGAAATATGCAGCGAAAACCACTCCCTGAATCATTTTATCAGGAAACAACGCTTGACCTGGCGAAAAAACTGCTAGGTTGTATTTTAATAAAAGAGACAGAGGAAGGAACAGCTTCAGGTATTATTGTAGAAACGGAAGCTTATCTAGGGATAACAGACCGGGCAGCACATAGTTTTGGAAACCGAAGAACAAAACGAACCGATATCATGTATCAGAAAGCAGGTCTGGCATACATCTATCAAATGCATACGCACAAGCTTATTAATGTAGTAAGCGGCGAGGAAGAACAGCCTGAAGCTGTGCTGATCAGAGCTGTAGAGCCTTATGCAGGGATAGATAATATGTTGAAAAGAAGACCGGTGAAAAAGTTTCAGAATCTGACGAGCGGACCGGGGAAGCTGACAAAAGCATTGGGAATTGATATGGATGATTATGGGCATTCCTTGCTTGAACCGCCCTTATTTATTGCTGAAGGTGAAGAACCGGAAGGCATTGAGCAGGGAAAAAGGATTGGAATTGATAATAGCGGGGAAGCAATGGATTATCCTTACAGGTTTTGGGTTTCGGGTAATCCGTTTGTTTCAAGATGATTTATTCATTAATTTATTGGAAATCAGCAACAAGTCTATGTGCAAGAACCAATTTTGTTTATGCATTAGACCGGGATGTGTTCGTAACATGAGGTGAGTATATTAATATGCTTCTCGGATTAATCCGGCAATTCATTGGCGCCTCTCAAAATAATTTGTAAAGAGAATACCTCATCTTGCAAAACGCCCTATGTGGTTGTTTACCATTTTAACAGTTAGATAGGTTGTTTTATTTATTTAAAAAATTACAAAATAAAATTGCGAAATGAGCTGGTATATATTAAGATTTTAACTATGACGAAGGTGAGAAAATGGAAGTAAAAAATCAACCTAAAAACAGAGATTAGTATCTCTCTATTTGTAGGAGAATTATTAATTTTCTATCGTGATATTTGTTCCTTGTTTTTGATATAACTTAAAAACTGCCTCACCAGATCATTCCGGTAGAAAGCTTTATAATAGTAGGATTAGAAATTTGTTTTATATATCAGCTCTGCAATTACTTGTTTGGGTGAATGATTAAATAAAAAATAAGGAGGAATACGCATGTCTGAAATAAACGAGAACTATGATAAGGGAAGCAAATCCAGTAAATTCAAAGTACCTCATGTTTATGTCATTATTTTTATATTGATTGTGATAGCGGCTATTGCAACTTATTTAGTGCCGGCTGGTGAATACGAGCGTACCGAAACAGATGATGGACAAACAGTCGTCGTCGATGGTTCTTATGCAGAGGTAGACTCTACCCCGGTTGGATTTTTGGAAATTTTTCAGTCCATACACCAGGGTATGGTAGATGGAGCGGGAATTATCTTCTTTATTTTTATTATTGGAGGAGCGTTTGGGATTTTTCGAGCAACCGGTGCGTTGGATAATGCCGTAACATCTGTAACGACAAAGATGAACGGAAAAGAATTTTATTTAATTCCTGTTCTGATGGTTTTCTTTGCCCTTGGTGGAGCGGTCTTTGGTTTGGCGGAAGAAACGATTCCGTACATTATGATTATTACGCCGCTTGCATTACTGCTCGGATATGATTCCCTCGTTGGTGCCGGCATTGTACTTGGTGGGGCAGCAGCAGGTTTTTCTGCAGCTTTTATGAATCCGTTCACCATAGGTGTGGCACAGGGAATTGCAGAACTTCCCATTTATTCAGGTCTTGTACCAAGAATTATATTTTGGCTTATATTTGTCGGCATTACCATTGCCTATGTCATGCTTTACGCGAGAAAGATAAATAAAGACCCTACAAAGAGTCTGATGTATGAAGAAGATAAACAGAAAAGAAAACAGGTAGAAGAAGTAGAAAGAAAGGAATTAACAACACGGCAAGGAATTATTTTGGGTATCTTGGTATTGACTGTTTTCGGATTAGCTTTTGGTGTTATTGAGTTCGGTTGGTACATTACAGAAATTGCAGGGCTGTTTTTTTTAATGGGGATATTAATGGGTATCGTTGCTAAAATGAAAGTAAATTCTATTGCTGAAAACTTTGTTAAAGGCTGTGAGACGCTGGTGATGGGTGCACTCGTCGTTGGATTCGCGTACGGTATACTGGCTGTTCTGCAGGACGGGCGGATCATGGACACAATTTTGTATGCTTTGTCCAACGCGGTCAGCGGCTTACCCAGTCAATTGACGGCAGTCGGAATGTATCTTTCTCAATCTGTATTGAACTTTCTCGTTCCCTCCGGTAGCGGTCAGGCGGCCTTAACGATGCCGATTATGACCCCACTTGCTGATTTAGTTGGTGTGGAACGGCAAACAGCCGTGCTGGCTTTTCAATTTGGTGATGGTATTTCGAATATTTTCTCACCAACTTCAGGGTACTTCATGGCAGGGTTAGCTGCAGCGGGAATTGCCTGGACAAAATGGGTGCGATGGATTTGGCCATTACTGGTTATTCAATATATTCTTGGGGGAATTTTTGTGACGATTGCTCATTTATTCCTGTTTTAATTTTGTTATTTTTAATATAATAGTTATTAACCACTGGTGCTGTTGGACATGAAGTTCCACAGCACTTTGGTTTATATAAGTGTTAAAACAATATTTTATATGAAGAGGGAATATATGAGTCAAAAAACATTCGCAGAATTAACAGCACAAGTAATTAAAGACCGCCGATATTTTCATCAGTATCCGGAATTATCATGGCAGGAATTTGAAACGGCAAAATTTATCAAAAAAAGGTTGAGCGAGTTAAATATTGAGTTGCTGGACTACCCATTGCCACATGTAGTTGGATATATAAATGGAGCAAAAGGGAATCAGACAATCGCATTACGTGCGGACATGGACGCATTGCCTGTACAGGAAGAAGGAGAAAAGCCATATCAATCCAAAAATCCGGGTATTTCCCATGCCTGTGGCCATGATGGACATATGGCTATATTGCTGGGAGTTGCGCAGTGGATTTCAGAAAACAGGGGTAAGGTCTCTCCCAATATCGTCCTTCTTTTTCAGCCCTCGGAAGAAACAGAGCCAAGCGGGGCAGCAAATCTAGTGAAAAAAGGTGCGCTGAATGGAGTGGATGCAGTTTATGGTCTTCATTTGTGGCAGGGATTGGAAAAAGGGAAAATTGGTCTGGCCCATGGCCCAATGATGGCTTCTTCGGATGAATTTGAAATTACCATTGAAGGGTCTGGAGGTCATGGATCAACGCCGCATACAACGGTTGACCCCATTTATATTTCCTCTCATATTATTCAGGCAGTGCAAGCAATCGTGAGTAGAAATACAGATCCAAACGAGACGAAAGTCATATCGATTGGAAGTATAGAAGCCGGAAAAACATACAATATAATTCCCGACACGGTTACGATGAAAGGTACTGTACGAGCTTTTTCACTGGAGACAGTGGGTTATATTGAAAAACGTATACGTGAAATTACTGAAGGTATTTGCAACACCTTTCATGCAAAAGGGAAGGTCGAATATATTAAAGGTACGCCACCCTTGATTAATCATAAGGAAGAAAGCGAGCGAGTGGAGCGTGCTGTGCAAAAGGCATTTGGTAATGATGTTTTTGAAGAAATGACACCTATTATGGGAGCTGAGGATTTCTCAAACTACCTGCTATACAAGCCGGGAGCTTTTACTTTTGTTGGAATGGGCGGCGAAAAAAGCAAGTACCCTCATCACCACTCCCGTTTTGATATTGATGAGAAAGTTTTGCCGAATGCCATGAAATGGATGATCCAACTCATAAAAGACTATCGATAGAGAAGCACGCTGAAAAATAAAAATTATCAAACACAAAGGAGCATTGGTAATGAAAATTAAGAAGGTGGATGTTTATGGATTGAAGCTGGCTCTGATGAAGCCATTTATTGTTTCCTATGACAGTTATCATGATATGCCTGTGATTTTGACCCGAATGGAAACAGAGGATGGTCATATTGGCTGGGGTGAGTCAGTCCCCGATCAGCATGTTACAGGAGAAACATGGGATAGCGTATTTGAAATCATTCGTCACGAGCTGGCTCCTCTTGTTATCAATGAATACTCATTCAATATCAATCGAATTCATCGAAAAATGAATGAACAAATGCACGAAGCACCTGCTGCAAAAGCGGCAATAGACCTTGCCCTCTATGATTTGATGGGGAAAATTTCAGGACAGCCTGTGTATCGATTGATCGGAGGGCAGGCACATGATTATTTGGATATCCCAAATGTGATAAGTATTTTACCCCCTGAAAAAATGGCAGAAGAAGCGAAAGAAATTGAGAAAAAAGGGATAAACCATGTGAAAATAAAAGTTGGTACAGACCCGGGTACAGATATAGAGCGAATTCGAATGGTTCGTCAGGTACTGCCTGAGCACATTAAGCTTCGAGTGGATGCCAACCAGGGATGGACAGCAAATGAAGCAATTTATGTTATTGAAAAAACGCGTGATTGCAAAGTGGAATGGTATGAGCAACCGACAAAAGCCGGAGATCATGGAGCTATGGCTGAAGTGCGGCATGCCACACGCGTTAACATTATGGCAGATGAAAGTATTCACCAAGCTGAAGACTTAATAGCATTATCCCAACTTAGGGGAGCCGATTATATCAATATTAAGCTGATGAAAACTGGGGGTATCTACCCGGCACTAAAGCTGGCAAATCTTGCAGATTCTCTAGGACTGCCATGCCAGGTTGGTTCGATGGTGGAATCTGCCGTTGCAACAATGGCAGGAGCCCACCTTAGCTTTTCCCAGCAGATTATTCGTTCAAATGAAATGGTTGGTCCGATGATGTTTAAAGAGGATGTAGCAAAAACAGAATATCGTGATGGCATGATAATTGTTCATGATCAGCCTGGTTTTGGGATTGAAGTTGATGAAGCGTTTGTCAGGCAAAAAGCAGTCAAACATTTTAAAGTGGAATGATAAATTCATAGTGTGCCAATGAAAAGGAATATAATCAATAAGCCAAACTTTGAGGAGGATAGATAAAAATGAACAAAGGAACTTCCACAATAAATATAGAAAGACTAATGGATACGATAGAGCAAAGCGCTAAAATAGGAGAAATACCTGGGAATGGTCTCAGAAGGCTGGCACTTTCAGAGGAAGATCGGCAGATGCGTAATTTTTTCCAATTGTGGATGGAAGAAGCTGGATTACAGGTGAGGATTGATGATTTTGGTAATATGTATGGCAGGAGGAAGGGAAGAACAGATAAGCGTCCAGTTGTCATTGGTTCCCATTTAGATACACAGCCGGCTGGGGGCAGGTTTGACGGGGTGCTCGGTATTTTGTCTGCATTGGAAGTAGTTCGAACGTTAAACGATAAAAAACTGGAAACGGAAAGACCGGTGGAAATCGTTAATTTTACAAATGAGGAAGGCGCACGGTTTGCTCCTTCAATGATGGGGTCTGGCGGAATGACAGGAGCTTATGAAAAAGCTGAAATCTATAAAAAGAAAGATCGGAATGGAAAAACTTTTGAAGCAGAGTTGGAGTGGATTGGTTACAAAGGAAAGTTGGAAAACCGGTTGCAGGATATACATTCATTTGTTGAACTACATATTGAACAAGGGCCATTTTTGGAAAAGGAAAGTACTTCCATAGGCGTAGTAACCGGTATTTTTGGAAGTGCATGGCTGAAAGTAACAGTGAGTGGTGAAGCAGACCACGCGGGGGCAACCCCAATGAATATGAGAAAGGACCCCTTAAATGCAGCTGCTGAAATGATACTTGCCATTGAGCAAAATGGAACAGAACATGGAGGTGTTGCAACAGTTGGTAGCATCTCAGTCAGCCCGGATTCCATCAACAGCATTCCTGGTGAAGTGTTTTTTACCATTGATTTACGGCATTTGGAAGATAAGGTTAAAGAAAGGGCTTTGGAAAGAATGAAAACAAACATGGAGACCATCGCCCTAAATAGAGGAGTCAGCCTAGACATTAAAGACATCGAAAAAGTGGAAGGGAACAAATTTCATCCGCAAATCATCGAACTTATGGAGGACAGTGCCCGTGATCTTGGTTGCTCTTTTAAGCAATTGCCAAGTGGAGCAGGCCATGATGCTCGTTTTATGAGTGATATGGCGCCAACCGGCATGATTTTTGTTCCAAGTGTAAATGGTAAAAGTCACGTTGAGTCTGAATTAACAATGGATGAGGATATTGAAAAAGGGGTAAATGTACTATTTGAGACTGTATGCCGGCTGGCCAATATGGATAAGGATTTAAATTAAGTAATAAATTACTTATTGTGAGAGGGGAAAGGGATAAAAGTCCTTTCCCTTATTTAAGTTGTAGAAGCCTCTTTTGCATTCTTTTTAATGATGCTGCCGTTTTCTGTCTGCAAACACTTTTAATTGGATTAATAGTTTTCAGCCAAACCATCAATCTGCTATAATTTAGTTGACGAAAAATCAGAAAATTAAAGTAGCAATGGTGGGGGAGTACGAATATGAAAAAGAAATTACTTATTACTTTTGCAAGTCTACTTGCTATCGTATTTATTGGATTAATTTTTGCGGGTAATTACTTTTACGGGGAAGGGATTAAAAGAGGAACGGAGGTGGAACTGCACCGGGAAGAAACCGATACGGTGGCATCTGCTGCGGATCAAGCACTTTTGGAGGAAGTGAACAATTGGTTCGAGAGCCAAGAAAAAGAGCTCATTGAAATGACTTCCTATGATGATTTGAATTTGGTTTCCCAGTTTATTGAAAATGATGCTGATGACCAACGGGCTGTCATACTTGTCCATGGGTTCCGCAACACCGGAGAAGATATGGGGAAGCTGGCTAGACTTTATTATGACAGAGGTTTCGATATACTGCTTCCGGACGCACGGGGGCATGGGGAAAGTGAAGGGGATTACATAGGATATGGCTGGCATGATCGATTGGATGTTGTTGACTGGGTTAATTTGCTGATGAAGGAATATGGGGCAGAAGAAATTATTTTGCACGGGAATTCGATGGGAGCTGCCACCGTACTAATGACCAGCGGCGAAGACTTGCCGGATGAAGTGAAGGGAATCGTTGCCGATAGCGGATATACCACCGTAAAGGATGAGTTGGCACACCAATTGCAGCATATATATGGATTGCCGGCATTCCCACTGCTTGAAATCACCAGTGTGATCACTCAAATTAGAGCAGGCTATACGCTTGGTGGTGCATCTGCCATCGATCAGGTAAAAGATAATACATTGCCGCTGTTCCTCATTCACGGGGGAGATGATGACCTGGTTCCAACTGATATGGCATATGAAATACATGATGCTGCCGGCGGAGAGAAAGAGTTATGGATTGTCCCTGATGCCGGGCATACAGATGCAATGGATAATATTACAGGAGAATTCAAAGAAAGAGTGGGAGCGTTTGTTGATCGTGTTTTGGGTGAATGATGGGACAGTTTACCTATGTCCCAATCGACAAATTTCCACGATTTTCGGGGAGTGACAGATCTTTAAGGTGGGACGAGCAACGAGCATTTACGCACAGTCCCAGGCACCCTCATAGTGTTTCCTTTAATCTTTCAGCCATTAATTGATAGCCTTTCCCGTTGGGGTGTATTCCAAACGACAATACCTTTTTTCCGTGATAGGCAAATGCAGCGTATAGATCTACGTATCTCACAGTATGTGAATTAAATCTGCTTAACACAGTGTTGAATTTTTGGATCCATGGATCACTATGAGGGAGCTGTGGATAGGGATTGTATAATCCGAGAACTTGTATGATATATGTTGAATGATTCGTATGTGAATGAATATGAATCAGCTCATGAATGATATTATGCATGTTTTGCCGGAAATGAATGTACGCTTCTTCCAATATCCACGGATCTTTTTGTTTCATATAGGCTCTATTTGCCTGAAGAAGGTCATTACTTCCAATAGAAATGGTGATGAAGTTGGATGCTGCGATATCGTGTCTTACAAGAGGGTTGGAGAGAAACTGTAAGAAATCAGTTGTTGTAATCTTCGGCTTTGCATGGACATGAAGCTGTATCGAAGTGTGATAAAGCCTTTCAAGAATTTGTGCATATTTTTGTACATATCCACTGCTGAAAGCCGAGCCAACTCCTGCTGATAAAGAATCCCCAAGTGCGGTGTATGTTAACGGCATGAAAGGCACTCCTTTTACAAATAGTCTTATAGTATATGAGAGAACCTGGAGTGTGTGAAATACATGAAAGGGGGACGTAGGGTACCGTACACGAGGAAAATCGTGGTCGGAACCTAAGGTAGGTACACGAAAGCGAGATATTTATCAAGATATTAATTGTAAAAAATTATTAAATAAAAGTGCGATACATATTAGACATGAATAACATGTATCGCACTTTTATTGCTCAATTATCTATTGTAAATCTAGGCAATCAGTATACAGGCTGTGCGTGATAAGTCCGTTCAAGAATTTGCAGATAGTCAGCAGGTGTAACTATCCGAACATTACTTGATGTTGAGCCGTTCTGTAACGCCAATTCCACAATACTTGGGAAATCTTCTTCCCGTATATCAGGTAAGTCTTTCAATTTGGGGATATTGAGATCCTCTATTAAAGCTGCAATTCCTTTTATGAGCTTTTCGACAGCTATTTCATCTGTGTCCGATTCCTTTGCAAATCTCATATATCGTGCTATTGTAGCGTGAATTTGCTTGTTTTCCGCTGCGTTGAATTGTAGAACATATGGTAAGAAGACGGCATTTGCGACACCATGAGGAGTGTCATAAAGCCCACCAAGCGCTTCTGCTAAACAATGCACAGCTGCCACGTCAGCAGAACCAAAACACAGACCAGCCAACAAGCTTCCTTCTAACATGTCTTGACGAGCTGCTTCATTTTGGCCATCATGAAAGGCCATGGGCAATGCTGGAATAATGGCTTGCATCGCTCTGGCACCAAGCGCTTGTGAAATTGGATTTGTTACTTTACACGTATATCCTTCAATGGCGTGGACCAATGCGTCAACACCGGTAGCGGCAGTGACAGAAGATGGAACGCTGAATGTTAATTCAGGGTCAAGAACGGCCAAAATGGGTCGCAATAAAGCGTGTTTTAGTGTCATTTTCCGATGTGTAGATGCTTCGGTTATAACAGCGGAGCGAGTGACTTCCGATCCTGTTCCCGCTGTGGTTGGAATGCAAATAATTGGTGCAATGTTGGTGTATGGACGTAGACCGTCTGCATAGTCAGATGGTGTCCCGCCATTCGGTCCAAATAGTGCGACAACTTTACCTGTATCCATCGCACTTCCACCACCGATGGCAACAACAGCGCCTGCATTAAAGTCACGAAATTGTTCAGCAGCAGCTAAGCAATCGGTGTCCCTGGGATTGGGGGATATGGAGTCGAATAACGATACTTGAAATCCAGCTTCTTCCAGTGCAGTTTTTATCGGCTTAACTATTCCCGCACGAATTACACCTGGGTCACTTACAAGTAAGATAGATGAGTTGATTTGTAGGGACTGCAGCATACTTGGAAGTTTCCTGGCCTTCCCCATTCCCATCTCAATTTGGGTCGGACAAAAGTAGTTATAGGATTTCACAGATGTTCCTCCTTATTTTAAAGAACCTACTACATGACTTACCATATAGTTCTTTATAAAGGCAAATAAAAAGCTACAAGAATGGTTGAAATAATGAAATTCATCTATTCAGTGATGAAATAAAATAATTATAGGTTTATTTTCCGTTATATAAAAACAAGTAGATCAAAAGGACTACATACAAACGCAATATGATTTGTAATAATGGAAATTGCATTTATCGCAGTGTAACTGGCTGGCCGACAAAAACGCCACGTCCTGGGACTACGGGACAGTAGTTCCTCGTCCCATCATAAAGAATTGTGGCATTGTCGGCACTAGCACGTCCTGTACGTCGTAAG
>NZ_JBGOHB010000033.1:0-54316 GCF_041521345.1 Virgibacillus oceani | reverse complement strand
ACCGTATAAAGTGGTGGGATTTCTTTTTCAAAATAAAAAATAGACTTCTGAACCAAAGAAAATACTTTTTTTATGGATTGGGATTGTAAATTAAAATAAAAACCTTAGTTTTTGGGTGCTAACCATATTTATATAATTAAAATATACACATAATATTCCGGATGTTTTATATAAATTGATTTCAAACTAAAAATAGATAATTATAAACCTATCTACTAAATTACCGCTTTACAACTTTTCTGTTATAAAATTATTGATTATCTAGAAGTATTTCCAAGAATCAGTCAAATGCTGTAAGTAATATCTATTTTTTAACAATTAATCTTACGGTTAGGAAAGGTTTTAAAATAGTAAAAGACCCAGCAAAAAATAAACTAATTTATGCCTAGGTCTTGAAGTCACAATAATTTATAATGTTTAATCTATCTGTCGTTGAAGCTATTTAGTAATAGGTATATGTAACACATAGTCTATATTCTATGTTTAGTTCTTACGAGTCTCACTCTTAATCCCAACTAACAAACCTTTGGATTTGTAGTTATTTACTAAGAAGTAATTGCTTAGTACCATTCTATCAGATGCTAGTTCTATTTTACTATAATACCTCGACATTTTTTACACCTTTCGTTCGACAATTAACGACAAAATGCAAACAATTACACTAAATCACATAAACGCAATCCCCTACTCCAACTCCACCAACATCTGCCTAATCTCCTCCGTCTCTTTCTCAACGTCCTCTCGCATTCCAGATTCCTCCTCACGTTCCCGCCAATCTCTTCTCACCCTCTTCCGCTCCCAAAACCACTCCGGCACCACTTCCCAGCAGCTGCTCCATTTCCAATCATTCGTGCCTTGCCTCGAGACACCTTTCTCTCCCTAAACCGCATTTCCTCTTCCCTCGCCTCCTCCAAACTACTAATCCCTTTATCCTGACAATTCTCCAAAATAGACCGCACATATCCCCAGCTAGCTTTCCCTCGATCGAGTGCACGTTTCATGACATGCAAAACCAGCTGCTCACCTGATTGATTCACCCAATGAAGGATTTCTCCGCTTACATAAGAACTGGCAACACCGAAATTATCCTGGAAAAATGCAATCGCTCCACCTGCTGAAATAATATTGTCTTGTTTCTTCTCATTCTCTTTTTGTTTAATTTAAGCCCCGCATCCTGGGCCCTAAGGTGGGCCAACACCCTCGTCCTCCACCTGATCCACTAACCCGCCATCTCCCACCAGACTAGGAGCCATCTGTGACAAGCTATCACCTTGGCACAAATGGAAGCTTACCCCAATTCCCTCAGTTTTGTTTAATCTACACTATTTCATTCTAAACACCCCATTGCGATAAAGCCGTCTTTAAACAATATACATAAAGAGTACATTTACCACGATGAAACAAGTTGTTTGAACAAACAGTTTTTCATTAAGGAGAATACTGATCCAGCTATTGAAAGCTGTCTAGTTCACTACTCTATCCATATAATGGATTTTATACTTTCGTTATGGGACTCCATTTAGTTACTTCAACTGAAATAGAAAAAGATCTCCCTTTTGTGTTGTATAAGGAAGATCTCATTTGTATTTTTTATGTTGAGATAGTTTATCGACCCCTGCTCTATATAACGCTTATGATTTCACACAGGTAGTTGACCATGCAAGCTTATAGAGCTCATCCACTACTCAGACAATAATTGTGCCAAAACATCAATTCCATGTATTCATCAATGTGTTGGTCAGACTAACTAGGGTATGATAGGCATCTTCGGAAATCAGTTCATAATCTAATTGATGTTCAAGCAAATCCTTAAAACCTTCTAAGTGCCTGGATACCTTTTCTACCTCTTCTTGCTTCTCGTATTGATTAATCGCTGTCAAATGAAGCTGCAGAGCATGCGGGGCTGCATCATTTTCGAAATACCCCTCTTCCTTAAATCGGTCCACATACCTCTTTATACTATCAGCATTCGATGGTTCCCAGAAGTCCATAAAGTTTTCCCAATCATATATCTTTAAATTATGCTCTCCTGTTCGCACATGGTAACCCATCCCTTCTCCATGCGAGGGCGTGTCATTGTCTGGCATATTGTTTATCTCCAGTCCTTCCATACCAAACAATTGATATACAGATTCTGCATACTTTAATGATAAAAACTCAGACTCCGGATCAGCCCATGTATCTTCTGATGCACTTGATACGTAAACCAGCCTAGGTGCCATTGATGCTATAAGCATATGCTGGTCAACAGGAAGGTCATACTCATTTCCATTGTAACTTTTATAGTTTTCATTAAACCAATGAGGAAAGCTAGTGTTAATGTCTTCTATCGTTTCACCAACCTTTCCTCGAGAAATGGCAGCACCTGTATTTCCGGAATTATTACTTATTACCAAATCAAATCTCTCATCTATAGCTCCGGCCCAAAGCGCTGCTTTTCCACCCCTGGAATGGCCGACAACTCCAACTCTATTTGAATCGATAGTTAGTTCAGTTTCCAAATAATCCATTGCTCGGCTTGCTCCCCATGACCATCCCGCAATTGTTCCCCATGCGTCAGAAGCTCGTGTTTCTTCTTGTGGATCAAAAACACCATGGACACCTTCATCAAATGAATCAGGTGAATCTGGAGCAACTTCAGAAACTTGAAACACAGCTGCCGCATAGCCATTATCAATAATTTCTTCTGCTGGCCAGAACTCCGTTTTTTCTTCTCGATCCGGATCCATATTCTCATATCCACGATTATTCATGAATAAAAAAGTTGGAACTGGTCTATCTATATCATTTGGAACAAAAAGAAGCAGTCGAAACTCATCTTCTCCATTCGGCCCCTCATAAGATATATCAATTTGCTTTCGCGTAGCTTCACCATCCATCATATCCTCTTTAACGTCAACAACATCAAACTCCAATGAATCCGGACGATCAACCGATGCTCTACCGTAAATATTATCACGGAATAGTTCAAGGACTTCTGGTCGTCTAACCTGTTGCCATTGCGCCTTATTTTCTATTTTGTCACCTTCTAATGTAATTAGAGGATTAGGCACCTGCCGACTGCCAATTTCATCATTTGCACTGGCAACTGTGATTATAGAGCTATAAATAACTATAGTAAACGTTATCAATAATAATAACCTTCCAAATTTCATTAATGTGCCTCCTATCATATATTTTCTTAAGCTCATTTCTATTACTTTTTGAGTTAACCTATTGAACTCAGAAGTTTTGCTTTCAATTTCCTATTTTACCCCACTCTTCATAACCCCCCATTAAAAATATTTTGTTAATTTTTTGAAATGTTAGGTAAGCATAACAATTATTCAATGAAAATAAAATACTTATCACAAAAAACGGAACTTATATACTATTATAAAAACAAATTTATAGTAAAAACTACTTAAAGTTAATCATAAACATCTCATTAGTCTGTAATAAATCTAATATAAAAATAAGAAATAATATTTATTTATCAGAAAGATTTTTATGGATTTAATAAGAGTTGTTTAAGAATAAAAGTAGTATTTTAACTTTCTTTAAAAAAGCCTTACAAATGTATGATAGCAATGACTTTAACTGAGTAAAGTATACATAGGTTCCCCCCCCTTTTTTGTTCATATCTCAGAAGACCTCCTCCCCAAATTCTTCAGCATTTGTTTTATCTCTTCCGTTTCCTTATCAGCATCACCTGGCAAATCCGCCTTCCGCGCATACTTCAGCTCTTTTTTTGTCTTTATGTTTAATGATGGGCTTGCACCCTTGTCTGTAAGGTGGTCCATATCTTCTTCCTAGACCGCCCCGTTTCCCGATTAGAAGGAAGCTTCTTTGGGAATCCGGCTGCTGGCTTAAGTCTACGGGAGTCGAACAAGCGACAGTATCTCCTGAACCGATATGCTCAGTATCGTCACCCTCTATCACCACCTCTCCCCCGCTCTACCTCACCATCCGATAAACTTGAGCTTGATTTCTGGTCCGCGAAAAATAATCAATATCTCCCTTTTCTTTCAGCTCAGTCCTGGCTCTTTTAAAAAAACTCTTCTTCAGCCCCAACTTCAACCGGATCACCGGGACAGTCACCGTAGAATTTTCAATCCACCTTGCTCTGTTATTGATATACATTTTTGAGCCTAATTCATTTTAATTACAGCTTAAAAAAATGGGAATTTTTTCATAGATAGATATAGCCTACTTTTTGCCGTAAACTTAATTACTATGTCGATTTTTCATAGCAAATAGGCATTAAGTGCTAACCCAGTTTACAAATTAACGAAAAAATAGTTCTTTCCTACCTTATCAAAATATCCCAATTAATTTACAATAATTACAAATAAACAAACACACCCTTGCTTTACTCCCTGCAAGGCACATGAACTATGCCACCATTGCCTGTGAACAACACAAACAGTATTTCATTAAAAAAACGCCGATCCAGCTTGTGAAAGCTGCCTGTCTGGATCACGGCGCTACTTATCAGGGAAGACGGGGTGCAGCAATGTATCATACCGGCTTTAAAAGAAAGGTACCCATCCCAATCAGCATCAAGAGAGAAATCTACACCTTTCCCACCCACGCACCAACCGATTTCGAATGCATGTGGCTGTTCCCCAATCATATCCATTCAGTGATCAATCACCCGACATCGAAGAAAACGCCGACAAAATCGATTATTCCATTTAAAAATGGCATGCAAATCCCACTGGATATCTCCAGCTACATGATTCATAAACAGATGGAGCGAACCAGCGCTTGCAGGTTGACGTATTCATTACCCCAAGAAGACATTGCCTCTATGCCTTCCAAAATAAAATAATCAACTGGAAAATTCCGCAACAAACACCCAAGCCAAGGTGAAAAAATGGCTTTAGTCATCCTATTATGTTTACTTATTGCTGCATTAGTCTATGTTTGGAAATATCGCAAAGAGACAGCGCTTTGGAAAAAAATCCTTGTTACATTTTCCGCTTTATTTATATTCATTATTACAGCTGGCAGCCTTTCCCCTGCAACTGAAGCAACACAGAAATTATCAGATGCCGTGACAGAGAATGAGGAATTATCAGCAGTAATTTCCGAACTCCTGTCCATCAAAGTGCAATAGAGGTTGATAAGCTTCTGGGGTGTTAGATGTTGGGGAAGGGTACGGGTTGCTTCTCTGGTGTTTTGTTGCGTGTCATAGTTTGGTGGGGAATGATGCAGCTGTTGGAAGCTGAGAACGTGGATCTTTTGTCCCTATTGGAAGAAGTGGAAGAGAAGTACGGCGACCTAACTGAGACATATGATTTGATCACAGCAGACTATCAAGATCTCGAAGAAACATACAGCAAATTGGAGGAAGAAAATAAAAAATTAACTGATGATTTTGAAGATATAATGGTAGAATTAGAGCAGGCAGAAGAGCAAGTAGCATCTTCTACTACCGAGTCAAGTAACAGCAGTACAAGCACCTCCAGCAGTAGCTCTGATAGTTCCACAAATTCAGCAAGTAACTCTGGTAATTCTACCACTTCGGAAAGCAGCACGGAAGTCAGCGCTTCCAGCGATAATGACAACAACGACACTGAAGATGCAGCTTGCGATATTAAAGGCAGTGAAAGTGGAATCTATCATGTGCCAGGGAGCACCTATTATGACCGGACAACCAATGTCGTCCAGTGGTTCTGTTCCACTGAAGAAGCTGAAAATGCCGGTTATAGAGCACCCAGGAATTAGCGGCAAGCAATCATAAAAAATGAAAGGGGAAATGCTATGAATTCGGAAAAGAAAGTGCGTTCTGACAATAGTATGCTGGAGGAAATGAACGTAGAATCAACCATTTTTTCAGCAGAACACCCGGATTTGAGATTTGCCGTGCTCTCGGAGGGAAAGGACAACATGTTTATTGTACGAGTTTTCGAATTGGCACAGAATGAAGACGCTTTCTTTCCCATCCAGGATTTAGCCGCTTTCAGTTTTGGTACAAAAACAGAGCTGAATGGTTTCGTCGAACGGCTGCCTGAACTCACTGGATTGGAAATGCTTTTGTTGTTGAATCCGATGCCGCGTGTGACGGAGGGAAAAGGACAGCATTAATTCTCAAGGGAAACAGCAATTTGGAATATATGTAATCTAATTTTTCATAGTCGTTTTGCAGCGAGATATACATAAAGAGGGGGTTATTTGCCCCCATTTTTTCTCTACAGATATTATGAAAAAGCCGAATTGATCAATAAAAAATCCCTCATTCTAGATTTGAGACTTACTTTTTAAACAAATCAAATATACTAAATGATGTCTTCTTGTAAACATTATTATAAGCTGCTTTCTTGGGATTCCGGACCCATCCTGCGCCTTTCTTGCCATACATCGGGTTAACAGCAGATTTTGCTTTCCTTTTTATTTTTCCAGTTGTCCGTGCTTTAACACTCTTTTTTAAACTGGGTTTTCTCACTCCAAATTTCATTTCATTTTCCTCCTTTCTCATTCTGATCTTTTGATTTCAGAAATAATTTCTATCCCAAACAAAGTACTTCTTGCTGATAAATTTATTATTTAAACTCTATTCTTTTATCACACTGAAACATATTATATATTCTGATTTCCATTCCCAAAAAAATATTCCAGTGTGCAGCTACCTGTCATTTATTAAGTATACTATACCACATTATCGATATATTCAAAAGATAAAGATTATACAAACTAGATACCACTTGACTCATGGATACTAGTTCATTCACCAAATATGCGTAAAAATCATTTTCACTTGACGGTTACAAAGGTCTACTCTTTTTTAGTTGTTTATAATGTACAGGCATTTTGATAGTACATAGATTATCTCGTAAAGGAGATGATCAATAATGGTTCAAATTAAAAGAGCTATTCTGCCACAAAACGCTTCAAATGTGCCGGGACGTACAATGACACCACTTTATATTACCGTTCACAATACGGCTAATACGTCACATGGAGCAAATGCTGAAATGCATAAAAATTATCTGCATAATGGTAGTGGTGGCCGACAAGCTAGTTGGCATTACACTGTAGATGACACGGAAATATGGCAAACGCTTGAAGACTTTCAGCAAGGGTGGCATGCAGGTGATGGTTCAGGTAGTGGTAATACTAGATCTATTGGAATTGAAATTTGCGAGAATAGTGATGGTAACTTCAATAGGGCGACAGAAAATGCGCAATGGCTTATCAATCAGTTGATGAGTACGAATAATATTTCATTAAGTAATGTTGTTTCCCATAGCCATTGGAGTGGTAAATATTGTCCAAGAAAGCTATTACCAACATGGGATGAATTTAAAGCAGGTATCGGAAACCAAGGACCACCCACTCTTTATAAAGTTCAAATTGGGGCATTTAGTGTACGAGAAAATGCCGAGCAATTAGCCAATGAAGCAACAGCAGCAGGATTTGATAACTTTATCGTGCATGAAGGCGGTCTTTTTAAAGTTCAAATTGGGGCATTTAGCGACAGAGGCAATGCTCAAGCACTTGCTGATCAAGCTAGTAATGCAGGGTATGACGTTTATATCGTGCAAGAGTAAGTAAAAGCGTTTCTCAAAAAGAACAGGATTAAAAAGATAGATATTCTGTAATTCAAAAATCCTCTTTCAATAATTTAAAATTCCCTTTCAGTAATAAAAATCCTCTTTTTGTGAAGGAAACTGAAAAAACCTCTAAAAAAGAAAGGTATAGTTCTCAAAAAAAGAGAATTATGCCTTCTTTATAATAGAACGAATATCATAATTCGTAGCCCTTGTGCCCCAACGAGTTTGAGAAATAAATGACCATTATACTACAGCAAAGTTTATTTATCATCCAAGAATTATTTGAGGAAGAGACCCACCAGCTCGCAGAATAACTGTTTTGGATATTAAAGTGAAACCCAAAAATAGACCGGGTAATCTGAACACTCAGTCTCGGCCACTACTGTGTTTACCAGGGTACCTCCTTCTTTGGATCTCTAAAACATTGTGGACCAAGGAGCCTGTCCCTGTGGTTCATCCCTGTGGTTCAAAAAAATTTAACTAGCACTTATATACTAATATAATTGCTTAGAATTCTGGGGCCAAATAACATTACTAAACTTAACTTTCTAAGTTTCAATGGGGGTTTAGCATTTTTAACTTAAAGAACAAACATAGACCATCTCTCCTATTTTCCTACTATTCGTTAAGTAATAATGAATACAATTTGTACTAATTACTCATTTTCTATTTTGTTAAACTTCTATATAATATTTAGAAGACTCATGATTCGACATGATCTGATTTTTCTTAAAAATGACAAAAAACAATTAATAAAAATTAAATAAATGGGAATTTAAGTATTACTATAACAGCTTCCTGCAACTGCATTTTCCAATGATTTTCAGTTTTAAATCTATTCACTCTCGCAACGCAAGATGAACTTACCACCATGCCACGCAAGTGATATTAGATCAATCAAAAAAATGAACAGGTTCTCAAATGGCATTTTTAATGATGACAAACCACCAAATAGACTCCTGCAAAAAGAACAATTTACAAAAGAATGAATGGTAAAATCTAAAAAATATATGATTTCTCTCTTTAGTTTTTATTCTTTTTTATCGTTGATACAAGATTAATTTACCTAATTTTCAGACTCAAATTCGGAAAAATACATCTACTCCACTTACCGTTATAACAATAATCTTTAAATAAGGAGGCTGTTTCACTATTTCACCAAGTTCAAGGTCTTCAAAATTGATATGAAGATACATGGTTTCAAAAAGCGCAGCTGTATTTTGAACAATTAACCTCACACCCATGTATATAAACATCCCTTCAAATAACCTTTTTAGAAACACCCCAGACTTGACCACCCCCAAAAAATTTAAGGAGGATTATCATGCTAAAAAAATGGCAAACTATTGTTTCTTTTCTGGTGACTGTATTATTTCTATCCATTCTTTTAGGACTTTCATTATCCGATACAGCACAGTTAAGCAATCAAGCACACCTTGAAAATGCAGAGACAAGTGAGACGCACAACGTTACCCTAATTACCGGGGACAAAATTGAAATTCAGCAATTTCCAGACGGCCGGAGTGCAGTAAACTTTTTACCAGCTGAACGCGAGGGCTATGTGCCGAACTTTGAAAAGATGGAGATAAATGATGAAATCTACGTTTTCCCTGAAGACATAATGGAGCATATCCCTGATAAATTAGATAAGGAACTTTTCAATATTACCAAATTAGTTGAACAAGGATATGATGATTCACAGACGAATCATATTCCTATTATTATTACTCTTAATGATCGAGATTCTGTGCAGACGATGCAATCCTCCCTTCACACGGAGACAGGACTCTCTGATTCACATGTTTTTTCAAGTATTAATGGAGTAGCAGCTGAAGTTTCAAAAGATAATACAGTCTTTTTCAAAGATATATTATTTACTCAGAATGATTTGTCTCTGCAAAGTACTGACTTACTCGATGAGCAGATTGAGTATATTCATCTTGATCAACAAGTGACTGTGTCATTGGAAGATAGCGTTCCGCAGATCGGTACACCCAAAGCTTGGGAAGCAGGATATGATGGAGAAGGAATTACAGTGGCTGTGTTAGATTCAGGCATTGATGAAGAACATCCTGACTTAAACGGTAAAGTTGTTGAGGCACAGGATTTTACAGCAGATGAAACTACACAAGACTTACATGGTCATGGAACCCACGTCGCTTCTACTATTGCTGGTAGTGGAGAAGCTTCAGATGGAGCGCAGAAAGGGGTTGCTCCCAATGCATCACTAATAAACGCAAAGGTCCTTAATCAATATGGAAGCGGACCAACTTCAAATCTTATTGAAGGTATGGAATGGGCAGCAGATCAAGGAGCTTCGATTATCAATATGAGTATAGGTTCCTTCCCTACTGATGGAACAGATATTGTTAGTCAAGCAGTTAATACCATTACGGAAGAAAATAATGTACTATTCGTGATTGCTTCAGGTAATTTTGGACCAAATAGTGAAACAGTTACTACACCTGGTACAGCTGATTCCGCTTTGACCGTTGGAGCGGTAGATAATGCAGATGAACTTGCTTCATTTTCAAGCCGAGGGCCAAGAATTGGTGACAATGGGATCAAGCCTGAAATTACTGCCCCCGGGGTCTCGATAAATGCTGCCCGTTCAGGAGAAATTGAAGCAGAGGGAGGGGATGAATACTATATGGAAGCCTCAGGAACTTCAATGGCAGCCCCCCATGTAGCAGGAGCAGCTGCTTTGTTAGCTGAAAAATGGATTGAGATGGAAAGAGATTTTTCACCTGAAGAGTTGAAAGCGGCATTAGTATCAACGGCCATTCCACATGAAGATTACAGCATCTATGAACAAGGGGCAGGCAGGTTAGATGTAGAGAGTTTCATCTCTCAGGATATATTTTCAACTACACCAACTGTGCATATGGGAAATCTCACACATGATGATCATGAGCCTGTAACAGAAACGATTACCTACCATAATTTATCGAATGAGGGTGTAGTTTTAAATGTCAGCTTAAATATCACTGATCAATACGGTAATCCAATTGACGAATCCATGATTACGTTTTCTGAAGATGAATTATTCATTGAAGCAAACAGTACAAAATCAGTGGAAGTTATACTTCATCCTGAATATGGAACGAATGGATTATTGTATGGAGGGAATGTTACTGCACAATCTGGTAATGATACAACCATCCACACCCCTGTCGGATTTTACATTGAGCCTGAAATGTTTGATTTAACAATAAAAGCCATTGACCGTAATGGTGATCCTGCAGATTCATCAAGCAGGGCAAGTGTCGCTAACATGGAGGACATCTCGCATTATTTCGAGGCAAGCTTAAATGATTGGGATGCAGCAGGTGAAATAAAAACACGTGTACCTTCGGGTGTATACAGTATCATTGCGCTTATTGATACGGATGGAGAAGAATCATCATTTGTCTCTGACTTGGAATTTAACATTGATGAGGATAGTACACTTATTCTTGATGCTCGAGATGCGAACCCTGTCGTGGTGGATGTAGAGGATGAAGTAGAAACACAGTCATATCGAATGTCTATTAGAAGAGATATGGAAAAGTCTGGATCTTATGTTCAAAATCTAATTATGAATGAACAGGTTTCTGTTGCTTCTACTGAAGAAACAACAATGGGTGAATTTAACCTACTCACTAATTTGGAGCTAGTATCGCCTTCTGACATAGAGGGAAATCCATATTTTTATAAAATATTGGTGACTGAAGAAAGAGCGTTTCCATCCGAAATGCATTACGACATAAACAAAGAAGATCTGGCCGTAGTCCATAATCAATATTATGGTGATTCATTTGAAGAATACGGTATTCTTCAACATGCTTTTGCTTCTGTTTTCGGATCAACTGCACAACCACGTTATTTACATGCAGGTCAAGAGAGAACAGAATATTTTATCCCAGAAGATATTGAGTATAGAAAATCAGTGCTTCATCATAGCGGGAGGAGATTAGAAGGTCCCCGATTAAACTATCAACTTGGTGAAAGTGAATCTAATTGGTATAAGCAGCCTATACGTCCGGGAAATGCTGATGTTTACCGGGAAGGAGATACGTTGGAAGTTTCCATCGATGATTTTGCAGACACGGATCTTCATTCGGGAACGGGTGTAGGAAGTTCATTACGTGTGTATGAAAACGACGAGCTTATTGGTGAAGAAAACTGGCTGTCGGGTAGTTTTCCACTAACTTTAAATGATGGAGAAATCAAGATCGAAACAGAGGTTGACGCTTCTGACCAAGGTCCTCCTTTTTCATCAACTTGGACGAGATGGACATTTTCTTCTAATTCAGACGATGACATACAAACGATAGCACCAATGCTATTCATTGATTACGATCAAGAGTTAAACTTAAACAATTCTGCCAAACGTTCAGATGAAACAGCTGAAGAGGGTGTCTTCCATTTCGAAGTGAACCATCAATCTGGATCTAACAGCAATCCAATTGAAAATGCTAATCTATGGATTTCTTATGATGATGGGAATGAATGGAGAAAAATTGATCATGTCCAACCCGTAGGTAATGGCCAATTCGAAGCAAACCTGGATCATGGAAATCCAAAAGGAAGTGGATTTGTTTCTTTAAAAGTGGAAGCATGGGACACAGAACAAAATCAAATTGAACAGGAAATCATTCGAGCCTATCGACTTCCGGTTACTGCGGCGAATATGAGAACCCATGTGGAGAGATTGGAAAACGAAGGAGCATTTACAAACGAAGCTGATACGAATTTATTAAAAATGCACTTGACTGCTGTGAGCCAATATGAACAGCAAGAAGCAGCAGAAAAAGTAATACGCCACACGGAAAGCTTCAAACTGATACTTGATCATCAATATGACAATGAATTAATATCTGATGAAGCGTATGACTTTCTGATGGCAGATACTGATTTTATACTTTCGTATTGGGAAGAGTTTGATGATCAGTAAGATTTAATGTATTGAAAAGTTTTTGATGAACAGGAAAGATTTTAGTAAAAACTTAGAAACGGCTATCATCATATCTTTTTGATGGTAGCCGTTTTTAAATTCTGTAGAATAATGTTTTATTAATATCCCGAGTTTGCCACAGTTATTTCTATTCTTTATAAACTATCATTCGTTAATTCAGAAAAATTAACAGTCATCTGCAGATCGTAAAAAGCCGAGAACACCGACGCTAAGCGGGTCGAAACCTTTCCTTTGACCGATCTTTCGACCCAGCAAAACTATTGGGGGGGGAGTTAATGTTGCTGACCCGAATTTCGAATCAATCACGAACAGTTACCTTTATTAGATTAACAAAAAAATGGATACTGCATTTTTGTTGATCGATATAAAGTATCACGATATCATTCACTTTTTCATGCAACTTCCGATTTTTGACTTACTTCTCAGAATACAATCGTTTAATCCCTCTAGTTACAACCTGAAGTTTAACCGTATTTCTTTCAGGTGGCTTCACCGGTTCACTTTCGTTTCGAGACCTATACAAAATAGCAATAAGATTTTTTGCAGGGAATAAAGCTGCATGTATTTCTTAAGTATCTTATCAGCCTAAAACTCCCCTTCTATTATTAATGAATTAACAAAAACGAATAAAACTATTTTTACTCAAAACGAATAATGTTACCTATTTTAAGAATAATTAAAATTTATAAAATGATCTTAGCATATATAATTTGACAAGGTCTAGAGGCTGGAGACAGTAAATTCGACATTGATAACCAGAGCTGTAGGCCAATAAGAGGAATTTACTCCTGCTTCAAGTTTAGGACTGATATTGGAAATTCTATTATACCGCCCAATATTAGGGTCTATGAATTAACATTCAGACCGCTCGAACACTTAGATTCGTCCGCAGAGACAGTGATGTATAGCGGATAGGGAAACCAATTTTCTAAGAAGGAGGAGAACGATGTTTACACTAAGCAAGTGTAAAAGGTACAAGGGTCGGTTTGTTCTTTTATTGATTCTGACGTTGATTTTTTCCATCCTATGCAGGAGGGATGCAGCCAAAAGCAACTTCAGGTCAAGAGAACGCAAAGGAAATCATGAGTATGAATGAGGAAACGGCCGAGTTAGCACTTAAAAAAATTGACCATGAAGTTATAGAAGCTTTTGGAGATCAACAATACGTGGAAGTACTTATTGAAATGGACGAGAAAGTAAATACATCACAGGCAGCTGAACAAGGAATCCAAATGACGGCGGACACTGCAACAGAGTATAAAAAGAAGATGGCTGCACGTAATGGAGTGTACAATGAACTAAAAAGTACTGCCCAACGTACACAGGCTGCTGCTCTGGACATACTAGAGAAAGCAAAGGATGATGGAGAAGTAAATCATTCGAAAGCTTTTACATTATGAATGTCATATACGCTGAAATCTCTTAAGATGCCGTTAAAAAACTGGCTTATCGTCCTGAAATTTCACGGATCAAGATGGATGAATTTATTAAGCTGGATTGGCCGGAGGTATCTATTAAGGACGTTCCGCCAGCTTCTAACAGTGTGGAATGGAATATTGATCGTGTCAATGCCCCAGATGTGTGGAACACTTTTGGTGTTGAAGGACAGGGGGTAACAGTAGGGATTATAGATACTGGGGTACACTGGGAACATGAGGCTTTAAAAGAGAAATGGCGCGGATACAATCCTGATGCCCCCGACAATCCCGCGCCTTTAGTCTTGTAGGTGGATCAGAATCTGATCTGCATGCAGCCGGTCAATATATGCTGGCTCCGGAAGATGACCCTGGCCTGGCCCCAGACATCATCAACAATTCCTGGAGGGATTTTCCAGGTGCTGATGAATGGTACCGACCGATGGCGCAAGCTTGGAAAGATGCCGGTATTTTTCCGGTTTTTTCGGCAGGGAACAACGGTCCTGGAGAGAACACCATACCATCTCCAGCAAACTACCCGGAAAGCTATGCTGTGGCTACCTTGGACAATAATGATCAGGTGTATGAATTGTCCAGTCGCGGACCTTCTCAATACGAAGATGACCAGAAGCCAAACATATCCGCTCCGGGGTTACGTTCAGTGTTATATCGTGTGACGTAATAGTGAAATGTATTGGAGAAAATGTCAATAAAATAAATTATTTCGTGTTAAATTTATATCATTAAACGTATTTCCACACGATTATCCGATTACCCGAAAAAATGAAAGGTGCAAATTCATTTAATGAACTTAGTGAGTAATCCATTGAAAATGCTGATCAGCTTATTAGACGCCGGGAATGTATTAAAGAAGAACTAAATAAGCCACAAGAAGTATTCAATTACTCCATAAAAACCTTAACCTGCAAAAATCCTCTCCGAACATAACTCAGAGAGGATTTTTGAACCTTTTCTATTAAATTAACTCCACACAATGCTGGTTTTAAATATCAAAAGATTTCAATTGCTCTTTAGAGGGCTTTTCAGTAATGAAACTAATGACTATGATTAAAACTAAAGATACTAATAAAGAAGGAACCATAGGAGGTAACCCAAAAGGTTGGTTTAAAATATACCACAATAGTGCGGTACCTCCTCCCCCTATTATACTCAACATTCCAGCTGTTGCAGTAGCTCCTTTCCACAAATATCCAACATACATCGGTATCAACAACCCTGCAGCATACATTGTATATGCAAATACAATTGCATCAATTATATTAGGCATAAAGAAAGCAAGTAGAAAACTAATCACAGCAATAATAACAACCGATATTTGACTCACTTTTTGTAATTCTTTACTAGAAACATCCCCTTTTCTTAACTGTTGATAGAAATCTCTTGCAACGTTAATGCTTGTACTTAGAATAATTGAATTTGTCGTGGTTACCAATGCAGCGATGACAACAACTAATAACAATGCACCAACAAAAGGTGGTAATAGAGTAGTAACGATTGTTGGGAAAACTTGATCAGGTACGACATCTGCTCCTAGAATTCCACGACCACTATATCCTAATAATGCTGTAAAAAGATATCCAAGGAAAACAGCTGGTACAAGCCATAATAAACTTGTTTTGGCAGTTTTTGCATCCTTTGCAGAAAAAACTCTGGCAAAGATAATTGACTGGGACACTGCAGTAGTTCCGAAAGCTGCCATAGCCATATTAAACGCACCTAATCCATCTGTACTTGAAAACACACTAAAATAATCGTTTGGAAGGGCTTGTACAATGTTATTAATGCCCCCACCTACATAAAATAAAATAATAACGCCAACCATTAATCCTAAAAATACTAATACCGCTTGAATAGCATCAGTAATTGCTACTCCCTTCATTCCTCCAAAAAGAGAGATGACGGTAAATGCTAAAACACCAATAATCATTGCAGGCAATTCTTCTAATCCAATGAAAACAACAAGTATACCAGTTATCGATAAGATCTGAACGGTGATAACTGCAACATCTCCAATTATAATCATAATTGAACTGAGATAGCCGGACCTTCTATCATATCTCAATGCTAACATATCAGGAACCGTAAATTGCTCCAATCTTCGGAATTTTTCTGCTAAAATAAAGGTCGCAGCTAATATCCCCAATATAGCTCCCAAGCCGCTAAACCACCAACCGATTCCCATTGTATAGAAACTTCCGGTCCATCCTACAACAGTTGCTCCACCCATTGTTGTGGAAAAAAGTGTGCCTAACAGTACCGGCACACCTAAACTACGTCCCGCAACCGCAAAATCCTCTACCCCCTCATTATACTTTTTAAAATAAACCCCGATACCAATAACGATAATTAAATATACTAAAAAAGTTATCAGATACACATGTATTTCTCCCTTCCAATTATTTTCCGAAGTTTTATAGTATTTAAAAGTAATAACTTTATAATCTATTAAACAGGATATATTTTCTCATCTTTACATCTTATCCAGAGGATAAATTGGACGCACAACTTTTTTATAATTAAATGTTGTAAAATCAAGTGTTGTTAATCCTGGAGAATCAACAGTGATTATTTGTCTACCTAAAGGTTCAAAGGCTGCTCTAAAATGCTGACTGGATTTCAGTGCAACGATTTTGTATGATGTAACATCTATCCCATGAAGTAGAAAAATTTGTTCATCCATAACTTGTGCTTTTACTGAGCAAACAATCACATCCACCTCACCGACTTTTAGTCTAACTGATTTTCCTAAATTAGTTTTTAATCCTCCCCACATCGGTGATGAATGAATAAATATACCATCAGTTAAGCTCTTAACATAACCTTCGACCTCAAGTGGTTCTCCGTGCAAATGATCCGTTTTACCACCGAGTTTAACGTTTATATTTGATCCCACACCCGCTTCGTGAGCTGCCATTGCAACTTCTGGGTCATAAATGAAACCAAAACAACTTTTATTTATGTCTTTTTCAAGCAAAGCTTTTAATAAAAAAGTTCCATCACCCGGCGTCCCCCCACCTGGATTATCAGATGTTTCATTAATAATGATTGGTCCACCTTCAATTCGAAGTGCTTTTTCAATCCCCCGAGAGGGTGAAATGGTTTCAACAATAAAATGATCTCGGATTGCCCATACATAATCAGCAATAGATTTTGAAATTTCTCCTGCTTTATGTTTATCATTATTTGTAGCTGCAATAACAGAAACCCCTACTTTGGAGATGTCTGTATATGGAAACCCGTGAAAAAATGTACAGTCTAATACAGAACTTTCTTTTTCAAATTCCCAGCATTTTTCATTAATATCTTTTGCTGGTGATAAGTTAGTCGTTGAAGTTGGAATGATTAATGGCAGATTAATTAAATGCATAACAGGTTTTATATCTTTATTAGCAATTTTAATCGCCTTATCAATAGCTTCCTTTCCTCGGTCAAAAGAGTCCGTGTGAGGGTAGAAATTTACACCCAACAGCAAATCTGATTCTGTAACCATTTTATTTGTTACATTTGCATGAAGGTCAAGCGTAACAACAATCGGGATATCATATCCTATTTCTTCACGAAGAGCTGCTAATATATTTCCTTCCAAATCCTCGGTATTTTCTGCTACTCCTGCACCATGTAATGATAAACAGATAGCATCGACAACACCGGCACTTTTAATGGATTGAATTAATTCCTTCTCTAATTCATTATATGTGTCCTCATTAATAATTCCTGAGGGATATGTGAATGCCGAAAAGGTTGGTACAATATCTATATTTCTATATTCACATTCCTCAATCATACCACCTAAATAGTCTTCAACACCCTTGTGCCTTTCAATGATTTCGTCTCCATAACCCCATTCCCATGAAGTAAAAGAACTTTTATCAGTGGGAGTAACAGCAAATGTATTTGTTTCATGAGTGACCTGACCAATAATTATTTTCATTAATTATTTACTCCTTTTAATATATATAAAGTATATATATCACCAAGTTTGATAGCTAATGCACTGAATGTTTATGATTCCTTTTAAAAATGAAATGTTTTTACATCTGTTGCAAATGCAGACAACACCTCATCATCTACCTCATACCCTATACCAGGCTTATCCGGCACGGTAATGACACCATTTTCCACAATAACCTCAGGCTGAATAATATCTTGTTTCCAATAGCGGGAAGATCCAGCTGTATCACCAGGTAAACTAAATTGGGACAATGTAGTTAATGCAATATTGTGTGCCCGCCCGACACCTGCTTCCAGCATACCGCCACACCATACAGCAATTCCATTTTCTTTACAGTAATCATGTATTCGCTTGGCTTCAGTAAGTCCGCCGACACGGCCAATTTTGATATTGATAATTTTACAGCTGCCAAGTTTTATTGCCTTTCTTGCGTCTGCCAGAGAATGAATGCTTTCATCCAGACAAACAGGCGTTTTTAGTGCAGCCTGCAGCTCAGCATGGTCAACAATATCATCGTGTTCCAGTGGCTGCTCTATCATCGTCAAGTTCAAATCATCCAATTGCTTTAGATGGTCAATATCCGCTAAAGTATAAGCCGAATTGGCATCTGCCATAATCGCAGTATCCGGAAATTGTTTCCGTACTTCACGCAGCACATCAATATCCCAGCCCGGTTTAATTTTAATTTTGATTCGCTTATAACCTTCCTTGACATACTGGTCAATCACATCCAATAAATCGGCAACAGTTGGTTGTATTCCTATACTGATTCCGACATCGATTTCCGTTTTTGTCCCGCCGAGCGCTCGAGACAGAGATATATTTTGACGTTTTGCATAAAGATCCCATACCGCTCCTTCCAATGCTGCCTTTGCCATATTATTTCGTTTTATCGGGGTAAAAAGGACGGAGACCTCGTCCGGATGAGTAATCTCATTTTCTTGTAAAATAGGAATTAAAAAGTCTTTCATCACATGTAAGTTCGTTTTTACTGTTTCCTCACTGTACCACGGGCTGGTAAATGCTACGGATTCGCCAAACCCGCGGTTTCCGTCATTATCAATTGCTTCCGTTACGAAAAATTCCTTTTCCTGAAATGTCCCAAAACTTGTGGTAAATGGATCTTTTAAACGCATTCTTAACTTATGTAATTTGATTTGTTTTATTGGTATCGTCACTGTGCATATCTCCTTTTTTCATTTAGTTGCGCGAAAAATAGTAATAGCTTATTCCCTTTTCACGAGCGTTTATTAAATCTGTTGCCTGATATCCGTGAGAGAACAATGCCTGAAATACCATCCTCGTATCGTAGCGCCATGCTTTGGCTAATTCAATATCGTCCCGCTTCATCTGCTGAAAGTCCATGGGCACGGCAACAAACCAGCCGGCCGAATTATTGGAAATATCATTGCTGAAAGCTTCCGTAATAGCAGGTTTGTTACCTTCATTTGTTAGCAATACATTATGTTCATCTATCCCAGCAGCCTTTTTAGTTTTACTTTTATGGTCATCCAAGTGCCAAATGATTTGAATGCGATCCGTCGGGAGCCCCTGATTCAGGTCGTCTTCCATTTCTCCATAATGATTCTCCTTGTAATATGCACCCGTTGCTCCAAGCTTGTGCAAATTAAGATAGGCATTTAAACTTTCCAGTGGATCAAATGTCCAGGTGATGTATGGATAACCCATACTTTTGGCAATTTCCGCCTGTTTCCTTTTCATCTGCACCCCAAGTCCGGCTTTGCGGTAGGACGCTAAAATTCCGAGCATATGGGAACAAAGGTAACTGTTTTCCCCGTCATAGCCTGCAAAGCTATAAAGGAAGCCGACCATTTCATCACCGTCATAGGCACCTAGGATAATGCCGCCATTATTTAAAGCTGTAAAGGTTTGATGAACCGGGGTCGGTGGCATATTCCAGACAGTTTCCTCCAGCTTTTGTATGTTAGGCAGCTCTTGCATACTCGTCACTTTTTTAATTTCAATTTGATTCCCCATCAAAAGCCTCCTTATATCCCTGGGAATGTTTCACCGCAGTTTTTATTAATGCCTGAGTTAAAATTTCAACAGCATGGGGGATGATATCATGATTAAACGTCATCTTCGGATGGTGGAGCCCCGGCTGGACATCGCATCCAATCGCAAGCATTGTCGCCTTTATATCCGGCCTTTTAATCGTATAGAAATGAAAATCATCCCCGCCTGTCGTTGTAATCATGGGTACTAAATTTTCTTCTCCCTCACATTCTATTATGGCCTCGCGCATGACCGCGATTGCTTCTTCATTAATAACAGCTGCAGCAACATTTGCACCAATATCTAAATCAATTTCTACATCGTGCATAGAGGCAATATTTTCTGAAATCCGTTCCAACTTATTCATTAATGTTTCCATCGCTTCATTCGTTTGAGCACGGATATCGATAGAAAACGTCGCTGAACCCGGAATGATATTCGCGCTTTTCCCCCCAGCCTGGAATGACGTCATTTTTATGGAATACGGAATCATCGGATCAATGTTTATATTGCTTATATGTTGTACCAACTCACTGCCTACCTGAATGGCATTCACAGTTAAATGCGGCCGGGCGCCGTGCGCATCATTTCCACGGATCTTTCCTTCGACAAACCGGGCTGCCCCGTGTTGAATGGCTGGCGCAAACTCCTGATACCGTAATTCCTGTACCGGGCGCACATGCATCCCGTATAGAAAGTCCATATCATCGATGATTCCTTCCTCTACAAGTGCAAGAGCCCCCTTTCCTTTTTCTTCTGCCGGCTGGAAAATAAACCGAAATGTCCCTTTATCCGGATAGCCTCCTTCTAAAAGTGTGTAGAGTGTTCCAATGACAATGGACATATGCGCATCATGTCCGCAAGAATGATTTGCCTGAAACGTTCCATCCACTTCTTGATAAAGCGCATCTATATCTGCACGCAAGCCGATGACCGGTTTTCCAGATCCAATTTCTATCATTAATCCGGTAGTTTGCTTAAATGGAGTAATTCTACATGGAAGGTCTTTAAACAGTTCTTTAATATAGGCCGTTGTATTGTATTCCTCCCAGCTAATTTCCGGATTGGTATGCAAATGAGTGAAAATTTCCATCAGCTTTGGTGTTAAGTTTTCAATTGTCTGTTTCAATTCAAGCACGCCTCCTATCATTATAATGGAAAAAAATCCGCTGCCTCCATGGCATCAAATTGCTTAACTCGGCGGTGAAAATCCTCCGCATTTCGTAATGAAATGGTTGAAACGATACTATTCATCAGAGAAAATAAAACTGGTGCCACATCAAGTGTTGATTTGATCGATAATTGCACTGCTAAATTTAAGTCAGCATACTTTGAAATAGGTGAAAAGGGAGAATCTGTAAATGTAATAACAAAAGCACCTTGTTGTTTAGCTAATTTTGCCATATGAATCGTATCTTTTGTGTAACGGTGAAAAGAAAAAGCTACAAAAACGCTTTTTTCCGTCAATTCACTGAGACGGAGTAACACATCATCGGAATTGGGCTGATACAAACGAGTTTTTCCAATTACCAAGTCCAGCGCAAATGCAAACCAGCTTGCCGGAGCATGAGAAGAACGAACACCCGAAATAAGGACTTGATCAGCGACAGAAAGTTTCTTCACAGCTTTTTCCAGATCTTCTTCACTTATTTGTTCTATCACTTTTAATATATTATCCCGATCGTTATGCATCATATCTTTGATAGAACCCTGCCTTTTTGTCTCTGCATAATCAGACAAGCTGCTCTTTTGGAAAAGATGCTGCTGCACATCTTCTTGTAACGCCTTATATCCTTTATATCCAAGCATATGACTGAATCGTATTACCGTTGTTTCACTTACTCCCATTTGCTTTCCAGCTTCTGCTGCTGAATAAACAGCAAATAATTTAGGATCCTGAATAAAGGAAGCAGCTATTTTTTTGAATCCTTTGGAAAAATTAGCTTGCTGTTCATTAATAGCAGTATAAATATGTTCCATGAAAACCTCCGAATTTTCTATTATTAAAAGGATTTCCTTCTCATTAACAAAAAATAAAGTTTTTACTTCGTATAATTGCATTTTAACATGGTAGAATTATTAAATCAATATAATTTTTAGATAATTAACACAGTAATACAGTAAATTGCTTCTCAAAAATAATGTGAAAACTAATCCCTGGCTCCGCTCACCCAAAATTCGCCAGCTTTATATTTAATCTCTTCCCTTTCCAAAGCCGCCACTGTGACTTATCCCTCCTGCAGCTACTCCATCTCCAACCATCAACATCCTCATGCGAGACATCTTCTTTTTCTGACTTAACGCACCTTTAATTGCATGTAAAACTCGCTGCTCACCAGAATGATTATTTTTCTCTTTTTTATTTTCTTTTAGTGTAATTAATGGGGACCATTCTGGACTCTTAGGTGGTTCAAAGCCTCGACACAACCTGTTCGTTTAACCCGCCTGCCCCCCTCCTCAGCTCTAGATTTATCCAATAAGGTAAATATCTCACAGTCGTATATCAGCCGTTTTGAAAATGGTCGAACAATCCTTGATATCGATTTACTGGAAAGAATACTCGCATCACTTAGCACAGACTTATCGACTTACTTAGCAGGCGATGAGGATTTACCGGAGGATTTCATTCAACTAATTGATACCTTAAAGACGCTAAGTTCAGAAGCTCGAAGAAAACTCAATGAATTTTCACAGTTGATGAAAGAATAAATATGAATACACATAAAAAGGCTGAGTCAAAGGTTACTCCTTTTAACTCATCCTCTTTATTATCAGCTATTAAACGATATCGGCATACATTTAATCATTTATCATCCATAGATGTTAGGGAATAATCTGTATATTTTTCTCCTTTACTAATATTATTCGTGGTTTTCGAATATAAATCTTATTACCTTGGAAGAATATATAAGTTTCTAATTGATTAAATTATCTACAAACTTACCTTATCCTCAAAAAAATCAATTTCGTTTCTCGACAAACTCCTTAAAGACTTGTGCTACTTGTACACAATCATTTAAATGAGACCATTCCAACAGGTTATGGCATGACCTCAATATTCTTTTTCACTTTCTTTCTTCCGCTTATCAAACACCTTCTTATATATATCCTTAACATTTTCAATTGATTTTTCATCAATAAAATACGCTATGGCTGCTTCACATAAAGCATAGGTACCTGCACTGGCAATAGCGCCTGAAACAACATTACCCGCAACTGGAACTACCTTCACTAACTGGCGGGCTACTTGACGTAAAGCAAAACCTGCTGCCACGTTTACTCCTAGAGCACTAAAAAATTCAATGACACCTTTTTTGTTGATTTTCTTTCCGCCTATGAGGGCGATTGCCGAAATCATAAATGTCTGCAGCCCTGTAATTATCGGTAAATCAGAACCCGGAATTGGATTTGCGCCTATCAGCCCAGTAACCCCTGCCACGCTTGAACCAATTCTTCGGGCTACCTTTTTCTGGACAGTTTTTATCTTTGCCAGTCTTGCAGTGATTACTTGGGCTTCATTGGGCAATTGTTCGATTAAATAATCTAATAACGTATCCACATTCCATCTGATATCATAAGTGATTTTATTATCCTCAAATTCAAGATAACAGCAAATTGGTATCACCTTAACAGGGTTTGACACTGCTTCTTGTAATTTAGTTGATAGAACTTCGACTGCTTCAGCTATATTTTTTTGTTTTATTGGATGATCAAAAGGAGGGGTATCAGGTCTTTTAGGACTTAACTCATCAACCTGTGTCACAGTACCGATAATTGACACATCGTAATCGTGCGCTGACCGAATCGTTTGCTTTAAATCCAGTAATTGCTGCAAATCTTCATCAATTCTTGCACTTACCTCTTTTGCCTTACTCAGAAACAACATGGCATCCGGACATTTTTCTTTAATCGACACGCTCAATTCTTCTAACGCAGATGATTGGGAAATCTCCTCTTCTGGTTTATCTGCTTCACCTAATCCCCTTGTATCAAGTATTTCAAGGTCCCCTAAGTCTGATTCATACGTATGCCATTTCCCTATGCCTGTCCTTGCTTTTACATCTCCGATTTCCGCTCGCATCTCATTAAAAATCGCATTAATCAGGCTTGATTTTCCCCGCCCCTCTTCTGCCTACAATAACAATTCGGGCAGGCCTTCTATCTAATGTAAATGACTTTAGTTCATTTAATTCTTTTTTCACTGCTTCTTTTATCTTATTTGGGATCTTTGAACTTTTTAACATATCATAAACAGATTCCAACAAATCGTGAATTTGTTGATTCTGATCACTTTGATCATCTCTACTATTACTCATTGTGTTACCTCCCCTTCTATTATTTACATATCATTAGGCGTATTATCCCATTAACAAATTATTTTGTCTATGAATCCTCCGAGACATATCATTAGTGTACCATCATTTGCAGGACTCCCTGTTTAGTTATTAAAAATTTCTGGTTAGATCTCCTTAAAAGTGCTGATTTTAAATTGAAGATAGTGCAGGTTATTTTTGAAGATAAAAATGGGCCAGATCTACTGTCCAGCTTTTTTGAAGCACGCCTGGCAATCGACCTTTTTCCTAGAAGTCCGGTGAAAAAGTCATAGCTGAAACAGGAATTACGACTCTTTATGTCTAATAAAGTAAGTAACACAATTTAAAAGGATGATCATGAATGCAATCGCCAAAGCAAACTCACATTCAATCTCGTTTGTTTCAATATATAGATATGGAGAACATCGTTCCCGAGAAGCACATTCTGCGTAGACTGAAAGATGTCATTAACTTTTCCCATGTCCACGATTGGGTGAAGCCCCTTTATTCCGAAAAAATGGGATCTCCTTCCATCAATTCAGAGTTGGCTGTACGTCTGGTCATATTGGAATATCTCTTTAACCATTCGGAAAGGGAGCTTTTTGAGATCCTTCCGATGCACGCAGGTTATTTATGGTTTTGTGGACTGGATTTTGAATCATCCATCCCCAACCGAACAACACTTGTGAAAACAAAAGCTCTTTGGCGTCAACATGGTATCTTTGAAGATATCATGAAACATGTGGTGGATCAGTGCATAGCAGCCGGACTCGTTCGTGCTGATGTTCACGCTGGTGTGGATGGTACACAAGTGCGTGCAAATGCATCCATCCACAGTTTGGAAGAAATAGAAATTGCCCCTGTACAAAGCATTGAAGAATACTTGGATGATATGAAACAGAGTGACGAAGCATCTCTGGATCAAACAGACACGCCGGATCAGAAAGACGATGAAGATCCGCCAACGCCAAAATCAAATGAAAATAATTCGGAAGAGTCTTTACAAGAAAAGCAAAGGGCAGGAAGCATACCCGCGTTACCTTGTACATGACTTAACAGACGTGGAATCAGGCATTATTTTAAAAACGAATGCAAGCATCGCTTCCGGTAAAGCGGAAAGAGAAATTAGCCTTCAGCAGTTGGCAGCTGTTCGTTTTCAGCATCCACAAATATATATTAAAACATTGTCGGGTGACAAAGCATATGGCACACCGGATTATTTGGCATGCCTATTTTCGCAGGACATTATACCTTTGATTTCTTTGAGAGACTATAACCTGGAAGAAGTTCCCACATGGAAAAGAGAGACCAACAACCCGGAGTGGCAACGAAAACGCCAGGAAAAAGGCGAGAAAGTCAAAACCAAAAATAAAGCCAAACAAATCCAACTTGAAGGTAAATACCGAGACATCCAAAAAAAGCGTGTACAATGTGAACATAATTTCGCCGAAAGCAAGACGGTTCACGGAATGGATCAGGCTAAAGGCAGAGGGCTGGACCGCATGCAGGAACAGGCACTCTTTACTGCCATCGTGCAAAACCTTAAAAAATTGAGCCGGTTCAAGGGCATAAGGCCTAAGACCGGCATTTCAGCATGCGCTGAAACGGAAATACGGGTTGAAGAATGCCACCAAAGCCATCATAATCATTCTATTTTCCACCTTTTTCAGGAAATCCGAGAAAAACTCACTGAAAAATTCACTTTTTTGATGGATAAAAATACTAGTTTTTCACCAGTCTTCTAGTAAGCTTACCTCTAGTAGCACCAGTAATATACTTAGTTAAGTCGGTATAATTTTAAATAGTAATAAAGATATCTTAGTTCTATTTGTTCACATGCTTTTAATACGTGAGCATGGTTATTTACCCAGCATGGTTCAGACATAATATAAGTACTTTTTTCATTAAAACCCCAACTACCTCCATCTTCCGCTAAACATAATATTTCATCATCAAAAATATATTCGTCTATATATTCTATAATCCCATTTGCACCACAGTAAGGATATAATTTATATTCTTTCATTTCATTTCTAGCATTTTGGTTAAGGGGTTTCCTCTTATTATTTAAGTTTTCTGTAACGTCTTTTAATAGTACAGTTTAAACCGGCACAAAGAATGATTTATCTGTCCGCTTCCTATCTTTTTCCGCTTCCAGATTATTAAATCGCGCCACAATATCCGGAATGTCATTTTCCTCAACAGGGCTTCGTTTATCATCCAAGGATAATCCGTCTGCTTCCATATCATAAAACCAAACGTTATCCGTTCCGCCGGCATCCGTTTTCGTAAAAATAAGCACACCTGTTGATACACCGGTATATGGCTTGAAAATCCCGCTTGGCATACTGATTACTGCCTCTAGTTTATGGTTTACTATCAATTCTTTTCGGATCGCTTTATGGGCGTTGGATGCGCCGAACAAGACACCATCCGGCACGATCGTTGCACCGCGCCCGCCTTTTTTTAAGAGACGCAGAAATTAACTGACAAATAACAGTTCTGTTTTCTTCGTTTTTGCTATTTTTAATAAGTCGTCCGATACGGAATCATAATCCAAAGATCCTTTAAACGGTGGATTGCCCAAAACGAGGGTGTATTTTTCTCTGTCTCTATTTTGTTCAGATAAACTACCGCGATAAGTAATATTTGGATTATCCACATCATCCAACATCATGTTCATGGCACCAATTCTTAGCATGGTATTGTCAAACTCAAACCCATGGAACATATCATTGTTAAAATGCTCCCTAAGCCCTTGGACAAAGAACACATCGTTGTGATTTTTTCTCAAATACTGGCTTGCTGAAACAAGGAATCCAGCCGTCCCTGCCGCAGGGTCAACAATAATATCCTCCGGTGTCGGCTTCATCATTTCTACGATCATATCAATAATTTGTCTCGGTGTACGAAATTGCCCGTTTGTACCTGAGCTTTGCAATTTGGATAGCAAATACTCATACAAATCCCCAAGTGTATCCACTTCCTGCTCGCCACTTGTCGCTTGCGGAAAATCATTGATTCCGGCAACAACCCGTGATAATAAGGAAGGAGTCGGGATCACAAAAACTGCATCTTTCAAGTGATTCGCATAAGCTAAATCCTGCTCCCCCATAGTTTTAATAAACGGAAACACTTTTTGCGAAACAACTTCAATCATTTCCTCCGGCCCCATATTCGAAAAGCTCGTCCATCTTAATTCAGGCTGATTTTTCGGAAAAATGCCATCATGTGGGATACCAAGCAACTCCGCATCCTTTTCTTTGTTCTTTTCATTATCATCTAAGACTTTTATGTATAATAAATAGGTGAATTGTTCTATGACTGTGAGCGGGTTAGTAATCCCGCCAGTCCAAAACGTTCCCATATTCGATCCACTTTGTTTCTTAATTCTCCTGTAATCATTTCTGCACCTCTTTGTTATGATACTGCTATTATACTATAGAGTGGTGTGTTCAGAAAGGTGGAGAGTTGATACAATCAATCCCCTCTTATCTCATATTGGGGCAGGAGAACCTAAAGCCTTATCTTTTTCAACACATTAACGCAGTGGGGATTGACGTTCCCAAAATAATAAAGTTAGAATGAAATCCAGGCTCAAGGGGGTAGAAAATGGGTTCAGGCTCAGATTTATCTTGGCTTGTTTACCATTGCGAAAATCATTCTGGAAGTAGTTTGTTAAGTAGCTTTTTTATATGGTTTACTAAAAACGATTGAAAAGAACAAGTTAAATGGGAATATACTATCGATTATTACCATATACTTCGTGGTATAAATTAATTATCTTCATAGAATGTAGCTCTGCTGTATCAGTATAATCTATTATATTTCGTCCTCCAAATTGCTTTTTGCAATCTAAAGCAATTGTTGCAGTAAATTCATCAATTTCTTTTAGGTAACTATATGCATTCATATTTGCTTCTTTTTCAAGTGAAGAATTCCTATACTCCTCCAAGTTATGTTTTAATTTAACTAGACATTTTAATTCCTTAGATCCCTCTTCTTTAAATTGTGATATATGAGTTAACTCATGAATAACAATAAAGTTAAAAAATATCTTCAAAATATGGTCAAGTACATATTTATTAGACTCAGGTATTCTTGAATAAGAATCATTTACATTTTGAACTATATTATCTTTGAATAAGCTAATTCCTTCTACTCGTGTGAACTCGTCTTTAATATTTGTTTGCCCTAAAGTATTAGATATTATATGACCTTCTTTATTTATGGTCTCGCTACAAAGGTTAATTTCACAGTTTATACCCTTAATCTGTAATTCACTTGCTACATTTATATGAATATTTTTAAATTCCTGCGTCTTAATATAAGATTCTATATCAAGTGATTTAATTCTACTATATTTCATAGCCATACCTATTGTCTCCTCTTTTAATTAAAAATTTCAATGATATGTACTTTAAAAGTAAAGAGACCCCAGCCAAGCCAGAGTCCCTTTTAAATCTAATATTATTGTAACAACTGTAATACCCCTTGAGGCATTTGGTTGGCTTGCTTTGCCGCTATGTCTTTCGAGCATAGAATAGACTATATCTTCATCCTTATCCATAAGGAGCTGGGCACTTCGAATGATGAACGTTATCATCACCCTACGAATCTCATTGCCTTAAGTTAAACTGTTAGGCAGTGCATTCTAGTCGTTGAACCTTCGCCAGGTTTTCACCACAGGCGCTTGGCTGCTGATTATCCATTGGTTCATTGTTTTGTTTTTCAGACCATCACGTTTGCCGTTTCCATCTGCGTTGTGGTACAAAAACACTTTAGGAATTTCCAGCAATTCACCCAGTTATCCTCTAACCCGTTACCAGGTTAGACGCCCTTCCCATCAAATTACTGAAGAAGTTGTAAAACTCCTTGAGGCATTTGATTGGATTGAGCTAACATACTTTGTGCCGCTTGTGAAAGGATATTGTTCTTCGTGAACTCCATCATTTCTTTCGCCATATCAACGTCACGGATACGTGATTCTGCAGCAGTTAGGTTTTCTGCTGATGTGCCTAGGTTGTTAATTGTATGATCTAAACGATTTTGAACTGCACCTAAGTTAGAACGTTGACTTGATACTGTATTAATAGCTCCATCAATTAGAGCTAATTGGGCATCAAATTCAGCAGTTTCCGCTGCACCTTCAGCACCAACAAATTCAGTTACATCGATTAAACTACCTTCAGCCCCATACAAACCTAATCCTTCAGCAGACATATCTCCAATATTAACACTTAATTGCTGCTCTCCATTAGCACCTATTTGGAATACTAATTCAGATTCACCGCTAGCAAAAGTTCCATCTAGTAAATCTTTTCCGTTAAACTGAGTACGGTCTGAAATACCTTGGCTGTCATTAGTTCCACCTAACTCTTCAACTAGTGCATTAATTTCATCTTGAATTGCTTGTAAATCATCTGAATCTTGTGTTCCTGTATTACCCGCTTGAACCGTTAATTCACGCATACGTTGCAAAATAGAATGTGTTTCATTCAATGCACCTTCAGCAGTTTGGATTAGAGAAATCAAATTTGTTATCGCAGTGACATTTAATCCACTACTTCTTTATGTTTCCATAAAGTTCAGATCATATCTTCATCCCTTTAGGATGCCCCGCGCTCGTGGGTAGGTTATCGGTCTGCTTCCTCACTACCTGATCGTTACACCTTCCTAGCTACAACTTTCCTTACAATTCACCAGGCTCGGCTCGGTATTGCCCACCATCCATAACTGCAAAGTTGGTTTGGGGTTCCACCGAATTCACGGAGTTTTCATCTAAGTATTACTACTTAGAGCGGCGTTTCCAGTTTACCGTCTTGGGCATTTTTATTCGCCATTTCTAATCCACGAATTTGACCACGCATTTTCTCAGAGATTGCTAGACCTGCAGCATCGTCCCCTGCTTTGTTAATTCCAAGACCTGAAGAAAGCTTCTCCAATGAATTTTGTACTGCACCTTGGTTTGCTCCTAATTGGCGATGTGCATTAAGAGCAGAAATGTTGTGATTAATAATCATTTTTCCTTACCTCCATGTAATATAATTTTTCTACGGGTCACGTCCTTATGTCCCGTATGTATAATAACTCTTGGCCAAGAGTTATTATCAAGCTTAACGTTAAGGACTTAACAAATCATCATTTGATGATTACAATACTTATATCGGCCAGATTTTGGATTGTTTAATACTTTTATGAAAAATTAATTATAATTACTTCCACTTGCTAATTACAACCTTCTACAAATTCTGTTTTTCACTAAGAGCACATTCAACCCCCTCCTGTTGTCCTTTCTTTCACATTTAACTTAATCACTATGTCTATTTAAACCCAAAATTACCCCTTCCCTCTTTTCAAGCAACAATATTTCCCCTGACAAAACTTCATTTTCATTACTTTTAATCCGATAATATAATAGACAAAAGAAGGATTATTTAAGGAGTGGCACCTATGGCAAGGTTAAATGATAAACAAATTTCGCAAGTACATCATATTATAGACACATTGCTTGAAGCAACGGAACATTTCTCAATATTAATCAAGAAAAAAGAACTGAATCAAAGCATTTATACATTTACTTCTGTTGTAGAAGGTTTTGATACGATAAATAGACTATTAAATACATACCAAACAACACATGGAAAAAAAGAAAGAGAAAAAATCGAGCAATACTTACTATTAATTGCACAACATTTAGAGAAAGGGAATCTTATTAAGACTTCCGAGATTTTACAATTCTCTTTTTCTCCACAACTTAGACGATTAAAAGAGGCGTTTACAGAAACTAGCAGCAATACCTTGGATAAACAAGACATTACAATTGGAGTCTATTTTGATAAAACTAATCCAAGAAATGCTTATCCAGAAGAAAGAATTAACGCATTAATTGACGAAAGCGAGCAACAAGGTGCCAGGCTCCTCTTTTTCTCATCAAATGATGTCGATTTAAATAAAAGGGAAATCAATGCTGATTTTTTTAAGAATGGAGATTGGCAACGGATCTCGACTTCATTCCCCGACATTATCCATAATATAGGAGTTGTTTCTCGTTCTCAGCAATCAATCATAGATAGAAAATTAAGAAGAACCACTCCATTCACAAGCTTTTTTGTAGGCAATAAACTATATTTACCTAAGAAATTAGTTCAATACAGAAAGTATGCGGAGCTATTAGTCTTTTTCAAAATGGTTACTAATGATTCCATTATTTTTGATTTTTTAGCTGAACATAATCGAGCTGTTTTAAAACCCATTCTTGGTCGACGAGGAGAAAATATATACTATATCGAGAAAAAAGGAAATCACTATTTAATTTTAGACCATAAGCAAGAGCATATGCTTGGTAATAAAAAGTTTCATGAATGGATTCAAAATATCGTTTTAAAAGAAAAGAACAGTTACATGATTCAAAAATATGTTGATAGTCAAACCAAAAATGGCGAACCCTTTGACATCCGTGCCCATATGCAAAAAAATGGCGAAGGGAAATGGCAGATTACTAGAATATATCCGCGTATTGGTAGTAAAAAAAGTATTCTTAGTAATATTAGTCGCGGGGGAAGAACAGAAGAACTAGATACTTTATTAATAAAAGAATTTGGAGAAAAAGGAAAGCTATATTCAAGTGAAATTCGACAACTAGCTCATGATTTAACCAGACATCTTGATAAGCTATATGGATCAGCACTAGATGAACTTGGACTTGATTTAACAATCGATAAAAGTGGCAGGTTTTGGTTACATGAAGTTAATAATGGACCACAGTCTACTTACCATGAAAAAGAAAGAGCAGTCAATACAATTGGCTATGCAATTTATTTAGCTGAAAACGGTATAGTAAATACCAATGAACTTCAAAGCACACCTGACATGAAAGAACAATTTAATGCCAGATCCACTGATTTAACTTGGGCTAACTTGGATAACAACCCGAGAATTGCTATGTTGGTCAATGGGATAGACGATGAAGAGTTAGCTGTTGCTTGTGCCTATGTCGCAAAATATGAAGATGTCAATTTTTATTTATTTAACCCCAAGGATATAGACTTTGATGAAATGCTGATCCGAGGACATTTTTATGAGAATAATAAATGGGTAGAAAAAATCGTTGAATATCCTGATGTTATTTATGATCGATTGAGATTGAGAGGGATAAAGGGATACAATCTCGTTTATCAGGAATTGGATGGGATACCATTTACTAATGAATTTTATGGAAATTCCATTAGCAAGCTTGAAGTTTATGACAAGTTAACAGAGACTAAGGAGATTGACAACAACTACTTAATACCCTATCAAGAGGTTAAACGAATAAGGGATATCTTTAATTATATAGAAAATTATGGACAAATTATTCTTAAACCTGAAATTGGATCCTTTGCTCAAGGTGTTCATTTTATTTCAAAAGAAAGTAATGACACCTATTTTGTAGCTATTGGAGAAAAAGAAGCGTATTATAATGAGATTTCTCTTTCTAATTATTTAAGAGACTTAATAAAAAAAGGGGCATTTATTGTACAAAAATATATTGAAACACGGACAATAGATGGGCAGCCTTTTGATATCAGGGTGCATATGATGAAGAACGAAAACGGTGAATGGTCATTTGTTAAAATTTATCCAAGAGTAGGAGTCTATCATGCCATAATTTTAGTTGTTAGAAAGGGAGGATATATTGGCAAAATTGATAGCTTTTTAGAAAGAAACTACGGTCGAAATAATGTTATAGATATGAAAAAACAAATTGAAGACTTATCCCATAATATAGTAACTACATTTGAACAATTATATGACGAAAATATAAATGAATTAGCATTAGACTTTGCAATAGATAAAAGTATGAACATGAACCTTATTGAAATCAATGTTAACAAACCCGGGATAGTCAATTTTGAATTTGATGTTGCTAAGCATGCAATCCCATACGCAAAATATTTGTCTGAAAAGAAAAACGAGGACAACAAAGAGCTTTATTGAAATTAATTCGCATCAATTTCGCAATCACAGTCATTAGCTACAGTGCAATTCTAGAAATGAAATTATTAAAAATACGATGCCAGTCTAGTCTTCTACAATACAGTGATAATGTATCTGAGACTGGTATCGTTTCAAAAGATTAACACTCCTAAATATCTCAACAATAGAACTCTTCCATTGTAAGGAAGAGGCCATACTCTGTTTTACGATTTAGAACGATTTTTCTATCCACTCCTAAAAGCCTGGCAAGGCTCCCCATTGTCAGTTTACCTGTATGTTCTCTTATATTAAACAACCCATTCTTTTCATTTTCATCTCTACGCTTGTTGGGGTTCTTTCCAGTGTTTTCGCTATGGAACTCTCTTTATGGTTCTCACCCAAAAAGGTCAAAAATCCCACCAACTAGACTGAACAATTCGTTATAATAGGTATAGAATAACTTGTTGGAGGTTATCCCATGTTCAGACCAGGCAAAAAAGATATTCAAAAATCGTTGTTCGACCAGGATCAAGCATTTCCGGACCATATCATTGAATTACTGAAAAAAAGTTGGGCAGAAGACTTTTATCGCCTCATTCTTACGCAAATTAATGAAGAACGTTTTTCAGTTTTATATAGCGATAAGGCAAGTCGTCCGAATAAGCCAGTCAATGTACTGGTTAGTTTGTTGGTTCTCAAACAACAGAATTTACTCTCAGATGAAGAGTTAATTGGATCCCTTTACTTTGATTACCGGTTCCAGTATGCCCTGGGTCTTGAATCGGATGCTGACAGGGAACGCCTCTGTGTTAACACGTTATCCAATTTTAGATGTCGTCTGGTTGAACATGAAGTAAAAACGGGAGAATCCCTTCTCCAACAAGAAATGGAATCGCTCGCTGAAAAAATGGCAGAATTTCTTTCCATTAATAAATCAATGGCTCGCATGGATTCCACTATGCTTGACAGTTCCTGTAAGAAAATGACACGAATTGAATTATTTTATACTGTGATTCGGAATATGGTAAGAGAACTGAGCAAGATTCCCGGAATAGAGATCCCAGAATCTTTTTCGGCATATCTTGAAAAAGGACATAAAAATAAAATCATATACAAAACCAAATCCAATGAAGAAGAATCAAAACTGGAATCTCTCATCCAACAAGCCTATGACTTGTATCAATGGGTGCAAGCAAATTCCGCAGCCTTGGATTCCGATGCGTATACTCACCTGGCACGCTTATTACATGAACAATCCGTTGAATCAGAAGAAGAAGTTTGTGTCCCAATTGAAGGGACGAGTTTGTCTTCTCGTATCCTTCAAAACCCCTCCGATCCTGAGAAATAAAGGTGGCGAAAACCATATCGGAAGCAGTTTAAACCTGGTGGAAGTTCATGACCCTGAAAAAGAAACAGGGCTTATTATGCATGCCGATTTAAAAGAAAACACCTATAGTGTTGCCCAGTTTGGTGAGGACTTTGTCAAGAATCATCCTCTCGCAGATGAAATAGATACGCTGGCTGTTGACGGTGCTTACTACCGGCAGGAAACTGTAAAGCACGCTGATAAAAAGAACCTTGAAATAAACTTCAGCCAAATGACAGGCCGGGCTGTCTCCGATGATTACATAGGCGTAGACCGATTTGAAATTGATCCTGAAACACACAAGGTTGTAAAATGTCCACAAGGTTTTGAGCCGACTTTCTCCATCTATGATCCTGAAAAAGAAATATACACAGCCAAGTTTTATAAGGAGCATTGTCAACAATGTCCTTTACTTGAGGAGTGCCAGGTAAAAGAACAAAAAAAAGCATACCACATTTCTTTTAGTGAAAATAAAAGGCGAACAGATCAAACCCGAGCCAACATTGGCAGTGATAGACATCAGGAATTATCCAATTATCGTGCAGGTGTTGAAGGTGTTCCATCTGTTTTGAAACGGGCATATCAATTACAGCATTTGCCTGTCAGGGGACAAGTGCGCTCAAAAATCTGGATATATGGCTCGATCATCGCCCAGAACTTCAAAAGATGTACAAAACACTTGAAAAATATGGTGCCAGCCACCGTATAAGGTGGTTGCATTTTCTTTTCAAAATAAAAAGTAGACTTCTGAACCAGAAAAAAGACTTTTTTTTATGGATTGGGATTGTAAATTAAAATAAAAACCTTAGTTTTTGGGTGCTAACCTCTTTATATTTTCCTACATTCTCTGTTAGATAATTCTCTTCTTCTTTTGTCCATTCTCTTCGCACTTTGATCCCCTTTCCTATTTATATGGTAGATATTACTGTTCCCCAAATTTGTTAGGAAAAACTGAGTATAAGGGATCAAAAACCGTACTTATAAATATATCTATCGCCTTTCGAGTTTCGTACGTTCTTTTCCTCAGTTTACGCAGGAAAGTTTTCTCCTTTTGTTCATTGAGCTTATCCGAATACTATTATATGCCTATAACTTCCTTACATACACCTTTACACTATAATCGAAATTGACGAACCAATCCATTCAAATCCTCTGCCAATTTAGCAAGGTCATCAGCACTGGCTGCAACCTCTTCCATGGAACTGCTTGTTTGCTCGGATGACGCAGATGTTTCCTCTATCCCTGCTGCAGACTCTTCGGATATAGCTGCGATTTCCTGGATGGAACTATTCATTTGCTGACTGGTAGCTGCAATTTCAGATAAGTTAGTAGTTACGCTTTGAATACTATCTACTACACCTGAAATAGCTGCACTAATTCCATCAAATTTCTCGCCTGTTGCTTTAATCTGTACAATCCCATTCTCTACCTCTTTGTAGCCTTCATGCAAGGAACCTGTAACAACACTGGTTTCAGTTTGAATGTCCGTTACAATGCCCGTAATATCTGTAACAGACTCGGATACTTGCTCTGCCAATTTCCGCACCTCATCCGCAACTACCGCAAAACCTTTCCCATGCTCTCCTGCTCTTGCTGCTTCAATGGCTGCATTTAAAGCTAAAAGATTCGTTTGATCGGCAATATCATTAATGACGGAAACCAATGTCGAAATTTCTTGAGACTGGCTATCGAGTCCTTCCACCTTACTAACAGTATCCAGCACAATCTGATCAATTTTTTCCATCTGGGTATTAGAATTTTTCATTAACCGACTTCCTTCATCAGTCATCTCCAACACCTTACCAGAAGAATCTTTAATCTGCTCTCCGTTCTCATTTGCTTCCTGAACACTTGTGGCAAATGTTGTCATCGCGGAAGATAGCTCACTTGAACTGTTTGCCTGTGTTTCAGAACCGGATGCTAATTCCTGCATGGTGGAGGCAACTTGTTCCGAGCCGGATCTCACCTCATTTGCAGACTGTGTTAATTCTTCGCTCTGCGTACTTACTGTTTCTGAGACCTTGCCGATTTGATTTAGTAAATCACGCATCTCTTTATTCATTTCATTTGTAGCTACTACCAGTTGTCCAATTTCATCCTTTGCTTTCGTATTAATTGGTTCATGAGTCAAGTCACCACTGGAAATTAGCTTCATTCGTTCCACTACCATATGAAGTGGTTTGGTTATTCTTCTAGTAATCATAAATGAAATACCGAACGCAATAGCTAATATAACACCCAGCACAATTAATATAGGACCCAGAATAGCTTGTGCTTTATCCTCAAACTCAGCCTGGCTGACCGTACCACCTACCGTCCATCCAGTTGTCTGGTTGTGCGTATACCCCATGATTCTGTCTTCACCTTCAAACTGATAGTTTAAAATACCCTGGCCGTCCGTATTTATCATTTCCTGATAAAAACCCTCTTCCGACACATCTTGACCAATATAGCTTTCATCCGGGTGGGCTAAATAGTTTCCTGATTGATCGAACAAAAGAGCATAACCCGAGTCACCGATTTCTACCTCATTAACCATTGTAAGAAGGGTATCAACTGATACATCAGCACTGACAACACCTATTAATTCATTACTATTGTTATAATATGCTTGTGCAGCACTAACAATGGTTTCACCGGAAGCTTCGTCGGTATATGGTTCTGTCCATATGGTAGTTTCTCCTGCTTCCACAGCATCCTGATACCAGTCCCGCTCTTTCGGATTGAAATCATCTCCCAAATCAGCTTCCGGATAAATGATTACCTCCCCTGATTCTTCAATTCCTGTATAAATATTTAGTATTGATTCATCTGCTTCGCCTGTTTCTCTAAAGGTGTGAAATAATGCATCTGTTTCCTGAGTACTATAATTAAGAAGCAGTTCATTTGAAGTTAACCGATTTAGGGTATTATCGATATTAGCAAAGAATATATTAAATGTATCGTTCATACCGGCCATTTGATTTTCCACATTGTTTGAAAGCTCTTCTGTAGTTATATCGACACTGGATTGGTAGCTGACAAACGCAACAATACCTCCTGTGAAGATGATTAAAATTAAAAATGGAATCATTATTTTACTTTGTATACTTTTACTTAAAAAACCATTTTTTGCAGTTTTATTATTCTTTCTCATCCTTATTCCCCTTTAAACTATATATTATGTATTTAAACCAAATAAGCTTATTTCCTAACTTCTAACGATTTAGCGCAGGGGGCCTGATCCCACAATTCTGAATCATAAAACTTTATCTAATGCTTTTTTTATACGATCAGCGTTAAATGGCTTAACAATAAAGTCTGTAGCACCGGCTTTTATCGCATCCAAAACCATACTTTGCTGCCCCATCGCCGAGCACATAATCACTTTAACATCAGGATTTGTCTTCTTGATTTCCGTAACAGCCTCTACCCCATTCATTTCAGGCATCGTTATGTCCATCGTGATCAGGTCCGGCTTCAATTCCTGACATTTTTCTATCGCGTCTATACCATTTTCGGCTTCACCAACGACCTCATGGCCTAGCCTTGTCAAATTATCTCTCAACTGCATTCGCATAAAAGCTGCATCATCTGTAATAAGTATTTTTGCCATTTCCCTTTCCTCCAATGTCAATTGCCTTCGATGATTTCATTTACCTCATTGACCTCAGCAAAATCTAAGACATGTTCTAAATCCAGCAAAATCAATAAACTATCCTCTAATTTGGCAACTCCAACCAAAAATGACTCCTTGATACCATTCATCATCTCTGGAGCATGCTCTACAACAGAATTATCAATATCCATCACATCTGTTGCCGCATCAACAATTAAACCTACCCGCAAGTCATTCATTTTCACAATTAAAATCCTAGTATGTTCAACAAGTTCTGTTTCATCAAGCTGCAGCCGTTGTTTTAAGTCAAGTATAGGGGTGATGTTCCCGCGAAGATTGATAACACCTTTTATGAAGTCTAATGTATTTGGAACTTTAGTGATCGTATGTAATTCTTCAATACCAAGAACACTATCTATCGAAATACCGTATTGCTGCTTTCCCATAAGAAAAACAACTACCTTCAAAGATTTACTCATGTTAAAGCCTCCTTTTTTCATTTTACCAATGCATTAGGGTCGATAATCAGTGAAACCTGACCATTACCCAGAATCGTAGCACCGGAAGTGGAAAATGTTCCCTTCAAATAGTTCCCGAGCGATTTTAAAACCACTTCCTTTTTACCGATAAACGAATCAACGATTAATCCGGTCATCTTTTCCCCTTTTTTCACAATCACTACGGATAAATTCGCTTGTTCCTCTGCCTGTTGATCACCCGGAACTCCAAGTACTTTCTGCAGTGACAAAAGCGGAATTACTTTCCCGCGAAAATCCATCACTTTTTGGCGGTGAGAGCTCATGATATCTTTTTCTTCAAGTAACACCGTCTCGATGACTGAAGAAAGAGGAATCCCAAAAATTTCGTTTTAAACATTTACCAATAAACTCGAAAGGAGCGAAAGAGTTAGTGGTAATTGAATGGAAAATTTACTTCCCTGCCCATGCTCCGATTCAATCGAATTATGTCCACCAAGTGATTCTATCTTCTTGCTGACTGCGTCTAAGTCAACACCACGTCCTGAGACATCAGATACTTTATCCGCTGTACTGAATTCTGAAGCAAGAATCAGCTGATAAACATCCTCATCCTTTAAGTCATCAGCACGATCACTCGTAATCAATCCGTTCTCTATCGCCTTTTGAACGACTTTTTCCCGATTAATTCCAGCCCCGTCATCCTCTATTTCAATAAATACATGATTTCCGCTGTGGAAAGCACGCAAGACTAATCTTCCCCCGCTGGATTTGCCTGCTTTCTTACGTTCAGCTGAGGTTTCAATACCATGATCAATAGAATTACGAATGAGATGAACTAGAGGATCACCAATCTCATCAATAACCGTCCGGTCAAGTTCCGTTTTGGCACCAATAATTTCAAGATCAATTTCCTTGTCCAGATCCTTTGCCAAACCTCTCACCATACGCGGAAATCTGTTAAAAATCCGGTCAATGGGCACCATTCGCATCGTTAAAATTAAATCCTGCATATCTTGTGAGACCTTAGCAATATGTTCAACTGTTTCAATCAGCTCATGATCTTTTTTCTTCATTGAAATGTCTTCAAATCTCTGAAACTTTATGTATACGGGCCTTAATATCATCTGCTGAGGCTTTCGATACAATAACTACCGAAAACTCCGTCTCAAAATCTTCAGCCTCCAGCTCCTCAACACCGGGAACCGATTTGATAATGTCTCCTAGTCCCTCCAAAACCTCAAACACCATATATACTCTTGCAGCTTTTAATAAACAATCCTCAGACAGCTTCACTGTAATTTGCAAAGAGGTTAACCCCTGCTCTTCAGCTTGTTTGACCACGGTCATCTGAAATTCATCCAAGCGCAAAAGTGAATTTGACTGTTCCGCCGTAGAGCACCTCTCCACTCCTGCATTAAAATCCTTCCCGTCAAATTCATTCAAACGCAAAACAAGCTCATGAACATCCAGGCTGCCGCTTTTACCTTCACGAATCGCATCAACCATTTCCTCCAACACTTCAACCGCCTGAAAAATGATATCAATAACATCATCATTCACTTCCAGTTCATTGTTCCTCATTTTATCGAAAATATTTTCCATTTTGTGGGTTAATGAAGCAATGTCATGAAACGCCATCGTACCTGCCATCCCTTTTAATGTATGGGCTGAACGAAAAATTTCATGGATAATATCAAGATTCTCCGGGTTTTTTTCCAGTTCCAGTAAATGATTATTTATGGACTGTAAATGCTCATCACTTTCCTCAAGGAAAACATCATGATAGTCACTTGTATCCATTTCAAATCCCTCGTCCTAACAATTAATCAAGCAATAAAAAAAGGTCTAAATTCCCTATATGATCAAAGGTAGTTGATACACTTAGGCCGTGTTTAAATCCCGATAATGTTGTATTTCCCTGCATAATAGTTGGGGCAGTAATATTAATATCAACGCCATCGACAGCAATATTTGATGACAGTCCACCTGCAATCATATTTCCGAGTTCACCACTAAAGGAGAACAGCATTTCTCCTGCAAGGGGCATTCCATACATGGCTTCCCCAATTCTGCTAAAAACCCCTAGATCCCCGGATAAAACCATTTTTCCTTTAACATCGCCGATGATTCCAATCAGAACGCCAAAGTTCAGATTGAAGTTTTGTTGTAATAACCGCGGGGCAGATCTTTTAAATTCAATCGGAACTACCCCTTCCAAAGAGATTAACGTACTGTTCAACAAGTTAGTGACTACTTTATTTCGTTCGTTTTCATTAATTTGCATTATTTCAACTCCTCTTCTTCTGTCCCAATTTCAATATCATAGTTTGGCAGAATCTGTACTTCCACCCTCCTATTTACTTCCATATTTTCTTCACTTGTGTTCGGAACAATCGGATGATGTTCACCAAACCCTTTCGCACTAAACTGTTCAGGGTTCAGATTTTCATGTTCCAGTAATAATTCCATAAAATTAATAGCCCGCATGGCGCTTAAGTCCCAGTTGGATGAAAACTCATGATTGTCTATTGGTCGATCATCCGTATGCCCGCTTACAACAATCTGGTTCGGTGGATCGGTATACAGGAAATTTGAAATTTCCTTCGCTATCTCACTCCCTTCACTCTTTACTTCAGCACTTCCTGTATCAAAAGACACATCGTTTGAAATAGTTACCAATAATCCTTCATTTGATAATTTCGTTCCCAGCACTTCCGATAAATTGTTTTCCTCAATATAGTGATTAATCTGCTTTTGCAGTTCCTTTAATTTTTGTAATTCACTTATCCCATGGTTGTTTTCATCCTGAACTTCTTCCTCGTCTTCATCGTTATGATATATCTCAATGGAAGCCTGACCCTGGATACCATTACTGCTCTCTAATATCCCCATCCCTCCACTAAATTCACTTTCAAAAATTTGAATGAGACTTTCATATTTCTGGGTATCAATCTCACTCATGGCAAAAAGAACAATAAATAATGCGACTAACAGGGTAAGTAAATCTGCATACGGAAGCAGCCATGATTCATTGATATGATTACTTTTACGCCGATTCTGTCTTCGCATTTCCATCCTCCTGCTCCAGCCATGCTAATTCCTCTGAAGATAGATAAGAACTTAACTTATCTTTGATTATTTGAGGAGACTCTCCACTTGTTAAAGATAGCACACCTTCTATCATGATCTGTTTTACTCGAACCTCATTCTCCGACTTCTCTCTTAACTTATTTGCAAAAGGGTGCCATAAAACATACCCGGAAAAAATCCCCAATAATGTTGCAATAAATGCAGCTGATATGGCGCTGCCTAAAGTTTCAATATCATTCAAATCACTAAGCGCAGCAATTAAACCAATGACAGCACCAAGTACACCTAATGTAGGAGCGTATGTACCAGCTTGCGTAAAAATAGATACACCTTTTTGATGCCTTTCTTCCATCGCATAAACTTTTTCCATCATTACTTCACGAATAAAGTCGGAGGATTGACCATCAATGGCCAGCTGCATTCCAGAACGTAAAAATGGATCATTCACATTATCCAATTTCCCTTCCAGCCATAAAATCCCTTGTTTTCGGGTTGTTTCTGCCCATTTTGTGAAATCTGTAATAATTTCCGCAGCATTATTGTTCTGATCTTCCGTGAAAATTATCTTCAATAGTGTCGGTATCTTCTTTAGTGTACTCATCGGAAAAGCGATCAGAACGGCAGCTGCCGTACCTAGAAAGATGATCAAGAGCGCTCCCGGGTTGATAATTGCCAACGGGCTTACCCCTTTTAATGCCATTCCCGCTCCGACTGCAATAAACCCAAATAATAACCCTATAAATGATGCTTTATCCATCATATAACCTCCATAAAATCACTTGTTCAGTTAGATATTTAAAATGCCATATTTTTATCGAGTTGCTTAAATGATTCCTAATTCTTTAACTTCTATAGTGTAACTTCACTCAACCCTTCTTTTGTAGAAATCTATAATACTTTCTTTTGGCAGCTAAAATACAGGGCTATATAAAAGTCCAAATTTTTCCTCGTAATTCATCCATAAAAAAAGCCATTTCAAATATAATAGAATAGCCAAAGATTTAAACGTAAATGGTGAATGAAAAAATTGCCAACCCCAGGCGATCATAATGCGTTCCAACAGACATCTTAGACCCTGGGCTTTGCGTCCTACCCTTTCGAATAGTTTTCCTTTACCTACTGAAAAACAGTTTTTGAAACCGTTACTTTAGTCCTACTTTTATTTATCGACAAATTACTACATTTGTTTACAATAATTAATAAAAAAGATATAAACATTTTTTTGACAGTTACAAAAGGACACGTAACACAAGATCAATAGAGAAAAAACAATAAAAAAGAAACCCGGCATGATAACTAAACTTGGGTTTCCAATTTTTACTCATATGATTAGAAATAGCTCTATTGAACGCTTACAAGCTGCTATTGCCAGACAGTCTGCTATATCTTCTTTGAACACTAACACTGCTTCTATTCATCATTTCCCCGATTTTTTTATAGGTATACCCTTCTTTTCTTAAACTTAACAGTTCTTGTTCTTCCCTCATTGACCAAACTTGGTAGTCTCTCTTTTTAATTATTAATTGATCAAATTCTCTTTTTCTTTCTAGGTTTACCCAGGATGGTTCTGGAACCAACAGATTGGGTTCAATGTCTTTAAATTGTACTTTGTCTTTATGTTTTACCGCCCATTCCCAAAAATCTTCAGAACTTATAAAGGAAAATTGGCGTTTTTCCTTTGTAACACGTTTTTTATATTTTAGACCATGCCTAACAACCCATCCCTCTATGGTTTTTCGATCCACCCCTAGAATGATAGCCAGTTCATTCATGGTTAACAAACCGGATTGTATTTTGGTATTATATATATTTAAGCGTTTCATTTTTAATTGAACACTTACATAAGACCTTCCCAGATTTTTTGCGATAGTAGTTATTTTCAGCGTGCCGACACTGTCTTTTAAGTATTGAATTTCTTCTTTACTCCATACTGCCATTTATTTATCATCCTTTCTAACTTTTGGAATAATAAATTTAATCAAATGACTATTCCCACAAAAACAGCCGACAAAAGAAAGTCGCCTTCAATAGTTACTCATTAATAAACAGCTGCTGAATTTTCAACCCCTTTGGAACTTGACGTTCATGGTTGAAAACCTTAGACTCGTAGCTTTACACCCTTTCTTTTCTTTAAGTTTACTATTATTTACTTCCATTTTTTAGCACTAACACCATAATACTATAGATGATTGGGACTGTGAAGAGTAATATCTTCAATAGAAACGTCCTAAAGAAAAATATGAAAAGGGTTTTCCTCTTTGTAGTTGAATAAATAGTAGCAAGTTATCCATAATTCCAGCAAAAACATTGAAACGTTTTTATCCCTAATATCTTTGAAATAGCACATTCCATTACAATTACACCATCAAAATTATTTTTTTGAAGGAAGATATTTGCACCACTTAAAATCTAAACTTTTTTGTCGATATTATTAATAATAAAGTACAGTACCATAAACTGTTCATTAATACTGTCCTATAATAGATTTGTTAGGGATACAAAGTCGAGCAACCTGACACCTATTTGCCATTAGTCAGCCTAGCTAGTTACCGATTAAAAGGGGAGACTATTTTCTTGGTTTGTCTTTTTACATGACCCAGATATATAAAGATTCAGATTCGGTTAATGTGAAGACAAACGAATAGAATAAAAGGAAAACACAATGAAAATAACCTAAAAGGAGTGATAAGAAATGTATACTATATTAATAGCGGACGATTCAACTTTTATGCGAATGTGGTTAAAAAAGTTGATACAACAGCAAGGATATCATAATATCTCAGAAGCAACTGATGGGCTGGAAGCAATTGAACAGTATAAAAAATTAAGGCCTGATATTGTTTTTCTAGACATCACGATGCCGAATATAAATGGATTAACTGCATTGAAAAAAATTAAAGCATTTGATGCTAAAGCAAATGTGGTTATGTGTTCTGCCATAGGGACAGATTCAAATGTGATGGAGGCTTTGCAGTTAGGGGCAAAGGATTTTATTGTAAAACCTCACTTTAATCATTTATCATCCATTTTAAATAAGTTGGAAACGAAAGACTAAAAATTCATAAAGGGAAGGTATGGTTGAAAATGAAAAATTATGGTTCTTGTATGTATTGCGGAAAAATTGACCATTTAACAAACGAGCTTTGTGAAGATTGTTTTACAGAAGAAATGGATAATGTGAAAAAAATTAAAGAGATTTTAGCCAAACACCCAAATTCCAATGCTATGGAAATCGCCCAAAAAACGAATATATCCATTGATAGAATTACGCGTTTAATAAAGAGAGGAACATTAATATAACCTGAGTGTTTGTAATTAATGAGTGAAAGTATTTGGCAGCTTAATTATGTTATATCTCTAGCTAAAAATGAATATATGGATAATAATTGCAAAACGATTCTCAAACTGCCCGTATGGTCTTCGCTAAAATTCAAAAGGTAAAATAATAACATAAAAGACAGAGCCTCCTCCACTCCAGGGTCATCACAAGAAGATGCTTAGAAAAGACTGTTTCGCTCGTTTATTGAAGGGGTGCGGAAATAAGCCCCATCCCGTGATGACGCTACCCTCCAAATTTTTCTTCTATGAATTAAAATGAGCCGCGTCTCATTTCCATTTCAGGCAATGTTGTATTTTTTTCTTCTCCATGATTAACTTCTATAAAGGAACTATTTCCATTGGAATCGTCTTATTACCCCTCAATAGAATGGTTCGGCAATAACTCCTTACATGCTTTCGATTCGCTCTTTATCATTTGTAATAACCTTTAAAATTCCATCCATCGCTATAATCTCTTCATCAAAAAAAACCGGTATTACTTTTAAGGCTACTTTAATACGATCTCCTGTTTTATCGAAAATGACCAAGTTTGAACTCTGAATATTACCACTTAACGCGTTTCTAAACAGCTCTTTAAATGTATACCTGTCCTCTTCAGCAATCAGTGAATGAAACGCATTGCCTATCAGGTCTTTAAAATGATAACCTGTAATGTTTTCTGCTTCCACATTCACATTGGCAATACAGCCATCTGAATCAATGGAAAAAAACGGGTCAGGATTATGGTGAAATAGCGATAGATAGCGGGATTTACTTTCATTATATCGATCCCATGTACATTTAACATCTTCGTATAACCATTTTTCTTTAGTCATATCTTTCACAATTTCAACAACCTGTGTGCACTCTTTCTTATCATTAAAGAAAGGAATTAATTTTGTTTCAAAATAATGCTTTTTTCTTAAGGGAGAAAAATATACACTTTCAAATACTAGCGTTTCCCTGCTAGTTACAACTTCTTTATACTGATTATATAGAAATTCTCCTCTTTCATTCGGAAAAGTCTCACGTACTGATTTACCTATTATATTTTCAGTCATACCTGCTCCATTTAATGCTGCACAATTCAGATAATCGTAAATAAAATCCGTTTTATTTTCCACCTTCACAACGAATATCATATCGTTCATTTCATCCATCAATGCGTTAACTAGGTAAAAGTCTTTTATATTCATCGAGAAATTCCTCCATTTTCATTGTTTGTCCGCCAGTACTGAGTTGAGTCCAGTAGATACAAACTTCAAGTATACTCCTCCCTCTATTTTAAATCACAATTTGTTTTTGTTTAAATATACATAAGCATCCTCATTAATAAAATCTGTATCCGGGATCTCAATTTTATTTTTAAGCATCACGGTTATTCTATTAATCACTTCTGCAAGACGATCTTCATCTATGACGCTCAAATCAAATTTCACACCATAGTAGTAAGTGGAACCTTTCCCTTCATTCTTCCAAACCAGTGAACCATTTAATTCAAATGTTTCACCTAGCAGCTTGAATATGAATCTTAATTTCATATTCGTATTGATTGGCAGCTTTAAAGAAGAATATATTTTTAGTCCGCCTAGACTGATATCTTCAATGAGTATTTGTGCTTGACCTAAATCAACTTTTCGTTTATTTACCTCTTTAATTCCCATTTCCCCTAAAACGCTATTAGGAAATTCAAGCCGGTAGTAATCCCTTCTTTCATCTTCAGGGTCGATATTGTACTTTCGCTTGTTGGGCTTTAAATAACCTGTTTCCAGCATTTTCTCAAAGGTTTCTAATGGAACGGGCTCCGAAAAAAGATAACCCTGTATGAAGCCACATTCTTTTTGTTTCAAAAACTCATAATGTTCATATTCTTCTACACCTTCAGCAACGGTTTTGACGTTTAAACTATTCGCTAAATGTAAAACAGCAGAAATAATAGCTTTATCCATTTCTTCCTGGTCTTCATTGGTTTGAACAAAAACCTGATCAATCTTAATCGTATCTGGTTGGAATTCCCTTAAATAATTCAAGGTTGCATATCCTGTGCCAAAATCATCAAATGCAATGCTAACTCCCAATTCCTTTAAAGCAGCCATGGTAGAGAGAACATTTTCCTCCCTTTTTAATAAGGAACCCTCCGTTATTTCAAATTCCAAATATTTTGCGGGTATTTGATGAAGCATCAGCTGTTCCCTCACAATATCGACTAAACCTTTTTTCAAAAATCGAATTGGCGAAATATTAATGGCAATTGGACGTAATGCAAGCCCCTGTTCCTTCCATTTCCCTAATTGGCTGCATACTTCCTTAATGACCCAATCACTAATATGGTGAATCAGGTGATTTTCCTCAGCTAATGGAATGAATTCGCCCGGAGAGACCAGTCCCCATTCCTCATGATTCCAGCGTATTAATGCCTCAGCACTTTCAATGATACCGCTACCGGCATTAACCTGTGGCTGATAATATATTTCAAATTCCTCATTTTCAATGGCTTTGCGCATATCCTTTTCGAGCATGTATTTTTTATAAGAAGAAATATCCCTGGAGAATGAATAAATCTGATAGTTATTCCTCCCTTGCTGCTTCGCATGATATAATGCAGAATGAGCACTTTCTATTAAAGTAAGTTTATTCGCCCCGTCCTCCGGATAAAAGCTTATGCCAATACTTGTTGTAATATGGAGTTCGTATTCTTTGACAGTTAATCTTTCTCTAATGGTTGTGATCATTTTCTCTGCGAAACTAAATATGGCCTCTTTGTACTTGTAATTTTCTATAATAATAATAAAATCATTACTGCCTAAACGTGCTGCGTATCCATTCTCCGGCAGTATGGAAATAAGTCTGTTAGCTACGTTGATCAACACCTTATCCCCAATTTGATAACCTAATGAATCATTAATCACATTAAATCGGTCCAGATCTATATAAAAAAGCGCAAATTGATTTTTATCATTTTCACACAGCGTATCCACTTTTTCATAAAGACTGCGCTGATTTGGAAGTAATGTCAGTGTGTCGTGGGTTGCATATAATTTAAGCTTCTGCTGCATCTCCATTTCAGGGGTAATATCTGCTACCATGCCAAATAAGCTTACAACTGCACCTTCATTATTAACACTGGGAACCGTTTGTTCCGCAACCCATTTTGTTGTCCCATCTCCGCTGTTTATTCGATATTTTATATTTATACTTTCCCCTTTTTGCAGTAACTTATAAGCATCAAACACTTCTTTTCGGTGTTCAGGTAAAATCATTTCCTTCCAAAAGTCAGGTTCTTTATAAAGTTTTGATATGGGACTTTGCAGTATTTGTTCTAACCCTTTAGAGGCATGGACAACTTTTCCATCTATCGATTCTCTCATCCAAATTCCGGTATTTAAGTTATCAAAAATATGTTTGAAATTTTCATTTGTACTGCTGATTTTATTTTCTAACTGTTTCTGAGTGGTGAAATCTCTAATAACACCTACTAATTTATAGGCTTTTTTATCTTTCAAAACAGCATCAGCCTTGACTGTTATGTAGCGAATCTCGTTTGTTTTCCCGTGATAGATACGGAATTCGGAAACATAACTCGTTCCCTTACTTACAGCTAGAGCTACTTTTTGATAGGCGTCCTGATAATCATCCGGATGAACAAGCTGAAACGGTTGATCCATGGAAATGTCATCTGCTTTATCCAAACCAAAAATGTCATAAAAGTATTCGGAACAATATAACTCGTCTCCTTCTATGTTATACTCCCAGCTGCCAACTTCAGCTATCTCCTGGGCATGAACTAAATATTTTTCATGTAATTTTACTGTTTTTATTAGATTTTCATATTCTGTGATATCTTCTATAATTAAGTAAACACCCTCGACTTTATTATTGCCCTGTTTAACAGGGATGTAGGTTAAATTCATATACGCCGTTTGTCCGTGTTTATTTTTTACTGTAATTTCATGTCTTTCTGATTTCCCTTTTAACGTTTTGGCAAAAGCCGAATCCAGGATCTGATAGATTTCTTTGGACACGAGTTCTTTAAAATCCAATTTATTACGGAGTGAATGACCTATAAATTCATTAATACTATTTCTATTTTGAGTGAGCACATCGCCTGATGGTGAAAATACAATTACTAAATTAGGGTGATGCATGGCTAACGATGCATAATAGTTTAATAGAAGTATGTCATCAGTATCATGCCGTGGATCATTTCCGAAGCCATAAGTAGTCCTGTCTTTCGTAAATAATTTTTTTAAGAAGTTTGAATTCTTAGGAGTGAAATTGGCCATAAGATTACCCCTTTCCAAATCAGATAAGATAATACAAATTCCGTAACATTAATATAGTACTTATGGATTATTATAGTACAAAAGACCCGAATAGGGAATGGTGTTTTTTATTTCTTTTTAAAATAAATTAGTGTAGATCCTTTTCAAAACACTTCACTTTTATTGAGCTCTCAAGTTACTACATATGATAAAATGGATAATATTAAACAACTTTTAAAATATAATGGAGGATGCCATGAGAAATTTACATTTTGAAATAATTGAAGCAATGATGCAATGCTTAGGAAGATGTTTATATAAAGATTTAGTAGCTTCAATTTATGCGCTCACATAATGTTCCTTCAAATATAGTGGATAGTTACCGACATGAAGCGAAGTTTGTTTGGGCTAGAAGAGCTTTAGATGATTTAACCCAGTAAAAAGAAGGTGATATAATTCAGAATTTAACCGATCAAAACGTTAGTGATCGAAATGCGGGAATAACTGCACTACGTAACTTAAAAAGATTAGCACAAGATAAAAATTATGTTGTTAAAAAGGATAAAGAGAAAGTAGCTAATCGCCAAAAGATTTTAGCAGATAAGCAAAGATTAATTCTCGAGAGATCAAATAAATTAGAAAGTCTTTTATTGGTAAAATATAAAACTCAGCAGGGCTTTTATCCTGCTGAGTTTTATATTTCTTTTGAAAATTTTTCATCAAGCTTTTGTTCGATTTCAAGCATTGCTTCCTCATCATTGAGCAAAGCCTCTTTATTCTGATCAATAAGTTCTTCTAGATTTCTATGTTGTCCTAGCATAAATTATCCCTTCCTTCATCTGATTATTTCAATTATATTATAATATAAAAGTTGACTGAATGAACAATAAAATTATAACAAATATGTGAAAATTGGTTTTTTACACATAATCAACTTCAATTAGCAAAAAGGCACTCCTTCAATTAACGCTCCACCTTTAGTCGTATTAATAAACACTAGATTCGTTTTAATTTCATTTCCATATACATCCTCCGTGGTGATCAATCACATATCCACCATAAGCCTCCACGATATATACAAGAGTCGGCATCACCGCATGGATGGTTAAAAAAGTACCAATTGAACCGAGATTTTTACCCCTTTTTGTTGAACCTCTCATATCAGCAAACAAAGCTACGAATTCATCCTCCTTATACGTGCCAAAGCTCATATTCTCTGCATTGTACTCGGGAAGTCTGTTCGATATTGCACTATAGGATGCTGATTTTTCTATTAATTGCACAGATTGTTTAGCTAAATTATATTTTTCTAATACATCTCTTTTCATTATATCCTTGTTTACAACCGCCATGCTACACCAATGTTGTCAGGTTAATATTCTGAATCCTTTTGGTTAGTTCCGAGCGAATGATTTCGACATCATTCTACACGCTTGGAGTGTAGAAATTGGATCATTGCCCATAAAGGGCTATCGAATGGACGAATTTCGCCATTCTTCGAGGCAATTTAAAATTTACTGGTTTAGGCTATAAATGTTCGCCGTTTCTTTTCACGTGAAATCGTGCTTACATGACGCCCCATTCTTCTAGCTATTTCCCTTAATGGTAGATCCTCGTCTAAATAAGCAGCTATTTGTCCTCTTTCAATTTCTGTTAAATGTGAAAATCTGCGTTCTTTCGTGTTAGAATTGGTTTTAGTCATCGTGAACTTCCTCCGTATGTTTTGTGTTTTCGTCGACCTTAACTATACGTGGTTTCACGATGGCTTTCTATTTATTTAGCTGTTGCATTTAATTATACAACTTGCTGAGAGTTTTTGACTCTTCGCTATATATATAAATGGAATTTAATAATTACAGCTTAGTACACAATCTACGAACGATGGCCTCAGGGCTCTTGCTGATTTCAGAAACAAAGGTTTGTACAGCCTCGCGGATCTCATCAACAGTTTTGTAGAACACGTTATAGATTACTGATTTCTTTAACCAGCCCCATAGTCCTTCGATTTGATTCAGTTCCGGGCTATACGGCGGAAGAAACAGTAATTCCAATTGTTTGGAATGTTCCTGTAAAAAGGGTTTAATTAGATTCGCGTGATGAATTCTGGCATTATCAAGAACCATAAGAATTTTTTCATCTGGATAGCGGTTGACTACTTGCTCTAAAAAAGATAGAAACTCTTTTGCGTCATACCGTTCTCTTTCAATGCAAAAGATGTCGCCGGTTTTGTAATCCAATGTACCAATTAATTTGACACCATGGTGCTTGCCATTTGTTGGTATCTTTTTTTGTTGCCCTTTTGGAAACCAGGTCTTAGCAATGGCTTGATAATCTCGAATCATGGATTCATCCTGGAACAAAATTCGATCAATCTCGCCATCGTTCATTTTTTTAGCCGTTTCAAATTCTTCCTTGAATGCTTCCTGTTTTTCAGGATCGGCTTTTGCTAACGTGTATGTTGGCCTTGTATAACTGAGTCCTAAACGATGCACCAGCGCACGCACGCCTCGATCTGTGAATGTGACATCATATTCTTGCTTGATCCAATCACGAATAAATAAGAGGTCCAGTTCATTTCAGCAGGAAAGTCAAAATCAACCGGCACTTTATTAACAATTACCTCGTAAACTTTTTGTTCCTGCTCTTCTGTAAGATGACGGGGCCTGCCTGGAGTTCACCAGGAGTCAATCCTGCCAAACCATTGGACTTATATGTGTATATTGTTTTCTCGCTACAACCTATTAAGTCCGCAATTTCCCTTATCGGCTGTTCTTTTATATACTGTAAAATTGCTTGATAACGTTTAAATAAACGAAGATCTTTTGTATCTCCCATCGCTCTTTTAACAGCTTGAATTTCGAGATTCAGATTTTCATATGGATAAATATTTTTCACTTTGTCCGCCTCCATAGGTAAAGATTCTATTACCTACACTAATTAGACAAAAGTGCCTGAAACCCTTTTTTTCCCTTTATATAGCAGTCTCAAAACCAAGTCTGGCACAAAAGTCGATTAAACCATCCGGATGAATGGTTTTTGGGACATCAATCCAAACATTGACCTGATCCGCGACATCGTCATTATTCTGGTCTCTAACTAAACCACCTATTTCCCACATATTTCTCAAGTTATTCATTTTATCACCTTACCTTCATTCTAAAGACCCATTCCTGTTTTATTAAAAATAACCCTCTACATCATCATTTATATAGAGGGTTATCCTTACGATTTACATTCTCTTATTCATTTTCTATATAAACATCTTTCAGTTCCAAATATTGTGTCGGAAGCTGGGATAACCCTTTAACACGATCATTTACGCCCATCAAATATTCCGGATAACTAATATTGATAGCAGGCGCGATCTCCACGAGCAGCTCTTGGATTTCACTATAGAGGGCCATACGATCTTCCTCATCTGTGGTTTGACGTGCTTCATCCAACAGGGCATCCAGTTCATCATTTTCCGTGAATGTTCGATTACCAGGAGCTCCAACACTATTAGAGTGGAATAAGGAATAAACAGAATAGTCAGGGTCCCCTGTTCCGGTAGTCCACCCAATGACAAACATATCATGTTCACCATCAGCGGTTTGATCGAGATACGCACCCCATTCAAGTACCTCTACTTCCGCATCAACTCCAACCTCTTGCAATTGTGATTGAATGTTGACAGCAGTATCCATTTGTTCCCGTTCATCATCTGTCCAAATGGTTGTGGAGAAGCCATTTTCATAGCCTGCTTCGGCCAATAATTCTTTTGCCCCTTCCACATCATATTCATAGTCTTCCACATTTTCATCATGACCTTCTATATCTACTGGAATTGGGGTGTTAGCAGGTATACCATAGCCATCAAAAATACCGTCAATGATCAATTGTTCATCCACTGCCATAGATATAGCTTGTCGTACAAGTTGGTTGTCAAAAGGCTCTTTAGCCATATTAAAACCAACATAGGAATACCTTACAATGCTTTGCTCATGTACAGATACACCGTCCATTCCTTCTATTTGCCCCACATCTGATGGACTGAGTGGGCTCGAAATATGACTATCACCTGTGCTCAATTCGGCAATACGTGTCATATCCTCATTCACGACTTTAAACTGGACTCTATCAAGTAAAGCGGTACCATTCCAATAGTCTTCATTTTTTGATAGATCTATGTATTCACCTGAAACCCATTCCTCAAATTTAAAATACCCGGTACCAATTGGGTTTTCATTAATGATCGTTCCCGGTTCTTGACCGTCTTCCATGGCCGCATAATCGTCTTCTATTACTTCTAAGGAAACGATTCCACTTACAGGATGTGCAAGATGAGCAGGAAGCGGAGCAAATGAATAATCCGTTGTCAATCTAATCGTATAATCATCCACTACTTCAATGTCATTAACCATCTCATATAAAGATGCCTGAGATGAACCTACGTCCGGATCAATGATACGCTCAATATTTGCTTTCACTACATCCGCATTAAATGGCGATCCATCGTGAAATGTCACACCTTCCTGAAGCTGGAATTCCCATACATTATCTTCTATCGCTTCCCATTCTGTTGCAAGCCCTGGGACAAGCTCCATATTCTCATTCTGTTTTACCAGTGTTTCAAAAATATTTCTTTGTACATCATAAGACGAGATATCGTTGGAACCGTTGGGATCCAGTGATACGACATCAGCACCCTTTGCAATAATCAAATCTCCACCTTCACCCGGGGCAGCTGTTTCTTCATCATTCTCCGTACTGCCATCAGTACCATTCGTATCATCAGGCTCACTTGCACATGCTACAAGAACGAAACCAATAGATAGAATAAAAGCAGTTATTACGAATCTCTTAAATAAATTCATCGTTGCATTCCCTTCCCCTTCCCCTTTATATTTTTAAAAAATTTTATATAAAGGTTCTCACCCAAAAAGGTCAAAAATCCCACCAACTAGACTGAACAATTCGTTATAATAGGTATAGAATAACTTGTTGGAGGTTATCCCATGTTCAGACCAGGCAAAAAAGATATTCAAAAATCG
>NZ_JBGOHB010000032.1:0-54582 GCF_041521345.1 Virgibacillus oceani | reverse complement strand
CATATCTATATCCACGATTTGTACTCGATGAATATATTCGTTGACACTTGTCCACCTGCTTTCAAATACATTTCTCACTAGTCCTGCTTTTACTGGATTTTGATGAATGTACCTGAGTACGGTTAAAAAAAATGTAGTTGACTCTTCGTTCTCCGATTTGAACCTTTCTTGAAATAAATGTCCAGACCGACCGTATTTCATGTTATACCAATACACATAACTGGAACTTATTCGTTTGATGATTTCTGAAAGACTTTCCTCCGTCTCCTTTAATAATAAATGGATGTGATTGTCCATTAAGCAGAAGCTATAGATTTGATACTTACTAATGGCTTTGTATTTTTTTAATGTCTCTAAAAATCTTGTCTTGTCCTCATCATCTTCAAAGATCGTCTGTCTATTAATACCTCTTAGCATGATATGATAGATACCACTATGGCTTTTCTTTCTAGGACCTCTTGGCATAAACAAATCACCTCGGGTGAATAATATTTGGGGTTTTCTGCTATCTCACCATCCCTTTTTGGGTATGGATGGATTGCGTACGCCTCATGGTAACCGCTTCCCATATTGCTTCATTTTCGATGTTTTCCTTTCTGTTCAAATCAGAAATCGTCCTGGCAAGTCTTCTTATTTTCATTTGAACCCGAGTGCTCCAATTATATTTAATTGCCCAGCTACGCATCATCTTTTCCTGCCCTTCTGTTAATTTCATTTCCGTACATTCCATTAATTTCTCGTTATCTGCAGTGGCATTGCATGTCTCTTTTCCATATCTTAGATATTGTTTTCCCCTTGCTGAAATCACCCTTTCACGAATGGTTTCAGAAGTTTCATTCTCTGCCATGGTCTCGTTCTCTAATGATACGGTGTCCAGTCTGAGTAAAATATCTATCCGATCCTGAATCGGCCCGGAAATTCGGTTGTTATACGCAGTAACCTGTTGGGAGTACATGTGCAATAGCGATACTTAGATCCTAAATATCCACAAGGACAAGGGTTCATAGCACCGATGAGTAAAAATTCGGCAGGGTATGTGACAGTGGATGCTGCCCGGCTAATTGTAACTACTCCAGATTCCATTGGTTGGCGCAGCATATCTAATGTTCATTTAGAGAATTCTGCCATCTCATCCAGGAAAAGCACACCACGATGTGCAAGTGATACCTCACCAGGCTTTGGATGTGTCCCACCACCTATAAGGGATACTGCAGATGCGGAATGATGTAGGGACCTGTACGGAGGAGCAGAAACATTTGATGGACTCATTCCAGCCAGTTGATAAATGCTCATAACATCAAATTGGTTTTCTAATTTTAGTGGTGGTAAAATCGATGGGAATGTTTCAGAAAGCAAGCTCTTTCCACAACCAGGAGGACCAACCATCAGAACATTGTGCCCATCAGCAGCCGCAATTTCCAACGCTCGTTTTGCTTTCTGATGTCCTAAAACATGTTTGAAATCTTTATCATAGGTAGGGAAGCTTTATCTCAGAAGATGCGTTTAAGGTACTTGGGGCAATAGTAAAAACAGACAACTGTCCGGAAAAAGATTCAATCACTTCCTCCAGAGTTTCAACAAACCTGAGCTCTATACCATTAATGGATTCCAGGGGCATATCTTTCATCTTAGGCAGATACAGCGTATCGAAACCTTCTTTTTTAGCAGCTATGATAGCCGGGAGCATACCTTCTACCGATTTAATTGACCCATCCAGCGAAAGCACACCTAAAAATGCAGCATTGTCAGGGATTTCATCCGTTATCTCTTTTGCTTCCTTCATCACCCCAATCGCCATTGCCAAGTCAAAAATCGGGCTATTCTTCTTCTGTTCTGCAGGAGATAGATTAATAACTATTTTCTTATCCCGTATTTCACAATCGTTCGCATACAATGCAGCAATCACCCTGTCCTTCGATTCTTTTACCGAGGCATCTGGAAGACCAACAATACTCACACCTTCTATTCCAGGAACGAGTTGCACCTCTACTTGAACACGGTATCCCTCCATACCTTTTAAGCCAATACTGGAAATTACTGTCGCCATTTTTTCAACCCCTATTTTTAAGTAAGTTAGATAGGTATAAATTAATCGACAGCAGAACCAATGTCAAAATACCAAAATCTAAAATTAGATATGTATAGAGTGAGTAATTTTCAATATTATTGGAGAGAAAATTGAGTTTTTAGCACTACGAATAGAGCCAAAATACAATTTTGGTACAATTTATGAAAAGATATTAAACTTAAAGTTAAAAGTCCAAAAAAATAGACCGAGTATAAGAACACTCAGTCTGTACTACTAAAATTGCGGACCAGGGTGCCTGTCCCTGTGGTCCTCTCTTCTTTTTAATGTGAAATCAAGAAATTGTGTTAGACTAACTGAGACGTCTGACATTTCGTTAACCTCCCTATGTATAATTAGGTTATTACTCGCACTGAGGGGGACTCTTATTAAAAACAAGTGTAGTGGGGGTCTGACCCCAATACCTACTATTTATTGTGTTGGTAACTACCGCTTGGAAGCAGAAGAAGAACGAAATCGCTGCGCAAGGCAAAACCAAAAACCCTAAAACCATGATACCCATCTCAAAATAGAGTATATTAACGATACGGAATGCTTAAAAAGTAAATTAAATTAAAGAAAAGATTGAAATCCCATAATTCGACGCGGTTCAAAAAAGTCCTGCTTAAATTTATGAACATTTTATGACAAACCAGCTAAAATTAAAATTTATAACCATGAGGCGACTTCATTCTTCTTGGGCAATCAAAAATTTTGCGGATAGTAATTGCATAGAATAAGAACAAGGCACAATTAGCGACTAAAACCGTTCATTGTGCCCTTTTTCCCGCAAAACTTCCGATTGTCCCCTTAAAGAACCGTTCCCATGCTCTTTTTTGGCATCATTAGTATTATCTTATTTATTAATTTTTAATGTCCAAGCCTACGGATACATTATAATGGGACCATATACGGCAATGAATCAGGAGCTTGTTATCTAGTTTTAAAGACACTGAGAAAAACTAGTTAACAACTCTTCCTTTTTTTTATCAATTTGTCTTTCAGTTATCTTATAATCATCAATAATTTGATTGATGCTTGGATAATTAGAATTATTTAGATCAAATGGCTCTATAGAATAGAGATTAAACCCAGAATAATAATCATCAAATTTATATCCATCACCTAACAATTTATCTGTGTATATTAACCTCATATTAGGAATTCCAAAACTATCTGCAACAATTAAACCATGTAAAGCACTTGATATAACTACTTCACACTCTGAAATAGTTTTTACAACACTCAAAGGATCAACAGTTAAGTCAATAAGAACGGAATTATCATAGTTTTCCTTCATCTCAATAAACACTTTTTCATTTTTTTCTCTAAAGTGTGGAATAATACCAATGGAGTACTTTTTTTCAATTGGTTCTTTAATCAAGTGTGATGCTAATAATCCACCATCTCCAGTAGGTACATTCAGTTCCTTATTTAATATTTTTTCTAATTTTTTTCTTGTAAGTTCGCCTCTTACTGAAGATATATTTATATCTTTTCTTAATGGAATAAGCTCTTTATCTGAATATTCTATAAAACCAGTAGACCAAATTTGAAGGGGAGATTGTATTTTTCCATACATTCTTTCTAGCATTTGTCTTGGCTTGCCCTTGAGATCTGATTTTTCAGGAAAGAAAAACCTTAAATAACTTCCTATGCCAGTACTCTCACATTTCCAGCGGTTAGTAAGGGTAATTTTATACCCCATAACATCCTCTATAATTAATTCATTTAACAAGTCCCCCATATTTTTAATTTTAGAATACAGCACTTTTACTTCTTTTTCCATTTTAATAACTCCTTTTAAATTTTATTTTTACTGGTTAAATATAATACAATAAATAGTATTGAATATAATATAAAATAACCAATGTTAATTAACTCCAAAAATTCTTCTATTGATAGATTCTGGTTTTTAACAATAAAATAAATAACCAAGGCTATTACAATAAATAATAATTGCAAAGTTAATTTTACTAATTGCTTTCCTGAAATAATAAAGCCATGCATCAACCCTGTTACAACAAACCTTATAGCAAATAAAGGAATTAGAATCTTAACAAACGTTCCACTCCTCATCCATTCTTCACCGTACACTATAGAAAATAAAGGTTCAGCAAAAAACCATAATAGTAAAAATCCAATAATACTAATTACTATTAATAATATTGCTGTACTAATAAATGTTGAATAAAAGTTTCCTTTCTCTTCTTTCTCTATGGTTGCTTTTCTAAAAAAAACTTTTGCTACATTACTACTAACTAAACTCATTGGGATTGCCAGCACACTCATAGTTAAATAAAAGTAACCAGTTTCCTCTATATTATATAAAGAAGTTATTAGAATAGGTAGGATAGAAAATGAAACAACAGTCGCAAATAGACCAGGCATAGAAAAAAGAGGTTGCACTCTGTATTTATTTAGAACATTTTTAAGTTCAAGTCGAGTTGAATTGAAAATTTCCTTTTTTTTAGCTATTATATACTGGGATTGTTTTCTTATCCCAAATATTGTTGCAACGAATTGAGATATTATAAGCCCCAAAAAACCAACTTTAAATATTCCTAAGGTGATTTTTAAAGTGTTTGAAGATATTGACCTTATTAATGCAATAGATGACATCAATTTATATTGTTCGAATCTATTATTATAAGCGTCGGCTATTTTTGCAAATCCACTTAGTAAAAGTAAGGGTAAGGCGACGTATATCCAATTACCAACTTCTTTAAATGTATTAGGATTAAAATAGTTGTACGAAATTATTCCAAGAGAGATAAGAAATAACATAAAAGCTAGTATATAAAAAGTTAAAGCACTGACTGCATTTGCTTCTTTATCTGACTTTGCTGTAATTATAGCCATTTGATATTGTAAAGTTAAAAGTGGCACTAGCATATTAACTAAAGAAGTTATTAATGACAACCCTCCAAAATCTTCAGGTGAGTACAAACGCGTTATAATGGGTTGACATAAAAAAGTTATAATTTGAGCCAACACTACACCTGAAGTAAGAATTACAATTTTTTTAAATCCACTATTAATAATAATTTTTTTGATATAAGTTTTAATCGCCGGCAGAAATTTCTACTCCTCCTTTAATATACATCAATTAGCACTTGTTTTTTTGTAGGTACTTACAGATAAGAAGATAAATAAAAGCAGCCAAAATGCTTGTAATTGCCACAAATAAATAGAGAACATTAATCTTGGAACTGATAATAAAAATAATACAAGAACTAAATATTTAATTTCATTTGTTATCTTATCATTTGACCAAGGACTAACTATGTATTTAAAACACAATATTATAAGAATACCAAATGGGATAATAAAAACAAATCCACCTTCAGCTAAAAGTTGTAAAAATATATTGTGAGGGTATTGCCCATCATACATGTCTGCATATATCCCTATTCCTTTCCCCCAAATAGGAGATTCCATAAAGATTCTAAATGAATTTTCATAAATATGTTCTCGACCATTTAGAATTCCTACTACACCACTTTGCTCTAGTAAATCTGCAGATTTGATTAGCACTACCAATTCTATGCCAATACTTTGAAATAAATCATATAACCAAAGGAATATGCGTTCTAAATTTATTATAATTGTAATTAATAAAAAAAGAATGATAGCAAATAACAATGGAAATAGTATTCCATCTTCTTTATTAAATTTTTGACATACTTTTATATAAATAATAAAAGATACTAATAAAAAAATTGATAATACAGCACCTCTTGATCCCTCAGTTATAATTAAAAATAACAAATAAAAGTTTGAAATATAACCTATCAGATTAATAATATTTATTCGACTTCCCATAAAAAAGAAATGAACTATTGCAGCTAAAACACTTGGCAATATTGCATAAGTAGCTCCCATTTTCATGGCATCAGAATACATCATCAAATTATTTTCTAAAAATCCAATAGGGTTCAATAGAATTAGACATCCAACTAACATAGTGAACCTTATAACATCATTAGCATTGAATGGTAATAAAGTAAATAAGTAGGCCAATATACCGAAAGCTAAAAATTCAATAAAATAATTAGTAGTAAAATTATCTAACCCTCGAAATAAAAAAGTAAACGCAAAATTAGATAATATTAATAAAATTAATAAAGTGGCTTTTTTATTTAATCTAAAATCTCTATACCCTTTAAATATTGCTGTTACATATGATAATAATAACGTTGTAAGTAATAATACAGGAAGTAGCCCTTCTTCAATAAACCCTAAAGAAGAAAATAATATAGCTATGAAATTCGCGGTTAAAACAATTGCCATCATTAAGCTGTTAACTTTTGCTACTTTTACAAAACCTTTTACTTTAATGTTTTTATTAATCTTTGTCGGTGATTCACTGTTATTCCACGTTTTACCGTTACCTAAGCTTTCCATATAAAAATCCCTACTTAAATATATTTTAACTTATCCCTGTCATTCAATTTCACTAAGAATTAGCTTATTCGTATAGTAAACTGTATTAGCTCAATATAACTAAAACTACTATTGATATAATTTAATATATTTTTTCTTTTTTCTCCTACTTATGTAAAAAGAGTAAGCTTTTTTAATTAAAAAAATTGGATTAAAATATTCCCTATCAATAATATGAATCTTGTTTTCCCTCAATTTTTTGTAGACTAAGACGCTTTGTTTGTATCCAAAATTAAATGAATTTAACAAAGTATACCTTCCACTCACATTTAATTTTATTAGTTTAAATTCATCTTTGTTTAGTGCAAATTCTTTTAAAAATCTATAATAACAAATAAATACATCTAAACGAGTTTTAAATACTTTTGGACTAATAGTAGTGGTGAGGCTTCCCTCGCTTCTAGTCACGCAATAAATTTTTTCATCTGATACTTCAAAATTTTCCATGTGGTATCCTACTTTAGTAGAAAACATAACATCATTTGAAGCAATTACTTCATCGAAGTAAATATTGTATTTTTTAATAAATCTTTTATTTATTAATTTAGACCAAGGGACATGGTAAAAATACCTAAGGCGTATTTCTGAATTTATATCTGGGTTTATTTTATAATGATCAATTAGTTTAACATACGGTAAATGTCTATCCGAAACTTCTCCGGAATCGAATTCAATACTTGTTGGTTTTAAAAAAACTACGTCAAGCCCCGAACTTGAATATTTTTGTATTATTTTATAAAAATCTTCAAGAAAATAATCGTCTGAATCTGCGAATAACACCCATTCTCCACTTGCTTGCATCAAACCGATATTTCTACATGCACCAGCTCCTTTCTTATCAGGGGTGTTATTTAAAAAAGTTACATTTTTAAATGAATATCTTTCTTTAAGTTTTAAAAGTTCCCTCTTTTCCGACGGATCACTATGATCATCAATAATAATAATCTCTATTTCTTTTGCATTCGGGATAGTTCCAATTAATTTATTTAATGAATCTGTTGAATTAAAATGTGGAATTATAATTGAAAAGATAACCATGTTTTTTATCACCCCTTTTTTTCACTAAACTCACTTTTTAATCATTGATTCTTCCATTAAGATTATATAATTTTAGTTGTAATAAATTATGTTATACATAATTTCTAATAAACATCCTAATTTTTCTTGGTAGTAAACCATACATAAACCTGCCGTAACAAATCAAATACATTCTTTTGGGTGCATTTAGTAGTCTAATAGCTTTTTTTTGTAGTTTAATTGATGAAGCCAAATGTTTGATTCTGTTGCTTCTTTCAAAATTTTGTTCATCATGAATTCTTTTATAGGTTAAAGGAGAATTAATTCGTGATAACTTCCAACCGTCTTTAGCAATTCTAATCCATAAATCATAATCATATTGTCTTTCTCGAGTATCATCATAACCGCTTACTCTATCTAAGACATTTTTACGTATTAAAACAGAGCTATGAGAAAGTGGGCTTCTATAGACTAACTTATTAGTCACTTCTTTTGGTGTTAAATATAATGAATCTTCGTTTTCTCTATCAATTTCCTGAAGAGTAAAATTACTCCCGATCAAAACAGAACCTGTACCTAAAACGCCGATACCTGGGTTTTCTTCCATTATACTATATTGTATTTTAAGTTTCAGAGGGTGAAAAAGATCGTCTGCATCTAATATTGCAATATATTCACCGCTGCTCTTAGCTATAGCTAAATTTAATGCTTTACCCCTACCTATATGATCAGAATTAATAATAAGAATTCTTTCATTATTTTTATATCTATCAAGTATATTTGAAGTATTATCTGTGGATCCATCATTTATAATTATTAACTCACTATTGACCTTATTTTGGTTAATAACACTCTCAATGGCATCTTTAATATATTTTTCTCCATTATAAACAGTTATTAATGAACTAATTTCTGGCATAATACTTCCTCCGGTTTTGTAATTTTACACTCAAAAAATAAATTTTATGTAAATCAATTATATCTATTATTCAATGAACTTTTATATAATTTTTCCAAACTACTCCATATAATCATCGAATCGAAATCCCTTTCAACTCTCTGAAGTCCATTCATACCGAGTTCTTTAACCAAATTGGGATTAATTATAAACCTTTCTAAATTTCGTTCTAAGGCAATCTCATCTTCTATATCTACTATTAAGCCAGTTTCGTTATTTATAACTGTATCAACTGCGCCTGTTGCATTAGTAGTTACAACAGGTGTACCAGTTGCTTGAGCTTCAATTGACACATTACCAAATCCTTCTCTGTGAGTAGGAAACGCAAGTACATCCATAATAAAATAATATGGAATTGGGTCTTTAACCTTTCCTATTTCTTTAATATGAGGGTTTTTCGATACTTTTAAATAAGTCTCCTTAGAAATAGAATCTTTTTCTTCTTTAGCCCCAATCATAATTAAAGCGATATTGTCATACTTTTTTTGCAAGTTTTCAAACGCCTTTACCAATTCATTAATACCTTTAGATCTATTAATTCTCCCTACATAACCTATAACTAATTTATAATTATTTAGTTTTTTTTCTATCTTAATTCTTTCAACCTGTTTTTGCACTTCAAGAGTTTTGATAAATTTATCAATCTGTATACCATTACTACTACCATGACCAAAAACTATAGTCTTCTTTTTTGATGTTAATTGATAGTCAATTACTTTTTTTTCCAAACTAGGGCTGATACATATTACTTTATCAGCACAAAAGCAAGCAATTTTCTCAGTAAATATTAAAATTCTTTTTTGTAGACCACTTGCCGTCTCAAATGGTAAACCTCTTATTGTATATACTTTAAAAGGGACTCTTGTTAACCAAGCACCTAGCATACCCAATAAACCAGCCTTTGGAGTCCCTGCATTACATATAGAAGGTTTAAGCTTTAAAAAATAAAAAATAATTTTGATTAAAGAAACTAAATCTCTTAGAATTGAAATACTTCTTTCCATATTAATTGCTTTTATATTAACATTCTCTTTTACCCTAACTCCTTCAAGCTCTTTTCCAGACGAGGAGATAATTGTAACGTCGAAACCTAAATTAACCAAATATGAAAGTTGCCCTTTCATTAAACCTACTGATGTTGAAGCAGTTACCATATGAACTACCTTTGTTTTTTTTTTCAATAATCCCACTCCTAACAACGCTTATAAATAATACTGGGAATGCAGTTCAATTTTTCTCTTTCGAATACATATTTATAATCTTAACATCAGCATATTTCATCATATAACTTCCTTCATTATAGTTACTATTGGAATTTGGATTCTCTATTCCATTTATATTATTAATAATCATCTCTGGTACATTCATTCCACTTTCATACGCATGAGGATAACCTCCACCAAACCGGGGATTTACTTCAGAGATATAATATTTTCCATTAACTTTAAAAACATCTACATCAATAATCCCTTTAAATTCAGTCTTTTTAACAAATTGCTTTATCAATTCAAATAGTTGCTCATCCTTAATTGAAACTGATTTATCAGTTTCACCAGCTTTCATCTTAAGCTTTTGCTTTATAAATATGGAAACCGATTCACTAGAAATCATATCAATATACACATCAACACCATATTCAATCCCATCCATAAACTCTTGGATCATTAAATTATCAAACCTACTAAATAAGAATTCAATTTCTTCTTTTGAGTTAACCTTACTGATATTAATACTTGCACTACCTTTAACTGGCTTAACAAAAACTGGATAATCTATAACACCAGCCCTGACATCATTGTAAAACTGTTCCTTGTCTATATAACTTTTAACAGTTTTGAATCCATTTCGAACCAAGAATTCAAACATCTTATATTTATCAAAAGACAGTTCAACTACATCATGGTCTGGTACTATAGGAGTTGTGCCTACATCCAAGAATGCTTGTTTATGTTTTGCAAGAAGGCTAAGTTCCGGGTCTATCAATGATAAAACTGCTTTTACATTGTTTTCCTTACAAATAGAAAGTATTTTCTCTACATATCCATCAGCATCCATTCTTGGTACAATGTAATGTTTATCTGCTTCATATAAAGCTGGAGCTAATTCAGTACAGTCTGTGGCTATAACAGTCCCCTTAGTGTCTACTTCTCTTTTAAAATACTGAACAATTTTATTCCTTGTTCCACAACTTAAAATTAATATATTTATATCGTTACTCATTTGATGGATCCTCCAAAATGCAGCACATTTAAAAAAATATTATCAATTTATTACTGTATTCAAATAAACTTTTCCATTAAAATTAAGTCTCTGTACTCACCTTTAATATATCTTTCTTCTTTGAATTTACCAATCACTTCATATCCTAGTGATTCCCACATGTGAGTAGCTGCCTCATTATCAAATACTACATTTAATTTTATTTTTCTTAAATTTAAATACTTTTTTGCAAATTGCTCCATCAGTTTACATGCTTCTTTTCCATACCCGTTACCTTGAGAATCTATATTCCCAATATAAATACCAATTTCACATGTCCTATGAACCCAATTTATTCCATATAAACCAACCATACCTATAGGTGAATTTTCTATGTCACAAATGATAAAACGTTTATTATTACCAGTAGTATCTATCATAGATTCTATCCATTTTTCTTGTTGGTCAATAGACGTTGGCATAAACCCTCCACCTAAATTCTGAAAAATGTTCTCATTATTTTTCCATTCATTTAAAAATGTAATATCATTTTTAAGTATAGGTCGAAGATATACTTTTTCTCCTTTAATCACATTCTCACCTCTATACTTATAATAATTTATTCTATTCAGCTTTATTTTCAGTTTTCATATATATATCTTCAGATTTAAAAAGTTTTATTAGAGTTTTTAATAGAATCTTGATATCAATCCATAAGTTAAATCCATCAATATATTTATTATCAACAACAATTCTATTATCCCAACTAACTGAATTCCTAACAGTTACTTGAGTTAACCCTGTTACCCCAGGATTCATTGAAAACCTTTTTTTTGCCCACTCCGGATAATTTTCAAATCCATCATACGGAAAATAAGTAACTGGGGGACGTGGACCTACAAGACTCATTTGTCCCGCTATAACGTTAAATAGTTGTGGTAATTCATCAAGGCTTGTTGCACGTAGGATTTTACCTACTTTAGTAATCCGATTATCCTTCTCATTTTTTACAGTTAACCCATCTCCAATTTTTTCAGCATTAACTACCATGGTTCTAAATTTAATTATTTTAAAAGTTTTACCATTTTTTCCTAGTCGTCTCTGTTTAAAAAACACAGGACCTTTAGATGTTAATTTTATACAAAGTGCTATAATGATGAGAAGAGGAGAAAGGATTATTGTTCCTATTATACTACCAAGAAGATCAATCATACGTTTAATAAATAAATTTAAAGTGCTCATTATTTATTCCACAGCCCCTTAATAAGGTTACATATTTTCATCAGATCTTCATCTGTCATCTTCGTATCTGAAGGTAAACAGATACCATTTTCAAACAGCTTCTCTGACACACCTTCACCAACAAAATCATATTTTTCAAAGTATGGCTGTAGGTGCATTGGTTTCCATATAGGCCTTGATTCAATATACTCTTTTTCAAGAGCCTCCATAATGTTAATCGGTCTTACTTTACCAGTCAGGGTCATTGAACTTAACCAATAGTTTGGCTCATCCCATTCATTACTAGGCATAAACTCCATGCCACCAAGTCCTCCAAGTTCTCTCTTGTAAAACTCAAATATATATATCTTCTTTTCAACTCGCCGGTCTAATACTTTAAGTTGTCCTCTACCAATACCAGCAACTACATTACTCATTCGATAATTAAAACCCAATTCGCTATGCTGATAATGCCTTGCCTTATCCCTTGATTGAGTAGCCCAAAATCTGGCTTTAGCAACTTTCTCCTCATTATCAGAAACTAGCATCCCACCACCAGACGTGGTAATAATCTTATTTCCATTAAAAGAAAAAACACCATAATCACCAAAGGTACCAGTATGCTGACCTTTATAATATGTCCCTAAAGACTCTGCAGCATCTTCTATAACCACTACATTATGTTTTTTACATATTTCCATAATTTTATCCATATCTGCAGACAGACCATATAAATGAACAACGATAACTGCTTTAACTTCTGGGTACTTTTCAAAAGCCTTTTCCAATGCTTTTGGACTCATGTTCCAAGTTTCAAAATCACTGTCAATAAAAACAGGTATTGCGTTTTGATAGATGATAGGGTTAGCCGTAGCAGAGAATGTTAGTGTCGGACAGAAAACAATATCTCCTTCACCCACACCGGCAGCTTTTAAAGCTAAATGTATTGCTGCAGTACCAGATGAAAGAGCAGCAGCATCTGTAGATCCGACCTTTGCCGCCAACTCTTTTTCAAACTGATTCACATTTTCGCCAAGTGGTGCAATCCAATTGGTATCAAAAGCTTCTTGTACGTACTGCTGTTCGTAGCCTTCATCACTCATATGAGGTGATGAAAGGAAAATTCTGTCTGCCATGTGTAAGACTACCTTTCCTCATTAAATAGTCAATTTTTCTTCTTTTATTTTCTCTACTAAATACTTATAAAGTTCGTCCTTAATCTCCTCATTCTCCAAAGCCAACTCAATATTCGTCTTCACAAACCCTAACTTCTCCCCAACATCGTACCGCATTCCTTCAAAATCATAAGCATACACCTTTTGCAGCTCATTTAACTTCTGAATAGCATCCGTAAGCTGAATTTCTCCACCAGCACCAATTTCATGCTTATCCAGGAAATCAAATATTTCAGGATTAAACACATACCTGCCCATAATAGCTAAATTAGAAGGAGCAGTTCCTGGTTTAGGTTTTTCTACAAAATCATGAACCTGATAACGTCTGCCTTCAATCGTACTTGGATCTACTATTCCATATCGATGTGTTTCATTATCCCCAACTTGTTGAACACCTACAATAGAAGATTGTGTTTCTTCATATTGCTGAATTAACTGCCTTAGCCCTGGAGTTTCAGCTTTTACAATATCATCTCCAAGCAGTACCGCAAATGGCTCATTCCCTATAAATTTCCGTGCACACCATACAGCATGGCCTAATCCTTTTGGATCCTTCTGTCTTATGTAATGCAGATCAACATTGGAAGCATAATTCACTTTATCAAGCAGATCAAATTTTCCCTTCTTCATTAGACTATCTTCTAATTCATAGTTGTGGTCAAAATGATCTTCAATCGCACGCTTACCTTTCCCGGTAACAATAATAATATCTTCTATTCCTGATTCAATGGCCTCTTCAACAATATATTGAATAGTAGGTTTATCAACAACAGGCAGCATTTCTTTTGGCATCGCTTTTGTCACCGGTAAGAATCTCGTTCCCATCCCAGCTGCGGGGATAATCGCTTTTTTAACTTGTTTCATCCTAGCCCTCCTAACAATATGCCATCACAAAATTGATGTCTGAGTTTTATAGTTTAAACATCTTATAAACTCCAATAATAATAGCCTTTGGTTTCAAATTCCTTGCTATTTAATATCCCTTTTATATCTACTAATACTCTTTTATTGGAATATAACGAATCAAAAAAATCTGGTTTGTAATTTGTAAACTCTTTGTGTGGGACTGCCACTACCACAGCATTCAGATTTTTAAGTTCCTCATTACTTACTAGACCTATATTATATTGTTTTTTTACTTCCTGTTGATCTGCAACAGGATCATGAACTAACACATCTACGCCAAAATCCTTTAACTCATCAACAATGTCTATAACTTTCGTATTTCTGACATCAGACACGTTTTCCTTAAAGGTAATACCGAGTATAGCAACTCTTGCACCTTTAACAGCTTGACCTGAATGTATAATCTGTTTTATTACATTCGTTGCAACATGCTTTCCCATCTCATCATTAATTTTTCTACCCGCAAGGATAATTTGTGAATGATAACCTAATTGTTCTGCTTTATAAGTGAAGTAATAAGGGTCTACTCCAATACAATGACCGCCAACTAACCCTGGCTGGAATTTAAGAAAGTTCCATTTTGTTCCCGCAGCTTCCAAAACATCATTTGTATTTATATCCATCTTATTAAATACCATAGATAGTTCATTCATAAATGCAATATTAATATCTCTCTGTGAATTTTCTATTACTTTTGCTGCTTCAGCTACTTTAATAGTTGGAGCTTTATGAATACCAGCTTCTATAATAGAATTGTATACTTCATAAATTGACTCAAGAGAATCTTCATCCGATCCGGAAACTATTTTTGTTATCTTGGTTAATGTATTTATTTTGTCTCCTGGGTTAATTCTTTCAGGAGAATAACCTACTTTAAAATCCTCATTAAACTTTAAGCTAGAGTATTCCTCAAGTATAGGTACACATACTTCTTCTGTAGTTCCTGGATAAACCGTTGACTCATAAACAACAATAGATCCTTCAGATAGATTTCTTGCAACTGTTTTACTTGCTTCTATGATAGGTGTTAAATTTGGTGTTTTGTCAGCATTTATGGGTGTAGGGACAGACACTATAATGAATTTACATCTTTGTAATTCTTTTTCATCATCGGTCAATAACGCAGTGGTATTCTTAGTTGCTTCATCGCCAACTTCTGCTGTTACATCTTTTCCTTTTTTATATGTCTCTATTTTTTCACTGTTAGTATCAAACCCTACTAAATCGTATTTTCTAGCAAGTTCAATCGCTAACGGGAATCCAACATAACCTAGACCAATAACAGCTATTTTATCTTCTTTATTTTTCAATCTCGCGTACTCAATCATTTGCAAACTCCTTAACCCTGCAAATACAGTATTTTTTTCTTATGATCCCTTCACAGACAATATAGTTCGCTCCATATAAACAATCTTCATCAATTCATCCTTCAGTTTCTCACCGTTGTATGTATCAAACCCATCAAACAAATTCTCCAACATACCTTCATCCACTTCCACCGTCCGGCCAACATAAATCTTCTCGTAAACCGCTCCAGGATGAACTTCATCCTCCCCAAGCAGCTCCTCATACATCTTCTCCCCAGGTCGAATCCCAGAGAATGCTATCGGAATCTCATCCTCCGAATAACCTGATAGTTTAATAAGGTTTCGAGCCAAATCAACAATCTTCACAGGCTCACCCATATCCAGAACAAAAATTTCTCCACCCTTTGCCAGGGTTCCGGCCTGAATAACAAGCCTGGATGCTTCAGGGATCGTCATAAAGTAACGAGTCATTTCCGGATCTGTTACCGTGACAGGGCCGCCGTTCTCAATTTGTTTTTTAAATAGTGGAATCACACTGCCCCGGCTGCCGAGCACATTCCCGAACCTCACCGCAACAAATTTCGTCCTGCTCCGCTTGGCAATAGTCTGGACTACCATTTCCGCTACACGCTTCGTTGCTCCCATCACATTCGTTGGGTTGACCGCCTTATCCGTAGATACAAGTACAAACTTGCCAATCCCAAATGTATCTGCAGCTTCAGCGACATTTTTCGTCCCAATCACATTATTTTTCACTGCTTCATGCGGGTTATATTCCATCAACGGAACATGCTTATGGGCTGCAGCATGATAAACAATTGCCGGCTGATGCTCTTCCACAATCTCAAACATTCGCTGTCTGTCCTGCACATCACCAATGACCGGCAGAATTTCCGTATCCGTATCAGCGAATTTTTGCTTGAGTTCCATATCAATCGAATAAATACTGAATTCCCCGTGCCCAACCAGTACAATTTTTCCTGGTGTGAAATGCATAAGCTGACGACAGATCTCGGAGCCAATGGAACCTCCTGCTCCTGTCACCATCACAGTACGGTCCGTTACATAGCCGGATATCGCGTTAATATCAAGTTTAACCGGCTCCCGGCCAAGTAAATCTTCCACTTCGACATTTTTTAAGTGGCTTACCGACACTTTTCCGGTCATCAGATCTTCAATTTTCGGGATCATTTGTACTTGGGCATTCGTTTTATTACACGCATTGATAATATTCTCGAGTGCGCCATTATGAAGAGAAGGGATCGCAATGACAATATGTTTAATTCTCATCTCCTCAACGATAGCTGGTATATCCTTTACCCTGCCAGCAACTGGCAGGTCATAAATCTGCATTTTCTGCTTCGTAATATCATCATCGACAAAGGCAACAGGCCGCAGTTCGAATTGCTGTCCATCATTTTTCAACTGACGGACGATCATCGCACCGGCTGAACCTGCTCCGACGATCAGTGTTCGTTTTTGCTTGCCTGCTGCTGTTATGTATCTGTCGCGGAAGATGCGCCACATGAAACGGGAACCGCCAATGAAAATGATATGGAGCATCCAGGTGACGACTAGTGCTCTCCGGTAAATCCCAAAGTCATTCACAAGAAACTGGACGAGTCCTGCTGCCACAATCGAAAAAGTGACTGCTTGTACAATCGTAAGCAGTTCCCCGATACTCGCGTATGCCCAAACTTTATTGTACAGCTTATAAATAAAAGCGAATAAATGATGAAAAAGTAAAAGTGCAATGGCGCTGATAATCAATACTTCAATCCGGCTGTCGGAATAAACCGGGAAAACTATCCAGGAAGCAATGAATATCGCTGTACTGACAATGATCGAATCCAACAGGATCAAGAGAGTTAATCTCGTTTTGTATGTCATTCGCTCGGCTCCTTTCCTGGGATGACGGTATGGGGTGCGCTTATCTTATGTATACGCTGGTCTCGACGTATTTCGGTAATTTTTTTAGCTACATAAAGTATTTCGTAGTTTACTAGCTTTCTTTCGGGGTCTCACCTCAATATTCACGTCTCTTTGAATAAGTATGTTTCTACTTCAATTACTAAGTATACTATGTATTTCTCTACGATCTAAATCTATCTGCATTTCTTTAAACTATCTTTACATTTTCTTTACAAAAAAGCAACATCATCAATAGTACTAAATAACTAGTCATATTGGAAGTGACTTTTGTAAATTAAAGTCATATTTTCATTTTTTCGTTCGACATAATATGACAAAGTCTGCATAATGCTTCGCTTGTGCTCTCCCTTTTGTGATAAACATCATGTAATTAAAGTTTTGAGGAAGGCCTTTACTTCTTTTCGATTACGCATTTTAAGCTGGTCATATAAATCACTGATATAATTTTTAATCGTGCCTTCACTTAACATCAGTTTTTCGGCCATTTTTTTATTTGTCGCATCTTCTGTCAGCATGTAGGCCAGTTCCAGTTCCCGTTTCGTCAGATGAATGTGCTGCCCTTTCAGCCTGTCTTGCAGTATGACTTTCTTGTCATATTTCAAGTGACGAATCTTGGTTGCCATTAATTTTGCAGCCTTGCCCGAGATCACCACTTCATCATAGCTCACGTCTAGAATTGCTCTTATCAGCTGTTCCTGATCCAGCTCTTTTAAAAGGTATCCGTCAGCGCCTGCGTTAAATCCATAAATAATTAGTTCTTCCTCGGCAAATGTGGTAAGTAGAATAATCTTGATGTGGGGGTACCGATCTTTTATTTGAAAGGTGGCTTCAATCCCGTTACTCTCTGGAATATTGATGTCCATGAGCAGCACATCCGGTTTTAACGCCTCGATATCATCCAGTATCTTCAGCCCATCGGAAGCAAGGCCTACCACCTCAATATCCTCTTCTTGTGATAAGATGGCCCGGACCCCTTCAATAAACAGCCGCTGGCCATCCACCATCATCACCTTCACCATGATTCCAGCTCCCTTGCTCCGGATTTCTACTTACCATTACATTGTACTAGAAAGGGTATACATTGTTGTGAGCACCATCACTTTTCGTTGGATAACCCTCTCTAAAATAAACCAAGAAACTTCTTCTTTTTTATTTTGGATGGTTCAAAACGATTCACATTCATGTTGTCGACGAGCAGCTGGCTGTTTTCCAGGAACATATAGAAGTAATCACTGCCGAAGTTTTTCTTTACTTCCTGAAATGCTTCCTCCATCCAAAAAGCACGCGTCTTGGTATTATGTGCATCTGAAGCAATAAAATGCGTCAAATGATTTTCCAAGAGCTGCTGGGAGAACTTCTGAATATTTTTTCCAAACTTTCCGGTGACACTGCCGGCGGTAACTTGCGTGAGTGCACCGTTTTGCACGAAATCATATAGTTTTGTCGGGTGCTCGATTAGCTCCCGGTTCCGTTCGGGATGAACGATGATCGGTGTATAACCTGCCACCTGAATGTCAAAAATCATTTGCTTGGAGAACCGCGGCACATGGCCGGACGGAAATTCGATGAAAAGATATTTTGTCTCATTTAAAGGAAGAATAAGGTCATTCTCCATATCTTCCAGCAGTTCCCCGTAGATACGGATTTCCTGACCCGGGAGCACAGTCAGCGGGATATCCTCTTTGACAAGCAGTTCACTGAGAATTTCCGTATATTGGATAATCGCTCTCCGCTCATTGTTATATTTTCCATTTTTATGGTGCGGGGTGGCGATGATCGTATCGATGCCCTGCTCTACCGCAGCTTTCGCCATGGCAATACTGTCAGCTTCCGTTTGCGCACCATCATCCACGCCCGGCAATATATGGCTGTGTATATCAATCATGTGAGTTCACTTCCTATTTTAATAAACAGTGTTTTTGTTAGAATTATTGAATAGTTTAATATTGTACAGTATAGCAGAATGCGTCAATTTTTTACAATAATACAGGTTTTTCGCTACACCTCCACAGTTTACACACCCATCTATAGGTGTATTCCCTGAATAGGTATCTAGTCAAACATTAAGTTTAACAGCTTTGGATGCTTTTTAATAGATGGAAAAAATTACAAGAGCACGAAAAAGGCCGTCTCAACGAGAGAATATCTTCTCATGAGACAGCCTTTTCTACGATAGGATGACTAACCTATATATTGCGAATTTGTGAAGTATTGTTATGCCGATCATATCAGCCAATGATAAATCCGGCTGCTGCTCCGATAGCAACAACAAAGAGAGGAGAAACCTTCCAGTAATGGATTAATACAAATAATGCGATAGCTAAGACGACATCTGATACGGAGGAAATAGCATTGGTAATAATTGGATCAAACCAAGCTGCAGCCAGTATGCCAACTACTGCTGCGTTTATTCCTATGAGCGCACTTTGCACTTTCTTGAAGTGACTGATATAGCTAAAAAAAGGAAGTGTGCCAATCACTAACAAAAACCCAGGCAAAAATATCGCAATGGTCGTTATAATAGCACCCGGAATGCCATAAATGATCGCCCCCAGGTAAGAAGCAAATGTGAACATAGGCCCCGGGACTGCCTGTGCTGCTCCATATCCTGCCAAAAAGGTATCTGCGTCCATTAAATTCGTAGCAATCACTTCATTTTCCAGCAAAGGTAGCAATACATGCCCCCCGCCAAATACGAGTGCACCCGCTCTATAGAAACTGTCAAAAAGGCTTACTAACTGATTGGAATAAAAGTAACTTATGATCGGCAGTATGATGAGTAAGGCAAAGTAGGCAGCTAAGCTTATTAAACCTGTCCTCCGGCTAAATGGAGATTGTATCGTTTCTTTCTTTTGCATATCGTTGTTTTTCAGAAATAATATACCCGATAGTCCGCCAACTACAATGAATAAGATTTGAATGTAGGGGATATCCCATAATAGAATTCCGCCTATGACAATCAATGCAATGGTGATTCTCTGCCAGTCCGGCGTTAACCTTTTTGCCATGCCGATGAGCGCATGGGCGACAATGGCTACCGCAACGATCTTTAATCCGTTCAGCCACCCCGCATCTGTCAGATCATACCCTTGAAGCAGATAAGCAAATAGTACAAGCGCAATGGATGACGGAAGGGTGAATGCCAGGAATGACAGGAAGCCTCCCCAAAACCCTGCCCGGATAAAACCGAGGGAAGTTCCTACTTTACTGCTGGCAGGACCGGGCAGCATTTGGCTTAAAGCGATGAGATTCGTATAATTTGCATCTGACGTCCACTTTCGGCGCGCAATATATTCATCCCGGAAATAACCAAGATGGGCAATTGGGCCACCGAAAGCGGTGACACCAAGTTTTGCAGCCACCTGGAGTGCTTCGAGCAGCCGTTCACGGTAGGATGATGTTGTTGTTTTTTTCTTTTCAAAGCCCATTCATATTATCTCCTCATAGGAAACTTCGGTACTTCGTTTCTTTTGAATACGTATATGTCCAAGATGTTTGTTTTGCGGTGACTGCGCGATTATACCTGCTCCGGGAGCACCGGGTCCTGATTCATCGCTATTTCTTCCATATGATGACATGCTGCCTGGTGTTTACCTCCATCTTGGTCAACCGTGCGCATTTCCGGATATTCCTTTTTGCATAGTTCAGTGGCAAATGGACATCTTGTATGGAAATGACAGCCGCTCGGTGGATTCATGGGTGAAGGAATGTCTCCTTCAAGCATGATCTTGTTTGTAAGGTGTTCCGGATCCGGTACCGGAATAGCCGAGAGTAATGCCTGGGTGTAGGGATGACTTGGCGCATCAAATATCTCTTTTTTCGTCCCTGTCTCTACAATTTTTCCTAAGTACATGACAATGACACGGTCTGAAATATGGCGCACGACACCAAGATCATGCGATATAAATAAATAAGTCAGGTCTAATTCCTTTTGCAGCTTTTTTAATAAATTCAAGATTTGCGCCTGTGTGGAAACGTCCAGCGCGGAAACAGCTTCATCGCAAATAATTAATTTAGGTTCCAAGGATAATGCTCTTGCAATGCCGATTCTTTGTCTTTGTCCGCCGCTGAATTCATGCGGGTAACGTTCTGCATGGCTTGGACGCAGGCCCACCATTGTCATGAGTTCCTTTATCTTCTTACTTCTTTCCTTTTTATCTCCCAAACCTTGCACTTCCATGGCTTCATCCAGTATTTCCTTCACCTTTTGACGAGGATTAAGAGAAGCAAACGGATCCTGGAAAATAACTTGGATGTCTTTCCGCTTTTTTCTTAAGGCTTCTTTTTTTAATTCGAGAAAATCTTTTCCTTCAAAGAGCACTTCTCCTGAGGTGGGTTCATCCAGCCTTAGAATTGCTCTTCCTGTCGTTGATTTGCCGCATCCGGATTCTCCTACTACACTTAATGTTTCTCTTGAATCGATGTAAAAGGAGATGTCATCCACTGCTTTTACATCATTGATTTTTCTATTGAGAATACCGCCTTTTACAGGAAAGTACTTTTTTAAATGCTTTACTTCTAATAATGGAGCAGTCATGACTGTTCAGTCGCCTCCTTCTCCCCTGTTGATTTATCCCATTTTGCTGTGTGCATCCAGCACCGCACTTTTCGATCTGTTTGCTCGTCTTCGGGCTGTTCAAGCACAGGATGTTGTTTGCAAATATCCCTTGCAAATGGACATCTTTCGGCAAAACGGCAGCCGGATGGCATGTTGGAAGGTAGCGGGACCATTCCTTCAATGGTTTCCAGTTCTTCTACATCCACATCATGCCTTGGCATGGACTTCATTAATGCCTGTGTATAGGGATGCAGCGTTTTTTTATACAAGGATTTTACATCTGCTTGTTCCACAATTTCCCCGGCATACATGACGACCACTTTATCTGCCACCTCTGCAATGACGCCAAGGTCATGCGTAATCATAATGACTCCCATATCCGATTCTTTCTGTAATATCTTTATTAATCTCAGAATCTGGGCTTGTACGGTAACATCCAATGCTGTGGTAGGCTCATCTGCAATAAGCAATTCGGGATCACAGGATAATGCGATCGCAATCATGACACGCTGTCGCATCCCGCCAGATAATTCATGAGGATACCTTTTAGCCCTGTCTGCAGGTGCAGGAATCCCTACCAGCTTTAACATATGGACAGCTTGTTTATTTGCTTCTTTCGTACTGATTTTCTTATGAATGCGGATTGCTTCAGCCACCTGATGCCCGACAGTCAACACGGGATTCAGTGAAGTCATTGGTTCCTGAAAGATCATGGATATCCGATTTCCCCGGTATTTCTCCATTTCTCTTTTTGACTTTTTTGTCAGGTCTTCCCCGCTTAATTTTATTTCTCCACTCGTTACTTTTCCGGTCTTATGCAATAGATTCATAACGGACAGGGAAGTAATACTTTTACCTGATCCTGACTCCCCCACGATTCCCAATGTTTCATTTTTACCGACAGAGAAGTCCACGCCGTCCACTGCTTTCACTTCCCCGTCTGGTGTAAAAAAAGAAGTTCTCAAGTCTTTTACTTCCAATACAGTTTCCTTATTGTCGGTTTCCATTTGTTTGCTTCAACCTCCCATCTAATTCATTTCAATTCTTTTGTTTACAAAATGGTAAATAATATCAACCACAAAATTCAGTATCACAAAGGTGATCGCAAAAATGACAACACTACCTTGAACGACTGGAAAATCCCGCTGTGCAATGGAATCCACGACCAATCTGCCCAGCCCGTTTATACTAAATACTTTTTCCGTTAAAACGGCACCGCTCAGGAAAAATCCAAACTGCAGACCAATGATTGTAATGATTGGGATGAGTGCGTTTCTAAAAGCATGTTTATATATAACTACCCGCTCTTTTACCCCTTTGGCCATTGCAGTTCTCACGTAGTCCTTTTCAATCACTTCGAGCATACTTGACCTTGTCATTCTGGCAATTACCGCCGCACCGGCCACACCCATTGTGACTGCCGGCAAAATGATCTGCTGCCAGGTTCCCCACCCCGAACTTGGAAGCCATCCCAGCTGGACGGAGAAGATATACATTAATATAAGTCCAAGCCAGAAATTCGGTACAGAAAGTCCAAGGACTGCAACCATCATGGTTCCATAATCACTCAATGAATTATGTCTCATCGCTGCAATAATCCCTGCCAGCACACCGCCTGTAATCGCAATCAGCAAACTCCAGAAGGCCAGCTCCAATGTGATCCAGAACCGTGGAACCACTAATTCTGTAACAGATTGACCGGTACTTACCGATTCGCCTAAATCAAATTGAATGAGATTCATTAAAAAATTGCCATATTGTACAGGTAAAGGATCGTTAAGACCCAAATTTTCTCGTATTTGTTCCAATTGTACTTCTGTTGCCCCTTCACCTGCAGCCACCTCCGCAGCATCTCCAGGGACAATTTGAATAATTAAAAATGCTACAATCGTTACACCAATCAGGATTGGAATAAGCTGCAATAAACGCCGAATAATAAATATATGCATTTTTTTACCCCCTTCTTATTTAGATTTCGGATCAAGAATGTCCCTTAAACCATCACCCAGCAGATTGAATCCAAGAATGACCAGTACAATCATTAAACCGGGAAAGATAGTCAAGTGGGGGTAGTTCAACATGTAGTTCTGGCCGGCATTTAACATCGCTCCCCATTCTGGTGTTGGGGGTTGTGCACCGAGACCAAGAAAAGACAATCCTGAAGCCAATAAAATAGAATTTGCGATCCTTAGTGTGATGGTCACGATGATTGGTGAAGTTACGTTTCCAAGAATATGTTTAAAAATGATCTTACTATCCTTTGCACCGACCACCCTGATTGCATCGATAAATTCCATGTTCTTCACCTCAAGGACGGATCCTCTGACCATTCTGATAAAAACAGGAATATTATAGATGGATAAAGCGATAATGATATTATTCAGGCTCGGACCCAGTGCACTTATAATAGCTAATGAAAGCAGGATGCCGGGAAAAGCAAGCAAAACATCACAGGTCCGCATTATAATAGAATCAGCCACTCTCCCGTAAAAACCCGCAAACAAGCCAAGCACTGTTCCGATAAACGCACCAATGGCTACAGCAGCCAGCCCTACATAAAGCGTTAAATGTGTACCCGCAATGATACGGCTGAAAATATCCCTTCCTGACTCATCTGTACCGAACCAATGTGTTGCCGATGGTGTTTGAAACCGCTCCATCAGGTTCACTTCCGTCGGATCATGCATCTGGAGAAGCGGGGACAGAATAGCAACCATCATGAAAAATGCAATAATAGCTCCTCCAATGAGTGATGATTTGTTTCGCAGCATTTTTTTGAACAATGATTTCCAGGTTGGTTCCATTTTTACGTCCTCCATCGACGGTTCTTTCATTGTCTCCATTATCTTCATCACTCCTTTATAACTGGCTTTTCATTTAGGAAAATTATAGATTAATTGGTGTTACCGAAAGAACAGTAACACCAATCCATATTTTTATTTAAGATTAATAGCCGCCGTCCTGGGTTACGCCACCTGTCACGGTTGCATTCTTGAATGAGTGATGGCTGGATAAATATTGAACAAAACCTTCCACATCATCCGATACCCCGAATAAATACTGCGGGCTGGCTACTGCGATTCTCGGGATATCCTCTGCTATAATTGCCTGCGCTTCCTGATACATGGCTTCCCTATTTGCATCATCATCTTCCTGTCTAGCTTCCCATAACAGTTCATCCACTTGTTCGTTCGTGTAAAACATGCGGTTACCCGCAGATCCGTGATTGTTGGAATGATAAATTCGATAAAGGGCATCATTCGGATCGGCGATACTATTAGACCATCCTGTAATCACGATATCATGATCTCCTGCTCCCGATTCGGATACCAAAGTACTGAATTCCACCTGTTCAATGGATAAATCGATATTTAATTCTGATAATTGATCTTGTATATATTCGGCTTTTTGTATAGCTTGGGCATCCGTATTTGCTGCCCAAATGGATAGGGAAAACCCGTCTTCATATCCCGCTTCTACGAGCAGTTGTTTTGCAGCATCCATATCATATGGATAAGGTTCTACTTCCGGATTAAAGCCAAAAGTAAATTCATCAATCGGACCGGTCGGTTTATTTGCATAACCTTGGTATATTCCTTCTACAATTTGATCAATGTCTATCGCAGATGCAATAGCTTGGCGGACGCTAGCGTCATTAAGCGGTTCTTTTTCCGTATTAAACTCTATTGTATTTACCCGCACACTATCTTCTGCCAGGAGACTCGCATTATCCATCTGCTCTACTTGATCAGTATTGACTGACGTGATATTGGTAATAACATGGGCTTCCCCATTGGAAAGCATGGCTATCCTTGTATTTTCCTCCGGTACCACTTTATAGGTAAGTGAATCCAATTGAGCCGGTTCACCCCAGTAATCGTCATTTTCAACTAGAACAATTTCATTTCCATGCTCCCATTCTTCAAAAACAAACGGCCCTGTTCCCACCGGGTTTGTATCAAGATTAACATCCCCTGCATAATCATCTTCAATGGATTTCGGACTCATGATGGCACCCGTGTAGTGGGTAAGCGATTTTGGCAAGGACATGAATGGTTCCGATAACACAAAGTGAACCGTATAATCATCGATCACTTGTACTTCCTCTACCATATCGAATTGTGAAGCAACGGCAGAGGCTACTTCCGGGTCAAACATCCGGTCAAAATTTGTCTTCACTGCTTCTGCATTAAATGGGGTGTCATCATGAAATGTAACACCTTCTCTTAAATGAAACTCCCAGGTAAGATCATCTATCATATTGTAATCTTCTGCGAGGCCTGACTGTATGTCCATATTTTCATCTTGAGTTAATAAGGTTTCAAAAATATGGGACTTAATCGTGCCTGTATCAATGGAGTTGGCTCCCTGGACATTTAAATCTGATGCATCGTTAGGAATAGCTACGACTAAATCACTTGCACTATCTACTTCTTCTGCAGCGCTATTATCTGTAGATGGATCATCATCTGAACAAGCAGTCAAAAACAGAAAAGAAGCAACCATTAAGTAATAAAAGTATTTTGATATTTTCATGTATTTTCCTCCTAAATTTATATGTTAAAGCTCATGTATTTTTTAATAGATTGATATTACCAATATTTCGGCAGGCTATAGTATTCATTACCGTCTAAATCATCCACTGTGCCATCTGCCATGTTTTGAATAATCCCCCATAATGCGTAATCCATCAGCTCTAATAATTTCTCATCCTTAGGGTAATCAGGTTGTTGACCAGGGATTTCTATTAATACACTTGCACTTCCATGCAATGCGAGCGCGCTGCCAAATAATCCCGGCATATCCTGATCAATCGGATGATAAAATTGCGCCAACCCTTTTCTTAATTCCGCATCCGCGTTTTCCATAACGCCTTTCACAGCAGCCATTGCGTAACGGCGGGATTTGTCCTGATCGAGCTTTGGCCAGTCTTTTGCATATCTCTCGTTACCATCCTTACCAAGACTAGGATAGTTGAGTGCGATCGTAACAAGCTGGTCGGTGCCATTGATATAGTTAACGGGGGAAAAGTTTCCGCCCATCTGCCTGAGGTCAACATAAGCTTCCACCTCGTCAAATTCCGCTAAAAGTGAAACATATAAATCTCGTATAATTCTTGCTTCATTGGTTAGCATGAGTCCAAATTCAGAGCTGTCGCCCGGCAAGTCTTCTGCACGGGGTTCGTAATTGAAATCTGCGTGAAAATCCCTGTTTAATTCCAATCCGTTCCCTTTGTAATACCAACATGGATCCGTACCTTTTAATTGGGGATAAATTTCAGTTATTTCTTCCCAGGAAATTTCATTTTGTTTTTGTACTAATTCAGAACCATCTGGATTTAACTTGGGCACAGCCACGATTGTAAGTTGTTCTAATAATGCTTCATTCTTGCCACTGCGATCGGTTGAAAGTGCGTCAAGAAGGGAGAGCAGCACTTCGGTACCAAATTTTTGTTTCCCATCCATTTCACTGGTAAGAAGCAATACCTTTTTCCCAGTGCCCACACGCGCAGCGTAGATTTCTCTTCCTTGAAAAGATGTTCCAAGAGTAGTTACTTTTATTCTTCCAAGACTGTTTTCTTTCATCTCATTCACCCGTTTCCTCAGTTGTCGATGGGAAGTCCATTCTGATGGATCAAATGATGTTTTTTTATTTTTTTCAAGCATGTTGCCTTCCATTCTTCCAGCTCCTTAAGATGATAATCTAACTAAATTTAACTTTACTTACTCTCTGCATTTATGATTAATAATATTATATTATTATTATTAAAAAAAGCAATAGATATAGTGAAATTTTTTTAAATTCTTTTAATAAAATAAGAAATGGAACTGTTATGAAATGGTGATAGAAATGTTTTATAAAAATAAACGGTGACTGCCTTGAAGACAGTCACCGTTTATTTTTATTAATATGCTTTTACAATGCTTTCTACTTGTAATAATTGTTCTCTCATGGCTTCTTTTGCAAGCTTGCCATTTCCATTGCAAACCTCTTCCATTAATTCCTTATGTAATTTCAGACTTCTGTCTCTTTCTTTTTTTGAACTGATCGTAACGTTAATTCGTCGGGTTTTAATAAGTGCATTATATAAGTTCTGCATTAAGCTCAACATTAATTCATTGTGAGAAGAGGAAATAATACTCCAATGATAAGCATAATCTGCTTCAGGCCATTTTTCTTTATCATTATAATATTTTTCCAATTGTTCATATCGATACCGGATTTCCTTTTTGTCTTCCTCGGTTGCAAACTGCGCCGCAAGTTCCACTGCAGCTGGTTCAATCGCAAACCGCAGCTGATTTAATTGCATAAAGAATTCTTTTTGATGATCCGATTCAGAAGCCCATATTAATACATCCGGATCCAGCCACAGCCATTCTTCCCTGGCCTTTACGACCGTACCGGTTCTCGTCGAACTTTCCACCAATCGCCGTGCGACCAATCCTTTTATTGCTTCCCTGCTGACAGTCCGGCTGACACCTCTTTGTTCACTCAGTAATTCCACTTTCGGCAGCACTGTTCCCGGCTTTAATACACCATTCACTATATCTTTGCCGAGATCATGCAGTAATTGCTCACTTAAATTAAAAGGTCTCATCATAATCCCCCTCATCTATTCGGAAAGTAGCAAAAGGAATTTAACCTTTTCGATACTTTCCAAGTTTATTCGTTCGCCCTTAGGTCAGATGCCCTTTTTTCTCCAAACAGAAAACAGGTGTAACTTTATCATCCCTAATAATAATATTATATTATTATTATATTTTTTTCCACTTATCAACAGGAAATTTTCGACATTTGTAAAATATAGAATATCTCCCTTATCATGTAAGCCCTTTCATTATATTTAAAATGAGAAGCGTATAAGAACATCATAGTACTTGTTCAAAGAATGATAAAAGGACTGAAAAATTCGATGCAGCTTAACTTGGAGTATTTGAAAAGCAAGTTAACGTCGAGCCACCCGCGATGTGGTGGCTTCGACGTTTGGCGCAAGACGTGTCGGTACTATTCGAGGTTCCCCTCCCAGCGCATCATTTTCAATGAACTATTTGAAAAAAATAATGATATACCGACAGCTTACCTCTACATTCTAAAGTCATAAAAAAACGCATGAGTCTTATTGGGTTATAATTACAGAAAACACCGAATATCATCTCATGCGAGAAATAATAAAAAAATTGTAATACATTCTACTTTAATTCGCCCCATAGTAATAATAATAGTTTGCCTTTTTCTTCTCACGGTCATTGAGCACCGTACCGAGCAGTTTCGCATGTGCCGGTTCCAATGCTTCCTTCGCTTTAATTGCTGCTTCATTTTCTGTCTGGTTACTTCTGACAACCAGCAGGGAACCATCCACGATATTTGCCATAATTTGTGCGTCCGTAACCGCAAGCACGGGCGGTGTATCGAAAATCACGAGGTCGTAGGATAATTTTGCATCATGTAAGAGCTGCTGCATTTTTTTTGAAGCAAGCAGTTCAGATGGGTTCGGCGGGATTGGCCCACATGAAATGACATCCAGATTATCGACATCTGACCGGTTCACCGATTTTTCCAGCGTATGCTCCCCGACAAGGATATTACTTAAACCGCGCAAATTATCAAGGCGGAACGTGTAATGTACCGTTGGCTTTCTCAGGTCCGCATCAATAAGCAGCACCTTTTTTCCCTGCTGTGCATAAACAACAGCAAGGTTTGCCGTTGTCATTGATTTCCCTTCTCCTGGCCCGGATGATGTAACAATCATCGACTTGAGCTCATTATCTATAGAAGCAAACTGCAGGTTCGTTCGGACCGTACGATACTGCTCCGTAATCGGAGATTTTGGGTTCAATTTGGCAATCACATGCCTCATTTTATTTGTTTTAGACTGATTTCTTTTCCGCGCCATTATACCCGTCACCTCGATTCTGCTGTTTTTGCTTTGGTTTAAATGTAAACTGCCCTTCGCGTATGTCCTTGTCTTCCACATGGGAAATCACGCCGAGTACCGGAAGTTCCAGTTTTTTCTCAATATCATCCTCGGTGGTGATCGTGTTGTCCAAGTACTCCAGCAAGAAGGCCAGCCCAACACCGATCATCCCGCCAAGGACAATGGCAATGGCGATATTCAGCACAGGGTTTGGTGCTACTGGAGACGGATTTGCACTGAGCTCCGCCTGGGACAATATGGTAACATTGTCAACACTTAATATTTCTGGGATGTTTTGCTGGAAAACGGAAACGGTTGTGTTAGCCAGCTGAACCGCCATACTCGGGCTTTCATCCGTAGCTGTTACGGTGACCACCTGAGAATTATCCTGGTTGGACACCTGAATTTTATCAGCAAGCGTGCTCGCAGAATACGAAAGGCTCAGCTCCTCCACAACCTCATCCAAAATAGCAGGACTTGTAATAATTGCATTATATGTATTTATAATTTCAGTATTAGACCAGTTATCATTTACACTATATTGGACATTCGGATCCTGCTCTCCCTGATTAACAATAAATTGGGAGCTGGATTCATAAGTCGGTGTCAGCACAAAATAACTGACGACAGCAGCAATCAAAGCCGCACTAAAAATAAACGCGGTAATCATAAGTAGCCGCTTTTTAATGACTTCAAATATTTCCTTTAAGGAAATCGTTTCTTCCATGGTGTTAACCCTTCTTCCTTTTGTAAATTTTGGGACATGAGGACATTTTTTTTCGGTGGGGCGAGCATTTTAGCACAGCCCCGGATACCTTGTCCCAGTTGAGTGCGGGGCACATGGTAGGTACATTGCCCCAGCTAAATATTAACTCGTGCCATGAGTTGCATTTTGAGTCAGCATTCTACAGCCTTTTCTATTAATCTATTTTCTATTTCCATATTACAATAAACGATTATAGCATATTTGGGAAGGTTTAAGTATAGCTTTTTTGCAGAATTTTAAGATGTTGGGGAATTATTGGAGGAAAATATTGGAGCAGGAAAAGCCGTGGAGAAGTGTATTTACAGGAAATTTGGCATATCGCGGGATTAATTGTGTGATTTGCTGCATATTGCTTGTAACGCTCCGCTGAATTAACTTTCGAAATAGGGAGAAACGCTGGCTAACTACGACGTACCGCAGGATAAACCGCTTGAATTACGGAACGAAACTGCTAAACTGTGGGACAATCGGAGAGAATCGCTGAATAAAACTGTGAGCAGCACGATTTCTATTGCGATATAAAGCTGAATGTTCCACTTCGCAGTCAAAAACACCCTTGAACCCATATAATCACTGAATGCTTAGCTGCTTCTATTTGTCTTATAGTTGTCGTGCTCTTTACTCTTTTTTGTCCTTACTTTTTTATTTCTCCTATAAGACATGAATCCTAAACCGAATTTTTCCATCTTGTTCTCCCAATTCAGCAACACTTTTGGATTAATTTACCCTTGTTTTACGAATGCTTTCAAAGTCCTCCTTAAGCATATTCAAAAAACTCTCCATGGTATCCGTCAAAACCTGTCTCTTATGGTATCCCACATAAATATAGCGATTCACCTCAAAATTTGGTATTGGCCGGCCGGCAAGTTTACCGTTTTTTTGTTCTTCCATTGCACAGCTTATGGAAACAATGGCGATGCCGAGTTGATTTTTTACCGCTTCTTTCATTGTTTCTGTTGAAGAAAGTTCCATTACCTCATTCACTTTCAATTGATACTCATTTAACCAGTTGTCTACAAAAGATCTGGTGAGAGAACCTTTTTCATGCAATATAAAAGGCTGATTATTTAAATCGGAAGCAGTAATGGTCTGTTTCCCGGCTAACTTGTGATCAGGATGCAAAAGCAATTGGAGATCTTCCTTTATTAATTTATCGGCATGCATTTCCGCATCATTAAATTCATTGTAGGAAAAGATGGCCAGATCAATTTCAAAGTTTTTCAGTTTATCAATTAAGACATTTGCCGGTTTTACTTCTACAGATAAATTTGCATTTGGGTATGCCGTTTTAAATCTGCTTATTGTAGGCAATATCATGTACGTTGCCGGAGTGTATGTGGAACCGATGGACAGACTGCCCATTCGCTTTTCAGCAAAATCCTCCATCATTAGACTTGTTTTATCCAAGAGTGAAATGATTTGTTTTGCCTGATGATAAAGTACCCTCCCTTCTTTCGTTAGTTCCGTTGTTTTACTATGGCCGGATTTAAATAAGGCAAACGGGTATTTTTCTTCCAGATTTTTCAAATGAAAATAAACGGTTGGCTGTCGAATATGTAACTGGTTTGATACCTCTTTAAGCGTTTTATATTCTACCAACGTAACAAAGGTTAATAATTGCTGAATATTCATCTTAAACCCTCTCCTATTAGGTTGACTTCATTCTATATTAGATTTTATCTAATATTTTTTCAATAAATTAAACATTATTTAATCATTAATTTACATTCCCTTAATATTTAGTTGACATCTGTTTGATACGCTATTCATGAGTGAAAATCCAAGCATATTATAGGAGGAGAAAGCATGCAGTTGAATCGTGTAAATTTGAGTATCATCTTTTTATTAACAGCTTTACTGTTTCTGGCAGCGTGTGGTGATGCTGATAATCAGTCTGAAGGAAGTGAAACAGATTCCAATGCAGAAGCAGAATCGGAGAATACGGAAGATAATAGCAGCAGTGAGCCGCTGGTACTCTATGCCAACGACTTAACCGACTATATTGCCGACATGTTTGAAGAAGCCACCGGTTATGAAATGGAAGTCGTTCATGGTGGCGGCGGAGAGATTTTATCCCGAATGGAAGCAGAACAGGGGAACCCACAATGGGATGTTGTTTGGACTGGCGCTTTAAGTTCTTTTCATGGATTCAATGAAAGAGATTTTTTCCATGAAGGATTTGAACCGGAGAATCTTCAATACATGACTGATGAAGGTATGGAGCATTTACCGGAGAATAATGGTTATTTCCCTATGAGCGTACATGCTGCTGCAGTAATTGCCTATAATACGAATCTAATGAGTGAAGAAGAAGTGCCCGCAACATGGGAAGATTTCCTGAACTATGAAGGAACCATGGCGATGGCTGATCCGGCAGTGGCAGCACCTGCGTATCCTGTTGTTTCTCATATATTTGACCACATTGGGATGGATGAATCCAAAGAGAAATTCCAGACCTTATTTGAAGACGGCCGCTTAAGTGTATTCCCTAAAAATGGTCCGCTTGGCCAGGCGCTAATCAATGAAGAAGCAGAAATTGCCGCGTTGCAGGAGCACCATGCCTATGATTTTAAATGGGATGGAGAACCAGTTGATTTTATATGGCCGGAAGATGGCGCGGCTGGATCCATACGTGCAGTAGGTATTAGCAAAGACACGGACAATCTGGAAGCAGCAGAAGCATTTGTGGAATTTATGCTGGATCCGGAAACTCAAACAGCACTTGCTGAAATTGATGACAGAGATAGCTTATTTACACCATTCGCTGAAGGAGCTGTGGCTGATCCAGAACGGGAACCTGAACCATATATTGAATTACCGGATACGGAATGGGCGAGTGAACATGAAGCGGAGATAAAAGAATGGTTTGCGGATCAGGCTATTCATTAATCTGACGAACGGAGTGGCGAAGTAATGAGGTTTCCACATTTTCGGTCAATAAAATCGACACAACTATTAGGGGCAGGTACTACCCTGCTTCTATTCTTTTTAATCCTGCTTCCTTTACTGGCGGTCATTTTACAAATTATTTATCCTGGTTTTTTCTTTGGGAGCAGGGAGTTTGCAGGGTTCGGATTACTATTGGAACTATTTGAACGGCCGCTTTGGAAGGTATCATTGACAAATTCTTTGATACTGGCAACAGGTGCTGCTTTTTTGGGAACGTTTATAGGTGGTACATTGGCGATTGTTCGATCCAGCTGGCAATTTAAAGGAGCAAAATGGCTGGATGTCACTGTATGGGTGTTGTTGATCATGCCGTCATTTATTATTGCCCAGGGATGGGTGTTATTTGGCAGCGGGAATGGTTTAGCTAACGAATGGCTTGGTGTAACCTGGGTCACCGATTTCATATTTCAGCCATTTGGCCTGATTGTGATTATGGCTTTGAGTAAGTTCCCACTTGCCTATTTGTCACTAAGGGCTGCACTGGAATGGAATGTCGTTGATTATATAGATGCTGCCAGATTAAATGGGGCAAATAATTTTGACGCCTTATTAACCATCAGGCTGCCATTGTTAATCCCTGCATTTGTTGCAGGATGGTCGCTTGTATTCATGGAAACCATAGGAGATTTCGGGCTCCCTTCTGCTTTATCGACAGTTTATCGTTTTCCGACATTGCCTTATACCATTTATTCTTCCATCAATATGTCGCCGACCCGTTTTGATCTGGCAGGGGTACTTTCCTTTTATCTTGTGGTTATTATCATTTTAGCGTTAATTATTTTATTTATTGCCATGAAACGGGCACGGTATGATTTTTTAACAAACCGGGCGGTCAAACTTGAGGCAAAGACAGTGAGCTGGCACCCTCTGCTTACCATTGGGACTCTTCTGTTTATCGCTATTGTACTTGGGATCCCGGTCGGTTCCAGTCTGATGGTGTCATTTATGTCCACCATAGGGGGAGGATTTGCGGCAGACAATCTAACGATTCAATATTACTTGGACACGTTAACCAATGAAACATTTATCACCAGTTTGCTGAATTCCTTACGAATAGCCGGAATAGCTGCATTTTTCAGTATGATAATCGGTTTTGTTGTTTCATTCATTATTTACTTTACAAAGTTTCCCTTTAAAGGGTTTATTAATATGATGTCTCTTATTTCATTGGCTGTTCCTGGCATTGTATTAAGTGTAGGATACATTTTTATTTGGAATCAGACCTGGCTTGAGTCAATCAATTTAAATTTATATGGTACACCTTATATTCTTGTCCTTGCAGCCATTGCCGGTGCCATTCCATTTGCTGTTCGTCTGCAGGTCGGCGCTTTTTCCAATATTCCGGAGACGATGCTGCATGCTGCTGCCTTACAGGGGGCTACAGTGCGCAAGCGAATGTATTCGATCGTCCTTCCTTTTGTAAGAAGTGCGTTAGTTATATCTTTTATTGCTTCGATGGGGACAAGTGTATTCGATCTGGCATTAGGAACCATGCTGCATCCGCCTAATTACCACCTGCTGCCTGTTACCATTGATAATGCATTTGAACGGGCTGACTACGGTTTTTCCACTTCAGCTACGATCATTGGCGGATTAGTCATTATTGCGATCATACTTATGGTTGAGGCAACCTTTAAAGTCTTATTCCGGATGATAGACCAAAGAAAGGTGAAGTAAACGATGAATAATTTATTAACAGTCGAAAACGTAAGCAAAAAGTATGGGAATGTTTCCGCATTGGATCATTTATCTTTTTCTATTAAGCCAGGTGAATTAGTCAGTATTTTAGGACCTTCTGGCTGCGGAAAATCAACTTTATTACAAGCTATAGCAGGTTTAATCAAACCTTCATCCGGTGAGATATTCATAGATCAACAAAAAGTATCGGACAGTAGGGTTGTCATACCGCCCGAAAAACGCCCCATTAATATGGTTTTTCAGGATTATGCCTTGTGGCCGCATATGAACGTGTATGAAAACATCGTCTATGGATTAAAAAGAGGTAAAGGAAATGCGAAGAGGAACAAAGGAAAAGTAGAAGATATTCTCCACAAGTTACACTTAGATGGACTAAAAAATAGAATGGTCTCCCATCTATCCGGCGGGCAGCAGCAAAGAGTCGGTATAGCCAGGGCATTAGTAACCGAACCAAGCATTTTACTTATGGATGAACCATTATCCAATCTGGATATTAAGTTACGATTGGAAATGCGCGAAGAACTCTCCATGCTGCTGAGTGAATTAAATATCACCGCTGTACATGTGACACATGATCCGATGGAGGCTTTCGCGTTAGCGGACTCTCTATTGATCATGCGGGATGGCCAATTGGAACAATTTGGTCCAAAAGAAGAAGTGTTCCGGTTTCCAAAAACAGAATGGGTGGCACAGCTATTGGGTTATACCAACCGGCTTCAATCAGTAAATGCGGAAATGGATCCGCAGCACAGCCAATCAGGGACTGTAATATGGGGTGATCAAAAGATCAAAGGGATAGTACTGGGCAATCACAAAGGAACTGCAGGCAACTGGAAAGTTATCATTCATCCGGAGCATATCCAGGTAATGGATGAAATGAAAGAAGATCAGGATTATAACGGGATCAAAGTAAGGGTCAGGCATGCTGTATTTCAAGGCTTGTCATGGCGTGTCATTCTTGATGTTAATAAAGGGGAAAGTTTATCCTTTATTACTGATCATCCATTGCATATAGGTGATGAACTAACGATCGGCTTTCCTGTGCAACATACATTTATATATAAGGAAGATTTGCGTGAATAGGAAACTTGCCATCTCTGATATTCACGGGCATGGGGAGCTCCTGCTCTCCCTCTTACACGCCGCCTGTTATCACCCTCCATTTGATCAGTTAATATTGTTGGGTGACTATATACATAAAGGACCTGATACGAAAGGAACTATAAACATCATCAGGGAATTATGGGATCAGGAAGCCGTCGTTTTAAGGGGAAACCATGAACAAAAAGTAATAGATGCCTTGCCCGGAACCCAGTACTTTATGGAACGGGGAAAAAATTTTTTTCATCATATGCCCCTATACTATGAAGATAATCAATACATCTATGTACATGCCGGCATCCGCCCGGGCATCCCTATGAAATTGCAGCTTGCCGAAGACCTGCTCCGTATTCGGGAACCATTTTTGAACCAGCCGCATCAATTGCCAAAACAGGTGATCTTCGGCCATACTTCAACCGATCGCCTGGGGATGGCAAACCATATTTGGGTACGACCCGATAAAATTGGGATAGACACTGGTGCCGGTCATGGAAAAACACTATCTCTTGTAGATCTAACCAATAAAGAAGTATACAGCTGCCACGTGAAAACCGGGGACATAACTAGACAGGATTTCCCTGGATAAGGCGGATTCTCGTGGGACATGCGGACAGGTTTCTTGTCCCGGGTTAAATGCTGAAATGTGGCGAATCGCTGGATGAAATTGCGTAACCGTTGGGCAAAACCACCGATAGATGATAAAAGTGTACCAATCGTTTGGAGGATGGTGTAAAGATATTGACTAATAAATGAAATGCTATGTGAATGATGTATGCTATGTGAAAGAGGTAATCTCCTGCACTTTTGCCGAGCGGAGGACGATTACTTCTTTTTTCTTTTGGTGACGAGTGCAAATGATCGCTATCATGGCTGTTAACCCGGTTGCAAGAAAAATTCCAAATTGTATTAGCAGGGTTCCATGCTTATAGATATAGAAAACACAATATAGATGACTCAATGAAAGTTAATGGGATCGAGTTTGAAGTTATACATACTATCTATGATAGGAGCCTGTCAGATGGTTACGGGAGACGGAGCACAAAAAAACAGCGGAAATGAATCCGAAAGACTTGCGGGATGAACTTGAAGAAATACGAACAGAATGCGTTGACAATCCTTGGTTCTGAGCTGTCTTCTTTTGTGACAGGCGAGATTATCAAAGCAGGCGGCCGACTTGGAATTGTGGTATCCCAGGAGTCCACTTTCCTTTCTTCAAGTGACAACCAATCCGTGAATAAGTAATTTCAATGACTGGGAAAGCTTAAACGACACTTCCCGGGGAAATAGCTGCAAAATAAATGCGGGGACGGATCAGGTTTTTCTTGTGATTTGAATAGAGGAGCATGGGAAAATTTTCTCGTTCCCCTCTATTTTCTTATAACAATTCACTTATTTATTCTCCAGTTTTAAAGCATCCACGTATTGTTTACCCTCTACCAATGAAAGACCCAGCGTTTCCCGCGCCTTTTTCACTGCTTTTACATCCTTACCTTCATTAATTAATTTACGCAATTCATCATTGATTGGATTTTCTGGGATGTCTACGCTTTTGGAAATCTGGTTCAGCGTATACTTTATGTTTTTCAGTCGTCCATCAAGTTTTGTAACCGTGAGTATTAAATAGATTCCTATAATTAAAAGCAGCATGTCCATAAAACTGTATTCCATCATGTCAACTCCTCCTGGTGTCAATTCACCTTATCTTCAGCCCATTGTTTACACTAGGCTAATTTGTAGTATAATAAAAATATCGCTGGTTGTGAAGTGCTGCTCAGCATGAGTAACTGCATGTTTGCGTGGTTGACCGATATGTTGTTTTAATACGGTAGTAATCGTCTCACACTTGGGCAAAGCGGAGGACGATTATTTTTTTAAAAAAAATGATACTATAATGCAATTGGTGTATACTATAAATAGAAATGTAGTATAATAAAAGAAGCTGGATGCTTTAAGCACCCAGCAGAAGTAACTGCATACCACCTTTTTGAGTGGTTGACCAATGAATTGTTTTAGCATAGAAGTAATCGTCTCACACTTGGGCAAAGCAGAGGACGATTACTTTTTTCTTTTGATGACAATTGCTACGATTGCAACCATAGCTGTTAATCCTGTCGCCAGGAAAATTCCAAATTGGAATAGCATATTCATTGCATCATATGTCACTATACTAACACCCCCTTTCATACAGGAAGTGCCAACTGCCCATCCGCTTTATGCAGTTACTACGACTACTATATTACAGATCTTCCAATATAAATGCCACAAGAATTTATATATTGTTCTGAATTTGAACATAAGTGAACTCATTTGATTTGAAAGATCTCCGAGCCGCTCACCCCCTCCCTTTAACCAACAAACAGAAATCACACATCCCTCTTCGAAAAAAGTTGCCAAAACCGGGGAGTGACAAATACTTTTCGGTGGGGCGAGCATTTAGCGCAGTCTCAGGCACCGAATTCGAGCTACAAGCACATCCCTTCCATCTTTTTTCCAAAGCATATTAACCGGCAAAAAAGGGTACATTAAGCAAAAATGTACTTTACATAAGGGAAGTGGAAAAATGACGGATAAATTGCACGATATAATTGGTATTGGCATCGGACCTTTTAACCTTGGATTGGCGGCACTGCTGGATGATACCCCGGAACTGGATGCTGTCTTTTTTGATAAAACCGCAAAGTTTGAATGGCATCCCGGCATGTTAATTGAAGGGACAGTGTTGACGATCCCCTTTTTAGCAGACCTAGTCACTTTTGCCAATCCGACGAGCAGGTTCACCTATGTCAACTATTTACATGAACATAACCGCCTTTATGAATTTTATATTTCCAGTAAGTCCATGATTCCGCGCCGGGAGTATAATGATTATTTGCAATGGGTCACGACGCAGCTGGAGGGACTGCATTTCGGTTTTGAAGTTGTGGATGTGATTGATCATAAAAAAGCTTCCGAGCCGCATTATGAGGTCGTCGTAAGAAATACTTCCACCCAAAGCGAAACCTCTTATTTCGCCAAACATGTGGTCATGGGAACTGGGAGTGAGCCTTTGATCCTGGATGCGATGGAAGGAAACCCGGAATCAGATGTGCTGCATTCGAGCCGTTACATGTACGAAAAGGAAAATTTGGTGCAGTATCCTGAAATTGCGGTAGTGGGGTCCGGACAGAGCGCTATTGAGGTGCTCCTTGATCTGTTAAAGGAGCAGGAAAATAAAGAATTTCAATTGACGTTATTCACCCGCTCCAGCGGACTTTTCCAGCTGGAGAAGGGAGAGTTTGGTCTGGAGTTTTTCTCGCCTGATTTTGTGGATTATTTTCATGGTTTGAGCTTCAAAGAGCGGAATGAGACGCTGGAAACCTTGGGAACGCTGAGAAAAGGGATTAACCCGGATACATTAAGAGATTTGTACGAGACTCTGTATCATAAAACAATCGGGCAAAAAGAGCAGCCTGTAACAATCCAGCCGAATACCGAAGTTCAGCACCTCAGTAAAAAGCAGGACAAATATGTGCTTCATTGCCAGCAATGGCAGGTGGAAAATTCCTTTGACTATGAAACAAATAAGGTGATCCTGGCAACGGGTTATAAGCCCCATATTCCTGATTGGTTCTATGACCGTTTTGGGAAAAAAATAGCCTGGGAAGACGATAAGCGGTATAAGGTCACAAGAGATTACAGGCTTATTTTCAACGACCAAGCGGAGCGGGAGCACCATTTTTTCACCCTGACCAATTTGGAGCATTCTCATGGGACAGCTGCCACCAATCTGGGCTTATCTGTGCAAAGGAACATTCAGATCATCAATTTTCTTGCCGGACGGGAAGTATATCGAAATAAGCGGAACACGATCTTTCAGCAGTTTAGGATGAAGGATAGACGGTGAGTGGGATAGAGGTGCTTTGTTTGTTAAAACTATTTCATAAAACAGGGGCGAATACTGTTGGAAACTGAGCGGGGGGATTGCTGAAGTGAAGTCATAGATAATATGGCGTATTGTTACATTCATTTAATCTAGGTTTGAGTCTATAACCTTCATGATTTTCTTCCACTACTTTTAACCAGGCACTTTTTACCTCATCCAGGGGATCAGGGTTTTTATAATTTTCCAGCAAGCCTTTGGCTGAAGTTCTTATTATTACGTTTGCTCTGACCTGCACCTTTGTGTTTTTCATATGGATAAATCATCGTTTCCACTTCCTTATTATGAAGATTTTTAGGTGCGCGTGCTCGGACATAGTCTTTTTTATATTTTAAACAAAAAGAACACTAGTCAGCCAAGACAGAACAAATAGTTAAGCCTCTTCGCCCATAACAGTAATACTATTAAAAAGGAAAGAAATATTTATTAACCTTCATCCCCTTCTATCACTTTCTCCAAGTGGTCAAAAGTATATCTGTTTAATCCAGTTAATTGATAAGCTGTAGTATTTAATATTTTACTATCTTTGACATCGCCTAAAAAAATCGATGGTCTAGACGTGACTGTGCCGTATTACTAGAAAACTTGGCATTCGCCAGCTTTTGGGTGAATGCCTTAGTTACACTTATGCAGGGAAGAAAGTTTTTACACTTTCTTCCCTGCATAAATTGTCCGCCATTGTTTTTTATTACGTATTCTTCCAATTTCTTATTAACCGTACCATGGTAAATTTTTTGATATGGGGCTATTCATCTACAAGCGTAAAGGCACGAAATGCTTCCACATCTAATTTGCGATGTGTATTATTTAATGCTACCCTGCTTTGCATGACTAGAATTCCAATCTCACTAGTTAAATTTTTTATATAGTTAAATACCTCTTCACTGGAACTAACATATTGAAACCATTTTTCATCTAAAGCAAGATGCCCCCTAATTCGCTACCTCTCTCTTGCCTCGCAAATTTTCACAGCATCTATCCTAATCACTCGACAAACACCGACTTCCGTTCGACATATATTACAAATACATTACAAAACACCTAGTTATCTATCATTTTTTTGTCATAGTAGCTATAATAGAAATACTTTCTAGTATATTTTGGTAATCAGAAGCCATGCAAATTTTCATAAAATAGCATGCATATCGTTAATATACTTGTTATTTAACTGCATGAGGAGGTATAAAAATTGGCGAACAAGAAAATTATTTTTTCCGTAACAGCAAGTGCCGCAATCGCATCGGCTATTTTTGCAGCAGAAGAAGCAGAGGCAGCTTCTTATACAGTCGAGAGCGGAGATTCCCTGTGGACCATCGCACAAAATCATAACACATCTGTCTCCAATTTAAAATCCTGGAACAATTTATCCGGAGACACCATTTTTCCAAATCAGGTTATTAGCACAAGCAACAGTTCAAGCAGTTCATCCAGCTCTAATTCCAACTCAACTTCATCAAATTCACAATCTACATACACAGTAAAAAGCGGGGATACACTTAGTGGCATCGCTTCAAGGCACAATATATCCGTGTCTAATTTAATGAAATGGAATGATTTAAGTTCCACTTTGATTCATCCGGGAAATAAATTAGCTGTAAGCAGCGGATCAAGTGGTTCTTCCGGCAGTTCAGGTTCATCGGGTGGAAGCTCAGGGTCATCAGGAAGTTCCGGCAGTTCAACGACATACACGGTAAAATCCGGGGATACATTGTCACACATTGCTGCCAGTCATGGCGTTTCTGTTTCCAACCTAAAAAATTGGAACAACTTAAGCTCAGACTTAATTAGAGTGAATCAGAAGCTGAAAATCAACGGCAGCTCTGGTAGTTCAGGGGACTCAGGTTCATCCAGCGGTTCAGGGCAAACGGGAAGTGCTACTGTTTATACCGTAAAAGCAGGCGACAATTTATCAAAAATTGCCGCCAATCACGGGGTATCCGTGTCAAATCTGAGAAGTTGGAATAGCTTAAGTTCCGACTTGATTATCGTTGGCCAAAAACTGAACATCAATAGCAGCTCCAGTGATTCCGGAAGCTCAGGGGGCAGTTCGGGCAGCTCAGGTGGCGGATCTGCTGATGTAGACTATAACGTGGACAAGCTAATCAGCACAGCAAATAGCTTAACAGGAACACGCTACGTTTGGGGCGGCACATCAACGAGCGGGTTTGACTGCAGCGGATTTATTTATTATGCATATAAGGAAGCAGGCATGGATATCAGCCGCTTGTCTACCGACGGTTATTATAATCGTTCTTACTATGTAAACAAACCACAAGTCGGGGATCTCGTATTCTTTTCCGGAACTTACCGGTCAGGAATCTCGCATATGGGCATTTACGTAGGCAATAATCAGTTCATTCATGCGGGGTCATCAACAGGTGTAACGGTGACAAGTTTGGATAATTCATATTGGAAGAGCCATTTTGAAGGATTTAAACGATTTTATTAATATAATAGTTTATGTGAGAACTTCAGCGGATGCTGGAGTTCTTTTGATTGGGTGAGTGGTGGCTATATGAGCTATTTTTTAGGTTCGCGAGCAACTTTAGGTCGAGCGCGAGCTACTTTTCTGAGTTCGTGAGCAACTTTAGGGCGAGCGCGAGCTGCTTTTCTGGGGTCGTGAGCTACTTTAGGCCGAGCGCGAGCTACTTTTCTGGGGTCGTGAGCTACTTTAGGTCGAGCGCGAGCTACTTTTCTGAGTTCGTGAGCTACTTTAGGCCGAGCGCGAGCTACTTTTCTGAGTTCGTGAGCTACTTTAGGCCAAGCGCGAGCTGCTTTTCTGAGTTCATGAGCAACTTTAGGGCGAGCGCGAGCTACTTTTCTGAGTTCGCGAGCAACTTTAGGTCGAGCGTGAGCTACTTTTCTGGGGTCGTGAGCAACTTTAGGTCGAGCGCGAGCTGCTTTTCTGAGTTCGTGAGCAACTTTAGGTCGAGCGTGAGCTACTTTTCTGGGGTCGTGAGCTACTTTTCTGGGTTCGTGAGCAACTTTAGGTCGAGCGCGAGCTGCTTTTCTGAGTTCGTGAGCAACTTTAGGGCGAGCGCGAGCTGCTTTTCTGGGGTCGTGAGCTACTTTAGGTCGAGCGCGAGCTACTTTTTCGGCCTCATGAGCAACTTCAGCCAGGGTGCGAGTAATAAAGTTTATCTGCTTTCCCATCTTTTTTTATATGAATTATAAACTAGCTTTGACTTTTGTAGCAGCGTCTTTGATAAGTGGCGTGAATTTATATTTAACCACTTTCTATTTTCTTCATTTGTAATATAAGACCTTACCAATAATATATAATCTTCTAACGCCTGCTTATGTGCATTTCGATGCTTCTTCCTGCATCTCTCACACCACCACGCGCCGTACATTCGCTTCAGACCAATATATTTGCAAGCCGGACATTGTACCCCTGGCTTTAAGTCAGTAACGCTAATCTCGTGTTCAGCGATAATATCTCTATCCAATTCCACACACTCTCTCAGAATCATTCTAGCTATTTTATAATGATTTAATTCATCTCCCTTAAGCTGTGCCTCCATGTCCATAATCTGCTTCGGAATATATTCTGCATGGAACACCATTTTAGCAATAGATTCCTGATCTCCAATAACTTTTACGACTGTAGCTGGATCGCTGATGGCAACAAGCGGATAGATAGGAATATGTGCTAGATTATGCTGCTGCAGCCATAACTGGAGCTTCATTTTTTGAAGTTCTGCTTGGGTAATAGGATAGCGGTAGCCCTTTTCCGCCTTTCCATTATCACGGATTAGCTGTTTAAGGATGGCGTCGAAGGTAATTACGCCGCTGAAATTTTTACTTTCAATTGGAAAGATGGCATGTGGGGTAATAATGAGCGTGTCAAATTGAACGGTTTTTCCTTGAATCTTTAGGCCGATATCATACAGAATGGAAAATTGAGAAGCAAGCAGGTTCGTGTGATTATCCGTTTTTTTCTCGCCAACATATCCTTTCAACCTTCTATCTGCTTCTGCATGAATTTTTCTGACGCCGGGGACGTGGGGGCTGAGACGTGGGATGAGTCTTTCATACTTTTCCAAAGTCACTGGTTTGGGTCTGTTGCGTAATATCATAGCAATCTCCTTTTAGTTTAAAATAGGTATATCGTGTAAGAATTTATGAAAAAGCTGATATCAGCCATTGCTAACATCAGTGAAACCCAGGCTATTTATTCAATACGTCAGCAATTTTCTCTATTTCTTCCCTATTCAGCCCAGTAACATCAGCAATATCATCCTTGGGCATATCTTTTAATAACATCCTTTTTGCAGCTTTTTCCATTCCTTCTTGCCTCCCCCTTGTTTCACCCCTTTTTCAAAGTAAGAATTTGGCAAACGAAAAATGCGGTTTGCTTCCTCTTCTGGCAGCTGTTCTATTTCTTCTCTCCCTTGTTTTTCCTCCTCTTCATCTAATTTTAAATATGTTTTAGAAAATTGTATAGCTTTATTTTACTATACGAAAAAGGTTAAAATAATACAAAAGTGGAAAAATGCTTTTTGGACCTATTCACTATGGCAAAAAAACCAATTCCCTGAGGCAGATTTTGAGAAACCAAATGATATTTGCAATAAAATTTTCAACATCAGCTTTATTATAGAAAGGATGTACCACATGGAAAAAATATTTCAACTGCGCACTAACAAACATTCGGAAATGCTTGATATCACCTCGCAGCTCGAAAATTGGATTCAGGAAAACGGTGTGAAGGACGGGATACTCATTGTCACTTCCTTGCACACGACAGCTGGCATCACGGTCAATGAAGATGCGGATCCGGATGTGAAGACAGATATGCTTATGCGACTGGATGAGGTGTATCCGTGGGAGCATCCAAAAGACAGGCATGGGGAAGGAAATACAGCCGCTCACTTGAAAACGAGTACGGTCGGCCATGCACAGACGTTGGTGATTTCTGATGGGGAACTCGTTCTTGGCACGTGGCAGGGGGTTTATTTTTGTGAGTTTGACGGACCCCGGAGCAGGAAGTTTCATGGAAAAATTATTTCTTCCTGAATGAAAATAGAAATGCAGCCCTCCTATAAAAAGGTTGCATTTTCGTTATACGGCACCGTTTTTTTCTTCTTCCTTCTATTAAATAACTATTTAATGCGGCGAAACATTCAAGAGTTTTTCTGCATAACAATGGCAGGCTCGAGCTTCTGGATGCTTTTTTGATACGAACGGATCATGGCAATCGTAACGAACGGAAGAAAAATCCCTTCATCTCAAAGTATGAAGGGATACATTTTCCTTATTTTTTAGCCACAACCCTGTCAATCGCTTTCTGATAAGCGACTTCGAGCTCATCCACGACTTCTTTCACGGATTGGATTTTCGTGAGTGCTCCAACGCCCTGGCCGGCACCCCAGATGTCTTTCCATGCTTTGGCGTCTGTTTGGTTCATTTTGTCAAAATTAATTTCCTTTTTGCTCTCCAAGTTATTTGGATCCAGCCCTGCGCGCGTGATGCTTGGAATCAAGTAGTTCGCATTGATGCCGCTGAATGCGTCCGTGTATATGATATCATCGATGTTTGCATCAACCATCATATTTTTGTAATCATTCTCTGCAACACTTTCGTGGGTTGGGATAAAGCGCGAGCCCATATAGGCAAAATCTGCACCCATGACTTCCGCAGCCAGGATGTCCTCCCCCTTCGACAAGGCACCGGCCAGCACAATCGGGCCGTCAAAAAATTCCCGAACTTCATTAACGAATGCCACTGGATTGAGCTCACCACCGTGGCCGCCCGCTCCGCTTGCAACAAGCACCAGACCGTCGGCTCCTTTTTCAATCGCTTTTTTGGCAAATTTGATATTGATTACATCGGAAAACACGATGCCACCGTATTCGCTGGCAATTTCCACCGCAGGACTCGGGTCGCCGAGAGATGTAATGATCAATGGCGGCTGATATTTTTCCATCAGTTTCAGGTCCTCCTGATAACGTTTATTGGAGCGGTGGGTAATAAAATTGATTCCCCACGGCGCCATTTTTTGATCAGGATTGTCTTTTTTCGCCTGTTCCAGCTCAGTCGTGATCTCTTCCATCCACTCCGCTAGCATGTCACCGGTGCGCGCATTGAGCGCAGGAAATGTTCCCACAATCCCTTCCTTACATGCTTCAATCGTCATTTTCGGATTGGAGACAAGAAACATCGGCGCCATAATAACTGGTAGTTTCATAGATTTATTCATCTTTTGGACTTTTTCCTTTGTCATGGGTATGCTCCTTTTTATGTAGGCTAGTTCGACTGAATGTTCATTCATTTTCATAAAATTATAACACACTTAGATTAGGAGTTAAAGTTTAGGTTTATTAAGCACAATGTATTTGATGGAAAGAAGCTAAGATCATAATCATTTGGAAATCTACATTTTTTCATTTTTAGGGTGAGTTCTCGCTTTTGATAAAAGTTGTTGAAATCATTTGCCGTACGTAAAAAAAGCCTGTAAAGATATTTTCTTTACAAGCTTATAAGTGGCTGTACATAGCTTCGACACCCACTAAAGAAGTTGAATCAGGCTGATTCTCTTTTAATTTTGCATAAACCAATTAACTATAACTTTGACCTTCACTATTAACTTTTTTAATCCCCAAATCCGCCAATACCTCTTCTATAGCAAAAGCTACACCATTTTCTGTATTCTGTTTCGTTGTAAAATCACATAAGTTTTTTATTTCATCCGTGGCATTTCCCATAGCAACAGAACGGCCGGCTGCCTTTAGCATACTGGCGTCATTTAAATTATCGCCAATCGCCATAATATCTTTCATCTCTATACCAAGATTTTTTGCGTATTCCTCAAGCGCAACTCCCTTTTGTGCAGCTGTGTTATTAAACTCTATATTTATGTCCCCGGAGGAGGTGATGGCCATATTTTTTTCATTTATTAATTGTTTATGGACGTGATGAAGCTTGCTTTTTTCCATGGAAAACGCAAGGATTTTATATACACTAATATCTTTTCTAGAAAAAATGTCATCATAATTCTCGATAAACGCCACGTTCTCATATTGAAAACGCAATTCCGCCGTCTTTCGCAGTTCCTCTTCCGGTTTATTCGGATTGGCCGATTTTAATATATCAAGCATAACGCCTAAAAAATGTTCCCTATTTGTAGAAAAAACACCTTTATTCGTGAACACTTCAAAATATAAGTCATGCTTCCGGCATTCCTCATAAACCATTTGTACTTGGCTTTCATGCATCGGTACATCCCGAAGCAATTCTTTTTCCGCTGTATACGTGTTCGCACCATTCAATGAGATGATCGGCGTGCTTAATCCAGCGTGACGGAGCGGAAGATTTGCAGCACCAAAGCTTCTGCCTGTAGCTATAACAACCTCTATGCCATGATCGATTGCTTTTTTTATTGCAGCAGCATTTTCCTCACTGACTAGCCCATTTTCATCCAATAATGTTCCATCAAGGTCTGAAGCGATTAGTTTCATTTTGTATTTCTCCTTATCAACTTGGTTTTCGTGCGTATTTATCGCAGTGTAACTGGCTGGAAAGCGCCCACTTCATGAATGAAGGAAACTTAAGTGGGAGATCCAACAGCCAGTAACGGCCCGAATCATTCAAGGGCCTTTAGGTCATACCCTTGCGGTGCTAACATTCAACGGGGGAGGGAAAACGCAGACTAAAATCGCCACGTCCTGGATGACCTACGTCCTGTAGGCCTAACCCCCACTGAATGAAGTTTCACTTTATTATCTCATTCATTGCAGGAGTTATCCATTTTGAGCGTGTTTTCTACCATTATATCACTGCTGGAAATAAGACCTTTTCGAAGCATGACCCTTTCACTTTATAAAAGCAATTCGCAGCTTCGTTTTTCAAATTTTTGCAATGGAATTTCAATTGTTTTTTGTTAGGGAGTGGATTATAATAATATCTATCATTCTCATATTTACAAAAACATACACAAAAGGAGAAAACATCTATGAAATCGACTAAAAAAGTAATCGCTTACTTCACAATTGGATTATTTTTGACGCTAATACTTACAGCCTGTGCGAGCGAACCTGATGAGGACGCGGGAGGCGACACAGCGAACGATAACGATGAGACCGAGGAGAGTCAAGGCGGAGATTTGGTTATTTCCAAAGCTTCAGACGCTGTCTCCCTTGATCCGAATGGCTCGAATGATATCCCTTCCTATGATGTACAGATTAATATGTTTGAAACTTTGGTGAAACAAAATCAAGATATGGAATTAACACCAAGTCTTGCTGCAGCATGGGAAGCTATTGAAGAAAATATATGGGAATTTGAACTTCAAGAAGGCGTAACTTTTCACAACGGTTCAGCATTTAATGCGGATGTGGTGAAAATGAATATAGAACGGATACAGGATCCGGATGTAGCATCTTCACAAGCATCGTTATTTGAAATGATCACTGATATAGAAGTCGTGGATGACTATACGATCCGCTTTACTACAGAATATCCATTTGCATCACTCCCTGCCCATCTGGCGCACCCTGTCAGCGGGATGGTTGCACCGGATTTAATTGATGAGGATTATGAAGCGATGGAAAATGGGGCAGAACCTGGTTCAAAAATTAATGAGAATCCCATTGGAACCGGATATTTCCAATTTGATGAATGGGTTCCGGGAGATTTTGTCCGTTTAACGAGAAATGATGACTATTGGGAGGAACCTGCTAAACTTGATTCTGTGACTTTTAAAGTGACTAGTGAAGACTTGACACGGGTGGCAGAACTGCAAACCGGGGATTCTCATATAACGAATCCGCTCAGTCCGTCCGATGTAGAGCAAGTTGATGCACATGAGGAAGCAAGTGTACAGCAGCAAGACAGTGTGAGCCTGGCGTATATCGGATTCAATATCAATAAAGAGCCGTTTGATGACCAGCTTGTCCGCCAAGCCATTTCCATGGCCGTCAATAAAGAAAATATTATTGAAGGCATTTATGATGGATATGCCGTACCTGCTGCAGGTCCTATTCCTCCAGGTGTGCTTGGCTATGATGAAAATGCTACTGGACTTGATTATGATGTGGACAGAGCAAGAGAACTGTTGGCTGAGGCAGGATATGAAGACGGTTTTGAAACAACCATCATGACGAACGATGATAGAGAGCGTATTGATTCAGCTACAAATGTACAAGCGCAACTGGCAGAGATCGGCATTGAGGTTGACATTGAAGTACTCGAATGGGGTGCCTACCTGGAAGCAACTGCAAATGGCGATCATGAAATGTATGTGCTCGGCTGGGTAACAGGTACAGGTGATACAGATTATGCATTATACCCGTTGTACCATTCGCAAAATGTCGGGACACCCGGAAACCGGACTTTCCTAGAAGATGATGAGGTAGACAGTTTATTGGAAGAGGGCCGCCAGACCTTTGATGAAGAAGAGCGGCATGACGTTTACCAGGAACTTCAGGAAAAACTTGTGGATCTTTCACCAAATATTTATCTTCATTACACCGAATATCTGCTTGGTGTACGAGATGAGGTAAAAGGTTTAGAGCAGCTGCCAACCCAATATTTAATGCTGAAAGATGTTTACTTGGAAAATTAATTCAGGATAAAAAGCTAGAGACGAAGCTAGAATTGGTTTAATATTATAGTAGAATCAAACCGCATGAAATCCAAGTGTTGAATTCATGCGGTTTATCCATGTCATCCGATTTTTTCGGTTACATTATTCCGCAAAACAATGGTAAGCAGGTGAGGATATGAATGACTTAAGAAATATGTGGGAAATCGGCGGATTTGTGGAAGATCAGAATCATGACGGTGTGGCTGATCAGGTAAATCTTTGGATCAAGTTCGATAAGCATGTAGTTGTTCCGGGGCTTATTGATTTTTGTGCCCGGTTAGGCTTTGAAACAACCAGTCTTTCCTTTGAATTTTTTCTTGAAAATAGCCGTTATACGCATAAACTGGCCTTTGTGCAAAGTGACGAACAAACGGCCATGGAATGCCAGACACCTAATGAAATCACGGTTTTTTACGAAGACCCGGAAAGCTTATCTGCATTGCTTCGTTTTTTAGCGGGCAAATGGCATAGGAATTTCATGCAAAAAGATGCTCCTGTCTCCAAAGTTTTATTGGACGGTGATGCCATTGTTATCCATGATGAAAAATGGCCGTTGGATCAAGCTCCTGCTCCTTCAGATATAAATTACCAAGTAGACAGTTTGACAGAGGTTTGGCAGGATACCGGATTCCTACACGGACAGGAACCGAGTCCGCATAATCAGCAAGCGATTACTTTTCATACGACGGAAGGCTTGTCGGAACTGGCCTGGACAGAAATTTGTTACGGCGCAGCAAGAGTCGGCATGGAATCGACAGCGCTTGCTTTTCCAATGACAGGAAATCTATCAGTACATCCTTTCACACTTCATTTTGAAGCAAACAAAGATGAAGAAGCAGCCATAGCATTAATAGATAATGGCGTTTATTTTACAGGGAATAATGATGCCTTGGAAAATGCAATTTCTTATTTTTTCCGAGAAAAAAATTGGCATTTCCAAGGTCATTTCGGTTCGTGGGAGCGGTCCTTTCATACCGCTGCCAATGAGGAAAAAGAATTATTTCATCTCACCTGGAGCGATGAAGGAGAAGTTGCGGAACTGGATAGGCTTATTCAGCAATTGGAAGGAAAAGTGAATCAAGCTGAACCAAGCCGTATGACCGTTTATTTATCTGATTCCAAAGAGATCAGGGATCATACCCGTGAAAAAATCCAGAAAATGTTTCCTCAAAGTGAAGTGCGTGTAAGATCTGCATTTAAACCAGGATATTTTTGGGTAACCGAAGAAATATTACCCCGTCTAACTGCATTGGACGGTGATATTGACGCTGTTACTATTTATTGTTTAGAAGAAAAAAGGGATGACGGACTGGAGCTGCCTATTCGCTGGATTCAGGAAATGTACCCGATCGATGAAATCATCGCGCAACAATTAAATATCGATGCCTCCAAAGTTCAATTTGAACTAACCGGAGAATTGGATGCTACATACCGATTAATCGCGAATAACCGTAATGGAGAGGCTTTATTGGAGGCTACCATTTCCATTCCTGTATCCAAGGTGCCTTATGTGGAAAAAAATACATACAGCTATCCGACTACCAGCTATTTATACGTTGAGCAGCATGGAGAAGTCCTGGAAACATCCATCATTCAAACAGACCGAGAACGTTTTTATTTGTATTACACGGAAGAAATTCTGCCAAAACTCTGGGAGAAATCGGATGAATCCGATGATACGAGCTGTACATTAAAGCCTTTATTTGACCGTATTGAAATCAAGGCAAGCATGAGTGAAGAAGAAATGAAAATTCCTGTTGCCGAAGAACGTATTTCTTCACTGGAAGCCCTGCATGAGGATATCTATTTTAATACACTGGATTATTTTCATGTGAAAGGGGAAGAAGCGGCGGGCAAAGCATATATCACGCCGGGCGGAGTCTATCCTTTTATGAAAGTGACACCCGGTGGGAAGCCAAGCGCAGAAATAACGGTTTATCAATGGGGAGAACGTGAAAGACCGGATATTGTGACGAAAAGACTCGGTTTCCAATATGGACACAGGCACCCGTTATGGGCGGAATGCTTTGTTGATGGAACGCCGCAAAAGGTCGCGCTCGATAAACATAAGGAAAACGGTTTTGTACCTTTGCCGGATGATCTTCCAAGACCGGAATCAGCACAGATACGTCCATGGTTGGCAGATTATTCCTACCGTGGCAGACCAATCTTTGTTTATGAGCTTTTTCAAGATATAAAGGAAGATTTTTATTCCGCCATCAAGCTCTCGGTGCATAAGCCGACAGTGCTTATTGAAACAGGCCATCATGCGAATGAAGTTTCCAGTACACCGGGTGTGATGGAGATGCTGGATGATTTGGATAAGGAACATCCGGAAATTTTAAAACATCTGAATCTCGTGGTGATCCCACGCGCCAATCCGGATGGAACCGCACTACAGCAGCAAATGGCAGTGGATAATCCGGAGTGGAAGCTTCATGCGGCAAGGTATAATGCGGTGGGACTGGAATTCTCTCATGTGAGATACAAAGACACTGTGTTTGGTGAAGCAAATGTGCTTCCTAAAATCATGGACCGGTGGGCGCCGGACATCCTCATTGATAATCACGGCATCCCAAGCCATGAATGGACACAGCCTTTTGCCGGGTACCATATTCCGCCGAGATTTAACATGTCCTTCTGGATTCCAAGTGCCATGCTGTACGGCATAGCCCGTCAGCTAGATGCGGAAAAATATCCGCAGCATACGGATATATTAAATAAGATCACAGCGTCCATCCAGGCAAAGGTCAGCAGAACAAAAATTCATGAACTAAACCAATACTGGCTGGACAGATACAAGAAATATGGCCATCAGTTTATGCCGGAACTATTCCCGATTGAACTGGTAGAGGAATTTATTTTTTATCAATGGAATGCAAAAGCACATCCGGCATCAACAAATGGGATTGAGCGTTTCCCTGACTGGGTGAGCGCCGAATTAATATCCGAGGCGGCCGATGAGACCGTGTACGGGGAGACATTGGAAATATGCAAAGAAGGGCAGCAGCTGTTTGATTTAGGTGCGGTTGATTGGATTAATAAAGATGTCCAGGCTATCCGGAAAACATATGAAGAAAATAATGTAAACATCAAACGAGCGCGTCCGCTGAAAATAAAAAGAGGTGGAAACGAATGAAGAAATTATTATTAACGGGGTTTGAACCCTTTTTAGATTATCCGATCAACCCGACAAGGGAGGTTGTCAAAAGTTTATCCGGGAAGGTCATCAATGATTTTGAAGTTCATGGAGAAATTTTGACAGTTGATTTTGCCAAAAGCGGCGAGCAGCTTTTGGCAACGGTGGAAAAGATAAAGCCGGATGCCATCATTTCCCTCGGATTGGCTGGCGGCCGGCATAAGATGACACCGGAGAGGATTGCCATCAACTGTAATGACGGCCCCGCGGATAATACAGGATGGAAGCCAAACGGGGAAAAGATTTTCGCCGACGGCAAAGATGGAATTTTCACGACACTCCCTATTGATCAAATGGTAAAATACTTGACCGAAGCTGGATTACCCGCAGAGATATCAAACACGGCAGGAACTTACTTGTGCAACAATGTAATGTATCACGCGCTGTATTATATTCGGAAAAATCAATTGTCCCTCCCGGCCGGTTTTATTCACATCCCTGCTTCCCATGAGCTGGCAATCGAGCAAAAGAAAGGGCCAAGCTGGTCTCAGGAGGATTTAAATCGCGCTGTAGCGTTGTGTATTGCGTGTTTGTGAGTTTAGGAGCGGGACTTTGAGAGGATTAGAGTTATGGAATATTTTTTGGGGATCTATATGACATGTGCTATAGATTCCCGCCCTCTCCTTCCCGTTCATACAAGTTATGTGATTACAGAACAAGAAAGGGCCAATGCCGCTTCTATTCTTAATAGATAAAAACCAATAAATCATAAGAAATATAAAGACCCAAATGGTTTTTCCATATCAACAAGGTTACTCTATGGATCTTATCATTCAATATTGATCACCACCCCCAATTCATCCATCGGGGTAAATTCTATTTAAAGGAAGCCTCTTCGAAAGGAATAACAAAAAGCGTGCTTTATTACCGCTCCAAATAACGTGACTCTTTGCCCTTCCCTGTCAAACCAACTTTATTTTCATCTATTTTGTCAATAAATTGATAGGATCCCATGAGACGTTATACTTCCATCAGTTTCGTTTTAATCGAATACAGATCCGGACTTATATCCCCTCCGCAACTTTATTGTCGATATTTCCCGGGAAATAAAGATTGTCTTTTACCATATATGACAAAGTTTATGCTTTAAAATTGGGAATTATATATGAACTGTTATGATGAGGAAATAAACAGTAACCGTGATTGATATATAAATAGAACATTGCTTTACTTTTTTCAAAAATGAGGCAATGAAATGAAAAATGTTTAGACGGTTATCGGGATGCTGGAACACATCATTGATAAATCGGATAAACACTTGGACAGACTTCGGCAAATTTTTGGTGAACAACAGCGGATACGCAAAGAACCACAACCCCATTGTGGTAGGGCTTGAAGTAAAGGGATTTATCAGGAGCAGCATTTACATTTGCTCTGCACCTATTTTTCGACACAATTCGGGGAGTGACAGGCATTTCGGTGGGACGAGGAACCACTGTACCGTAGTCCCAATGCTTTCGGTGGGGCGAGCATTTAGCGCAGTCCCAGGCACTCCCCGATAATATTTATGAAGGCAGGAAGCTCCGATTTCATTCCCACCGCAGTCAACCATGTATCACAAAAAAGCTATACACCACGGAGAATGAAAATAGTTATTGGTTGGCGATACTGATGCTACGGCTGGATGAGGAAGGTCGAAACTCCTTGGTGCGTGAGAGCCCTTTC
>NZ_JBGOHB010000031.1:0-56135 GCF_041521345.1 Virgibacillus oceani | reverse complement strand
TCGTATTGTTATTAACTATATCTCCATATTTTTCTAAATGAATACTTCTATTTCGTTTAGAAATTCATTTTCATGGTAGTTGGTGGCGATGCGTAGCATAGCCATGGTTGTTTCAGTGGGAGATGAACAAAGCCCCCACTGAATGAAGTCTCACTTTATAAAACCCTTCCGAATTGTTCAGATTGGAAGGGTTTTATACCTTGAATAATGTTGGAGGAAAACAAGATGAACATACCGAATAGATTAACCTTATCCCGGATATTAATGATTCCAGTTTTTATTTTGGTATTAACGATCCCTTTTGAATGGGGACCTCAATGGAATATTGGAGAAAGGGAGCTCCCGATAACCCATTTTATAGCTGCTATTATTTTTATAATTGCTGCTGTAACAGACTGGGTAGATGGGTATTATGCAAGGAAATATAACCTCGTTACAAATCTTGGCAAGTTTTTAGATCCACTTGCCGATAAATTGCTTGTAGCAGCCGCTTTAATTATGCTGGTGGAAATGGGTCTAGCCCCGGCCTGGATTGTTATTATCATCATCTCCAGAGAAATGGCTGTAACTGGCCTGCGTTTAGTTGCGGCGGGTGAGGGGATCGTACTTGCAGCCGGAAGTATGGGGAAATTAAAGACAGCAACACAAATGATCGCTATTGCAGTTTTATTATTAAATAACTTTCCATTTTCTTATATAGGATTTCCTTTTGGAACGATTATGCTGTATGCTGCTTTAGTATTTACCGTGATTTCGGGGTATGATTATTTTGTGAAAAATTGGCATGTGATGAGGGATTCAAAATGACGAAGCAATTTAAATCGGAAATAATCGCAGTAGGTACGGAATTGTTATTAGGGCAGATTGTTAATACAAATGCACAATGGCTGTCCAGGGAACTTGCGAACTATGGGATTAACGTTTACCAGCATGTAGTGGTCGGTGATAACTTATCCCGCGTATTAAACGCTTTTAAACTTGCTCATAGCAGGTCAGATATTATTATCGTGACAGGAGGACTCGGCCCGACAGATGATGATATGACAAGGGAAGCATTTCAATCAATGAGCGGTCTGGAACTAATCGAACACGGTCCCTCAATGGAAAAAATAAAGGCATTTTTTGAAAAACAAAAATCTGTGATGACACCGAATAACCGAAGGCAAGCACGCGTATTTGAAGGTGCAGAAGTCCTGTATAACAGAGCAGGGATGGCACCGGGGATGATTACAACCTATGAAGATAAAACATGGGTGTTTTTACCAGGGGTGCCAAGGGAAATGAAATCTTTATCACGCAATGATGTATTTCCCTATTTGCAAAAATTGACCGGACAGGAAGAAATCATTCAATCAACGGTGCTCAAATTTATAGGTATTGGCGAATCTGCTTTGGAACATGATCTGCAGGATATGATTAAGGAGCAAACGAACCCGACAATTGCGCCACTTGCCCAAAATGACGGTGTAGTCTTACGGGTGACAGCTAAAGCCAGTTCGATTGAAGAGGTAAATCATTTAATAAAAAATACAAAGAATCGAATTTTAGCGCGAGTAGGGGCCTACTTTTACGGAGCAGATGAAGAAACAATAGAACGCCGTGTATATTCCATGTTGAAAAATCAAAATGTAACATTGGCTGCTGCGGAGAGTTTAACAGGTGGTATGTTCACGGAAAAGCTTGTTTCAGTTGAAGGAGCTTCCCAAGTATGCCGGGGAGGAATTGTTTCTTATGATACAAACGTTAAACAAAATTTGCTGGGTGTATCTGCAGAAACGATACAGAGAGAGGGAACCGTAAGTGAAGCATGTGCTATTGAAATGGCAGCCAATGTGTATGAAAAGCTTGATTCCGATATAGGCATCAGCTTTACCGGGATAGCAGGCCCGGTTGAATCGGAAGGAAAACCGGTCGGCACCGTATTCATTGCTATATGTGACCGGCGTGGAAATCAGGTGAGTAAAGAATTTTCCTTTCAGGGTGACCGGAATACCATTAGAAGAAGGACAATGTTAAAGGGGTTTGAACTTTTATTAAATTTTTTAAAAGGGATGGAAAATAAAAATCTTAGCTGAAAAAGATATGGATTTTGCATTTCACTTATCACATTACCCTCAGATTTTTAATTTCGGCAAAAATTCAAGTCTGAAAACACAAGAACATCCATTCGTGTTTTTCTTGGCAAATGAAGAAAAAAGTAGTATGATGTAATTAGTTGAAAAAAGGAGGAAGTTGTTTTGAGCGATAAAAAACAAGCATTGGATATGGCGTTAAGACAGATAGAGAAGCAATTTGGCAAAGGTTCGATCATGAAGCTTGGAGAACAGGCGGAGCAAAAAATGGCGACCATCCCAAGTGGTTCCCTGGCACTGGACGTAGCTTTAGGCATAGGAGGTTACCCACGAGGGAGAGTCGTTGAAATTTATGGACCGGAATCTTCAGGTAAAACAACAGTTGCCTTGCATGCAATTGCAGAAGCTCAAAGAAAAGGTGGACAAGCTGCCTTTATTGATGCAGAGCATGCGCTCGACCCAACATATGCCCGTGCTTTAGGAGTGGATACAGATGAGCTGCTTCTATCTCAGCCTGATACAGGGGAACAAGCATTGGAAATCGCTGAAGCACTCGTTAGAAGTGGTGCCGTTGATTTGGTGGTAGTAGATTCTGTTGCAGCTCTTGTGCCAAAAGCGGAAATTGAAGGCGAAATGGGTGATGCTCATGTTGGCCTGCAGGCTAGACTGATGTCCCAGGCATTGCGTAAATTGTCGGGAGCAATTAATAAGTCAAAGACGACAGCTATCTTTATTAATCAGATACGTGAAAAAGTCGGTGTCATGTTCGGTAATCCGGAAACCACACCGGGCGGCCGTGCGCTTAAGTTTTATTCCTCAGTCAGACTGGAAGTGCGCAGGGCAGAAACCCTGAAGCAGGGAAATGAGATGGTCGGGAACAGAGCGAGACTTAAAGTCGTAAAGAATAAAGTAGCTCCCCCATTTAAGCAGGCTGAAGTAGATATTATGTACGGGGAAGGTATATCCAAAGAGGGAGAGATTCTTGATATCGGTTCTGAATTAGATATCGTCGATAAAAGCGGCGCATGGTATTCCTATAACGGTGAACGGCTGGGACAAGGCCGGGAAAATGCCAAGCAGTTCCTGAAAGAACATAAAGAGATGATGGCAGAAATACAGCAGGCAGTACGAGCTCATCATAATATGAGTGAAGAAAATGAAGAAGTAGACGAGGAAGCTGAACAAGGCAGTTTGAATGTATAGTAATTACTAGAATGATAGTGTAAAATAAAAAAAATCATAAAAGCCAGTTAGATAGTGAGTTCACTTGAAGCATTCCGCTGAATTGAATGTCACTATCTTTTTTATTTATTCCACTGATAGATTACATGAGTTTGTAATACAATACACCCTGATAAAATAAAAAATCCCCCGATATGTTTTAGTTTAAAATTGTCCTGATAAGTATGACGTTTCCTTGACATTCCCAATACAGACAATTACAATTAATAATGTATAAATATAATTTATATTATATGATTTATTTATTGTTATTTATGCACTTGAACATGTTACATGCCGACAATAATGAATTGTAAAACAACTTAATAGCAATAGGAGGTGAAATCATGGACAATCCTATAATCATCTCCATTTTGCTTGCTTTAATCCTAATCGTCGGTATTGTTGTTGGTTATCTGATTCGTAAATCTATTGCAGAAGCTAAAATTTCGAGCGCAGAAACTTTGGCCAAGCAAATAGTTGATGAAGCACATCGAAATGCAGATGCCGCTAAAAAAGAGGCACTTCTTGAGGCGAAAGAAGAAAACCACCAGCTTCGTCAGCAGACTGAAGAAGAATTGCGCGAGCGAAGATCTGAGGTACAGAAGCAGGAAAATCGTCTGATGCAAAAAGAAGAAAATCTGGACAGAAAAAGTGAAACACTTGATAAGCGTGAACTTATGTTGGAAGGAAGAGAGCAATCACTGACAGAAAAACAACAACAAATTGAAGAAATGGAAAGCAAAGTGGAAGCTATGGTAAAAGAGCAGCAAACCGAGCTTGAACGCATTTCAGGATATACTACAGATCACGCCAGACAGGTTATTTTAGAGCGAATTGAACGGGAAGTAGCACATGAATCAGCATTATTGATTAAAGAAGCTGAAAACCGGGCAAAAGAAGAGGCCGATAAAAAGGCGAAAAATATACTTTCATTGGCTTTACAGCGCTGTGCTGCAGACCATGTTGCTGAAACGACAGTATCTGTGGTAAATCTTCCAAATGATGAAATGAAAGGTCGGATAATTGGGAGAGAAGGACGCAATATACGTACACTGGAAACCTTAACGGGTATTGACTTAATTATTGACGATACACCGGAGGCAGTTATACTATCAGGTTTTGATCCAATACGCAGGGAAACTGCACGACTCGCTTTGGAAAAACTGGTTCAGGATGGCAGAATTCATCCTGCACGAATTGAAGAAATGGTGGACAAAGCCAGAAGAGAAGTCGATGAATATATTCGTGAAATTGGTGAAGAGACCACCTTTGAAGTTGGTGTACATGGATTGCATCCGGACCTGGTCAAGATACTTGGTCGACTAAAATATCGTACAAGCTATGGACAAAATGTCCTGAAGCATTCAACAGAGGTTGCTTCTCTTGCAGGATTACTTGCAGCAGAATTAGGAGAAGATGAAACACTGGCAAAAAGAGCCGGATTACTCCATGATATCGGTAAAGCAATTGACCATGAAGTAGAAGGTAGCCATGTGGAAATCGGAAAAGAACTGGCAACAAAATATAAAGAACATGCAGTTGTTATCAATTCGATTGCATCCCATCACGGGGACGAGGAGCCAACATCAGTTATTTCCGTATTAGTAGCTGCAGCAGATGCTTTATCTGCAGCCAGACCGGGTGCACGCAGTGAAACGCTGGAAAACTACATCAAACGTCTTGAAAAACTTGAAGAAATATCAGAGACATTTGAAGGTGTGGAAAAATCATTTGCTATTCAAGCAGGGAGAGAAATCCGCATCATGGTTAGCCCCGATGAGATTGATGACATTGAATCGGTACGTGTCGCCAGAGATATAAGAAAGCGTATTGAAGATGAGCTAGATTACCCGGGACATATTAAAGTAACTGTTATAAGAGAAACGAGATCAGTTGAATATGCTAAATAAAGCGGAGCCTTTGTGCCCCGCTTTTTTTCTTTACTTTTACAGGGAATTATAAAATGCATAAGCTGTGGATTGACCAAATTATTCAGCTTCGTCGGGCTCGAGACCGAGTGATAGCAAAGGTGCTGCCTTGAAACTGCTGCTATGCCTTTGCCGAGAGAATTTAGCGCAGCCTCAAGGCGTAGTCCGTACGTCGCTAAACACGGGCACTCTTGCCTTTAGGCATTTTTTTGACAATCACGAACCATTATGAAAAACTTAACATAATAAAAAAGATAGGATGATTGGATTCATGAAAATTTTATTTATAGGTGATGTGGTCGGCTCCCCAGGCAGATCCATGATAGAAGAATATCTGCCTAAACTAAAAAGTAAATACAAACCTCATTTAACAATAGTCAATGGTGAAAATGCCGCCTCAGGCAAAGGCATTACGGAATCCATTTATAAGCAGTTTTTAGGGTGGGGCGCGCAGGTTATAACAATGGGCAATCATACATGGGACAGAAAAGAAATTTTCGACTTTATTGATGACGCAAAAAATATGGTCCGGCCAGCTAATTTTCCGGAAGGGAACCCGGGTAAAGGAATAGCATTTGTGAATATAAATGGCACTGAAGCTGCTGTCATTAATATGCAGGGACGTACTTTTTTACCGGCAATTGATGACCCCTTTCGAAAAATGGATGAATTAATTGAAGAAGCAAAAAAAAGAACCAATATTATTTTTGTGGACTTTCATGCTGAAGCAACCAGCGAGAAACAGGCGATGGGTTGGTATGTCGACGGAAGGGTAAGTGCTATAGTTGGAACACATACACATACACAAACGGCAGATGAGCGAATTTTGCCACAGGGAACTGCATATATAACAGATACAGGTATGACAGGCCCATATGATGGTATATTGGGTGTTGAAAGGGAAGCCGTATTAAAACGATTTTTAACTTCCATGCCAGTACGTTTTGAAATTACCAAAAAGGGAAGACATCAACTAAATGGTGTATTAATTACGTTAAATGCTGAAAATGGGGAAGCAACAGCTATTGAGCGAATACTAATCAATGAAGATCACCCCTTCTTTTCTTGACTAATTGAATTTTTGGAATTATTAATGCGTAATAAGGTAATAAGCTAACCATTCCGGGAATATAGTAGCAGTAGAAAACCAATAGTTAACGAGGGAGGTACCAGTAATGGAAGTATTAAAGGTTTCAGCAAAATCGAATCCCAATTCAGTAGCAGGAGCACTTGCAAATGTGCTAAGAGAACGAGGTTCAGCAGAAATTCAAGCAATTGGTGCAGGAGCTTTAAATCAGGGAGTTAAAGCTGTGGCTATTGCCAGAGGTTTTGTAGCACCAAGTGGAGTTGATCTTATCTGCATCCCGGCTTTTACTGATATTATGATTGATAATGAAGAGAGAACAGCAATAAAATTGATTGTAGAACCAAGGTGAATGACGAAAACCAGATTGCAGTTTGGAGGAAGAAATGGTCGGACAACCTGTCCATTATTGACATATGGAATCCCAAAAAGTGTTGCGTGTTTGCGCAGCACTATTTTTTACGGGAAATAGGTATAAATCCAAATGGAAATAAAAAATGACAATTTTAGTAACCTTTCTGTTTGCAGAAGAGGTAATTTTACTCGATATATTGTTTAATTTAATGATAAGCTTTATACTGTAAGAATGGATAGTTATCAGTTTGAATAAGTTTTATACCGCCTTAATGGGCAGTAAGACATCCACTTTAAAATTTCAGGGAAATCAAGAAGGATTAGTGGGAACGCAACTGGCTGTAATGGTATGATGCTGTTCAACAACCTTTAATTCATACCCTTATGGTACTAACATGCAGCAGGGAAAAGATATCCCCACTAAATGAAGTTTCACTTAATGGAAAGGAGTCTCCGCAATGAACGAAGACCAGCGTTTAGAACAATCACAAATAAAACAACCAGATGGAAAATCTGGAGAGAATATGAATCGAATAAAAGAAACAACGAGCGATGATATGATAGCCAAATATTTTCAATCCAATTATCAGCCGCCGAATATTAATAAAGCAAGAAAGCGCCGAAAAGAAGATATTCAGTTCCATTATGATTTTTCCATTCCGGAAGACATGCAATCCATTGGAGAAGGAAAAAAATTTCTTATCCGTACATATGGCTGCCAAATGAACGAACATGATACAGAAGTAATGGCCGGAATATTAACAGAAATGGGATATGAATCCACAACCGATACAAATGAGGCTGATATCATTTTATTGAATACCTGTGCGATTCGGGAAAATGCGGAGAATAAAGTATTTGGCGAAATCGGCCATTTAAAGCCGTTAAAGCTGGAAAATCCTGATTTAATTCTTGGCGTTTGCGGCTGTATGTCACAGGAGGAATCAGTAGTAAACCGGATCTTGCAAAAACATCAGCATGTTGACTTGATTTTTGGTACACATAATATACACCGCCTGCCGCATTTAGTGAAGGAAGCGATGTTTGGTAAAGAGAAAATCGTAGAAGTGTGGTCCAAAGAGGGAGATATTATTGAAAATCTTCCTAAAGCAAGAAAAGGAAAAATAAAAGCCTGGGTAAATATCATGTATGGCTGTGATAAATTCTGTACATATTGTATTGTCCCAATGACCCGCGGAAAAGAAAGAAGCCGCAGACCTGAAGATATCATTCAGGAAGTGCGCCACTTGGCAGCACAAGGGTATCAGGAAGTCACACTGCTGGGGCAGAATGTCAACGCATATGGAAAGGATTTTGATGATACGGCATATGGACTTGGGGATCTGATGGATGATTTGCATAAAATTGATATTCCGCGTGTAAGGTTTACTACCTCTCATCCAAGGGATTTTGATGATCGCCTGATTGAAGTGCTGGCAAAAGGCGGCAATCTGCTGGATCATATTCATCTGCCTGTACAGTCCGGAAGCAGTGAAATACTGAAAAAAATGAATAGGAAATATACAAGAGAATCATATTTGGAATTGGTGCGCAAAATCCGGAAAGCGATGCCTAATGCGACATTAACGACGGATATTATCGTCGGTTTTCCAAATGAAACAGATGAGCAATTTGAAGAAACAATGACACTTATGGAAGAAGTCGGGTTTGAAGCAGCTTACACATTTATCTATTCTCCAAGAGAAGGCACACCTGCTGCCCGCAAAAATGATGATATACCGGAAGCAGTGAAAAAGCAGCGCCTCTACCGTTTAAATGAGTTAGTAAATAAGCAATCTGCAGAATCCATGAAAAAGTATGATAAGCAGATTGTTAAAGTACTTGTTGAAGGTGAAAGTAAAAAAGATCCCGATGTATTGGCGGGATATACAGAAAAGAATAAGCTGGTTAACTTTAAAGGGCCAAAATCGGCCATAGGAAGTATTGTGGAGGTAGAAATTACCGAAGCAAAAACCTGGTCATTGGACGGGGTAATGGTTGAAAATAAAGTAGAGGTGAACTAACGATGGCAGAATATACACGAAAACAAATTTTGGAAGAAGCAAGAAAATTAGCCGGAATGCTGGCTGAAACAGAAGAAATAGACCGCTTTAAACAAGTTGAAGCAAAAATTAATGATAATCAAAAAGTACAGCAATTAATACAGCGAATTAAAACACTGCAAAAACAGGCAGTAAATTTCCAGGCATATGAAAAAACAGAGGCATTGAAAAAGGTTGAAGCGGAAATTGATCGTTTGCAGGAAGAAATCGATGATATTCCCGTAGTTCAAGAGTTTAAAGAAACTCAGATTGTTGTAAATGATGTACTGCAATTAATATCAGGAACAATTGCCAGAGAGGTTACAAACAATGTCATCGAATCTACAGGCGGTGACCTGTTATCAGGAGAAACCGGATCTAAAACAAAAAAAAGTACAGGTTGTGGGCATTAAGGAACAAAGGCGGAAGTGCCCGATTAGCGACGTACGGACTGGACTGAGCCGGAGGAGATATAGGAAACACGGCGACGAAAGAAACCGACGTTGACTTATGTACGGAGGTGAAGGAAGTCCGCTAGTCGCTGGGCGCTGGAGCCGGACGAGGATAAAAAAGGAGCAGTAAGTTTCGCTGCTCCTTTTTTGTCCCCGGATTTATACTGTTTTCGAATAAATAAAATGCAAAATAAACGTTCCATTAAGTTCCTTTCCTCGAAATCGTGATTTCATTATGCACTTTAGGTATTTGTCTTGCATAAAATGACTATGAAAAAGAGGAGGTAAACGTAATTATGACTTTTCTAGATAAAGAATACAGAGAAATTATTACAAAAGCTGTATGTGGCAAAGGGAAAAAGTTTACGCAGGCAACTCATAATGTATCCCCTTCACATAAACCAACAAGCATTCTGGGCTGCTGGATTATTAACCATCTCTACAATGCCAAGAAAAAATCAGAGGATACGGTAGAAATACACGGCAGCTATGACATTAACATCTGGTATTCGTATAATGATAATACAAAAACAGAGGTGGTAACAGAAAGAGTAACGTACACGGATGTGGTGCCGCTTTCTGTGAAGGACCACAATACCATCAATGATGAGTTTGATGTCATTGCTAAAGTGATACAGCAGCCTAATTGCCTGGAATGCAAAATTTCCAATAAAGGAAATAAAATTATAGTAGAGGTAGAAAGAGAATTTCTTGTTCAGGTCATTGGTGAAACAAAAATTTCAGTAAAAGTGACTCGGAAAGCGAAAAAAGACGATGAAGATTTTGATGAGAGCAGTGGGTGGGATTTTGAATTAACCGATGAAGAACTAAGCGATGTAGAGCCAGAATTCCTTCATGAAAAGGATTAGATGATTACGAGGAAGTACTTCCTCGTAATTTTTTCTTTCTCCCTATTCGAACAACCGGAGTATGGTATGCTATAATAATGTAAGTATAATTTGGCGGTTTTGGAGGATAATTCATGGCAGAAAATACACCGATGATGAAACAATATTTAAAGATAAAAGCTGAATATAAAGATGCGTTTTTGTTTTTCAGGTTAGGCGATTTTTATGAAATGTTTTTTGATGATGCCATACTGGCGGCAAGAGAACTGGAAATTACGCTGACAAAACGTGATGCTAATCAAAAGGATCCTATTCCCATGTGCGGCGTTCCTTATCATGCATCAGAAAATTACATAAAAAAATTAATAGAAAAAGGTTATAAAGTAGCCATTTGCGAACAGGTGGAAGATCCAAAAAACGCAAAAGGTGTAGTAAAAAGAGAAGTCGTTCAATTAATTACCCCGGGAACGGTTATGGAAAGCAAGATGCTTGAAGCAGGAGAAAATAACTATATTGTAAGTCTTTCACATTTCAATGATGGTTCATATGTGGTCGTTTATCATGATTTGTCAACAGGTGAAAATCGGCTTGCGCTTATAAATCAGGGATTGGATGCGGTCATTCATGAATTATATAATCAGTCCATCAAAGAAATGGTGATCGATTCCAGACTGCCTGAAGAAACACAAAAACACTTGCGTGAACGATTAAATGTAACCTTGTCTTACCAGGATGAGGTTAATTTTCAAGGAGAGTACCGGGATCTGTGCGGGCATTTAAATGATGAAAGGCTTGTAAAGGCATTTAGCAGATTACTAAACTATGTACAAAATACGCAAAAACGTTCACTTGACCATTTAAAGCCGGCAGAAGTCATTGAATTAAAGTCTTATATGAGTCTTGATATGTACTCAAAACGAAATCTGGAACTAACAGAAACGATTATGAAAAAAGGGAAGCACGGAAGTCTTTTATGGGTGCTTGACCAAACAGTGACAGCAATGGGTTCCAGAATGCTGAAGAAATGGCTGGAAAGGCCGCTGCTTGATAAGAAACGAATTGAAAACCGGCTTGAAATTGTAGAGGGTTTTTACCAGGGCTTTATGGAAAGAGATGAATTAAGGGAAGCTCTAAAAACGGTCTATGATCTGGAAAGATTAGCGGGAAGAATAGCATTTGGCAACGTGAATGCGCGAGATTTACTACAGTTACAGCAATCTTTGGAAAAAATTCCTGATCTAAAAAAAATATTGCAGCAAATCGAACATAAAGAAATAAACAAGTTAGCTATGGAGCTTGTTTTCCCAGAGGCGATAGCAGAATTATTGACTTCGAGTCTTGCAGAAGATCCTCCTATATCTATAACAGAGGGAAACATTATTAAAGACGGGTATAATGAACAGCTGGATAAATACCGGAATGCATCGCGGAACGGAAAGAAATGGATTGCGGAGTTAGAACAAAAAGAAAAGCAGGAAACAAAAATAAAATCCTTGAAAATTGGCTATAACAGGGTGTTTGGCTATTATATTGAAGTAACAAAGGCCAATTTACACCTGCTGCCGGAGGGAAGATACGAACGGAAACAAACGTTAACCAATGCGGAGCGCTATGTTACTCCCGAGTTAAAAGAAAAAGAACAATTGATTTTAGAGGCGGAAGAAAAAAGTGTTGACCTTGAGCACCAGCTATTTATTGAAATCCGCGAACAGATGAAAGCGTATATTCCCGTACTTCAACAAATCGCAGACATTGTAAGTCAAATTGATGTATTGCAATCATTTGCCGAGATCAGTGAAAAAAATAACTATACACGTCCAGTTTTTGCTGATAAAAAATTAACGATTAAAGACGGCAGGCATCCCGTGCTTGAGCAGGTTATGAAGGATGGTTCCTTTGTGCCAAATGATATAGAATTAGATGATTCAAAGAACATCTTATTAATTACAGGGCCCAACATGTCCGGAAAAAGCACGTATATGCGCCAGCTTGCTCTTACTGTTATTATGGGACAAATTGGGTGCTTTGTTCCCTGTGAACATGCGGAACTCATCTTGTTTGACAAAATATTTACACGTATTGGTGCTGCAGATGACCTGGTTTCGGGACAAAGTACTTTTATGGTGGAAATGCTGGAAGCCAATCACGCAATTCATAATGCTACTGACAATAGTTTAATATTATTGGATGAAATAGGTCGTGGGACAAGCACTTATGACGGGATGGCACTTGCCCAGGCAATTGTAGAGTTTATTCATAACAACATTCAGGCAAAGACGCTGTTTTCCACCCATTATCACGAACTGACCGTTCTGGAAGAATCGTTAAACACTTTAAAAAATATACATGTTCGTGCGGAAGAGTACGAAGGCAATATTGTTTTCCTTCATCAAATAAAAGAAGGGGCCGCCGATGAAAGTTATGGAATTCAAGTAGCCAAGCTGGCGGAGCTTCCGAATGCCCTTATTGAACGGGCCGGTACTATACTGGAGAAATTGGAAAATGATGATAAACCAGCGCCGAATACAGAAAAAATGGAAGCAGGACAACTGTCCTTTTTTGTGGAGGAACCAAAAGAAAAAAATAAAGAAACTGTACCATCAAGCCATAAAAATATAATCCATGATTTACAGCAATTAAATTTATTTGAAATGACACCAATGGAAGCAATGAATGAATTATATCATCTGCAAAAAAAGATCAAAAAATAATCATGCGGAAAGGATGCTGTACATGAGCATTATACAGATGCCTGATAGCCTGGCGAATAAAATTGCAGCAGGTGAAGTAGTGGAACGCCCAGCATCTGTTGTAAAAGAATTAATTGAAAATAGTATCGATGCCGACAGCAACTGGATAAAGGTTGAATTAAAAGAGTCAGGACTCGAGCAAATTAAGATTACCGATAATGGTAACGGCATGGCTGAAGAAGACTGTGAAAAAGCCTTTTTACGTCATGCGACCAGTAAAATAAGAACCGAAAATGATTTATTCCATGTGAAAACACTTGGATTTCGCGGTGAAGCCTTAGCAAGTATTGCTTCTGTAAGCAGATTAACAGTGAAAACATCACAGGGTAATGAGGCTGGAACACTTTTAAAGTTTGAAGGTGGAAAGGTAATAGAAAGAAAGAAAAGTGATGCAAGAAAAGGAACAGAAATTACTGTGGATGATATTTTTTTCAATACACCTGCACGTCTGAAGTATATGAAAACCATCCATACGGAGCTTGGTCATATTACAGACCACTTAAATCGTTTGGCTTTTTCCCATCCCAATATTCGGTTTGAAGCAACACATAACGGGAGAGAATTATTTAAAACATCAGGAAAAGGGGATCTTCTTCAAGTTATTGCCCAAGTATACGGAATGAATGCTGCAAAACAAATGATCCCTATTAAGCATGATACGCTTGATTTTGCTATTACAGGATACATTTCCAAACCTGAAGTTACAAGGTCATCACGTAATTATATTACGATTTTAATCAACGGGAGATATGTTAAAAGTATTCCCTTAACTAAAGCGATTATAGACGGTTATCACACATTGCTTCCGATAGGGAAAAAACCAATTGCTGTTCTATCGATTACCATGGATCCTATTCTGGTAGATGTAAACGTACACCCAGCTAAACTTGAAGCCCGGTTCAGCAAGGAGAGAGAACTATATACAGCGATTGAAGAAACGATACGTAATAAGTTCGGGGAGCTAACACTTATCCCGGAAATGAAGCAAAAGCCTGTGCAGAAAGAAAAAAGCGTGCAGCACACAATGAATTTTGATGAGCCGGCAAATAGAAAAGGGGCAATTGTTCGAAATGAAGTAAATGAACATCAGCCTGAGCTGGAACGTGACCAGGTATCTCTGAAACAACAAATGGATAAAATGTTTGAGCAGTCCCAGGAACCTGGTCCTGAATATGCTGAAATTAATTATAATGAGGAAGACAAACCAAAATCACCGGAATCTGCGGCATCATACGATGATACCACAGAAGAACGCATTCCTCAGATGTATCCAATTGGACAGCTGCACGGAACCTATATATTAGCACAAAATGAAAACGGTTTGTATATGGCTGATCAGCATGCTGCACAAGAAAGAATTAAATATGAGTTTTTCAAACGAAAGCTTGGCATCACAACAAATGAATTACAGGAATTGCTCTTCCCATTAACCTTTGAATTTTCAGCTCAAGAAGCAATATTAATTGACCAATATAAAGAGGAATTGGAAAAAGTCGGCCTGTTTTTTGAACCTTTTGGTCAGCAGACATTCATTATTCGATCCCACCCCCGCTGGTTCCCTAAAGACTTTGAAGAAGAAGTAATCAGGGAAATGATTGATGAAGTAATCAATAAAGAAAAAGTGAACGTCGAATCGATCAGGGAAGAAGCAGCTATTTTAATGTCATGCAAGCGATCCATTAAAGCAAATCACTATTTAAGTCAGGAAGAAATGTTTCGATTGCTGGAAGATTTGCGCAAAACAAAGGATCCGTTTACATGTCCGCATGGCAGGCCGATTATAGTTCATTTTTCTTCCTATGAACTGGAAAAGATGTTCAAGCGTGTCATGTAGCGATTATGTATAAACCGCATGCTCACTGTACAAGCTAATGACAAAATAGTGAGGTGGGATAAACATGGATAATCAAAAGCTGATTAATTTTATGAATCAATTGTTATCAAACTACTTTGTCATGTATGTAAAACTTCACAGATACCACTGGTTTGTACAAGGAAGGCACTTTTTTCAATTACATCAAATCTTTGAAGAGATGTATCATATGGTTGCAGCAGATCTCGATGAAATCGCTGAACGCATTTTAATGATAGACGGAAAACCGCTTGCAACTATGGTAAAATATTTAAAAGAAACAACATTAACAGAAGCCAACGCAGATGATAAAGAAGATGAAATGATCAATCAGCTCTTAGAGGATTATAAACAGATTATTTTAGAAATAAAAGATGAGGGAATGGGTTATGCCGAGAATGAAAATGACGAGCCTACAATAGATCTCCTCATCTCATTACAAGGAAAACTTGAAAAATACGTTTGGATGCTAAAAGCATACCGAGCCTATGAATAAAGAATTGTTTACAGGGGAATACTAATGAAAAAAAAAGTAATTGCCATTGTGGGTCCCACAGCAGTCGGAAAAACAAAATTAAGTATTGAAGCTGCAAAAAAGTTTAACGGAGAAATCATCAGCGGGGACTCTATGCAAATTTATAAAGGAATGGATATCGGTACTGCCAAAATAACCGAAGAGGAAATGCAGGAAGTTCCCCATCATATGATTGATATAAAGTCCCCTGATGAAAGTTTTTCAGCAGCTGAATTTCAGACCTTGGTACAGAATCACATAGAAGAAATTACATCATCGGGAAAAATACCGATTATTGTCGGCGGCAGTGGATTATATATACAGGCAGCGCTTTTCAACTATCATTTTTCCAGCCGGCAGGATGTCCATATTAAAGAGCAACTGGAAGAGCAGGTTCGAAAAAAAGGAATTGAATCGTTATATGATTATTTAAAAGAAATAGATCCAAACCAGGCTGAAAAAATACATCCCAATAATGAGCGAAGAGTGATCAGGGCTTTAGAAGTTTATGAAACAACTGGAATGACGATGACGGAATTCCAGCAAAGACAGAAGCAAAATGCACCTTACGAGGTATATTTTATTGGGTTGACAATGGAAAGGGAGCTATTATATGAACGGATAAATAAACGGGTGGATCAAATGATTGAAAATGGACTTATACAGGAAGTAAGAGAATTATATAATAACGGTGATAAAGATATGCAATCAATGAAGGCTATCGGCTACAAAGAATTTATTCCATATTTTGAAGGACATACAAATCTTGATGAAACGATTCATCTATTAAAAAGAAATTCCAGAAGGTATGCGAAAAGACAATATACATGGTTTAAAAATAAGATGGACATAACATGGTATCATATGGATGAAGGAGCAATTAATAAAAAATTTCGAATCATTTTGGAGGATTTAGCAGGATTTTTCAAAGAAAGATAGAAATAAAAGGGTATAGATAGAAAAGGGAGGAAGAATCATGCCACAAAATGTAAATATTCAGGATCAGTATTTAAATCAAATAAGAAAGAATCACATTCCTGTTACCGTATTTTTAACTAACGGTTTCCAGTTAAGAGGGGTTTTGAAAGCATTTGATAATTTTACCGTTTTATTGGAAACCGACGGTAAGCAGCAATTAATTTACAAACATGCAATATCCACATTTGCTCCTGTGAAAAATGTTACACTTGAAAAAGAGTGATTCCAAAAGACAGACGCTTTCGGGCGTCTGTCTTTTTCGATTATCAGCTTCAAATGATTGGCAGGTTTATGGGCATATGTCACACCTTTATTATAAAAACGTATAATACATTGATGAAGGAGTGATGACATGGAGACTCAATTAAAACGGAACAGGAATGGTCAAATAAACATTGTGTTAACGGAGAGAAACCATGACCAGCCAAAAGCAAATCGGCCTTTTTCACATATTGATGAAGCATTTTCTTCCTTTATTGGCATGAAGGAATTAAAAGAAAAGTTAAAGGAAATCTATGCAACCGTTTTGATCAATGAAAAAAGAAAGCAATTTGGTTTAACAGCTCCAAACCAGGTACTTCATATGTTGTTTAAAGGTAATCCCGGTACAGGAAAAACCACTGTTGCCAGGAAACTGGCCAAATTATATTTTGATATGAGTCTATTGTCAAAGGGACATTTTATTGAAGCAGAAAGGGCGGATTTGGTTGGTGAGTATATTGGGCAAACCGCCCAAAAAACAAGAGCAATGATCCAAAAAGCAATGGGCGGTATTTTATTTATAGATGAGGCATATTCTTTGGCACGCGGGGGAGAAAAGGATTTTGGCAAAGAAGCTATCGACACCCTTGTTAAGGTCATGGTTTTAGTTTTTATGCCAATAATACGCCTGATGTTTTGGCTACAAATCAAGCTCACTCACATAAAAACCAAAACAATATAAACGGTCATGGTTTTGTTTTTTATGCCAGTGACAAGTTCAAAATCCCCAAGCCTGAATTTCAGGATTACCAATGGAAAAAGTATCAAGACAAATTGGACGAGCTTGTTAAAATGAATCACGTTGAATTAAAAACCGCTTATGAAATACAAGCTGAAACAGGTGTTTATGTGAAAGACTTAGATCAGTTATTTGAAGCGAACAATGTTGAGGTTTTTAAACACAAAAAAATATCTGCTTTGAAAAGAAACAAGGATTTTGAGATTATTTATGATTTACATATTAATCAAAAATTAAGTTTGAATGAAATTTACAGAAATTATCGGTATTCGCCTTTGTATTCTAAGAGAGTTTTAAAGGATAAGGGGATTGATCATTTAGGATTTGTGAATCAATTAAAATGATTAAATCTATTTTCTGTTCTATGTGCTATTGTGTAATTGTACAAACAGAGTTGTTAAATCTACATGTTGCTGGTGTTGAAGTTGGTTCTCGTGGTGAAATCGTTATTGATGAATATGGTAAAACGAGCAACTCGCGAATTTATGCTGCTGGGGGTGTTACGCTTGTACCTCAACAATAATAACAAACTATATAAATCAAGTAAAAAAAGTGGTATTTTATAGTTTTATAGGAATACAAACTTTCGATTGCAAGTTAGAAAAAATGCATGTAAAAGAGCTTATCCAATGGAATAAGCTCCTTTTGATAAAAATATTTTAAAAAACTTATTCAGCTGGCGATAATTCATTTTCTGTTACCCATTTATGATTCGTTACTTCTTCTCCACCAGTAGTTGTAACAAAGTCAACCATATACACTGTTGTTTCTTCAGCAGAATCAATTTCAGCGGTAGCACCTTCCATACCTTCCATATGATCTGCATTTAGGGTTGCTTCATTACCTTGCCCTAGAGGTTCTTCGCTGGCAGCTTCAAATTCTTCATGAATTACCCATTTATGATCCGTTACTTCTTCTCCGCCAGTTGTGGGAGTATATGAAACCGTATAGACAGTGGTATCATAGGCACCAACAATCGTTGCTTCAGCACCTTCCATACCTTCCATGTGATCTGACTGGATGATTGCTTGACTTCCAACCTCATAAGTAGGATTTTCCGCTTCTTGTAAATCTTCAGGAACTTCACCACTGCCAGACATATTCATCCCAGAATGATCCATACCCTCCATATCATTATTTGAATTAGATTCATTATCCATATCCTCATTTGTACCAGACTCTGTTTCTGTATTTTCTTCTGGATTCTGCTCCTCATTATCTCCAGTACACGCGGATAAAACAAATACTGAGCCCAGAGAAATAAATACTATCAATAACTTTTTAATTTTCATTTTAGTTCTCCTTCCGTTTTTGTTGTAACTCCTTAATAAACTACCCAAAAAATATGCAAATTATATGCAGTGTTTATTACATCTTCTTTAAATTGCTTCTTTTATTCTCATTAAAAATATATTTATCAAATTGCATATTATCTTGATAAATTAAGTGTATACTTTATGGAAACTACTATATAGGAAGGTGAAAAAATGAATTTTATGCATGGATATGGTTCAATCTGGCCAATGGTAGTTATGGTTATATTTTGGGTAGGCTTGATTATTATTGGTTATTACCTGGTCTCTAATTATGTTAATGGGGGACGTAAAAGAAATCCGCAAGAGATATTAAAAGAAAGGCTAGCAACAGGGGAGATAGATGAATCAGAGTACGAACGGTTAAAATCAATATTAAAAGAATAAACATCTGCACAAAAAATGGATACTTTTTTTGTATTATATATTAAGAATACCTATTTCCTTAAGTATGGATTGACAGGATGGTAATCAGGTGGAGACAAGTCTAATATAATAAAAAATGGTTATTGCAATAATTATAGCAGGGATGTAACAGTAATGAAGATGATACAGAAAGAAAAATAAATTAAGCAATAGTGAGTTGAATAAATATGTTTGACCTTTTCAATGAAATCAGCAGGATGTTAAGTGGACCAATTCATGAACTGTCATATGGATTTGAGCATATGCCGATATTATTCGCCTTTTTCTTAGGATTAGTAGGGGCAGTTGCCCCATGTCAGCTTACAAGTAATATTAGTGCCATTACTATTTATGGGAATAAATCTTTAGTAGACAAGGTTCCCTGGCTGCATGTACTATTATTTATACTGGGGAAGCTTGTCGTATTTTCTGTACTTGGGATTATTATTTGGCAATTGGGACAAGAAGCTAACGCTGTTTTATCACAAATATTCCCAATCCTGCGTAAAGCGATTGGTCCATTACTAATCATAATTGGATTATTTATGATTGGATTATTTCAGTTTAGTAAATCAATAGGAATGATTAAAATCCCGGATAAGTTGAAAGATAGTTATTTTGGAAGTTTTTTATTGGGGGTTAGCTTTACCCTAGCCTTTTGCCCAACGATGTTTGTTTTGTTTATATTAACTTTAATGCCTGTTGTTATGACAACATCCTATGGTATTATTCTTCCTTCGATATTCGGGATTGGCACTTCTCTCCCGCTTTTGCTTGTCATCTTTTTAATCTGGTATTTTGGAGCAAGTGGTGCTATCTTAAAGAAAAGCAGAAAGATTGGGGCGATTACCCAAAAGGTGGCCGGGGTATTATTACTTTTAATCGGTATATTTGATACACTAACTTATTGGTTTTAGAGAGGGCTATTATGCTTAATAAATTATCTTTTAAAATTGGATTACTATTCTTTGTGTTTATCTTAATAATTGAGTCTTTTTTATTCTTTATTCTATATACGAATCTGACCAACGACCGAATTGAAGAAGTAATGGATAATCTGCTGGCAAGAGGTAATAGTCATAGAGATGTCCTTGAGGATAATTTTGAAAATCCGACATTAGAACATGTAGGAATGATGGAATCGGCTTCTGATTTTGTTGTTATAATAACTGATGCCACCGGAAATATCCTGGTTAACTCTGATCCTGTTGAAAAAGAAATGCAGGAAGCAATCGATCATACGCATTTTGAAGATATACCAAGCGAAGGTAAAATAGTTGAAGAACGATGGGCTGAGAAAGAATATATTGTAACGGACAGTCCAATCACTATTAATGGAGCGCATCAAGGTCATGTCTTTATGTTTGCTCATACAAGTCAAATTAAACAAATTGTCGGTCAAATAAGCAGGCAATTTTTCATTATCGGTATCATTACGGTATTTCTAACAATAATAACGATTTTCATACTGTCACGGTTTATTACACTTCCATTAATCAAAATAAAAGAGGCTACTGAGCAATTAGGTAAGGGAAGAAGCAAGGTGGGGTTATCCACTGAACGCAAAGATGAACTTGGAGAGTTGGCAAATGCTATTACACAATTATCGCAAGATCTGGACCGGCTGAAAAATGAGAGAAATGAATTTTTGGCAAATATATCGCATGAACTTAGAACCCCGTTGACTTATATTAAAGGGTACGCGGATATAATTAGTCGTCCGAATATTCAAGAGGAGGATAGGGAGCAGTATATTGATATTATTCGTGAGGAGACAGATCAGTTAAATGTACTTATCAAGAACCTATTTGAATTAGCGAAAATAGACCACAATAAGTTTGTTATTAAACGCGAAAAAGTGGTACTGGAGGGACTGATCCAAAACTTAGCTGATCGTTTGAGACCGGCTTACGCGGAGAAAGACATATCATTGTTAGTAAATTGCCCTATAGATACAGTTGCATATATTGATCCGGAACGATTTCAACAAGTGTTGCTAAATATATTGGATAATGCAAGAAAACATTCATTTACCGGCAGCCAGGTTACATTAGAGGTAAATGAAACGAAACAATATGTTCAAATTACCATTACGGATAATGGAGAGGGTATTCCAAAGAAAGACCTTCCATATATATTTGACCGTTTGTACAGGGTTGAAAAATCAAGGTCACGAAAAAGTGGCGGTACTGGGTTGGGATTAGCAATTGCTAAAGAAATTATCGAATCACATGGCGGAACAATCGAAGTGCAAAGTGAATTAGGGAAAGGAACAAGTGTTGTTATATCGTTATGGAGGGGTGGCAAAGATGAAAAAAGTGTTATTAGTTGATGATGAGAAGCGAATGTTAGACTTATTAGCTTTGTACCTAACACCTCATAGTTATTCATGCAGGAAAGCACTTGGTGCGACTGAAGCCCTGTCTTTTATAAAAAAGGAAGAATTTGATATTGTCCTACTTGATATTATGATGCCGGAGATGGATGGGTGGGAGCTTTGCCAGGAAATCAGACAAATATCTGACGTTCCTATCATTATGGTAACCGCCCGCGAACAACAAGAGGATATCGTTAAGGGATTAAAACTGGGTGCAGATGATTATATTACTAAACCTTTTAATGAGGGTGAACTATTAGCCCGAATGGAAGCATTGTTACGCAGAAGAAACCCGACAAGTTCTATTGAAATAGATGGATTGCTTTGGGATCAATCCCGGTATGAACTTTTCTTTGAAAAAAGGCCAATCAGGTTAACTAAAAAAGAATTTTCAATGATTGGTCATTTAATGAAACATCCTAATCAAGTATTTGAACGTCAAAAATTAATTGATTTAATTTGGGGATTTGAGGCCGAAACTGGTGGAAGGACGATCGATTCCCATGTAAGAAACATAAGGGATAAGATCCGTCAGTCCGGTTTTCCGATTGATGAGTATCTTATAACGGTTTGGGGTGTAGGTTATAAATTCACATCAATAGTTACATTAAAAAATGCTCACAATTGAATTGTTATCATTGTGAGCATTTTTTTAAATTTCTGGATGTAGACTTTTAACTGCAAGTTAAGCGATACTTCTGCAAGCTTCTGCGCATTTAAAGCAAGCATCCGCACATTTTTGGCAGTGATCATGATTATGTTTCTTACATTCATTCCCGCAAGCCTCACAAATAGTAGCGCATACGGCAGCTAATTCAGAAACAAATGGCGTGCCCCTTGAGATTGCCTGTTCTAAATAAGCACAAATATCAGCGCATTCTCTATCCAGCCTGATGCATTCAGCCATCATTTGAATATCATCTTCTTTTAAACATGCATCATAACAGTGATTACATTCTGTCATACATTCATGCAAAGTTTGAATAAGTTGTTGATGTTGTTCGTGAGCCATTAATAAAACCTCCATTCAATTGATTTTTATTACAGAATATAAGTTTCCCACTATTTTATAATATAAACTGAAATTCCAAAACTCCATAAAATCTGCACAATTTTTTTACAATCATATATGTATAATTCATCAAATATTAACCTTTTCTTGATAAATTCTCGAAAGTTTTAATGTATATTTAGATCATAAAGAAAAGATCTTTTCTTTTAATTTGTGCCAAATCAACAGGAAAGGAGGATCATTATTGAAAAAGAAACTAATCTCTTTTGGGATAGTTGTTGTTTTGGTTTTAGGAATTGGTAATGCAGTATATGCCAGTGGGGCAGAAAATGTATGGAGTTTTGAAGAAATGCTTCCATTCATGAAGGAAATGCACCCGGAAATGAATGAACAGCAAATGGAGCAAATGTATCAAGATTGTCATGGTTCAAGTGATGAAAAGGTTCCTAAGAATAACGGGAATAGGGTTTAATTTAATATAATCGGCTAAATCCCCCTAACCTTAGCCGAAATAGTGAAAAATAGAACTGTCAAAAAGTGATGATAGTTCTATTTTTATTATTAAGATTTAAAATTACCTTACCGGGGTATGATATGTTATAGTAGAAATGAAAAAATATACATGGGACAAAATATGTATAGACAAAGAAGCTATAATATTAGAAGGAGTGAACTCAATGGCAAAACATGATGACGAAAAACATACACACAATGAACATGAACACCACAAACACCATGATCATCATAATCACGGACATCATCACAAAGAAAACCATGAACATCATGAACACCACAAACATCATGAACATGAAGATAATCATCACCACCACAGTCACGGGCATGACCACGGCAGTCACGGAGGTCATGGTCACCACGACCATGGAGACATGGTGGACGATTTTAAGAAACGGTTCTTTATCTCTTTAATCATTACCATTCCAATTCTTGCTTTATCACCAATGCTTCAAGGTTGGATAGGGGTAGATTGGCGTTTTACTGGTGATATGTATATTCTATTTGCATTATCAACCGTAATATTCTTTTATGGAGGCTGGCCATTTTTAACAGGTGGAATCAGCGAATTAAAAGATAAGAACCCAGGAATGATGACGTTAATTGCACTTGCTATTACAGTTGCATATGGGTACAGTACCGCAGTTGTGTTTGGCTTTGAAGGTCATGAGTTGTTTTGGGAATTGGCAACATTGATTCTCATTATGTTACTAGGTCATTGGATTGAAATGCGTTCTGTTATGGGTGCATCTAATGCATTGGAGCAGCTTGTGAAACTCATGCCAAATGAAGCACACCGCGTAGATGAAAATGGTAATGTGGAAGATGTCCCTTTATCGGAGTTAAAAAACAATGACCGGGTACTTGTTAAGCCAGATGAAAAGATTCCTGTTGACGGAACAATCCTTGATGGAAAATCGGCTGTAAATGAGTCAATGCTTACGGGTGAATCCGTACCTGTCGAAAAGTTTAAAGGCGACAAAGTAATCGGGGGTTCGGTTAATAGTGAAGGATCGCTTACAATACAAGTAGAAAAAATGGGGGAAGAATCATTTTTATCCCAGGTAATTACGTTGGTAAGAGAAGCGCAGGAATCCAAGTCGAGAACACAGGATTTAACTAATCGTGCTGCTAAATGGTTATTTTATCTTGCTTTGTTTGCCGGATTTGCAACCTTAATTATATGGTTACTTCTTGGTCAATCTTTAGATTTTGCCATTGAACGAATGGTGACCGTAATGGTTATTGCATGTCCGCATGCCCTTGGATTGGCAGCACCGCTAGTTATTGCAGTTTCCACAACTATTTCAGCCAGAAAAGGGTTGTTAATCCGTAACCGTGCGAATTTCGAATTGGCGCGCAATCTGGATGCAGTGGTTTTTGATAAAACCGGAACACTGACAAAAGGGGAATTTGGTGTAACTAACATTGTTCCTGGTAAAGGTTACAATGAAGAGGATGTTCTTGGTTTTGCAGCAAGTTTGGAGCAAAACTCTGAACATCCAATCGCAACTGGAATCGTTCATTCTTCTAAAGAAAGAAAGGTACAGTTAGGTAAAGTAACAGATTTTGAATCCATTACCGGAAAAGGTATTCAGGGGAAAGTAGACGGCAAAAAAGTAAATGTTGTCAGTCCAGGATATGTGAATAATAACAATTTAAATTACGATCAGCAGTTATTTAATGAGATGTCTGAGGAAGGAAAAACCGTTGTATTTGTCTTACTTGAAGACGAATTGATCGGGATGATTGCATTAGCAGACATCGTCCGTGAAACAGCAAAAGAGGCAATTGCAACCTTAAAAGAAAATGGGGTTCATTCCATTATGTTAACGGGGGATAATAAAAAGGTTGCCAACTGGGTAGCGAAACAATTAGGTATCGACGAAGTGTATGCTGAAGTTTTGCCGGATGATAAGGCGAATCAGGTGAAAAAGATACAAGAAAAAGGATGGAAAGTAGCCATGACCGGTGATGGAGTAAATGATGCCCCGGCTTTGGCAACAGCTGATTTAGGAATTGCAATTGGTGCAGGAACAGATGTAGCAATGGAAACAGCGGATGTAGTACTTGTGAAGAGCAACCCTAATGATGTAGTATCTTTAATGGATTTATCAGGAAAAACGTATCGTAAAATGGTTCAGAACCTATGGTGGGCAACTGGATATAATATTTTTGCCATTCCATTGGCCGCGGGTGTTCTGGCTCCAATTGGTATTATATTAAGCCCGGCAGTAGGTGCGGTATTAATGAGTTTAAGTACCATTATTGTAGCTATTAATGCGAGGTTATTAAAAGCATAAATGAAATTTAAATTGTGTTAACAAAAACCTTAGGAATATTTTCTTCAGATGTTCCTAAGGTTTTCTATATAAATGGAAAAAAAGGATTTCAAGCACTTTTGTCTAATTAATATAGGTAATAGAATCTTTACCTATGGAGGCGGACAAAGTGAAAAATATTTATCCATATGACAATCTGAACCCTGAAATTCAAGCTGTTAAAAGAGCCATGGGAGATACAAAAGATCTTCGTTTATTTAAACGGTATCAAGCAATTTTACAGTATATAAAAGAACAGCCAATAAGCGAGATTGCGGACTTAATAGGTTGTAGCGAGAAAACAATATACAATTACGTAAACACATATAAGTCCAATGGTTTGGCAGGATTGATTCCAGGTGAATCACCGGGTCGTCCTCGTCATCTTACAGAAGAACAGGAACAAGAAGTTTACGAGGTAATTGTTAATAAAATGCCAGTTGATTTTGACTTTCCTGCTGAAATGAACTGGACCTCTTTTTTAATTCGTGATTGGATCAAGCAAGAATATGATGTCACATTCACAGATCGAGGCGTGCGTGCTTTGCTGCATCGTTTAGGACTCAGTTATACAAGGCCGACATACACGTTAGCAAAAGCTGATCCCGAAAAACAGGAAGCATTCAAGGAAGAATTTGAAACGGCTAAAAAAAATGAACGATGGCGAGATTGATCGAATTTTGTTTCAAGATGAATCCATGATAAGGGATATCAGGCCATTGCAAAAACCTGGTTTCCAAAAGGCCAACAAAAGAAGATACCAACATATGGAAAGCACCATGGTGTCAAATTAATTGGTACATTGGATTACAAAACTGGCGATATCTTTTGCATTGAAAGAGAACGGTATGATGCAAAGGAATTTCTATCTTTTCTGGAGCAAGTAGTTAATCGCTATCCAGATGAAAAGATTCTTATGGTCCTTGATAATGCCAGAATTCATCACGCCAATCTAATTAAACCCTTTTTAAATGAACACTCCGAACAATTGGAATTACTGTTTCTTCCGCCATATAGCCCGGAATTGAATCTAATTGAAGGACTATGGGGCTGGTTAAAAAAATCAGTAATCTATAACGTGTTCTACAAAACTGTTGATGAGATACGTGAAGCCGTTCAAACCTTTATTTCAGAAATCAGTAAGCGTACTGAGACCATAGTTCGTAGACTGTGTACTAAGCTGTAATTATTAAATTCCATTTATATATCATGTATAGGTTTTATGCTGTCAAGTATTTGAAAAATCTCCTGAATTAAAGAAGCATTGAATACTATACGGGGGTATAACATAATGTATAGTGTAAAAAAATTTTAATTTCCACTTAAAAGGGGAAGGTAAAATGGTGCAAACCAAGAAGTATATTCCACTAGCTGTAAATGGAGGTATAGGCTTTGGAGCCAAACTTAAACCAAGGCAACTAGCCGTACTAGGGGAATATTTAGATGAAGGCACGGAAATAGAATTAACCACTTTACAACAACTTGTAGTTCAAATCCCGGAAGAAGAATTAGAAACGGCCAAAAGGAAATTTGATGAAGCGGAATTATATTATTATAAAGTGGGTAAATATGTAAAAAGCCTACGTACATGTAACTTTTGCAAAGGTGAAGAAGAAGAGGGTATGCCTGTTGCTAAGGAATTAAATAGGCGTATTGCTGGTCAGGATGTACCATTTACATTGCGCCCTGCTTATACTGGTTGCCCAATAGGTTGCGGAGAACCATTAATTAATGATATAGGCGTGATGAAGGATGGAGACACTTATGAATTATATATAGGTGGCCTTTCAAAAGGGAGGGAAGCAAAACCAGGCAAACTGGTTAAAGCAAACCTTCAGCCAGAGGAATTATATCATCTTGTTGACCAGATTTTGAGTATTTATCGGGAGAATGGCAAGAAAAGGGAGAAGTTTTATCGATTTGTAGACCGGTTTGGTTTTGAACAAATAAAAGAAGAGATTGGGATTATTTGATATTATAAATTGCACTGGTATAGTTTTATTCCGGGAATTGAGAAATAGTGCCTGACTTTACAATAATGGCAGGCATTGTTCTTTGTTTAAAGTTTAGTATTATTGTTTATCGTATTCAATTGCAGCCATTAATCCAGATCAATAGTAGGAAAAGCAGATAAAGTAGATAGTAAAATACCTCTTTCAATCAAGGCAGGCAGGTTATACGACAATGAAGGTATTTGTTCAGAACGAAGCATTTTAGTATGCACAATATGGATGTTCATAAAAATAACATCATATATGCATACTTTCTTGAAAATTACAGGTTATTATTTAATGAACGATTGTATTAATCTTAATATATCGTTTGGAGGTGCTTACTTATGGAATGGGGATTACTGTTATTACTGCTTATTTGTCCAATTTTGATGCTAGTTATGATGAAAGGACATAATCATGGAGGGCATCATAGTCATGGTTCACAACACAACGACAATTACCTTGAAAGAACGAAAAGAATTTAATAAGGAATATAAGAAAACATATTATTTTGATTAATGCTGTTGGATAAGGGGGGAATACTGCTTTTCTTAAACTGTACCATGAATTTTATGTGACAGATTGAATTTTAACTGAGATTCAATGGTATAATACAATATGAAAACCTAAGTATTATATAGGAGCTGATATAATTGAATAAAAAAATTATGATGATTACAGGAATCGTTGTTGTTGCACTTATAGCATTATTTGTATTGACTGATAGAAATAATACTGCTAATCAAGATATAGAGGAAGTACAAGATATTAAAAAGTTGGTAGATGATTATACCTTAGGTAACATCCAAGCCCAAAACGCTTCTACTACATCCGAGGAACTGATAGTAACGGAAAGCGATGGCAGCGAGTCAGTCTATGAAATGCCTGAAGATGAATTTTTTGTATCTATTGCACCATACATAGAGCAAACACATCCTTGTGCGGATCATAGCTTAACAGGCTGCCAGGGCGAAATGGTAGAAGAAGATTTTGAAGTCTATATTGAAGATGAAGAAGGCAATATCGTTGTGGATGAAACTATGACATCTCAAGCGAACGGTTTTATAGATCTATGGCTGCCACGTAACAGAAATTATAACGTTACAATTTCAAATGCAGAAAAAACTGCAGAATCCACGTTTTCCACATTTGAAGGAGATAATACTTGTATTACTACGATTCAATTAACAGATGAAGTTAGTGCTTAAAAAAACGTGCTTACCTAAGGTGTTACATCCACGCTTACGAACTTATTTCGTAATAAGGCTAGTTGTTAAGTGTATCTTACAATTTAGCTACCCTACCATATAAGAATTGAGTAAAGGTAGGCAAATGCTATATAATAACGTATAAAGGATGAATAAAAGGGGCAATTAGCATGACGGAATCGAAGGAAGTTAAACAAACTGTAACGGGCGACAAGAAGACATTGGAACCGAGGACGGATCAAGAAAAGGAACGAGTGATCAATCGCTTGAAAAGAGTAGAGGGGCAAGTTCGAGGACTCCAAAATATGATTGAAAATGATCGGTATTGTATGGATATTCTTATTCAACTGTCAGCAGTACAGTCTGCGTTAAAAAAAGTTGGATTTTCAGTGATGGAACGTCATGCAAAAACATGTATGACAGAATCCATTAAGAATGGATATGAAGAAGAAGTCATTGATGAATTATTAGAAGTTATTCAACAATATTCAAAGTAAGAATTTAACGGAATAGGGGATCATCGCCTCATTGTAATTGGCTTATAGAGACAATATGCTTTACTCTCTATAAGCTTTTTTATTTTCTTCTTTTCGTAAGTTGCAATAAAAAAATATTTACATACCATATGGGGGTATGGTATAGTGGTGTAAGAAAAGATTTTACATTATTCTTTTAGAAAGGAGCATTACATGAAGGAGATAAGCCAACTAGACAAAACCAATAGAACAGGTGGAAAAGTGCTGCTCTCAAACGGAGGTATCTGATATGTCAGATCAACTTCAAAGACAACTCATGAATCGAATGAATCGGATTGAAGGACAAGTTAACGGTGTCAAACGAATGATTGGTCGAAATGTATATTGCGATGATATTTTGAATCAAATGGCCTCGGTACAATCAGCATTACATTCCGTTTCACGATTATTGTTAGAGAGTCATATTAATACATGTGTTATCGAAAAGTTGGAAAAAAGAGATCCAGAAATTGTTTCTGAGTTCATGACGACGATCTCTAAAATATTGAAATAAATTTTTACTTGACATACCCAACCGGGGTATAGTAATATGTAAGAGCAATAAGAAAGGAGGGATTATAGATGACCAATAAAACATTGAACGTACAAGGCATGTCCTGTGGAAATTGCGTCAATTCTATTGAAGGCAGCGTAGGAGAATTGAACGGTGTGGAAACCGTAAAAGTTCATTTACAAGAGGGAACAGTTGATTTAACCTTTGATGGAGAAAAGATCGACTTGAAAGATATTACAGAAGCGATTGAAGAACATGGCTACGACGTTGCTTAAGAAAAAATGTTTAGAGCACATAAGTTAATCATTTCTTGCTAAGCAATCAGGATAATCGTGCTTTATTAGCACGATTTCCTTTTAACTATTAATATACCCCCACTAGGTATGAGGGAGGGAAAAGCTATGGAAGCACAAAAAGAAGTAAGCTTGCAAATTCAGGGTATGACTTGTGCCGCTTGCGCCAATAAAATTGAAAAAGGATTAAATAAGCTAGACGGCGTGGTTGAGGCAAATGTCAACTTTGCAATCGAAAAAACTAAGGTAGTTTACGATCCCGAGAAAACAAAAGTACAAGATTTTGAAAATAAAATTGAGAAATTAGGCTATCACGTGGCACATGATAAACAAACATTTGATATTTCAGGTATGACGTGTGCCGCTTGTGCAACTAAAATTGAAAAACGACTTTCCAAAATGGATGGTGTTTCTAACGCTACAGTAAATTTCGCTTTAGAGAATGTCATGGTTGACTATGATGCAGGTCAAGTGACAACTGGCGATATGATTGAAGCGGTAAAAAAGCTGGGGTATTCACTTAAAACAAAAACATCCAAGGAAGAAACAACAAATAGTAAAGAGAAAGAAGTACGCCATCAGACGGGAAAGTTTATCTTTTCAGCGATTCTAACGTTTCCATTATTATGGACGATGGTGACACACTTTGAATTTACGTCTTTTATTTACTCTCCGGATATGTTAATGAACCCATGGGTACAGTTAGCTTTAGCCATTCCGGTACAATTTATTGTCGGAGCACAATTCTATAGAGGTGCATATAAAGCATTGCGCAATAAGAGCGCAAATATGGATGTACTGATTGCTCTTGGTACTTCTGCAGCCTTCTTTTATAGTATTTTTCTGGGAATTGAATGGCAAACATCAGGTCAACCAGGGATGCCAGAGCTGTATTTTGAAGCAGCAGCGGTGATTATTACGTTAGTTATTCTTGGAAAGCTCTTTGAAGTACGTGCCAAAGGGCGCACTGGCCAAGCGATTCAGAAATTGCTTGGCATGCAGGCGAAAACAGCACGTGTCATACGTAATGGGAACGAGCAAGAAATAGCAATTGAAGAAGTAATTGTTGGTGACACGATTATTGTAAGACCAGGTGAAAAAATCCCTGTTGACGGGCAAATTATCAAAGGGGAATCCGCAGTAGATGAATCGATGATTACAGGTGAAAGTATCCCAGTTGATAAAAAAACAGGTGATGTTGCCATCGGCTCAACAATTAATAAAAATGGTCTCTTAACCATCGAGGCGACCAAAGTTGGAAAAGATACAGCACTTTCGCAAATTGTCAAAGTTGTTGAGGAAGCACAGGGCAGCAAAGCAGATATTCAGCGAGTGGCTGACCGTGTATCGGGTATATTTGTTCCCATTGTGGTAGGGATAGCGAGTGTAACCTTCCTTGTGTGGTATTTCATTGTCGATCCTGGTGAATTGCGTTCCGCACTTGTCCCTTTGATTACCATCCTGGTCATTGCTTGCCCATGTGCACTTGGGTTGGCGACACCAACATCTATCATGGCTGGTTCAGGACGATCTGCAGAATTAGGCGTTTTATTTAAAGGCGGAGAGCATTTAGAAAATACACGTTCTATAACAACCATTGTATTAGATAAAACTGGAACGGTAACAAAAGGGGAACCAGAATTAACAGACGTTCTCACAGAACATGGGTTTTCAGAGGAAGAAGTACTTGCTTTAGTAGCTTCCGCTGAAAATAGTTCAGAACACCCGCTTGCAGAAGCGATTGTAAAAGGTGCAAAAGCAATGGGAATTGAGATAAAAGAAGCTGATTCTTTTGAGGCAATACCGGGATACGGTATTCGATCCTCTATTGAAGGGAGAACGATTTTTGTCGGCACCAGAAAACTGATGCAACAACAGAATATTGATGTCTCTTCCGTAGAAAACAAGATGGCAAAACTAGAATCAGAAGGAAAAACAGCGATGCTTATCGGTGTAGAGAAACAGTTAGCAGGTGTAATTGCAGTTGCTGATACAGTTAAAGAAACATCAAAAGCAGCAATACGCCGAATGCATAAACTTGGCTTGGAAGTGATTATGCTGACTGGGGATAACCAGCGGACAGCAGAAGCGATCGGGAAACAAGTCGGGATTGATCATGTTATCGCTGAAGTGGTTCCGGAACAAAAAGCAGATCAGATTAAGTTATTACAACAAATGGATAAAAAAGTAGCGATGGTAGGCGATGGCGTGAATGATGCCCCTGCACTAGCTGTAGCAGATATTGGGATGGCCATTGGTACAGGGACAGATGTTGCCATTGAAGCAGCAGATATTACTCTTATGCGAGGAGATTTGCATAGTGTAGCAGATAGTGTGCAATTAAGTGCCAAGACTATGCGTAACATTAAGCAAAACCTATTCTTTGCCTTTGTTTATAATACAGCATCCATTCCGATTGCCGCTATTGGTTTACTTGCACCATGGGTTGCCGGGGCAGCGATGGCGTTCAGTTCTGTCTCTGTTGTGCTTAACGCTTTACGATTACAGCGCTTGAAGCTAAAAGGAGGTCAGTAGCGTCATGTCAATAAAGAAATGGGTTTCTATAGGTATTCTTTATGTGGTAGTGGTTGTCGCAGGATATAGTTTGTTTACAGGTGAAAATCCTTTAGCGAGCGGTCAAATGGATCATGATGAACATACTAGCGAAGACACACAGGAAGAAGAAACATTGGGTCATGATGAACACAATAACGAAGAAGCTTCAAAAGCAGAAACAACGGAACAGGATGATCACGATACCGAAGATAATCAAAAGGAGGTCGAATCCATGGATCACGAGCATGATCACGAAGTCGAATCTGAAATTAAAACTAACATCACCTATGAAAACGAAGAATTTTTCATTGCATTAGAAGATGATACAGGAGCAGCACCAGAACTGGCTGTCGAACATGAAAAAGAGATGCATTTAATCGTGATTTCCAATGATCTAGAGGAGTATTATCATTTACACCCTGAAAAGGAAAAAGAGGGAATATTTAGGGCGAGTCAAGATTTAAATGAAGGAACGTATCAAGCATTTGTTGATATTGTTCCAATAAACAAAGAGTATCAAGCTACTCCTAATCTAGTACAAATTGGGGCAGGAGAAACAGCAAAAACAAGTTTAAATGCTGAAGAGGATTGGACAATAGAAATCGACGGCATGACAGTCACCTTAGAGGAAGTGGAGGCAATAGTTGGAGAGGAAGTACCTTTAGTTTTTGATACGCATGGAGAACAGCCAGAGACACATCTCGGAGCTTTAGGTCATGTAGTGATTGTCGATGAAGCAGTGGAAGAATATATTCACGTTCACCCAGCTTCCGAGGATACAACGACATTTAATGCCCATTTCACTTACCCAGGCATGTATAAAATATGGGCGGAGTTTAAATTTGATGACCGGATTCATGTCTATTCGTTTATCTTGGAAGTGAAAGAATCATAGAAAGGAGGCAGGCAGGTCCAATGGGTAATTATCAGCTTGAAATCTATACAAGACCTACTTGCTCGGATTGCCAAGACTTGAAAAAATTCTTGAACAAGTATCAAATCCCGCATAAGCAATATGACTTAGAGAAGCAGCCAGCTAAAGAAAAAGAAATGAAAAAGCTGACAGGTAACCGAATTGTTCCCGGAATTGTCTTCTCGGAGCCCCCCGTTTTAGGCTTATGGAAAAAGAAAAAAAGCATGACCGGATTTGAGCAGAATAAAGAAGAAATCAAAAAGCTTTTAGAAGTTGGATAGTTTATGTTAAGCCTTGTAATCTCAGTTTTGTAAAATGTAAGGGTTTTTTGATATATCATTTCACGAGGAGGTGATGATGATGACAAAACCAACATGTTCTTGCTGTACACCAAAACAGTCCAATAAGTCTGATGATTTGAAAGCAGGTCAACAAAAAGAATCTTCCAAGAAATAATGCATAAAAAGTAAAACAAAGAAACACTTCACGGGTAAAAGATCCACAAGATTTCCACTCTAAAAAAATACGAAAATAAATCTGTTTAGACGGGGAAATAGGGTTTACTAACACCAGTGGGGGAAAGTTCTCATCCCCCACTGAATGACATTTCAGTTTATTATACTCAAAGTAGTTGGGAAAAAAGAGGTGAACTATGTATAAAACGGTCATTTTAGGAACGGGTCCTGCTGGTTTGACTTCTGCTATTTATTTAGCTAGAGCGAATATGAAACCACTTGTTCTTGAAGGTCCTGAACCAGGGGGACAATTAACACTAACTACAGCTGTGGAAAACTATCCTGGATTTTCTGATCCCATTATGGGTCCCGAACTGATAGAGACAATGCGCCAACAAGCCAAACGATTTGGCGCTGTGTTTGAAACTGGATTGGTGAAGAATGTAGATTTTTCCGGACGCCCCTTTCGTTTTAAGGTCGACAGTCTTGGAGAAATTCAAGCAGAATCAGTGATTATTTCTACTGGTGCCAGAGCCAAAATGTTGGAAATTCCCGGTGAGTCAGAAAACCTCGGCCGAGGTGTAAGCACTTGTGCCACGTGTGATGGATTCTTTTTCCGTGACAAGAAAGTTATTGTGGTTGGTGGAGGAGATTCCGCCATGGAGGAAGCATTGTTTCTTACCAAATTTGCCAAAGAAGTGCATGTGATTCACCGCAGAAATCAATTGCGGGCTTCCAAAATCATGCAGGAACGAGCTAGGGGAAATAAGAAAATATACTGGAATTTTGACAGTATACCGATTGAAATTATCTCTGATGACAAACAGGTAACAGGTCTTAAAGTGAAGAATAAGCTTACGAATGAAGAACAGCTTATCGAAGTGGATGGCGTCTTTTTGGCGATTGGGCATATTCCAAACACCGATTTTCTGAATAAGGCAGTTGATATTTATCCGAATGGGTATATTAAGGTTGATTCTGGAACGACAAATACCAATGTACCTGGTGTATTTGCGGCAGGTGATGTCCAAGACCAGAGATATAGGCAGGCTGTGACAGCAGCTGGAACAGGTTGTATGGCTGCCATGGATGCAGAAAAATTTATTGAAATCAATCCGCTGATTGTATTACCTTGAGAAGTTATTGTCATTGTTGAGAATCGAAGGGAGGAATTTAATATGCTAAAGGAATTAGTGGCCAGTAATTTTGAAACATTGGTAAAAGAGGAAGAAAAACCAGTTGTACTGAAATTTACTGCGGACTGGTGCCCGGGCTGTCAACAAGTGGCTCCTGTTGTTGAAGCTGTAGCAAAAGAATTGCAGGATGTGATATTTTATAATGTTGATGTGGATAACAACTTAGAGTTTGCACAGCAGTAATATGGCGTGATGAGCATTCCCACCTTAATTCTTTTTAAAAATGGAGAAGAGGTTGATCGAGTAACCGCTCCGGAAGCGAGTGAGGATGCGATTATTTCTTTTGCTATGCAGTAGATGAGTTAGGAACCAGATTGCAGAATTGTTTCATTGTTTATTGGTTTTACTGTAATGGCTATAGATGTAGCGATGTATAATAAATGTGTTTTAACTTTAATTATATTTGGAGTAATACATCAGCAATCTCGCAAATCATAATGTTGAATAAATTAAAGGAAGATAGAGCCATTCGAGGCATATATCTTCCTTTTTATGCTTACTTTAAAACATTTATTGTGGCCGTTTAGCTACTGTTGTATCTTCTTCATCCTTCTTCTGTCCATCCCTCAGTTTTAATGACTCCATATCCCCGGCCATTCGTGCAACACCATTTAAATCGATGGTAAGATGTGGAACATAATCGTAATATGACATAATATTTCAATATCCTCTACTTTGAAACATAAACGTAATGTAAATTCAGCAAAAAATCGACAATTTTATTGTTATAATGATAAAGAATTATTTAGGGAGCTTGAATGTGAGAGTCTGCGTTGTTTTTTCAAAATACATAGAAAGGAACTGATATTTCAGATTTACAACATTATTTGCATTTGGGAAGTGTTATGAACGTCCGCAAGTTTTTAAAAGTTTAGTTGAATTATAGGAAACCACAAAGTGGAAAATTAAAAATTATATTGAGGTAAGAAGGCTTTACTTTCTTACTTAAAAAAAAAACAGGACACAGTTTAGATCCTTTGTCCTTTCAAACTCACTAGAACCAAAACATATTAGAGAAAAAAGTTATCCAGGGAAAGGGGAATGCGGGTTAATGAAGAGATTTATTCCAGTTATGCTTGCCGTAGTTCTTGTAATTACTATAGGAGCATTTCAAACAGATACGGTGAAGGCAGAGTCCATTGACAGTTTACAACAAAAGATTAGTGAATTGGAAAAAGAAAGACAGGAATTGGAGAATCAAAGAGGTAACTTAAATAGCAGCAGGGATGATATCCAAGAGAATATTGATGAAAATTTAAGTGAACAGAGTAACGTTGAAAAAGAGATTAATGACATTAATCATAGTCTTCAAGAAACAACAAAAAACATAGAAGAAAAGGAAAATGAAATTACAGACACGAATAATAGACTGCAAGAATTAGCAGATATAATAGAAGAATTGAATGATCAAATCACGGTTCTTGAGGAAAGAATTGAAAAGCGGGATGAATTACTGAAAGACAGGCTTCGCTCCATTCAAAAAAGTGGCGGGAACATGAACTACATAGAAGTAATCCTAGGCTCTCAAAGTTTTGGTGATTTTATCAGCAGAGCTACTGCAGTTAACACCATCATGGACCAAGACAAATCAATCATGGAAGCGCAGACCAGGGATAAACAAGAACTGGAAGAAAATAAAAGAGAAGTAGAAGAAAGCAAACAAGAAGTAGAAGAGAAAAAGCTTGTTCTGGAAGAGCAAAAAGATGAGCTGGTTGTATTAGTGGAGCAGCTTGATGAGCAAATGGCAGAAAAAGAATCATTAATGGCACAGCTTCAGGAAGAATATGAAAGTCTGGAAGAGGAAATGCTTACTTTAAATGAAGAGCAGGAACTTATTGCTGCACAAGCTGAAGCAGTAGAAAGATCAAAACAGCTTGCTGAATCGGAAAAAGGTAATTTGGAACAAAAGGCGAAAGAAGAAACTGAGCAGCAGGTACAAGCCACTAGCACAGGCGGTTCCGGTAATACACCAAATGTAGGTTCAGGCGGCGGGGATGCGATCTTTATTTGGCCTGCATCCGGAACTTTCACATCTGATTTTGGAAATCGTACACATCCGGTTTACGGAACACAAAGATTGCATGGTGGCGTTGATATAGCGGCTCCTATAGGAACGCCGGTAAAAGCAGCCGCATCCGGTGTAGTGAGTTCTGCAGGTACTATGGGCGGCTTTGGAAATGCAATTTTGATTACACATACGATTGGTGGACAAACGTATACAACGTTATATGCACATTTAAACAGTATTTCTGTATCTGCTGGTCAAACTGTTAGCCAGGGACAAAATATTGGTGAAATGGGAAATACTGGCGTGTCTACAGGACCGCACTTACACTTTGAAGTTCATCCTGGTGGATATAAAAATCCGCAGAATCCACTTCAATATTTACCTTAATAAATGATCACAGTAATAAATAGAAAGGCATTACCCTTTTCATGGGATAATGTCTTCTTTTTTTATGCGTGCCTGTAAGCCGTTAATTGCTGATAGATTGTTTGTGTACAATGTTTGAAAATATTGTGTCCATTTTGTTAGGTTATTCAATCTACACAAATTCTGCACATAATTGTTTTATATTTAAAGGTAGGTTGCAAATTTTAGATAAACGATATATTAAAATATTTTTGTAGGAGTGACATATATGAGTTTGGAACAAGCCAAAAAAAATAAGAAAAACAAAAAAAGAAATCGTTTAATCTTTAGAACATCAATTTTAGCTGTATTATTAGGCGCTATTATATTTGCACTTGTCTCCAATTTACAGGCAGATAATGCAGTATACGGAGAAGGAGATGTGGCACCTGACTTTAAATTAAAGCAAATTAACCACAATAACGAATTAGAAACGATACAGCTAAGCGATTATGAAGGGAAAGGAATAATGCTGAATTTTTGGGGGACCTGGTGCAAACCATGTGAGGAGGAAATGCCTTATATGGAAGAATTATATCCAAAGTATAAAGAAAAAGGCATTGAAATTATTGCAGTCAGTTTAGATAGTACCGAATTTGTGGTGGAACGCTTTATTGATAAATATGATTTAACTTTTCCCATTCCGCATGATAAGACTGGAGAAGTTCAGGATCTATATAAAGTGGGACCACTTCCGAGCAGCTATTTTATTCGTTCTGATGGAATAATTGAAAGGGTAGTAGCCGGGGGTCTCAGTTTAGAAAGACTGGAGGAATATTTACAGGAAATAGTGCCGGAACAATAGAAATACGGAGGGATAAATGTTGGCTGAAATAAATATATTTATAGCATTTGGCGCCGGTTTTTTATCTTTTATTTCACCTTGTGTTTTACCACTATATCCGGCATTTTTATCTTATATTACAGGGATGAGTGTCAGTGAAATAAAAGAAGAAAACACAAAAATGAATAAAAAGGCATTATTACATACCATCTTCTTTCTTATAGGATTTTCAAGTATTTTCATCATGATAGGTTTTACCACGTCTGCAGTCTCAGAGCTCTTATTAACTTACCAGGATATTATAAGACAGATAGGTGCGGTCCTCATTGTTTTCTTTGGTCTTGTAATTGTAGGCGTATTGAATTTTAATTTCCTTATGAAAGATAGAAAGGTTACATTTAAGAACAGGCCATCTGGATTTTTTGGTTCCTTTATTATAGGAATGGCATTTTCATTAGGGTGGACACCTTGTATGGGTCCTATACTTGCAATTGTACTGTCACTAGCCGCAACCAATCCGGATATTGGAATGATTATGATGATTAGTTATATATTAGGATTTTCGATTCCATTTCTATTACTATCATTCTTTATCGGTAAATTAAAGTGGATTAGAAAACATAGTATACGACTTATCAAAATCGGTGGGTATATCATGATTTTCATGGGAATTGCCCTATTCTTTGACTGGATCACTAAATTAACGTCCTTCTTAGTAGCATGGTTTGGCTTTTCCGGTTTTTAAAATTTTTCTGGATATCGTCTATTAAAAAAGGAAACTATCACCTCGTATATCTTAGTGATAGTTTCCTTATTCTATACTTCCAATAACTGAACGATGACTTTACCTTTTTCATTTCTGGATAAAAGGACTTTTTCACCAGGGCTTAAACAGCGATAGTTTTGCATGTTATGCGGTTTGATGAGGGTTACTTTCTCTTGATCATCAAGTTCTATTTCATTATTGCAACGGCTTATTCCTTCATCGTCAGCTACACAGTCCGTATCTGTGAGTACTGTTCCTTCAACTTCTCCTTTAAAATTACCAGATAACAGATTGACAACATACGTACCATTAGCACCGTTTTCATGAAGGTCCAACCCTTTTTCAATTTCTTCCTGGGATAAGCCAACATCCTCATTTTCCAACATCTTGCCTGCATCTTGATCTGCACTTTGGGAATTACCGGAATTTCCAATGAATATAAAAAGTGTTAAGACAATAATAACTGTAGATCCTATTCCAATTCCTATTTTTCGCATATCTTAATCTCTTCCTTGGTGGGGCTATTTATTATTATGATTTATATTTTTGCAGGTCCTGTGCATTTTTGGTGAATAATTAGTGTTTATAAATGGTTTGGCAGTTTGCTGATTACCCTTGAACCCTATTTTTAAAAATAAATTGTCGGTCCAAAAGTAAATAAGGGGTTCATTTGGTTCCTCACTTAAAGAAAGATTTTTTTCAAGTGAAACAATAAAACGTCTGGATAATTAAAAAAATCCAGACGTTTTATTGAGCAATGGCTCTCTATACTATTGTACAATCAATGTTGATATCATATCATCATGTCCCTGACCACAAGGAATGTTACAATAAATTGTGTATTCTCCTGGTTCTTCCGGCGTAAATGTTGCTTCACCCTCACCCTCAATATTCACATCTAACTCATCTATTGCAATCCCGTGCATTCCCTCATCATTTGTTAAAGATATTTTAACTTCTTCACCTGCATTTACGGTGTGTTCGGCCGGATCAAGTGCAAAGTTGGATGCTGTAATATCAATCTGAGTAGTGGCAGATGAATCATCAGAAGAACCAGTGTCTCCTGTTTCCTCTGTGTCATCCCCGCCACAAGCAGCGAGAAATAACACGACACCTAAAAAGATTGCTGCTAATAAAGCTTTTTTCAAAAATAAAAACTCCAATCCTATTTCTTTTAATCATTTTACTTTCAACAATTATATTACTTGGTAAATATGCATTTTTTATGAAGACAAAGAGACAAATATATGAACATTTTAGCTGGGTACATTAATTAAAAGAACCTAACGGTGATTGATATGGTACCATCCATTTTAATGATGATCTTCTACATGATTATTATTTGGGGACTCCTCATGGGTAATAATAGGTCCCATTTGATTAAATAAAATAAAAAATAATCCAAAAATGAACACGATGAACAAAGGGTTGGTGTAGAATATTGGCTTGCTTTTATTTACTTCTTTTTGGATCATATAAAGCAACATTAGTAAAGCGGTAAGGAATAAAAAGAACATTATTTTTATGATTGCATTTTGATATTCTATTTCAACCATATTTCCGAGCATGGCTCCCATCATTCCTCCCATAACTCCCGCCAACAATCCATCCAATACTGCCATAATACTGACTGGGATACCAGCGATAAATCCAATAGACATTCCAACAATAATTCCCAAAACCGTTGCAATGAAAAAATTATCTGGAATTAATATTCCAAAAATAACCCCTACAGTTAGACCGGCACTCATGCCGATTGACATAGCGATCATCATGCCAACCATATTTGTAATTTTACTTCTGAAGATGATTGATTTAAAAATAATCAACACTGAGAGTATGAAAATCGTTATAAATATGAAAAGCAGAGGTGTTTCCACTATTTCCCTCCTCCATGTCTTGTCCATTATAATTAACTATATGTGCTTTATAATAGTAATATTCTATTGAAAATATTGAGATATATAATGCATAGCAAATGGATACTTTTTTCCTGCAGAATAAGTTAGCAATTACAACTATATTCCTTATGGTGTAACTAATTCAATTAACTTACATATTTTAACCTTCAAATTGCTGTAATCTGATTATCATTAACTAGGTTTTCATCATAATCTAGGGTAACCTTTCCATTTTCAAGACTAACTTGAACATCTTTTACACCATTTAATTCTTTAAGAGCACCCTCAACTGAGCTAACACAGTGTCCACAAGACATACCATTTACATTAAATGTTTTTGACATGTATTTCCTCGCTTGTTAAATTAAAAGTCAAAACTTAGCCATCGCGTCTGTATTTTGCAATTAAGCAGGTTTTATCTACGCACCGACATGCAACCGGCATTTCGTGAGAAAATATTTCCAGCTATTTAAATAGTCGGAAGAAAAACAGATCCCCATGGGCATATGTCACACCTTTTTTATAAGAACGTATAATACATTGATGAAGGAGTGATGACATGGAGACCCAATTGAAGCGAAACAGGAATGGTCAAATAAACATTGTCTTAAGTGAAAAAAATAATGAACAGCCAAAAACAAATCATTCATTGTACACCATTGACAATAGACCTTTTTCTCATATTGATGAAGAATTTTCTTCTTTTATTGGCATGAAGGAATTAAAAGATAAAATAAAGGAAATCTATGCAACCGTTTTGATCAATGAAAAAAGGGAGCAATTCGGTTTGAAAGCTCCGAAGCAGGTACTCCATATGTTGTTTAAAGGGAATCCGGGTACAGGCAAAACGACGGTAGCCCGAAAGTTAGCCAAATTATATTTTGATATGGGGTTGTTATCAAAAGGTCATTTCATAGAAGCGGAAAGAGCCGATTTAGTTGGTGAGTATATTGGGCAAACCGCTCAAAAAACAAGAGCGATGATTCAAAAAGCAATGGGCGGGGTATTATTTATTGATGAAGCATACTCTTTAGCCCGTGGCGGAGAGAAAGACTTTGGAAAGGAATCGATAGACAGTATTGTAAAACATATGGAGGACCACCACAACGATTTTGTACTGATCCTGGCGGGCTATCCAAATGAAATGGAATGGTTTTTATCTCTAAATCCTGGTCTTCAGTCAAGATTTCCTTTCATTATGGACTTTCAGGACTATGAAGTAACTCAATTAATGGAAATTGCTGTACAAATGGCAACAGAGAAGGAATACCATTTTACAAAAGAGGCGATATCTCATTTACAATCCCACTTGTATATAAAGAAATACCAGCAATCAAGCAATTTTTCAAATGCCCGCTATGTGAGAAACATTATCGAAAATGCCATTCGAAAACAAGCAGTCAGATTACTCAGTACATCCCGATTTTCTGCCGAAGATTTACTCAAGCTGACAAAACAGGATGTAGTGACAGATCACCTGTAAGTGATTCTGTTTTAATATCAAAGTTTTATTTGCTATGATTAACATGAATCGTTTTTGAATTGTCTACATTGTTAAATGAAAAACCCTCAGCTGAGCAAAAATCTCAGGTTTTCACTAATAAATTTTGTAAAGACTGGATTTTTAATTATATGTTAAAGAAAGGTTTAAATATATGGAAGAAGAAAAAATACTTATCATTGCAGTAAAAAATCCTGAACAAAAAAATGAAAAGTTTCAATCCTCTCTGAAAGAATTGATTTCCTTAAGTGAAACGGCAGGAGGGGCTGTAATAAAGATTATGACACAAACAAGGAAGCATATTCACCCTGCTAATTATATTGGTTCCGGAAAAGTAGAGGAAATGAAAGAAGAAATTGTGAACTTGGATATAGATCTTGTCATTTCCAATGATGAACTGTCTGCCGGCCAATTAAGAAACCTCGGCAATATACTCGGAGTAAGCATTATAGACCGGAGTCAGCTTATACTGGATATATTTGCCCAGCGTGCAAAGACAAAGGAAGGCAAGCTGCAGGTGGAGCTTGCCCAATTGGAATATTTACTGCCAAGACTTCGAGGACAGGGTGTAGAAATGTCCCGGCTTGGTGCTGGTATAGGTACCAGAGGGCCTGGTGAAACAAAATTAGAGACCGACCAGCGCCATATAAGAAGACGGATTTATGATATAAAGCGGAGGCTGGAAACAGCTATTCGACAACGTGACCAGTACAGACAACGACGAAAAAATAATGAAGTTTTTCAAATTGCCATTGTCGGTTATACAAATGCAGGGAAATCTACTATATTCAACCGGATTACCAACAGTACATCCTTAGAGGAAAATCAGTTGTTTGCAACGCTGGACCCATTAACTAGGGAGATTAAATTACCATCGGGCTTTCAGACACTTATTACAGATACCGTTGGATTTCTTCAGGATTTGCCTACTTCGCTAATCGCAGCTTTCCGCTCTACGCTTGAGGAAGTGACGGTAGCTGACTTTTTAATCCATGTGGTAGATGGTTCAAATCCGGATATGGAGCAGCAGCAGCATACGGTCATGGAATTGCTTGAAGAACTGGATGCCCACAGAATTCCGATGTTAACCGTATATAATAAGAGGGACGCGTTTTCTGAAGATTTCATACCATTGCAGCATCCTTATTTACGCATCAGCGCTTATCAGCAGGAAGACATCCAAACATTGCTTCAAAAGATACAGGATTTATTAAAGGAGAATTGGGATGAATATACTGTTCATTTAAATCCGGATGATGGAAAATTACTGCAAAGGCTGGAACAGGAAACGATTGTCATAGACAAGGACTTTGCTGAAGACAAAAATCAATATATTTTCAAGGGTTATATGCGGAGCGATCATCCATTAAAAATGTTATTAGAGAGGTAGTTATCATTGAAGCTGGAAGAAATCATCATACGAGCAGAGGAAGATTGCTTTGTTCCTCATAAGGAAATTCAAAAAATGACAGAAATAAACCAAAGGAGAGTTTTGCAGGCATTCAGGAATCATCGGATTAGCGAAAGCCATTTTTACTCAACGACTGGGTATGGTTATGATGATATGGGCAGGGAAGCGCTGGAAGCGGTGTATGCAGAAGTTTTCGGCGGGGAAGATGCACTTGTCAGGCCTCAAATCGTTTCTGGCACACATGCCATAACGATTGCTTTATTTGGCTTATTAAGGCCAGAGGATGAACTGATTTATATTACAGGGGAACCATATGATACATTAACTGGCGTTATAGGGAAGTCTGGAAGCTATGAAGGCTCACTGAAAGACTATCATATTGATTATAAAGAAGTAGGGTTAAAAGATGATGGTTCCGTGGATTTTTCTTCTGTTAAAAATGCGATCACGGAAAAAACGAAGGTTATTGGTATACAGCGGTCCAAAGGTTATGATGACAGACCATCATTTACAATTGATGATATAAAGGAAATGGTGCAATTTATTAAAAACATAAATAAAGATATTATTATTTTTGTGGATAATTGCTATGGGGAATTTGTGGAGGATAAAGAACCATTGCATGTGGGAGCAGATATTATGGCCGGGTCACTTATAAAAAACCCCGGTGGCGGGATTGTGCGTTCCGGCGGTTATATTTGCGGCAACGAGGAGCTTGTTCACTCATGTGCAAACAGGCTGACTGCTCCGGGCTTAGGGAAGGAAGCCGGTGCAACATTGGATACACTGCAAGAGATGTATCAGGGTTTTTTTCTGGCACCCCATATAGTAGGGCAAGCTTGGAAAGGGGCAGTCTTTACTTCAAGGTTATTAGCGTTGCTTGGTTATGAAACGAGCCCGCACTACCAGGAAAAAAGAACGGATTTAATTCAGTCAGTCACTTTTCATAATCCAGAAGAAATGATTGCTTTTTGCCAGGCTATTCAAAAAAACTCCCCAGTTAATTCATTTGTAAAGCCATATCCAAGTCCAATGCCCGGATATGAAGATGAAGTTATTATGGCTGCAGGTGCCTTTATCCAAGGTTCCAGTATTGAATTATCTGCTGATGGGCCATTACGCCCCCCATACATAGCCTTTGTACAAGGCGGCTTAACGTATGAACATGTCAAAATCGCTTTAACAGAAGCAGTAAAAACGCTAATAAAAAGTGATTATGCTAACCGTTAACTGAGTATACAAAAGGTAGGTTATTCCATTCTTTTTTAATTGGCTCCTTTCCCTTCATATTTATCATTACGAGCAGTATTTAAAACTGAAAATAACCATCTATAAAATTAATTGAACAAAACATGTCAAGTAACCTAACATAACTCTTGACATGTCAAGTAACCTAACATTATAATTAGATATATCTTAAAAAAGGGAGGTTATGAATTGAATGATCAAGAACGGCGTTCCATGCCTCTTTTTGGGATTGGTATTGTAATCAAGCTGACAGAATTAACTGCCAGGCAAATAAGGTATTATGAAAAACATGATTTAATTGATCCGGAGCGGACAAGCGGCAATCAGCGGTTATTTTCATTTAAGGATGTGGACAGGTTACTGGAAATTAAAAACCTGTTGGATAAAGGACTGAATATTGCAGGTATAAAGCTCATGATATCGGAAGAAGAGCAGAAAACCAGGGAAAATAAAAAGAAAACAAAGATAACCAGACAGGAACTGAAGGAGTTCTTGAAACAAGAACTTAATGAATCAGGTAGATACGGGAAAACAAGCTTAAGACAGGGAGAGCTTTCACGGTTTTTCAACTGAGAAAATATATATAACCATTGTCTCTGTATACATAACTGTAGCACAGATATTGGCTTGAATTTTCAAATTAATCATTAGAATTGGGGAATGGGTGCGATAGTGTGATTCATTTTCCATTCATATAAACAATTAAACAGGAGGAGTTCAGATGGGAAAAAGCCTTTCAAGAGAAGAGATATTCAAACAGATCGAGGAAGAGAATGTGAGATTTATACGTCTCCAATTTACGGATATGCTTGGTACAATTAAAAATGTGGAAATTCCGCTCAGCCAGCTGGATAAGGCTCTGGATAACAAAATGATGTTTGACGGGTCATCGATTGAAGGATTTGTGCGTATCGAGGAATCCGATATGTATTTATATCCTGACCTGGATTCGTTCGTTGTATTTCCATGGACCTCGGATAAAGGAAAAGTAGCCAGATTTATCTGTGATATCTATAATCCGGACGGCACACCATTTGAGGGCTGTCCGCGCTATAATCTAAAAAGAAATCTTAAAAAAATGGAAGAGCTTGGTTTTGATTCATTTAATATTGGTACAGAACCTGAATTCTTTTTATTCAAACTCGATGAAAAGGGAGACCCATCACTTGAGCTGAATGATCACGGCGGATATTTCGATTTGGCTCCTACAGATCTTGGTGAAAATTGCCGCAGGGATATTGTTCTTGAATTGGAAGAAATGGGATTTGAAATTGAAGCATCCCATCATGAGGTTGCACCAGGTCAGCATGAAATAGATTTTAAATATGCTGATGCCGTAAAACATGCTGATGATATACAAACGTTCAAACTGGTTGTAAAGACTATCGCCAGAAAGCATAATCTGCATGCTACATTTATGCCCAAGCCCCTTTTCGGAGTGAATGGTTCCGGTATGCACGTAAACATGTCTCTTTTCAAAGATGGAGATAATAAATTTTTTGATGAGAATGGGGTCGAGCAATTAAGCGAAACGGCCTATCAGTTTACAGCCGGCGTGATTAAGCATGCAACAAATTATACAGCAGTAACGAACCCTACTGTGAATTCATATAAACGACTCGTACCGGGCTATGAGGCACCTTCCTATGTAGCATGGTCGACTGCAAACCGCAGTCCGCTTGTCAGGATTCCTTATTCAAGAGGGGTGAGCACCCGGATTGAAGTACGCAGTGTGGATCCTTCCGCTAACCCGTACTTAGCCTTAGCAGTACTGCTTGCGGCAGGCCTTGATGGCATTGAAAATAAATTAACACCGCCTGAGTCTGTGGACCAAAATATATATGTCATGACGAAAAAAGAACGTGAAGAAAATGGTATTAAAAACCTTCCTCCTACGCTCATGCTTGCTTTAGAAGAATTAGAAAAGGATGAACTAATTATAAATGCAATGGGTGAGCACTTATATGAACATTTCGTAGAAGCAAAAGAGATAGAATGGGATATGTTTAGAACGACTGTTCACCCATGGGAAAGAGAACAGTATTTAACAAGTTACTAAGAAAAACCTGTAAATTTTATAAAAAAACACTCCTGTACTCACTACTAATGTGGTACAGGAGTGTTTTTTATATGTATTATTGATTATAGCAGTATACATACGTTATTTTAATCAATGGTACGGTATAAACCGATTACTTTTCCAAGTATAGTTACATTATCATAAATCAGTGGTTCCATTGTTGCATTTTCAGGTTCCAGACGAATTTGATTCTTGTCTTTAAAGAACCGTTTAACTGTGGCTTCATCCTCATCTGTCATAGCAACGACAATATCATTATTGTGAGCTGTGTTTTGCTGCTTTACAATGACCATGTCCCCGTCTAATATCCCAGCTTCAATCATACTTTCCCCTTCGATAACCAAAACGAATATATTATCATCCGGATTGCTCGTATGATCTGGTATAGGGAGGAACTCTTCAATGTTTTCCACCGCAGTGATCGGAAGCCCCGCAGTAACTTTACCGATTAACGGGGCATAACGGGCTTTTTCCCTTGGGATATCACCTTCTCCAATGATGCCTAAAATTTCAATTGCTCTTGGTTTAGTAGGATCCCTTCTGATGTAACCTTTTTCTTCCAATCTGGAAAGGTGCCCGTGTACTGTGGAACTGGATGCAAGACCTACAGCCAGTGCAATTTCTCTTACAGAAGGCGGATACCCTTTTTCTTCCACTTGATCTTTAATAAAATCCATAATTGCTTGCTGTCTTTTGGATAGCTTTATAATTGTCATGTCGTTAACCCCTCGCACATATTAATTGTTAATACTAGTCTAGCATTTTTTTGAAATATAAGCAAACGTTCGTTCTAAAAAAAGCTTGACAAGACCGTATGTTCGTGAAATAATGAATATACGAACAAAGGTTCTCGAACCGTAAGGGGGGAAATGATGATGTTTAATAGAGTTTCAAAGGTGGATTTATTTTATATCACAATTTTTGGGCTGTCTCTGTTATTCTTATATATTGCAATGATTACAAGTTAATAGAGGTGTTCAGGATGAGGGCTATTATTTATTGTCGCGTGAGTACCGATAAATCGCAGCAGGAAACTTCCCTATTTAGACAAAAAGCCGAATTGACAAAGCTAGCAGAAAAATATCATTTCACTATTGCTGCAAATATCCAGGAGCGAAAGAGCGGTTATGAGATTGAACGGGAAGGAATACTTAAGATGCTTGATATGTTCTCAGATAATCAGGCAGATTGCCTGCTGATCCAGGATGAAACAAGGCTTGGAAGAGGCAATGCAAAAATTGCCTTGTTTCATCATTTGAAAAAGCTGAAGGTTCCTATTTATACAGCTGTCACTGAAGATGAACTGGAAGTATCAGAATCAGATTCGATGGTATTGCAAATAATATCAGTAGTGGAAGAATACCAGCGCAAACTGCATAACGCAAAGATCAAAAGGGGTATGAAAAAAGCTATAAAAGAAGGTTATGATCCGGGCAGAAATTTATCCAATTTGACAAAAGCGCCAGGCAGGGAACGGGTTTCATTCCCAATTAACGAAGTCATACGGCTGCGGGATAATAATATGACTTTTGAGGAAATAGCAAATATATTAAATGGAATGGGCTACAATGTGTCAAAGGCCACCGTACATAGAAGATATAGAGAAACCCAAAATACTTGATTCAGTTGAATAAGCACGCTACCATTAGAAAACAGGAAGTATCTTACTCCTGTTTTTTTACATGCTGAGGTTATATATAGGCTCAATAGCTTTAAAGCGTTTTATATTACATCCAATGGAGGTTTTCCCATGCTGTCAAAAGATAAATTAGAACGGATTAATCATCTGGCTAGAAAAGCAAAGGAAGAAGGGTTGACTGAGAAAGAAAAAAATGAACAGAAAGAACTAAGGGAAGCCTATTTACAAAATGTCCGCAGTTCATTTAAGAATCAGTTTAAAACCATGAAGGTAGTTGACCCTAAGGGAAATGATGTAACACCGCAAAAAGTAAAGGATATGCAAAAAAGAAATAAGAAAGATTAGACACTGCTGGTAGCAGTATGAAAAAAATATCGAAATGTATTTTCTTTATCCGAATTCCCATGCAACCGTCTGTGTCTTTACTTGTGACAAGCTAGTATTCGTTATAGAATGAAGAAGGTTATCATTTTCTGTTTAACGAAAGGAGAAATAAACATGTCAAAAAATATTGAACAGTTATCCATTAATACGATACGCACATTGTCCATTGATGCAATTGAAAATGCAAATTCAGGCCATCCCGGTTTGCCTATGGGCGCCGCACCAATGGCTTATACGCTGTGGACAGAGTTTATGAATCATAATCCAGGTAATTCCAAATGGTTTAATAGAGACCGTTTTGTGCTTTCGGCTGGTCATGGTTCCATGCTGCTGTATAGTTTACTGCATTTGTCTGGATATAATGTAACGATGGATGATATAAAAGGATTCCGGCAGTGGGATTCAAAAACTCCCGGTCACCCGGAAGTACATCATACAGATGGAGTTGAAGCAACTACTGGCCCATTAGGACAAGGGATTGCCATGTCAGTAGGTATGGCAATGGCTGAAGCTCACCTTGCCGGGAAATTTAATAAAGATGATATATCTATCGTGGACCATCATACGTATGCACTTATTAGTGATGGGGACGTCATGGAAGGTATTTCTCATGAAGCCGCATCACTCGCCGGTCATCTTGGTTTAGGGAAATTAATTGCTTTATATGACTCTAATGATATTTCTTTAGACGGTGATTTAAACCGTTCCTTTTCAGAAAATGTAGAGGACCGATTCCTGGCATATGGCTGGCAGGTAATTCGAGTAGAAGACGGAAATAACATTGAAGAAATAAGAAATGCAATAAAAAAAGCAAAAGAAAATACAGACCAGCCGACACTGATTGAAGTAAAGACTGTGATCGGATATGGTTCACCAAACAAGTCCGCTTCAGCAGCTTCCCATGGAGCCCCGCTTGGTGGCGATGAAGTTACATTGACAAAGGAATACTACAAATGGACACATGAGGATTTTCATGTACCTGATGAAGTATATGCTGATTTTAAAGAAAAAATCGGAGTCCGTGGTGAAAAGGCTGAAAATGACTGGAATGAGCTCCTTAAATCCTATAAAGAGAGCCATACTCCAGCTGCAAATGATTTTGGACTTGCGCTTAGTGGCAAACTCCCTGAAGGCTGGGAAAAAGATCTTCCGGTATTTGAACCGGGTGAAGATAAACTTGCAACAAGGGCAGCCTCAGGGAAAGTGTTAAATGCTATAGCAGGGTCGGTTCCAAACTTATTTGGCGGAAGTGCGGATTTAGCTGGTTCTAATAAAACAACGATAAATGAAGAAGAAGATTTCACTCGTAAAAACTATGAAGGAAGAAATATCTGGTTTGGCGTACGTGAACATGCTATGGGAGCAGCTTTGAATGGGATGGCATTACACGGAGGCTTGAAAGTATATGCAGGTACTTTCTTTGTATTCAGTGATTATTTAAGACCGGCTGTTCGTTTGTCATCGATCATGCAGACGCCTGTCACATATGTATTTACACATGATTCCATTGCTGTAGGTGAAGATGGGCCTACACATGAGCCTGTAGAACACTTGGCAGCACTGCGGGCAATACCGGGTTTATCGCTCATTCGTCCAGCTGATGCAAATGAAACACAGGCAGCTTGGCGCTTGTCTCTTGAATCCGAAAAACAGCCAACAGCACTGGTGTTAACAAGACAAAACCTGCCAACACTTGAAGGTACAAAACAAATGGCCTATGAAGGTGTTAAAAAGGGAGCATACGTCATCAGTAAATCTCACAAAGAGAACCCGGATGCATTATTGCTTGCCACAGGATCCGAGGTCCAGTTGGCAATAACTGCACAAAAAGAATTAAGTGAAAAAGGCATAGAAGTCAATGTGATCAGCATGCCTTCCTGGGATCGTTTCAAAGCGCAGGATGAGGCATATAAAAATAAGGTACTGCCTCCTCACATTAAAAAACGTCTAGCTATTGAAATGGCTTCTCCATTTGGCTGGGAACGCTATGTGGGTGATGAAGGCGGCGTACTTGGCATTGATACTTTTGGTGCTTCTGCAAAAGGGGATAAAGTAGTAGAGGAATATGGTTTTACAGTTGAAAATGTGGTAAAGCACGTTGAGTCTCTCCTGAATTAACTGAAAAGAGCCTGGGACAGAACCTGAGGAAACATTGAAAAGACGAGTGTTCTACTATGGTAGTTCCGGAAATATACGTAGACTCCTGTGGGAGGAAAGGCATCGGTGAGACCCCGGGAGTGCGGCAGCACGAAGGGGCTCACCAGCCGCCCGCGGCAAAGAAGACACGCTGAAACCGACCATAGGAAGTTTGAAGTGATGTCGCACTTGTGCCCGTGGTGAAAGCGTAGTATATTTCCGGAGCGGTTTTTAAATGCCAGTTAGTGATATTCGGATTTTTGTTTACTTCAATGGTTCTGTCCCAGCCTCTTTCTAAAATCTCGACAAAAATAGTATGTATTTTCAATGTAAAGTGACATTATTCTGAAATAGAGTACGTATAATAGAGGGTAAAGGAGGAATTCTTTATGTATACGTATTCTATTTATTGTATAAAAGAGGAGTTTGCAAACCACTACTTTCACAAAAGTGATATATTATATCGTTTTATTTTAAGCTATCAAATTAATAAGGCAAGAAAAGATCTGCAAATGCAATTTAACTATATAACCCATTATTTCTCCTATGAGAAGCTGATCAGTCATATGGAAAAGTATTATTTCAACACTAATACAAAATTACATATTAATGGTTCATATATAACTATTAGCCAGAATGGAGACTGTATTTCTTTACTTATAAAAGAAAAAGATATAGAATTTCGTTGTAATACATTACAGGAAGCGGAAGAACTGATCTTCCCCATGCTACGCAGGTATCAGCCATTGCTTTTTATAACTGGAGTCAATGATTTTGGCTGGATTTCCCCCGTTTTGTATGCAAATAAAGATGAAATAAATCACCTATTGTATTCTAATCCATGATTTACTATACTATATAGGGATTACTGAAAAAGAGACAACACGAAGGAGGAGAGCAGGGCATGAGCACGATTTGGGTTGTTTTAATTGCTATCACAGCGTTACTGGCTGGTGTTGCTCTTGGATTTTTTATTGCAAGAAAATATATGATGAATTACTTAAAAAAGAATCCGCCTATTAATGAGCAAATGCTTCGAACGTTAATGATGCAAATGGGACAGAAGCCGTCTCAAAAGAAAATCAATCAAATGATGCGGTCAATGAACAATCAACAAGACAAATAAGTTTGTCGCTATACGATGAAAATGGCGGTGAAACACCCCTTACAGTTTCATGTAAGGGGTAAAAATATATTTATTACACGTTTAAAACAATGAATACCATACAAGTTTCAGTTTATTGTCAAATTCATTCCATTTATAGCAATCGAATTCTGCTACAATAGAGATAATAAGGTCTCTAAGGGGGGGTCTGCAATGCCTGAAATTAATATATTCCTTGCTTTCGGAGCAGGATTTTTATCTTTTATTTCACCCTGTGTACTGCCGCTTTACCCTGCATTTTTATCTTATATAACAGGGATGAGTGTTAACGAACTAAAAGAAGAGAACAACAAAATGAATAAGAAGGCACTATTACACACAATCTTCTTCTTGCTTGGTTTTTCAGCTGTGTTTGTTATGATCGGTTTTACCGCTTCATTTATTTCTGATTTCCTGCTCACTTACCAGGATCTGATCAGACAAGTAGGAGCAATTGTCATTATTTTCTTTGGTTTGGTTATTGTCGGCGTACTTAACTTTAAATTTTTAATCAAAAACAGATCAATTTCTATTAAAAATAGGCCTGCTGGATTTTTTGGCTCATTTATTATCGGACTCGCTTTTTCTCTGGGCTGGACACCTTGTACCGGTCCTATATTAGCCGTTGTATTTACACTGGCTGCTAATGAACCGCAAATCGGAATGGTGATGATGATCAGTTATGTTTTAGGTTTTTCCATTCCGTTTTTAGTGATGGCATTCTTTATTGGCCGCATGAACTGGATAAAAAAGCACAGCATGAAAATTGTTAAAATAGGCGGCTACTTAATGATATTTGTAGGAATTGCCTTGTTCTTTGACTGGATGACGCAATTAACATCATTTTTGGCCGGCTGGTTTGGATTTTACGGATTCTGATTACATTATTTCCTTCTCCCCCTCTGCACCGTTCTTATAATAATAATGTGCAGGGAGGGAGGATTAACGAGCAACTTAGATGCTTTCTGGTAATTAACGTCGTCTTCCCTTATTATAAATAGTATAGGTGTCAATAGGGGGGTTAGAAATGGCAACAATCCTTGTAGTCGATGATGCTAAGTTTATGAGAGTAATACTGAAAAATATAGTAGAGGAACATCAGCATGAAATCATTAGTGAAGCTGAGAGTGGTAAGGAAGCATTACATTGTACAATGAATTACGCCCGGACTTGGTTATCATGGATCTTACTATGCCAGAAATGAATGGTATTGATGCAATGACAGAGATAATGAAAATAGACGATGAAGCAAAGATCATCGTCTGTTCAGCGATTGAGCAGCAAAAGGTGGTTCTTCAGGCCATTGAAGCAGGTGGAAAGGATTTTATTGTGAAGCCTTTTGAAGAAAGCAGGATACTTGATACCGTTGATCGAGTATTACAAAAATAATCATCCTGCGGCATTAGAAAATTAGATTTTAACGGCGTATACATATTTATTCTTTGAGTATCTTAAACTACTGGAAAGCAATTCAGAAAGTGTGATCGGCATGTTTTGGCTAGCAGCCAGTACAGTTGTTGCTGGAGTGATGGCGCTGGCAATGATTATTGTTCGTTTAAAAGCTGCAAAAAAACCAACCAACGCAAAAAGAATTATTTTACCACCCTTATTTATGAGTACTGGTGCATTTATGTTTTTATTTCCTGTATTTCAAATTACTTGGTTACAATTTTTTGAAGCGATTACGGTTGGAGTTATTTGCTCAGTATTTTTAATAAAAACATCCAAATTTGAAATTCGGGATCACGCCATCTATTTAATACCTTCAAAGGCATTTACATTTATACTAATTGGGCTTCTGGTTTTCCGGATTATCCTTAAGCTTTTGATCGGCAACACTATTTCGTTTGGAGAAACGAGTGGAATGTTTTTTGTATTAGCTTTTGGCATGATTATCACATGGAGAATTTCCATGCTTTATAAATTCCTCCAGCTTGAAAGTAAATTGGGTTTAAAGACATAAAATGCGTCTCTTTTTTAAGGGACGCATTTTATATTAAGAACTATCTCTTTTGGGATCATTATATTTTATTTTCCAATTCTTTCTATAATCTTCCCGCGATTGCTTGAAGTAAGGCTCATATGGTGCCACATCGATATTTTTTTGTTTCAATTTTTTTCTTAAAAACCGGTGGTCCTTTTTTGGTGTTGCAACAATGTATCCTTCAATGAGAATCTCTTGAGAGATGGTATTTATGTTTTTTTCCAGCGCCACTTCTCCGATTTTACCGGCAATTTTATTTCTGGCCACGTCTCTAAATAACTCCGGTACTGGCGAGACTAATTCTTCGAGCAATTCTTTCTCTTTATCATCCCACATATGTTTTGTTTTTTCCAAATAAAAATTTTCCCAGTCCATATCCGATTTGCCGTCTTCTTTTGGAATTTGCTTGAGGAATTTCCTGAACATAAAGTATCCGCCGATTGCCATAAAACCAATCATAAGGAGACCCCATATAACAATTAAGTAATCTACAATTATCGACATGATCTCACCTTTTTCTCGTTTTTGTATTAAAAAATTACAAGAGATGACATTATTTTTGCATAATTAATTTATTTTTTGAAATAGTTATAGTAATATAACTAATAATTGGCTATTTATTTTACATCATTTAATACTATTATAGTAATTATTAGTTATGGAAACAAGCGTCATATATGAGCAGAATGTGTCATAACTATAAATTAGAGGGAAAAGGATGTTAGATTTTGTAAATAAAGGGGGAGATGTTATGGGGTTGAATCACGGTAATAGCAGAGAGAGGGACAATAATTCAATTGTTTCTGAGCAATGGGCAGATAATTTTTCTGAACTTCAGGATCTGCCTGCATTTATGCTTTCCTGGATTGAAAATCATCATCATGATTTGATAGCGGTTTGGGATCGTGAAGGCAGAGTCATATTCATATCCAAAACCGTAGAGGAATTGCTGGGTTACAAAAAAGCGGATCTTGCAGGTACAAAATGGTACGAGAAAATTTCTAAAGATGATAAACAATATATCAAAAGCAAATTTAATTATCACAGCAGCAAAAGCCAGACCTTTTCAATCCATCTGATTAATAAAGATGGAAAGTATATTTGGACAGAGTGCACTGCGGCAAAGTTATATGATGAAAAAAATGAGAAACATTATTATATTGCAACCCTTAAAGATATATCAGATAAAAAAGAAGCAGAAGAAATGATGATACGTTCGGAAAAAATGTCGATTGCAGGACAGCTTGCTGCAGGGGTAGCCCATGAAATTCGCAACCCGTTAACTTCCTTAAAGGGATTTATTCAGTTGCTTCAGGCAGGGGTAAACCGTAAAGAAGCCTATTATAAAATTATGATTGAAGAGATTGAAAAAATGGAGAACATTACCTCAGAATTACTTTTTGTTTCGAAGCCATTGACAGATCATAAAAAGGAAGAATCATTAGAGACCATGCTGCAGGATATTACTGTGCTGTTAAAGCCCCAGGCAGAGCTGAAAGGAATTGACATACAATATGACATCCCCGAGAGTATTATGGTTTATTGTGACCGCTCTCAAATTAAGCAGGTTTTAATTAATCTGGTAAAGAATGCGATAGAAGCTATGGATGAAGGGGGTATGATTCAATTAAAAGCTGTAATTGATGATTCCGCTATAAGCTTAAGCATTATTGATGAAGGTTCCGGTATACCTCAAGAAATTATACATAAATTAGGAGAACCTTTTTTCACTACGAAACAGAGCGGAACAGGCCTCGGAATTATGATTTCCAAACAAATATTGGAACAGCATGGCGCTATGCTGGATATCAAGCAAAACACAGGGAAAGGGAGCACATTTCTCATTCGCTTTCCTGCTAATATGTAAATAAAGTTTATCGCAGTGTAACTGGCTGTAAGACTCCCACTTCAAGAATGAAGGAAACATGAAAATTCTAAGTGGGAGATCTAACAGCCAGTAACGGCCCGATTCGTTCAACTAACATTTGTATGAAAACACTTATGAAAATTGCTCTAAAAAGACAACAGGAAAGCAGCTCTCTCAAATTTGATTTTTTGAGA
>NZ_JBGOHB010000030.1:0-59989 GCF_041521345.1 Virgibacillus oceani | reverse complement strand
AAACCCCAGCCGAAGCGTTCGCAAAATTTGTTGGTGTTGGGGCCTAGGCCCCAACACCAACAAATTACAGAAAAACCTTATATAGCGGTTTCACAGGGGGTGTTGCATTTACTATTGCAATTTAAGATATTCTATATTTTAGCCGCCGATCGATGTAAATGACTAAATCTCCACTTTTTGAAGGCATATCAAATAAACCTACACATTTACTGGCAAAGGTTGGTTTTAGCTTGTTCTATCAAATGATTGGAGATGTTTCTAAGTAGTTTATAAAAATGTGTTATAGAGCCTTCTAAATGTTGATAGCTAAGGGGTTACCTTTGTTAATTTCAAGACCCACCCGCCGGCATGAAAAATCATTTTAGATGCCATAGTAATCATGAATATTCACACCACTTAATTTTCTATTCAAAAATTTGAAGTGGGGGTTTCTAACGTATCGACACATCCCCGCTTAAAGTCAGTGGAGCTGTCACATCGGATACGCGTGAGTTTAAATACACGTAATTTATCTCGTAACAAACAATAAGCCCAGGTGTACCAGAAGTGATCTTTTAAATAGACTCCCATAGGTTCAATGGATCGATCCGTTTCATTTCCTTTATGATCTACATAGCGAATTCTTAGAACTTCGTTATTTTGAATGGCATGATAGATCGTTTGAATATGCTTCATTTGAATAGTTGGAGATGAAATGTCAAATTGGATGCTTTTCTCTTTCATTTCACTCGGATCAATGAGTCGATTGATTTTCGAAACCAAATTTTGAATTTCCTCAAACCCTATTACCTGTTGAACACTTTTAAGTGCCCACTGTATAGAAAGTAAATCGTCTAAGGTGAGATACTTTTTATCCAATCGAAATCTGGGCATTAATTCGTATCCACCCTCTTTTCCCATAATAGACAGGATCGGAATTCCTGCACGGTTGAGGGTTTCCATGTCTCTATAAATGGTTCGTTCTGCTACCTCAAAGTAATCAGATAATTCCACTGCTTTCATTCTTTTTTTATGAATGAGCAGCACAGTGATTCCCAGCAAACGATCAATTTTCAAGATTCGCAACCTCCCTTCCTACATGTCTTTTTTCAGATATTGTGCGGTTAAGGAGTTGTTCTTTGTCACTAAATCATGTGGCGTGCCCTCAAACATGATTTCTCCTCCATTTTTCCCACCCTCTGGCCCCAGATCAATGATCCAGTCTGCTTGTTTCATGATGTCCATATTGTGTTCAATAACAATGACTGTGCTTCCGTTATCAACTAGGCGATTTAAAATGGATAACAGGTGACCGATATCAGACATGTGAAGCCCTGTTGTCGGTTCATCCAACACATAAATGTTCCCGTATTGATGCAATTCACTGGCTAGTTTAATTCTTTGGCATTCACCACCAGATAAAGTGCTTAGAGGCTGCCCCAATGTCATGTAATCTAACCCCACGTCAGATAATGTTTGGAGTGTTGGGACCACTTCTTTTCGCCGAAAGAATTGAAGCGCCTCTTTAATCGTCATATCCAAGATATCTTTGATATTTTTTTCACCTATTGTATGTTGCAGTACCTCATCCTTAAAGCGTTTACCCTGGCAGGTTTCGCATATTGTTTGAACACCTTCCAGAAAAGCCAAATCCGTATAGACAAACCCGTTTCCTCCGCATTCTGGGCATGCTCCTTTTGAATTAAAACTAAATAAAGATTTACTGACATGATTTGCTTTTGCAAAGTACGTCCGAATTGGATCCAAAATTCCTGTATAAGTGGCCGGATTGGATCTTCTTGACGTACTAATCGCCTTTTGATCAATCACAATAATATTATTAAAGAGGGAAACAAGCTCATCATGTACCAAACTGCTTTTGCCGGAACCAGCAACCCCTGTTACAACGGTTAACGTATGCTTAGGAAACCTTACATCAAATCCTTTTAAATTATGGGAAGTGGCTTTTTCGATTTCCAAATAACCCTGAGGCTGACGTACATGCTCCTTTAGCGAATGCTTAACTTTCATATATTCACCAGTCAATGTTCCTGAATGCATCAGTCTTGAAAGATCACCTTCATATACAATTTCCCCACCCTGTATCCCTGCTTCAGGGCCAACATCAATAATGTGATCTGCAACCTCGATTACATCTCGATCATGCTCCACAACAATCACTGTATTTCCCTTATCACGAATTTTTTTAAGCATTTGATTTAAATTCCCAACATCACGGGGATGCAAACCGATACTGGGTTCGTCAAAAATATAGATCATGTCGGTTAAATTACTGCTTAAATGGCGTACCATTTTAATTCGTTGGGATTCACCACCCGAGAGCGTTGACGTTTCTCTGTTTAATGTTAAATAATCCAGACCCATATCCATCATTTGCGAAATTCTTCCGAGCATCCCATCTAAAATTGGTTTTGTTACTGAATTCATTAAGGGCTTTAAAAAAAGAAATAAATCACCTAATTCCATCGCAGAAAGATCTGCAATATTATAGGATTTTATTTTGCAACTTAATGTTTTCGGATTTAATCTTGTCCCATCACAAGCGGAACAGGAACCCGAAATACTGAAATTATCAACGTGATTTCGTGTTTTTTTGGAATGCTGACTTAGATCCCTTTGTAAATAAAGTCTGTTGAATTTGACAACAACACCTTCATAGTCTGAATTGATATCTCCGGCGCTCGAGGGTAACTTAATTTTAATGTTTTTCCCGTACAGCAATTGGTTCCTTTCTTGTTTCGTGTAGTTTTCCAATTTCTTATCGTTATCAAAAAGACCGGATAAAACATATGATTTCCAATAAAAGCTATTGACTGCGAATAGAGGGAATTGTATCGCCCCCTCATTTAGCGACTTTGATTTATCAAACATTTTATCTATGTTAGGTTTGATTTGTTTCCCTAAACCCTCACATTTAGGGCACATTCCCTGTGGATCATTAAAGGAAAATACATGGGAATAACCTACGAAAGGCTCTCCGACCCTGGAAAACAGAAGTCTCAACATAGAGTAAACATCAGTAATCGTTCCAAGCGTTGAGCGAGCATTCCCTCCTAATCGTTTTTGGTCAATAACCATAGCCGGTGAAAGATTTTCAATTGAATCAGCATCCGGTTGGCTATACTTAGGTAACCGATTTTGTATGAAGGTCGTAAACGTTTGATTCAGTTGACGTTGAGCTTCTTTACTGATTGTGTCGAACACAATAGATGATTTGCCAAACCCAGAAACCCCGGTAAATACAGTAATTTTTTTCTTTGGGATATTGAGCGACACATTTTTTAGGTTGTTTTCTTTCAAACCAGTAAGTTTAATATATTGATTTTCATCCATGATCAATCACCCTGTATATATAATGACATTACTTCAATTCCATTATAAGCAATTACCCTGTCAACTGTATGTCAGGGTAAGAAAAATATATAAAATCTTTTCAACAGTTCTAAGTCATCTTGCCGACAACTTTATTTTAAAGTCTGGATACTCCCTGGTTCTGGAAGTTTATAAAGGTATACCTTTAAGGATGGAGAAAGCACAATTATAAAACCGTGATAGATCAAGTTTGTAAACGTGGTTAATAAAATTTATAAACGTTTGTCTACTTTATTTACCTTGTACAAACAAAAGTTTTATAATTTAGTAGTAAAAAAGGGGGAAATGAAAATGGCAGCCACTTATGGATACATACGGGTAAGTTCCAAAGATCAGAATGAACAGCGTCAGTTACACAAAATGATGGAGAAGGGCGTAGAGGCACGCCGCATTTTTGTTGATCGAGCAAGCCGAAAAAAATTTGAACGCCCACAATACCAAATACTGCGTAAGATTCTCAGTGAAGGAGACATTGTTTATTTAGATGCCCTTGATCGCATGGAGCGTAACTACGATGAGGTCATTACTGAATGGAAGTACATAACAAGAGAATTAAAAGCGGACATCGTCGTACTTGAGAACGAAACCTTATTTGACAGTCGCAAGTTCCGTGAAATGGGCGATATGGGACGTTTAATGGAAGACCAATTTTTATCTTTGCTTTCGTATGTTGCGGATCATGAACGGAAAAAAATTCGCCAGCGACAAGCGGAAGGTATCGAGGTAGCAAAATCTCAAGGGAGACATTTGGGGCGTCCTCAAATCAATCTTTCCATCCTGAGTAAAAAACAGCGTCAAATAATAGAAGAAAATCATTCAAAGTGGAGAAACGGTGACATAACAGGAGTCATTTTTATGGAGATGTTAGAACTCAAGAAAAATACGTTTTATAAAACCATGAAGGAATATGAAGGAGTAAAAATTATGTAGCTTACCAAAATGTTTTTCCTCCGAGGACATGATTGTAATAATGACGTCAGGGGGAAATGGCGGCTAAATCGATGGATGCTACCTTTACCCTTAATAATGAAATCGGCACTTGTGGATGCAGTTTGACAAACATTGATATTATCAAAACTGTCATTCCCTAAGTCGAGACATCTAAAAGTAGTTGGTCCGTCATTTTTTTGGCATATTTTTTAATTATTACGATTTTGGGGTAATGCCTTGAAATGTGTCCTGCCATCACGAAGTTCTACATTCACCCCAAACCCTTCTTTACCCAAATAGGCAAAGATAGTGGAATTGCCATCAAACTTTTTATACGTCCTTGATACGCCATCTTTTTTGGTGTTAGAATTATCAAAAGGAGATACATCCACATCTAATGGCGTGCATTGTACATTATTTTTCAGCGTGATGGGCATCAATAAATGAGAACTAGGCAATAAGTTCAGCAGATTCGTCAAGTAATATCGAGCCCCATGGGTTAGATGTTGTATCTGGGTTTATGGGTGATATTTAGATTTCCTATTACGGAACCAGGGTGATAATATAGTATGCTGCCGCTGGTGATCCCATCCCTATAATAATGAACGCAATCATCGAAAAGAATAGTGTCAGCAATAATTGCGTTTCAGCATTCATCGCAATCGTACTAGCTATATTCACCAAGGTGTTTCTTAACTTTAAATCTAAGCCTGTTCTGGTCACACCCCCTACAATGAACCGGCACAGTGTAGCCGTGCTACATCAAGTGCTGTCCTGGCACCGGAAGTAAGTGCAACGATAAATTTGCTAGGTGTAATTCTTGTATCTTTTCGGAACATGCTGATAAGTTCGTGATTCCTATTCCATAAAGTGCTGTTCTTTCAATTCTAAACCCTTCGAACAATAGCCAGACGATGGCCAAAATCGTCGACAGCAATAAATGGATTTCTTCAATACTTCCAACCGGTTTGTCATCTGATCCTTTGGAAGACCGACCAGACCTGTCCGTTTAACTGATCACCCCTATAACTCTAAAATATAAAAAAGCGCAAAGCACAAATATATTCATATCGTTTTGTACCTTGAGCGTAGCGAATAGAATGGTTATAAAAATGACAAGTAACAGCAACACTGCCATAAGAAGGATAATGATTAAAAGTTTTAATTTTATTGTGCGTAGCACCATGTTTGGTTTAACCCACCAAAAATCTGATACGCTTGGTAAAGCCTATCATAATATATACTATTTGGAACCTTCAGGTAATTGTAAGTATTAAATTCACATATTCAGTTGAAATGTTTCACCTTTTCTTTTTGCAAAAATGTTTTTACATAAATAAATAGTATTAAGTATGTAATATCCTTGGCACGTTGTAATTGAATGACAGATCACTCAAACAAATGATCCGGCAGCCCTCTCCCGATTACAGGATCAACTGCCGGCCATTTTCATCCATACTGCATGTAAACTTTTTAGTTCACGCCTTGATCTTCAAAGTAACTTTCCGCTCCAGGGTGAAGGTCAATTCCAACACCGTCAAGGGCAGAATCCAATGTGATATCTGAAGCTCTGTCATGCGCCATTGATTCCGCATTTTCATAAATAGCCTGTGTAATATCATAAACAACATCATCAGACAAATTATCTGCTACAGCTATCATGGCAAGTACTGCAACTGTTGTTACTTCCTCTTCAAGTCCATAAGTTCCTGCTTCAATGGTGTTTTCAGCATAGAAAGGATACGCTTCAACTAACTCTTCGATCTTATCCTGCTCTACAGGTAGAACTTTTACACCGACTGTTGCTGTTAGTTCTTCAACAGCACCTGTTGGTGTCCCCCCAGTAATGATAGCCGCATCAATATTTCCATCCTGAATCCCGCCAGTGGACTCACCGAAGTCGAGGTTTTGCGCGTCAATATCATCCATTGTCAGCCCATGTATTTCAAGGATCTGTTCGGCATTAAAAAATGTACCAGAACCTGGTGCTCCAACAGAAACGGTTCTGCCTTCCAAGTCTTCGATGGACTCAATGTCAGAGTCTTCCGTAGTAACAATTTGAACGGTTTCCGGATATAACGATCCGATTGCCAATACATTATCTACCGGTTCACCTTCAAACCCAGCTATACCTTCCACAGCCTGAGCCATCGTATCTGTTTGAACCATTGCCAGTTCTGCTTCACCTTGCTGCAGGTCAACTATGTTATCTGCTGATGCGTTTGAGGAAAGCGCGTCAGTTGAAATTCCTGTAGCATCAGAGATGTTCGATGCCATTTCTCCGCCAAGTGGGTAATATGTGCCACTTGTTCCACCAGTTAACAGACTTAGAAATTCAGGTGTATCTCCTTCAGCAGCTTCCCCATCGTCAGTTTCGGTACCTCCGTCATCCGTGTCAGTACCACCATCATCTGCGTCATCCCCGCCACCACATGCTGCTAAGAATAGTGCAAGCACTAATAACATGGCGAGTAGTACTAAATTCTTCTTTTTCATACTAAAATCCCCCTTTTGTATCTTTAGTAATAACATTTTACCTTCAACTTCAATAGATTGTCAATTAAATACATGAAACGCTTACATTTATAAAACTATCAATCTAAATAATCAAACAGCGAGACGGATCCTTATTTATATAATTATTGAAAATGTTGATTAACGAAACAGAAGAACCGTCCCTTGGTTTCACGCATAGATCCTGTATGGATGATAACACACCTCCAACATTTAAAACAGACGTCACCAGCTCGTCGTCATTTCCGCCTAATGAACAGGGTCTACCTTAATATGGAGCCGAAAAATGATGTCATAGCAGCCTCCTCATTTTCTGCCTGTTAAATTAGCTTGGCGATTTTTACCGGTGGAAGATATCAAACAGTAGAATCCACTATCGTTATAAATTATTACTCAAGGGAGCATTTCATTCCTATTATTTTGGTGTTTATTCGATTTGTGGGGAAAGTGACATAAAAAGGCTCTTCATGTATTTCATTAAAAAACAGCCCTCCCTATAGAGGAAGGACTGTTTTATACTTTACTCTTCGATATATACGTCTTTTAGCATGAGGATTTGGGTTGGCAGTACTTCCAATCCTTGTACTTCATCACGCACGCTAAACACATACTCTTGATGATGCAGATAAAGCATTGGAGCCAGTTCAGTTAACCTCTCCTGGGCAGCTGTATAGATCTCCTGACGTGCTTCCGTGTCACCTTCACGACGACCTTCATCAAGCAGTTCATCCAGCTCATCATCACTGATGAATGAACGGTTTCCTGGTTCACCTATATTATTGGAGTGGAACAGTGCATATAGTGCATAGTCCGCATCCCCTGTAACTGTAGACCAGCCAAGCACAAACATATCATGCTCCCCGTTTGCCGTCTGTTCCAGGTAAGCACCCCACTCAAGCACTTCTACTTCCACATCAATACCGATTTCCCCAAGCTGTGCCTGAACGTTTGTCGCTGCGTCAATTCGCTCACGGCTGTCATTTGTCCAGATGGTAGTGGAAAAGCCATCTTCATATCCCGCTTCTGCAAGCAGGTTTTGCGCTTCTTCCAGATCAAACTCCAATCCAGATACACTGTCATCATATCCAAATACATCAGGCGGAATTGGACCTATAGCCGGAATACCAATACCGTCATAAATTCCATCAATTATCTGGCTTTTGTCAATCGCCATATTGATTGCCTGACGTACCAAAGGATCATCAAATGGTTCCTTTTCCATGTTAAACCCGATATAGGAAAGACTTACACTTGGCTGTTGAAGCACACTAACGTCTTCCGTACCCTCAATTTGCGGAATATCAGAAGGACTTAACGGGTATGCCATATGGGAGTCCCCTGTTGTTACTTCAGCCACACGGGTTAAGTCTTCACCAACAACTTTGAATGTTACAGAGTCAAGCAGTGCATTGTCGTCCCAGTAGTCTTCATTTCTTACAAGGCGGACAAATTCACCAGGCTGCCACTCATCAAATTCAAAATAACCGGTTCCAACAGGATTTTCGTTAATGACACTTCCCGGTTCTTCTCCATTTTCCATTGCTTCATAATCAGCTTCAATTTGTTCCAAAGCTACCATACCGCCACCACTGTGCGCAAGGTGTGCCGGGAGTGGAGCAAATGGATACTCGGTATGAAAGCGTACAGTATAATCATCCACTACTTCCACTTCTGTTACCATTTCATATAGAAAAGCACGTTGTGAAGCTACATCCGGATCAAGCACACGATCAATGTTTGCTTTTACAACCTCTGCATTAAAATCAGAACCGTCATGGAATGTTACGTCTTCACGAAGTGTGAATTCCCACACATCATCTTCAACCTGTTCCCAGCTCTCTGCAAGGCTTGGCTGAACTTCCATATCTGCATCCTGTATCGTTAACCTCTCAAAAACATTCTCCTGCACGTCACTAGATGGTACATCGTTTGAACCGGCCGGATCAAAAGCTACCATATCGGCAGATTTTGCAATCACAAGGTCGCCGCCCTGTCCATCGCCATCTTCAGTTGCATCGTCACCTGCATCGTCTGCAGCGTCATCATCTGTTGCTTCTTCGCCAGTATCTGCGTCATCTGTGCCGCCATCATCATCAGGCTCACTTGCGCATGCAGCGAGAAACACACTAAGCAGTAATGCAAACGCCAGTAAAAGGATTGCCTTTTTCGACATTCTCATTAATTGTTACCCCCATTTTATGTAGTTTAGATTATCCTGATAAAAGATCAGAACTTAAAATTAAATATACCCTATTTTTTTCAAAAAAACAAGTATATATTTTAAATTTTAGTATTGCCAGAAAAATCATTATTTCTATAACATATGCATCTATTTTTCTTTTATTTTTCTTTTTTCGTATTCTTTTCTTTTTTCCGCAGACAGGACTTTTTTCACCTGTAAAAGTGTTATTTAAAACATACCAATAAATGGCTATAAACTAATGCTTTCAATGGTTATTTCAGCCTATTTTCCTCTTTATAATATGATTTATGTCATACCAGCTTGTAAAAATTTCTATATTGTAATATACCCTTGTCATGATATAATAACTATCATTATTACTTATCACTATCTAAACAAGAATTTTATAGGAAAGGAAGTAAGCAAGCTATGAGCGAAGAAATGCAAACGATTGATAATCCTCGGACAGCTGTAAAACCACCGAATCCACGGTTTAAGAATGCTAATATTGCTTTTAATAAACTCAGAAAAAATAAAGCAGCTTTGATTGGCGGCCTCATGATTTTGTTTTTTATTGTTGTGGCATTCATTGGGCCTTATTTCACACCATATCAGCCGGAAACACCTGATGTTATGAATAAATTACAGTCACCTTCCGCGGATCACTGGTTTGGTACTGATCACCATGGGCGGGATATATTCAGCAGGATTATCCATGGTATGTCGATTACACTGTATATAGGATTTTCAGCAGTAGCCATGGGTGGTACTTTAGGCGTTGTTCTCGGGATGATTTCCGGTTATTACGGGGGAAAAACTGATACACTTATTATGAGAATCATGGATGTGCTACTCGCTTTTCCTGGTATTCTATTAGCACTCGCCATTGTTAGTGTACTAGGTCCTAGTTTAAATAACGTTATAATTGCAGTTGCTATTTTCTCCATACCTGTTTTTGCAAGAATTGTACGCGGTTCTACACTTTCTGTCAGAAAACTCGAATACATTGATGCGATGAAAGCACTAGGGTCGAGTGATGTTCGTATCCTTTTTAAACATATTTTGCCAAATATTGCTTCTCCTATTATTGTACAGGCAACATTGAGTATCGCTACTACGGTACTAACTGCTGCCGGACTATCCTTCCTGGGACTGGGGGCACAGCCGCCAATGCCAGAGTGGGGCGCCATGCTTTCCGACGGACGGAATTACATGTACAATGCCTGGCATGTTGCATTTTTCCCTGGTGTAATGATCGTTTTAGTCGTGCTGGCATTTAATATTTTTGGTGATGGATTAAGAGATGCACTTGATCCGAAAATGAAAGAGTAGAAAGGGGTGCAACCATTATGTTTAAATTTATAGTAAGAAGACTTCTTCAGACAATACCGGTTCTAATCGGTGTTTCGATACTTGTATTCAGTTTAATGCATTTGATTCCTGGTGACCCCGCTGTAATTATGTCCGGGGAAAGTGCACCGGAGGAACAGGTAGAAAATATGAGAGAACGACTGGGATTGAATGATCCCCTTCATACTCAATATTTTAATTATATCTCCAATGCCGTACAAGGAGACCTGGGAAGCTCCATCCGAAGCGGGCGGGCAGTCACCGATGAAATAGGCGGACGATTTTGGGTCACGGTCGAGCTTGCCGTATACAGTACGATTTTAAGTATATTTATGGGCTTAATTGCAGGAATTGTCTCTGCTACACGTCAATATTCTTTTGCTGATACTTCTTTAATGATTATCGCCTTGTTCGGTGTATCCATGCCCAATTTTTGGCTGGGTCTTATGCTGATTCAGTGGTTTGCGATTGGCACAGATTTGCCGAGCTGGATTCCATTTGTAGAGAATACAGCCTGGTTAAAACCATCCGGCTGGGGCGAATTTTCACAGGTTATTTTACCTGTTATTACACTTGGAACCAGTGGGGCTGCTATCATTGCCCGTATGACACGTTCCAGTATGCTTGAAGTCATTAATCAAGATTATATCCGTACGGCGAGAGCTAAAGGGGTAAAAGAACGAGTTGTTATTTATCGTCACGCATTAAAAAATGCGTTAATTCCTGTAGTAACTGTTGTTGGCCTTCAGTTTGGCGCCCTTTTAGGTGGTACAGTACTGACAGAGACTGTATTTGCAATCAACGGAATGGGTAAATTAATCATTGATTCCATTCAGGCTAGGGACTTCCCAATTGTTCAAGGAACAATCCTCGTTGCAGCTTTATTGTTCGTATTGGTAAACATGTTTGTTGACATAGCTTATCGATTCTTAAACAAGCGTATTGACTTAGACTAGTAGATATTAATATACAGGTTCATTAGAAGGATGAAAAGGACCCAAAAAGTTCGAGGCGGCGCAGTTTTAAGCACAAGGAAAACTGTTCTGAATTCGCTTCCGCGTCATTTTCACCGTACTTTTGAACAACCTCTTAAATAGATTATTAGGAAGGTGAAAAAATTGAGTACACCTAATTCATATGAAAATATTTTAGAAATAAATGAATTGCGTACTTCCTTCTACACAAAAGACCTGGAAGTTAAAGCAGTAGACGGGGTAACTTATGCATTGCCTAGAGGGAAAACGCTGGGTGTTGTTGGAGAATCAGGTTCAGGGAAAAGTATTACTGCCCTTTCCATTCTCCAATTAATTGAAGACCCTGGAAAGATTAAAGCTGGAGAAATTAAATTTAAGGGAGAAAACCTTCTCGAAAAATCAGAAGCACAGATGCGTAAGGTGCGCGGCAATGAAATCTCCATGATTTTTCAGGAGCCAATGACTTCCCTTAACCCGACGTTTACGGTAGGACAGCAAATAAATGAAGCATACAAAGTGCATCAGGGGCTTGGCAAAAAGGAAGCAAGACAGCGCTCGATAGAAATGTTGAAGCTTGTAGGAATCCCTTCACCGGAAAAACGAATCGATCAGTATCCGCATGAATTGTCCGGCGGGATGAGACAGCGTGTCATGATTGCCATGGCACTTGCTTGTGACCCGGAATTGCTCATTGCCGACGAACCAACTACGGCACTTGATGTAACAATACAGGCACAAATTCTGGACTTAATGAATGATTTGCAGGATAGGTTAGGGATGGGAATTTTATTGATTACCCATGACCTTGGTGTAGTTGCGGAAACATGTGATTATGTAGCTGTCATGTATGCCGGGAAAATTGTTGAATATGCAGATGTTAAAACAATTTTCAATAATCCACAGCATCCATATACGGTTGGTTTAATGAATTCCATCCCGCCATCTGATGATGACATCGAAGGAGATCTTCCTGTCATCAAAGGTGTGGTACCGAGTCCGGATGAAATGCCGACAGGATGCCGTTTTGCACCGAGGTGCCCGTTTGCAACTGATCTTTGCAGAAACAATTTACCTGACCTTGAAACTGATGAACATGGAAACCAAATCCGTTGCTGGATTTACTCAGATGAATGGGATGGAGATCCGGAGGTGAATGTAAGTGACCAAAGAGTTATTAAAAGTAAATGACCTTGAACAGCATTTCCCGATAAAAGGTGGGTTTTTCGGACGGACAGTGAATCATGTAAAAGCAGTAGATGGCGTCACTTTCAATATTCAAGAAGGAGAAACCCTCAGTATTGTAGGTGAATCCGGTTGTGGTAAATCAACTACCGGAAGAGCAATTCTGAGGCTCGATGAACCTACAGGCGGTCAAGTTGAATTTAAAGGAGAAGACCTTCTTTCCTATAATAAAAAGCAAATGAATAAAATACGAAAAGACATGCAAGTTATTTTCCAGGATCCATATGCATCCTTGAATCCGCGGCATTCCGTTTATCAAATTTTAAATGAAGCAATGCAAATACAAAATGCCGTACCAAAAGATCAACGAGAAGAACGGATAAAGGAACTATTGGAAACAGTTGGCCTTGGTGCACACCAAATGCACCGTATGCCGCATGAATTCAGTGGAGGGCAGCGTCAACGCGTGGGGATTGCTCGTGCACTCGCTGTTGACCCAGAATTAATTATTGCTGATGAAGCTGTCTCTGCACTGGATGTTTCCATACAGGCACAGGTGATTAACCTGCTGAAAAAATTGCAGCGCGAATTCAGTTTAACGTATTTGTTCATTTCCCACGATCTTGGGGTTGTCCGTCATATTTCGGACCGGATCATCGTAATGTATTTAGGTAAAATTGTAGAGATTGCAGATAAAAAATCCTTGTTTAAGAATCCACAGCATCCTTATACAAAAGCATTGTTATCAGCAATTCCATCAGCAATTTCCACAGAAAAAAGAGAACGTATTATACTAAAAGGTGATGTCCCTTCACCAATTGACCCGCCGACAGGATGCCGCTTCCACACGCGTTGTCCGTTTGCGACAGAATTATGCATGAAGGAAACACCGAAGCTTAGAACGACCGACTCTATGTATGGCGGCCATCAGGCGGCATGCCACTATATGGAAGAGATCGAGTCCGGTGAACATCAGCCGACAAGATAACTGATTTTTTATGAGAGTACTCCGAATTGGAGTGCTCTTTTTTATTAGTGGATTGGATGAAGTGGATATTCACGGGATGACTAAAATTTGTAATATGGTGGCTCCAGGTTTAGTAGGAACTCCTTCATGTAGAATATGAATTATCGGTATTCGGAATCAGTTTAAAACCTATCCTGTTTCAATTACGGAAATGGTGCGAAACATACATTGATCATCGCGTAGCTATGCTGGAAGAAGAACACTCAAATGAAAATGATATAGTTAAAAAATGAAAGCAACGGTTTTTTTATAAGCCGCTGCTTTTCCTTCATCCAACAAAGACAACTGATTCTTTCCTATACAACCAAGATAATATGAATTTTCGTAGATCTTTTCTTCTTATAAAACATTAGCCGATTGTTATTTGTAATGAATTTACACTTATTAAAGTTTCCTTTTTACATTTAGGACAATGTTCCTCCGCAAATAAATTTGGCGAACACCATAAATAGTTTTAAAACGGTCACATCCAGATATATTCGTAAAGAATTTGCAAATCACTTAAAAAACTATTATTGGAAGTCAGTTTTTTGGAGCAGGAGTTATATGATTTTATCGACTGGAGGGGCAACTGTCGATGTCATAAAAAGATATATTGAGCAGCAGGGAGAACGAAGACCTTAGCGACTAACCCCCACTAAATCATAGATTTTGAAAGGCAATGCATCGCTAACTTTTTGTTCAATCGGGCGAGATTGTTGAACAATCGGTATTAACAAGATAACGAAAACGCTTGGTAGTTTTCCAAGCGTTGTGTTTTCTCACAGAATGTAACTGTTCTCCATTTAGTGACGACTTCATTATTTTATATGTTTTGATAGTGTTGATTTACCTGGGTTTAAATCACAAATATCACTGATATCCCCATGGTAAGCTGGGAGTTTCAGGTTCAAATCCTGTTTAACACCTTTGATCAAAATTACAACGGAAAGCATCTCCTTATTTTAAATAGTATATTTAATCTGCTATGAAACAAGAAAAAATATTACACTAACATCATTCATGAGATAGAGACATCATTGAACATGTAACCCAGATTGCTGAAACTGCTAAAATGGCACTTTAATTCTGACCTTAATTATTATCTTAAAATTCTCCTTGACTTTCCTTAACAACCGTTGTAGAGTAATTATTAATCATAAATTGAATAAGCAAGTTTTCTTATCCAGAGAGGTGGAGGGACTGGCCCTTCGAAGCCTCGGCAGCGGACTTTTTTAAGTACTGTGCCAATTCCAGATGCGAATGCATGCAGATAAGAAGAGCAATGAGCCAACAGTGTCTAACCCTCTTCTTATTTTTAAGAAGGGGGTTTTATTATTGATCCATTAGCGAAAATGCAATCGATAAACATGGTGTATGGGAAACAATCAAAAAAATACTTACAGGATGTAAATTAACAGGGAGGAAAAAAACAATGAAGCGAAGTTTAGAAGAACGTCTCAAAGAAGGAACAGTGATTGCAGGGGAAGGGTATTTATTTGAATTGGAGCGAAGGGGGTACTTACAAGCCGGTTCCTTTGTTCCTGAAGTAGCACTGGATAACCCCGAAGCACTTAAACAGACATATCGGGATTACATGAATGCAGGCTCGGATATTGTACTGGCATTTACATATAATGCACACCGGGAAAAGATGCGTATTATCGGAAAAGAAGACTTGCTGGAACCACTTAATCGCAATGCCATTCGACTGGCGAAAGAAGTGGCGAAAGAACACCCCGTCGAGGAAGCACTGGTTGGCGGAAATATTTCCAACACGAATCTCTTTGACCCGGAAGATGCAGCGTCCAAAGAGCAGGTAAGAAGCATGTTTGCTGAAATGACAAAGTGGTGCAAGGAAGAGGGCGTCGACTTCATTAATGGCGAAACATTTTACTATCATGAAGAAGCAGTCATTGCACTCGAGGAGATTCTTAAGCAGGACCTGCCTGCCGTCATTACACTGGGATTGATGGGGGAAAATATTTTGCGGGACGGCTACACTGTCGAGGAATCCTGTAAAATTCTATCAGAAAAGGGAGCATTGGTCGTCGGGATGAATTGTTTCCGAGGCCCGGACACGATGCAGCCATATCTTGCTAAAATACGCAACGAGGTAGACGGATATGTTGGCGGATTACCTATCCCTTACCGAACAACCGAAAAAAATCCGACCTTCTTTAATTTGCCTGACGGAGGATGCAGCTGCCATTTGCCATTGGAAACTACCTTTCCGACTGCACTGGATCCGCTCTACCATAACCGCTATGAACTGGCGGCATGGGCAAAAGAAGCAAAAGATATCGGCATAAATTATATCGGCTTATGCTGCGGGGCATCACCGGCAATGCTGCGTGCCGTAGCTGAAGCGGCAGGTGTTGAAGCGATAAATTCAAAATACTCTCCTGATATGGAGAAACATTTCCTGTTCGGAAAAGATAAAACGCTGAAAGATCATAATGTGAACTACCGGTTGAAAGCCTGATTGTTAATAGGCGCAGGTGCCAGTCTGGGGAGGTCCAAGGGAGTACGCTGAATGCTCGTACCATCGCATTGATCCGGGACTTTGCTGTATGCTGTCCCCACCGTAAAAGTTTAGAGCTGTGATAAGACATGAACATATTTATAAAGGTCCAGTATAAACTCATCTAAAATGTTCTTTCATTGAAAGTACATGATATACCTTTTAAAGATTTGGGTGAAGTTTCATTCAAACTTGTTTTAGCCAAAGATGCTCATTCCTATAAATAATTCCCTGAAGATAAAAGAATCCGTTTCCGTTATTCCGGACCTTCTTCTTTCAGGGGATGATCCTTTTTATATTGCTTATTTTACAGGAAAGGGATAGATAACATGATGAAGAAAAATATAGAAACGCTTCTTGTACAGCTCGGGAATCGTCATGATAAAAAGACCGGGGCCGTAAATCCACCCATTTTTTTATCGACGGCATATCACCATGAAGGTCTTGGAAAGTCCACAGGTTATGATTACACTCGTACAAAAAACCCGACACGAACAATTTTAGAAGAAGGAGTAGCACAGTTGGAATCCGGGGATGGTGGGTATGCCTGCAGCTCCGGGATGGCAGCCATCCAGCTCGTCCTTTCCCTTTTCCGGACGGGGGATGAACTCATTGTTCCAGAAGATATTTACGGGGGAACCTACCGGCTGCTGCAGCATTATACGGATGTCTATGACATAAAAACAACCTACACAGCATTTCATGATGTCCATGAAACAGAGAAACTGATCACACAGCGTACAAAAGCATTACTTATTGAAACACCGACAAATCCATTGATGCAGGAGATTGACATTCAAACGTACGCGGCACTTGCCCGTAAATATGGCATATTGCTTATTGTTGACAATACTTTTTATACCCCTTACCTGCAGCGTCCACTGGAAACCGGGGCTGACATCGTCATCCACAGTGCTACGAAATACATCGGCGGGCACAACGATGTACTGGCCGGGTTGGTCGTTGCCAAGGGAGAGGAAATTTGTGAAAAACTGGAAACCAACCATAATGCCTCCGGTGCGGTATTGTCTGCTTTTGATTCCTGGCTGTTAATCAGGGGGTTAAAAACACTCGCTTTACGGATGAAACGTCATGAAGAAAATGCAAAAGAAATTATTACGTATTTGAAAAGTGAACCTGCAGTTACCGATGTCATATATCCCGGGGCAGGCGGCATGCTTTCATTTCGCCTGCAAGAAAGCAGATGGATTGAAGCTTTCCTGGAAAATCTGCAACTGATTGCTTTTGCCGAAAGTCTCGGTGGTGTGGAAAGTTTTATCACGTACCCTGCTACACAGACCCATGCCGACATCCCCGTTGAAGAGCGCACACTTAGAGGAATTGATGACCGATTATTGCGATTTTCCGTTGGGGTTGAAGAGGCAGAAGATCTTATCGCAGATTTAAAACAAGTGTTTACAGTATTAAAATAAAGGGACACCATTGTATGTGCAGTAATCGATTAGATAAGGATTATGAAGCAGATATGGGAAGGCATTTCCGAGGAAATTTATTCCAAAATAACCAACAGAACATAAAGGGTACCAATGTAATAAATGAGGAAATCACGGAGCTTATCGGTGCCTATTTACATGTACTGTCCACAAAAGAAATGGAGCCGGGATTGTACAAGGATTTAACGCGATTTTTGTTGCGCAATTGTTTGGCGTGGATATCACGATCGAACTCATTCTCGCAGTATTCTTGAGCGCATGGCTCGTCTCGTTTAGCACAGCCGGTGTGCCTGGCGCAGGGATTATTATGATGACCACGGTACTTTCCGCGGCAAACCTGCCTTTAGAAGGAATTGCCATCGTTGCCGGCATTGACCGGGTAACGGAAGGATTCCGAACCTTATTGAATGTGATTGGGAATACGGCGAATGCCAGCTTGCTGCAGCAATGGGAAAACCGGCGTGGATCAAAAGTTAATGAAGGGTGAGGAATTGTATTTGTGGGTCAAGTACCTTGGCTTGGCCCATCTTATCCCTCTTCGTCCACAACCTGTTAATCATCCAACAAATGATGCAGCATCCGCTCCTTATTTTCAAAAAACTGCGCCATTACTTTATAGTGGCTCGTATCTTCCAGTTTCGTCTCCTGCATCCCTCTTCGGTTAATTCGACCAATTTAGCTTCCGGATATGCCATAAGAATCGGAGCATGAGTAGAAATGATAAATTGCGCCCCCTGATGTACCAACTCATGAATTCGGCTCAGCATGAACATCTGTCTGAGCGGGGACAATGCAGATTCCGGTTCATCCAGGATATAAATTCCATTCCCGCGGAACCGGTGGATAAAGGCTGCGAAAAAGGCCTCCCCATGCGATTGTTCATGCAAAGAAGTGCCCGAAAGCGTCAATGATCCGTTCACCTGGCCCACCTTCATTATCCAACTCTTCAATATTGGTCGCCACATTATAAAAAGACTCAGCCCGGAAGAAGAAGTTATCTTTTGGCTTGTGCACCCCTTTGGCAATTCGTAAATATTGATCCAAATCTGAATGGGAATCATAGCTGAAAAAATGGAAATTACGCGTCCCACCTTCCGAGTTAAATCCAAGCGCCCCTGCGATCCCTTCCAATAATGTTGATTTCCCCATGCCATTCTCCCCGATGATATACGTAACATTCGGATGAAATTGCAGTTTGCGTAAGTTACGCACGACCGGCAATTGAAACGGAAACTCCTTAAACGAAGGCACTTCATCCCTTTTTAATTCCGCACTTTTAATGTACTGTGTGGCCTGACTTAATTTCATATACATGTCCTCCATTACTCGCAAATCTCACTTAAGATGATTTTATTATACACCGTTTTTGCTGCATCTCATTTTTTTCATCCATGAAAAAAGTTTTTATATTTACCATTTTTAATTTGAAATTTCCAAGGGACTATATGTTTCAAACCCTGCAGCGGGATATGCTAAGGTAGCTCTTTTTAATAAAAAATAGGGGTTTTCCTTGTGTTGAGAATAATTTTAGGTGTATTGATTTAAGTCCTGTGTCTATGATTTACCATTCAAACATAAATAAATTTGCTGTTTCCATATTGACAATGTTATGAAAACTTATTACTGTTATATCAATTAGTATTTCTTGCTACTTCAACATGCTATGAAAAGGGGTGACATGATGATTTTTTCCGAATTAAAAAAACAGATTTCACAGGAAATAGAAGCCGTGTCCGATAAATTTTCCATTTATATTGAAACAGAGGAAGGCAGCATCGCAATAAATGAAACAAAAAGAAGAAGAGCTGCCAGTCTCATTAAAGTGCCCATTCTTATGGAAGGTTATAGACAGGTAGAAAATAGAGAAATCCACCCGGATACATTGGTTTATATTGATAAAAAAATGAGCGTCAGCGGCAGTGGGGTGATCAGTTATCTAACTAACGGGCATATAGGCAGTATACAAAATATGCTGGAACTCATGATTATCGTTTCTGATAATACAGCTACGAATGTGCTGCTGGACAAACTGGATATAGATAAGGTGAACGCATTGACTCATTCTATCGGATGCACGGATACATTGATTGAAAGAATGCTGATGGATAAGGATGCACAATCTGCCGGGCTGGATAATTATACGAGTGCCAAAGATATGGTGCTATTGCTGAAACGTATAAATGAAAATAATGATTTTTTTAGCCGCCAGAGTCAACTGCAAATGCTTGATATACTTGGTAATCAGCAGTTTACACATAAATTACCCTTATATGGAGAAGAAAAGGATGGAATCAAATTCTATCATAAAACTGGTGAATTGGAAGGTGTTGAGCATGACGCTGCTATCATGGAAGCGAAGGGGCGAACCCTCTATGCTGCAGTATTATGCGAGGATATGTATCCAAATGCAGAAGGACAGAGACTTATATCCAACATGGGACAGTTACTCATAGCTTACATAAAAAATAAATGATTGTCGGAGAAGAATAACCATACTTGCGGTGAAAACCGAAGAAACTATAGCGACATGGGACAGGTTTTAGAGACGGGGCGAGCATTCAGCGCAGCCCTAGGTCCCCGGGGGGGGGACTCCATACGGAAGGGCAGCGTAACTGCCCCGCCTATTCTAATTTTTTCAGACCATTCCCATCCTGCAAAATTTGCATAGCTTCTTCGTAATCCGCTTCATTCACTTTTCCTTCAAGAAAGTGTGTGATATTGCCTTCTTCCCGGTCCATGTGCATACCTTCTGCGATAATTCCAGTGCTTGCTGTCGTGGACCCCATCGTAAATAACGGAACAAAGACCGTTTTATTATCTGTCTCGGGAAATTCGTCTACTAGTAATTCAGCAATGCGGAGTTTCTCCAGCTTCGCCTTTGCCCCCTCTGCATCATTTTCCGACTTGAAATAAGCTTGAATGTTTTTCATATAAGGAAAATATTCCTTTCTTCATGTTATTTTATAACTATTATTCCCATTCAAGAAACTCGCAAACAAAAAGGACGGTTTCTCCTGTAACAATGCAACAGATCATTACGTTGGGGCGCGCATTTAGCGCAGTCCCAAATTTTTACGGTGGGACGAGGAACTGTACCGCATTCCCAAATTTTTACGGTGGGACGAGGAACTGTACCGCAGTCCCAGAAGAACCGCCCCAATGTCTCACTTCAAATATTTAATAGCTCTCGTACGTCTTCTTCGCTCAGGCTGGAGAGCATGGTCTCGCCTGGCTGGATGACCTGGTCAATAAGTTCGCGTTTTTTTTGCTGCAGTACATAAATTTTTTCTTCAATGGTTCCTTCTGTAATCAGGCGGATCACCTGGACGACGTTTTTTTGTCCAAAACGGTGTGCCCTTCCTGTTGCTTGGTCCTCAACAGCTGGATTCCACCATAAATCATATAATATGACAGTATCTGCCCCGGTGAGGTTCAGGCCTGTTCCGCCTGCTTTCAGGGAAATGAGAAACACTTCCTTTTCCCCGTTATTAAACCGTTCGCTCATTTTAACGCGTTCTTTGGACGGGGTCTGACCATGCAAATAAAAATAGGTAATTCCCTCTTGCTTCAACTTCTCCATGATAATTTCATGCATACTTGTAAACTGGGAAAAAATCAGCATGCGCTTTCCGTTTTCCACCGCAGTCCGGACTGTCTCCATCAACTGCTCCAGTTTCCCTGACTGCCCTTCATAGTTTTCAATAAATAAGGAAGGATGACAGCAGATTTGCCGCAGTCGTGTTAGCCCAGCAAGTATTTTCATCCGGTTTTGCTGAAAGCCGCTTTCTTTCATCGTGGCCGCTGCTTCTACCTGCAGCTTACGGTGGTAACCAATATACAAATCCTTCTGCTCCTTGGTTAGTTCCGAAACATGCACAGATTCTATTTTCTCCGGCAGCTCTTTTAACACATCCTGTTTCAGACGCCGTAAAATAAACGGTCTTGTCATCGCTGCGATTTTTTCATGGGACAACTGCTTGAAATTCCGCTGATTTGGAAGTAAACCCGGCAGGATGACCTGGAAAATCGCCCATAGTTCATCAATCGAATTTTCAATTGGCGTGCCGCTTAACGCAAACCTTCTCCCTGCATTCATTTGCCGGATCGCCTTGGACGTTTTCGTCGCATAGTTTTTAATATATTGCGCTTCATCCAAAATCATCGTTTTAAAAGTTAATTCCTTGTAGAGCTCCACATCCTGTCTGAGTGTAGCATAGGACGTAATCCATACATCCGAATCATGAGATGTTTCCATTTTTTTATGCCGCTCCGCCGGTGATCCAGTCAAAACAGCTGTTTTTAAATCCGGGGAGAATTTTTCACATTCATTTTTCCAATTGTAAACAACAGAAGACGGAGCTACAATGAGATGTGGCTGTTCCCCTGGTTCAGATGCCATGTAAGCGATGCTTTGCAGCGTTTTTCCAAGTCCCATATCATCTGCTAATATGCCGCCCAAATGATAATGACTAAGCGATTTAAACCATTGATAGCCTGTATGCTGGTAATTTCTTAAGTTTGCCTGTAAATTTTCCGGCAATGGGTAGATCTGCTCTTCCGGTGATTTTAATTGATGCAGCAGCTTCTGGAAAGCCGGATCGTAATTTTTGTTCGTCTCAATTAATTCATCTACCTGGGTGCCGCGGAAAACCGGAACAGCGACGTTGCCATCTTGCACGTCTTGTTTGTCGATTTCCATATCATCGAAAAGCCGCCTCATGGAAGAAAATGCTTCCCCTTCCAGAGACATAATTGCCCCGCTTTCCAGCCGGTAATAGCGTTTCTTTTCAATGATGGCATCCAAAATCCGGCTCACTTCCTCGTCATTTACACCATCAATGCTGAAACCTATTTCCAGTAAATTGGCCGAAGACTCGAGACTGACACTTGTATTTGGCTTCGGTTCTGTTTCCATAATGAAATTCCGGACTTCCGAGGTTAAAAACAATTCCACTTCCTCATCCAGCTGTGGCAATATATGGTATAAAAAGTTATATATATCGTCATCTTCATACGCTTCGATATACAGTTCTTTTCCGTTATAGCGAAAATTGGCGTACTCGATCAGCTGCATAATCAGTTGCTCTTTTTCTACATCGCGAATAATAAATGCATCATGCTCTTCGCGTCCGTTGAAAGGATCAATGTGATGACTGCCGTAATGGTATTCAAGTTGGCCGGTAATCCAGTCTTCTTTCAGCTCCAAAAATAGCTTTGCCCTAAGTGGCAGCTGGATAATTTCTTCGGCGACAGCTTCTGCCACCTGGACTTCCCCAATCTTTTTCAGTGTCGGCAGGGCTTCTGATAGAAATGTATCTGCCTGGTTTTTTTCAATTGGCAGGGAAAGATCTGTTCCGAAACCGGATATTTGATCAAGAATAGGAATTTGTTCTTTTGCCGGAAAATAGAATGTACTATTGAAAAATAATAGATCGTATTTATCAAAATAAACTACACCTGGCATTTCTTCCATTTTCAACACTAGCTCTTCCTTGTCATTTTTGGATAGATTGAAATTAAATGGAAGTCTTTCTTTTTCTATATAAATAGGCTGATAGCTTTTATTTCCCGATTCCACCGTGAAATCCCGCTCTACAAGTTTTTCAAGCAGTGGTTTTGCTGCCAGCGGAGGAATGGTAACTGCACGTTTGTTATTTGAACCACCCTGATAATGATAGAATGAAAGGTCTGTATAGATTTGCTCATTTTTTAAGATGGAATACAGTTGTTCAAATATGAGGAGATCCTCCTGTGATAGATAATGGATTTCCGGATTGTATGTGAAGGTTTTTGTGAAAGGCTGTTCTCTTCCCTGCATAACATTTTCAATAAATTCGTGTGCATTTTTCACAACAAAACAGCGCTTCTCCCCCGCCTTTAATTCGATGGTGAGCTGTTTACTGTAATTCCATTTGCAATAGTATTCTATTTTAAGTGGTGTCTTTGCCGTTATTTCATTTCCACCCGTTGTGGACTGTGCATCACTTAATGCCCGCATAAACCGGTTTGTCGTCTGATAATCAAATACGGAAAAAGAAGGATTTCTTGCCGTCTTATTGTTTGCAATACTGATCAGTACAGCAGCAATATGCTTGCATGAACCATAAGATTCATAAGCCGGGCATTCACAATATGTACCAATATAGCCTTTCTCAAAGCTATCCATGTTTAACTCGACAAAATAGCCTTGCGAGCCATGAACCATAGCTGTCCACAGATTATTATTCATATCAAAAGAAATATCACTAACTTTATTTTGTTGGTAGTACGCCATTCCCCGTCTATATATAACAGATGGAAATAACCGGGAAATATTGATATCAGCAAGATTTTTCAAAATGATAATACCTACCTTTAATTTTTCATTATTCCTCTATTGTAACCTATAACAGACACTATTTAAACTAACTGTCAGCACGGAAGCTGGCATTTAACGCTGAGCAGCTTTTTTTCCGGACGCTTTCATCAGCAAGTATATGTACACGATCATAGATAACGTAACGGAACCTGCGGAAACGATGTAAATAATCGCGTAATTAAACATAAAGGCAAGCTGACCAAATATGATTGCGCCCATACCAATTCCCAAGTCGAAAAAGGAGAAGAAAGTAGCGTTGGCCATACCTTTTCGATTACCAGGTGCCTTATCCACCGCCCACGCCTGCAGTGCCGGTTGCACGGAACCGAAACCTAAGCCGTATAGGCCAGCAGCTATCAGCAATACAGTTAGATTCGGCAGCCAGGCCAGTAAAAGCATAGCTGAAAAAATAAGGATGGTTCCTGGAAGAAACACATAGATATGCCCTTTTTTATCATAAATTCGCCCAGCAAATGTTCTGGAAATCATTAAAAATAATGCATACACCAAAAAGTAGGTTTCAATGCCGGCCACTTCCTGTTCCAGCGCATGCAGCGGAAGGAAAGTTGCAATTCCGCCAAAAGTAAATGTAATAAAAAACAGCAGCAAAGACGGCTGTATCGCTGTTTTTTCAAAGATGTCAAACCTTACTGTTGCTGTTTTATGTTCAGGCTGGACTACTTTTTTATAGCGGACTTTACTAGATAATATAAAGGCAATGAGTCCACACGCAGCACAAATAAGAAATAACTGGGTGAAGGAAATAACTCCGACAAGGGTTAGCCCAAGGGACGGCCCTAATGCCAAGGCGAGGTTGCCCGATAAACCAAAATAACCCATACCTTCCCCGCGGCGTTTTGGCGGGATCAAATCGGTGGCAATCGTACCTCCTGCCGTCGTGGAGAACCCCCAGCCAATACCTTGAACAATGCGCATCATGATCAACATAGCAATACTGGTAATAAATGCAAAAGAGCCTACGGATAGAACAAATACGGCCAGACCAAACATATAGACAAACTGCCTGCCTTTAGATTCCAGTGCATGACCTGCATATGGACGTAATAGCAGTGCAGAAAAGGTAAAAATCCCGACAATCACGCCAACAAACTGATCCGTTGCTCCAAGCTCTTTTACAAACAATGGAATCGTCGGCAATGTCATTTGAAAACCCAAAAACACAAAAAAATTCGCCAGACAAATGAACACGAAATCCCGGGTCCAAATTTTATCAGGCTGTGTTGCAGTATTATTTGCTTCTGTACTCAAATTAAGCATCCCTTTCTTCGTCACTCGAAGTATATTATACATGAATGTGATGGGAAGTGAAATGGAGGTGCTTGTATTGTTTAAGTGTTTTAATTTTTTGAGTTTGTGATTCTCCGGAATTTTAATAAGCCCGGGATTCCCCACACTGACCGGGCTGCTGTTTATTTATTCGCTAATTACGCCACAGGCAATGCGGTCACCGGCATCTCCTGCAGGCTGTGATACATAGTCATCTTCATCCGAATGAATGACTAAAGCTGTCCCACCGTCTGCATAAAGGGAATTTTCCCCTTCTTTATCCAAGGTTACCATGTCAGCAGTGACTTCCTCGTTTGCTGTTCCATCATCCTGCACTTCAATATTTGGCAGGTCACCAGCATGCGGCCCATCCGGGTCATCAAATCCGTGATTTGCATCGGTAGGATTGTAATGGCCACCCGCTGATTCAAAATCAGGTGCTTCGCATTCAGCATTTTCATGAATATGGAAGCCCTTTGTGCCAGGCGGAAGATTTTCAGCTTCCAGCGAAATATTTACCCCGGAATCTCCTTCTGTGAGCGTGGCTGTAGCTACAACATTTCCTTCAGCATCCTCCATGGATACAAGCACTTCCTCTTCTGCTGCAGCATTGTCTGGTGCTTCTTCATTCGCGTTATCTTCTTCATTAGCACCATTATCGTCGGTGGTATCTTCTTCTGTCTCCCGACTTTCATCTATATTATCACCTTCCTCATCATTTGCTCCACAAGCCGCCAGTACAGCTATTAAAAAAATTGCAAATACAACTAAGATCCATTTTTTCATAACATTCACTCCTTCCCTGCAGGTTATTACCCATTTTTCACGATTATGGAAATAATTAAACCTGTTCCTAGAGAATGACAGGAGAGTCTATTGGATAAAAAGTAGATTTTAAAGGTATTTCTATATACTGTACGCTCAAGATAAGGAACCACAGGAAGCATGATTCGATGATTTTTAATAAGTACCTTCTTACCTAGAATAAAATAAACAGCATGTGAACTTTATTTCAACATGCTGTTTATGTTTATATTAATTTATGCTGCATATGCTTCTTCTTTCTGCTTTTTATTTTTAACGATGGTTGTACGCTCTTTCAAGAAAGGTATAACCCATCTGTCCAAACCGTACTTCCCGGCATTGGCTCCTGCCGCAATGATGAATACAGTGATAAGAACCATTTGTGCGTTCGTGCTGACCGTGCCGCTGAACAAGAATGCAAAGTTCATTGTGATTCCCATCAATGCAGAGAAATTAGTGAAAATACCGAGAATAAGTGCTATACCCACTAATAATTCTCCCCACATTACAAAGAAGCTAAATAGCTCTGCATTTGGAAGTGCAACTGTTTCCAGAAAGGTTCCCCACCACGCTTGAACCGTTGGGTTTTCCCCGCCTGCTGCTGCAACTGCCCCTTGTAAATAACCGGTGGTGTCAAATTGTCCGCCGGCAATTTTTCCATAACCCGCTACCATCCACTGATAACCAATATAAATCCTGAAGAATACCAATATACCTGCAGCAATTTTATTATTCTGAAGAAAATCCATCATGATATCCCACTCCTTTAAAATTATTACTTTATGTTCATCATTTCACATATTTGTGTGTTATTTGTTTTAGTACACTTATATATTACCATTTGAACTATTTTCTTGTAAATAGTTTGTGTATAATTTCACATTTAAGTCATAGCTTTTTGTCCATATTGTGGATAAATGAACAAACGTCTCTGCAGCGGGCTTAATAGCATAAATGGCAACGGTATTAAGCTTTGTCCCACGATAAAATGTTTAATCTACCAATTGACTTAAAATGATACGCGTATTCAACGAATGATTTTTTAATTATTTTCCTTCTCCCCATTGACTATAATCCGAACATGGTATAGTGTGTATATAAACATATACACCATAACAGTTACAAGGAGGTTTTATGATGACCGACTGGAAACAAGCCTTTGCTATAGCGAAACTTGAATTAAAAGCGTCTGTACTCAGTTTTGTATTTGTGCTTGGTTTCATCCTGCTTCTTCTTTCTTCCCTTGTGTCATCGCTGGATTCGTATATGAATAACGGGTATGCGGGATTTGATTTATTGTTTATTCTTATTTTCACCTTTGCCCCTGTCTGGCTGAAACCAAAGGATTTTCAATCTCAGATCATTTATGGGGATCTCCTGGCATCTCCTGCACTTGTTATGCAAAACCAGCTGCCCATAAGAAAGGAAGTACTAATCAAAAGCAGATTCATTATTCATTTTTTCTATTCCTTTCCGTTTCAGCTTTTAACAGTTATTGCTTTATACACATTCTCTCCGTTACAGGATTTATTGTCTTTCGACGGATTTATTGCGTTTGCTGTTATGTGGATTGCGTTCGGTGTTTACGCCGGTTATTCCATTCCGTATAGCGAAGCAGGAAGTAAAGCACCCGTAAAAGAAAATACATTTATGGTTGTACTTGGATTCATATTTTTAATCGCCGTTTTATTCCTGTTCAGCTTTATCCATCTTTTATTTGGAAATGGGATTGTGTATTGGTCCATTATCTTTGCACAAAAATGGCCATTACTAACAAGCATTATTTCTATCATGCTCGCCATCGCAGGCTATCAGCACTGGAGATTTTATATGAAGAAACGGATGAGAAATATTGATTACCTGTAATCCCGGGAAGGAGCGTTTGCCATGAAGCTGCCCATTCGACTTTCGAAAGATTCACGGGAGCCTATTTATCATCAAATTGAAAATCAATTAAAAGCGCTGATTGCCGGTGAACATTTGCCTGCAGACACCCCCTTGCCATCAATAAGAGCACTTTCCAAAGACTTGGAAACAAGTGTCATTACCATCAGGCGTGCTTATCAGGACCTGGAAAATCAGGGGTTCATTCGCACAACACAAGGAAAGGGAACTTTCGTAGCTGAAATTGAGCCATCCCTGAAACAGCAGGTAAAAGTCTCCTCCGTTTATGATTCAATGGAAAAAGCTGTAGAAATCGCGCTTAGTTATGACTACACGTTTTCCCAAATCGAAAATATATTCCAGGAAGCGATTAAAGCCCACAAAAAGGAGGGGAAATAGAATGGAAAAGTTAGCCGTGATGTCCAATGTAAAAAAAAGAATAGATGAATTTGAATTAGGGCCGCTAAATTTGACGATTGAACCAGGAACCATTACCACCCTTATTGGCAATAACGGTTCAGGAAAAAGTACCGTATTAAAATTAATGATGGATTTAGCCAAGGCAGATAATGGAAATATTAAAATTTTGGGTGCCCATGTCGGCGATAAAGATGAGAGCTGGAAAAGCAGCATTTCCTATCAACCGCAAACGGTGGTCGGCTGGAATACTTTTACAGGTAAAACGCTGAAAAATTTTATTGCCCCGTTGTATCCGGACTGGGATGATAGGAAGTTTGAGGAAATGACAAAATCCCTGAAGATTCCATTGAACAAGCGTTTTGGAAAACTGTCCCAAGGTGTGCGGCAAAAGCTGAATTTAGCATTAACCATTCCAAGAAATACACCGATATTATTACTTGATGAGCCAACAGCATCCCTTGACATCCCATCCAGAAAGATAATTATCGATTTACTGACAGAGTGGATGGAGCAAGATGAACGGGCTATCGTCATGACTAGTCACCAATCTGAAGATATATTGAAACTTGCAGACTATTTATCCGTACTACAAAGTGGAAATTTGCTGGGAACCTATGAAAAAGAGACGCTAAAGGAAAGCTATATGCGGTACTGGATGAAAAATGAGACTCCGGACACGCTTGTCCCCGGGGAAGCAGCCCGGGAAGGGCAGATGATTATTTCCAAAGACCCTGCCGCAACTGAAAAGTATTTTGCAGAAAACAACTTCCTCTTCACGAGTGCAACAAAACTGGATTTGGATGAAATCATTACTATTTTATTGTCGTGATAAAAGGAATACCTAAATAGTAAGTGATTGCCCGACCTATTGATGTACACTAATCCATTTTAAAGATTAAAAATACACTTGACTATAACCTAACGTCACAGCGTAAAGTATATTTTAGGAGGGCGATTACGATGGAAAAGCAACTTATAGGTACATTTGCCAAAATGATGGGAACTACGGTGAGAACATTAAGATATTACGATAAATTGGATTTAATCAAGCCGGATGTCAATGAAAACGGACAAAAAGTTTACGGTTTGGAAGAACAAAGGTTATTTCAAAAAATCAGTGTTTGTAAATATTTTGGCATGAGCCTGGCAGAGATAAAAGATTCCATTCTTACTGATGAATCGGTTCAGGAGCAATTTATATCCCAGAAAGAAATCCTCAAGACAAAGAGGGCTGAAATCGACAAGGCAATTGAAACGCTGGAAAGAACGACAGCATTAGTTAATAAAAAAGAATTAGACATTCTCAATGAAGAATTGTACTGGTTAGTGAACATGTTTCGTTTGGAGCATGAACAATTGCTTATCCTAATGAAGCATTGTTCAAAAGAACAGATACAGGCCTTTTTGGAACAAGGTGAAGATATGGGTGATGTGGTATCCGCAAAATGGTATCAAAAGTTACATGAACTTATCAAGGATGGCGTTGACCCAACTTCACAAGAGGCACAAGCAGTTGCAACGTACTTTATGGAAAAAATTTCTGGACATGAGCGATCTGCTGAGAATTTACAATTGATAGAAGAGATGTTAAATAATGATGACTTAATAAAAGAATTTCAATCGCTAAGCACCCGATATGTTCCACCAGAATTAGAACAATACTCTAAAAAGATGATGAATTATTACATGGAAGAGCAAAACTTACAATAAATTTGCACTGTTTATCATTTAACAACGTACTTCCAGTTGGTCAAGGAAAAAATAATGGCATTGCCTTTTATATAAAAATTAATTTGGATTAAATGACGAGAAAGGATGAAAATACACATGGAATCGATGTTATCCGTAGAAAACCTTGGGAAATCATTCAAGGACAAAAAAGTGATTTCCAACATCTCCTTTGACGTACGAAGAGGAGAAATCATGGCTATTCTGGGGCCGAATGGCGCTGGAAAATCAACTACCATCCGAAATATTATGGGGATTATGTATCCTGATGAGGGGACAATCCGGTTTCGGGAAACAAACGGGAATGACATTCCGCGTCATAAAATCGGTTATCTTCCGGAAGAACGCGGCTTGTACAAAAATGTGAAAGTAATGGATATTTTGCTCTACTTGGCAGAATTGAAGGATTATCCGCTCGATAAAGCGAAACAGCGCGCACTTGATTATTTGAAGAAATTCGATTTGGAAGGCAAAGACAAAGTTTCCATGGATGAACTATCTAAAGGGATGGGGCAAAAAGTGCAGTTTATTGCGTCGGTTATTCATGAGCCGGAACTGCTTATTTTGGATGAACCTTTTTCCGGACTCGACCCAGTCAGCCAGGAGTTGTTCAAAGAGGAAATCCGCAAGCTCGCTGAGGACGGCACTGCCATATTACTGTCCTCCCATCAAATGAATCTTGTCGAGGAGATGGCAGACCGGCTGTTCATGATTCACCAGGGAAAGAAAGTAATTTATGGAACGATGGATAATGTAAAGACGCAATACGCGAATTTCAAATGTATCATCCGCGGGAAAAATGACCGGCAGCTGTTGGAGGGCCTCCCGCAGGTTGAGCGAGTCGAACAAAATGAGGGAAAGTCTGTGCTGTATCTGGCAAAAGACGTACACCCTAGCACATGGTTAAAGGCCATCCCGGAGCAAGTGAACATTCAGGAATTAACACTGGACCGCATCACCCTGCACGAGATTTTCATTGATATCGCGACAAATAAAAACCTGTTGCAGAAAGAAGGTGAGGTACATGCGTAACACGAAAAAAGTAGCCAAATGGGAAATCAAACGGAATATGAAAAACAAAACCTATTTAATCGGATTATTTTTAACACCAGTACTTATTATTGGTTTTTATGCATTGGCAAATCTGTTTGGGGGCGGCGATGAAGAGGCGGAGAGCGAACCGGTCGATGTGTACATCAACGATCAGTTGCAAATTTTCACTGAAATTGAGCAAACTGTGGAGCAGAGCGGTTTTGATTGGAATCTGGAGGAAACGGATTTAGCGGAAGCGGATATGGAAGAAACATTGGAAAACAGTGAAGATACTGCCTATCTGTTTGTAGATGAACGAGCTTTGGATGACGGTATTGTACCTGTTTATACAAGCGAGGATATCGATCAATTCTTTACGAATCAGGTACAATTGCTTGAGACACCGATCCAGACCATGCAAATGGCTCAGCTGGGATTATCAGAAGAAGAGCTAGCTTTTGTTTTCCGCGGGGTTTCCTTTGAAGAAACTTCTGCCGGGGAAACAGGCGGAGACATCGGTGATTCAGGAGCGGCTGATTCTGGTATATTTACCGAGGAAACCGCAGAACGTGCTATCCCGGGTATTTTCGCAGGATTTATTATGCTGTCGATCGTGTTTACCGGGATGGCCATTTTCCAAAGTGCGTCACTCGAGAAGAAAGATAAAATCGCAGAAATTATCCTGTCTTCTGTTACGCCTGGGGAATTAATGCAGGGGAAAATTATCGGTTATTTTGTACTGGGAATTATACAGACGGTGGTTGCCATTGCGATTATCCTGCCCCTCTTGATTTGGCAAATTGATTTTCCATTTATGGATTACGTACTTGTGCCTGAGCTTGCATTGCTGTTGCTCATTGCAGTACTTGGCTATTTATTGTTTGCATCCGTATTTGTCGGCGTCGGTGCAACAATGACGGATGTTTCCACTGCCGGGAATTTCCAGGGAATGGTGATGATGCTGCCATTCTTGCCGTTTATCTTTATCGGACCGGTATTTAGTGACCCAAGCGGCCTGATGGCACAAATTGGCACCTATATTCCATTTACTTCTCCGGGAGTACTGCTAATGCGCATGTCCCTGCTTGATGAATGGCCATGGGGCGAAATTCTTATTTCACTAGCTATCTTAATCGTTAGTGTCTGGCTCTTTATGAAGCTGGCCGGGAAAATATTTAAAGTCGGGATTTTATTATACGGGAAAAATGCTACGCCAGGTGAGATTTGGAAGTGGATTCGGGCTTGATTTTCAGAAATATGTGGTTGTTAGAGTGGATGTCCCTCTATCAACCGCTTTTATTTTAGCACTATAAGAGACCCCTTTTGACAAAAAATGAAACCAAGTACATTTTAATCCGTTATACTATTGGATTATGAAATAAGGAGAGAAATTATGAGTCAACTTGCTTTGGAATTAACAGGGGTAAAAAAGAGAATTAAAAACAAAGAAATTATTAAAAATGTTAATTTAACCGTCAACCAGGGTGAAGTCTATGGTTTCATTGGACCAAATGGTGCCGGGAAGACGACGACGATTCGTATGATTGTCGGTCTGATGAAACTTACCGATGGAGAAGTTAGGATTCTAGGCAAAAGTATTAAAGATGATTACAAAGAAGCCGCCAAAAACCTTGGTGCCATTGTGGAAAACCCTGAATTGTATCCATTCATGACCGGCAGACAAAACCTGCGTCATTTTGCCCGGATGTATCAGGGTATTTCGAATGAGCGAATCGAGGAAGTCATTTCTTTAGTCGGACTGGAGAAAGCGATTGATGAAAAGGTCAGCAAATATTCGTTAGGGATGAGGCAGCGTTTAGGAATTACCCAGGCTATTTTACATAAACCGGCTGTTCTGATTTTGGATGAACCGACAAATGGCCTGGATCCAGCAGGCATTCGAGAAATCCGGGATTATATAAGAAAATTGGCGATAGAAGAAAATGTGGCAGTGATGATCTCCAGTCACCTGCTGTCCGAGATTGAACTGATGTGTGACCGTATCGGTATTATTAAACATGGAGAGGTCATATCTGAACAAAATGTCAAGGAAATGGATGAAGAAGCAGCCCAGACCGAGATAAAAGTTATATTGGATGTAGGAGAGACAGATCAGGCAATCCGTGTACTTCATGAAATGAATTTTTCTGTAAAAAAAGAAGGAAAACAGCTCATTGCAGAATTAAGCCGGCAGGAAATCCCTCCTATCGTAAAAGAACTTATTAAGTATGATATCTCAGTTTATGGTGTCACCGGAGTAAAGCCTACATTAGAGGATCAATTCTTATCTTTGACGGGAGGGAATGTCATTGAGTAGATTTTTTAAACTATTATACAATGAGTTAATGAAAATATTTATCCGTAAATCGACATGGGCTATGTACGTCATTTTAGCTTTGATTGTCATTGGCGGTGCTGCGCTAACCTTCACGTTTGATGATATAACAACGGAATATACAGACGATTGGCGCGAGGAATTACAGGAAGAAAATGAAATGTATCAGGATGAAATTGCAGCGTTGGAAGAAAATGGCGGTGAATTCGTCATAGAAATGAATTCTGAGCTAATGGCAAAAAACGAATTCTACTTGGAGAATGATAGCAGACCATTGAATTATGGTGCCTGGCAGTATGTACTTGAAAATGCTGGTCTCGTATCGATTATCAGTTTGTTGACGATTATAGTTGGTGCCGGCATTGTCTCCAATGAGTATAAATGGGGAACGATCAAACTTTTGCTGATCCGGCCCATTTCCAGGTCTGTCATTTTACTCAGCAAATTTGTTGCTGTATTTGCTTTTGCTTTATTTACAATGATTTTTCTTATGCTGTCTTCGTTGATTTCAGGTGCTATTTTCTTTGGATTTGAAGGAGTCAACCCGAATATCGTGATTGAAACAGCGCAAGGATTTGAGCATTTACCAATCATAACTGAAATTCTATCACAGTATGGCTATAAAATTGTGAATCTGATTATGATGACCACCCTGGCTTTTGCCATTTCAACGATCTTTAAAAACAGTTCGTTAGCTATTGGTATAGGGATTTTCCTGATGATGGGCGGAAATATGATTGTCGGTATCTTTGCTGAATATGACTGGGCAAAATATATATTATTTGCCAATATCGATTTGCAGCAGTACGAGACAGGAAATGTTTTAATTGAAGGCATGACATTAGGTTTTTCCATCACGATGTTATTTATTTATTTCATTGTTTTTGTCCTGTTTGCCTGGCTTTTCTTTACCAAACGAGATGTGGTGAATCAGTAGCTACATGGACAGTGATGCAGAACTGCCGCCTTAAAGTTGATTATTAGTTATAATGATGTTCAACAATGGTTAATCTGTTTCTAATGTAAAAGTCCCTCTTCAAAATGCTGAAGCGGGACTTTTTTAAATGGGGGCTCCAAGTTTTGGTGACGGAGCCAATTGGGGTATATATGAAATCATGCAATTTTCCGCGATAATCATGTTGACAGACAAAACCTTTATTATTACATATAGTACAAAAGTACGGCGACAGTACATATACTTACCTTCGCAAGAAATCTCATTGTCCGCACCTCCAAAGAGGATGTCTGTTTCTATATACATCATACAAAATTAGTATGAAGACAGTGCTAAGTGGGCGTTAAGTTTTTGTAAACTTAAAAAGGGTTGTATTCCCCCAAGAGAATAAAACCCTTTTGTGCATTAACAGCATACAGTACCCGGAAGCTACTGAATATATACTGGGAAGAATCCAATTAGTACCGCATATTCATCATTATCTCACTGCAGCCATTCCTGTAATTTTTCTACCGTTGAGTCATAAGCTGCGATTCTTTCTAAATATTCTATCTCCAATCGCTCTCGATGGAGTAGTAACATTCGCCTCCCCCATTCACAATCTGAAGACGATCTCCAATGCACACATGCTCGTAAACGATCTAAAATAATATCCTCAATCCCTATGACAAAAACCTTTTGTTGATTCTCCAGTTCAAGTTGAATGATACGATTATCGTCTGCATCTTCCAACACATCATTTGGAATTTCGATACTAACCAGCAATGTTTCATGATAAAAATGTCTGCCTTCTATGGTAAAACCCAATTGACGGAGTAGATTAACCGCTAAATTTCTGTCACTAATAATCAGGTCTATATCTACCGTAGTATAATCACCTCGAGTGTAGATTTCTACCGCAAGTCCCCGACAATGACTGGCTTTATTCGGTATGGTTTCAGAAGATCAGTCAACACTGCCGTAGCACCAACCATTTTTTCGAACTTATTTTTACGCTTCAGTTTATCCAGTTTTTGTTTTGCCTTGTCAATCGAACTCATAATACCACACTCGTTCACTTAGATACTTTACTTTCCCGGCTGCTTCAGCTTCTTTCCATCTTTTTTGGCATATACGATCAAGTATTTTTATTTCGTCAGGATCTCGCGGTCGTGTGCGGTATATTTTTCCAGGGGTTTTTGTACGAAGTATTTTTGGTTCCACTTCATTCTTGTTTTTTGAAATAAAATCATCCAGGTCTTTCATATCAATGCTCTTCATATCGGCACCCCTTTATATCAGATTTAGGGAAGGAAAGTTTGCTTTTTATAAATATCTCCAAGTCCCCGACTTTTAAAACAAGCTCCCCTGATCAACTTCAAAAATAATACGTAATAACCCCAATACGTTTTCAAAACTCCTTCGTATAAGTTATTTACATTTAGCACAATAACTCCCCTTGTAACATTTTCCTTCATTTTTCTAATTCTATTATATCAGAAATTTCAAGTAAATAACAGACTGTTTGTTCTGCTGAAATCAAGGTATGGTGGGGGAATCACAGCTTTAGGAGGTTTTTTATGGAGTATGTGTACCATATGATACCGAAAGAGATGGTGGGGAAAAAGTTGATGGCCCTTAATAAGTTGAAGTTGAAAGATAGGGGTCTTTATGAGCGATACATGAAAAAGTATTATGATCATCCCGAAAGACCCAGGCTATTGGAAAAACAGGTTCCAAAATTAGATTGCCTGTGGAATGATGTGATCCATCTGCTCCCGCTTCATCCTTCCCATGTTTATCAAGCCTTAACAGAACTTAGGGTAAGCGTTAAGCATGATCTGAATTTTTACAAGATACCCTTCACACAGTTAGCCGCTAATCAAAATGTAATTTATTTGTACCGAAAGAGATACTATCAAGGACCCGCCGCTAAAATAAACGAAAAAGAAATAAAATGGATTCAACACATTTCTGAATATCAAGCATTGACAAGTATTCCTAAAGATACACTGACTTATTTCGAGAAAGAGCATGCAAAAGGAAACCGGTTCGGCATGTTCCATTTTATCCCCCATATTTTAAGTCTTGGAGAAATTGATACTGAAAACGCAGACATTATAAATTGGAATGAATGATAAACAACGGTTCATTATTTCAATTCAGCACGTTGCATTTAAAACATCAGTGATGATTTTTCAAAGAATGCATATCCTGTAATATTGGCACAAATTCATGTAAACTGAAAGTAAAAGTTGGGGAGGAGTATTATATTGAAGATTGCAGTTATACACAGTTCCAGCAGAGTGAATGGGAACACGGAATATTTAACCTATCAGGCTATTCCTAAAGAGCAGGGAACGCATATTTATTTACGTGATTACAACATTGAGCCGATTGTAGATGAACGTCATTCAGAGGAAGGATTTCCCGAGGTGAACGATGATCACGAGGAATTGATTGATCGTATGCTGGAACATGATGTGCTTGTTTTTTCCACACCGATTTACTGGTACAGCATGTCAGGTCCGATGAAAACCTTTATAGATCGCTGGTCACAAATTATGAGAAATCCGAACTACGCGCATTTCAGGGAAGAATTAGGCAAAAAGAAAGCATATTTCATCGCAGTAGGCGGAGACCATCCGAAAATAAAAGGACTTCCGCTTGTTCAGCAATTTAATTATATTTGCCAGTTCTACGGAATGAGCTTTGAGGATTATGTGATTGGGGAGGCAAGAAAGCCCGGAGAAATACAAAGTGATCAAGCTGCACTGGAAACAGCAGCGGGGTTAATTAAAGAGCTTCATTAATGCATGAAAGCTGTCTGGATGTTCTGATCCGGACAGCTTTTTACATATCTGGTGTCAGTTCTTTATAATTCAAGTAGATAGCATAAGCTCCTGCCGCGATGATGAATACTTTTGCAATTCCAAATGGGATACCTAAAACTGGCTGGGAAAGTAGCAGAAACAAGATAACAATCCCCATGATTGCATGTATATTTTTAACGTATTTGTTCATTCAAATCTACCTCTATTTTTTATTTAATACCAAATATATTTTCCGCTTAAGAAGCCTAATAAAAGTAAACCACTCCAGACTATGAATATGCGAAACCTTTTAGGAAGCGAAAACCATTTAGCGGTGCAGTGCTGGCCCAGGTTATGCCCATTATTTGTTTGCTGTTTCACTTTCTCATCTCCCCTCCCCTTTTTCATGCTTACCTATTCTCTTCATGCTTTTTCCACATAATATAATGATAGATTACTTGGGTGCCGAGACCAATAATAGCAATTACATATATAATGATCTCTGTTGCAGGCTGGATATTTGCTAGCCGAAATGCTAAACTCAAAATAAGCAAGATAATAGGCGACGTCCAAATATCCCGAATCAACTTCCTCCGATAACTTAGCTTATAATAGAGCATAACAAATCCTTTATCTGTTTTATCCTTTCTTCTGAATATGAAAGATAATATAACAGACAAGATAATCACTAAAGAAACTGCCAAAATAAGAGGTCCATACGGCAATGGATTATAAGCTGTAAAAATTATATTTAGCATGAAACCCACTTTCCCCTTCCAAACTTTAAAACTAACTTATGAATCCCTAGTATGGTTTAGTACTTCTGATTCATTTTCCAGGTTATAGGTTTAATTTCACTAAAACTAGGTTACATAGATTGAACCTGCATCTATTCATAGAACTTTAACTACAACAAGGAGGCTACGGGAAATGACATATCGAAAAGCCACAGGGTGTGGACTGTTGCTGTTTCTTCTGGCAATGTTATCATTCCACCCGGTTACCAGTTTAGCAGAAAGTGGCGATGTTTACGAGGTCGGGGACATTAAGCTGAATGTTCGATCAGAGCCCTCCAAACAGGCAGATGTTATCGGTCAATTGGAGAAGGGCAACCGCGTGATGGTATTTGAAGAACGTTATGGTTGGGCAAAAACCTATTATGGCGGTCAAGAAGCCTGGATTGCCTCGTATTATGTCATGCCGGCAACAGGCACCGAAGAAGTTAGTGAAGCGCAATCAGTTACAGTAACATCCACAGGAGTTCATATTCGCTCAGGGCCTGGTACCAATCATTCTATTATTGGTTTTACAACATCAGGAGATACATATAGTTTGATAGAATCAGCAGGTGATTGGCAGAAAGTAACGCTGGAAGATGGATCGAGCGGTTGGATTGCAGGGTGGTTAACTGATGCAGCGGTTGAAGATGAATCCGTGAAACCAGATGAGAATGCGAACAGTTCGGATGAGCCAGCAAGTACAGAAACAACGGAAAGTGAAACAGCAGGGGTAAACACAACAAATCAATCCCTTGCCGGGTATAATATTGTCATAGACCCGGGGCATGGAGGAAAGGACCCTGGGGCGGTAGCAGGTGATTTATATGAAAAGGATCTTGTTACACAGACTGCAGATAAGGTAGAACAGAAGCTGCGAGATGAAGGGGCTACTGTTATATTAACACGTTCAGGGGATAATTTTGTTTCTCTCGATGACCGAGTTCGCATTAGCCAGGATTATAACACGCATGCATTCGTCAGTTTGCATTATGATAACTTTCCAGTGATTCCCATTAACGGTGTAAGCACTTATTTCAATTCTAGTGCGGACAGAGAATTGGCAGATGCCATGCAGCCTTCTTTATCATCAAATCTGGCACTGCATAATCGAGGCGTCATGCAGGGTGATTATCGCGTATTACGTCATAATCCAGCTCCGTCGGTGATATTGGAGCTTGGATTTATGTCCAATCCGAATGACCTTGCTGTTGTTCAAACGGAGGACTATCATAATAGTGTTGCTGAGGCTGTCGCAGATGGCTTGAAAAATTATTTTGATTGATTGTGAAGCGTTCACTTCATGCTGTGAGATCAATTATAAGGATCTGAAATAAAAGGTTTGGGGTACTAATTCAATTGAAATTAGTACCCCCCCTTATGTTTTTCTATACTAAAACGGATGCAGTTAGAAGTACCCTTCCCGTACCAGACAAAAATATAAAGAACCACTTTTTATGCTTACAATACCAGACAATTTACGTAAAACGGAACTACTTAACCAATAAACGCTAAGGATAATCATCGAAATACTACAGATCATAACAGCGAGTAACGGTGTAAATGTTTCACCTAAAAAACCGCCAAGTAGAGAACCTAAGGGCATTCCCAAAGCTGACGCACTAGTTAACAAGGTGACTACCCTCCCTATACATGCTGTTTCCACCTGTTTCTGTATGGATGAAAATACAAGCAGGTTTAGTATCCCGATCGAGACGGCACCTATACTGAATAATATAATGGACTGGATTAGTGGTAACATTGCAGTACCCATCCACATAACGCCAGAACCAATAAATGCTATAATAATTAATTCCCCAAAATTTATTTGTTTTAACCTTGTCGTAATAATAGTTCCAATCATTACCCTTACCGAAATCTATCCAAGCGGTTTTAGGTATGAGAATGGTTATTAGAATGTATTTGGATATATAAATTGTTATGGATTCTTAAATTAAATTACCACGCGCTCCTAGCTTCATCTGAAAAATAAGCTGCTCTCCTTTTCTCCCCATCAGCCTTCTGCCAGTATCCAAAAACCCACTTTCCATGTAAACATGCTGTGCAGCAGCATTTCTCTGATTAACTGCCAGCACAATTTCATTTATTTCCGGAAAGTGCTGTTTAACAAAAGCAGGCAATAATTTCATTGACTGTTTTGCTATTCCCATCCCCTGATATCTGCTATCAACCGAATATGTTCTCAATAGGAGTGCAAAATCATTAGTAAAATAATTCTCGACCTTACTCCCTTTATGAAGGACAAAATAACCAATTGCTGATCCGTGATAGTCTATAATTATCGAGTGGCGGTTCTTATCTTTGCTGCAGATTTCGATGGACTCCAAAGGCACCCCTGTGAATTCCCTGTGCGATATAGAAAGACGATAATCTTTTAACTGAGGTAAATAAGCAGCACAGTAAAATTTCAAACGTATCGCTTCCACTGCAACTGCTGTGCCGATTTTCATCCCTTCACCTGCTTTGCATAAATGACACTTAATATCGGATTAATTTGGATAGATTCAACCTCATAATCGTTTCCTGAAAACCACGTTATCAGTTCAGAGCGGTCAGCATAAAATTCATCCTTAATCGCTTCAATCGCCTCCGTATTGCCGGCTTGCTGAAATGATTCCATCACACTTTTCCGGTGACCATCATCAATGAACATCAAATCTGCAATGCAAATCTCACCACCGGGCTTTATCACCCGGTTCATTTCTTCCAGAGCGAGCATCTTTTCTTCATCCTGCAGGTGATGCAGCGCATAGCTGGAAACAATGCCGTCCACGAAGTTGTCCAGCAATGGCAGCGCAAGAAAGTGGCCATTTCTGACTTCGATTTGCGGATGTTTTTCCTTACAAACTTCCAGCATTTTTTCCGACTGGTCCACCCCAATTACATGTATCCCCTGCTTTAAAAATTTCGACCCAAGATTCCCCGTCCCAATACCGATATCCAGACAAGTATCCCCTTCTTTCAAATGAATCCTTTCCACCACTTCATCTAAAGCTGTTTCATAATTCTGATGCACGTTAAATCTATACCCATGCATTTTCAAATTTGTATCATAATCTTCTGCCTGGCTGTCAAAATTCCATTTGTCCTTCCAGTTCTTGCGTATGATTTTGAGGTTTTTCAAATGCTGTGCGAGTTCATAGATTTTTACTGTATCCAATTCCTTTTTTTTCGTATGATTCAGCATGTCATCAATCGTGCTGATCATATCTTTCATCTCCAGCCATTGTTCGTATAAAGCTGCCCTTTGCACATTTAAAAGATCATTCATTTCCATTTTTGAATCTGCCAGCAGCTTCTGTATATCTGCTACAGCTATTCCTATCTCTCTTAATGCAAGGATGGTACTTAAACGCATCAAATCATTATCGCTAAAATACCGGTAACCATTGTCCTTATCCTTTTTCAGCGAGATTAATCCCTTGTCTTCATACAATCGTATAGTTCTTGGTGTTGTGTTTAATTTTTTCGCAGCTTCTGTTATATGCATGTATACCCCTCCTACCTCACAAGAATAAACCCTCACGTAAGGTTAAGGTAAAGTGGTTTTTGCGCAATGATTGAAAAAACCTAAGCAACCTCCCCTATCATCAAGATTTTTCACTATGGAATCTGACATTCAACCTCCACCATTTCTGGACGCCTAAAAACTATTGCTGAAACTGCTCCAGCCGCTGGAAAAATTCCTTTAAAAAATCGTAGAATAACTTCTCTGTCGGCAGCAGCTGACGATCTTTCGGGACGATCACGCCGACTGTCCGGGAAACCGTTGGCTCGATAACCGGAACTTTTTTTGTTGCCCGCGGCAAATGATCAATAAGCGTAATTTCCGGTACGAGTGATACGCCCAGTCCGGCAGAAACAAGTCCTTTAATGGCATCAATATCCTTCCCTTCAAACGTCACTTTTGGCGTAAAACCAAGCTGTTTACAGGCATTAAAGATTAAATTCCGCAGTACATAACCTTTCGGAAACATAATAAAAGCATCCTCCCTAAGCTGGTTTAATGTGAGGGCAGAAGCTCTTGAAAGCGGGTGGCTCATTGGTATTAAAGCTACAATAGCTTCTGTAAACAAGATGGAAGTATCCAGTTTTTTTTCTTTTTGGGGAATTGGCCCTAAAATAGCCATATTGCTTTCTCCTTTAATGACCGCATCTTTCAACTCATAGTAAGATCCTTGGTTTAGCTGGAAGTTTACCTCCGGATATCGATCATGAAAAGCCGATATTGCCGTTGGCAGAATATATGCCGCTAAACTGCTCGGATAGCCAATATGAACGGTGCCAAGCTCAGGATCATTATATTCCTCCACTACCTGGACAGCATCCTGGATTAGATTAACCGCTCTTTCCATATGTTCCAAAAAGACACGGCCGATCGGCGTTAATCGCACATTGCGGCCTTCCCTTACAAACAAGTCCACACCCAGTTCTTCCTCTAGGTTAAAAACCTGCCTGCTTACAGCAGATTGGGCAACATGCAGGGCATTCGCTGCCTCTGTTATATGTTCTCTTTTCGCAACCTCAATAAAATAACGAATTTGTCGTAGCTCCATTTTTATCACCTATTTCATTTTATCTCATTTCGGTATGGATTACATCTAAAAACGATATTGTTTAGATTCATTAATCACTGTAAAATCGAATCAATACATTTTTTTGAAACGAAAATGGAGGCATTCCTTTCTGATTTAAAAAAGGTTGAAACGGATAAAATTAGACTTATACGGGATGCATAAATACTTTTTCTGCTGCATATATAGAATTTATATTTAGACATTAGAACATGATTTGCTAGCAAACTTTAACAATAAACGTTTTAGCTGTACTTTTGCAGGGAATAAATCTACTGCTATAAAACAGGAGGACTTGGTAACATTATGACATTAACCAAAGATATAGTAGTGCCAAAGAAGGAAGATCAAGTGCAAGAATATTTGAATAAACTTTATGAAGAAGTAATAGAAAGAAACCCAAATGAAACAGAATTTCATCAAGCCATCCAGGACGTATTCCAATCCCTCACCCCCATCCTCACAAAAAAGATGGCGCATTTAGATAAAGGTATATTGGAGCAGCTCGTGGAGCCCGAACGGGTCATCATATTTCGCGTACCATGGGTAGATGATGAAGGAAAGGTTCAGGTGAATCGGGGCTTCCGGGTTCAGTTCAACAGTGCCCTGGGCCCTTATAAAGGTGGAATTCGTTTCCATCCATCGGTTAATTTAAGCATTGTTAAGTTTCTGGGACTAGAGCAAATTTTTAAGAATTCCCTTACCGGCCAGCCAATTGGCGGTGGAAAAGGTGGAGCCGACTTTAATCCAAAAGGTAAATCGGACAATGAAATTATGCGATTTTGTCAAAGCTTTATGACAGAACTCGCTAAACATATTGGCCCGGATGTGGATATTCCCGCAGGCGACATTGGTGTCGGGGCCAAGGAAATAGGATATATGTTTGGACAGTACAAGAAAATCCGCGGCAGCTTTGAAGCGGGTGTTTTAACCGGAAAAGGTTTAAATTACGGTGGCAGCTTGGCTCGTAAGGAAGCAACCGGGTATGGTTCGATTTATTTTCTCCAGGAAATGTTAAAAGATAATGGAATGACATTGAATGGCAGCACGATCGTTATATCCGGTTCGGGAAATGTATCTATCTATGCAATGGAAAAAGCAACAGAGCTTGGAGCCAAAGTTATTGCTTGCAGTGATTCAGACGGCTACATTTTTGATCCTAATGGTATTAATATTGATACAGTAAAACAGTTGAAAGAAATAGATGGAGACCGGATTAGCAACTATGTTAAAAAACATCCAAGTGCTACTTATGTAGAGGATTGCACCGGAATATGGTCCGTTCCCTGCGGCGTGGCCCTGCCATCAGCAACACAAAATGAAATTGATGAAAATGCAGCAAAACAGCTAGTTGAAAATGGTGTGAAAGCTGTTGTGGAAGGTGCAAATATGCCTTCTACAACTGCAGCCATTGAAACCTTTCTAAATAATAATATATTATTCGGACCGGCCAAAGCGGTGAATGCTGGCGGTGTTGCCGTTTCCTCTTTGGAGATGGCTCAAAACAGCACGCGCATGTCATGGAGTTTTGAAGAAGTGGATGCTAAACTTCAAGAGATTATGAAATCAATCTACCGGAGGTGTATGGAAGCTTCCGAAGAATTCGGACTGGAAGGAAACCTGATTGCCGGGGCAAATATTGCCGGATTTAAAAAAGTAGCAGATACCATGCTTGAACAGGGTGTTATTTAATCATCACCTTTATTATTCATCAGCTGACCAATGTACTTTTCAGAATCAGTGAAAAGTATATTGGTCTTTATTTGGAATTTTTTGTCTGCCCCATAGGTATTAAGTTCTATTTTTGATTTTTATAATTGTTTTAGCCGATGGTTTTGGTATAGTAGTTATATACTGGTTCAAAAGGAGGGATGATATGAAGAATATCGATGATATGTATCAATTGGAGCGATTTTCCAAAACGGACGAAGAATTTGACTTATTTTATGAAAATGAACTAAAGGACAAAGTGGAAGAACTAGAAAAAGAACGCTTAAAAGCAATGGAGATAGTAAAAAAGCAGGCCATGAAGCTGATCCTGCCGGTTATCGGATTAATACTTATTTATTTTTTGCTAAGTGATCTTACTTTCTACGCCTTTGTTGCAGTTGCACTTTATGGAGCTTATTTATTCAAGGAGGTCATTAACAAACGGAAGGAACTCTCCAAAAAAATAAAGGACGAAATCGTCACCGATCTTGTCCACTTTTTAAATGAAAACTTTACATATGAGCCACGAAAGTATCTGGCAAGAAAGCAATTTGTTCGTTCAAACATTTTTAAAAACAATCCAGATCGCTACTCTGGAGATGACCTGATTACAGGGTTTGTCGGAAGTGACAAAAAAGACGTTAAGGATATGGACAGCAATCCGACGAAAACAGACCTTTCCTTTTCTGAAGTACATGCACAGAAAGTGGAACGTTATAAGGATAAAAACGGAAGAGCAAAAGAACGTGTGCATACGATTTTTCAGGGGTTATTTTTTATTGCCGATTACAATAAAGATTTCGATGGATTAACGATTGTCGTGCCGAAGCAAAAAAAAATAAACCTGCTACCATCCATATTTGATTCCAACAGTAAGAACAAATTAGAAGAGGTAGAACTGGAAGATCTTGATTTTATGGATAAATTTACAGTACGGACAACCGATCAGATTACTGCCAGATACATATTAACTCCGAATTTCATGAATAGGCTCATCGAATTCACAACAAGAGAACCCGAGAAAATAGACCAGCAGAATCAGCCTAAGTCTATTAAGGAAGCATTTCAAATGGGGCTGAGCGGGAACAACTCATCAGAGGCCTATTTTGAAACTGCGCCCTACTTCTCATTTCTTAACGGGAAAATGTATTTTATGCTTCCTACAAAGAAAAAGCATTTTGAGTTCAACCTACTGCTTCCTTTAAATAAACACCTAATCAAAGGATATTTTTCCGATATCAACATTGCACTTGAGCTTGTAGATGAGTTGAACCTGAATTTACGTATCTGGAATAAAGAATAAAGATAGAAAAGGAGGTTGCAAAATGGAGACATTTATAGCGATTGCCGTCGCAGCCATCGTTGCTTTATTTTTCATAATAAGTTATAACCAAATGAAAAAACAGGCAGTAAATGTGGAAAATTCCTTCAGTGATTTGGACGCATTTTTAATGAAGCGTGTCGATCAGTTGGATAACCTGATTCAAACAGCACGGGTAGCAACAGATAAGGAGATTGAAGTGCTTGAAAATGTAACCGGACTGCGTACAGGAATTATAGATGCCCATAATATGGATGAGAAAATCAAGGCGCATAATAATATGCAGCGAGAAATGCCATCAATTATGGTTTCCATTGAGCGTTATCCGGAAGTGAAATTCAACGAAAATTATTTGCATATCCAGCGTTCAATAAATAATATTGAGGAGCAAATCCAGGCTGCACGCCGAAATTTTAATTCACACACCGGAAAATACAATCAATTAATTGCTACGTTTCCCCGTAATTTAATTGCCGGCATGTTTGGTTTCAAGAGTAAACCGATGTTTGAAGCACCACCGGAAAAGCGAGAAAATGTAGATGTAAAAGCCTTATTTAATCGATAGAAGAATGTGAACACCCTCGCCATTACTGCAAATGTTCTGGCGGGGGTGTTGTATGTTTGGATTGATCTACTTCAGTGAAAATATCTTCTTGATTATCCGGCTGGGGCAGTGTTGCAGATCTTGCTGCGGGAGCGATTTGATCCAACCGCTGTTGCATATCTTTTGCAAACTGGTGAAAATCTTTTTTCGTAACAGGCTGGGCTTCGGGTTTTAACGTAAAGCCGATTTGCCCGTTTGGTTCAAGGGTGCACCACTGGATATCACTGAGTTTCGCTACATTTTTCTGTCTCAGATTTGTTTCCAATTGATCTACTGTCAGCCGCATTTTCTTCAGGTTTTTTTCATCAAGCTCCCCGTCTTTGATAACTACTTTGGCACTGCCGGTAAGTAAATTCTCAAAGAAATTTGATTTTATTTGTACAAATTCCATCACAATTAACGTTAAAATCAGCATCAATCCTACTCCCAACGTGACCCAGATATTTTCCCCTGCAAGCGGCTGGATCAATAGGGAACCAATTCCGATCATAATGACCGTTTGTGTAAGTGTCATCTGAGAGATGGACTTCCTGCCGGCAAGCCTTAGCAGAAAGGTACCTCCAAGTACAATAAGAACGGATTTCCACACTAAGCTAAATTCCATTAAACTTAAACCCCATTTCCTGATTGCTAATAGGCTTAGTTTGAGAGTTATTGGTTAAATTATACATGGCGTGCAGGGACTGGTTTCCTTGCCTCGTTTCACATAATGCAGTCAAATGGGACAGTGAACTTATATCCCACCAATAATGGATTCACCAATAGTTAAAAGCTGCTCTTCCGTTAGATTATATGTGGATAAGGTAAAGCCGTAATTATCAACGATCATGTTAATGGTTCTTAATCCGCTGTTGTCATTTTCACTTACAAAAGTGACGTTGCCTTTAATCTCTGTTTCATAATCTGCTTTTTCCTGAAGATGAGTTATATCTGTATGTTCCAGAATACTTTCCTGCATAAATGTAAATAATTTATTTCCTCCTCCATCATAATAAGAGGCTGTTACTACGTCATTTTGCCCTTTAGATCGATGAAAAATATTTTCCAGGTCCGTATTTTCAACTGGAGAATACTGCGGAAGCTGCAGGGCAAACCCTGATTCATTTATTTCCCTTACGTCTGCTTCTGCTTTTTCATCCATTGCAATTTCAAAGCCATGACTGGTATTACCCGCCATATTTATCTGCTGTTCATTTTGCTGCTCGTTTATTTGCTCCTGTTCACTGAACTCACTTACGATAAGCGTTCCTGCTGTACCCAAAAATAATACGGAAGCCAATACCGGCGCAACATGCCTTCTTATCCATGGTTTTCGTTTTGGTGATTCATCCTGTTCAAGCTTGGATAAAAGCATTTTCCGGGAATGCTGTTGTCGCTCTTCGTCCCAGGTAATATGTTCATCCATGCTTTTAAGTGATTGATCAAGTTTCGTTTTCTCCCGGTCTTTCATGCATCACCCCTCCTTTATTTAATCGGTCTTCCAAAGTCCTAATTGCACGGAATAATGTTGATTTCACTTTACTTTCCGACCAGTCCAGAATTTGCGCTGTCTCCTGTATGGAAAAGCCTTCTATCTTCCGTAAGATGATCACCTGCCGGTAGGAGGATTTCAGGCCTGATAGTGTTTTGTACATATTTTTTACCTCTTCCCGCCCTTCAACAATGGTCTCAATAGATATCTGTGTATCTTTTTTATCGGGAAAGATATTTTTCACCAACTGAATGGGAGCTTGTTTTCGGATATAATCAATCGCAATATTGTGGGCGATGCGGTAGAGAAATGTTTTCGGGTAATCTATTTCTTTGTTTGCCAGATATTTATACGCTCTTATAAATGTATCCTGAGTAAGGTCTTCCGCCTGATAGGTGTCATTGATCATTTTTAAAATATATTTATAAATTGGAACACTATACTGGTCGTACCAATTCATAATGATGGTACGCGCTGTAACCCCTTCCGGCATTTGGTTCCCCCCTTTTTTTAAGAATGTTTTCGTTGTATGGACGGATGAAGCATTAATAAGTTGCAATTAAATACTTTGGGACACAGGGACAGGTTCCGCATCCCATTTTCTCAAAATAAAATCAACTGGAACAATGAACCTTTCCCTGCATCCCTATAATGAATATTATGAAGAATTATAGTATAATGGTAATTAACAGACAAAAATGGGAGGGGTACGTTTTGGGGAAAACAAAGCATTCGGGGCCTATAAAGTTGTCCAAAAAGCCTAAACCGGATTTATGGGTAAGTAAAGTCCCTTTTGGGTTGGGTAAAGTAAAGCCGCATCACATTCGTGACACGATGAAAGTGGTTTGGGAAAATAAAGATAATCTGCCATATGCTACCCGTATTTTAACACAGGGTGTTTGTGATGGCTGTGCCCTTGGTGTATCAGGTTTAAAGGATCAAACGTTAAAAGGGCCGCATGTTTGTACGACTAGGTTAAATGTACTCAGGTTGAGCACAATGCCTGCCATGAGTGAGGATATTCTGCATGCAGATATTGATGATTTACGGAAAATGAGCAGTACAGAGCTTAGAAAATTGGGCAGAATCCCATACCCGCTTATGCGCAAACCCGGAGATCGAAAGTTCAGCCGCGTGAGCTGGGATGAAGCAATGGATAAAATAGCAGATAAAATGAAAGCGCTTGATCCAAAGCAGTTTGCTTTTTATACAACATCGCGCGGGATCACAAATGAAGTCTATTATACTGCGGGAAAGGTTGCCAGATTTCTAGGTACGAATAATATTGATAATGCATCCCGCATTTGCCACTCACCGTCCAAAACAGCATTGAACCGCTCGATTGGCGTTGGTGCATCCACCTGTAACTACAAGGATTGGATCGGAACGGACGTACTGGTTTTCTGGGGATCGGTTGCAGCAAATAACCAGCCTGTTTCCACAAAATATATGTATGCAGCAAAGAAGAAAGGAACGAAAATCATTATTATTAACCCGTACCATGAGCCGGCGATGGATAATTATTGGGTGCCTTCTGTGCCGGAATCTGCATTATTTGGCACAAAAATTGCCGACCAATTTTACCAGGTGAATATTGGCGGTGACATTGCATTCATGCACGGTATTATGAAGCATTGGTTTGAAATGGAGGAAGCGGAGCATGGCGCTGCGATTGACCATGCATTTGTGCGGAAGCATGTTAATGGACTGGAAGAGCTTCGGGAAAAAGCTATGGCTTATGAATGGGATCAGCTTGTGAAGTCTTCGGGGATTACCGAAACAGAAATGCGAGAGCTGGCTGCGCTCTTGGCAAAGTCATCTTCTGCTGTCTTTGTCTGGTCAATGGGGCTAACACAGCACCGGTTTGGAACGGATAATATATCCCAGGTAGCAAACCTTGCGTTGTTGCGCGGGTTTTTAGGAAGAGAACATTGTGGTCTCATGCCAATCCGCGGACATTCCGGTGTCCAGGGTTCCGGAGAAATGGGTGCAGATCCATTTGTACTGCCAGGTGGTGCACATGATGAAGAAAACCGGAAGCGTGTTGAAAAGACATGGGGTTTTGATATTCCGAAATGGCAGGGAGATATTGTCGGTGTTTCACTGGAAAATGCGTTATTGCCTGAAGAACATGAACGGAAACTGAATCTGTACTACATGTCCGGCGGGAATTTTTTAGAAACGATGCCTAACCCGGACTTTGTTAAACAGTGTTTGGAAAATGTTGATATCAGAGTGCATCAGGATATTATTTTTAATACGTCTACCTTTGTGGATGCCAAAGAAGCGGTGATTGTTTTACCGGCGATGACGAGGTATGAGCAGCCCGGCGGAGGCACTTCTACTTCTACGGAGCGGATGGTGTATTACTCTCCGGAAATTAAAGGGCCGCGGATGGAGGAAGCACGGCCAGAATGGGAAATTTATTGTGATCTGGCGAAAAAGGTGAAGCCGGAGCAAGCAGATCTCATTCATTTTGAAGATCCGTTTGCTATTCGAGATGAGATTGCCATAACAGCACCGAATTATGATGGTATCCAGCATGTAAAAAATCGCGGTGATCTTTTCCAATGGGGTGGTGCCTGGTTATGTGAGGACGGAATTTGCCCGACGCCAGACGGAAAAGGAAATTTGATCACGGTTGAGACCCCGGAATTGCGCAAACCTGAAGGGCATTTTTACGTAACAACACGTCGTGGAAAGCAATTCAATTCCATGATTTATGGAGAAAAAGATCCATTCAATGACGCAGAACGCTATGATGTTTTAATCAATCCGAATGATGCGAAGAAACATGATATTAAAGCAGGAGATGCTATCGTCGCTTACAACAAGAACGGCTTATTTAAGGGTACGGCAAAATTTGAGCCTTTAAAAGAGGGTAATATCGGCGTGCATTGGCCGGAAGGAAATGTTTTGATTGAAAAGGGCGTATATGAATCATTTGCCGGCATTCCTGAATATAATGCAGCAGCGGTTGTGGAAAAAGCAGAAACCTACTACGCACAAAAGGATATTAATTATGCTGAAAAACGTGTAGAGGAGCTCGAAATGGAAATGAGTTAAAGGGGGAAAATGATGGATCATACCAAGTAGTATGACTGGAAAATTACCCGCTATGACGGGAAGGCTTTATCAAAAGAAAATATAGTCCCTTACGGTTGTTTTGAACGGCGAGGAGTTCGCTACGATGATCTGCCCCCCAGCCCATCTGCATGAATCGATTGTTGGGTTTCTTGCATCTGAAGGGGTTATTCGGAAGTACAATGAAATCAGTTCTATGAACGTCGATGAGGATAAGGGTTTTGCTTATGTTGAAATAGACCGACCGCTTTTACCTGAAGATCATTCCAAACGGTTTATCGGCTCCTGCTGCGGAAAAAGCCGGCGGATTCATTTTAAAAGTGATGTTCGCACAGCTAAAACAATTCGGAGCAGAGTGTAAAACTTATGCGGCACTTGCAGGAAGATTCCGAGCAATTTTTACGCACAGGCGGCGTGCATAATGCGGCACTATGTATATCCGAAGAGCTGCTATTTACCCGAACAGATATCGGCAGACATAATGCGCTCGATAAAATTTATGGTCATGTACTTGAAAATAAATTAAGTTTGACTGATAAGTTAATAGTTTTTAGCGGGCGCGTTTCCTCAGAGGTTTTATTGAAAATATCCAAGATAGGCATTGGGATATTAATTTCAAAGGCTGCGCCGACAACGCTGGCGTTAGAGCTGGCGAATGATCTGGGTATCACGTTGGTTGGGTTAGCTCGGGGGAACAGATTGAATATTTATACGCATGAGGAGCGGATTGTTGGAGGGTAGTGTGGGTATGCGGTTTAAGATTCGTTGAGCAACTTTGGGTTCGGAGTGAGCAACTTCAGCGTGTGTATGAGCTACTTTGAGCTAGGAGCGAGCAGCTTCATAGTGTGCATGAGCTACTTTGAGCTAGGAGCGAGCAACTTCATAGTGTGCATGAGCTACTTTGAGCTAGGAGCGAGCAGCTTCATAGTGTGCATGAGCTACTTTGAGCTAGGAGCGAGCAGCTTCATAGTGTGTATGAGCTACTTTGAGCTAGGAGCGAGCAGCTTCATAGTGTGCATGAGCTACTTTGAGCTAGGAGCGAGCAACTTCATAGTGTGTATGAGCTACTTTGAGCTAGGAGCGAGCAGCTTCATAGTGTGCATGAGCTACTTTGAGCTAGGAGCGAGCAACTTGTACAAGAGTTGAAAATTGTGGAATGAAAGTGACATGTTCGAGCGATATTTCGAAGTTTCGAGCGAAATCCCGGTTGTGTCGAGCAATATTTCAATTTTTGGAGCGAAATTAATATGGAGAAGGGCTGCTTGATTTCCAGCAGCCCTGTTTTTAATTAACCTGATTCAAAACCAGTTTCATACTTTTTCGGTATCGGTCTCCCCCATATTTTCTGCAGTATAAAGGCCAGTATAAACAAAACAACAATGCCTGCTGCAAGTGCTAGAACGGGAGATTCCGTAATTCCTGCAATCAGGAAGGACAGCACACCACTGACACCGGCTGTAATCGCGTACGGTATCTGTGTGTTCACATGGTCTATATGGTCACTTGAAGATCCTGCAGATGACAGTATCGTCGTATCCGATATTGGTGAACAATGATCCCCAAAAATACCTCCGCTGAATACAGCTGCGATGGCCATGTATATGGAAATATCCATAGATACAGCGAGCGGCATGGCAATTGGAATCATGATTGCGAATGTGCCGTATGACGTTCCAGTTGTAAAGGCAACAATCGCTGCTATGATAAATATCAATATCGGAATGATTGCCGGCGATGTCGTCTGTTCAGCAAAATTCACAAGATAATCCGCCGTGCCAAGTTCTGATGTCACACTGCCAATCGACCATGCCAGTGCCAGAATAATATATACTAGCGTCATACTGCGGAACCCGGTCACTATAATGGACATTGCTTCTTTAAATGAATAGAGTTTCTGCTGCATACCCATTATCAGTGCCACAAGCCCCGCAGCAAAAGCAGCTACTAGGATCGAGGTGGCTCCATCTGCTTCTCCGAAAGCTGTGACCAAGTCCTGTTCCGGATAACCTCCTGTCCAAAGAAACAATGGCGGAATAAGACCGAGCAGTACGACAAGCGGTACAACCATGTTTTTCATCTTTGGTGTATAATCCTCCGGCATCTCTACATCCATCATTTCCGTATCAGATGGTGGCTCTGCGCCATCTCGAAGCAGCTTCCCGGATGTTCTTGCACGATACTCCGCCTGTGCCATAGGGCCGAAATCCCATTTTAGAAAAATGGTAATACCAACGAGTAAAATGGCTAAAATCGAATAGAAGTTAAATGGAATCGTAAAAATATATGTCATGTATTCCGAGCCTGATATGCCCAATTCCACAAACTGTGCACCGATCAGCCCCATGACAAAAACAACCCAGGTGGAAACCGGACCCAGAAGACAAATCGGTGCAGAAGTGGAATCCACGATGTAAGCCAGTTTTTCGCGGGAGACACGCATTTTATCGGTGACTGAACGCATGACACTCCCCACAGTCAATGCGTTAAAATAATCTTCAAAGAAAATAATGATACCAAATAACATCGTTGAACCTTGGGCTCCTTTTGGTGATCTTACTTTACGAGAAATCGTATTTGCAATCGCATGTGCACCTCCAGTTTTTTGCAAAAATGCAATTAGCACACCGAACAGGCCACAATAAATTAAAACAGTTGCACTCCATGGGTCTCCAACATTGGGAATGATAAAATCACTAAAACTGGCATACAGTCCCATAAATGGGTTCCAATCATAAATCATTGTTGCCCCGAGCCAAACTCCCGCAAAAAGAGCAGGAATTACATTTCGGGTAATGAGTGCCAGCACTATTGCTATTACCGGAGGCAGGAGCGAAAACACACCAAAATCCATAATTAAATCTCCTCTCAGACTTATGTTTACTATAATTAGTTCTATCTCTGGCTGAATATTCCTGCTAATTTACTAAATTTATTAATAAATAAGGCACAGCCATTGCCGGCTATGCCCTTAAAATAATTACCACAGTCACCTCGACCGTGCCGCTTTAATTTTTCCAATTCCCCCTTAATTCACCACCTGTCGTGCCCAATGACGATGTGCGGAAATAGCTATTGTAAATTGTTCGACGAATGCTGTTGGCTCCCCATTCACGATAACCCCGGGGCTCCCTTTTATATTGGTTTCATCCAGCCATTTCACACCATCATGGGTCGCTCCGATCGGTTTATAGTGGTTAAATGCGTCATTCAGATACTGTGTTGTCTTCTTATGAAATTTTTCACTTTCAGCAGTTCCGCCGACAACATAAATTGCATCATAAATAACAGAATTGGTTGTAGTAAATGTGTGATCGACCATCATGTCTTCTCCGTTTGTTCCTTTGACCGTACCCTGTTGTTCACTGATGATGTGGTATTTTATTGCCTGTGCATTTAACCCGTGTAAAATTTCTTTCACTTCTGCATCGTTAAAACCGTTATCCAAAATCACGCCAACCAGTCGGGTGGCAGCTGTTTTTGTCGTATTCTCCTGACTAAGTGCAGGTGAAGATTTTGTAATATTTAAGCCACCTGCTGTTGGTACTTGGGCACCGATGTTTTTGGCAAATCCAGCAGCCAGCCCCAAATCAGCCTTGGCATACATATCCACAACTTGCTGACGGATCGCCATGCTTTTTACTCTTCCAAGCTCAAAGCTGAATGCATCGATAATATGCTGTTTTTCAGGTACACTCATACTGTTCCACATCAGCTTCACCTGTGAGAAATGGTCGTTGAACGTTACACTCCTGGAGCGGACTTTGTTTCCTTCCACCTTTTCCTGGTAATGGGTATATCCACCCTCTTTTTCGGTGGCAGGCTTTGGTGTATTGGCAGCAATGGAATTATTGTGATAAGCAACTTTCCCTTTATTAATCGTCTGTCTGTGATAGCCGTCGCGCTGATTATTATGGAATGGACATACCGACTTATTTATGGGAAGTTCATGAAAATTTGGTCCGCCAAGTCGAATTAATTGAGTATCCGTATAGGAAAACAGTCGTCCCTGCAGCAGGGGATCATTGGTGAAATCTATACCTGGCACTACATGTCCAGGATGGAAGGCCACTTGCTCCGTTTCGGCAAAGAAGTTATCCACGTTCCTGTTCAACGTTAATTTACCAATCATTTTTAAAGGAACATCTTCTTCCGGCAACAGCTTTGTAGGATCCAGAATATCAAAATCAAAAGCAAATTCATCCTTCTCTTCAATCATTTGCACGCCCAATTCGTATTCAGGAAAATCTCCATCTTCAATCGAATCCCATAAGTCTCTCCGATTGTAATCCGGGTCGTTACCGGCAATTTTCTGTGCTTCATCCCATACAAATGAATGTACACCAAGCTTTGGAACCCAATGTAACCTTACGAAACGAGCTTTCCCCTCTTCATTGACAAAACGAAACGTGTTGATGCTGAAGCCTTGCATCATCCGGTAGCTACGGGGGATGGCCCGGTCGGACATGAGCCAGATCACCTGATGGGCTGATTCCTGATTATTTGCTACAAAATCCCAAAATGTATCATGTGCCCCTGATGCCTGCGGTATGGCATTATTTGGTTCGGGTTTAATGGAATGTACGATATCTGGGAATTTGATCCCATCCTGAATAAAGAATACAGGCATATTATTGGCAACAAGGTCATAATTCCCTTCTTCGGTAAAAAACTTTGTCGCAAATCCGCGAACATCGCGTACAATATCTGAAGATCCCCTTTCTCCAACCACCGTGGAAAAACGGGTGAACACAGGTGTCTTCTGTCCCGGATTTTGTAGAAAACCTGCTTTCGTGTATTCTTTCATGGATTCATAAGTTTCAAATACACCGTGTGCAGCAGAACCACGCGCATGAACTACCCGCTCCGGTATCCGCTCATGGTCAAAGTGAGTCATTTTTTCCCGGAAATGAAAGTCCTCCATCAGTGTGGGACCCCGCTCACCGGCCATTAAGGATATCTCATCCTCCGACATTTTCAGCCCTTGATTTGTAGTCAGCTTTTTATTGGCATCATCTACGCGAAACTGCTCTAATTGTTCGTGTTTTTTGTTTTCAAACGACTTATCACGCATATCCACATTTTCCTTCCTTTAAGTATGATAGTTTTATACTCCCCAGAAGAGGCTGTTCTATGAGAACTTATTGCGAAAACACCGAAGACTGCCGTAAAACTAAGTGGATGTTTTATTGCTGATTTAATAAAATTTTCGTAAAATTCATTACTATATACCTACTTTTATGGTGTTGTAATATTAATTAGGTATATTTACCCACAAAAATGAAAGGGTGCGTAAACTGCGATTAAAAATATTTTTTTGATTTCTGCTGTTATCGCTTTTTCGTATGGGGAAATTCTAGGGGATATATCAGTCTACATAAGAGCAGTGATTTTATACTGGATTTTCTCCACGCTTTATTCGCATTTGAACATTATTGTAAAAAAGGAAACGTAAATATGGATAAAGGTATTTCCTACGGGCTATCCATTGGTTTATTTGCCGGACCCCTAGGAATATTTATATTTGAATTTGTCCAGCGTCTCATCGTTTATTTTAATCGGAAAACAACTAATACAGCTGACCCGGATGAATTTTTACATACATTTTATAACGCTGGTGCTTTTGCACTTAACAATTCTATTTCGTTTTTCCTGTTCACTGCATTATATCCGTTCTTTCAGCAAATTCCATTTGGGTTCTGGCTGCTTATCATTCTGCTGGTTATCGTTTCTGCCCTTTTATCGGATACATACCTCATTACTATTTTTTAAATAACTGGAAGCATCAGTTCCAAAAAGGAAATTATTGAATTTATTTCCTCAAGAAGTGTATTGGATATGGGAAAAACTGCTTTTTCAAATGGTCTCTTATTTATTTTCCTTCTTGAACAGCGATGGGAAATGCTTGTTGCGTTATTTCTGCTGAATTATTTGGTCAGTCGTTCCTTTCTCGTGAAATCAAAAAGTGCCCAGCATAAAATGGAGCGGGATTAATTTGAGCAAATGGCTTATACGGATTTTTTAACAGAGGTGTATAACCGGGCTTTTATGGATAAAAAAATGGAAGAACTGAATAGATCAAATGAAAAACTGGGTATTATTGTATCGGACATCGATTCTTTTAAGGATATTAACGATAACTATAATTACGCTGCCACTCTGCAAAGTTTTTTGAAGGAAGATGATTATTTATTCCGCAGCAGCGGTGATGAATTCACTATTTTCCTCAGACATAGAAGCTTCAAGGAATGTACAGGGCTGGTGGAGAAAATCAGGCATGGTGTAGAAGATACGCCGGTCGTGATTGAAGCACAGCGTTATGTTTACAGTGCTCTTTTTGGCTCTATTATGATAAGACAAGTGAGTAGCTTGATATTAAGAAAGCTTACGTGCATGCAGATAATCTACTGCTGCAATCCAAAGTAGCCGGCAAAAATAATGTTTCAGTGAAAAATGGTCTGGCTCAATTGCCATTACCGGAGAGATTCATATCTGAAAAGAGGACATAAGGGGACTGCAAGTAAGATCGCAGTTCCCTTTCCTAAAGAAATAGTACCATCCAAGCTTCATCATAATACACATCATCGATCTTCAGCGCCTTTTCTTCTTTGCCAAACACTTCAAATCCCATAGAGGAATAAAGTTTTTTAGCAGCCTCGTTCGAGGTTACAACCGTCAGATAAAGCTGCTCAATCCCACCCATGCTTCTCGCTTTTTGAATTGCTTCATTTATAAGTGCCTTACCAATGCCCTTACCCCGTTCTTCCGGTTTAACATACATAGCAACAATATTTGCCCTGTGCTTCAACTTCACCTTTTGTTCACTTACTAACGTGATAACTCCTGCAAGCTGGGTACCTTTAAAAGCTCCAAAGGTAAAAGAATTTTTGGCTGCATGAAATCTTACTCTGTATTTTTCTGCAGCATCATCTTTTTCTTCTTCATAACTGGAAGCAAACGCATACGGGCTGTTTTGTAATGCTTCGAGTCTTAGAGAAAGATAGTTTTGAGCATCATCAATGTCTAATTGCCTGATTTCCAATTTGTCTCACCTGCCTGAAATTTCTTCCAAAGTTTGATTGCAGTAATTATCATCCAACCCGGGATAAATCATTAGATACCGTTGTTGCTTGATTAACAATAAATTCTAAGTACAATACAGCTTTATGAAGTCTAGGAAACAAAGCCTATTTTCGTAGCAAGATAGCAATACTAAATACAGCAGCTGTCAGTACAGCCACAAAATAAGAATAGCATAATGGGCGATTGTTTTACAGGTGAAATTTATTGAAGTAAGTTCCTTAGCAATTCCTGTGTCTTGCAATAATTTCAGCATCCGGATAAAACAGAGCCTCGCTCTTCTTTATACGGATACCCGCCCTTTTCTACAGATTAATCTGCATAAACGGAATCAATTATCGTTCGCTTGAAAACTTCTCCTGTTTTAGTTCGCCCTTCCACATCTATCGTTATGTTATACACTTCATTAGGACGATCAAACTCCAATATTTCTGAAAGATGTAGGCCACTTGTGGTATATATTGTACTATTTTCCGGATTACTGGATTCAGTAACTCGATACGTTGCTTTCACTGTATCTCCTTGCACTTGTTTCTGGTCAACCTCAAAATAATAGTTTGATTGTAACATAGCTGCTGAATCAGACATTTCGTTTCTTATGATTATTGAATCTGCCGTAAAATCAGCTACCAACAGGTAAGCATCATCATATTTTGTATCCAATTTTATCGACCATTCTCCTGGTGCAGGTTCATCAATAATTAGGTAATGGCTGATTGCTCCCGCAAATACGCCATCTTTATTTACATTGGAATGGACTTTTGGTGCTATTTCATTTCCAGCAGGATCCACTAATGTGATATTTGAAACTTTATTCGCTGACATTAAGTGTAATGACACGTTTTTCACGCCATCCTCAACAGCTAATGATAACTCATTGGCGTCCCCTTCCATTAACGGCCCGCCATGAACCCACTGATTTGTTGCAGGCGTATTCTTTTCGACATAGTCTGATGAAGAAAATGATGTATCTAGTTCCTGCTGCTGACCCATTAGATAATCCTCAAAAACCGGAAATGTGGCTCCTGTTCTAATTGAGGTGTGATTCCAGTCACCAATCGTAATTTCCTCACCACCTGACAGGCGGCTGCTATTGGTAGTGACAACACCGTCATTTGACCCAAACTGTGACAAATACATGCCACCTAGCCAAGTAGAGGAAAAAATGGAACCCCAATCCGTTCCTGCCAATGTATAATAATTATTATGGTAGGCTATTGGCTCGTTATCGACTTGTGTCCGGAAATTTTCCATATTGGCCATCTGCAGGGAATACGTGCCATCCCCTTGAGCACCGATCAAATCTGCAATCCATCCTGCCCAGGAGCTATACGCCAAATCAGCAAGCTGTGCCCCATGATGTGGACTGGATAAAGTGATCACATTATCTACATACTCCCATGCCCCATAATACGTTAGCGCAGTTTGTGTATCCACTCCACCCTTGCTATAGGCAACAACCGTAATTGGCCGTCTATCAAAATGTGAAGAAATCTCTTCTATTTTTTCCGCGAGCAGCTCCCCATTATCCCACATGTCCGCTGATGCCCCGCCAGCATCATGTAACTGGATAAATGCCGTTTGATACCCTGCATTCAGAGCCGTTTCATACATATCATTGTCTTCCCAAAAAACCTGTGCGACATTATTTAATCCTGGAACAAACAGGATTACTGGTGCGTTGGGAACCGGACTGCCGGGAACGTCCCCTAAATACCATTCGCCTGGTGTTTCCTCATTTCCATTACCTACTTTCCCCGTCGTCGACATTTCATCCGATTCTTTGGTCAAGGCTGGTTTTGGTGCATTGGCTTTGCTGTCTGCAGCTTCAACGGAAAAACCAATTCCGAACGTAAAGATCGCTAAAAATCCAATAAGCAACAACCGTTTTACATGATTAGTCATTTCTAATCCCCTTTTTATTTATTTGTTCTCTGCATATGTATTCGTGTCTATTGGGGTTAATGAGGTTTTTTGGTCTATGTGGATAATCGTCGTATTATACTAAATCCTAATTTACTTTAGTATAATACGACAGAATAGAATGAACAAAATTAAAGTTGCTAAAGTATAATTAAATGATATAATTTTGATAAAGAAATAAAGTGAAACTTCATTCAGTGGGGGTTTTCTTTTCATCTCCCACTGAAACAACCATGGCTATGCTACGCATCGCCACCAACTACCATGAAAATGAATTTCTAAACGAAATAGAAGTATTCATTTAGAAAAATATGGAGATATAGTTAATAACAATACGACCAGACT
>NZ_JBGOHB010000003.1:0-213137 GCF_041521345.1 Virgibacillus oceani | reverse complement strand
GTATCAATTTTATTTTCTCAAAAAATCAAATTTGAGAGAGCTGCTTTCCTGTTGTCTTTTTAGAGCAATTTTCATAAGTGTTTTCATACAAATGTTAGTTGAACGAATCGGGCCGTTACTGGCTGTTAGATTTCCCACTTAGAATTTTCAAGTTTCCTTCATTCTTGAAGTGGGAGTCTTACAGCCAGTTACACTGCGATAAAGGATGATTGAATGAATAAACACCTATTTCTTCATGGGGGCAGCCCTCCCTTCACAATCAAAATGGCACAAAAATTCACAAAAAAAATATCGGTAACAAATGCATTTATCTCCATCTTATTTGTAGAAAGAGATGGATGGGAGCAATATATGCCAAAATACACACATAGGCTGGATCAATTAGGTTTTAATCAATTCTATTACTTGCCTCTCCCATCAACACCAATTGAGATCGTGACCGATTGTTTAAAAAACAGTGCAGGGATTATTATCGGTGGTGGAGATACAAATTTATATGCTGATTATATTATAGATACATCTATTTCCAGCACGATAAAAGAAAGATACGAGTCAGGCATCCCGGTTGCAGGGTTTTCTGCCGGTGCCTTAATCAGTCCTGAGCTTTGCATTATTTCATCAAAAGACAATGAACAGAATGAATTTCAATATAGAAAGGGATTGGGATTAATCTCCGAAGTATTGATTGCTGTCCACTTCACCCAATGGAATGATGAAGATCATTTGAAACACGCGGTAAATACAATTAAATGCCATAAAAATTACGGCATAGACGAAGGCACTTGTGTTTACTTTTTCAACGAAGAAGTTCATTCGATGGAAGGCAATGGTGTTTACAGTTTGGAAAATGATATTCTTAGAAAAATACATTAATATTATTGTTCTATGAGCCATTGTATATAAAAAGATCCAAATCATGTGCGATTTGGATCTTTTTATATACATCCTGTTAAACAGCATTCTTTTTCTTCATCTGTTTACTTCTGAGCTGACCACATGCAGCATCGATATCCGCACCATTTTCCCAGCGTACGCCACAATGGATCCCTTTTTCCTTTAATGTTTCAAAAAACGTCTGGATCGTATCCGAATCACTGCGCTGATAATAGCTATGTTCGTCAACCGTATTATATGGAATTAAATTGACATAAGCTAGATGACGATGACCTTTAAGAAGTTTTGCAAGCTCTAAAGCCTCTTCCCTGTGATCATTGACGTCCTTCAGCATAATATATTCATACGTAATTCGCCGGTTTGTTTTTTCCAAATAATAATCAACAGCCTTCATGAGTTTTTCAATAGGAAAAGCTTTGTTGATTTTCATAATTTGTGTTCTCAGTTCATTGTTTGGCGCATGAATGGAAATGGCCAGATTCACTTGAATGCCAGTATCAGCAAACTCATATATTTTATGGGCAAGACCGCTTGTTGAAACGGTAATATGTCTTGCGCCGATATTTAATCCCTTGTCATCATTGACAACGTATAGAAAATCCATCAGATTAGTAAAGTTATCAAACGGCTCTCCGATACCCATCACAACAATATGGCTGACCCGGTCGCCTTCCCCTTTTTCATCCAGGTGCTTCTGGACATTCATAATCTGCTCCACGATTTCCCCGCTGGAAAGGTCCCGGCTTTTCGTTAATAAGCCGCTCGCACAAAAGGAACAGCCGATATTACAGCCAACCTGTGTGGTCACACAAACAGACAGTCCGTAATTAAAACGCATAAGCACTGTTTCAATTAAATTGCCGTCTGCCAGTCTAAATAAGTATTTAATTGTGCCATCTTTAGATTCCTGCTTCAGTTCTTCTTTTGTTGTATGCAGGACAAAGTTCTCTTCCAATAACTCGATGGTTTGTTTATTCACGTTTTTCATATCCGCGAATGTTGCCACACGTTTTTTATACAACCAATTCCACACCTGGTCTACACGAAATCTTTGTTGACCATGTTCAGTAAGCCAATCCGACAATTGATCATATGTTAGTCCATAAATGGATTTTTTTGTCATTTTTGAAACCTCATTTCAAGAGAAACCTTACTTACTATATATTGCAATTACGTATGTTACTACATAATAAGAAATTTGGCAACAGAGACAGACTCACTGACCCCTGTTGCCATATACAAAAGCGCCTCAAAAATGAGGGATTTTCCCATTATCTTAAAATCCAAATCCTCCTATTATATTATCCAACATACTACCCATGAAAATACCGATAATGTCTTGAATTAAGAAACTGGCAATAAAAAAGGAAACTATGTAGATTCCAAGAAGCACATACATTCGATCGAATCCATTCGCTGTTTTTTCAAGAATGACAAACGTAGGTATCATCAAAATAATGCCCAGCAAACCTAAAACAACAAGTGCTCCAGCTGTTGTCAAGCCAAGGGAAGCTAATAGACCACCCAACAATGACAAAGCTAAAAAAGGAATTGAATAAGCACCAGCTTTCGCTACAACATCTGTAAACGAAAGTGCATACCCAGTCAGTTTTGTACCTCCGAAAGTTAGAACTGATACAACCGCAAATAAAATAAGAGATTGTACTAAAGGTACAACAAAGCTGTCAACAAAAGAGATTTCTACAAAAAATGAACCTAGCGATCTTGCTATCATGTAAGTTCCCAGTGCAATAAGTAAAGAGAATATAACCATTGTAATAATTCCTGGAATCAACTCATTGCTTCTGGATTTAGTAGCTTCGGATGGGCTTTTTAGCATTCTGATTAAAAAATTTCCGAAATTAGCCGCTTCATTTTTTATTTTTTCTACAAATTCATTTGACTGACTTTGCTCCGAATTGTCCTCCTTTTCCAGCTGTACATCTTCACCCCCAGGTTCTGCAGGTGCATCAGCATGGACTGCAGCATCGGATGTAGCTGCGGATTCTTCATTTTGCAGCTGCGCACCACAATTCGCACAAAATTTTCCTTCCCCTGTTTCTTGCTCACAATTAGAACAAACCATATAATCCTCTCCTTTTCTATAAATATACATAACTTTCGACACATTGTTAACCCCTTATTTATAACTAAAAAGTTCTTAACTGGGTAGTCGAAAGCCTTCTATAAATATAAGTATATCAACAAAAAGGCCATAAGGACAGCATTACTGTCCTTATGGAAGTGTTGTTTCTCCCATTAGATAGCGGTCGCATTCACGAGCTGCTCCCCTGCCTTCATTAATAGCCCAGACGATGAGGCTTTGACCGCGACGGGTATCACCTGCAGCAAATATGCCTTCTACATTGGTGGTATAATCTTCATGTTCTGCTTTTACTGTAGAACGAGCTGTAGTTTCCACGCCGAGCTGTTCGATCAGCTCCTGCTCGGGGCCACTGAAACCGATTGCGACCAGCACGAGATCTGCCGGCCAAACTTTTTCCGTACCGGGGATTTCTTCACGGACTTTATTGCCTTTTTCGTCAAAACGCGTCTTTACGTTAATCGTATGCACTTCTTTTATATTATCCTTTTCGTCTCCTGCAAATTTCTTTGTCATCACGGTATATGCACGCGGATCATCACCGAAAGCCGCTTCGGCTTCCTTGTGGCCATATTCCACACGATGTATCGTCGGGTATTGCGGCCACGGGTTGGTTTCCTCATCGCGTACAAGCCCTTTTTTATCATAAATATCAAATTGCGTGAGGCTCTTGCAATTATGTCTTGTTGATGTAGCCAGGCAGTCTGTCCCTGTATCTCCCCCGCCGATGACAATAACATCCTTATCTGCAGCGGATATATAATTACCATCCTCCAGGTTGGAGTCCAGGAGACTCTTCGTGTTGGCATGCAGAAAGTCCATTGCACGGTGAATACCTTTTAAATGGCTTCCTTCGACTTGAATATCCCGATGGACCGCAGCTCCCCCGCATAGGATGACAGCATCAAAATCATCTTCCAGCTCAGGTACCGTTACATCCTTGCCAACCTCTGTATTAGTCACAAAATGGATGCCTTCCGCTTCCAAAATAGATACCCTGCGCAACACGATATCATAAGAAAGCTTCATCTCAGGAATACCATAAGTCAGCAGTCCACCAATCCGGTCGGCTTTTTCAAAAACAGTTACCGTGTGCCCTGCTTTATTCAATTGGGCAGCCGCAGAAAGTCCCGCGGGTCCGGAACCTACGATAGCAACGCTTTTCCCGGTCCTTCTTTCCGGTGGCTCAGGCACGATCCATCCATTTTCAAAACCTTTTTCTATAATGGAGCGTTCCACGGTACGGATTGCAACTGGAGGCTCATTGATTCCAAGCACACAAGCACCTTCACACGGAGCAGGACAGGCGATACCAGTGAACTCCGGAAAATTATTCATTTCCTGCGCCCGCTCCAATGCTTCCTTCCATTTTCCTTGATAGACAAGGTGGTTCCATTCAGGGATGAGATGATAAACCGGACATCCTGTTGTCACCCCGTTAATTTCCATTCCAGTATGGCAGGTGGGTACACCACAATCCATACAGCGCGCTCCCTGTATTTGCACTTCCTTCTCAGTCATCGGCTTTGTATAATCATTCCAATCCTTCGTGCGGACCGATGGATCTCTTTCATGTCTTGTTATTCTTTCATATTCCATAAAACCTGTTTGTTTTCCCATCAAAGTCCTCCTTTTTTAGCAGGCAAGATAATATAGGAGTTGATGGCCCTTAGTAGAGAGCCATCATGATTTCTCACCTGCATCATTGAAACAGTGCCTTGCAAAAAGTCAGGTTTTCTAAAAACGATCAGCTATACCTTTGTAACTTCCAGTTTATTTAATGATTCTTTTTCTCTCACAGGCTGCTTGCTCTCCTCAAAGGCCTGCATTTCTGCCTCACCTGTACTCATTCCTTCGTTCATTAAAGCATTGATTCTAGCCTGCATTTGTGCATAGGCTTTAGGAATGACTCGTACAAATTTCCCCATATTTTCTTCCCAATAGGTCAAAATACGATTGGCATGTTTACTGTCCGTGTAGTCCACATGGTTCCTGATTAACTGGTATACTTTTTTCAATTCCACAAAATCGGTCAATGGTTCCACGTCGACAAGTCCTTTATTTACTTTTTCTTCAAATGTGTTGTCAGGATCATATATATAAGCTGCACCTCCGGACATACCTGCCGCGAAGTTTTTCCCGGTTGATCCCAGGACAACGACCGTTCCGCCGGTCATATATTCACAGCCGTGGTCACCTACACCTTCTACAACAATCGATGCCCCGCTGTTTCTTACAGCAAAACGTTCACCTGCTAGTCCTCTTATATACGCTTCACCTCTAGAAGCACCGTAAAAGGCAACATTGCCGATAATTGTATTTTTCTCTGCCGGAAAGGTGACAATCGGATCTGGATGTACAATAATTTTTCCACCGGACAGTCCTTTTCCGACAAAATCATTGGCATCCCCAATCAACCTGAGTGTCATCCCAGGAGGAATAAAGCCGCCAAAGCTCTGACCGGCTGAGCCGTTAAAACCTAATTTGATCGTATCTTCTGGCAATCCACCCGCACCGTAGCGTCTAGTTACTTCGCTGCCGAGCAGTGTGCCTGTCACCCGGTGAATATTACGGATAGCAGTTGTAAATTCAACTGGCTTTCCGTATTCCAAAGCTGGCTTGCAAATCGGAATTAACTCCTGGTAATCAAGGGTCTTCTCTATTCCATGGTTTTGTTCCACCTGTTTATAATTTCCTGTTTTTGGTGTTAACTCAGGCTGGTGAAGCAGTGCGGATAAGTCCAACCCCTCTGCCTTCCAATGATCCAGGTTTTCTTTCCGCTTTAAAATATCTGTACGTCCTATCATTTCGTTAATTGTTCGGAATCCGAGCTCTGCCATGATTTCGCGGGCATCACGCGCTACAAACCGCATGAAATTCGCCACATGCTCCGGATCGCCAGTAAACTTTTTTCTCAGCTCCGGATTTTGCGTGGCCACTCCCACCGGACATGTGTCCAAATGGCAGACACGCATCATGACACAACCGATCACAACGAGCGGAGCAGTGGCGAAACCAAACTCTTCTGCACCAAGCAAAGAAGCTGTCACAACATCCCGGCCGGTCATCATTTTACCGTCCGTCTCTACGACGATTTTTTCTCTTAAGCCATTTAACAGCAGTGTTTGATGTGTCTCCGCAAGACCGATTTCCCATGGAAGTCCGGTATGCTTCAGACTCGTTTTCGGTGCTGCTCCCGTTCCGCCATCATAGCCGCTGATCACTACGACATCAGCACGGCCCTTGGCCACACCTGCTGCAATCGTCCCGACACCTACTGCGGAAACAAGCTTTACACTGATTCTTGCTTTCGGATTCGTGTTTTTCAGGTTATAAATTAATTCTGCTAAATCTTCAATAGAATAAATATCATGGTGCGGCGGCGGCGAAATTAATTCAACACCGGGGGTGGAACCGCGAACCTCAGCAACCCATGGATACACTTTTTTCCCCGGCAGGTGTCCACCTTCTCCGGGCTTTGCACCCTGGGCGACTTTAATTTGAATTTCACTCGCATTTACCAGGTAATGGCTGTTCACACCAAATCTGCCGGAAGCCACCTGTTTAATCGCACTTTTTCTCAAATCACCATTTTCATCCGGCATAAAGCGATCCGGAGATTCCCCGCCTTCCCCGCTGTTGCTTTTGCCGCCGATACGGTTCATCGCAATGGCCAATGCTTCATGGGCTTCCTGACTGAGTGAGCCGTAAGACATTGCCCCAGTCTTAAATCTAGCACATATCGCTTCAACGGATTCCACCTCGTCAATCGGGACTGGCTTTCGCTTCTTTTTAAAATCTATCAGTCCCCTTAATGACTGTAAATTATTTTTTTCATTGTTTAACAGATCAGTATATTCCTTGAAAAGATCATAATCGTTTGTCCGGCATGCATGCTGGAGCGTTGGTATTGTCTTTGGATTATACTGATGATCCTCCCCGTTGATCCGGTACTGATAATCATCCCCATGATGGAGGGAATGATTTGCACCGCGGTTTTCGTTAAATCCATCACGATGCCGCATCAATGCTTCTTTTTCAATCATATCCAGCCCAATACCGCCGAGTCTGGAGGCAGTTCCAGTAAAATATTTGTCAATAACATCCTCATGGATCCCGAGTGCCTCAAAGATTTGAGCTCCCCGGTAGCTTTGTATCGTGGAAATTCCCATTTTGGATAATATTTTAACGATCCCGTCTGTCACTGCCTGATTGTACTGCTCTATTGCCTGTTTCGGCAACATGGATTTGATATCTTCTTGGTCTACTAAATCCATGATAGATTCATAGACCAAATATGGGTTAATCCCTTCTGCCCCATAGCCGATTAATGTAGCAAAATGATGCACTTCACGGGGTTCGCCCGATTCGAGCAGTAGGCTTACCTTCGTCCGGACACCGTTTCGGATCAAATGATGGTGCAGACCGGAAACCGCCAGCAAGGACGGAATCGCCACATGGTTTTCATCCGTTCCGCGATCTGATAATACAAGCAGAACAGCCCCTGCTTCCATAGCTTTATCCGCCTCATTAAATAACCTTTCCATAGCATCTTCCAGATTGCCCGCTGCAGCCGGAAAAAGCGTGGATAATGTGGCAGCTTTAAATCCGTCCAGTTGCCCCATTTGCAGTTTATTGAGCTCATCATTTGTCAGTAGTGGGGTTTTCAAACGGATATGCTTGCAGCTGGTTTCATCCGGACTGGTCAAATTACCTTCGCTTCCAATCGTAGTTTCTACCATCGTAATGATTTTTTCCCGGATGGCATCAATCGGCGGGTTGGTTACCTGGGCAAATAATTGCTTGAAATAGTTATACAAATTCTGTGGTTTTTTTGATAAAACAGCAAGTGGTGAATCGTAACCCATCGAACCGATTGGGTCCTTCCCTTCTGTCACAAGCGGTTTTATTATTTTTTCCACATCTTCTTTTGTATAGCCAAATGCACGCTGCTGTCTCCGCAAATCAGCATCTTTGATCCGATTTTTCACTTTTTCAACTTCCGGGATGTCTTCCAGGTTTACTTTATTTTTTAACCATTCTTTATACGGCTGTTGGGAAGCAATCTCCTTTTTAATATCCTCATCCGGTACGATAATCCCGTTTTCCAAATCAACCAGCAGTATCTTCCCTGGCTGCAGCCGATCTTTATATAATATGTCATCGGCAAAAATATCCAGCGCACCCACTTCAGAGCCAAGCACGATCATACCGCTTTTCGTTACGTAATAGCGAGCAGGCCGCAAGCCGTTTCTGTCTAGGCTCGCACCAATCTGGGTTCCATCTGTAAAAACAAATGCCGCCGGTCCGTCCCACGGCTCCATTAAGGAACTGTGGTATTCATAAAAATCTCGTTTCGCCGCACTCATGCTGTCATCATTTGCCCAAGGCTCAGGCACCATCATCATCGCGGTATGTGCCAGTGAGCGTCCGGATAAATGCAGAAATTCCAGCGTGTTATCGAAAATCGATGAATCACTGCCATCCTCATCATTTACCGGAAGTATATTTTTCATGTCCTCTTCCGGAAAATGCGTTGATGAAAGCATTTTTTCTCTTGCTCGCATCCAATTCACATTTCCGCGTAATGTATTGAATTCCCCGTTATGGATGGTATAACGATTTGGATGCGCTCTTTTCCAGCTCGGAAATGTGTTTGTGCTGAACCGGGAATGGACAAGGGCCACTGCCGATTTGAAATCCGGATGGTTTAAATCAATATAGAAGGAATCAACCTGCTCCGGTATGAGCATTCCTTTATAAACAATGGTTCTCGTGGACAGGCTGCATATATAAATATCATCATACACTAGGTTATTCGCCACTTCTTTTTCAATCCGCTTGCGTATAACAAATAACTTACGTTCAAATTCCATATGGTCCTTTACATCCGCGGACCGCTGTACGAAAAATTGCCTAATGGAAGGCTGGCTTTTTGCTGCAACGTCCCCGATAAATGACTCATTGACAGGGACAGGACGCCAGCCAAGAAAGGTTTGCCCCTCCTCTTCCACAATGCGTTCAAATACTTTTTTGCTTTCCATACGTACTTCATGGTCCCTCGGAAGAAAAACCATGCCTATCCCGTACTTACCTTTTCTCGGCAAGGTGATATTTTCTTTGGCGCATTGTTTTTGAAAAAAGCGATCGGGAATCTGAGTCAATATTCCGGCACCGTCCCCGGTACTCGTATCGGCAGATTGCCCGCCGCGATGTTCCATATTGCAAAGCATATTAATCGCGTTCTGTACTATATTATGTGTCTTCCTGCCATTAATATTGGCTATCATCCCGATCCCGCATGCTTCATGCTCAAACTTCGGATGATAAAGGCCCTGAGGCTTAGGGTATCCTTTTCTTGCTTGCACTGTATTATTTTCCATGTATACAGCAGCTCCTTTCTAGAATAATATGAGTTATTGGACTCAGCGTATAGTCCAGGAAATTGCAGGAAGGCATATTTGATTATGGAATTAATTGGATTTTAAAGTAAAAAAATACCTTTTATTTGGTGGTTCCTTCATTATATCACGATTTTTTCTTTCCCATAAAATTCAGATTAATGGTTTTACTGATCTTTTACGGGTATTAGCTGTTCACTTTCAATTTGGAAATTATAACCATGTAAGGTGAAACCTTATGGGAGTAGTGATGATGGGATTGCAAAATAGCAATTTAATAAAATATAATTTTTTTATGGCTTATCACGTATTTCAGGCTATTTCATCTCTAAACGAGATTGATTGAATCGGAACAATCTTCTTTTGAGATATATCTGATCTTCAAGCTGAAAACTGGACGATTATTTATAAAACACGTAGTATTTCTTACTAAGGAATTAGTGAACAGGAGGTTCAAAATTGGTTTCTCATCAAATGAAAAAATTCAATAATATACCGCTTTCTGTGCTGGATCTGGCGCCTGTCAATGAAGGCGGAACACCAAAGGAATCTTTTAAAAGCAGTGTAAAGCTCGCACAGCATGTGGAAAAGCTGGGATTTAACCGCTACTGGCTGGCAGAACACCATAATATGCCTGGAATAGCCAGTTCAGCAACATCCGTGATTATGGGTCATATTGCGGAAAAAACAAATCATATGCGCATTGGTGCTGGCGGAGTCATGCTTCCCAACCATGCAACACTTGTAATTGCCGAGCAATTCGGCACGTTGGAATCCCTTTATCCCGGACGGATTGATTTAGGCTTGGGACGCGCCCCTGGAAGTGATCAAGCTACAGCTTATGCCCTTCGCAGAACGCTTAATATGAGTGTGGAGGATTTTCCTATGCAAGTGGATGAACTGCAGGATTATTTTTCAGACCATCCTGTTTCCCGTGTAAAAGCAGTACCCGGGCAAGGACTTAATATTCCTATCTGGCTGCTTGGCTCCAGTGACTTTAGTGCAAAACTGGCTGCACAAAAAGGACTGCATTTTTCATTTGCCAGCCACTTTGCTCCGGCTTATACGATACCTGCTCTGCAGCTGTACAGGGATCGTTTCCAGCCATCAGACACATTGGAAAAACCATATGCGATGGTCGGGGTGAATGTTATTGCAGCAGATTCGGATAAAAAAGCAAAATATATCGCTACCTCCCTGCAGCAGCAATTTTTAAGCATTCGCAGAGGTCAGCCTATGAAGTTGCAGCCACCGCTTGAAAATATTGAAGAAGTATACTCACCGATGGAGATGGAGGCCATCAAGCAGTCTCTTGATCCAAGGACAACCATTATTGGTGATAAGGATACGGTAAGAAAGGGACTGGAGGAGTTCCAGGAGGCAACACAGGCAGATGAAATCATTGTCAGCGCACAAATTTTTGATGTGGAAGATCGCCTGCGTTCCTTTGAAATTGTTTCTGAGTTGATGGAATGAATATTCCCCCCACTTAATTTTCTATTCAAAAATTTGAAGTGGGGGTTTCTAACGTATCGACACATTCCCGCTTAACGTCAGTGGAGCTGTCACATTGGTGAACTATTTACACCCAGCCCCTCTATACCATCGGTCTCGCCTTTGGTACTTCTTTTAAATAATCCTGGGTTGCCAAACATTCACGGAGTCTGCAGTCGGCGCTTGTTTATTTGGTAACTTACTCACAAATTTCCTTAATATGTTCGCTGCTCCGTTTATATCGGCATTTAACAGTAATCCTTTACAAGTACGATAAAGCCCACGTTCACTCGTTTTCCAGTGAATACGGGATTATCCTTCTTTTCATCAAATATAGGAATATCATCCCCATCTATAAAACTCGCTTTTGATGTGTACGATTCTTCTATCGTGATGACACGAATCCCGCATTTTTCCGCCTTGTATGTAATCATGTTGATCAGCATGGCATGCGGAGTGCTGACAAATGATTGATTACTCGTTTTGCCAATATTTATTTTTTGCTTCCAGCCTTCGTTTTTTCCAATAATAATTGTGTCTACCTTTTCTTCCAAGGCAAGATTCACAATTTTATCGCAGTGTAACTGGCTGTAAGACTCCCACTTCGAGAATGAAGGAAACATGAAAATGCTAAGTGGGAGATCTAACAGCCAGTAACGGCCCGATTCGTTCAACTAACATTCAGTGGGGGATGAAAAGAAACCCCCCACTGAATGAAGTTTCCCTTTATGGCTGGCTTTATGAAAGATGTCCTTTAGCTTTCGGTGCCTAACCTGATGAAGCCGTTCCAATCGTTTTGACGTGAAAGGTCCTTCATTTGATGCCTTCCCATGACGAAGAATCCCAAGCAAATGCGCTTTTTGTTTGTTGTAATATTGATTGATCGATTTTACATTTCCGCCTTTTATTATAAAGGGAGATGTACCCGTATTTGTCACACCGGAAACAAGGTTATTTATACCCACATCCAGTGCCATACATCTATTGCTATCCGTTGGTTCTATCGCGTCATATTCTACTTTTCTTACTAATTCCACCACATAGTGACCATACTTGGGAATGATGCGCACTTGCATTAATTTTCCTTCTGCCATTCCCAATTTGCCAATATTAAGTTTTAGTTTTGTCTTCGGGAACTTTAAATATTTCTGTTCTTTGATGCAGCAGTCCTGGTTGGTGAAAATAATATCTTTCTCTGAGGTGCGGGAGTAGCCTGGGATGCGAGGTCTGGCGTTGTACTTTACCGGGTGATCTTTGTAATGCATAAAAACTTTTCCAGTTTTGAAAAACGGCTTTCATTACCCATTGGCTGCTCTGTATTGGTAAGGAAAGATAATCGGGTTGTTTAATTACATGAAATAAGCTGTTTAAAAAGTTATAATGAAGATATGGTTTTTCTTTTGTTGGTGCTTCAAATAGGTTGCATGTGACTTCTTTTTGCTTTTCAACAGGCTTTTTACTTTCTTTTTCCAGCCTGCGTTGATAAGCTTGTTGCTGTTTTTCGTTCATTGGCTCTAAGTTTTGACGGATGGTTTCCAAAACTTCTTGTTGTAAGGGATGCAGTGTGTTTTCACCTTTTAATCCCGTAAAAACCTGTCTGATATAAAAGTTTACTGCATTATACATATTTTTTGCATTTTGGCACATTTGGTTCAAGTATGGGTGCATGCGATGACCCGGCTTGATCCAGATTTGGTCCGTTTTATAATAAAACGTTTGATTCTTTTTGATGAGACTTCACCTCCCACAAAGAATATATGTTCTTTTTATTATAGCACCTATGTTCTTGAACGGGAAGTCGGATCATTTGAATTGGCATAAACCAACCCTGATCCGAAGTCGATTCACCCCCACCCTACTCACATGGTTCCTTGAGGATGGAGTACTCTCGACTGGGATTGATATGATGATGAAAAGCCACCTTCTCCCTATTGGAGGGTGGCTTTTCATATGTAGAGCACATTTTTATCTATTCTAAGAGAAAAGGCTGTCTGTATTCCAGCTTTTACAGAGCGGCTCCGGGTCGTTCTCGAGCGGCTTTTGATGGATGACGAGCGACTTTTGCGGTTCCCGAGCAACTTTTCCGGATTGTCGAACGACTTCCAGTGTCTTAGCAGGCAATACTTTTATTTAGATTTCTCATGCAGCAGTTTTTTAATTTCCTTTAATTCTTCCTGTACCTCAGACAGTTTTATATCTGTTGGCGTGGGCGTTTCCTCCCGATTTGCCTCTTCCACATTATTAACAATGACACCGACAAATAAATTAATAATGACAAACGCACCTATCACAATGAATGTGACAAAATACCACCATGATGATGGTTCTTCTTCCAGAATCGGTCTCATGATAGCACTTGACCAGGATTCCAGCGTGATAACCTGGAATAGAGATAATAAGGAGTCATGCAAGGAGCCGAAATATTCAGGTGCAATGGTTTGAAACATCATCGTTCCAATTACAGCATATATATAAAAGAATAGTCCAAGCAGAAGCATGATCGTCCCCATAGAGGGTATTGTTAGCAGTAGTGCATTTACTATTTTCCGCAGTGATGGAATAACAGATATGGCACGGAGAACACGAAGCACCCTCAATATCCGGAGTACAGTAACATAGTACGAACCAACTAAAATATGGCCGGCTGCCACAATGACAAAATCAAATATATTCCACGGTTCCTTGAAAAACGACCCAATCGACCTGCTTCCAATCAGCCTTATTGCAATTTCCAAAGAAAAAATCCAAAGCAGAATTCGATCGCCTATGTATAGCCAGTTTCCATAACTATCTAAAATAACCGGATAGGTTTCCAACCCTACAATTACTGCATTGACAAAAATCAAAGCAATAATAACGTTTATAAACCAGGGGTGGCCGGCAATGTTTGCGCATAGTTGTCTATAGCTTTTCATGAAATAAGTAATCTCCCTTCAGATATAATTTTACTTATTTCATGGATAAATGTCATCTAATATTTCGGAAGGAGATAAGATATAGTTTAGAAGTTGAGGATGCGCTTCTATTTATAAAACCTATTTAAAGAAACATGTAGTCCCGATTACCTTGAACCTCCCGCTGTATATTTAAATCATCTTCACTTTTTGGAATAAAGGATGACGAAATCTAATATTACACAACACAAAAACACCCCTTTGGACACGTCATATCCAAAGGGGGAAAATGGTTTTACTTTATTTCCACCGTACATTCTCCATAATAAACCTGCTTTTAGGTAAGGTTGGCATTCTTACCATACTATAGCTGAGGTCTTGCTCAGGAACATCATAATCTAATCGTTTCGCTAAGAATTCAAGACTTATTTTCATCAGTTCTATGGTGATCCATTCACCGGCACAACGGTGGCCATCGTGATAATCCCCGCCGCCTTGAGGCACGAAGTTAAACGGGCTTCCCTCCCAATCATGAAACCGTTCCGGCCAGAATATATTCGGATTTTCCCATAAATCAGGACTGTGATTGATACCGTAAACATCAAGTAAAACTAATGTATCTTCTTTAAAAGGGAATCCTTTCCACGCAAAATCTTTTTTTACCTTTGCTCCTAAAAATGGACCAAACGGGTAATAGCGGCGAACTTCCTGCGTAAACATCTGACTATATTTTTCATCATGATCATTGATAAGCTTTTCGCGAGTTTCAGGGTAATCATGCATCGCAAGCGCCCCGAACATGACATAGCGGCCAATGGCAACAATCGGCCGTAATAAATTCAATACTTCTACCGCTGCAGTTTTTATATCAAGCAGCTCATGGTTTAAATCTCTATGCCAGGCTACGGCAAAGAGAGGCTTGTTCTCTACTATAGTCATTTCATTATTGCGGATTTTTTCAATTATATTCTCTATCCACTTTTCAGCGCGATTTCTTGCCATTCGCCCTTCCCAATGACGCGGACCTACTGCACCAAATGCATCAATCATGGAAGCGAGATCCTTCGTTCTAATCATGAGGTTTTTTGCTTTTAGTGGTACTCCAGCCCATTGGCATGCTGTAATGCATAGAATTTTTTCTGCTTCATATAGAAGTTCCCTTCTTTCTCCACGCTGCCACTTATCCGCAGCTATTTCCCATTGTTTCTCTGCTATTTGCCGAATTTCTTTTATACTTTCCGGTGTCATCTGAGACATGAACAGTTTTTTGCGATTTCGATGTGCTGCCCCGTCCATTCCCTGCACGCCACCTTGACCAAAAAGGCTTTCTTTTATACGATGGGGAGCAACGCCTTCCCGCTTAAATAGCGTATTATCATAAAATACTTCTCCTGCTTCCTCGCCACTGATGCAGATGACCTTCTGCCCCCCGAGGAGCCTAGTTTGGAAAATATTTGTATTCATTCTTTCCATTCTATTCGGGATAAAATAAAAGCCCTCTTTCATCAATGCCAAACTGTTATCCAATCCTTTTTCTGTGGGTATCTGCTTTACTGAAGTCATAACAAATCTCCTTTTCGGATCGCTTTACAGATAGCTTACCCAGTATATGTTAGAATCAAACAAACCAATTTTGAGGCTGGTTTAGTTTTGTAACGGGGAAGATTTTTTCATTAGTTGAGTGTTAATTAGTGACCTTGGTAATGTTCAGGTGACATGTAGAAAAGTAGAGTGATTTTGATACCTTTTTAGCTGCCAATCACTAATAGATATATCCTTACAAAATTCCAGCCGCTAATTTTCTACAATAAGCCAATCCATACCAAAAACAGTACCAATTCCAAAAATAAAGCTCCATAAACCGATGCTAATTGTCATCCATACCGTCGTCCAGTATTTATTTGCACCAAGGGTCATTCCAATAACAACCGCGATATGCGTTCCTATAATCAGTGGCCCCAGCAGGGATAATCCTGGCAGCCCATATTTATTCCACAGGTTTCTCCCCCGTACCATTTTTGAAGATCGGCTCAGATCCTTTTTCTTCTTTTTTTGCCTTCTCTTTTTATTCCAGCCCTGGATTTTTTCAAACGCTACAATTAAAGGTACTACTGTAAGCATATTACCTATAAACGCCAAAATGATCACCCAAAACGGGGATAATCCCGCTACTATTCCCAGCGGAATAACGAGTGCGACTTCCATCCATGGAATGGCAGCACCAAGAATTACCAGGAAATACTCCATTAGCAGGCACCTCCATTTTTCGTCAAAATTCCTTCTCAGTATAGCATTTTTTTATTTATCTGCCAGTTGTAAGCACTGTAAATAAGTTATATAATGAAAGAATAAGAGAAAAATAGAAGAGGATGAGAATATGGGAAAGCGAATTTTTTATTTCTTGCTAACTAACATTTTAGTTTTAGCTACAATTACGATTATCTTCACGCTTATCCCCGGCACCTGGAATTATGTACAGGATGGCGCTATTAATTTCGGTACATTACTTATTTTCAGTGCGGTGATCGGTTTTACCGGCTCCTTTATTTCGCTCGGGATCTCCCGCTGGATGGCAAAGAAAATGATGGGTGTCCGTGTTATTGATCCAAATACAGCGACTGGTCATGAAAGGGAAGTCGTGGAAAAGGTACATCGCCTTTCCAGAGCTGCCGGTATGATGCATATGCCGGAAGTGGGGATTTACAATTCAAGAGAGGTTAATGCTTTTGCCACCGGACCGACAAAAAAGCGTTCATTGGTGGCTGTCTCTACCGGGTTAATTGAAGAAATGGATGACGATGCGGTCGAAGGGGTTATCGCCCACGAGGTTGCCCACGTAGCAAATGGAGACATGGTGACAATGACATTGCTGCAAGGTGTAGTAAATACATTTGTTGTGTTCCTTGCCCGTATTGCAGCATTTGCTGTCTCCCGCCTGGTCAGGTCAGAGCTTGCACCAATTGTACATTTTCTGGCTATTATTTTCTTTCAGCTTGTACTATCGATTCTAGGAAGTCTTGTTGTCTTTGCATACTCCCGCCACCGTGAATTCCACGCTGACCGCGGAGGAGCCGACCTCGCAGGCAAGGATAAAATGAGACATGCCCTCGAGTCTTTAAAAAACTACAGCAATCGTGTTAAACAAGAAGAAGATACGTCCATTGCCACATTAAAAATAAACGGTCGAAAAAAATCCAATATGTTTTCAACGCACCCGGATATAGATGAACGGATCCGGCGTTTAGTATAACATGACGAAAGCACTTTATGATCACCCCGATTGTAAAGTGCTTTTTTTATATGTTTTTCGGCTTCCTCTTTTCTTCCAAATTTCATAAAAGGTTTAGATTTAACCAACAAGGGTATTAGTAAGCACGGTAAAAATTTCATAAGGAGGACATTTACAAATGGGAAATGATATTACAAATTCCTTTCGCAGCATGCTAGATACACTGATTTCATACATTCCAAACATCATTGCTGCACTATTACTATTATTGCTGGCCTGGATTATTGCTTTTCTGGTCAAAAATATTTTTACAAAGGTATTAAAAAAAGCAGGAACAGACAAAGGTATGGTCAAGACCCGCCTTGCAAGTACAGAAGAGGATGCTGGCGATAAACTTGATCATATCGGAAAGCTACTTTACTTCCTCGTATTTATTCTGTTTTTGCCGCCGATTTTAACCCAGTTGAATATGCATAATGTGGCTGAGCCGATTTCAAATATGATGGGCAAAATGCTGGATTTCATTCCAAACCTGCTGCTAGCGGCTATTATACTGGTTATCGGCTATTTTGTGGCCAAAATCATCAAGCGGCTTGTTTATTCCTTGTTAAATACATTTAATATTGATGGGTGGTTTCATAAGTTTACCAAAAACACAGGGAATAAAGAGGTACTAGAAAGCGATGCAGTTAGCACGGAGGCAGAATATACAACCCGATCTGAACAAAATGCAGGACGTCCAGACGATACAGCTTCACTTGCTAACGTACTCTCCAATATTGTATTCGTGATTGTGCTGATACCAATATTGACTGTCGCACTGGAAACATTAAATGTAGCATCGGTTACAGAGCCAATTATTTCAGTACTGAATATTACACTTTCCATGATTCCAAATATTTTCGTGGCTATCATTTTACTCATCGCCGGCTACTATTTGGCCAAATTCATTTCAGATCTATTGATTAAGCTGATGGAAAGCAGTGGTATCAATAACCTGACGAAAATATTAACCATAAATCATGCTGAAAAAGTGAGCCAAGTGAACCTGTCACACATCATTGGTAAAACTGTCCAAGTGATCATTATTGTCTTTTTCGCTGTAGAAGCATTGAATGTACTGCAATTGGGCGTATTAAACAATATCGGTGCAGCAGTGATTGCTTACCTGCCACTTGTCGTTAGTGCATTGATTATTCTTGGATTAGGATTTATCGGAGGCAACTTCCTCGGAAATTATATTGGAAAGACATCCGGAAATCGCTTCTTCGGCGAGATGATTAAATATACCGTTGTCGTATTTGCTGTCTTCATGACACTAGTTCAGTTGAATTTTGCTGCCAGCATCGTTAACTTGGCATTCCTATTTGTTATCGCAGGACTCTCTATCGCGTTTGCAATTTCTTTTGGTGTTGGCGGACGAGAATTCGCAAAACGCCAGCTGGAGAAATTTGAGGCAAAGATGAAAAAAGAAAATAAAACGGATGATGGAGAAAATAACCCTCCTTTGCAATGATGTCAGAAAAGGTTTTGACAAAGCCCCTCCCCCTGGGGCTTTGTTATTTTATATTTCCAAATGGGTATAAATAGTAGTGAGTTATTCATTACTAATTCATGTGCCAAGGAGCGGGAAATACATGTATAATCACATCCTTAAAGAAACGAAACACAGAAACAGTCCCATGCCAACAGGACCGTGGCTCATGACACAAAAGTGGGAGAATCTGCTATTCTTGAACTTCCCCGTTCCGGCTAATACAATGCAAAACCACGTTCCCAGCGGACTGGAGCTAGATACGTATGAAGGAAAAGCATGGGTCACTGTCATTCCCTTCAAAATAACGGATATGCGCATGCGAATGCTGCCCCCTTTTCCTTATATTCGAAAATTTTATGAGCTGAATGTTCGTACGTATGTCAAAAAAGACGGCATTCCAGGTATTTATTTTTTCAGCCTGGATGCAAGCAAGCTTCTTCCGGTGCTTGGTGCCAGAATGACGACACTCCCCTATTTTTACGCAAAGATGAACATGAAGAAAAAGGGAGACTGGTTTCATTATTATAGTAAAAGAAGAAGCCCGCATAGGCCTATGTTTAAGGGGAAATACAGACCTGTTTCCGAATCATTTTTTCCAGAAGCAGGAACATTGAGCCACTGGCTGGTAGAACGATATTATTTATGGACGAATGTAAAAAATATACTGCTTGCCGGCGGGATTCATCATCTGCCGTGGGAGATTGCAGAAGCAGAAGCTGACCTGGACCATGAGGAATATCCGCCTTTTCTTTCAAATACGGAGGATGAAAAGGAAATGGTGTTGCATTATGCCGCTTCTATGAGGGTACTTTTTTGGCCATTTAAAAAGGATAATTAAAAACAATACCCTATTACAAGTAGTGATAGGGTATTGTATACTTTACTCACTTTTCGAGCCACTTCCATGCCTTTTCCACTTCATCCATCTCAAAATACGCTACAGTAATTCCAGGTAGTATCTTACCGGTTTTCGATGCATTTTCCACCCAATCTTTCTCACTTACCACCGCAAATTTATTCATTTGATTCCAACGTTTCATATCCACTTTCATCCCTTTCAGCAAGCTTTGCAATGTGGTCCCATCAAGTTCTTTAAAAACAGCCAGAATGTTGAACTGGCCATCGTCCCCATATAAATCTTCCACATGCACGTCTACTTTTTCCGCATCCTCACTTGTTAGTTTACCATTAATTTCGACGTGCACAGTTTCCGGGTTACGACTGGGAAGAATCTTAATCATAGCCGGCCAAGCCTCCTTTTATTACAGTCACTAATGCAATTACCCTTTTAAAAAACGACTGAAACAGGATATGCTTCACTCACACTCCATAGCAGATTGATCAAATGCACAGGCGCAACCTACGTACATAGAAAGGATGTGCTTTTTCGTGTAGCCAAACTCCCCTCAAAACTGTAATATTTATTCCACAGCGACGTCTAATAAACAGAAAGAAAAATAGCCTTAAAAAAGGAGGCTGAGTTATGGATGAGGAGTTAATCACAGACTGGTTTGATGCTTATGCTGATGATATCTACCGGTTTCTTGTCTACTATATGTCGACAACGGATGTAGAAGATATTGTACAGGAAGTATTTATAAAAGCGATAGATAAATACGATTCATTTAACGGGGAATCCAGTCCGAAAACATGGCTGATATCCATTGCGAGAAACCTGGCAATTGATGAGGCACGTAGAAAGAAACGGCAGGATTGGCGGAAATTGATCAAAACGTATGAGTATAAAACACAGATTTCACCAGAGGAAAAACAAATAACCAATGAAACCAAACAGCAATTACACCAGGCCATTGCAAAATTAAAACAGAACTATCGGGATGTGATTATTTTGCGGGGAATTGAAGAGTTATCAGTGGCCGAAACAGCAGCTATTTTAAAATGCCCGGATAAAAAAGTTTCATTAACATTTCACCGAGCATTAAAAGCATTAAAGAAAAAAGTAGAGGAGGGTGATTATGAAGCATAACAAAGACGATATGCAAAAGGAGTTAAGGGAATTGAAAACAACCAGCTCACTGAACCCTCAACAAAAAGAATCGATGAAATCAGCAATTAGAAAACATGCAAAGAAAAAACCTAAACGTAAAAAATTAAAACAAGCAACGATCTGGGCTTCAACTGCTGCAGTATTGTTTCTCGCTGGCATACTTGTATTTCATATGATAGAAAACGACCAATCCGTACTGCCAGCAGATGATCATGAAGGATCAGAACATGATGAAAAAACAGGTGATAAAGAGCCTGCAGATGACGAGAATCAAGAAGCGTCAAATGATGAGACAACAAATCCCAAAAGCTTCTCAGTAAGTGAAGGGGAAACTGAAAATGGGACCATTATGATTGAAGGAACGGAAGATGAAGGGATATTTACGAATTTTACGCTTGAGCCATATGACATTCATTTTCAAATGGAGGAATTCCTGGGTAATTATGATGTGGCGGAAGATTCGGTCACATATTACAGTGATGCAGATAATGCCTGGGTCAGATTGAAAGTGGCAGAAGATGCCGCTTTAGATGCGGTTGTTTCCGATCTACAATCCCAATACAGTGGCGATTTCAGCTACACGGAAGAACCATCTGAAACATCTCAGGAGGAGAACCCGTATGAGGGTATCAGGCAGCACTTTTCAGATCCGCCTCAGGGATATTACGTTTACCAAATCGGAGAAAATGTGTTAATCATCCAATATGAGTATATCATTACAGCTGGCGATGGGATGGGACCCAGGCTTCAATCCTTAAGAGAATCCATTAAATAATGACCATAACAATTCCTTGAACAATAATAATGGACATTACAGAAATATTCCTTCTTTGAGTCCGCAATTTTAAAAAATCATTTTTTATTCCATAAGAAATGATGCCAGAATAATTCAGAAAGAAAGGCTATCCAAATACCATTTTTGTATAGACAGTATTTGGATAGCCTTTTTATAAAAATATCAGGAAGTGCTGCGCTATCGTTCGATCACCAAATCCCGCTCAAATCTGGCGATATCTTTATCATTCCCAATTACAATAAGCACATCTTCCTCATCTAAAACCACATCGGCTCCAGGAGATACATTAATGCTCTTATTTTCCTTAATCGCCACCACATTACACCCGTAGTTCATCCGGATATCAAGATCAACCAGTGTACGTCCAGCCATCTTACGCCCAGCCCTTACCTCTACTATGCTGTGTTCGTCTGATAATTCCAGGTAATCCAGGATATTATTTGAAATGAGATTATGTGCAATACGCTTTCCCATATCCCGCTCCGGATGAACTACATGATCCACACCAATTTTATGTAAGATTTTTTCATGATAATCATTTTGTGCTTTGGCAGTTATCTTATTGATTTCTAAATCAGTCAGGATAACAGTTGTCAGGATGCTCGCCTGTATGTCCTCCCCAATGGCCACAATCACATGGTCAATATTTTTGATCCCGAGTTCTCTCAGCGTATCTTCGTCAGTTGTATCGGCAATCACCGCATGAGAAGCAATATTTTTGAATCCATTCACTTTTTCTTCATTCATGTCTACCGCCAACACCTGCATACCTTCCTCACTTAACTCCTTGCAAATGCTGCCACCAAACCTGCCAAGTCCGATTACTGCAAAATCCTTCTTCATTATCATTTCCCCCATCAGCGAATTTTTTCATTTGTACCATTTATTCCCGGTTGGTCAGCCGATAATCATTTTTTCTTTTGGATAATGTATGCTTTCCTTTTCCTTATTAGGTTTAAATATAAATAAGAGTGTAATGATCCCAATTCTGCCGATAAACATCAATAACATCAGGATTACTTTACTAAATACAGATAGTTCCTCGGTGATGCCCAACGACAGGCCAACTGTTCCAAAAGCAGAGGTTGTTTCAAACAAAATCGCAGATAAGGTAAATGGTTCTGCAATGGATACCAGCAAAACAGAAACAAATACAAGCATAATCCCCATTAGAATTACTGCAACAGCTTTCCTAACATCTTCTTCGTACACTTCCCGATTGAATATGCGAATATTCCTCCTGCCCCTTGCATATGAAATGATAAACAAAACAACCAATACAAAGGTAGTTGTCCGGATTCCCCCGCCTGCACTGCTCGGAGACGCCCCGATAAACATAAGCAGTGACATAAACAGATGGTTTTCCTCTGTTAACTGGCTCACATCCATCGTGGACAAACCACCGCTCCTTGTCGTTACGGACTGAAAAAGTGCATAAAACAAAGATTCATGCCAGACCATGCCTGCAAAAAAATCTCTTGCATCCAAAAGATAAATAAACAGCCCGCCAATGAAAATCAAGATAAAAAACGTCATAGTTGTTATTTTCGTAAATAATGAAAAACGCCATACATTCCTGCCCCTGGCTTTAACAGCAAGAAATTCCTTCAATTCAATCAGCACCGGAAACCCAATCGCTCCGAATATAATTAAAAACATTGCCACCAGCTGGACAAAGTAATCATCACTGTAAAGTGCCAGAGATTCATCCGAAAGCGCAAAGCCTCCATTGGAAACTGCACTGATCGTGTGGAAAAAACCATTCATATATGCTTCCCCCATAGTGGGAAAATACTGCATAAAATAAGTGCCCAGCATTAAAAAAGCGATTAATTCAACCGTTAAAAGCACGTACACTAACTGTTTAATCAGATGTACCATGCCCTCGAACGTTGTCTGGTTCTGATCTGCCATAATCAGCCGGCGTTCTTTCAAACCGATCTTTTTTCCGAGGAATAGCCAAATCAAAGTACCGATCGCCATCACACCAAGTGCGCCCAACTGCATGATAAATGCTAAAATCAGGATACCAGTGTTACTTAAAGTGTCACCAATACTAATTGTACTCAGCCCTGTTACACTAAGCGCACTTACCGCAGTGAACAGCAGATCTATAAGCGCAATATCCACTCCCTCCTGATAAACAAAAGGAAATGACATCAGCATGACGGATATCATAACAGCTATCAAGTAAAAAAATAATAACAATTTGAATGGTGATAATTTATTGATCCAATGCAATAAGCGTTGCCGACGTGTTCGCATTTCCTTTTCCCCTTGTTTGTACAGATACATTGCAGAAATAATAATTAGAGTATATCAGAGTTACAAGAAGATTTATATGTTGAAATAAATGTTACAAATTATACTTGGTCATTTCTTATAAATTCAAAACCATTTAACCAACGTTAGAATCAATTCCGGTGCAGGATGGAATTTCATTGCAAGGGAAAAAGTAAAAGTGCGAGTAAACACTGGCATGGCCAACGGCAAGCCTTCTTTATCGTAGTGGTGATTTGAAAAAATGGGGACTTCGCTATATGCTATCCCACCAAAGAGATATGCACATTGAATCGCTGGGGTTACATGTGGCTAATAATACCAAGCTATAAATTAATAGTTTTCTTTGCAAAAAAGATTCAAGACCGGTGAGGTACTGTTTTTTTAAGGAAAGGAAAACTAAGATTTTTCACCGAAAAAAAATCCTGATAGCAAAACACTTCTATTCCGATTTCCTATCGCTACTCTTGCCGCTCCCTTTCCTTTTTACGAAGTACAGGCCCCAACTCATCCTCCACCGTTGTATCGGAAACTTTTACACCGGAACGATAGGCCGCCCTGACGAGAATATGACCGGCAGTTGGAGCAGTGATAAATACAAACAAAATACCAAGCAGCAAACGGACACTCATCAATCCTTCTACAGTCCAAAAATAAATAAATACACCAGTCAACGTAATCAAAACAGCCAAAGTTGTACTTTTAGTGCCTGCATGATTACGTGTATATACATCAGGAAAACGCATTAATCCAAGTGCACTCAGCAAACTCAATATACCGCCGGCAAAAATGAGAACAGCTGCAACTATTTCAAGAATCCCGTTTCCGTTCAATGACCACACCTCTTTCCATATACCTGGCTAAGGCTATTGTACTAATAAAAGCCAAAATTCCCAGGATCAGAATAACATCCAGAAACGCCGTTGTTGACAGCATCACGGAGACAATCGCAATACAGGAAATCAGCTTGACCCCAATGACATCCAGTGCAAGCACTCGATCCGGTAACGTCGGGCCGATGACCATCCGGATTACAGCTATAGCAATCGCAATGCCATAAAACGCAAGACCAGCAACCACCAGAAATTCAACCATTATCGAAGCACCTCCATAATCGCTTTTTCAAATTTTGCGAGCGATCGCAATAAATTTTCCCGGGACTCCTTTATATCCATCGCATGAACGTAGAATGCATCCCCTTCAGGTGTCACTTCCATCACAACAGATCCAGGGGTTAATGTAAGCAGTAACGCCAGGAGCGTAACTTCCCACTCCCCTCGTAAATCTGTTTCATAATAGAATATGCCGGGTTTAACCGTAACTTCTTTTTTCACAATATGTTTTATCACAAAAACACTTGACGAGCTCAGTTCCCTAATAAAAATGAGAATAAGTTTTATTAATGCAAAGAAACGCCGCAAATAAAATTGTGCCCCAAAGAAACGGTGCATAACAAATACGATCAATATACCGACAAGATACCCGGCAAAAAAGGTGGAAAAGTGCCATTCATTCTCATCCATCAGGAGCATCCATAAAAAAGCAATGAAAAGATTGGTTAAAAATTGGGCAGGCATTCGACGTTCACCTCCTGTTTTTAATTTTTATTCATCACTGCATCAATATAAATTTCAGGGTGCAGCAAAACATTTGCAGCATCGGTTACATAGGCAGAAATAGATTCCATGCCAAGCCCGAGTGCAATGGTACCTAATGTAAGCACCACCAGGGGTACAAGCTTTCCTTTTCTCAGTGGAAGCTCGTCCTCTTCACTAATTATTGTTTCCCCCCAAAACGCATTTAAAAAGATACGGAGGAGCGAATAGATTACTGCCAGACTAGAGAGAAAGGCAAGTGCCAGCAATATAAATGAACCTGTTTCTGCCGCACCTTGACCGACAAGTACTTTACCAACAAATCCACTTAACGGCGGAATGCCACCCAAAGAAAGCATCGAAATGAAAAACATCCAGCCAAGCAAAGGGTAATTCCTGATCAGACCGCTCATATTTTCTATTCTTGCTGTTCCAGTCAGTGCAATCATGGTACCCCCAATTAAGAAAAGAAGTGCTTTAATAATCATATCGTGCACCAGATAAAAAATAGAGCCCTCGATCGCAGCAGGTGTTAACACCGCCAGCCCGACAAGGATAAAACCAACAGCAATTACTACATTATAAGTAATCACTTTGCGAATGTCGTTATAAGCGATCGCCCCGATACTTCCCAAGATCAGGGTAAGTCCAGCCATAATACCGATTATCGTATGTGTGATGCCTGGCTCATGATAAAAAATCAGGGTGAACATCCGGAATAACGCATAAATACCAACCTTTGTTAAAAGTGCACCGAATAAGGCACCAATAACCGCAGGCGGGGCACTATATGAACCCGGCAGCCAGTGATACAGCAGAAGGCCTGCTTTCAGGCTGAACACGACAAGAAAAAGGATACTGATGACAGTAAGAATAGGCGTTTGACCACTTTCAGCAATACGCTGTGAAATATGAGCCAAATTCAGCGTACCCACTGTCCCGTAGACGTATGCGATAGCGATAAGAAACATCCAGGAAGACACCACGTTAATGGTTACATATATAATTCCATGCTTTAGCTGCATTTTCGTCCCGCCAAGGGAAACCAGCGCATAAGAGGATAAAAGCATTACTTCAAAAAAGACAAACAGATTGAAAAGATCTCCGGTTAAAAAGGAACCGATGACACCCGCCACAAGAAAATTCACCAGTGGGTAAAAATACATTTTCTCACGCTCTGCATCCAGGGAATAAAACCCATACAACAGGCAAATTGCAGTCACGATGCTTGTTGTTAACATAAGCAAGACTGAAAATGAATCCCCAACAAACAGAATCCCAAAAGGCGGCTCCCAGCCACCAAAATCAAGACGGAGCACACCTTCATTTTGAATTCTTTGCAGTATATATATGCTAATGCCTGTAATCACAGTCATTACACCAAAACTCACCCAGCGCTGCAGTTGGATAAACGAGCGCAAAAAGATTAGTATAACACCTGTAACCAAAAGAAGCGCGATAGGCAGTACAAGTATATTATTCATCTTTCATACCTCTCAATATATCAAGGTTATCCGTATTTGTTTCCTGATACGTTCTGTAGGCTATCACAAGGAAAAAAGCAGTGACACCAAAACTGATTACAATAGCCGTTAAAATAAGTGCCTGCGGAAGCGCATCTGTATACGTAGCAGCTTCTTCTCCCAAGAGGGGGGAACTTCCTTCTTTTAAACCACCCATTGTCATAATGAGTAAATGCGCCGCATGAGAGAAAATAGCCGTACCCAGAATCACCCGTATTAAATTTTTGGAAAGAACCAAGTACGTAGCGACAGATACCAAAACACCTGCCAGGACGATAATTATTGTCTCCATAAACTACACATCCTCACTAATACTCAACATAATGGTCACCACAGTGCCGACAACAGCAAGTGCCACACCTGATTCAAAAATGGTAACCGTGGCAAGCTCTGTCTGTCCTAAAATCGGCAGATCAAAATAGGCAAAAGCCTGTGATAAAAATGGCGCACCAAATACGGTTGCCCCCAGGCCGGATACAACAGCTATAAATGCCCCTAAAGCTGCAACTAACTTAAAGTCAAATGGGATGCCCTTCTCAATGGTTTCAATATCATAAGACAAATAAAGCAGCACAAAGGCAGAGGCTAGTACCAAACCGCCCACAAACCCGCCACCGGGACTATGGTGACCAGATAAAAATAAATAAATGGCAAGTGTTAAAATAATAAATACAACTATTTTTGTAACAGCATGCAGGATCACATCATTGATCTTCAATTTTATTTCCGCCTTTCCTGCTTTTCAGTTTAACAAGAGAGAATACCCCCATGCCGGCAATCACCAGCACAAAAACCTCCAGCATCGTATCAAAGGCACGGAAATCACCGAGTATGGAATTTACTATATTCATTCCACCGGCCAGTTCATAGGCATCCTCAAAATAATGGGAAATAGACTCAAACAATTGCCCATGCTGCACTCCTAAACCAACAAAGATGAAAACCAATCCGGTCCCAATTGAAATAATGATATTCATAATCTTTTTCAGCCCGCCATGCTCCTCCTTTTTCCACTCCGGCAGAAAATAAAAGCAAAGCAGAAACAGAACAGTTGTAACTGTTTCAACCGCAAGCTGTGTCAACGCAAGATCCGGTGCTCGGAAAATAACGAAGAATACTGCAATGGAAAAACCTAATATACCATACAAGAGAACCGCAGCCAGCCGGGATTTTACAAATAGGATAGAAATACCGGAGCCAAGCATAATAACTACCATAATCCCCTCAAACATACTAACCGGAACATCGTTGGATAAATCGAAAGTGAGTGCTCCTGTAGAAATAAGTGTTATGCCAGTCGCAACTATAAAAAACACAAAAATATACATTAAGTAGTCCCGCAGATACCCTGTCATATACGCATTTGTTATTTTCGTTGAACGATTTTCAATCAACAGTATCGAGTTATCATAAAGCTTGGTAAAAGACCATTTATGCGGGAACAACCGGAAAATTCCTTTCCAGTATTTCAGTAATAGATATAACACCACACCGGTAACGATAATTCCGATGGTCATCCATAATTCTGTGTTAAATCCATGCCACGCCTCTATCTCCACACCTAAATCCACTGCGGGGCCAAAACCAGGGTACACGCTGCTCATCGCAGGCTCAAGCACATAATCTCCAAGGATATTCGGGAAGAAAAAGATAACTACTACTAAAACAGCCAGAATGATTGGAGGAACAAGCATACCCATCTTTGGTTCATGTGCTTCATGTTCCAGTTTCTCTTCTTGATATTTTCCAAAAAAGGTTTTAAACACAATTATTAAGCTGTAGACAAATGTGAATACACTAGCTATCCAAGCAATAATAGGCAACAGAACTCCTATATTTTCCAGTGAAAAGATATGAAGCTCACTTATATTCAAAACAGCAGTTAAAAACATTTCTTTACTTAAAAAGCCATTAAATAACGGAACCCCCGCCATGGAAAAACTGCCGATCAATGTAATCGTAAAAGATATTGGCATAAAACTGATCAGTCCGCCAAGTCGACGGATATCCCGTGTACCTACCTCATGGTCTATAATACCGATGACCATAAATAAAGCACCTTTAAACGTGGAATGATTGACGAGATGGAACAAAGCAGCAAACGTTGCTTGTGTGTAAATCACCGAGTCTGCACTGTATCCGAAATATAAAGCAGCCGATCCCATGCCAAATAAACTCATAATCAAGCCGAGCTGACTTACAGTGGAATAGGCAAGCAGCGCCTTCAAATCCGTTTGCTTAATGGCGTTGAACGATCCCCAGAACATCGTGAGGAAGCCTACACCCATCACAAGCCAGAACCATATCTCATCACCTCCGAATACTGGTGTAAAGCGGGCGACTATATAAATCCCCGCCTTCACCATCGTAGCTGAGTGCAGGTATGCACTGACCGGAGTCGGCGCTTCCATGGCATCCGGAAGCCAAATATGAAAGGGAAACTGCGCTGATTTCGTAAAAGCACCAAGCAACACTAAAATCATTGCCGGTATAAATAATGCATGCGCGGACATATCATCTACGGATGCGATGATTTCACGAACACTGAAGGTCCCTGTCATCGCATACAGCATGATAAAACCTGCAAGCATGGCAAATCCGCCGCCAACTGTAATGAGAAACGATTTTTGCGCTCCGTATCTGGACTGTTTCCTGTGATACCAGAAAGCAATCAGCAGAAAGGATGAAATACTCGTCATTTCCCAAAACAGGTAAAGGACCATCATATTATCGGAGAAGACAACACCAAGCATGCCGCCCATGAATAACAACAGATACACATAGAAATGGTACAACATTTCATCAAGATCTAAATAATAAATGGAGTATATAACAACAAGTGCGCCAACCCCCGTAATCAGCAGCGCAAATATCATGCTCAAACCATCTAGATAGGTCGTGAAGTTAATTCCGATGGACGGAATCCAGTTCCATGTATGTACGATGGTATCCCCATTTGCGAGGGCTGGGATATGACTGATGAGGTAAATAAATAACACAGCCGGAACGAGAAATACGAACCAGCCAATATAGGAACGTGATATTTTTTTATGTGAAAGAAGTATAATAAGAGCTGCTATAAAAGGAATCATTATAGCTACATTTACCGTGAACAAGAAAACACCTCCCATTTAGCAGAGCACGAAATATGAATAAACTTACTTTTCCCATTCATGCGCTAATCATAACCTTTCATTTAAAAATCCAGCTTTGTCCCATTTTTCATGGAGTCAGTGATCAGAGGCCAGAATGGCAATAATTATTATAGAGGGACAAGCATTTTAAGCGCAGACCCAAATCTTTACGGTGGAGAGAGCATTCAGCACAGCCCAGAATCGGCGATTAAATTTCTTTTTTTAATCTTTTAAAGCAAAAACAGGTCTTAATCAGCTGGAAAGTTATTCATATTTTGATTATATAGTTTAAAAGATTCTAACAATATCGTTACCAGAGGGATTTTTAGAATACGCAGCTTGCCGAAAGAGGTTCTTAGGAATGCATATTTTACTTTCTTATGATTCTTATACATTTTGGATGGCAAGCCTAAGCAGTGCGTCTACGTTCAACATTTATCTGCAGCGCATTGATTACTAGTGCACTTTTGCAGGTAAGATCACCGGCCAAAAGGGGAATAACTGCATTGTTAACCATACTGATTAACAATAATGAAAATATCGCATATAACTACTATGCAGATGTAATTATCTGCATATAAGACGCGACAAATTCAGACACTTATCGGGGTATAAGTATAAGTGGTACAATTTCGTTAGGAGACGCAGCTTTCGATTCTGCGGTTCCCTTAGACACACAGGAAGGGTTTATCCTATTATCTATCAACCAACGCTGGTAACGGGCGTTCTTTGCTATTTCTATTTTATTTCTTTTTTATTTAGGTAATACTAATATCAATCCAGTTTCAGCATTAACCTAAAATAAATCCTGTTAAAGGAATATACATGTTATGATTTCACAAAAATAATTATACATGAAATCAATATGTACTGCACTTCAGACGTTTCATTTTTAGCAAATAAAGGGATTTTCCTTGTTATTTATATAGCTTAAAACGCCTTTTGCAAGGGAATTAGCAGGTTTTTTGCAATTTGTATGGAAAAAAATCATTTTTTGGCCTATGCTATATTGAAAGTATGTACATTTTCCGTTAGAATATATACGTTTAAATAGTTTGGATGACAAAGGTGGGTGTATCATGAAGAAAATCAGAGGCCGTATGGATGAGGCCATTCTCGTTTGTGTATATTACGGACCGAATGGAGAGCGACTGATCAAACGCGGTCATAAGTTGGCAAATATGCTTGATTGTCCTTATTATATTTTAACTGTTGACCAGCTTCCTTATGATGAATTTGATGAGGAGAAATCCAGGTATGTGGATCGCTGGAAAGAGCTGGCTGATGAGTTGGATGCAGAAGAATTTATTTTAAGGGATAATGAAAGTAAATCTTCTGTCAGAGCAATCAAGGAAGTTGCCCACAAGCATAATATAACGCAGGTTATTATTGGGCAGTCCCCGCAAAACAGGTGGGAAGAAATTACAAAAGGGTCATTTGTCAACGTACTTCTTCGTGAACTTACGTATATCGATATTCATATCGTCTCTTTCGACAGGAATGTAAGAGCAACCGAGGAAGATCCGGAATACGAAAGAGGAGTCCGTGCCTTCTTAAAGGAAGATAAAAACGGTGAATATGAACTCACTTTTGCACGATCCCATGCCAACCGCTATGAAGGAATTTTTTACAAGGACATCGGGACTGATTTTAATAACGGTGTTTTTAAATTTATATACGAAGGAAAAAGTTGCCAGATTCATGTTACAGAGGATAAAGTTGTAACAAAAATAAAACAACCGCCAAATTTGAAGTAGATTACATTATTGAATTGACTCATTCTCTTAAATTTAGGCTGCAGAAACAATCTAACACGGCTTTAGCTCCAGCTAAGGCCGTTTATTGTTGTTAAAAAAATCAGGTGAACCAGCCCTCCTCCCTAAATCGGGACACGGCTTCAATCCGGTTACTCACTTCCAATTTTTCCAAAATGACCGATACATAATTACGTACCGTTCCAGTAGTTATTAAAAGCTGTTTTCCTATTTCTTTCGTATTTTTTCCTTCTGCAATCAATTTAAGCACTTGCTCTTCTCGATCTGTCAGTGGATTTTCATTGCTGTAAGCCATATCAACCAGTTCCGGAGCATACACTCTCCGACCATTTATTATAGTGCGAATAGCATTTGCCAATTCCTCACTTGGGCTATCTTTTAACAGATATCCGCCTACCCCTGCATTTCTGGCCCGCTCAAAATAGCCTGCACGTGCAAAGGTCGTTAAAATAATTACTTTACAAGGGTGATCTTTTAGCTCTTCTGCTGCATCCAGACCGCTTTTCACCGGCATTTCAATATCCATTATACATATATCCGGCTGCTCTTTTTTCACCAGCTCTAATGCTTCTTCTCCATTTTTGGCTTTGCCGACGACCTCCATATCTTCTTCCAGATTTAGAAGTGACCCAAGTGCACCAAGCAGCATTCCTTGATCTTCAGCTATCACAATACGCATCACAACAGTTCCTCCTGTCCGGTTTGCTGTATTACATTTGGCACCTTGATTGTCATTATCGTTCCGCCGGATACAATGATTTCCATGCTGCCATTCACAAATTCCAGTCTTTCTCTGATGCCCGCCAGTCCATGGCTGTGGGGCGAGGTTTTTTTAACAGGCAGGCCGTTCCCATTATCCTGAACTTGAATTTCCAGCTCACTTGGGGATTGTTTAATAAAAATATTGCAATTTGTTGCCTGGCTGTGTTTCACTACATTGGTTACTGCTTCTTTCATGCATAAACTCAGTACATTCTCAACTAATAATGGAGTGTTATTTAAATCCAAGTTTCCTTCTACATTAAAATCGATTTGTGCAGCTTTCAGCATTTGCCGCACATGAATAATTTCGTCTTTAAGTTTAATGCTCCTCATATCAGACACCAGATCCCGCACCTCTTTTAAAGCTGTTCTTGCCGTTTGGTGAATATCATCTATTTCCGACTTTGCTGTTTCTGCATCCAAAGGAATTAATCTTCCAGCTAAATCACTTTTTAAGCCAATTAAGGAAAGCTTTTGTCCGAGCGTATCATGCAGGTCTCTTGCTATTCGCTGGCGTTCTTCCATAACCATGAGTTGGGAGATCTTTTTATTTGCATCCTCTAATTGATTTTCCAGCTTTTCTCTTTTGTTCCGATTATACATATTAAACGGAAGAAGAATGATCCCAATAATACTAATAATGATAAATGGAAACTGCGTGTAAAATATTTGGGTCTGTATAAAGAAGCCAATCGTCACTGCTGTGATTGTCGTAACTAAATGCACAACATATAATGTGAGGAATCCAGCTTTGTTTTGTATATTACCAATAAAAAAGGCTAAAAAGAGTGCAAAATAAACATAACCAAAATATAAAGTCATTCCGATGCTAATCGCTATTTCTAATCCCACGGACACATAAACCGTCCAGCCTTGTTTGATAAAGGCCAGGCGATAGGTAGTAAAAAATAGAACAACGAGTATAATGCCGATGATTACTTCTGTAAACGATGATGACCTGAAAATAAAATAGAACGGGAGAAGACAGAATGCTATCCACGTAAAGGCACTAAGCCCCGTATTTTTAGGAAAAATATGATACCAGTTTTGCATGAAGTCTCCCTCCTTCGTTCGTTTAACCAAGTATACCAAAAAAAATCCCCCTCTATACAGTATGGAAGGGAATTGTGCTTATTATTTTTCCTGTGAGCCTGGGACAAAACCTGAGGAAACATTGAAAAGACGAACAATCTACTATGGTAGCTCCGGAAATATACGTAGACTCCTGGGGCTGCGCTAAATGCTCGCCCCACCGTAAAGATTTGCGGGAGGAAAGGCATCGGTGAGACCCCGGAGTGCTTTAATAATGAAGGAGGCTCACCAGCCGCCCGCGGCAAAGAAGACACGCTGAAAACGACCAAAGGAAGTTTGAAATGATGTCGCACTTGTGCCCGTGGTGAAAGCATAGTATATTTCCGGAGCGGTTTTTAGGTGCCAGTTTAGTGATATTCGGATTTTTGTTTACTTCAATTGTTCTGTCCCAGCCTCTATTTGGATATTCAGCTTTCTTTTTTTCAAAAGTGCTTTGACTTCTCCAAAGCTTACAAATGATTTGCTCGCTTCATCATACAAGCGAAAGCGTATAGATTTTAAACTGGAAGCTAATGTGATCGTTGTAGCCTTCTTCAATGGCGGCGTAGATTCATGTGCATTTTCCAGATTATAATTAGGCACCCTTGGACTCAAGTGATGTACGTGATGGTATCCTATATTTCCTGTGATCCATTGCATTATTTTCGGAAGCTTGTAATAGGAGCTGCCATCGACAGCTGCTTTCACGAAATCCCACTCTTCCTCATTTTCGAAGTAGGAATCCTCAAACTGATGCTGCACGTAAAATAACCAAATACCAAGTGAACCAGATATAAATAAGATCGGGAGCTGGATAATTAAAAATGCCTGCCAGCCGACTGCCCATATTAGTATGGCGTAGATTCCGGCTATGGAAATGTTTATCAAATAGGTGTTCATTCGTTCCTTTCGCCTTGCACCTTTCCGATTGAAGCGGTTTGAAAGTAAGAAAAGATATAGCGGACCAAAGCCAAACATAATAATTGGGTTGCGGTAAAGCCGATAAGCTAATCTCCCCCAAAACGAAGCAGCAGCATATTCATCCACCGTCATCACCCACACGTCACCTGTACCCCGTTTATCCAGGTTACTGCTTGTCGCATGATGGATCGCGTGAGCTCGTTTCCATTTTTCAAAGGCAAACAATGTAATAATTCCGGTAATCGTACCGACAATCCGATTTGCTTTACTGCCTTTGAAAAAGGATCCATGTGTGCAATCATGAAATATGATAAATATCCGGATAACAAATCCCGATGCAACGATGGAAAGTGCAAGCGTCAGCCAAATGGACACCGCCAGGCTCTGGTATGCGAGGAACCATAGCAGAAAGAATGGCAGCACTGTATTTATCAGCTGTATGATACTTGCTTTTCTATCTGCTTTTGCAAAGCCCGCAACACTTTTTCTTAATTGTGCCTGTTTTTGTCTACTCATGTTTTCCTCCTAATATAAGGTACTAGTATTGGATACCTACTATGTTAGATAAAAACCAAGAGGAATATAAGACATAAACGTCAAGGGGTGTATATGACAAATGTCATGGGTATTGTATGTTATTTTTGGATGTTGGACTGTTTGACAAATTTGGGGCGTCACTGTGACCGCCGAAACCAAACAACAAATAAAAGTATAACTGCACTCACCCAAAGTAATGGCACGATGAAAAAATGGAGAAAGGGTTGCTGCGAATAAAGCTGCTCCATGCCATAATGCAGATGATAATTTGGAAAAACAGCGAGCCATTTCATCGTGCCTTGATCAATATTCATGAGCAGGCCTTCCACAAAGAAATAGAGCAGAATAACCGGCATGCCCTGTAAACTGACTTCAATGGTATTCCTTGTTTTCATCCCTAAAAATGTTCCGATAAAGAGCATCATCACCAGCATTGGCAAAACAAGCAGAAAGGTAATTATACTACGAGAGATACTGTCACTATAAAGGGAAAAGAAAAGTACCAACATGAGCGTCGTAACCGTGAACGTAATCAATATTTTTGAAAAAATGATGTCCCACATGGAATAGCCTGCTTGTATCAGGCGTCGTTTCGTTTTCTGTTCAAATTCCTCCACTACCATATTTCCCTGCATCAACATCGTTACCATAGTGAGAATAAAAGCAATGAGAAACGATATTGGTGTTTGCTGCACCGGAATCAGTGAAAAAACAGAAACAAAAACAATCACAGCAATAAGGTTAAAGAGAATCTGGCCATTCCAGCGCAAGTCGCATAAATCTTTGTAAAGCAATGCGCTCCATCGATGCATATCCACGAGACTCCCTCCTTTCATCATAACTGAATGAGCTCTTTTAATTTACTATAATTTCCTTTGGATAAAGGTATTGTACTTTTAGACGGGTTATCCAGGCTGAGACTATAACTATTTTTACTCCAAATAATAATTTCCCGCACTCGTTGCAAATTGACAAGATAGGAACGATGGCAACGGAAAAAACCTAATGGCAAAAGACGCGCTTCCAATGTTTTGGTTGTATTCGATGAAACAAATTCTTCATTGTTGACAAACAGAAAGGTCTGGCCATTGCGCGCTTCGATATAATCAATTTCCAACGGATGAAAGAGGATAATTTTATCTTCTACTTTCGCACTAATTTTCTCAAATGGAACTTGAGTATTTGTTAAATCTTCGTTATGCCCTTCCTCTTCCGTATCTTGAATATCTTCTTCCACCTTTTGTATCCCGCGCTCCGAATAACGGTAAACAACACCCCCAAGCCGAATGGCTTCTTCCAGCACAGGTGTAAACAGCAAAACAGCACCACCGTTTTTGGCCAATTGTACCAACAATTTATGAAGGACATGCTTTGATTGGAGATCCAACATTTGTGAAGGGTCTTCAAATATATATACTTCAGCTGGCTGTATCAAAGCTAAAGCAAACTGTAAGCGACGTTGTTCCGATTGTGTTAAATCTTTGGTTTTCTTGGAAACGCAAGCCTGCAAATCACACAAGTTCAAAAGCATTTCTATGTCCACTTTACGTTGATATAATCGGCTCCAAAAATGCAGCATTTGCTTGACGGTTAGTCGTTTATATAAACCATCCGTCTGCTGGAAAATATGCACATCTTGAAATCCTCCGTCCGGGAGTGTAATTGCACCACTTTTTATTGTATGGGGGTGATTCAATAGTTCGAATAACCGTTGAATATACTCATTTTCAGTTTGAACAGCGATCACATCACCTTGATAAACTGTCAAATTCAGTTCTGGCAACAGGACTGTATTTTGTTCAATTTTTCCTAATTGGTTAAAAGAAAGAACCATCATGATACCCCTTTTGACATTTTCATTTGTTTGATATTATGATAACGCAAGCTCCGTTATTTAACACCTAATTGATTAAAAGATTTCAATCGTCTTTCCCTTTCACTAAAATCGAAAGAACCACAATGAAACCAATGTTGATAAACCCAACAGGAATAAACCAGTCGGGGGCTGTATAGTTTGAAAATACAGGAAATATTTGCGACAAAGGTTCATAAATAACCAAAGCCGGAATAATGGCCAACAGTATCATTACCAAAGGTACGATTTTTCGCCACAATATTTTCATAGTAGACTATCTCCCTTCTTACGTAAATGGATTGAGATTCGGAAGGTATTCCAGTAGGTTCACGCCATAATGGAAAGCGACACCTAACGCAACCGACCATGATACAATGCCAATTGTCTGCCATAAGCTGACATATGACCTTTTTGCACCTGATGCGATCGAAATGGCAGCACATACGTGAAAACAAATAAACGGTCCGGCAAAGGAAACGCCTGGAACACCATACTTATTGAATAGTTGTTGAGCACGGTTCCTTCTCTTGCCTTTTTTCTTCTTGGAAACTTTGTTGCGAAGACCCGAGATCAACCAAACAAATACCATCACCGACAACCAATTACCTAAAGCACCAATGATTACAACTTGAACAGTGGGAAAACCAAAGACGATACCAATCGGAATCGCTACATACGATTCAAAAAATGGTACAATCGACATAATGAAGACACTCAGATATTGCACCCATGTATCCGCCTCTATCAATGTGAGTAATAAATCCTGAAACCATTCCAACATAAAAAACTCTCCTTTTTCGTTTGATGATCTCAGCATAAGCGGATAAGGTTTAAGACGCATTAAAATGTGAATGAATAGAGGAAAAAAAGAGGTGAATGGTTCTTATTTTATTGTGAGTGGTACTCATTTTTGGGCAAGTATTGATTTGGAGGTGTTTGGGATGGTTTGAAATTGATGAATGGAGAAAATTTGATGGTGAATGGAGTGGGAATTTTGTTGATTTAGCTATGAAATTCTTTACCTCATACTTTATTTATATAAGTTGAACAAGTGATTCTAAATTACAAGTCGGATTAAAATCCAATCAGGGCGTTGATCATAATGGACGTCCATGGAACTTTAAGTCAACTTATATAGGTTTTTTAAATTTGGGAAGTAACTATGCATTCAAAATGGGATAAAAAATATCAGCGAACAGCTTTATACAACTGTTCACTTTTTTAGCAGAATGATAAAGTGAACCTTCAATAAGTAGGGGGGCTTTATACCACAAGGGTATGCACCTAAAGGCCCTCCCCCCATAGCCATAAAGTTAAGTATTTCCAATTTGAGAGGAAAGAGGGAACACTGCATATACATACTAAAAAGGGTGTGATATGCTTGTGTGACAATAAGAACGATACAAACAAAAAAAGGGATGAGGATATGGCTACATTAAATTTAAAATACCAATATGCCATTAATGAGAGAGAAGCACAACTTATTGTTAATACACGAAAAACAGTAGTAAAAAAACCTTCTTATGCAAACAAATTTTATTTAACACCAGAAGAACGCCAGAAGAGAGCTGCGGATGTATTAAACAAATGGAAATAAATTTGGAACCTGTATCATTAATGGATTTAATAAAAGATCTAGCAGCTACAAAAGTGATTTGTGTAGAATATGATGACGAACCTAAACTAATACAATTCTACGAGGACAATGGTTTTAAACTATTACAAAAAAATAAAAATGAACTTAATATTAGTTTTTTGAAAATTTGATGCGATTGAGTCCTTGTGGTCAGATCCAGGCCTTCCCCCACATATTGTTAGCACCGCAAGGAGAGACCCGTATGCCAGTGAACGAATTGGGCTTTTACTGGCTGGCCGCCCCCACTTACAATTCTTGGATTCTCCTCGAATTGATGAAGCAGGGGTCTTACGACGCACAATGGTTTTCGGTGGAGCGAGGAACCACTGTACCGTAGCCCCAGGACGTATGTTTTTGTCGGCCAGCCAATTAAAATTCGGGTCGTCCCTGTGATCAAGTTAAAACAATTTCATCTGCTCATTAGATGCTTTTTCAGACTTGTCACCTTCCACCATATAGCCGAGTGCCTTGTAGCCTTTCTTTCTATTTTCAAACATATTTCCAAAGATCTCTTCCTGATGATCAATATAATCATAGACTTTCACTATTTCTTTATTCTCGTGCATCCTGTGAAGTCTGCCAACATATTGCTGCAGCGTTCCTTTCCAGGAAATTGGCATGGCCAGGAACAACGTGTCCAGGACTGCATTGTCGAAGCCTTCACCAATGTACTTTCCTGTTGCAATAATTAGTCTTTCCTCTTCATCTGGGATATCTTTTAAACGCTGCAGGCGGACTTTTCTTTCCTTTTTTTTCAATTCTCCCGTAAGCACAATGATATTTTTAGCAAAATTTTCGAACATCCTCTCCAACTCATGTACATGGTCAATCCGCTCCGTCAATATAATGGGTGAGGAACCATTGTCCAATTCTTTTAATACATCATTGAAAATCATCTCATTACGCTTAGAATCTGTTGCAAGCTCAGTATACACGTTCTGGACATTCTTCGTTTTATCATTCAATTTACTCTTAAACGAGGTCTTTCTGGAGACTAAAATATGCTTAAAAGGGCGGACTTTTGCTTGATCTTTAGCACTGACTTTATATCGTATCGGACCGCATTGCATAAGCATAATCGGATGCCATTTATCCCTTCTGGTAGGTGTTGCAGTTAGTCCATGTACATAAGCAGCTTCAGCTTGTTTTAGTACCCTTTCAAAACTAATAGCGGAAATATGATGGCATTCGTCTACAATAATTTGCCCGTAATTGTTAACTATGTCTTTTACTTGTCCCTTGTAATTTAAACTCTGAATGGTAGCAATGTCGATGAGACCTTTAGCTGTATTTTTCCCGCCGCCAACCTGGCCAATGTCAGCATGCTCTATGTCCAAAAAGGATGTCATGCTTTCTTTCCATTGGTCCAATAATTGCTTTGTATGGACGATGATTAGCGTATTTACATTTCTCTTTGAAATAAGCGCGGCTGCAACTACTGTTTTCCCAAAGCCTGTTGCGGCACTTAATATGCCATTTTTATAGTAAAGTAGGGTATTTACAGCATCCTCCTGCTGCGTAGTTAATCGCCCTAGAAATTCCCTCTCCACTTTTATTCCAGTATTGGTTTCATTATTCACAATCAGCTCCACGTTATTTTCTTTAAAAAGTCTATTAAGATCAGCAAAACAGCCTCTTGGAATAATGAGATCATCCTCATGGCTATCCGTGCAATCAATCACTTTTGGAATGTTATAGGTTGAATGCCTTTTCGCTCTTGCTTGATAATACTTTGGATTGTTGAATTTACCCAGGTTGGCGATCTGCTTTAAGAAATTAATGGGCAGGTCTGTTGTAGGAATGTGAATTCCATTTTTAATAGATATCTCCAGTTTTTTTGGGATTTTCGTCTGACTGGCCGCTCTTTCATTAACTTGTGTGGCGAACTCTGTTTCACCTGGTTCCTTAATGATTTCCTTTACTTCCACTTCACTCATCTTTTTGATTTGAGATAAGTATTGCCACTGATTCGAATAGGCATTAAAATTTTCATCCACAAAGACACTGTTGTTTTGTTGACGGGGATCATGCTGCAGTGGCAGGGCAATTAAATTGCCAAGTTTCTCTTCAGGTACCGTATCCTGAACAGGGAACATTCTGTCAAAGGAATGGAGGGAACCCCTTGTTTCACGAACCTTTGATAATAAAGTGTAGCCCAGCTTTCGTGCCAAACTTGCCGGGATAGCAGTTTCAAAGAATATCCAAACATGACACCCATTTCCGGAGCGGGATCTTTCCATACCAGTAGGAATACGGAGTGATTGGCAGACCTCCACAAAAGCTTTTGCGTCTCTTTCCCAATGCTGCTTGTCAAAATCCACAGCAAGAAACCAGCAAGTATTGTCTATTAAAACTGGGTAAACACCAATCGTTTTCTTTCCAGATAGGTGATCATAAATTACTTGATCTGTTAATGGGTAGTATTTCTTCGGCTTGCTTCCCTTTTGTTCGGATGGGAAATACTCAACTTTTTTATCCTTCCGTTGTATTGCATAAACGTCTCCTCGACCTTTAAAAAGATTGCGGAATATTTGAACCCTCACTTTCAACTGTTCTTCTTTTGTATTATGATGAAATGGGATATGATTGGTGGTTAATATTTCCTTTAGCCGCTCATTCTCATTTTTTAGACGCTTATTCTCTTCCAAAGCTTTCTGAAGTTTGATTTCGATATTCTTCATAGTAACCCTCTTTTCTATTACTATTGTAGCTTAAAAATAGTAATTTCAAACAGGTTGTGTTTTAAAATTGAAAGTGATAAAGATGTTATTCGAGAGAGGACACTGTTCTACTATTAGAAAAATAATTGTGAAGAGTAATTTATAGTAATTTATACGATGCAATTGTAAAAAGGGGAAGCGTAAAAGAAAACTGACTTCACAGCAATAATTGACAGTATAAAAAATAAACTTTATAATATACTTAGAATAAGGCCAGGATAGCGGTGAACTACCCTGATTCCGGCAGCTACAAACTGCATTAAGTGCAGTTGGCCTTTGAAACATGTTGTCTAACTAAAAGAAGTAATCGCTAGCCTGGTGAGGGAGCGGTTACTTCTTTTTATTTATGTAGACGACAAGAGTTACCAGCAAAGTAAGCGTGGCGATTTGGAATAAGCCAAATTGCGCCAGCAAACTAAGCACTTCATATGTCGTCATCCTACCACCTCCCTTCCTTAAGCTATCACGTGGCTTAAGGGACAAGGAACGATGGCCAACCGCCCACAATACCTATGTAGTTGCTGGTTACAGTTTACCATATGTTATGCTGAATTGGTAGAATAATAAGAATAAATGTTTGTCATTTCTTTAATGAAATAATTAAAAGCTCAGACTAATAGATAGGCCTTTCATAGTAGAAATGTTCACCTCCCTATAGCCCTAAACACATCTTCTTTCTCATCCAGGGAATCATAGATAAATCTAAAGTATGGCAGTATCAACCCCAAAAAAGATACCGTACAAATCACAGTTCCAATCAATATGTACAATGGTCTAATACCCCATAGTTCACTTAATATACCTCCAGCAAGCACGCCGAGGGGCATCATTCCTCTAATAATTAACATACGGACCGAGAAAACTTTCCCCATTAAATGATTCGGTACGATCTGTTGAGTAATCGTTGTATTATGTACATTAAAAATGGCCATCGCCATTCCACCAATATTTCGGTGGTGATTGCTAATACTATTGACTGTGTAACGCCTAATGCAATAAAAGTCGAACCGCCTATTACCAAAGCACCCAGCATAAGCATTCTGCGCCTGAACACTTTCTTTTTCCAACGAGCTTCAACAAGCATAGTCATAGAAACTGAATCGGAAGTTTCTTTTTCAAAACATATACGAAGCCCTCTACCGTAACTAACTGAGCCGATCTCAATAATTTCAAATGGTGGTGTATCGTTGATTTCCCCATATTTGGTTGTTCGGTAAGCTCCTGAAGTGTTCGACTCCTTTCGTATAGTATTTTTACGATTCTCAGCCTCACTTCATATCCCAATGCTTTATGTTTCAATATAAGAAGTTACTTGGAAGATATTTATCCGCTGGTGATATACTCGGGATAATAGAATATCTTTGTATGCTCAATATCTGCGACAATATTCCATGGCCGGTATATGTAATGCGGAATTAACAGGACATTATGAACACTGGGTTCCGGTGGATAGGTAACACCGGCTGTCGCCCATTCTACAAATGCTTCCGGTTCCATTTTTGCTTTCATATTCTGCTTTGTCTCTACATCTGTCTGCAGAATCTTGTTAGCCGATCGTGATTTGGTTTGATCACATTTTCATACCACCCTGTGATTACCTCTATTAGGTGATTTTTCAAATAATTTACTTCTACATGGCAAATAAACGCTATGTAATCGGGAAAGAATTGTCTCTCGTTTGTTTTTTTAACTTATGGATTGTCTCGGGGTTACCTTTCGCTGCATATTCTCTTTCGAACTGGAAGGAATTATCGACTAAGGGTATACAGGTACATTTCAGTTTGTTCTCAGGGAGTTCTTTGATGAATGATGTGAATTCCTCTAATGTGGTAAAATCCTTTTCATGCAACAATTGAAGAACGCTTTCCATGTGTTATTTTTCTCCACATATTCCAGATGATCACGCATTTCCACTGACAAAGCAACCCTTATTTCATCCCAATAACTTATGGGTTTCTCCAAGGAATCAAGTAACGGTGTATTTGTAATTGCCGCTATGCCTAAAGCTCTCTCCCGTAAAACAGAGTATTTCATTTCCACTTTATATGTTTCTCTTTTCCTGCTTGTTGTACTTAGTATATCCATGTAAGAACACCTCCGTATTTATATTCTATATTAATTGAATGATATATTAAATTAATATAGAATATAATATTAGATAAAATCCGAGGAGTGACTAGACACCAAATTCAAGGGGGTGTCATGTATTGGTCTTTCGAATAACAAAAGAGCAGACGCTAAAGCCTGCTCTCTGCCTTATTTCTCTTCTGTTTTATGATGATGAAGCGGGGGCGGTACCAACCAGCCTTTTTCTTTGTTAAGTTGAAGGAACTTTCCTGCGAGCGTTGCCTTCTGTGTATGAAATTGCCCAAACGTCATGGCAATGTCTTCACGGATTGCCTGCCCCATTATTTTACTGCATGTAACCATTCCTGCTGCTATTTCAGCGGAAATGGATGCTGCAATTTCCTGGTCCATAAAGCGAGCTCCTGCAGGAATATCCTCCAGTTGGGCTTGCGGGCGCTCCGGAGGTGTTGGAGGCAAACCTACTCCATTTTCCTGTAGCAGCGTTTTTATTTCATCGACATGCTGCTGTCCCTGCTGAATAGTTTCTTTTATCAGCATCCTTAGATCCTCGTCACCAGCGTGATTATGTAACGTCTGGTTCCCGGCAATTGTCGCCTCTGTTGCCATTAAAGATGACCAGACACTATACACTTCCCCATAATGCATCGGTTCATCTTTTGGATTTCCACTCAAAATTCCCATTGTTAGCCTCCTAATCAGATTCATATTTTGTATCACCTTTCTGCATTTCACAGGGTTATGTTTCCTCAGTGGCAAGGTTTTATTCATGAATATATGGATTAGGAAGCAATTGTTTTTTAGGTGGAGAATCATTGATACAATAGAGAACATGTTACCTTTAATTGTAATAGTTTTTTACTGCCAATCACTTTATAAGGCCTACTTCCCTAAATATAAATATTTATATATACTTAAACCAGTGTAAGTAAAATCATAGGAGGAAACGAATATGACAAAGAATAATAATAGCAGCAATAAAAAGGAGTTATCACGAGAACAACGAGAAGAATTACTGATAGCATTGAAAGCCCGTTTTGAGAACAACCTGAACCGCCATGAAGGTCTTGAATGGGCTGATGTCCAAACAAAGCTGGAAGCTCATACGGAAAAACTGTGGTCACTTAATGAAATGGAAATAACTGGCGGAGAACCAGATGTTGTTGGTCATGATCAAAGTGAGGACGAATACATTTTTTATGATTGTTCAGCGGAAAGTCCTAAAGGCCGTAGAAGTGTTTGCTACGATCGTGCAGGGCTGGAGTCAAGGAAAAAACATAAGCCGGAGAATAATGCTATTGATATGGCAACTGCCATGGGCATTGAACTTTTAACGGAAGAGCAATATAGAGAGTTGCAGAAACTTGAGAATTTCGATAAGAAAACGTCGAGCTGGGTGCAAACACCATCGGATATCAGAGAACGTGGCGGTGCCCTATTTTGCGATTATCGCTATGGGCATGTATTTGTATATCACAACGGTGCGTCCTCTTACTATGGGGCGAGAGGGTTTCGTGGTTCGCTAAGGGTCTGAATTTCACACAGTGAAGAAAGCCAGACTACAGCAGTAAAAAATTGATAAGATAATAAATGAATTTTATAATATACTTAGAATAAGGAACCAAGGTAGCGCTAACTACCCTGATGCTGGCCACTACAAACTGCATTAAGTGCAGTTGGCCGCTAAAACATGTTGTCTAACTAAAAGAAGTAATCGCTGGCCTGTGAGGGAGCGGGTACTTCTTTTTATTCAGGTAGACGACAAGAGTTACAATCAATGTAAGCGCAGCTATTTGGAACAAACCAAATTGTACCCAGCAAACTAAGTACTTCATATGTCGTTATCCTACCACCTCCCCTTCCTTAAGCTTTCACGTGGCTTAAGGGACAAGGAACGATGGCCAACCGCCCACAATACCTATGTAGTTGCTACTTATATTTCACCATATATTTAGCTCAATTAGAAAAATAATAAGAATGACCGTTCGAAATTCATCAGAAAACTTGGTTACCCAGAAGAGCTTACCTTTGATAGAACGCAAAGTGCCGAGATTAAGAAATGTAAATAAAGTAAAACCGCCTTATCCATTAAATGATTTCCCGAATCATTTCGCATTGAAATTATGCGAAGAAATAAATTAGGATAGTGACTAGCTAGGCACCAAAAAAGCAGACCCGAAAGCCTGTTCTCTTCTTAGAATAATCCCAGTTGCTCGCCAGACCCCTGATTAGTACGGGTAGTGCCATTAAAGGAAATAAAATTGATGTCTTTGTACCAAATCAACAAACAGCCACAAACTGGGGAGTACGTATAGTAGAAATAACAATTCTAAGGTAGAAAGCATAGTAACTCTCATTATTAACTATTTAATCAATTAGCTGAACAACCTTTTGAATGATAACTGTACAATTCTATTATTGACAATTATATTTTAAAGGTGTAAGGTAATATCTAATAACTTAATACATCGAATTTTTCTTATCCAGAGAGGTGGAGGGACTGGCCCTTTGAAGCCTCGGCAACGGACTTTTACGAGTACTGTGCCAATTCCAGTAGCGTTATGCTAGAAGATAAGAAGAGAAGGTTAATTAATTTGTTTATTCTGCCCTCTTCTTATAAATAAGAAGAGGGCTTTTTTATATTTTCAAATACATTTATGGGGTGATTTCATGGCAACGTTTAAAACAGAAAATGAATTATTGAAGGCAATTGAATTACTGAAAGAGAAAAAGTGGGTTGATCTTACACATACCTTTGGCCCGGATTCTCCACATTTTTCAGCTTTTGAAGATGCCGAGTTTAAAACACTTTTCACACATGATGACGGCTTTTTTGCACAGCGTTTTAACTTCCCCGGGCAGTACGGCACCCATATTGATGCACCGATTCATTTTGTCCGTGAACAGCGTTTCCTGGAGGAATTAAAGTTAAAGGAAGTTGTGCTGCCTCTGGTGGTAATTGATAAATCGAAGGAAGCGGAAGAAAATAATGATTTTATTCTTACTAAGGATGACATCCTAGATTTTGAAAAAGAACACGGAAAAATAGAAACAGGAACCTTTGTGGCATTGCGGACAGACTGGGGAAAACACTGGCCCGATAAGAAAGCATTTGAAAATAAAGATGATGATGGAAACAGTCGCACTCCCGGCTGGGGAATAGATGCCCTGAAATTTTTATTTGAGGAAAGGAATATTAATGCTGTGGGACATGAAACCTTTGATACGGATGCAGCTGTTGATTTACGTAAAAACGGCTCCCTCATAGGCGAATACTATGTGCTGGAGCAGGATACATTCCAGGTTGAATTGCTGACTAATCTGGATCAACTTCCTGCAAAAGGAGCTGTTATTTTTAATATTAGTCCAAAACCGGAAAAGGCAACCGGGTTCCCGGTACGTTCTTTTGCTATATTGCCATAAGCATTTTCTAATACAAAAATTCGAATAAATAAAACCAAGGAGAGAAAATAAGATGACCAAAACAAAAGTTAAAGCTCCATTTAGAGCAGATCATGTAGGAAGTTTATTAAGACCAGAGAGAATCCATATCGCGAGAAAGGATTCTCAGGAAGGTAGCATCACAGAGGAAAAGCTGCGGGAAATCGAAACTGAAGAAATAAAAAAAGTCGTTGATAAACAAATTGAAGTCGGACTGCAGGCTGTGACGGATGGCGAGATCCGCCGCAGATTCTGGCATACAGATTTTCTGGAGCATTTAAATGGTGTTGAAGGCTATATACCGGAGCAGGGCTATCAATTTAAAGGCGAGGAAACGGAAAGATATGATGTGCGTGTAAATGGAAAAGTTTCATTTAACCCGGATCACCCACATGTAAGAGACTTTATCGAATTTAAAGAAATTGTCGGGGAACGCGCTATCGCTAAACAAACCATCCCAAGTCCAAATCAGCTTTTTAATGCTGGTATCCGCAATCTTAACATATATCCGGATATTGAAGCGTATGCGAATGATGTTATTCAGACCTACCGTGAAGCAATTAAAGCATTTTATGATGCAGGCTGCCGCTACTTGCAACTGGATGATGTGTATATTGCCGGGCTGAACGCACCCAAAATTCCATTCAATGACAGCGGCTATTCACGAGAGGAATTAATCGATTTGGCATTGCGCGTGGCGAATGGTGTGTTGGATGATAAGCCCGAAGATCTTACTGTAACCACCCATCTTTGCCGAGGAAACTACCGATCCAATTGGGCTTTTGAAGGAAGTTACGCGAAAATCGCCCCAACATTATTTGCAAAAGAAAAAGTGGACGGATTTTTCCTGGAATATGATGATGACCGTTCCGGTGATTTCAACCCATTGGAATACATTCCAAATGACGGGCCGAGGGTTGTATTAGGTGTATTTACATCCAAACATGGAGAACTGGAAGATAAGGAAAATATTAAAGCACGCGTGGAGGAAGCAACAAATTACGTACCACTGGAGCAATTATGCATCAGTCCGCAATGCGGCTTTGCTTCTACGCATCACGGAAATATTTTGACCGAGGAAGAGCAATGGGCGAAGTTAAAGTATATTGTGGATATTTCTAAAGAGATTTGGGGATAAGATTTTGAGCGAACAGCTTTTGATGGCTGTTCGCTTTTAAATGTACACAGTAATTTTTTGTCATTAAATTAAACCTAGATTTATATCTGTTTTACCCACAATTGATGAAATATCGGCCAACCGTATCCGCTTATTTGAATCCCTTGTAAATTCGATTGGAAGGTGTTTTGTTCAGATGCGTGAACGGTAAAGATAATTGTACCATCCTCTTTTAATTTATTCTCGACTGCTTGGAACGCCCGAATACAACTATTCTCATCTGGCTGTTTTTTGATAGTTTCAAATCCTTGATCTAATTCCTTGATTTGAGATGCACTAAGAAACCGGCGGATCCCAAATTCATTATGAAGCAATATTAAGATGGCTAATTCAATGTTATCCTCAAAACTTTCTCCTGTATATATGGCATCGAATGATAACATCAAATTCTCATTGTAGATATCAGACAACTCAATGGGATGAACCTTAACCTTAATGCCGATTTCATTTAGTTTATCTTCCATCCAGTGGGCATCCTCTAAAAAGTCTTCAAATCGTAATGCAGCTAAATGAATTGTTTCACCATTATAGGCAGATTTGCTAAGAAACTGCTTTGCTTTTTCGATGGAATGCTTGATATTTTTATCATTACTTCTTTCTGGAATAAAGCTAGTGGAAGGTGCTACTCTTGGTTCACCAAGCTGTTGTACCATTTCACGAGAATCAATCATTTCATTTACAGCTTTTTTAAAGAAACGATTTTGGTGAGCTCCTTCCTTATTCATATTAAAAATTAAGTAGTTGCTCCCATTATCATGGATTGTAAATGTTGATCCCTCATTACTATCCTTCCCTAGATTGTCATGGGTAAAAAAGTTCAACGCATTAAAATCACTTTCAGGGAGTTGCCACATAAAAATCTTATCTAGAAAAGGTCTTCCTCGAAAATGATAATCATGAGCCTTTAAGACAATTTTTTTATCATTCATTTGGTCAATCTTGAAAGAGCCGGTTCCTATAAGAAGAGAGTCTTTGATATCTGATCCTACTGGAACAATGGACGTGAAAATAGCACTTAAAAAATTTGGGAATATGCGGTTTCCATTGTTTAAGTGAAATGATATGGTGTACTTGTTTTCAACTTTGATTTCTTGTATGCCCTCCAGTAACCATTTATTTGGAACGTTTTCTTCTGCATTTATAATTGATTGAAATGTCCACTGAACGTCTTCACTGGTTAACATGCTCCCATCATGAAATCGAATCCCTTTACGAATATAAAAAATCCAAGTCGTGTTTTCTTCATTCGCTTCCCATCCATGTGCAAGGTGGGGTTCGATAGATTTGCTAACAACATTATAATGAACCAAAGTATCAAAAACCTCACTCAGTATCTGAGCTTCTGTAGCAATAGTCACAAAGAAAGGGTTCACATTGGACAGGCTATGTTGCAAAGGTATATGTAAAATATCATTCATTTCCTCCTGGTTCTCTATGTGTTGGATACCAAAAGACCTTTGAAGTGTTGATAAAAGTGTCTCTTTTAGTTCAGGGGGAAATTTACTTTCTATTGCAAAGCTCATGGCTTCTTTTACTTTATCTTTTTTAATCAAATTATTCACAAGGAGAAGTGCTGCTTCGTCAAGCGACTTTAAAAAAGTTAAAGTAGATTTTTTACCTCGTCCACGCTGGCTTTTCCAATCTACATATCCTGCCTGAGTCCATTTTTGTACTATATGGTGAACATTTCTAGTAGAACAATATAGAATACTTGCTATTTCATTTTTAGATATAACGATTTTTTGGGCTTGTTGATATTCTGGCAAACTTTTTAAATCAATATAATACTCTAAAACATCCATATCGTGACAAACTCCTCCAAAAATATGAAATAAAAAAAAGAAATTGCACTTTTTACTTCCCATTTTCCAATATACAATAAAATTGGAAGAAGGAGAAGGAAAACTATGACTATAACAGCGTTTAAGCAATTTCATAGAAATATTAAAATTCGCATGGTGGCATCATTTATTTCAGATGTAGCAGAGATGAGTATATTTCCCTTTATGGCGATTTATTTTTCTAGTAAGTTAGGATTGGCTTGGGCGGGTGGAATTTTAACATTAACCACAGTTGTATCTATAATCTTTGGCATGTATGGTGGATTTTGGGCAGACCGGTTTGGAAGAAAGAGAGTAATGGTAGTAGGGTATATGATCCAAACAGCGTCATTTGTAATTATAGCACTTGCTAATTCACCATGGTTCGAATCGGTGTGGCTTACATTTATCATGTTTTTTCTATTAAGTATTACCACCAGATTTATCGATCCTGCTTCCGAAGCACTCTTGATCGATGTCAGTTCAGAGGAAGAACGCCCGTCAATGTATCGGTTTATTTATTGGTCTGCAAACCTTGCCTTTTCCATTGGAGTTGTGCTTGGTGGTTTATTCTTCAACACCCATAAATATGAGTTGTTTCTAGGGTTTGCCATCTTGTCAGTATTCACATTTCTATTGACACTTGGCTGGATTCAAGACCGTTATGTACCAAAGAATAAGGGAACAGAGAAAAGCGGAGTTGTTGCAGGCTTAATCACCAATTATGCAGATGTTTTGAAAGACACTCGCTTTATGATCCTTTGCCTTGCAACATTTTTTATCATTTCATTAGAATTTCATTTATATGGTTTTATTTCCGTTCGGCTTAATGAGGATATCCATGTTTCGATGTTTGGATTCTTAATAGACGGCCCTAAAATGTTAAGCATTCTAATAGTCACAAATACGATGATTGTGATTTTTGCCTCTCCTATAATCGGAAAAATGGCTCAAAAATTCAACATAAAAACTGCTTTGCATATAGGGTTGTTTATGTATGTAGTGGGTTACAGTTTCTTGGCATGGACCAATATAATAGCGGTACTAATAGTTGCAATCGCAGTTGCAACTATAGGAGAGCTCCTTTTCCAGCCCGTTCGTTCAACCTATGTAGCACAGATGGCCAGCAAAGATGCAAAAGGCTCTTATCAAGCATTAAGCGGATTAGCCATGGATGCAGGGCAGATTGGAGGCAGTTTAGGACTAGTAGTTAGTGCTATATTATCTAATGGAATGATGGCAGGACTGTTCCTCTTAATAGGTGGATTCGGAATACTGGGTTTTTATTGGTCAACGCAAGATAGGAGATTGAAAACAGAAGAAATTGCATAGAAATTCACAAAGAGATGGCAATATCTTTAGTTGCTGTCTCTTTTTTTACAGCAACTAATCAAACCAGTTGCGTGGTCAGGGGATATGGAAGCTGAAATCTCCTGTTCCAAAAAGCGGGCGCCTGCACGAATATCCTCCAATTGGGCTTGCCACCGCTTCGGCTCCGGTTGGAATGCCATTTTTTTAAATCAATATTCGAATAAATTTGGGGAGTGGCAGGCACCAAGAACAAACGTACGTCTATGAAACATGATTGTAACATGTCTATCATCTTTTTGACATTTCCTAATGTTATACTACTGCTAGAGAAAATACATATTTATACCAATTAAATTTTTATATCAATGATGTGAAGAGGAAGTAGGGAGCAAATGAGAAAAGTCATTGCAATAGTAACGGTAATTCTTGTGCTGGCAGCTTCATCTTTTAGCATCCCGACCAATGCAGATACCACGGATGAATTGAAGGATGTTCGTGAACAGCGTAAAATAATCAATGAAAATTTATCCGAAGCGGAAAGTAAAATTGCAGCGATCTTAGCACAACTGGAAACATTAAATAAAGAAATTGAACGTATAGATACAGAAAGAAGTGATTATCAAGAACGCGTTGATAAAACTGAGGATGAAATTGAGAATACGCTTGATGAGATTTCCCTTCTGGATGAAGAATTGGAACAATTAGATAGAAAGATGGAAGAAAGAAATGAAATATTAAAGGCACGTATGGCCTCTATTCAAAAAACTGGTGGTGCAATTACCTATTTAGAGGTTATTTTTGGCGCGAATAGCTTTAGTGACTTTATTAACAGAGTAACCGCAGTGAACAAGATTACAAATTCAGATGCTGCATTATTGGAACAACAGAAGGAAGATAACGATAAGAAAACGGAAAAGCAAATGGTTGTTTTTGATAAACTGAATGACTTAAATGCTTTAAAAACAGAACAAGAAGAGATGAAGACATTCATTAGTGAACAATTAGCAGATAGTGAGCAGCAAAAAGAAGCAATGGAAAATAAGAAACAGGAATTAGAGGATTTAACGAATGAATTGGGAGTAGAATCCAGTGACCTGGCTTCCCTGGAAGATGAAGTGAAGGAGCGTATAGCTGAACAAGAGAGGCAGGCTGAAATTGCGGCGGAAAAAGAACAAAGGATTGCCGAACCAGAATCGGCGGTGAGACAAGTCGCTTCTGAAGAGCCAACGCAACCGAACGAATCAAAAGATAATGAACCTAAGGAAGATACTCAAATAACAACGGTGGAAAAAGAAGAAAAAGCGAAAGAAGAAACAGACGAAAAAGAGAAGCAAGAGAACAGCGACAATAACACCTTTTCCGTAACAGCAACAGCTTACACCGCAAATTGTGATGGCTGTTCCGGTGTCACATCCACTGGTATTGATTTAAACAGCAATCCTGATGCAAAAGTCATCGCAGTAGATCCAAGTGTTATTCCCCTAGGCAGCACAGTATATGTCGAAGGATATGGATATGCCACTGCAGGGGATACAGGCGGTGCCATAAAAGGAAATAAAATTGATGTATTCGTATCAGATGAACAAGCAGCTACAAACTGGGGAGTTCGTACAGTGGAAGTAACAATTGAAAGGTAAAAAGCATGGGGGACTCGAACCCATGCTTTTTTCTGCTTAACTAAATTTAAACTAGCCTTGCAAATAATCCTTTTGGAAAATACTCATATAAACTACATCATGGTAACTCCCATTAATAAAATATTCATCTTTTAATACAGCTTCTTTCGTAAATCCTGCTCGTTTATATACATGAATGGCTTTTTCATTTGTTTTATCGACAATCAAGTATAATTTATGTAGATTTAATATATTAAATGCATAATCCATTGCAAGCCTCGTTGCCTTGCCTGAGTAACCAAAACCTTGATGAGCAGGGTCAATCATGATCGCAAATTCTGCTTTACGATGAATAGCATCAATGGAATAAAGTGCAACAAAACCCAGCTGTTCCTCCTTCTTTTTTAAAATAAAGAACCGTATATGCTCATTGTCTTTATTCTTCATATATTTTTCTTCCAGGTCTGCTTTTGTTTGATATGGTTCATCAAACCAAAAAGACATGATATTCGGATCATTCATTAAACCGTGAACAAAGTCCAGGTCTTCTTTTTCCATTGCTTTTAATACCAATTCATCAGACATTTTCTTTTCCTCCGCAATTATTTCATTTTATAAACTACTTTAAATTTCTCACATACCACTGGTATTTTATCATGAAATTCCCTATTAATAGCATCCAATTCTTTCTTAAAAAAAGTTTCATGCACGTTACGCCAATACGTTAACGAACGGTCTCCCTCTCCTTCCAAGTAGGCATGCTCTTCCGTGACTTCATCGAAAGGAACTACTTCCACAGATGTCGTTTCCGCGATGGCAATAGCTTTACCTTCTCCGTCGAGAATAATATTATGGAGACCGACATACGGCAGTGACTCATTTTCCAATTCGTATAATATATAGTTGGAAGCTGTGGCGGTCTTCTTCCCGTCCAGCACCAGTTTTGCAAGTTCATCCGCCATTTCTTTTGAATCGCCAAATGCCCATGCTTCATAATCTTTCGGTGCGTTTGGGTTTATTTTTCTATAATTCTTCCATATTTGAATAACTGTTTTATCTTCCATATATATCTACCAGCTTTCTGCATAAAAATGATATTAGTATTTTAACATGTAAGTTTCCTGCTTCCTCCACACTTTATCGATGCAAAATATTTTCATTCCAATCTAGATTTATACTTTTCAGAAAAATAATCATCCCCAAAAGAAAGGGGGTGATTAGATGTGGTAGAGGTTTTAGCCCTGATTACGACAACGATAAACTTGGCTATAGCTGTTATTAACATAACGGTTGTCATTTTATCAAAGCGTAAACAGGAAAAAGACTTTCATTCTGGTAACGACAGAAGAAAGTCCAAAAACTAAACCCCGGAGAGGATTAATTTCCTCCCTACTACATTCTACTCTTATTATATAATGAATATGCAAAATAAACAAGAGAAGAGGTATTGTTATGGCATGGACTGCTTTAGTAATTTCACTTATTACATTGGGAATTTCGTTGTACACGCTTAATTTAGTGATAAAAATAAACAAATAAGAAACCCATACTACTACCACTCAATAAGGTTTAAGACTTTTTCATTAACGAACCAAATAGTTTATATGTTTTCATCCACAAATTTTCTTTCCAATAACAAATTTGCAACCTTTTTGCCGATTGATTACCTACTTCAATTCTTCAGCAATCACCCTGTCTGTCTCCCTTCCAGTAAAAAGACATCCACCCACAAACGTCCCTTCCAGTGAACGATAGCCATGCATGCCGCCACCGCCAAAGCCGGCGATTTCTTCTGCTGCATATAGTCCAAGAATGGTACTACCGGAATCATTTATCACACGTCCGGACAGATCTGTCTGCAGGCCGCCCAGTGTTTTCCTGCTGAGTATATTTAATCGAACAGCAATCAGCGGTCCATTTTTACGGTCCAGCAGCTTATGCGGGGAAGTTACTCGGATCAATTTATCACCCAAATACTTCCTCACGCCTCGCATAGCGGTTACCTGCAAACCCTTCGTAAATACGTTATCTATTTCACGATCCCTCGCTTGAATCTGCCTTTCCACTTTCTCCCGGTTAAGCAGCTTCTTAATACTTCTCCCCGTCAAATCCGGATTTTGTTCCGAGCCTGTTAAAGCAAATTCCCGTTCAATAAATTTTTGCGTCAAAATGAACTAGGAATAATCATATCCAGTTTCTTGAATTGCCTTCAATGTCCCCAATGTATCAAAGCCCGGGAAATCCAGTGCAGGGAATCGCTTCCCTGTACCCATCCAGTCCTGCCAGGCCAATTCTTTGGATTTTTTTACTCCTATCATCCGCTGTTCCGGTGAATCCACCAAAAATAAACCGCCAAACGAACACCAGGCCTGACCACCAAATGAGCTTTCAGGCTCCTGATCCAAAAGCAGTACTTTCTTCTCCTGGTCTGCAATTTTTGCTGTTGCTATAAGCCCGGCGTGACCGGATCCTACTACGATCACGTCATATTTCACACGAGATCTCCCTAATTTATAATATCTATATATAAATATTCCCGAAAGACGGGTGATTTTCCTTTATTTCAGGGTGTTTTTCTCCTGACTCCATTTTCTTTTGGCTTGAATTAGACTATACTAAAAATAAATATAAGATATTTTTTGACTAGATACAGCGTGGTGAATGGAATGTTCAAAATCATGGTTATAGAAGACGACACAACCTTATTTGAAGAAATAAAAGAACGCCTGTCCCAGTGGTCCTACGACGTTTTTGGGATAACTGACTTTTCCAATGTACTGCAGGAATTCACGGAAAGCAAACCGGATTTAGTCATTATTGATATACAGTTGCCGAAGTTTGACGGTTTTCATTGGTGCAGAATGATCCGCGCCCACTCGAATGTGCCGATTATTTTTCTGTCATCACGAGACCATCCGACAGATATGGTCATGTCCATGCAGCTTGGTGCGGATGACTTCATTCAGAAGCCATTCCATTTTGATGTGCTGATTGCCAAAATTCAAGCGACATTGAGAAGAGTGTATAACTATAATACGGAGCAGCCATTGGAAATAAAGACATGGCATGATGCGACGATAGACTTTATCAAAGGGACAGTAACAAACAACGAAGAAACCATTGAACTGACGAAAAACGAAATGTATATTTTAAAGATCCTCGTGGAAAAGAAAAATACCATTGTCACACGCGAGGAACTGATTGAAAGCTTATGGGAAGATGAACGTTTTGTCAGTGACAATACACTGACGGTAAATGTGAACCGACTCCGTAAGAAAATGGACACGTTTGAACTTGGAAAATATATAGAAACGAAAATTGGACAAGGGTATGTCGCGATGGAAGAAACAGCTTTATGATGATGAAATTTTTAAAAGAAAGACGCAGCTGGATTTTGTTTTTTGTCGTACTGCATCTGTTGATTCTTATTGTCGGATATTTAGATGCGTCCATACCTACCTTATCTATCATGTATATTTTATTATTGTCCATTATTTTCTTTCTCCTGTTTCTCGTTATCCGTTACTTTAGAGAATCAAAATTTTACAAGGAACTCGAGGGATGGGATCGCAAGCATGAAATATTTGCTGCCCCTGAAGCGAGAACCCCTTTTGAACGAATAACCAGAGCGCATGCACAGACACAAATCGATCATTACCGAAAGATACTTGATGACCAGCTAAACCAGCTGGAATCTGAAAAAGACGAGATTTTATCCTGGATGCACGAAATAAAAACGCCGCTGACAGCAATGCAGTTAATGATTGACCGGGTCGAAGATAAGCAGCTCTCTTCCCAATTACGCTATGAATGGCTGCGGATTCACTTACTCATTGATCAGCAGCTGCATCAGCGGCGCATTCCTTCGATTGAAAATGACTTATATATTGAAAAAACATCCTTAAAACCAATCATCCACCAGGAAATCAAAGCATTACAATCATGGTGCATGCAAAAAGGAATTGGTTTTGATGTGAACTTTCCTGTGACAGATGTTTACACGGATGAAAAATGGGTCGGATTTGTCTTAAGACAGCTGTTAACCAATGCGGTGAAGTACAGTGAATCCTCTGATATAGTAATGACCAGCGAGATACAACAAGCGCAGGTCACATTGACTATACAGGATTTTGGCCGGGGCATGAATCAGCGTGACCTCCCGCGTATTTTTGATAAAGGTTTTACATCAACTACGGATCACGCCAACAGTGCTTCCACCGGAATGGGTCTATACTTGGCTAAAAAAGTCACTGATTCATTGAATATACGTATGCAAGTTACTTCCAGGTTGGGTGAAGGTACCACGTTTACGCTAACCTTTCCAAAGAAAAACGAATTTGTGGAACTTACAGGCATGTGACAACATCGTCACATGCTTCTCCTGTTTTGTTCGGAAAATGAAAGGAGTTTTTTCCGTGAATTGGCTATCCTGTTAATAGAGGGAGTGATTGATAGTGACTATTTTAAAGTCATCAAAAATTCATAAAAGCTTTGGAAATAAATTTAACAGGCAGGACGTTTTAAAGGGAATAGACCTCCATGTGGAAAGAGGAGAATTCCTAAGCATTATGGGAGCATCCGGTTCAGGGAAAACGACACTCTTGAATGTGCTCTCTTCCATCGATCATATGACGAAGGGATCCATTTTAATAGATGGTAAGGAACTCTCAGACATGAAGGAAAAACAGCTTGCTGCTTTCAGAAAAAATTACCTAGGGTTTATTTTTCAGGAGTATAATCTGTTAGATACACTAACCGTGAAGGAAAATATCTTGCTTCCTTTATCGGTGAAAAAGGTTTCAAAAAAAGAAGCTAATCAAAAGTTCCAGCAAGTTACAACAGATCTAGGCATTTGGGACATCAAGGATAAATATCCGAATGAAATTTCTGGCGGACAAAAGCAGCGTACATCTGCAGCCAGGGCTTTCATTCATGATCCAAGCATTATTTTTGCTGATGAGCCAACCGGGGCACTCGATTCCAAGTCTGCGTCGGATTTATTAAATAAATTGAGTGATCTGAATGAAAAAAGCGGAGCATCGATTGTAATGGTGACACACGATCCACTTGCCGCCAGCTACAGCAGCCGGGTCGTATTTATTAAAGACGGGCAGATTTATACCCAGTTAAATAAAGGGGATGAATCAAGGCAGGGATTTTTCCAGGATGTTATTAAAACGCAGGCTGTGCTTGGAGGGGTGCAGCGTGAATATTAATCAGCTCATATACCGCAATTTGAAGAAGAATATGAAGCACTACTATTTATATGTATTTGCCTTAGTGTTCATTTCTGCCCTGTACTTTTCTTTTGTCACATTGCAGTATGATCCGGCGATGGATGAGACCACAGGTTCCGTACGAGGAGCTGCTGCACTCAGAGCCGCTTCCATTTTCCTTGTTATTATTGTTGCTACCTTTTTAGTTTATGCAAATAACATTTTTATTAAACGGCGCAGTAAGGAAATTGGACTTTTTCAATTAATCGGGATGACCAAAGGAAAAATATTTCAGATTCTTAGTCTTGAAAACATGATTCTTTATTTTGGTTCGGTCATTGTCGGTGTGTTGTTCGGGTTTGCCATGTCACGGTTCATTATGATGATTTTATTGAAAATCACTGGAATTGAAGAAGTTGCGGCATTGCAGTTTTCCATGAATGCTTTGATTCAGACGGTGATTGTATTTGCAGGCATTTATGGCTTAATTATGATATTGAATTATGTATTCATTAAAAGACAAAGTATTTTGTCCTTGTTCCAGGTTGTTTCCACAACGGAAGCCAAGGTACAAAGGATGTCTTTTTTTCAGGTTATTATTGGCATTCTCGGGATTGCCCTAATTGTTTTTGGTTATTATTTGTCAACAGAGCTTTTTGGCGGGAACTTTACAACGATGCCCGAATTATTCGCGGCAATGGTGACTATTTTAGCCTCAGTCATTCTCGGAACCTATCTGTTTTATAAAGGATCAGTTAGCTTTATTTTTCATCTGATCCGTAAGAAAAAGTCAGGGTATCTGAATTTGAACGATGTGTTGTCTCTTTCTTCGATCATGTTCCGGATGAAATCGAATGCAGTGCTCTTGACAGTCATTACGACCGTCTCCGCATTGGCGATCGGGTTATTGTCTTTAACATATATCACCTATTATTCTGCGGAAAAAAGTGCTGAAGCAGCGGTGCCAAATCATTTTTCGATTCCGGATACAGCGGATGCTGAGGAATTTGGTGAACTTTTACAAGTTGCAAGCATTCCTTATACGGAGACGGAAATTGAATTTATCGAGGTGCATGCTGATCTCTCAGAGGTGATCGAAGTTTATGATGATCAGTTTTTTGAGCCTGAGGATACGAGCATGACCATTGTCAGTGATGAAAGTGTTGATCAAGTGAACGTTGATGCTGAAGAAACAGTATTTATTAATTCGCTTGGTGCACTAGAAGAATTTATGCAGTTGGCGGACTCCGGAGAGATCATCCTAACTGGCGGAAACAGCTCATTAGAAATGGAATACCTCGCCAAAGAAGATATAAATCTTTTGCCTTCTCTCCTTACAGGTGGCGGTTTTCCAGTTGCTGTTGTTGATCAGAATGTGTATGAGCAATTGGAAGCAGACAGAAATCCTGATGAATTTAATAATGAATTCTCTGTTTATGTTGGAATTGATATTGATCATTCAGGGGATCTTGAGCTGGCAAATAAGTTATTCATGGAACATTTCATTGAAAACGCAGGCTATGCATCACAACTGGTAATGAGTCAATCCCAAAAGCAATCGATGGGGTTAACCATGTTTATTGTAGGATTTTTAGGTTTAAGCTTCTTGATCACATCCGGCTGTATTTTATATTTTAAGCAGATGGATGAAAGTGAAGAAGAAAAAGGAAGCTATAACATTTTGCGCAAACTCGGCTTCACGCAGGCAGATATGGCAAAAGGGATACGGGTGAAACAGCTCTTTAATTTTGGAATTCCTTTAATTGTCGGTTTAAGTCACAGCTATTTTGCCGTTCAATCCGGATGGTTTTTCTTCGGGACAGAACTTTGGACACCGATGATTATTGTAATGCTGGTTTACACAGCACTGTATTCCATTTTTGGATTGCTTTCGGTTCTTTATTATAAAGAAGTGATTCGAGGTGCTTTGTAGACTTCTTATGATTTACTTGCAATATTTAATCCCCTTTGGATGCTTCATCCAAAGGGGATTTTGAAATGTGCTGTATTTTATTATGCTGCATGATAAAATGTATATAAGTAACAAAGCGTACAAAAGAGGGATTAACTTGAATATCATTATCATTATCATTTCTTATATTTTATTAAGTACCGCAGGATCGGTAGCCTATGTTGGGATATTATTATCCTTTTTTATGGTGGTCAAAAGAATTTTTAACATGGATGAATCCAAATGGAATTCCTTTTTCAAATATAAAAAAGGAAGCGGATTGTACTTTGCTATGGTTTTTCCTTATTTAGTGACACTAATTATAATGTTTCCCTTAAGTGTATTCTGGTTCGACTTGATTCACTTTGAATATCGGATATCCGGCTCCATATTTATCATTAGCTTATTAGCACTTACTGGCCTATTTAAATTTCCTAAACTTAAAGGGATGCTCCAGAATAAATATCAAGCAACCTATTGATTTACTTGCTGACTGCCTGGCGCAATCCCTTCATTGGCTTTCCAAGCAGAAAAGCCTGTATAATAGAATGTAAGCATGCTGCATATATTGTGATATGGAGGTGTAAGATTGGAACTGGAAGATATTATGGCAAAACTGCAAAAGCGGGAACCTACTATATTAGACTATGAAAAATTTAAGAAATCCGCTATTCTCATTCCCCTTCTTGAAAAAGATAATGAACTCCATCTTTTATTCGAAGTGAGATCCTTTCAAATGCGTACACAGCCGGGGGATATTTGTTTTCCGGGTGGAAGAATCGAACAACAAGACAAAAACCCGCTTCATACAGCAATTCGGGAAACTACAGAAGAATTAGGAATTGATGAAAAAGGCATTAAAGAAGTAATTCCGCTCGACTACCTGGTTTCCGATATGGGAAGAATCATTTATCCATTCATCGGCACACTTACTAATCCTGAACAGATTACCCCCCATAAAGCTGAAGTGGAAGAAGTTTTCACCGTGCCATTGTCATTTTTGTTGGAAACAAAACCGGAAAGACATACAGTGAACGTGCATGTACAGCCGGATGAATCATTTCCATTTGAATTAATCGTTGGCGGTAAAGACTACGACTGGCATGTCAGGCAAATAGACGAGCTTTTTTATAAGTATGATGGGAAAGTTATATGGGGATTAACGGCGAAAATTTTAACGCATTTTGTGGATTTAATCAGGCGGGAACCAAGCTAGTTACGTGACCTCTTTTCCGGTGGTTATAGAGCAATCGTTTATTACCCGCCTATCATTTAAAAAGATATGGATCCTATGGTCCATATCTTTTCCTATTAGTCAGCTTTAACAAGTTAAAATACAGCGTACATATTCTTTTCACCAAACTATTTCAGAGAGATAGCTATTTCAGAGAGATAGCTATTTATGAATACTTAGAGTCTTTTTTGCTATAAATTTCATATACAAAATATCCAAATAAATAACCTATCCCAGCCCCTAAACTTACTGTATAGAGTAAAGAGAATGGAGAATATATGCCAAAAATAACACCGATAGCACAACCAAAAATCATTCCCAGTGGGATTAGACTATCTAATAAATCTTGAGCTCCCTTTGATTTTTTCTTACCCAGGTTACCCTGATCATATTTATGTTTAAGTCTTCCAACTACATATACTACAATCCCGCCCACTATTACGACAGGTATCATTGCCATGACTAACTCCATGCCAAAATCCCCCGTTCACTTTTTAATTCAGAGCGTACCTGCTACTTTAAAAGTCTATGTACGTCAGATCTCCTCCACTATTACTTTTGCCGCGGAAAAAAGATCAGAAAAATACATATCAGCCTCTGCATTTTGCTGATCGATCCTTTCCCCAACAAGTATTGTTTTCACACCGGCTGATTTTCCTGCTTCAATGTCCGGCTCTCTGTCACCAATCATATAGCTTTTCGTCAAATCTACTTGATGCTTATCTGCCAAGTCCAAAATCATTTTTGGTTTCGGCTTCCGGCAAGCGCATCCCGCTTTTGGCTTATGGGGACAGTAGGCAATATCATCCACCTCTGCACCAAACGCTTCCAAATCGGCGGCCATTTTTGTATGTATATCAAGTAAAGCGGACGCTTCCATAAAACCCAGTCCAACTCCGCCTTGATTTGTTACAACAAATACTTTAAACCCTGTTTCATTGAAGATCCTAATCGCCTCGCCAACACCCTCCAATAAATAAAAATCATCTGGCTGATTTACAAATTTTACGCGGTGGCTGAGCACCTCATTGATCACACCATCACGATCCAAAAAAATTCCGGCATGCACACGAACCGCCTCCTTATCGACAATCATACTTCACTTATGAATTTACTCAAGCAAACAATTCATTCATTTTTTTAATGGACGGTGTTATACGCTGTAGGGCTTGTCCGAAACAGATCAATTTTCACTCTCTTTTTAAGTTCTTCACGCAATAATGCGAAATCTTCATCAGATAAATATTCTATATTGATTTGTTCCTCTTTATCTTTTCTTAATTTAAATACGAGAAAATCACCTATGACGGTACAGTAATTAATGTCGACGTATTTAACTTCTTTTCTCGGCAAGAAAAGCCCTTTATTAATAGTTAAGAGATCTTCTTCCAAATAAACATAATCCTTCTCTTGCCTCGTCATGTTGTACAAGCCTTGAGTAACTCCAATTATTACCGGAATAAAACCAATAAAAATCAGCAAGCTGTCCATCGATCCGCCATTTAAATAAACCTGAAAAACAATGAAAAACACGCCCACAAGCGCTGTACCGAAACCGTTATATGCTTTTTTACCCCAATTCTTTTCCTCCGTAAATCGAAATTCCACTCAAACACCTTCTTACAATTAATACTGTGGAACTATTCTATCATTTCATTTTTTTAAAGTCCATATGCCGCTGAATCACCATAAAATTAAAATACACCATTTATTTAAAGGTATCCGGCATGACAGCTGCCACAACTTCCCCTTTGGCACAATTTATGTCACCAGCAAATACTTCCGTATGTATCTTCCATTTTTTTGGATGAATTTCTTCAATCGTGCCTACTGCTTTTAGCTCTGTATTATGTGGGGTCGGCTTTAAATAATCGACATGGAGAGATGCTGTAACGAAACGCGGCGGTTCTTCTCCATCAGCCATTTCATATCCATTTTTACGATGCAGCGCCATCGAAGCGGAACCCGTCCCGTGACAATCCACCAAAGATCCGATTAAGCCCCCATAGACAAACCCGGGAATCGCTGTATGTTCAGGCCGTGGTGTATAGGTCGTTACTGTCTGATTCCCGTTCCATTTTGTTTTCAATTGTAATCCATCCTTATTTAAACGGCCACAGCCATAGCACCAAGCATAATCATCCGGGTAAATATCCTGAATTGCTTCCACTGTTTCTTTCGCCATTCGCATCATCTCCTTTTTTACCCAGTATAGCTTAAGAGAAAAAGAACCGTAACAGGGTTTCAGTGACATCCTCTCGGCATTGAAATACCGAGCATCCCCTAAGGACACACCCTAAAAGGCATAGTAATGGCTCATTCTAACGGAATGTCTATCTCAACGACAGTCATCATGTTGTTCCATTTCTTGCCCGTCGTCATCATGACCACTGTACCCCGTGCCACTCGGGGATCCCCATGCGAAGAGAAGCAGTCCTGCATGTTTTAACCAGGATTATACCTGTACTTGGTCTATAATACAAATCTGTCTCACGACTGTTTCATGTTACACCGCCAAGGTTGTGCTAATAGCTATATTGTTTGCAGCATTTAAGTCAGCGTGACTTGTGTGGTCGCACTTTTTACACTTAAATTCATCCTGGTTGCGATTCCCTCTTTCAGCATGTTTGCATTTAAAACAAGTTTGGCTTGTTTTATAGGGATTGATATCAGCTACAGGAATATTGAATTTCGCAGCTCTTTCTTTGATGAATTGCTTTAGTTGATAAAAAGCCCAGGTATGGATTGATTTATCCGCATTTTTCATACTACGGCAGGTACTGCGGATGTCATCCAGTTGCTCTAGTTTCATCATTGGATGATCAAATTGGCGTGCAAAGTTAACAATATCTTTTGCTAATTTACGATTATAATTTTTCATCCGACGGCTTTCTTTTTTACCTATGCGTTCTATGGCGCGCTGCGCCTTTTTGTTACCCAACGAACGCCTTAGAAAACGAAAGTGTCGTTTATAACCAACTTCTTTACCTGAAAAGAGTTGTCTTTTTCCGCTTATTGACTCTGAAAGAACCGCAATATGTCTGAGACCCAAATCAACACCGATGAAAGTATAATTATGTATCATTTTTTTAATATTTTTTATAAGACCTTGGCATTCATCCCCTCATTGAAATAAGGGGCGTTCTGCCAATTCATCGTAAAAGAGTGACAAGCATTTACTTCTTCGTTAAAATAGAATATGGTCTATATATATCATTATTAAAAGAGGGATTTTGTTATGAAACGTTTAGTTGTATTAGGTGGGGGATATGGCGGGTTGAAAGTTATTATGGGTTTGCTGGATAATCAGCTGCCGGAGGACATTGAAATAACACTAGTCGACCGAAATCCCTACCACTCTATAAAGACAGAGTTTTACACCATTGCAGCTGGAACATCGGCTGAAAAAGATGTGCGATTTGCCTTTCCGGATGATAAGCGTGTGCAGTACGTATATGGTGAAATCGACAATATTGATACGGAAAAGGAAGAGATCACTTTTAGTGATTCCAGCAAAGTTGTTCCCTATAATTATTTAGTGATCGGATTGGGCTGTGAAGATAATTACCATGGCATTGAAGGGGCTCAAGAATTTACCAATAGTGTACAAACCTTCCATAATGCACGCTATACTGGGCTTTCTGTCTTAAATTTAAAGGCATATGGTAAAGTTTCCATCGTCGGGGCAGGCTTAAGCGGGATTGAAGTCGCCTCGGAAATTCGCGAAAGCAGACCAGACTTAAATATCCGTTTGCTTGACCGTGGATCTTCTGTACTAAAGGCATTCGATTCCAAAATCCAGGAATATGTTGCTGAATGGTTTACGGCAAATGACGTCGATGTAATCCATCACGCCAATGTTGAATATGTGGAAAAAGACGGCGTATGTAATAACGGCGTTTGTTATGTGAATGATGTTACCATCTGGACTGCTGGCGTAAGACCAAATCACCTGGTAAGGGAATTGCCATTTGCGAAAGATGATCAGGAGAAAGTCATTTTGAACGAGTATTACCAGGTGCCTGAAAAGCAGAATGTCTATGTTTTAGGTGACTGTGCTTCATCAGAGTTCTCACCAAGTGCCCAATTGGCGGGGCAACAGGGAGAGCAGCTCGCCGAAATACTTTTTGATGTATTAAGGGATAAACAGCCGAAAATACCGAAGCAAATAAAGCTAAAAGGAACACTTGGCTCGCTCGGAAAGTCTGATGGCTTTGGAAATATGATGCAAAAGCCGATGACTGGCCTTCTACCACGGCTTGCAAAAAGTGGAGTATTGTGGTTGAATAAGCGACACTAAATGTACTGGCCATAAAAATGATGAAGATACAGTTGTACTAAGGTGATAAAGATGATTCGCTGGCATCATTTGATATTTGTCAGAAAATAATTGCCAAAACAACACCCGCGTATGGTAGATTCGCCAGCGAACACTGCAATTTGTATAGTACTTTTAACTGTTTGTCCCGTGATTATGCGTTTGTGTCCAGCGAATAAACTTACTCCAAATTATTCTGCAGGTATTTATGTGAATACCTTCACTTATACAGCAGTAAAATTAATACTGAATTGGTAACGTAGCTCCTAATTCAAAGGGAGCTTTTTACCATTTCTTAGAAAACTACAAAATTTGTATGCTGTGGATAAGCTGGCAAAGTTATTTAGCCACTAGCAGAGATCTTGACGGGGCGGGCATTTAGCAGCCCCAAACTTCACACTCCTCTACTACGATAAATCCAGTACGTTGCTGAACGGGCGCTTTCGCCTTTGTTCTTTCTGCAGCAGAATCAATCCTGAAGTAAGTAAGGAAAACTATTGCTGTGATCACCCCTCGCAATCGTACTAAACGAACCTTTCTGCTGACTATTTTTCATCTCTTCGGCTGTCCCTATTGCATGGGAAGCACTACTATCTCAATTCCGAGGCAGACAGGTGAAACAGCTGAAAGACATATTTATGCAATCAGACTTCGCCAACTCCGGAATCATGAATGGCTATGAGTACATTAGAGACTACTTAAATATCATTGATAAAAAGCTAGGTTTTATAATCACCTGGTGAATTTGTTTACTAGCAAAAAAATACGCACCTGTTCGTTAATAGCAAATTCGTAAATTTTAGCTGTGAAATTCATTTAGACTTTCTGCTGCTTCATCCATTCCTTATTTTTTTCAAATAACCCTTCAGCAATAGTCATCTGCTTTTCCACCCGGATTTTCGCTGTTCCTCCTGCCACATTCCTTGCATTTACAACAGCTTCAGGTGTAAGCACATTAAATATATCCGCTTCTATCCTGTCTGAAAATGACGCTAACTCTTTCAGACTCATATCAAGGAGGTATTTTCCTTCATTAATGCAATACAGCACAATATTCCCAACAACCGCATGTGATTCACGAAATGGCATGCCTTTTCCTACAAGGTAATCCGCAAGATCTGTGGCATTGGAAAAATCCTGGCGTACCGCTTCGTACATATTTTCTTTTTTCACCTGCATTGTTTTAATCAGCGGGGCGAACAAAGCAAGTGCGCCCTTAAGGGTATCCACCGAATCAAACATGCCTTCCTTATCTTCCTGCATGTCTTTATTGTATGCAAGCGGCAATCCTTTTAAGGTGGTCAACATAGCCGTGAGATTTCCGTATATTCTGCCCGTTTTCCCTCGGACAAGCTCCGCTACATCCGGATTTTTCTTTTGCGGCATCATGCTGCTTCCGGTACAAAATTCATCATCTAGTTCAATAAAATTAAATTCGGCACTGGACCATTGAATCAATTCTTCACACAAACGGGAAAGATGCGCAGCAATCATTGATGCATTCGCCAAGAACTCCACAACAAAATCACGATCGCTCACCGCATCCAAACTGTTTTCACAAATCCCCTCAAATCCGAGCTGTTCTGCTACAAATTCGCGGTCTATTGGGAATGTTGTTCCTGCCAGTGCTCCTGCTCCAAGCGGTGACTTATTCACCCGCTTATAGCTGTCAGCAAGCCGCTCTACATCCCGCTGGAACATAAATACATATGCCATCATATGATGAGCAAATAATACCGGTTGTGCCCGCTGCAGGTGTGTATAGCCGGGCAGTACGGTATCCAGATTTGCTTCTGCCTGTTTACACAGTGCCTCCTGCACCTCGATAAGCTGGTCGCTGATATTCAGCAACTCATTCCGCAAATACAGCCGCATATCGAGGGCTACCTGGTCATTTCTGCTTCGTCCTGTATGAAGTTTTCCGCCGATCGGACCAATTTCTTCAATGAGAAGCCGCTCGACATTCATATGAATATCTTCATCTTTTTCACTTAGTACAGCTTTTCCATTTTCAATTTTTTCATAGACAGCTTCCAGCCCGGCAGCAATGGTATCTGCTTCACCTTCAGAAATAATGCCGCATTTTTTCAGCATTTTCACATGGGCAATACTGCCCTGCACATCATAGGCTGCCAGTTTTTTATCAAATGTTATGGATGCGGTATATTCATCTACCAATTCATTTGTCGACTTTGTAAAGCGTCCTCCCCAGAGTTTCATTGTTTCACTGCTTCCTTTACATCTAAAATAAGATCATTTATAGAAGCTTCTGTTGCTTCATGCGTTTTGTTCACGGAAGCATGTACTTTTGTCGGCAGACCCCATAGCTTGATAAATCCGAGGGCTGCTTCATGATCAAATGCATCGGCTTTATTGTAGGTTGCCAAGTCAAAATCATACAGGGAATTAGCGGACACTCTTCCAACTACCTGTGCATGGCCTTTATACAGTTTTACTTTTACTGTTCCTGACACATGTTTTTGTGTTGCATCGATAAATGCTTTCAATGCTTCTGTCAACGGAGAGTACCAAAGGCCGTCATAAACGGTTTGGGCAAACTTCTGCTCGATGACAGGCTTAAATTGCGCAACCTCTCTTGGCAATGTCAATGCTTCCAACTCCTGATGAGCAGAAATCAATGTCAGTGCTGCTGGTGCTTCATATATTTCACGCGATTTTATGCCAACGAGGCGGTTTTCCACATGGTCGATCCGTCCCACGCCATGCTTTCCGGCAATATCATTTAATTTTAAAATTAACGCTTCTAATGGGAGTTCTTCTCCATCCAGGGAAATTGGTTTTCCCTGATCAAATGTAATCTGAACTATTTGCGGCTCATCCGGTGCCTCCATGGGATTCACTGTCAGTTCAAATGCCTCTTCAGGAGCCTCTGCCCAAGGATCTTCGAGTACACCACATTCATTACTGCGCCCCCATAAATTCTGGTCAATACTGAAAGGGTTATCCACATCAATCGGAATAGGAATGTTATGCTCTTTTGCATATTGAATTTCCTCATCCCTTGACATCGCCCATTCACGTACGGGGGCCACAATTTTCAGGTTAGGATTAAGGGCTGTAAATGCCACATCGAAACGCACCTGATCGTTTCCTTTCCCGGTACAGCCATGTGCTACAGCTACCGCCCCCTCCTGCTCTGCAATTGCGGTTAGTACCTTGGCAATCAGCGGACGAGACAGCGCTGAAATTAAAGGGTATTTTCCTTCGTACAACAAATTTGCCTGCAGTGATGATAAAACAAATTCATTGGAAAAGATGGATTTTGCATCAATGACATAGGACTTAATCGCCCCTACATCCAAGGCTTTATTTTTCACAAAGTCAAGGTCTTTCCCTTCTCCAACATCAAGCGCTACCGCGATTACATCATAGTTATATTTATCCTGCAGCCATTTCACCGCTACAGAAGTATCAAGCCCGCCAGAATATGCCAAAACAATTTTATCCTTGCTCATAATACCCATCTCCTTATATTTATAAATGCTTATGAATTATTATGCATTATAATGAATGAATATTCAAGTGTAGAAGAAGATTTTTTTAATATATATTGCAAAATGGTAAAGGGAAAAATAAACCAGGTAAGTTTCCACACTTGCCTGGTCACGGGGGTAAGGGGTCACCTTGGAAGTAACCCATTAAACTATTCGGTTATCGTATTATTTTTCGAGCAGGTTTATTTGATTATTTTATTTTCAGTATTTTTTTGTGAAGTGAATCTGATCCGTTTACCTCTTGTTTTTCGAAAGATAGAGATAAATGGTCATCGGTGCAAAAACAATGATGAATAACATGCATACGGCAATACCTCCAACAATCTCAGCAGTGGTGGCTGTTCCAGACATGAGACCTCTTACCGCAGATGCCGCAATACTGATTGGATTCAGATCCACAACGACTTGAATCCATTTGGGCATCGTAGCTGAATCTACAAAAATATTGCTGGCAAACAAAAGAGGATAAATGAACATCATACTCGACCCCGATACAGTTTCCGGACGTTTAGCAAGAATGCCGATCATAGCAAAAATCCAGCTCACACTAAACGCAAAGAAAATAATAAACAATAAGGCAAGTGCTGTTCCCATTATCCCACCTTCCGGATGAAATCCCAGTAAAAATCCTGTAGCCAATACAGAAAAAGATGCAATGGTATATCGTATTCCATCAGTAATTAATGGTCCAAGTATAGATGACGGCTGCCAAAACGGCATCGTTCTAAACCGATTATAAACACCTTTTGTAATATCCAGACATATAGTTGTTCCACTGTATACGGTCAATGGAACAACAGTCAAAATAAGCATCCCCGGCAAAAGAAACTGAATGTAGTCTCTTGTAGATCCTGCAATTGCTCCACCAAACAAATAATTAAAGATAAGCATCATGATCACTGGAGCCAGAATAGCTTCAATAACATAGCCAAATAAGTTATTCTTTGTGTTTTGTACCGTTCTCCAAATAATAGTTTGTGTAGCTTTCAAAGCACTTGCACTTTTTGGTGTTGAATTCCAGAAAGACAATGACTCACTAAAATTCTTCGTGATGTTCATTAAACGACCTCCCTGTGTTTCGGCGCTGTTAAAGCCAGGAACACCTCGTCCAAGCTTGGCTTACCCAGTACAAATTCTTCAACAGGTACTTCATTGACCAAAAGTGTATGAATTGCGTAGTTTGCAAGCTTTGTTTCTTTTACAGGTATCTTGAAAACAAGGGGGTCTTCATCTTGAAATACGGTTAAAGCGTGATCATCTAAGATGCTACTAATCTTTTCGAATTCAACATATTTTGTTAATCGAAAAGATAGCGCCTTTTCACCAAATGAAGCTTTCAGTTCGTTTGGTGTTCCTTCGGCAATGATTCTCCCTTCATCAATAACAGCAATTTGATCAGCTAACTGATCTGCTTCTTCCAAGTACTGCGTGGTTAATAATACAGTCGTGCCCAATTTTAGAAGCTCTCGGACAACTTCCCAAACCTGGATACGGCTTTGGGGATCCAGTCCCGTTGTTGGCTCATCGAGAAAAATAAGATCCGGTTGGGTGACAATACTTGCTGCAATATCTAACCTGCGACGCATGCCCCCGGAATAATTTGCTACCATACGATTCCTGGCATCAAAAAGATCGAAGGATTGAATTAATTCATTGGCTATCGAACGAGCTTGTTTATTGGAGTGACCATGAAGTCTGGCAATCAACATTAAATTTTGTAAACCCGTCAACCCTTCGTCAAGGGCAGCAAACTGTCCCGTCAGACTTATCATTTTTCGAACGTCTTTGGCATTTTTGACAACGTCCAACCCTCCAATAAACGCTGTGCCTTCATCCGGCTTCAGAAGAGTCGAAAGCATATGGATAATGGTTGTTTTTCCGGCACCGTTCGGTCCAAGAAGGGCAAATAATTCACCTTTTTTTACTTGCAAATTGATACCTTTTACCACCTGATTGTTATTATATGATTTTTTAAAACCGTTCACTTTTATTGCATGTTGCATTTTGGGTAACTCCTTCTAATCATTTATATAGCTTTTCAAATATACCCTGGCTGATAATCCTGGACATCTATTGAAATGATGTGATCTTTGAGAATAAAGTAAACCTTTGATGAAAAATAGATATTTATTTTTGATCCTTCTCAAAGTATTGCCCTTTGGTTTTTTTATGTTATTCCACCAACCGCAGCCATTTTTTCAGGACTGAATTCTGGAATCCAATATTTCTAAATAGTGTGGATTGTACATAATCCCCAGTATATTACCAAATGGATCAATGACAGAAGCCGTGATAAACCCTTCCTCACGGTGTGTGAGTGCCTCATACTCTTTCGCTCCCATGGATAGCAGCTTTTCAAGAGTTGCTGTCACATTATCGACATGCCAATACATAACTGCTCCTCCTGAACCGGGAGTTCCACCATCAGGTTCATAGAGCCGATCAATCAGACCTAGTTCGTGCTGGTAGTCTCCGACCCGAAACTCAACATAAGCAAGTTTCCCGTCCTCACCCGAACGCTGAAAATATGGTTCCATGCCCAAAATCTCACTGTACCAATTTTTTGCTGCCACCACATCATCTGCCCAGTAACTGATGGTAGTAAATCCTCGTAATATCTGAAATTTGTTCATATTCAAATCCCTCCTGTTAATAATTATCGATTTACAATCATCTATTGTCAGCGTACAAGACTAACACCTATCAACGATTCTAATAAAGATCTGGCCAGGTTGCGTAAAATCAACTGCCATTTCAGTAAGAAACCTTCTTTCAAGAACTTTTTTCATATAACGCCTTTTATAACCTTAGAACACCAAAAACTATAACATAAAGTCACTTTTATGTTCAGATACCCACGCAGCAAATGTTTTTGCCGGGCGTCCTGTTACTTCTTCGATCGTTGGTATAACGGTAGAACCAATTTCGGGCGGATTTTTACTCATTTGAACCATAAAATCAATACTTTCCTCATCATAGCCCATCTCTTGCCACCCCTTTCGAGCTTGTTTTTCCGTTAACTCTTCAAGTTTAATATCTTTACCAAGGGCTTTACTAATGATCTCCACTTGTTCAATGGCAGAGAGGGCTTCTGGACCAGTGAGTGTATAAGAGTTTCCATGATGGCCTTTTTCAAGAAGTGTTTCAACAAAAACTGCTGCAATGTCAGCTTCATGGATAATGGCACCCCGTGTTTCGGCTTCAAACTTACGAACAACCCCTTCTTTTCGAACTGATTCCTGCCAGTCATCAATAGCATTGGCCATAAATCCAACCGGCTGCACAAATGTCCATTCGAGACGACTGTTTTTGAGTGCTTGTTCCACAGGACCATCACCGTATACCGTCAATAAAGACACTCTTTGAACCCCAGCCTGTTCCGCCAAATTTACGACTTGAGGATTGGTTTCCAGTGTCGCACCAGTTTGATCACTTGAAGTAATCAGGTATAAAGCGGTAACACCTTTTAATGCGGGATTCAGCGTGTCCGGAGACATTAAATCTCCTGCTACAACCTCTACCCCCTCCGGCAAATGAGCTCTTTCTGGATTGCGAGATACTGCTCTCACTTGTTCCCCTTTTTTAACGAGTTGATCTACAACATGCCTTCCTACTGTTCCAGTGGCACCTGTTACTAAAATTGTCATTATGCATCCTCCTATTTCAATCAGTATTGCGATTGTCAGGTATTCAATCAAAATAGATCTTTCCAATTTCATTGACCTCTTGAATCAAATCATCTTTCAGTTCATCCGGGGAACGTATTTCTACCTTCGACCCATAGCTTAATATGACAGAAACCGCATATTCTCTGGAATAAAAAATCGTTTTTACTTCGATAAAATCTCCTTGAAGTGTGAATGCACCTGGAAATTGCTCAAACACCCTCGTCTGTACCGATAAATCAAAACGAAGGTGAGCGTTTATGCCTTGTTCTTGTTCTTGAACCGGACGTTTGTACGCTGATTTTGGATGAAATTGCTCTTCTAACACTTCGAGATTAGTCATTCTTGAAACACGAAAGTAACGTGTGTCTTTTCTTGATAAGCAATAGCCGTCCAGGTACCAAACTCCTTTTAACCATAAAAGTTTTAGCGGCTCTATCTTTCTCTCTGATACTTGACCGGAAGCATTTGTATAGGTCAAGAAAATCCTTTTCGATTGGTCGACCGCTTTCATTAAGGGAAAAATAATCTCTTTTTCATCTTCTGAGGCACTTATATCGAATATTATTTTGTTCTGACTGTTTGAATTTAGCAGAGCGGGCTGTAACGTGCTAAGCTTATTGATTAATGACTTAAAGTTCGGGCCATCAACAGCTTGATCTGCACTCTTTAAAAGGTTGTAAATCATGGAAAAGTCATCAATGGAGAAATGCTGCTTTGTTAAGAAGAACCCGCTCATCAATTCAAAACCGCCATCTGTTCCGGAGAAAGAAACAACAGGAATGCCGGATTGATTAATCAATTCAATGTCACGATAGATTGTGCGAACTGAGACCTCGAACCTGGAAGCCAATTCTGTTGCTGTTACCCTTTTTTTCGTCAGCAATTCCATCGTAATCCCCAGCAAACGATAGAGTTTCATTTTTCTCTCTCCTTATCCGTAAACTATTCTCTTGGATATTATTGTATCATTCTCAACTCCTTTCATTTCGACTAATTAGAATATAAATCATTAATCCTGACATCTTATATGTCAGGATTAAAATATTTTAATAATATTTTTCGATCAGCTCAAAGATTATTAATGGTACATAAAAGAGAACAGGATTGCTTTCGCATAGGCTCATGATGTATTAATTTCATTTAACGCGTATTGGAGCTATTGGATATTGAACAGGTCGATACATTTAGGGTGGGGGTAATTTATCAATTTCTGAATGTTTATATAGTAGTGTTTGTTCTTATACTTTTGTCCCATCCAAAGTGGTCAAAAAAAAACCAGGCAAGCTTTACATCGCTTACCTGGCATCGAAGGGAGCCGGGGATCACTTATTTGAAAGTGAACCCAAATAAATTATTCGGTTATCATTCCTTTTTTCCGGTTGGGACTATGGGCTGAATTCACTTCAGATATTAATTTTTCCATTAACCCGGTAGATTGATTTAATAAGAAATGGAAAATGTTTCGGTTCATCTAAAGTGGCATGCAGATATTATTATGCTAAGCTTCTCTTTTTCTGCATGATTTACTCAGCAGTATATTTTTTCCAATAATTCTCTTATTCATGTCATTTCCAATCGCTCATCTGCAGCTATGATATCTGATGAATATATCTCCTTTCCTGCACTTCATGCACCGCCTTCTTCAATAATCCCCGATCAAAATCAGGAAAATAAACATCACTAAAGTAAAGTTCTGATAGCGAACATTGCCATAACAGGAAATTACTAATCCGCTTTTCCCCGCCGGTTCTTATTACAAGATCCGGATCCGGCAGCTCCTTTGTATATAGATATTGTTGAAATAACGCCTCATCCACCTGATCCAATTCCATATTATGCTGCTGAATTTCATACATGACTTTCTGAACAGCCTGCAGGATATCGTCTCTTCCCCCATAATTAAAAGCAAAATTGACGACCAGCCCATCATTAGCTTCTGTTTCACTGACTGATTTTTGAAGTGCTTTTTTTGTGGATCCCGGAAGTGCATCCGTGTTCCCAGTAACTAGTATTTTAATATTCCTTTTCATAAATTCCGGCAGCTTTTGCTTGAGGTATTTCACAGGTAAATTCATGAGATAATTCACTTCATTTTTCGGTCTTGACCAATTCTCGGAAGAAAATGCGTAAAGTGTCAGGATTTTTATATCTAATTCAATGCTTGCATCAATAATTTTTTCCATTGCCTGTGCCCCTGCGTAATGTCCTTGACTTCTTGTGAGTCCACGTTCCTTTCCCCACCTTCCGTTTCCGTCCATGATAATCGCAATGTGCTTTAAATTATTCATCCGAGCATCCCTCCAAAATGAGATTAAAATTCAAGTTCTTGCAACCTTTTTGTTACCGCTTCTCTTGTGAAATTATAAGAATGCCAAGTTTCTTGTTTTTCCATGTACGTTTGTCGTTCTTGTAAAATATCTTCCAATGCCGGATAATCAGGTTCTTTTTCATATAGCTCCATTAATCCTTCTAATCCGGTATAAGAAAGCGAATTTAAATAATGAACATCTATTTTTCCTGTCTCTTCATATCGCTCCAAATTATTATCAACAATGATTTGTTCGATATGGATGGCATTCAATACGGTATAAAAAGCCAATCCTGCGATAAGATAGAAATGAAGCAGCGATAACCGTTCTATCCATACCCGAATAAAAGTATATGCAAAAACCACCATCAGAAATATCATAAATCCATCTGCCAGAATACGATCCAATGTATATCCATAAGCAGCTTGGTACATGCTTAAACGCTGATACGCTGAGACCAGCATCACACCACTTACAATGATCAGAAGGGAATACATGATTTTTAAGGTCATCTTTATACCTTTTCGTGAGTCGTTCACTAATTTCAGAAAACATATTAACAATGTCCAATTAATGACTGTCACAAATAACAGCTCAAAGAATCCCCTTCTTGCATATTCTGCATAGGTAAAACCATCCTGCAGTCCATTACTGAAAAAATAAGTAAATTGAATGGCTGCAAATAAAACATAAATCGCATTAAGCATAACTAAAATAGTTATAGCAATAACACTATCCCAATGAATATTCCTTCTTTCCTGATTAAGCTGCTCTTCCACTTCTGAACTTCTATGCAATACCTGAAAGATGCCAAAGAACAAGAATGCAAGAAAGACCACAACTGCAACCCGAAATACCCCTTCAATAAAATGAAGCTGTAATACAAACGCCGGCAATCGTAATACCACATCCTGAAAAACAGCATCCGCTGACATTAAGAGTCCAGTGATAATCAGCAATAAAGGAACTCCGATGGCCAATCCGATTAAAATATGTTTTATCGTTTTTGCCCTTTGATCTGTCATATTTTTAAATACCTTTTGAAGACTTAATCTGCAAAATGACGAAACATACTGCAGCCCCTGCCGCAATTTTGCTGTTAATAAAAGGATGAAATGCGGCCTGCTCCAATTCAGCTGATTTGGCGTGGTGATCAATACAATGTGAAAAAAAACGAGTACTGGTATGATCAATAAGTTAAGCTGATAAAAAAGGACACTGTCATAAAAAAGATAGCTTCCCGCCAGGATCCAAATGGCTATCATCAATAGCAAGCCAATTCTTCGGTGATGAAAAACAAAACGGAAACGAAGAAACAGAACCAAATAAAAACCTGCTATAAATACAAGATAAGACATTCCAATTCTGCCATGGAAAAAACTTAATTCCCCCAGTAATCCCAGTCCTAAACAAACAAGTAAAAACAGCCAATCTTTTTGCCTGACTTGTATTTCCATTGGTTATCATCCCTCCTATACTATGTAATTCTATATACTTAGTTATTCTATGCATATGTGCAAAAAATTACCTTCCATAGTAAACATGCTCAAACCCTTTTAAATGGAAGCTCTTTTTCCCCATCGATATCCAAGCCAGCTTACCGGGTATAGAACTGCCGTACATAGGATACATACAATAATAAAGCGAATACTTAATAGCGCTCCGAACCACGCATATGGAATAAGCTTAAAAATAATTAAATACATCAAAACTAAATTCGGAATGATAGAGAATAAAAATGTTTTTTTCAACAGTTTATATCCCCCGGCGCCAAACGCCTTCCCAATTTCATATCCCAATAGTCCCCAAAAGAAGATATAACCAATGATAATGATGGATGTAACATTCGTCAGCATGGCCCATAATGCCTCCAGCCAGTTCCAATCATAAATATTATAGCCAATGGTCAGCAAAGTTCCTCCGGCAAATATAGCAATATTGCATAGTACAAATAAAAGCTGCATTTTACTTGGTGTAACCGATTTGTCCTGCTTCCACAATTCAGCAATTTCTTCCGGCTTCCCAAGCCTCTCCACCAATTCCCAGTAGATGTCCTCTTGATCGACTTGCGCTTCCTCCAGCAAATCATAAACATGCATTTCGTATTCCGCCATAATGTCCTGCTTGTTGGGATGACTCCCGATTTCTTTATCTAATGCCTGTAAAAATTGTTGTTCCCCTTCACTCATGATTCGCCTCTTTCGATCAAGTTATTCATCACTTGAACGTATCTGAACCATTCTGCTATTCTTTCTTCAAGCATTTCTTTTCCCTGGTCAGTAATACGGTAATATTTCCGTGCCGGACCCTTCTCCCGGTGCTGCCAGTAGCACGCAATGTACTCCTGCTTCTCCATCTTGTGAAGGGCAGGGTATAATGTACCCTCCTTCACTTGCAGGTTATGCTCACTGCGGCGGTCCATTTCTTTTACCAGCTCATAGCCATACATATCACGCTCATTCAATAGCTGCAGCACAAGCAGTGATGTGCTTCCTTTAACAAGTTCACGATTAAACATTTTCTCACCTACCTAGAAATATTAGGTATTTATACTATATAGAAATTTAGTTTGAATGTAAAGTGTAATTTAGAATATTTATTTCTTTGTCTTATGCGATGGATTCGTAGGAAAGTTTTTCTACCTGTGCAATAATCCAATATGAATTAAATAGAATTAAAACATCATAAGTCAAGGCGAAAGGAAGCCTGTTCTCTTGTGTGTACCATTAAAGTTCCTTATGATACATAATCAGGCGATTTTTTCTTTTCCTTGTACCATTCAAATCCTTTATGATACATGATCAGGCGATTTTTGCCCTTTCATGTACCATTCAAATCCTTTATGGTACATGATCAGGCAATTTTTTCTTTTTCTTGTACCATTCAAATACTTTATGGTACATGATCAGGCGATTTTTTCTTTTTCTTGTACCATTCAAATCCTTTATGATACATGATAGGGAGCTTTTTTCTTTTTCTTGTATTATTAAAACCCTTCGACCTGTTCAATAACTTCACATCGCACATTAAATGGAATTAATGCATTGTGAAATGATTAAAAAAAGGAGAAATCATTAAGGAGTCAACAGTAACAAGAGCTATTCCCTCCATAATCTAAGGTAATTTATGGAATACGATTAAAAACTGAAGGCGTTGAAAAGGTATATTCGTTAATTTTTCAAAAATATACGGATGATGCATCTCACTATGTCCGTTTGTTCCTGCCCTATGAATTTGTTATGCTTGCAGAAAGAGAGAATACCTACTTGAGGGGGAACTACATTGTACAGATGGATAGCAGTTTTGTTGGTAGCATCAGGGGGGGCACTAGCGGGCTGTGGAGCAAGTCAGCAGGAAAACACAGAAGAAGCGGCAGCTGCTGCAGATAGTGCAGTTGCATCAATATCAATGGCTAAGACAAGCCAGCAGGATGAACGAGAAAAAGAAAAAATTGTCCTGGAGAAGGAAGTCACCGTTACCGATGATAAGTCGGATAGACCCGAGGAAGATCAAGGCACAGCTAATGAGGATGAAGGGATAGAAAGTGCCTCTGAAAAAGCGGCAGAGGATCAAGCTGAAGAAACAAAAGCAAATAGTGAGGAATTTACCGAGGAAGAAACGAAAAATAATACAGAAAAAGATACGGCCACTGAAGAAAATATAGAAGCAAAAGCTCCTGCTGAGAAGGAAAAAAGTGAGGAGTCGAAGGAACAAGAACTTACCCACGATAATAGAGGAAATTTTGCGGTAGATGGGACTCCCGGTCAGACAACAGAAAATTCAATCGGTATATTTACGATTGAAAAAGCAGCATCTGCTGGGACGGTGAGCGTTGGGCCGATAAACATTGAAATTGAAAATGTTAGTCTGGTAAGCGGGGAAGTAACAGACGAAGCGACTGCTGGTATTTCAGGGGATGAGGTGAGGTATTTGCAAATGGATGCCATTTTGCAGAATACCAGTGAGATTCCCATTCAATTCTTTTTCGCTGCCACCACCATTAATGTAAATGGACATCAATTAAACGCCCATGATATGTTTAGCGGCAGGACTGATGGAGATTATACCAGCTCTATTCCGAAAAATGCTACACTAGTCTACATGTTGAATGAGAATCATCCGCCTTCTGAGCAAATCAGCAATTTGACGATTAATATATCTTCTCCTCCAATAAACATGGAGACAGAGTCGGAAATAGACAATGGTACTTCGGTTGATGTCTCGTTGTAAAAAATACATTATTCGCGTTAAGAGAAAAGGCACGGACTCAGTACGGTTTTATCCTGCTGGTTCGTGTTTTTATATGATTAGCAATTTATCAATAAGAGCTGATATCAGAATGGTGCCTGTGTCTTGGTATCGGAGTGTAATGTTTTTTTATTTATAATTTCATCATATAATAAATTATATTCCTGCTCCATTCCGAAAAAAACCTGAAAAAAAACTCAACTGCTTTCGGGGCTTTTCCTAATTTTCGAGACTTATATATTTTTCAATGCAGCTCCAATTTTCATGTCACCTGATAGAAGATCAAATGCTTTGTGATGAGTATTCTTTTCATTAAGACTTTCAATAACAGTACGGGCCACGTCCTCCCGTGGAATAGTTTTCATTTCCAGGTTTTCTGCTGCTGTAATCTTGCCTGTTCCAGGTTCATTCAGTAAACCGCCCGGCCGCACAATCGTATACGTTAAACCACTGTTCATCAGTGCTCTGTCCGCATAATGTTTTGCTACATAATAATAGCTCGGTGTTTCGCCCCAATTCTCTCTATTATGTGCCTGAATCGCACTGACCATTACGAACCGTGAGACCCCGGCTTTTTCAGCTGTTTCCACAGATTTTATTGCCCCATCAAGATCTATTAACATTGTTTTATCAGCTCCGGTGCCTCCACCCGATCCTGCCGTAAAAATCACTGCGTCGCTTCCAGCCATTGCTTCCTTCAGTTCATTAGCGCTGCCTTCCAAATTGGCAATGACCGCTTCTACACCTGCATGTTTTAATTCCTCTGCCTGCGCTTCTTTTCTTACCATTGCTGTTACGGTATGTTCTTTGCTGTCTTTCAGCATGCTGACTATATGTTTTCCAATTTGTCCATTGGCTCCAATTACAAATACTTTCACTTGGCAGCACTCCTTTTATTTACTATATAATCATTATTTCAGAATTAATGCTGCCAGGCAAAAATACTGCTCCTTTTTTGAAATAGCTTTTACAACTTCTTCTGTACTTACCTCGAGAAATAATCCCTTCATCCAAATAATAAAATGCAATTTTGCAACAAAGGAACACTGTCTTTGTGTTTACTTTGTTGCTTTATACTCGGAAAAGTCGCCTTCTTCTATATATTTTGCGTTGATAAAAAACCTTCTAACATCTTTTACGGTCAATCCTGCGTCTTTTGCTTCTTTGATTAATTCTATCCATTCCTGATCCAAGTTCTTACTCACTTTCAATGACGCTGAATGCACTCTATGGTCCCCACCTTTCCATTATTAAGTTGTCTTATGTATATGTCTTTCCTTATTCTATATAAAAAAGGTTAAAAGAAAGTTAAAAAAACACAATTTTTTTAACTTTCCCCCGTGAATTTATAGCCAATTCCTCTAATTGTTTGTATATAATTTGGCTTTCTTGGATTTTTTTCAATTTTCCTCCGTAAATTGCTGATATGCACTTTTACGTTACTATAATCGCCAATTGTCTCTTTCCCCCACACCTGATCATAAAGCTGCTCAATGGAAAACACCTGGTTCGGATACTTTGCCAGAAACATAAGCAGCTGCAGCTCTTTTGCATACAATTGTACCGGTTTCTCCTTCAAATAAACCGAATAACTATCCAAATTGATTTCAAGTTCATGAAACCTTAACTTTTTTTGCTCCTGTTGGTGATGCTTTTCATAAATATCCTTTCTTCTAATATGTGCCATCACTCTTGCACGAACTTCCCCTGGATCAAAAGGCTTTATAATATAATCATCCGCCCCTGCCTCCAGCCCTGTAATCCGGTCTTCAAACTCTCTTTTCGAACTTATAAACAAAATGGAAACATCTTCATTAAACATGCGTATTTCTCTGCAAACTTCCAGACCATTTTTTTCAGGCAAAAGTATATCCAGTAAAATAAGATCCGGTGGGTCCCGTTTGACTTTATCAATAGCTTCCGTTCCGGTTTCCGCCACTGCTATTTCATATAATTCCTGAAGGTATAATTGAAGCAAATGGCGTATTTCCGCCTCATCTTCTACAATTAGTATTTTTACCGTTTTCAATTCCGCTCAGCCCCTTTATCTATTTTGACTCAAGTGGAAGAACAAAATGAAAAATGCTCCCTTCCCCCGATTTACTCTCTGCCCATATATGTCCCTGATGGGCTTCAATGATTTCTTTGGAAATGGCAAGCCCTAATCCTGAATGGGTATCCTTCTCTATTCTTGATTTTTCTTCCCGAAAGAACCGATCGAATATATAGTCTATAGCTTCATCTGATATTCCTTCCCCATTATCACGTACACTTACGTGCAGGAGCGGCGCTTTTTTTGCTAATGCTGCCGGCAGATTATACTTCTTCCCACCCTTTAATTTTCTAATATGAACTTCAATAGTGCCATTTGCATCCGTAAAACGTATGGCATTAAAAATCAGATTCTGCATCACTTGATCCAGCCTGTCAGGATCAATTATCACGCTTTCTTGAGAACTTTCCTGACCCAAATCATTATAAATTCGGAAATCAATGCCATGATATTTTACATCCATTTCATATTTCGAAATCAGCATGTGCTGTAATTCCTCTGTCGTCACTTCTTGCCGTCTAAAACTTACCCTTCTTGCTTCCAGCCTAGAAAGATCATATAAATCCTGAATGAGCCTGTCAATAACAAGTATCTTTTGATAAACAATTGTCAAATAATTTTCATCATTCCCGTCAACCACACCATCTAGCATTGCTTTAACATACCCCCTTACAGAAGTCATTGGCGTACCAAGTTCATGGGAAATATTCGACATCAATTGTCTTCTCGACTTCTCCATTATCCTGAGTTCATCTGTTCTTAGTTCCAGTTCTTCCGTCCGTTCGGCAACTTGCGATTCAAGTGACTGATTCAAATACTTCAGTTCCTTATTCACCTTCACTACTTCTTCCATCGTCAGCTTGAGGGATAATAACGTTTTTGTTCGGGCGAGTAACTCTTCTTTAGAAGTCGGTTTTGTCAAGTAATCATTGGCTCCCGCTTCAAAGGCCGTAATGATATCTTCCATTTGAGATCTGGCTGTCAGCATTAAAATGGGCAATTCTGTCAGGGAAAACTGTTCCCTGATTTTTTTTGCTGCGTCAAGTCCAGAAAGCTTTGGCAGCATTACATCGAGAATAACCAGGTCATAGGAGCGATCATTTTCAAGGTAATGCAGTACTTCTTCTCCATCAATTGCCACCTTCAATACATACCCGACTGTCGACAAGTGATTCATGAGCACTTGAATATTAACTGGTTCATCATCTGCGATCAGTATTTTACCAAGAGAGGGACCGTCTTTTTCCTTTGCAGGCACTTCCATTCGTAAATGTTCATAAGGTGCGTATGCCCCTGCCCCTGGAAAGGTGATAACATCACCCCTATGCCTTTCCTGAAAAATTGGTACAGTAAAAGACACCACAGTCCCTTCTCCTACATTGGATGCTATTTCTATCTTTCCGCCATGAAGATCCACAAGCTGTTCCGTAATCCTTAATCCAAGTCCTGTTCCGTGTACAGACTTGTCATCTATGTTGGAACCTCTTGTGAAACTGTCAAAAATACGTTCCACATCCTCTTCTGAGATACCAATGCCTGTATCTTTAATGGATACAACCACTTCATCCTTTGCCGGCTCAGCAGTTAAAATGATTTCCCCACTTTCCGTGTACTTGATCGCATTGCCAATCAAATTGTAAAATATTTGCTGCAGCCTATTTTTATCTCCCGCAACCGGCGGCATATCCTCTGTAATGTCATTGCGAATTGTTATTGACTTATTATTATTCATGGATTCGGAAACTGTACATACCATATCTGCCAGCTTTTTCAAATCAACCCGGACTACTTCCAAATTGACTTCATGATGGTTTAATTTCGAGGCATCAAGAAGGTCTTCAATTAAATGGGTAAGCCTCCTTCCACTTGATATGATTAAGGAAATATTATGCTGCATCTCCTCATTTAATCCATCCTTCTCTCTTATAGATTCAGCTAAGCCAATCATTCCGTGAAGTGGTGTCCGTAATTCATGAGAGGTATTTGCCAGAAATTCATCCTTCAGTTCATTTGCTTTCCTAAGATGACTTACTGCAAGTTCTTGGCTTTTCAGCGCAGTTTCCTCCGCTGCTTGCTTTTCCAGCCGAAGTTGTCTAATCTTTCCCCCTAATGCAAGAGAAAATAGAGCGATCTCTACAGCGGAACCCAATTGGGAAGCATACTTTGTTACAAAGTTGATGGGCAGTATTCCCATATCTGCTAGAGAACTTACAACAGTACCAAGTAAAAAAGTTATCCAGCCAAAAAAGAAATATTTCGTGGGCGCATAACCTCTCCTCCAGCTTAATATGGCTGTGGGTATAATGATTAGTAAAATAATACCAATGGTAGCGACCATAATTATATCAAGTGATAGCTCATAGCTTATAAACAACATAATAATAAAAACAGGCTGGAGTATGATTACGCCGTTAATTATCTTATTTAATTTGGGTATATAAAAAGCGGTATTTAAAAATGATTTTGTGAAAAATAATGCCGGCATGTTCGTCATCACGATGAAAAATAATATAGCATGATGGTTCCACCATGGTTGTTCAGTCCAGAAAAACTGATAGGCCAACCCATTTAGTGTAAAGTGCAAAAACATGAGAGAAGCAATGAAAAGGACATACCAGAAATAACTCGATAATCTCAGTGAAAAAAACAAAAACAAATGATAAAAAATCATAATCAGGCCAAAACCATAATATATACCGAGCAGGATGTATTCAAGCTGGCTTTTTTGATTAAATTGATCGGGGGGCCATAGCGTGACAGGCAATTGCATAGACCCGTCACTTTCAACCTTCAAATAATAGGTTTCCCGGGAACCAGGGGCTATGCTAAGATTATATATAAAATTCCGGTGGTGAACTTCCCGTTCGGAAAAAGGCAGCTGATCCCCTGTTTTGCTGTAATGGAAATCCCCATCACCGCTTTTCGTGTACAGCTCAAGTGAATCATGGGGGGGATACGCTATTTCCAACATCCATTCCTCATTTGCTGTCCGGTTTTCAAACGTCATGCGCACCCAAAAAGTGGATGACGTATAGCCGTAATTGGGGACATTACCGTTATATTGATAAAATTTATTATCCAAGGTACCGGCGAGAATGTCTTCCAGATCGATATTGTTATCTTCATCCTCCAAAATTTCCATTAAAGATCCAACTTCATATTCCTCTTGTTCGGAATGAAGCTGTATGATCTCAGAGGCCATAATTTGATCAGTTAAAAAGAAAAAAAAGATTCCTATCATAAAACAGCCAATGACGTAACGTATGAGGCTCACCCCCTAGCTAAATATCCCATAGTTCTAATATACTTGAAATCACAAAAATAATATAGTATTTTTTTAATTATTTTCACTATTTCGAACGACGGCCGCTAATTACTTCAATTTAATACAAAAAAAAGAACAGAGGGAGTGAGTTCTTTCCTCTCAACTGTTGTTTTGATATCATATTATATACCACATTATCTGAACAGGACGGATAAAATGAAAAATTTCACCAAGACAAACATTAAGTTATCTGGCGTAAATATTTATTGCGAATATACATTAAACGGCAAGCCACCCATATTACTCATACATGGCCTGGTTGCTTCCGTATATACGTTTAGAAGGATGATGCCTTTACTGGAGGAACATTTTGCTGTCGTAGCCATTGACTTGCCGGGATTCGGCAGAAGTGAGAAATCAAGCAGATTTATCAATTCCTATGAAAATTTTGCCACGCTCATCGCAGGGTGCATTGATTATTTTAATCTGAAAGAGGTTTATGTGGCTGGGCATTCTATGGGTGGGCAGATTAGTTTGTATACGGCCAAGCTTTTTCCGGAAAAAGTTAAAAAGCTCATCCTTTTAAACAGTTCGGGTTATCTGCAGCCTTCAAATCATTGGATCAAGCTCCTTTCATATGTGCCCTATTTTTATCTCTTCATTAAAAGGCAGGTAAAAAAACAAGGGGTGAGATATACACTGGAAATGGTGCTTTCCGATCATTCAGTAATCACGGAGGAAATGATTGAAGAATATGGCAGGCCAATAAATGAAAAGAACTTTTATAAATCACTCTTGCGTCTTGTTCGTTACCGGGAAGGCGACTTGCGGTCAGCGCAGGTGCAGCAAGTCAGCACACCGGCACTATTAATTTATGCCGAGGAAGATCGGGTCGTATCCTTAAAAACAGGTGAAAAGCTGGCCAAGGACCTTCCTCATGCCCAGTTGGTTACGCACCCAAAAACAGGACACTTATTTACTGATGAAATCCCGGAGAAACTGACAGAGCAGATCCGGAATCTTGCGTTGGAAGCGTAATATGAAAGCGCAGGTTCCGTATTAAAAACGTTGTGCACAAACATCCAATAACGGACACCCCTCACAAATCGGCGTAGCTTTACAATGCTTTTTGCCATGTTCCACCAGTAAAGCATGATATTCATTATATAACGTAATATCTACTGGAAGCTCTGCCTCCACCTGCTCTCTGAATCTATCATAAGCCTTAGGCAAATCGTATCCCAGCCTGAAAAAAATTCGCCTCGCATAGTTATCCACGACAAAAACCGGCTTGTCCATTGCATAAAGCAGGATAACATCAGCCGTTTCTTTGCCAATTCCATAGACCATTAGCAGTTCTTCACGTATCTCAAGCTTCTCTTTTAATTTAAGGCAAGAAAGTTGATAATCATATTTTTCAAACCAGTCCAAAAAGGCTTTGATCTTTTTGGCCTTCATATTATAATAGCCACTCGGACGAATCTTCTCAGCCAGTTCTTTTTCTTCAAGTCTTGCTAACTTTTCCGGCTGTACATGATCATGCAAATGTTCCAGCGCTTTTTCTGCATTTTTCCAATTTGTGTTTTGCACAAGAATGGAGCCAACCATCATTTCAAAGTCACTATCAGCTGGCCACCATTCCTGCGAACCATAAAAATCCAATAATTTCTCATAGATATATAAATAGGATACTTCCATTTCCATGCCCCTTTCCCTATTATCATAATTTATTCCAAACAAAAGACCTACTAATTTACATAATCTTTACATTGTATATAAACTTCCTTAACATTCGCCCCCTATACTCGGAATTGAGGTTAACAACAACACAGGGAGGAATTAGTTGATGAAATTAAAAAAAGTACTTTTGTTCCTGCTTATCGCAGGTGTAGTTATTGGACTCGCTGCATGTGGAACAGAAGGTGAGGAAGAAGATACAGATGAGAATGACACAGAAACAGAGGAAAATGAAACTTCTACTGAAAGTGAAAGTGCAGACAACAGTGAGTCAGAGGAGCTTGAAGGCAGTGTTGTTATAGACGGATCCGGAACGGTTTACCCGTTAATGTCCAGACTTGCTGAAGAATATATGTTAAACGAACAGTCAGGCGTATCCGTAGAAGTGGGACGCGCAGGAACTAGTGCAGGATTTGAACAATTCCTCCAAGAGGATGGAACAGACTTCAATGATGCTTCCCGTCCAATTTCAGAGGATGAACAGGCAGCAGCGGAAGACCTTGGCTTCGAGCCAAAAGAATTAAAGGTTGCACTGGATGGATTGACTTTTGTTGTCCACCCTAACAATGACTGGGCAACAGAAATGACACCGGAAGAGTTAACAAGTATTTTTCTTGCCGATGGCAGTGTGGAAACATGGTCAGATGTAAATCCTGATTGGCCTGATGAAGAAGTCAACCCGGTTGGACCCAACGAAAACCATGGTACCTATGAATTTTTCTATGAAGAAATCCTTGAAGAACAAGATTTAATAGACGATGTCAATCTCCAGCAAGAATATTCAACACTTGTAAGCTTGGTACAAGAAGATGAAAATGCCATTGGCTTTTTCGGATTTGGATACTATGTAAATAACCAGGATACCCTGCAGGCAGTAAGCGTTGACTTTGGCAACGGACCTGTAGAACCATCACTAGACACGATTGCGGAAGATGGAGATTATGCGGACTTCACTCGTCCGGTATTCACCTACTTGAATATGAATAATGCAGAAGAAAAACCACAAGTACTTGATTTTGCCATTTATGCTATGAATAATATAAACAATTTTGCGGGGGAAACAGGATTTGCTCCAATCCCTGATGAAGAAGCACAAAGCTTAATTGAAGACTTAGAAGCACTGCAATAATTTAAAACTATGAAACTATCATGGTGGATGAGGGTAACAAGTTTACTCTCATCCTCTATGACTTATAGCCGGAGGGAGAAACATACGATGGCAAATAAACAAGATGCCGTTTCCGTAAGAGACATGATTGATGCAAAAAACAAAAACAATCGTTTTTCTCAATTTAAAGAAAAACTAATTCCTGCACTCCTTTTTCTTATTACCGCTATTTCTATTTTAACTACTGTCGGAATCATCTTTACACTTCTGTCCGAGACGATTGAATTTTTCCAGCTCGTGCCGTTTGCTGAATTTTTTACCGGTAATGTGTTAAGACCATTAAGCCAGAATCCGGAATTCGGCATATTGCCGTTGCTTGCAGGCACACTGATCTCTTCCATTATCGCCATTCTTGTTGCAGGACCAATTGGAATCATGACAGCTGTTTATTTAAGTGAATACGCATCAGAAAAGGTTCGCCGAACATTAAAGCCACTCCTTGAAGTGCTAGCCGGTATTCCTACCATTGTATATGGTTTTTTTGCCTTTACGTTTGTAACACCGGTCATCCGTAGTATTTTTCCAGCTGTAGAAGTGACAAACATTCTTAGTCCGGGAATTGTAATGGGTATCATGATTATCCCGATGATTGCTTCTTTATCCGAAGACGCTATGGTGTCTGTACCAAATGCAATGAGGGAGGGAGCTTTTGCAATGGGGGCTACGAAACTGGAAACAACTTTTCGTGTAGTCATTCCCGCTGCGCTATCCGGCATTATTGCCTCTTTTGTACTCGGGATTTCACGGGCTATCGGGGAAACGATGATTGTAACCATTGCAAGCGGAAGTTCAAAAAACTTTACGTTTGATGTGACACAATCCATGCAGACAATGACTGCGTACATTGTGGAGGTAGCGAGCGGTGACGCTTCAGCCGGAACCACGATCTACTATAGTTTATACGCTGTCGCCATGACCTTATTTGTTTTTACATTAATCATGAATTTACTGGCACGATATGTCTCTCGAAGATTCAGGGAGGAATATTAAAATGGAACTTGTAAACAAAGTCGACATGGAAAAAAGAATAAATGGCAGGGTCCTGAAAAACAATTTTTTTAAGATCGTGTTTCTCCTAGCCACCCTTTTCGGGATCGTCATATTGGGTATATTGATTGCCCGCGTTTTGACCCAGGGTATTTCGTGGATTAACATGGACTTCTTAACAGGCGCATTATCAACTGACCCAGAAAGAGCCGGCATAATGGGTGCACTGCTCGGAACATTCTGGCTCATGCTTGTTGTCATCCCTGTCACCATGGTAATCGGAATATGCACAGCCATTTACCTAGAGTTGTATGCCAAAAAAGGAAAGCTACAATCGCTGATCCAGACAAATATTTCTAACTTGGCTGGGGTTCCGTCCATCGTTTATGGACTGCTGGGGCTGACCGTCTTTGCTCGAGCTATGGATCTGGGAAATGCCGTTCTTGCCGGGGGATTGACTATATCTCTTCTTGTCCTGCCTATTGTTATCGTAGCAGCACAGGAAGCACTCAGAGCTGTCCCACAGCATTTAAGTGAAGCATCGTACGGTATGGGAGCCTCCAAATGGCAGACGATTAGAAATATCATTCTGCCATCAGCACTGCCGGGGATTCTTACAGGATCCATTTTGGCACTATCCCGAGCAATCGGAGAAACAGCACCATTAACTGTTCTTGGGATTCCTGCATTGCTTATTCCATTTCCGAGCAGCTTAATGGATACGTTCACGGCGCTGCCAATGCAGATTTACTACTGGACACTGGATTCATCTCTCGTTGCAGAATATGCAAACTTAGCTGCAGCAACAATCATTATATTGCTTCTATTATTGTTTGCACTGAATGCTACTGCCGTGCTTATACGAAATAAATTCCAAAAAAGATTTTAAGGAGTGAAAATCAATGAGTGTTACAGAAGCAATCAATAGCATTGGAAAAACAAGACAACCGAATAAAATGACATCAGGACCAGATGCTTTGAAGCCGCTGGTCTATGATACAACGGATTTAAACCTGTGGTACGGGGAAACTCACGCTTTAAAGGAAATTAATTTACCGATGTATGAAAAGGAAATAACAGCGATTATCGGGCCATCCGGCTGCGGTAAATCCACTTATATTAAAACATTAAACCGAATGGTGGAACTTGTGCCAAACGTCCGCATCACCGGTACGATCCGATATAAGGGAAAAAGCATCCTTGATAAATCATTTAAAGTGGAAGAACTGAGAACCCGTGTGGGCATGGTTTTCCAAAAACCAAACCCATTTCCAAAATCCATTTATGAAAATGTCGCCTACGGACCAAAAATACATGGTATCCGCAATAAGAAAGTACTGGATCAAATCGTGGAAAAAAGTCTTCGCGATGCGGCCATCTGGGATGAAGTAAAGGATCGTTTGAAAGAGAATGCATACGGCCTTTCCGGCGGTCAGCAGCAGCGTCTCTGCATCGCCCGCTGTCTCGCCATCGAACCGGATGTCATTTTAATGGATGAACCGACATCGGCCTTGGATCCTGGGTCAACAGCAAAAGTGGAAGAGCTGATTCAGGATTTAAAGAAAAAATATTCTATTGTCATTGTGACACACAACATGCAGCAGGCAGCACGTATTTCCGATAGAACCGCCTTTTTCCTGCATGGTGAGATAGTCGAATTTGACCGCACTGATGTGATTTTCAATCATCCCGGAGATGAGCGGACAATGGATTATATTTCAGGGAGGTTTGGGTAAGGTGAGGGAATAAAGGGAAAAGCAAGTATAATATTGCTTTTCCCTTTTTATTTCACTTCCGTATTGTAAGAATCGGTCTTTAACCGTTTTTAATTTTAACTTTAGCTCCCGAACGGACCAGCAGAAAGTTTTTGATACCAGTTAATCTTTACAATTAAGTAACCGGCTACTTATTTTCGCTAACGGCTTAGAAACCTATCCTCTTATAATTCCAATTCCTTTGCCGGTTCTCCTTTTTTATTCATTAACCTGATTCCAATCGGCTGTATCTCCAATAATGTATAAGCAGGATCTTCCGGACCATCAAAATATATTTTCATATCGTCATTCCAAAGTGTTTTTTTCATTTCTTCAGAATTATTCAATACAGCTTTCCCCTGATACTCCACATACGCATCACCAAATCCTTCCCCCTCATAGCCAATTAAAATATGTGTATACGGGTTTGCATCAATCTCTTCCGTTTTATCCGCATTTTTATCCGTCGGTGTATACAGGGTCATATTCCTTTGAAAAAAAGTCATATATCTGGAATGCGGTTTATTATCCTTAACTGTTGCCAAGGTTCCAGTATGACTTTCATCCAGTATTTTCTCAATTGCATTTCTGATTTCTGGTTGACTCAACTTTAACCACTCCTTAAGTAATATCGGGAATAGTATTTGTAGAGTTATTGAAAAATATAATAAAGAAAATAAGCTAAGAAGCAGTTGAAGGTTTGTCTTTCCAACTCAAAATAAAAGAAGAGCCGCTTCCCTTTCAAAGTAGCGGTGTTTTATAATTATTGACTCTCCATATATGTAAGGGAAACCTTCAAATTTTCCTCCTTCTCCCGAATGCGGTCAAACAGTTTTTTATTATTTGTCTCCACTTTTTACGTATAGCATAAGTGTACATAATCCATATTGAATTCCTGTGGAGACTTCCATTATCTTTCATGACTTAAATTTTAAAGCTATAAGATACTAACCACTGAAAACATCTAGTTTCTTCTCAATCCCCAGCATAATATCATACGCACCTGCTGACTCATTCGAACAAACAACTGCTTTAGTTAAAGTTTTCGGGTAAAAAGCAGAATAAAAATTGACACCAGGATCATAGCCCATGAGATGGTATTTAATAATTTCAGAGCCTGCTTGCTCAATCCAGACACCATAACCATAATAAATATCTCCATCTTCTGCTTGAACATGGGATTTAAGTAATAGCTGTGTATATTCATCACTTAAAAGGTCATTATTCATCAGTGCTTCCCAAAGCTTCATCATATCTGCAGCCGTTACAAAAGCTCCGCCGTCTGCCCCTCCCTTTGCAGGCAGGGAATATATATTCGTTTTCCAAGTTCCATCATCAAAGTCAATATAGCCCTGTGCTACATTAGGAGGGAGCGCATCAAACTCAAAATATCCCGACTGCTCCATTCCGGCTTTTTGAAAAATGTTCTCCTGTATGTATTCGTCAAATTTGCGCTGGCTCGCCTTTTCAACGATTAATCCGAGCAAAATATAACCGGCATTATTATAATGAAATCTTTCTCCCGCCTTTAGCTTCATGGGTTTGTCTTGAAACAGAGGCAGGAAGTCTTTCAAAGACCTTATATTGTACATTGGATTACTTATCCATAATTCCTCATAGTCTTCCATCACTTCCTCATCGAAATAGTCAGGAATTCCGGAAGTATGTGTCAGAAGATGGTGGATTGTTATTTCATCATGAAATTGAGGGAATTCAACCTCAAGATAGTCTTTAACCTTCATGTCAAAGCTGAGTTTTTTCTTTTCGACAAGTTGACAGACAGCGATTGCTGTAAATAACTTGCAGCCTGAAGCTATACCATACCGAGTGTTTGTGTTGTTCTTTAATTGTTCGGAGCGATTTGCGTATCCATAGCTTACATCTGCCAGAATACCTTTTTCGTTTTTAATCAATACTGTTCCGGAAAAATCAATATTACGTTGGATTTTTTCAATTTGTTTTATCATCTAATCTCCCCTTTTTAATCCTCTTTTTATACTTTACCATTATAAGCCTTTTGAAGGAGAATAAGCAGGTGAAGAACAAGCTGCAAATTTAGCATCTTCAAGAAACGCTCTCATTGAACCATGGTTTTTACGTGGTTTCCGCCTGTTCCACATAATATTCCACTGCTTTATCGAGCCATTTTTGTTCATCCTCCTTAAAAGGAGAAGGCGTCATACCTTCAAATTCTTGTAATTCCGCTTCTTTCACCTCTGCCTCTGCCAGCTGGTGAATTACATCTTCGCCTAGAAATGAAAAAGTTGCCTCCAGATATGCCGCTACCATTTCTTGAACCTTTGGATCATCTACCGGCTTCCCATATAATTGCTTCAGTTCTTTGGACAACTGAACAAAATTTTGGTTTAAAGTGATCTTTTCCTCCTCTGATTTCTCTGATAATTCCTCCATCACATCCGTCAACGCATGCTGCTCTATCCACTTTTTCTGTATATCTTCTGTATGCCATCCAGAAATAAGACTCAATGGAAGGATAGCTTGGATTTCGCATTTAGTTTCTCCATCATATCATTATGCATAGTCAATATGCTTACTGCCCAATTATACGGTGATTCATGGAAACCCATTCTATCTTTCATTAAACCTTCTACAATTAGAAAAATTCAGCTGCAGTATTTAGTATCACACTCTTTGGCACTTCAACATGGTGGAGGCTGATATCAAAGCGCTAACTCTGATATGCCCGATACGAACGAACTACTGAAGCAAGTATAGTCAGGAAAAGAATAGTAAAGAAAACGATCATCATCAGTGGCTCTGGAAGCAAGATGCTAAATAACATCAGAATGCCTCCAATAAATAATGGCAGGGAAAATGGACGGATTACCGTGTTCCACAATTTGCTTGTCTGAGGTGAAGTGTCTTCATCCAAATCAATTTGAAATCTTGGAAGGGTGTTTGCGGTAGTAATAAGTACAAGTCCTACACTTAATGGTACGAATAAAAGCAAGTTAATTTCCGTTCCGGTTGATACAAAAAGCAGTCCGCCATGCAGCAAAAATAAAATAATCGAAATCGATAAAAAAATGCTTTCAAACCCTTTTTTTAAACGATCGTAGGAACCTTTCTTTTGAATAAGCTTAGGAATAATGAAGAGATTACTGTTAACTAATAGCATAGTGAGCGGGATACTGAAAAGTACTACCTCTCGCGCGCCGTATTGTGTTTCTTCTATAACGATTTCCGAAACAGCCAAATAAATACTTACAGCGAAAGCTAAAACAGTCAACAAAACAATACTCATTATTTTCATCATGCATCCTCCCCTCTTGAATTAAATTGTACGATCCACTTCATGACATCTTGGAAAACCGTTGAGTTAAGAGAATAGTAAACATACTGTCCTTTCTTCAGGGCATAAACCAAGTTAGCATTTTTCAATATAGATAAATGCTGTGAAATTGCTGGTTTACTCATTTCAAAATGTGCCGCAATCTCCCCGGCTGTCATATCTCTGTTTCTTAGAAGATCCAATATTTTTCTTCTTGTTTCATCGGATAGTGCTTTGAATAAGCTATTCAAGGACAAGTATGTTCACCTACCTTTCTATATTTAAGTAATTACTTAATTAATTAAATTATAATATTATGAAGTTAAAATGTCAATAAAATTTTTGAATTTAATATTTTTCGATAAGTAGACATTGGAAAAAAGGTAGCCAAGGGAAAGTGAAAAAGATTAACTTTACATACCACATACCGAAAAAAACCATGATAAAACCGGGATAAAGCTCTGTTTACCCCGGTTATTTTTTCCCTGTATACAAAAGATACCTTAATAAAGCTAGTCCTCTTTTTGACTCAAATATTCGTTAGGCGCTTCTCCCTGCTGCTTATTATTATTTTTATACTGGCTCTTACGCCCATTCCGATGCTCTCCACTCTGTCTGTTTTCCTTGAACATATTGTTGAATTCCTTCCCTTTATTAACCATCCCGATTCCTCCTGCACTAGAATTTTTCTTAGTCTTTGTCCGTAACATTAATGTTATACACGCGATAATTTTTATATAAAAAATGCTCATTCTCTATTGCATAATATCCAAATATGAACTATACTACATTACACGACTAATGCACAGACTCACATGAAAGGAGTTGTGGGCTTGATTCTACATTCTGACAGTACCAAACCGATTTATGTGCAGATTGCGGAGTGGATCGAGACGGAGATTTTGAATGGCAATCTGAAGCAAGATGATAAGGTTTATTCCCAGTACAAGCTTGCAGAAATGTTTACCATCAATCCTGCAACTGCTGCCAAGGGACTAAATTTACTTTACAATGAAAAGATTTTATACAACAAACGGGGGCTGGGGAAATTCGTCACTGTGGATGCAAAAAAGATTATTACTGATAAAAGAAAGAACCAGGTATTAAAAGGAATGCTTTCGGATGTGGCTTTGGAGGCAGAAAGGCTGGAAGTGAATGAAGCGGAATTAATACGGATGCTTCAAACCACCATTCATGAACGTAAGGGGGATGCAGAATGAGTGTTATTGAATGTGAAAGCTTAACGAAAAAGAGAGAGCAATTAAATACATTACAAGATCTAACATTTTCCATTGAGGAAAACACCATTACCGGACTTATCGGGAGAAATGGTGCAGGCAAAACAACTTTATTAAAAATTCTAGCCGGTTTCTGGCATCCTACTTCGGGTAATGTTCAGGTTTTTAATGAGGATCCATTTCAAAATCTGTTCGTCTCGGCAAATGTGATTTATGTAGATGCTCAAATGCGGTTTTCCAACCGATTAACGTTAACGGAAATTTTAAATGAAGCGGAACGATTTTATGAAAATTGGGATGCCACATTGGCGAAAAGATTATTTGATTATTTTTCCTTCCATCCAAAACAAGCACATCACCATCTATCCAAAGGAAAAAAGAGTACCTTTAATATGATTATCGGGCTTGCATCCAGATGTGCACTTACTATGTTTGACGAGCCTACTACCGGGATGGATGCAAGTGTGAGGAAAGATTTTTACCGGGCACTCCTGAAAGACTATATCGCGTATCCGAGAACAATTATTATTTCCAGTCATCACCTGGAGGAGATTGAGGATTTGCTTGAAGATGTAATGCTCCTTGATGGTGGAAAAAAATATTTCCATCTCTCCATGGATGAACTGAAGGAGTATGCGGTGGGGATTTCCGGCAGAACTGAGGTTGTTATGCAGTGGATGGCAAATAAAGAAGTCATCCATAGTGAACAGGTTGGTAATAATACGACCTATGCCATGGTGAAAAATGACTACTTTTCCTTGGACCAGGCGAAGCAATTGGGCATGGAGATTTCTCCAGTATCTGCCAGCGACCTATGCGTTCACCTTACTAGCAAGCGTAAAGGGGGAATTGAAAGTGTCTTTAAATAATATGAGCTTGGGGAGTACGGTGATCAGGCAATTTCAGTATAAGCTGAAGGCATATAATGGGGTTTTAAGCTCATTGGTCGTAATTCAAATTATTGCCATCCTCTTTTCATTGAACGGAAATGCATCATTTAGTTCCGGAGGTTCAGGCGTATCGATTCATGCAACGGTTTATACGAATGTCACCGTCATTATTTTTACTATTCTATGGATCATCGCTCATTCCGTTATGATGAGCACCAAGGCTGAACGGGAACACGGTTTTACCTTTGTTTCCAATCATACAAGCAACCATCTTTCCAATGCTTTATTTATATTGCTGGCAAGCGTTATAGCCGGGACAACAACGATATTGGCAGGTTTTTTATTACGGGTTATTGTGTACTTTTTCAATGAAACATCACCAGTTTTGGATGCCAATGTACATTATGAGCTAAGTGATATATTTATTGGTATATTTTCGATGATATTTTACTTGATTCTTATTGGATCAGTTGGCTATGTGCTTGGTACCGTTTCCCAGTTGCATCGGACACTCCCCTATTTATTGCCAGTACTGCTCATTGGAGTCTTTATTTGGCTGGTGCAACGAGATCCCGAGCTTATTGGACGGATCGTTGCCTTTTATTTTCAAGAAGCAAATGCTTTTCTTTTTATTTTGAAGGTTAGTGTTACATCGGTTGTCTGTTTCATGACTTCCATTTTACTAACAAAACGGCTGGAGGCGAGACAATGAATATAGGGGATTTCATACCTTTCATTATTTTGTTGGTTTTATCAGTGTTGGTTATATTGGGAGTCAGGTGGTTCAGCAGAAGGAAAATAGCAAAAAAAGGCTATTGGATGCTTGGAGGATATGGGATTATTTTGCTTATTTCGGTTATTATCTACTATTTTATCCCTGTTTCCACAGAAGAAACAGCGGGGATTCAACATCCGGATCACTGGGACACTTTTAGCAGTGTAATTTCCGGTGCAGACAGTGTGGCATCCATTGAGGAATATCTGGTGGAAGAGTGGGAATTTGATTATGAAGAAGATACATTACGGATAGCATCTCAAGGAGAAAATAATTACGACTCGCGTATCGCAGTAGAGCGAACAGAGAATGAAACAATTGAAGCAGCCTTCTACCGTACGCCTCTCTATTTTCAGGGCAGAGAGGTGGAGATTGATTCCCGGCCTGTGTATCTTCAAATGACTTCAGATCGTTTGGAACTCATATTCCCGGAAAGCACAGAGGAAATAAGTTTTGCTTCTTTCAGCAAAGAATTCCCAATGCAGCAGTTTAAGGATAAAGAAATGGGGCCATTTGGGTATGCTTTTGGTTTTGGTATCAAATGGAGTGAACAGCTTATTTACCTGCAGATTCCGGAAGATATGGAAATATCAACCGGTCCAGAAGTACATGTGGAATATTTGAATTAAGCCTTCCAAGTATTTCACAATTATCTATTGATTGCAGATGAAACGCTTAATTAGAAATTTGTAGAACTACAGTATAGTACATTACTTTTATAAATACATTAAGGAGGTAGCAGTAGCATTGAATAATAATTTAAGAAAATCATCAACGGATAAAGACCTAGTCGGGGTATGATGTGAAGGAATTGCCGAATACTTTGGTATTCCTTCGTTGGGAGTGAGGCTAATATTTATATTTCTACCAGCTAATTTGATTATTTATTTAATTCTTGCAGCAACACTTCCGGATAGCCCTCCCTCATTGTAAAGAAAAGGATTTATGTAAGTAATAGGGGGTATTTGAGATAGACATTACTACGAATTGGAACTTCCAGATAAATGGAAGTTCTAATCTTTTTAACCTTTATCAACATCAGACTTAAATAGTGCCTACTTTATTAGAACATAATACTGATTGGACGGTTTACCTACCTGTGTTCCATCCTACTTCGCTTAAGATATCGAAATATCGACCGGTTCAGCAGTGTACGTGGGATATTTGAACTAAGCCTTTAAAAACTGCAGGGTCAAGTGTATGTTCCGACAGATTTTGCTTTGTTTTATAAGTGTGTTTTCCTTTTTCATCATGGGGCGCTAAACCATAGAATTGCTTGTCCCTTAGGACGCTCGATTACAGAAAATTAATTATCAAAAAAATGCGTATTTAAGTGTTCTTAGACATCTTATTTTTTAAAACATAAATTTCTTTCTCCATTTTATTCACCTTATCGACAATAAAATCCCCTTCATTTATTCGTGCTTCGGTAGTTAATTCCAACTGGTTAGGGACACCTTCGAGTTTTGCTTCAATCGTATCAAACCGATCATGCATTTCTGATTTCATGGTCTTCATTTCTGAATTTAAAGAATGAACTTCTGATTTCATACTCTTCATTTCGGTATTTAAAGATTGTACGTCTGTTTTCATGCTTTTCATTTCCGCGTTCATTTCTGTAAGTAGATCGAGAATTTGCATATCCACTTAATCACCCCTGTAATTCTTATAATTGATACTTGATAAAGAAACACTGCCTTTTTTAAAAACTGGTCGTTATTTTCTTCAAATGTGATTGTTCATATGGAGACTCAATAGCTAAGTTTTGACCTTATAATATCATACTCCAACTTCAACATCGAATACACCACAGTATCATGATACCTTTCCCCATCAAAATCCGTTTGTCTCATGACACCATCTTTATGAAAGCCGTAATTCTCCAGTAACTTTTTCGATCGTTCATTACCTGCAAAAATATCACCAACAATGCGGTTGAGACCGAGTGTCTCAAAGCCGAATTCCAGCACTGTTTCCATTAGCTCGGTCATGACACCCGTGCTCTGGTGTTTTTTGCTGATGACAACATTCATATCTGTCTTTCTATGCCACAAGCTCAGTTTATGGAAACGGAACTGCCCGATCAGCCTGTCTGTTTTTTTATCGATAATCACCCAAAGGATTTCCTTCTGCTCCTGATAATTTTGTAGTGAAAGTTGGACAGCCTCACTGATTTCCCCCTCGCTCCTGACTGGATGCGGCGTAATGAACTTCATTGTTTCTTTATCTCCTAAAAAAGTAAACAACTCAGGGACATCCTGCCCTGTTACGTGTCATGAGACAAACGGATTTTGATGGGGAAAGGTATCATGATACTGTGGTGTATTCGATGTTGAAGTTGGATCCTCTTAATATATAATTCTCTGTTTCCAATATCGGTATTTCCGTAAAGATATCGCTTGTTTTCATATAAACCTCCAGCTTACTTCTCTTTCATAAAATCCAGGACTTCTTTATCCAGTTTTCCTTTTTCCAGTTCTCTTTCCTCAAAATTTTCCGTGTGAAGGAATGCGAGTAAGCTTTTATGTAATACTTCATCATCCGCTTCGGTTTCCTTCAAATACCCAAGACGCTTCAGGTGTTTTGCAACCTCATCCTTTATTTCTTCTTTTATCTCCAAAATGTTTTCTTCCTTTGGTTTGCTGAAGTAAAGCTGGTGCAAATGATAAATTCGAATTAGTTCTATAATCGGATCAGGATGGTCATCGACGCGTAAATCAATGTACCGATCATTCACCCCGAGATAACCGCCTTTCTCCTTCACAACATAAATAGCTGCAGCCTGTTTTCCCCTGCTGTCACCACCTGCAGCCTGTCCTGCATCCAGTACGTGAAGTAGTCTATCAGCAAGTGTTCCAGTTGCCTCTTCAAATGCTTCCCCCATCACGTCGACCGTTTCCTGACTGACTAAAATATTGCCCTGTGCTGCATAGTGTTTTCCTGTTTGACCACCTGCCCAGTCATAGCATTTTTCTCCGGTAAATGTTGCTGCATTTCCATTTACGTCAACAATACCCACTTGTCTGTCCGCACTTCCCTCGTCTTGAGCAGTAAGTATGTCGACTGCTTCCATTGCCGTTTTTCCTTCCGCCAATAAGTCCAAACCATCCGGGCCATAAGCCGGATTTGCAAATGCCTGTGTTGCCACAGCCCCTACTCCTGCCTTTGCCCACGGAACGACCGAACCTACGCCGATAAACTTGGACTGGACGGCAATACCCAGCTCCTTTGTTTCCGGATCAAAACCAACAATTGAAAAGGTCATCATATTTCCTCCTTTTTATCAGACTGTTTTTTCTATTTTAGCACATTATTTTGAACACTGGGCAGCAATCCTATAACTCATGCCACCTTCTCCACCTATTTTTCGATTATTAGGATGAAAGGCAGGTGATAAGTATGGAATTTCCGACAAAATAAGCAGTTTGTCCAATACAAATTTGTCGGACGTCATATTTTGTTACTGTAAAAAAAATTGAATGGAGGACTTTTTTATGAGATTGTATTTAGATCCAGGTCATGGTGGTAATGATTCAGGAGCGACGGGAAACGGTTTGTTGGAAAAGGATTTAAATTTGGATATTGCCCTTCGCATTCGCACCTTACTCAATAATAATTTTCAGAATGTAGAAGTGAATATGAGCAGGACTACGGATGTTTCCAGAACACTTGCGCAGCGGACAAATGAAGCAAATGCGTGGGGAGCAGATTATTTTCTTTCCATTCATTGTAATGCTTTTAACGGATCAGCACGAGGCTATGAGGATTTTATTCATAGCAGTCTGTCCGGTTCTTCCCAAACTGCTATCTACCAAAATATCATGCATGAGGAAATTACGAATGTTAATCAGCTTACCAACCGTGGTAAAAAACAGGCAAACTTCCACGTATTGCGTGAATCAACAATGCCTGCGCTTTTAACCGAAAATGGGTTTATCGATAATGCAAGTGATGCTACATTAATGGGAGATCCTTCCTGGAGGCAGCGGGTTGCACAGGGACATGTGAATGGGCTGGCAAGAGCCTTTAACCTACAGGGAAATGGAGGAGGCAGTGACGTTATCTACAGAGTCATCGCAGGCTCCTTTCAAGCACGGGAAAATGCGGATGCACGGGTAGATTTTCTTTCCTCAAACGGGATCGAAGCTTTTGTCGATACAATTACTCTTTCCGGACAGCAATGGTTCCGTGTACAATCAGGCGCTTTTTCCAGCAGAGATAACGCAGAGGTACGGTTAAATGAAGTAAAATCAGCAGGGATATCGGATGCTTTTATTGTGCAAGAGACCCTTTAAAATATTAAGAGAGCCGGGATACATCGTGTATTTCCGGCTTTTTTATATAGGCAGGCAGTGACCTCAGCCAAGGAAAAATGTCAACGACCTTTTCCATTTGCCCTTGGCTGACTCTCGAACCCTATCTTCCTGTGTGTCCCGTCACAAAATGGTTTATTGGAAGAATTACCGCACCGGCATAGGGAGAAACTTTTTTTCGTTTCATAGACATTCCCCTCTTTATCTACTAATTCCACTTCACCCGTTATTCGTAATGATCCGTTATCATTCACCTTGATTTGTGTTTTTTTATTCATACAAACCTCCCCCTGGCATTATTGTAATGCTATTCTATGCAAAAGCTTGCTTCTTCATGAGCTTACAAATTCAAGAAAAAAGGACAGACAAAGTGACATATACCAATTTCTGCAAACATAAATCTGTTAAAAAGGAGGAGATCCAATTGAATAAGCGATCCTCAATAACCAATCTTCAGTATCCTCAGGATTACCTCTCCATTATAAGAAATGGCCTGAGCCGGACATCAGCCCCTAAAAGAATCATCATTATAGGTGCTGGGATGGCCGGGTTGACAGCTGCATCATTATTAAAAAAAGCAGGACATGAAGTCTTCATCATTGAAGCAAATAATCGAATTGGAGGCAGGATCTACACTGTCAGGGAGCCATTTGCTCCAGGAAACTATATGGAAGCCGGAGCCATGCGTTTTCCTGCTAATCATATTCTGATGATGGAATATATCCGGCAGGCAAACCTTCCCCTAGATACATTTATCAACATTTCTCCAGATGATAGAGTTTTTATAAATAATACCCTTATCAGAAATTCACATTATGAACAAAATCCAGACATTCTGGGTTTTCCACTGGAACCTTCCGAAAGAGGCAAGACAGCCATTGAGCTTTTATTAGGTGCTGTTCAGCCATTTATGGATTTATATGTACATAGTACATTGGAAGAGAAACAGCAGCTTAAAAAGAAATATTCCCTCTATTCCACAACGGAATTTTTGCGTAATAATCCAGTCGGCCCCTCGTTATCAGCCGGTGCCGTCAATAAATTATCCGTACACTTGGGAGTGGAGGGACTGGCGGAATATGCATTTACTGATTTTTTCACCAATCTCATTATGCCAATTTCTCTAAACCTTTACGAATTTCACCATATACCGGGTGGAAATGATCAGCTGCCATCATCTTTTTTATCTGAACTTTCCGAATCCATTTACCTTGAAGAAAAAGTAGAGACCATTATTCAGAAGAGTGATAAGATAAAGATCCAAACGAAAAATCACCATACTGGGCATATGCATATTTTTTCAGGAGATGTTGCGATTACGACGCTTCCCTTTTCTATCTTTCATCTGGTGGATATTGTGCCTTATGATTCCGTGTCACATAAAAAACATCAGGCAATTCGAGAGCTTAAAAATATCCCCGCAGTCAAAATAGGGATTGAATTCAAAACCCGTTTCTGGGAGCACTTAGAAATAGGCCATATTACTACAGATCTGCCAACACGGTTTACGTATACACCAAGCCATAACATTGGAAATAATGAAAGTGGTGTGCTGCTGGCAAGCTATACATGGGGGAAAAATGCTTTGTTGTGGAATAATGTCCAGGAGGATAAGATGATTCATTATGTCTTAAGGGATTTGGCGAAGATTTATGGCGATTTCATTTATAATGAATATATACAAGGCTATTCTATCAACTGGTCACAAGACCCGTATGCAGGCGGCTGCCTCACTTTATTCACACCGGGACAGGAAACAGACTTCGCGGATTACATTCAACAGCCGGAAGGAAGACTTCATTTTGCCGGAGAACATACCTCCTGGTTTCATGGCTGGGTGGAAGGAGCTGTAGAATCGGGGATACGAGCAGCTGTAGAGGTCCATCACCGCTCAGACTGAGGCGGGTGGCAGTCCCAAATTTTAGATAGGGTGCCTGTCACTCCCGAAAAAGCTAAAATTGTCGAATGGACGGTGTTAACATAGAGTAGGGAGAAAGCTGTGAATTAGCTTTCTCCCTTGCTTTATACTAATTAACTTCTGTGACAGATGTTCCTCCAATAAGATCATGAAGCCCTTTTCCATCCTCTCTTACTGCTATCATAATCATGCTCACCATGTACGCTATCCCTAAGCTCAAGATACCGATAAGATAAAACCCAATAAATTCTCTTGTAACCATATTTTTTAACGTTAGCCGTTCTCCATGTAAAGACTCAACTTTTATATTGCCAATCTTCTTCCCCATCACATATCCATGCCAAAAAAGAGGCAGAAGAATAATGTAAGAAAGATAAATAATTTGCCAGTACATACCTCGATCTGCAGGGAAACTGGTCTCAATGTTAAATATGGTTATAAATATGATAAGAACTATAGTCAGAATTAAGATGTCATAAAGCCTTGCCAGCAAACGTTTGCGTAATAGCGTGAGGTTTTGAATAATGTCCCTCCTGTAAACTGAATGAATTAATTTCCGCTTTGTCTAACTGTCCAGCGTTGTATAGATTTTTGTTGGGAGCGCTTAATAAATCGTCCTATTTTTCAGTTCTTCCAAGTCTGAATGAATTTTCGATATTTGTTGCTCAAACCAAACAAACTTTTTAAAGGTCAGGTAATGCAAAGATTTCATGAAGTAAAGTTCCATTCTTGAGGTACCTGTTTTTTCATTCATCGCTGTAAAATTCAAAGTACCACCTCTTATTTTTTATGTTAATTTCATTCTAACATGTGATATGTTTTTTGAATCTTATTTCATGATTTATTATAATGAAAATCCACTTATGCACTGGGTATATCACAGCAGGTATGATAAGTTTTACCCTAGAACTTACGAAGGAGCGTGCAGCTGCATGGATCTTTTATTTAACATTCTATGGAACTTATTCCCTTTCTTGCTCCTGATAGCGGCCATAGTTGGAATTACCATTTTTCTGCGGATTTTTTTTCACAAAAAGTTACCCGTATATGCTATTGTAAGTATCTTGGTCATCGGATCTGTTTATCTCATAGACCGCTCTTATTACACTACATTCACCGACGTTTATTCTAATCATCTAAATGAAGAAACCGTTGTCAGAAGTATTACGATTTCTACAACTTACCTTCCTGATGATCGACGATTTGACCCTGAGGCAGATATCGAAATTGAAGATGAAGAAATGATGAATGAGCTTATACAGGAGTTTTCCGAGCTGGAACTAAAAAAAGACAGGGATCATCATTATATCGAAAATCCGGAATACAGGGTTCGCATTACCACAACACATGAAATGGAAGAAGGTTTATTAAAAACAGGAAGCTTCTATTTTGAATTAAATGAGGCGCATCTCGATGGTTATAAAATCGTCAATGATACGGATCATTTACAAATGCTTGATACATTAGCTGACAATAAAAAGTCAGAACGTGATTGAGAGCCATATTGCCACAAACAGCAAGATGGCTTTATTTATGAATATTCTCGCCACTGTATTCGACATGATTCGAGCTTTCTGGGGAAGTGATAATTCTTTATGGTGGGACGAGCATTTAGCGCAGTTCTAGGCACCCAATTTGTGATATACTTAGGGTTAAATATAATAACTTTTATAGTAAAGGAACATGGATATTCAATGAGAAAAGAAATAAATATAAATCAATCAACTGCTAAGGCGCCCCTGTCAGAGGTTTTGGGCGCTACCGTAAAGACTGGAATCATAAAATCTAATCTTATCCCGATGATTGCAGGGTTGACCCTGGCCTTATATACGTATGGAATCCATCCATTTGACCGGTTGTCCGAGATCTTTTTCGCTATCCTCGGAACAGCACTTATTATCGGGGCAGCGGGGGCATTTAATAATTATTATGACCGTGACATTGATGCCATTATGGAACGGACAAAAATCAGGCCTACTGTGACAGGCGTGATTAAACCTAAAGCAGTCCTATGGATGGTCATTGCTATGGTCGTTGCCGGCTGGGGTGCGCTTTTAATGACCACCCCATTGGCTGCTTTAATAGGGCTCTTAGGTTTCCTTTTGTATGTTGTTCCATACACCATGTGGAGTAAACGACGGACTGTATACAATACGGAAATCGGCAGCCTCTCTGGTGCGACGCCCCCCCTGATTGGTTGGGCAGCGATTCATCAGGACATTACGCATCCTGCCGCTCTTGGGCTTTTTGTTATTTTAATCATTTGGCAGATGCCGCATTTTTATGCGATTGCTATCCGAAAGCATGATGAATACAAAGCAGCAAATATCCCCATGCTTCCGGTTGTAAAAGGGATCAGAAGGACATATATCCAGACAAATTTTTATTTAATCTTACTTATCGCCACAAGTTTTCTTCTCGGAACTTTGAGTCTTGGACTTATGCTCGTTGCATTGATCATGGGTATTGCGTGGCTTGTATTAAGCATTTACGGCTACCATAAAAAGAAAGACGCGGAAAAATGGGCAAAAGCACTGTTTATTTTTTCCCTGATTTATATGACTGTTGTATTTTCCACGATTATTATCTATTCTTTGATGGGTATATTCGTATTAGGGTAATAAAATGGGATGCACTTCTTCGGCAAGTCTCGAAAGGAGTCCATCCCAATCTTTTCAACGATACAACTTGAGCTTTCTTAAGTTCTGTGTTAAAGCTTTAGGTGCCTTTATTGACCAAAAAAAGCATTCTGCTTATACACATAACAAATTTGGATAAAACCAGGGCATCGCATGCATCACTACTTCCCAGTAAATTATCAGCTGCATATTGTCAAATACCTGCCACTAATCAATCTTAAATCGGAGTCCCGCTGTTGGCAGTCATATTTATCGTTATGATGATTGTCATACCGATATTTTTCCCGTTATAAGCAAGGAGATGTCAGGATGAAAGAATACTATTATGATAAGCTGCTTCATATAAAAACAGGGCAGGACAAGAAATTGGTTTATGCGGATTCCTTTCATTATAATCCTTACGAGCCAACACCGTATAGTGCGTTGGAAGCCTTATCCCAGCACTATGAATTTACCGAGGACGACCGGGTCATCGATTTTGGCAGCGGGAAAGGGCGGCTTCCTTTTTATATCCACCATTTCCACCAGTCTTCCGTGATTGGCGTGGAAATGGATGAAACCATATTCGGGAGAGCACTGGGTAATCTGAAAAACTATGATCGTTATACGGAAGAAAAGACGCATACAATTGAGTTTATTTGCTGTTTGGCAGAGGAATACATAATCGATCCGAAAGACAATTGCTTTTACTTTTTCAACCCATTTTCCCTTGAGATTTTCATGAAAGTAGTAGGCAATATTCTACGTTCTATCGAAAAGGTTGAGCGGTCTGTAGATCTCATTCTCTACTACCCGAATGGCAATTATATTTATCACCTGGAAAATAATACATTATTTGAATTGGTAAAGGAAATTAAACTGGAAGATTATGAACGGAATCCGGATGAGCGGATGCTTTTTTACCGGCTAAATGGGAGTTTTTAATAAAAAATCACTCCTAATAATAACGAGTTCATTTTAGGTAAAATATATATTAAATTGCATTGCAAAATGTGATGCTTTTTGTTGAAAATTGCAGTTCAATCAGAACTGAGCCAGGTGAAATTTATTTTCTTGATGTTGCATTTGGGGTTAAAACATTAGAAAAGAGGGTTCCACTTGCTGTAATTCGAGAACCCAGTTTAGAACCACTTCTATGCCTGTTATCAATCCAGCAATTTAACAACCTAGTTCAGCAAAAGCGCCCGTTTTAGGAAGATAGCTATTTTAGGATTTATGAATATGCTTTCTTCTTACTATAAAATTCATAAGCAAAATATCCAAATAAATAGCCTATATTAGCTCCCAAACTAACAGTAAGCACCAGAGAGACTGGTGAAAATATGCCAAAAATGACTCCGACAACACAACCAAAAAGCATTCCAATTGGTATTAAACTACCCAACAAATCTTGAGCGCTTTTTGATTTTTTATTACCCACGTTACCTTGGTTATATTTATGTTTAAGCCTTCCGATTACAAATAATGCAATCCTCCCCGCTATGGCGGCAAGCGCAATTGCCATGACAAACCCCATGTTAGCACTTCCTTTCACTAGAGTTACTCGTAATTCATAATGAGAAATCTTATGCCTGCACAAAACCAAGCTCGTTCCCATCCAGATTTGAAACAAAAGCCAAAGCATAAAACTAATTATTTACATAAAGTCATTTAGATATCATTTCTAATTCCGAATGGATAACTTCCCCTTCCGTAGATTCTACTATTAAAGGTTCAACGATTTGATCCACGCCTATTCGAATATAAGGTGTTTGATCACTTTCACCACCGTCAACAATTTCCACCATAACTTCTGTGTTCCCTGTAGCCTTAACATTTTCCACTTCAATCTCTTTCCCTATATATTTTTCTCCTAAATTAATCTCAATTTGCTTCCTGCCCTCTGAAATCGTGGATACACTATAATAACTTTCCTGATTGTCATTAGGTAATAACCCTTCATCAATTACCCAATAATCATCATCTGTATATAGGACCAACCCTATCGTCACAAAAAGAATAAGGGGAGAGGTGATTAATATACCTTTATCCCATTTGTTAAAATGTTTTTCTTTCATTTTACTGTTTATAAATGGAAGAAGTATGGTTCCCAGTATTGCCGCGCCAAGAATACCTGCGCCCACAATGCCATAAGCCATCCCTTCAAAACCGCCAACCGTAATGAAACCATAAGCTGTTATTCCTATAGAAACTAAAAAAGTAACTATTGGAGCTAAATACAACTTTCCTTTTATCTTAGAAGCTATCAGCGTAAAGACAAAAATAATCAATCCAAAGAACAATCCAGAGAAAATGTTGGCAAAAAATCCAAACAATAGACACACCTCCGATTTATATAAAAAGCGTTACTAAACGGCCAATAAACAAAATAATAATCGTATCTATGATTACAGAGATCCATAGCCACTTTTTATTGAAAAAAATTAAAGTGAATATGATTAAAAATAAAGCAGCCGGGAAATAAAACAAAAAAGTTAATCCCTGAACATACTCAATTGCTGCTTGTGCAGAGGTCTCCCAATCATAAAAACGCCATCCTGAATAAATAATATAAAACAAAATCATCGCCCTGATGAAAATTAAAAGTGATTTCAGACCTCGATTGAACTGTACCAATTTTTTTAATGGCCTTATCTCCACCTCATCGGATGCTGCTGATTTTGGATAGCTTTCTTCAAGCTCGATTACATTCGTATATAATTGCTGACATTCCCTACAGTCGTGAATATGATTCAAAACGACTTGTTTTGCCTCATCATCTAAATCATCGATAACAGGAATCAACTCTTTGGTTAATAGATGAACCTTTTGATTATCATCCATATAATCACCTCTATTTAGCCAATTGCTTTCTCATTCTGAACACTTTGGATTTTAAAGTAGAAACAGGGATGTTGAGCAATTCGCTAATTTTCTGGTAATCATAGCCGTAATATACTTTAGCAAGTAGGATTGCCCTATCCGTAACATTTAACCCTTCCAAAACTGTATGAATTTGCTGATTTACCAAAGTCCTTACTTCCGCTGTCTGGTTATTGATTAATATAGATTCAATCATATTTTCATCTTTTAGCAGTTCCGGTTTTTTCTTTTTATAATAATCCAAAAGTGTGTTCTTTGCTCCCCTTACTAACCAACTTTTCATGTAAGTAACTTCCAGAATACTTGATGGATTTACCAGGATTTTTGCAAATAACTCCTGAATAATATCATCTCCAACCTCATCATTTTTCGTTAATCCGATTAAGAAATTTCTTAAATAAACATAATGCGCTTTATAGATTTCTTCAATGCGTTCTAATGGATTGATGAAAAATGAAAAGGGATCCCTTAGTTGGTCCTTACGGTAAAGAATGATGCTTTTTCTTAAGTAACAGATAATAATGAAAATAATTCAGTATTCGTTTCGATTTACTCTTTAATATAAAGTAGTGAATAGGGATTAGAAGGATTAGTAATATAGCCCAAATCAATGTTACAGCTCCCCTCTGTCTTGTTAGTTCAATAAGTGTTCTTCCCTGAAACTGGGGGTTGTGTTAAGGAGAAAGGAAAACCTTACTGAATTACTTTTTAATATACATTGTATAACGACATACATCGTGTTACAATGTACACTGAAAAGGAGGAATCCACACATGGACCGTGAAATCATGAAGGGTAGCATCGATATTTTATTGCTCAATTTACTGGCCGGAAAAGATATGTACGGCTATGACATGGTAAAAATTTTGAAAGAAAAAAGCGATCAGCTGTACAGTATGAGTGAAGGTACATTATATCCTGCCTTGAAGAGAATGGAGAAGAAAACTTGGCTTCGTTCATACTGGTCAGAAACAGAAAAAGGCAGACGAAAATACTATCAAATCACCGATGAAGGAAGAACTGTTTTGGAAACAAAAATCAGCGAATGGAAGAGCGTGGATCGTTTAATCAAAAAGACGTCGGAGGAATTGTCATGAGTCCGATGGAAAGATACACCCGGCACGTACTTAAAGAAACACAGTGTGCTGCTGAAGAACGGAAAGAAATAGAAGAAGAATTAATGAGTCATTTGCAGGATTTAAAAGAATATTTTCTGGCAACGGGACATTCGGATAAAGAAGCGGAAAAACAGGCAATAGCAGAATTTGGCGGGTCTAAAATGATCGGGCAGGGATTGCAGGAATCGATGTACCCGTGGCAACGCGGATTGTTGTACATCATCGGAATTGCATCCATATTATTTGGTATCTTGTTTCATTTATATACGTTAATTGTTTTGCAGGATCCTTCCGTTGCTTGGCTGGCTATTCAACTGATCGCAGGAACGTTCGTAACATTGGCTGCGATCAACATTGCTTTTGCTGGAAGGCATCCTTATTTTCTGCATGTTGTGGTGATGGCTCATCTTATCTGGCACGCAATCACATTTATTTTAGTCCAGGGTATGCCTATGCAGCAGGTATTTTTATTACTCATTTATTTAATCCTGCTAATTGGTTTAGGGCTTGTGTTTATATTCAGGAATTCGTATTATTCCACAGCCACGCCAAAAGAAGGGGAATCCCGCAAGAGACTCGAAATAAAAATAGGCTACACGCTAAATTTACTCTTTGGGATCATGGTGATTGCCATTGCCTTGTTTTTCCTTTGGGGGAGTTTGTTATTTACAGGATGGACTACAATGGCGCTTTACCCGCTCATTCCCATCGTGGCTTGGTTTGTATTTTATAAATATCAGATGAAATTTATTGCAAAAAAACCGGTTATTTCGATAGTTAGCGGACTTTTGTTTTCAATACTTGCCATCATGGTGCCTTATGCTATCCTTATCATTATTTAATTTTTGACTGTGCTTTCAGGAGGTTTACCTATGACTTTGAAAAAGAAAAATATATTTTTTATATCGGGAATGCTCGTTTTATTTCTCCTTTTATGGAGTGCCACCTTATTTGCAGATGTTCCCGACGGGTTTACAGGCTACGGCGCCGCAACAGATATTTCACCAAATGATGAAACACTTGTTTTTTCCTACTACCATGAAGGGGAGGCCGCATTGTATACAGTCCCTGTCACCGGTGGAAAGGCGGAACTACTCGCACAGCCCGATGAAGGCGATTCCTATATCAATCCTAAGTTTTCTCCGGACGGGGAGGCAATCACTTTTGTCAGACAATGGGAGGAAGAGGAAGGTCCACATGGCGAGGTCATGCTTATGGACCTTGCAACCAACGAGGTTGAAGAGCTGACTTCAGGTGGCGGTTTAGTAACGGAAGCGGTGTTTTCTCCTGATGGAGATGTCATATACTTTCTTCAAGCCGGGGTGTTTGAAAATTATTCCCCCATTGCTCAGGAAAGGCCACATGGTTTCGATATTTATCAAATGGATCTGAACACAAAAGAAACGCAGCAGATCACGAATAAAGATGCTTATGACATGTCTGCGCTGGCAGTGACACCGGATGGAGAGCAGCTTATGTTTAAAAGTTATGATCAGAGTGATCGTATCATTTTTATATCCCTTGAAAACAACGCAGAGACCTCCCCCGTTCCGATCGGTGATTTTGCATCAGAAGCGCCGATCATTTCTTCACCGGCCTTATCACCAGACGGGGAGCAAATCGCTTTTTCAGATGTTACTGCAACAGATGAAAACGGCACTTTTATATACGAAGCTTTTCTGATGGATTTAAATAATTACCAGGCGGAACCAATTACCAACTTCCGTGAGCATGTGACGGAACCAGTATTTTTTCATGAAGGCGATAAGCTGATTGTGACATTGGATAAACAGTTTGCACAAAAGGAGACTGATTACCAATACTGGGAAATAAATATAGATGGGCAGGAGCAAAAGCGACTGCATATCGAAATGCCTGAGAACGAGGAATCATAGGAGGCTGCGAGAATGAGATTTTCTGCATTCATTAGTACTTTATTGGGATTTACTTTTACATTTTTGATTGTGAGTGCTGTGAGAGGAGCGTTCGATTGGGTGATGTGGGGTTCATTGCTGCTGGGCGGTGTGATTGCTTACATTGGAGTGAATATGCTGAAAAGCAAGAAAAAATAACCTTACCTGGTTACATGCAATAAAACAGGCGATTTTCAGCAGAAAGCCGAAAATCGCCTGTTTTTACCCTTTAAACTTCATACTCTTTTTCAATATCCTTCGTACTTCTCACCGTATCAATCGGTCGCACCATCTCTTCAATCCTATCCCGTTTTGGTTCAAGGAATGGTGGCAGGGACAGTTTTTCCCCAAGTGTTTCATACGGCTCATCTCCCATGAATCCTGGCCCATCCGTGGCAAATTCAAATAAAATTTGCGGTGCCACTCTGGAGTACAGGGATCCAAAGAAGAAACGATCAACAAAACCGGACGTCTGTAAGCCTATCCCTTCCAAATGCTTTTGCCATTCTTCCAGAACGGAGCGGTCTTCTACACGGAAAGCCGCATGATGCACCGTTCCATATCCCTGCATGGCATTTGGCAGCACGGCATTGTATTCCACGACAACCTGCGCTCCGTTTCCGCCTTCCCCTACTTCAAACAAATGGAAAGAGCCATCCTGGTCAATTTCTTTAAACAGCAGCACCTTCTCCATCATTTGTTTAAAATAGTCAAAGTCAGAGATGCGTACAAACAACGGCCCAAGCCCTGTAATGGCGTATTCAAGCGGGATTGGTCCATCCTGCCATGGTGTACCGGATGCCACGCCTTCATTATTCTCATCTGAAATTAATTGATACTGCTGATCATCAAAGTCGATGAAGGAAAGGGTCTTTTTGCCAAATTGCTCTTTTACACCGTTATGTTTTACTTCCAGTCTGTCGAACCGCTTTACCCAATAATCAATAGCTGCATCGCTTGGCACACGGAAGGATGTTTTAAAAATCTCATTCGTTCCATGCGAGCCTTTCGGAATCCCCGGAAAATCAAAGAATGTCATATCTGTTCCCGGGCTGCCAGTATCATCGGCAAAAAATAAGTGGTAAGTCTGTATGTCATCCTGATTTACTGTTTTCTTCACCAGACGCATCCCCAGTACATACGTGAAAAATTCATAGTTCTTTTCCGCACTGCTTGTAATCGCGGTTACGTGGTGAATACCTTTTAGTTCGTTCATGTCATAGCCTCCAGTTTTATAGGTTTAGCTCATTCATTATTTTAATTACGATATTATGAATTCAGTTTATCATCTGCAAGTAAGGTTGTCAAAAAAGAAAGTTTGGTTTTCTTATTCCCGATATTGGCTTACTCATACCACTTATCTTCTTAAGTTTGAATATTATCCATCCATGATGAGAGCTTATGCAAACTATGATATAATAAATGAAATTATAGAGGGGGGTGAAGCCAAATGAACAGCAATAATAAATCTAAAAAAACCCACGAAGTAAAAGAGAGTTCACTGACCTATGATGACTATGCCGCAATCGATGACGGGAATCGCTATGAACTGGTACAAGGTCAATTGGAACTGATGAGTCCTGGACCATCATCCAATCATCAAATGATACACTTTGAAATTCAAAAAAATCTAACAAAAAGCTGCGAAGAAGACGTGACAGAAAAGGTATTATAAAAAAACGAGGGATCACTGGTGTTCCTGACCTTGTCGTTGAAATCCTTTCCCCATCTACTTTAAAAAGAGATAAAATTGACAAACGAAAAACATATGCAAATTATGCTGTACCGGAATATTGGATTGTTGACCCGGAATCCTTTATTTTAGAGCAATTTGTTTTGGTAAATGGCCAGTATGAACTTCATAATATCTTTCAACAAAATGAATCCATCACTTCACCTAACATCCACTGCGTTAACTTCACGATGGCAGAAATCGCAGAAAATATTCCAGACATAAAAGAGTAAAGTAAACAAAGACGCCACCCATACAAACAGCGTCTTTCCAAACTTACTCCACTCCACTTTCCAAAATCGAGAAGCTCCTATTCTCACAATCAATTTCAGCGTTCGCTCCATAAGGCAAAATAAATTTAGGTTCCGTGTGACCAAAGTTTGCATTATAAAGAATTGGCAAATCTTCCAGACCATACTCTTTCATCACCGTTAGAATTTCCTCTTTGTATTCCTCATAATATTCCTCGTCCTGCGATTTTCCGAAAACCATTCCATTTGCTTTATGAAGAATACCTTGAGCTGCATAATTCCTGAGCCAGTACTTCAGCATTCCCGGTGCAGGCTTTTCCTCGGAAGTTTCAAAAAATAATATACTATTTTCCCAGTACTTTTCTTCCGGCCACAACACGGTGCTTTTAGCAAACTCCAGCACTTCGATACATCCGCCGATCAAACGGCCTTCGACAACTCCCTTCCCTTGCAAAATTTCATATCCCTTATTCATCTGCATTGTCCGTTGTTTATTTTTATTTCCTTCTGCCCATTCGAGAAACTCACTCGTCCATGCTTCTGCAGGTTTAATTTCTCCAATTGCTTCATTGGAAAACAACGTCCGTTTCACCATATCCACTGTATAGGGTATCATTTCCACATTTTCGGCAAAGTCTGTCATGATCGCCGGTCCGTAAAAAGAGGATAGACCTGCTTTATGACAAAACAGGTGGGAAATTGTGATATCAGAGTAGCCCATAAATACTTTCGGATTTTGCCGTATGACATCAAAGTCAATATGCGGCAATAACCGGATACTGTCATCCCCGCCAATCGTTGCAAAAATTCCTTTAATGCTTTCATCTTTAAACGCATCCATCAAATCCTGTGCCCGGGCTTCTGGATGTCTATAAAGATAGTCTACCCCTTTAAGACTGTTCGGCATCGCTACCACCTCTAGTTCAAATACCTCTTCCAGCCTTTTCACACCCTGTTCATACCGCCACCTGAGCTCTGGTTCTCCGGCAGCCCCCGAGGAGGGACTGACTGTTGCAATTTTATCTCCAGGCTGCAGTTTTTTCGGTTTTCTCCACATTTCTAACACCAACTTTTTTAATCAGTATACACGATAAACCAACCTATTTCACTATTTCTTCCAACAAAAAATACACACTGTCCACATAAAATGTTACTATAAACATACTTTGATCTTTGGGGCAGATTGCTAGATACCCGCTGCCCCGGAATTTTATAAAGTAGGTGTTTTATAGATGAAACAAGTTAAATTTGGATTAACCATGATTCTCCTAATGCTTTTCCTGGCAGCGTGCCAAACGGGTGAGCCAGTGACAATCGGAGATGAGCAGCTTGAAGAAGCATTACGGCAAGAGATCGAGAAAGAAGAAGGCGATTTATACGAAGAAGATTTTGAGGAAATCGAGGAGCTGGATTTATCGGGAAATAATATTTCAGACATCAGCGATTTAGTCATAATACATAATTTACAAGTACTTTCGCTGGAACATAATGAAATTACCGATATCACCCCACTTCAGAAGCTTGAAAATTTGAATGAAGTAAATGTGGAAGAAAATCCCATTGAATCAGATGAACAGCTGGAAATACTGGATCAGCTATCCGAACAGGGAGTTGTCGTTCACCAAACAGAAGAAACGGAAGTCGTTGGAAGAGATGATGGTCCTGGTGGGTTTTTATGGAAAGTGGAAAATGAGGAAACAACCGTGTACTTGCAAGGAACGGTGCATGTAGGCCCGGAAGAATTTTATCCAATGCATACAGAAATTGAAAATGCTTATGCAGAATCCGATGTTGTTGTTCCGGAGATTGATATCACATCCATTAACCCATTTGAAATGCAGGAAACGATGATGGAGCTAGGCACTTATCAGGATGGAACGACGATTGAGGATCATATTCCTGAAGATGTACATGCAGAACTGGTATCCACGCTTGAGGAACTTGGTTTTCCATATGAACTTGCGGAAATGTATAAACCATGGATTTTGTCATCTACCATTCAGCAGTTCATGACAGAACAGCTCGGCTATTTATATGGGGTAGATGAATATTTTCTCACAAGGGCAAGTGAGGATGGAAAAGACATTATCGACCTTGAGACCGCCGAGGGACAGCTAAGTATTTTTGCTGATACATCAGATGAATATCAGATAGAGATGCTGAAAGATATTTTCATCGATCTGGAAGACTATGACGAGGAGATGCAGGCATTGCTTTCTGCTTATGCAGAAGGAGACATTGAAGCACTTCTTGCTCTCACAACTATTGATGAAGGTGTAGAAATGTCGGAAGAAGATGAAGCATTTATGAAAGCAATAAATGATGACCGTAACTACGGTATGGCAGAAACAATCTCCGAATTTTTGGAAGAAGAAAATGATCTAACCTACTTTGTTATCGTTGGAACCCTGCATTTAATTGAAGAACCCCACATCATATCTATTTTGGAAGAAGATGGGTACGAGGCAGAGCATATACATTAGTGGTGGAAATTAAACAGGACGAGGAAGGATGTTCCTCGTCCTGTTTAGTTACGCATCACGTTTCATTCGTTTTCTTACTATCAAAAATGCAATCAGCCCGATTACCCCGAGCAGCAATATTAGCGGCAGGTTGCCAACCAAGAAAACAAACAAACCGGAAAAAGCGGAGATCAGAAAATTAATGCTCTTCATAAACTGCTCCTGTGTCTTTTCCCATGTGTTTAAATCATTTTCACCAACCCCGGATATCCTTACATCTCTCTCCTCAATATGTATTGTCACGGTGGCCAGATCCGTTTTATCCTGCAAGTAATTCATCCGTCCGGTAATCTCTTCTATTTCTTCCTGAATATTTGCCAAGTCATCGGAAATTGCTAAAAGATCCTCTGTTTCTTCCGCTTGTTCCATGAAAGAAAGCAGACGCTCCTCCACCACTTCTTTTGAGTTCAGCCGCGACTCCAAATCAATGTATTCCTCTGTTACATCCTGCCCGGAAACAGTACTATCCACCACCCTGTCACTGCCATCCTCTACTACTTCAATAAATTCATCAAAATGCTCCTGTGGGATACGTGCAGTTATAAAACCACTTGTTAAACTGTTTTCGTTTTCTTCATACATCGAGGATTCCACGAGATAACCGGCGTATTCGGAAATACTCGACTGGAGACTATGGAGTGATTCCTGATAATCGCTGACTTCAATCCGCATATCCGCCGTATAAATGATTTTCCTGTCCTGTTGACCTGCCTCTGCATCTTCAGGCAGATCACTGCTTTCACCTGAATCCTCATCCTCCTGCCCCACATCAGCTATTTCTACTTCCTCTGTTCCTGAAGTAGCCCCATCGTCCTGCACACTTTTTTCATAGCTCTCTGTAGATACATTATAATCAGCTGTCTGATCTTCATCCTCGTTACTGCAGGATACCAATAGCATACCAATACCAAAAATAAGTATCAGTACCGTTATTATTTTTTTCAAATTGACCACCCCTTACTTCCCTCATTTGATATAGACGAAATTACTCAAAAAAAGTTACATGATGGCCGATTTTTCAAATTAATATAGATATACAAAACTAAAATAATTTAAAAGAGCTACATACAGAGAAAAGTTAAACAAAGTTATCTTCCGTATGAAAATGAAAACAGCTAGTATTCTTGTCTGACAGATTAAGGTAAATACTTGGCACTGTTGCTTACGTACTAGTATTTACATTGGTATGCATTTGGTTTATCATTTTTACACTTCCTTTGAGAATGATTTTTTCCGTAATATGAGCTAATTTCATCATTGTTTATTCCAATTAAATATCCGAACATTCATATGGAAATACATTGAATCATTCGTTCATATCGCGCTAATTCTGATCAAAGGGAGGGGCGGCGACTTCTGGGACTGCGCTAAATGCTCGCCCCACCGTAAAGATTTGTGGGTACAGCGATTGCCGTAGACCCCGCAGCAAAGCGAGAAGGATGAGGCATCGCCCGCGGAAAACGTCCGCCTTTAGGGGAAATCAACTTTGTTCGCATTTCAATACTGGTTTTTCATTATGATATTGATTCAATAAAGCATAAAAATGAAAAAAGACGCCATTTAAGCGCCTGTCTCATGATTGTTCCTCATATGACTAAAGTCATGAGATTTCTAAATACAGAAATCTATTATTGCTAATAAATGAGGCTATCCTTTCCGAACGTTTCTCCCACGTAAACAGCCAGTTACAATTGTGATGCCTCTTTCTGAGCCAGAAGTTCCTCTATCAGCATAAAGTTTTCATCATTTGCCGCTTCTTTATGCTATCGCTAACTTTTTTTTAAATTTAAATAGTATTCCCTTTTACTTTTATCCAACTTCTCTAAAGCGTATCTTAAGGTAATTCTAGGCATGGTGCGAGCGTGTTTATTCAGGAAGGATCTCAGCTTATCTTCATCTTTTTTGCCCGCTTCACGTATAAGACTGCCAACAGCCTTGTTGATTAATTCCTCAGAATCATTCACCAGTATCTCAGCGATTGCAAATGTATCCTCCGTATTGCCCGCTTTGATAAAGCTCAAGGTGCTTACCATGGCTGTTCTCCTTTCCCAAATATTGAGTGACCTCGCCATCTCATAGAGCGCTTCTTTCGGTTTATCAAGCAAAAATGACCCGACAACAGAAGGAGCTGCACGATCAACGAAGTCCCAATTGTTGATTCTGTCGTGTCTTCGTATATACAGTTCGTACAATGCCTGCTTATGATCATCGGAGAGCTTCTTTGCCTTTGCTTGAAAATCCATAATGCTTACTGCTCCCATCCTCACTTCATAATAATCACTTTCTAAAAGCAGTTCGATTTCCGTTAAAGGCATATTCATAAATTGTTTTGCAGTTTGGAACACGGTGCGCATTTTCAGGCCAAAACATTTCGTGTTTTTATCCGAGTCCTTGAAAAACTTCTTCATATTTTCTATTCCCGCTTCATTTTGATGTTGCTTCAACTCCTGAATAAAACGTTCAGCAGTATAATTTGTCATTTGTTAAACCCCGTTTCTATGTGCGAAAGTGCACTTTTTTATTATCATATTTTAGCATGGCAGCCTCAGACAAAGTCTAGAGATAAGCAGCTTTCAGATGCTGACAAAGAAGCATCAATTGTTGCTTGATTTCCTCAGGCTGTTCGGTTTCTATAACAATATGCTTATTAAAAGGCGAGTAAACCAATTTGAGGATGCAACTGGAGTCTTTTCCAATAAACCATGAAGATATAAGTTCTCGTTATGGAATAAAAGTTCTGTCCTGTAGAAAGACAGAGAAACAGGTCGGGTGTTTTAATTGCGGAACGGTCGTCATCTTCTGATCCAAGACCGGGCAGCTTCATAGCCCTGACTTCATGATCTTCATCCTCTTGAGGAACTGTAACATCTGATTATTTTCCTGAAAACATTTAAGTAGATTGATCCTGTTAGTATACCATGATATTTCCTCAAACCATTTTTGAACTCCTAAACGACTAAATACCGTTTGAGTACCTGTCAGTCTTCTTCCTTCTTTATTCCAAAGAGTACTATAAAGAAAATCCCAGTCTTGCTGCTCTATTGGTTTTCGTTAAATTCTTTTTCATCTAGATATTTAAGGCAATCGGAATATTCGGTTTTTTACTCTGCAAACCTTCATGTACTCGTTTACCAATAATATTTTAATTTTTGTAATGATCCTTATGTTATCGGATAAGTTGTCCGTTTCTGAAGTATCGTAATTTCACACAATTAAAGATACTATTGGCAAAGAAGGGGCACAATACTCATTTAAGTATGTAGTACTTTTTAACATCGTAACATAGCACCGGAAAATGGTGTATAAAGTGGAGCAATGCCCTCCATCGACTATAATTAACGCTTTAAGTATATCAGCAAGGCCAAATGGATGAATATTCCCACCACTTAATTTTCTATTCAAAAATTTGAAGTGGGGGTTTCTAACGTATCGACACATTCCCGCTTAACGTCAGTGGAGCTGTCACATTGGTGAACTATTTACACCCAGCCCCTCTATACCATCGGTCTCGCCTTTGGTACTTCTTTTAAATAATTCTGGGTTGCCAAACATTTACGGAGTCCGCAGTCAGCACTTGTTTTTTTGGTGACTTGCCCACAAATTTTCTAAATATGTTCGCCGCTCCGTTAATATCGGCATTTAACAGTGATCCTTTACAAGTACGATAAAGCCCACGTTTCACTCGTTTTCCAGTGAACACAGGAGTACCCTTCGTGTCATTATATACAGGGATATCATCCCCATCTATATAACTCGCTTTTGATGTGTACGATTCTTCTATCGTGATGACACGAATCCCACCTTTTTCCGCCTTGTATGTAATCATGTTGATCAGCATGGCATGCGGAATGCTGACAAATGATTGATTACTCGTTTTACCAATATTTATTTTTTGCTTCCAGCCTTCGTTTTTTCCGATAATAATTGTGTCTACCTTTTCTTCCAAGGCAAGATTCACAATTTTATGGCTGGCTTTATGAAAGATGTCCTTTAGCTTTCGGTGCCTAACCTGATGAAGCCGTTCCAATCGTTTTGATGTGAAAGGTCCTTCATTTGATGTCTTACCATGACGAAGAACCCCCAATAAATGCGCTTTTTGTTTGTTGTAATATTGATTGATCGATTTTACATTTCCGCCTTTTATTATAAAGGGAGATGTACCCGTATTTGTCACACCGGAAACAAGGTTATTTATACCCAAATCCAGTGCCATACATCTATTGCTATCCGTTGGTTTTATCGCGTCATATTCTACTTTTCTTACTAATTCCACCACATAGTGACCATACTTGGGAATGATGCGCACTTGCATTAATTTTCCTTCTGCCATTCCCAATTTGCCAATGTTAAGTTTTAGTTTTGTCTTCGGGAACTTTAAATATTTCTGTTCTTTGATGCAGCAGTCCTGGTTGGTGAAAATAATATCTTTCGCTGAGGTGCGGGAGTAGCCTGGGATGCGAGGTCTGGCGTTGTACTTTACCGGGTGATCTTTGTAATCTCTTAAACTGGCATAAAAACTTTTCCAATTTTGAAAAACGGCTTTCATTACCCATTGACTGCTCTGTATTGGTAGGGAAAGATAATCTGGTTGTTTAATTACATGAAATAAGCTGTTTAGAAAGTTATAATGAAGATATGGTTTTTCTTTTGTTGGTGCTTCAAATAGGTTGCATGTGACTTCTTTTTGCTTTTCAACAGGCTTTTTACTTTCTTTTTCCAGCCTGCGCTGATAAGCTTGTTGCTGTTTTTCGTTCATTGGCTCTAAGTTTTGACGGATGGTTTCCAAAACTTCTTGTTGTAAGGGATGCAGTGTGTTTTCACCTTTTAATCCCGTAAAAACCTGTCTGATATAAAAGTTTACTGCATTATACATATTTTTTGCATTTTGGCACATTTGGTTCAAGTATGGGTGCATGCGATGACCCGGCTTGATCCAGATTTGGTCCGTTTTATAATAAAACGTTTGATTCTTTTTGATGAGACTTCACCTCCCACAAAAAATATATGTTCTTTTTATTATAGCACAGACGTTCTCGATCGGGAAGTCGGATCATTTGAATTGGCATAAACCAACCCTGATCCGAAGTCGATTCACCCCCACCCTACTCACATGGTTCCTTGAGGATGGGGTACTCTCGACTGGGGTTGATAGAACCACCTTTAGTATAAGAGCCTATATTTAAGATGTGTCACATCGGTACCGTCTGTGACTTGTTGACTTTCTAATTTTATTTGTTCCGTTCCTATATGATCAAACAAGCGAATTCCTTTTCCAATGAGAGTAGGTGCTACATGAAGATGCATTTCCTCAAGCACACCCACCTTAATACACTGTTGAGCGATACTGGCAGTTCCGATACTTACATTTTTACCGTTTGCAGCTTCTTTTGCTTGCTTAACAGCATTTTCAATTCCGCCTGTTACAAAAACAAACTTGGTATTCCCTTCAATATAACTTTCTGGTGGTTCATGTGTGACCACAAAAACTGGTACATCTTTAATTGGATGATTGCCCTCCCATCCATTTACAATGTCAAACGTTCTTCTGCCTACAATCATGGCTCCTGTATTTGGAATAGTACTATCAAACAGTTCTCTGTTTGTACTGGATAACCTGAAAAAATCATTATATCGACTCGGCTGATCCCCACTAAACAACCAGTTTTGAATCGCCATGCCCCCTTCTCCGAGTGGCTGCTTCCTGTTATCATTTGGACCTGTAATAAAACCATCAAGTGACATAGAAATATCGAGAATAACTTTCCCCATTTAATATCTCCTCCTTAATAATTGTGGTAAAACACCTTTTGCTGCTTCATTATGACTTTCCGTATCAGTGAGAAAAGTTACACCAAATTTGACTGCTGTGCCTTCATGTCCTAAAGCCTCAATGTATCTTTTAATCATTAATCTTTGATTGAAACACAAACAGTAACTAAATTTTTCTGTTCAACAAGCATCATTTTAGGACTGTCAAAAAGCACTAATTCCGATTCTTAGTTTCGAATTTCATGCCGCCTTTCATATAATTCATGCCAATTCATAGTTCAGTAAGACATTACCGGATTGGAACACCTTAGTTCTCACCAAATTTAATGGCTTTCGATCCTTGATGTTATGGAAATAGGACTTGCCTCCACCTAATATGACCGGATTGACTATTACATGGTATTCATCAACCAAACCAATGTTTGTTAAAAAGGATACGAGGTCTGAGCTGCCTAAGATGATCAAATCTTTCCCCGACTGATGCTTAAGTTCCATAATATAATCCTCCACTTTCTCCTTGATGAGGGTTGTGTCTTTCCAATCAACATCATGCAACGTGCTTGAAAACACGATTTTAGGCAAATAGTTCATTCTTTCAGCGATAACCGGAAATTTCTCGTTTGCAAAGTCAGTAGGCCAAAAGCCTTTCATGTGTTGATAAGTCTTTCTCCCGTACAAAATAGCATCAACAGAATGAAGTAACTCTCCCGCATAATTATGATATTCCTCCTCAACATGATGCCAGTCCAACTCCTGATTCGCTCCTTCGATGAAACCATCAAGCGATATCATCATTTGACTAATGATCTTCCTCATTATTTTTCCCTCCATTCCTTTGCTGCTTCAGTTCTAACTTTCCGTATCAATGAGAAATGTTACACCAAATTTGTCTGTTAAGCTTCCATAAGCAGCACTAAATGAAGTTTCTTGGAACGGCATTTTGACTACTCCTTCATGTGCTAACGCCTCAAAGAATCTCTTTGACTTTTCCATATCCTGGGTCGTAATGCAAATAGTCACCTGATTTCCCTGTACAACAGGCATAGAACTGGGACTATCAGAGAACATTAATTCTGATTCTCCAATCTTTAATTTCGCATGCGCTACTAAACCCTCTAAATCTTCAGACGGAAGATCAGGCATTTCTCCGTATGTAATGATTGTGAGAATTTGAGCATCTAATGTTTGTTCATAAAACTGAATTGCTTCCTTTGCATTTCCATCCATCATTAAATACGGGGTAACTTGTACTGTCATTGTTTTTTCCTCCCTTTCGATTCAATTTACTACTTCATCATATCATGGCCATCTCTATATCATTTCTTATCGATTGCTGTATTAGGATCTCTTCTTGGACTCAAACACTTTTTTGAATAAGCACTCTTTCCGATATTAACTAAAGCTACTACAACAAAAACATACAAAAAAATCCACCTTGAAAATTTTTGATCAAAATGGATTCTTTCTCAGTAGATTATTGTTTGGTTTTATATAAAGGATAACCATGTTCTTCAACAATCTTATTGAAGAACTAAATAATAAAACTCAAGAAACCACAGGCTCGTGTGCACCTTTCTTATTATTTTTTTCTTTTTGGCCAGGATGATTGTGGAATATAACGAATCATCGTTTTGAAAACAATTACCCACTGCTTTTCATTTAAACTCCCTACGGTAAATTCATTATTCACACCCAGATTTTTTATTAAAAGTTTTAACTGTGGCACGGTAAATATTCTTCGTAATGCCATACCTAATGGCGCCTGTGGATATTTCAAGATATGGCTTGTCAAGTTTTGAAAAAGCAATGCATCTTTGTAAGCGATCATTGGCTCATTCTTCCGTTTTATACTTAGTATAGCTGAATCTACTTTCGCTGGAGGTGAAAGATTTTCCTTTGGCACACCTTTTTCCAGTCGTAGATCAAACCACATCCGCCATGCCAATACATAAGGATCTTTAAAGCGTTTTGCAGTAAACCTTTTTGCATCACCTCTTTCCATTACAATCACCCCACGCTGGAAACTACTTTTAGGATTACTTAACAGCATTTTTAATATAGGTGTTGTAATGACCTATGCTTCGTTTTTCTCATTTTCATTTTCCTCCCTTTACATTAAAAAATCACGACATTCTGTTCGTGATCAAAGGAAAGGGGAAGACTGAAAATATAAAAACAAACCGCAATAAGGCATAAATAACCCCTATACCATATTTCGTGAAGAACAAAGGCGCAAGCGCCCGTTTAGCGACGTACGGACTGGACTGAGCCGGAGGAGATAAAGGAAACATGCCCCCGCATCGGGGGTATGCCGACGTTGGCCGGCAAGGCCGTATTTAGTCGGCCTTCCTTTACCTCAAAGGAGCCGATGTTGACTTATCGCACGGAGGTGAAGGAAGTCAGCTAGTCGCTGGGCGCTGGAGCTGGACGTGGCTATTCCTATAAAAAAATATCCACAGACCCTAAAAGTTATAATTTCCTATACCAATAAAAAAGAGAAAGACAGAATGATCCACCTTTCTCCTTATCTATACACTTATTGAGAATTATTAAAAATGGACAAACTTATCCCGTTTACTCTGATCGCTTACAGAGTCATTGAACGTATTTTATTACGCGTGTTCAATATTACGAAATGAAGTCTGTTTGATTGCATTTTTATAATCCCCTCCATTAACAAATTTCAAAGTACTTTATATACTGTTCATTTATGAAAGTCAAATGCTGTATATGTACCTTTTTTATATAGAACTTCCTTTGGATTGATAACAATTAAAATCATAGAGACAACAAAATAAGAAAGCATAACATATACCAAAATGTCTAATAAATCTCCTTGAATCAACACCAGAGAAAAATTAAATAGCTGGTGAATAATAATCGGTACCATAAGGTTTTTATTAAGGTTATAAAACAGCGTTACGATAATCGAAAATGATATAATTCCAATCATAAAAAGCACGATGTACTTAATTAAATCCAATCCCGTATAGCCCGAGGCAAACCAAAGTGGCGTGTGCCAAAATCCCCATAAGACACCTACTATGAGGGCTGACTTCAAAGGGGAGTACTTTTTTTGAAGTTCATTTAATGCATATCCTCTCCAACCCAATTCTTCACCTAAAGGCCCTCTTACTAAATTATCCAGGAATGCAATAATCAATAGTCCGACACTAGTAAATGATAATGATAAGTTTTGAGTATCAATAGATAGCAGAAATATAGTCACAGCAATAATGATAATTTGAATAATCACTGCGGTGCCGAGAACCGAAAAGCTTATTCTTTCAGCAAATTGACCTTTCACAAAATCCCTTAATCGTACCCCCGGATAGATCTTTTTAAATAAAAAAACAAATGCAAAGGTTGATGACCATGCAGAAATAATTTGCAACATGCTTGTCATGCTCTCAGACGCACCTAAAACCATACTTATGCCGATTATCATAAAAAGTACAAGAAATATTACATAACTAGTGATAATAAAACTGACCAATGGGCTCTTTAATGCTTTTTTCTCTTTCAAAATAATCCATTCCTTTTCAGTTATTCGTTTGTAATGAATTATATTATTCTTGGAGCCCCTAATCTTCAGACCACAGGATGAAATTCTATCCTTCATTAGCACTAGTTCAGTTATCAGGCAAGCCTATGTTAAAATGAAAATAATCTTTTACACAGGTATGGAACAAGATGGATGGAAAAACACACTAAACTGCCGTCCACGCAACTAATTTTCGGAGGGGAATGTAATGAGAACAGAAAAAGAAATGATGGACCTGATCATCAATACCGCGAACGATGACGAGCGAATTCGGGCGGTATACATGAATGGTTCGAGGACAAATCCTGATGTGCCAAAAGATATTTTTCAGGACTATGATATTGTTTATGTGGTAACGGAGACAGCACCCTTTATCAGAGATAGGAATTGGATAAACATTTTTGGGGATTTGCTGATGATCCAGGAACCGGATAAAAATGACCAGTTACTCGATAAACCAGTGAATTTTGATCAATCTTATGGTTACTTAATGCTTTTTACAGACGGAAACCGAATTGACCTGCATATTGAAACAAGAGAGGCTGTGAAGGAAAACTATGTTAGTGAAAAGCTGACAGCTCCTTTATTGGATAAAGATGGTATTTTGCAGTTCATTCCCCCTCCCACGGATATTGATTACCATGTCCCAATGCCAACAAAAGCAGAATTCTCAAGCTCATGCAATGACTTTTGGTGGTGCCTGCAAAACGTGGCAAAAGGAATATGGCGGGATGAACTGCCATATGCAAAGCAAATGTTTGATTGTGCTGTTAGAAAAAGATTGGATGAGGTGGTCTCCTGGTGGGTTGGAAACAAACATGATTTTCAGGTTTCTGTTGGAAAAATGGGTAAGTATTTTAAACAGTATCTTCCTGAGGAATATTGGCATATGTATGAAAAAACCTACGCAAATCATGAATATGGAGGTTTTTGGGAATCCATATTCATGGCCTGTGAGTTGTTTAGGGCGATTGCAATGGAAATTGCTGAAGAGCTGAGTTTCACCTATCCAATAGAAGATGACGAAGCACCTTGAACATGTTCAAACATTACCATTGGATGCAGATAAAATATATTAATTTCACCCTGAAAATTTGATGGCATGCTGATTCTCTGCCATGATCCAAAGCAAATGGACTAAGAACAAGATATTTAAGGAAACACAAAATCATCGGAAGGTGCGGCGATAGTCATTAGCGGTTACAAATCGCGCTCATTAGAATAGATTATTATTAAATATCTTAAGGCAGGGCGTTAACATGGATAATAATCTTAAAGCATTATTTGGCTCATGGGATTCAGCCATAGGTACCATTCTTTCCGCTATAGCAAGTACCCCTGCTTCCAGATTTAATGAAACGATGCAGACTAATTTAGATTTATTAGGAAATGTAATGCAAGCCACAGGCAGTGCTTTAGCTGCCGACAGCGAAAAAAATATTACTTTAAATAAACTCGGTAACCAGCTGCAAGCTATTGGAAATTCCACCGTTGTTAGCGGAATATTAATTCAATTTAATGAAGAAACGAAGGCAGAATTAACGATAAAAGGAAATTTGCTCCAATCTGTCGGAAGCGGCATGTCCCTTCCAGATTTATTGGATACAAATGAGATCTCTATGAATACGCTATATAACATTTACGGCGCCTTGCTTCAATCGATTGGAAATGCTTTGCAAGGTTTATCAGGCATTATCCAGCTGAAAGGTAAACAGGGACAAAATATTAATTTTGTTGGCAGCTGGATACAAGCCATTGGCGCCTTAATTCAAGCTCTGGTTCAAAGTAAAAAGTGAACTACTCGCCACTTAGCTACGCTTGAAGTGGGAGACTTCTTGACTAAAAACGTTAAAACCTGATATGTCAACTAAATATGAATCCCTATAGTATAATGTAAATATCAATTAAATTTCGGAGGATTATCTGGTGGAATGTTGTGTCAATCAATAGTATCAATCAAATACGAGTGATACTTTTAAATATAATCTTGCGCTAAGGGATTGTCATTTTCATTAACAAATTTTCATTGACTTTAATATTACACAGGTGTAATATTACGTCATAGTATAATATAAGAAAGGATATTTTATGGAAATCACTAACGTTGAGTTTATGCTTTTACAGATTATCTCTGAACAGAAGAAGGTTTCTGGTTATGAAATTAATCAGTTAATAATAGAGCGAGGTTATAGGGAGTGGGGAGATATTGGGTCTACATCTATTTATGTTGGTTTAAAAAAATTAAGTAAAAAGCACCTTGTAAATTCCTATTTAGATACATCAAAACAAGGTAGAGGACCAACGCCAAGGAAATTTGAAGTAACAGATACAGGTGCAAAATTACTAAAAAAGAATACTTTAGAATTTCTATCATCTACACGAGAAAGAGATAACAGATTCGATTTAGCTCTTGCGAGTATGCCCTTCTTAACCACAGAGGAAGTTTTGGAAGCACTCCAAAAAAGAAAAGATTTCCTTTCTGAAGTGGCAAAAAACATTAATAAAAAATTTGAGACACAAGGCGGAATAAGTCTACCTTTTCACGTGCAAGCATTATTCAGGCACCCTCTTTTATTAATTAAAAATGAAATGGAGTTTATGGACATCTTAATAAAAGATTTATTGGAAAAAAATAATGATAAGGAGATGGATAAATGTTAATAAAAAATTTCTCGCCTTTTACTGGCCAACATTGTGAAACTACCGCTACCGGAAGTTTGTTGAAAAGTTTAGGGATTGAAATGTCTGAAGCGATGTTGTTTGGCATTGGTGAAGGATTAGGTTATATATATTGGGATATGAAAAATATGGACTTTCCGTTTATTGGAGGAAGAGTGAAACCAGATCTTCTTACCCGTAACATTGTAAATAATTTAAACCTTCAAATGGAGGTAAAAGAGACTTCTTCCAAAAATAAAGCTTGGGAAAATGTTAAACAGAACATAGATAAAGGAATGATTGTAGGATTAAAGCTTGACAGTTATTACTTGGATTATTTCACTAATAAGGTACATTTTGCTGGTCATTATGTGGCTATGTATAGATATGACGATAGTTTTGCCTACCTGGTTGATACAAAGCAACAGGGTGGTATGGTAAAAACAAGTCTTGAAAATTTGGCATTGGCAAGAAACGAAAAAGGTCCAATGTCTTCAAAAAATCTATCTTATACCATTAAGAAAAAAGAGGATATACCAAATTTAAAGGATGTGATTATAAAAGCAATCAAAAATAACGCTTTAGATTATATGAATCCTCCTATCAAAAATTTGGGCTATAAAGGTATTAAGAAAACAAGTGTAGAGATTAAGAAGTGGTTTGAGAGAAGTGAAAATATTGAGGATGACTTAGTGTTAGCAGCCACACTAATGGAGCGGGGAGGAACTGGAGGTTCCCTATTTAGAAATATGTACAGAGATTTCTTAAAAGAATGTTTGAGTATAGTTGATCATGCTCCTTTACAAAATGGATATAATCTATTTACTGAAATCGCACCTATGTGGGAGGAGGTATCCAAGCTTATCAAAAAGGCTGGAGAGACTCATGAATTACTATTCCTAAATCAGGCTTCTGATATTCTTTTAGAGTTATCAAACAAAGAATATGAAGCAATGAATCAACTATCAAAAATCAGTTGACTGCAATGCTTTCAAAAAATGAGTTTTTAGAAAATTGGATTCATGATAACTGGTGAGCTAATAAACGTAGCGGAAATATAGAGGAGTTGATTCTCACACTCAATTTAAAGAAATTTCACAGCAACAATTTTTTAGTTATATTGATCCGTTTATACGGAGAGAAAATAACTGCAACTTCTTTTACTAAACGTTTATACAAACGGCGCGCGATTGTTGAATAAGTATCACTTTCACGTTCAATTAACGGGTTGCATTAGTTAAGCAAAGTCTACAAAAGGAACATTTCCGCACTATTTTCCGATCAGCCATTATATAAATGGTTTGGTTTATGGGATGTTCTAAGAGCAAATTGTGGTCACAATAAATATTTAACAATACTGATTTCGAAATCAAATCAATACTTGATACCTTAACACCACAGAGTAGTAAAGGATGAACAATTTGTCAGACCTATTATTCCTACCAGACTTTAAAACAATAGAACCACCGAAAATGAAACCGACATGATGTTTAAGTGGAAGCCATCAAACCACACCTGAACATTGTCCTGAATGCGGTTTTAACAAACTGTACAAACACAGTTCACGAAAACAACTGATCATGGACTTGCCTATTCGTTTAAAGCAGTAGGCTTACAAGTAAATCGTAGACGTTACAAATGTTGTGAGTGTGGTTCCACATTTTGGGAAAGACTTATATCCATTGATGAAAAGCGTAGTATAACTAAAAGGTTGTTATAGTCCATTGAAGAACAATCCATGTCTAAGATCTTTGTGGAAGTAGCCGAAAGCGTTGGAGTAGATGAGAAGACCGTTAGAAACGTTTTTAAAGATCATGTGGCATTCAAAGAACGAGAATAACGATTTGATACTCCTAAATGGTTTGGAATAGATGAAATACATATTATCCGTAAACCCCGTCTTGTACTGACCAATGTTGAACAAAAAACTATTTTTGATATTAAGCCTAACCGTAAGAAAGAAACTGTAATACAACGACTTTCAGAAATTAGTGATACGCATTACGTTGAATACGTCAAAATGGATATGTGGAAGCCTTACAAAGATGCAGTAAATACTGTCTTACCACAGGCTAAAGTAGTTATAGATAAATTTCATGTAGTTCGTATGGCTAATCAATCCGTAGACAACGTTAGAAAATCACTTAAAGCAATATGACTGCCAAAGAAAGGCGTACTCTAATGCGTGAGAGATATATTCTTCTCAAACGTAAACATGTCTTGAATGAACGAGACGCATTCCTTTTGGAAACTTGTTGGTTAGGTAATATCCCTGAACTAAAGGAAGCTCATGATGTTCGGAACAAATAAAGTTGTTTGCTTTCAACAGCCGAAAGCCGCATTCTTCCGTTGAAAAATGCGGCTGTTTCAAAAAATAGTTGTTTACTTTTGACTTTAACCTGAAGATCTCACACCAAATTAATGACAAAAAAGATATTTACTTTTTCCACCGTTATTGTTTTGATCTGCTTCATATATCCACCTACACAATTCATGTGTCAGATTAGGATTGTGTGTAATTCAGATCCCAAATCACCCCGAAGCTATCTTTAATTTAGCGTATTTCGCCCCCCAAAAAGTATCCTGTAACTCCATTAACACTGAACCTTTTTGACTCAGTGCATTATATAATTTTTGAATTTCTTCTTCACTTTCTAATTCTAGAGCTAATGAAATATGATTGCCCGTCTTGACCTCCTGGCCTGGAAATGTGTCGGACAACATTATGAATAAATCGTCTTTTTTAAATCGGGCATGAATAATTCTGTCATTCGCTTCTGGAGGGGTCGGGTAGTCAGCCTCACCGAAAGTTTGAATATCTGACACGTCTCCCTCAAATACTTCCTTATAAAATTCTAATGCTTCCCTAGCATTTCCATCGAACAGAAAATATGGTGTTGCTTGATTTTTCATTGAAAACACTCCTCTGAGATTAGATTATCTTAAGATTATCACATATATCTGATCGGACTTCTTCTAGATTGCTAAAAGTATAAATAGAGATAATGATTATCTCATAATAACAGCCTGAGTAAAGAACCTTTTTGTAAAGTAAACATTATTGTTCAGTAAAGGACTTTATTGTAACCTAACACATGAACTCAAAGAAGAATTTTACTGAATATGGGACACAGCTAACCCAAACGAGGGCAGAGATCGTTATAAATATTGGAGAAAACGTTGTTTATCGAGACTAAATCTAAAGACCCCTACAATAAAAGTCAATCCCACTCATAAGGTGTTTCCTGATACACATAATAATTCAGCCAATTTGAGAACAGCAAATGTGTATGGGAACGCCATGTGTTGAGCGGACGCCTGTTTGCATCACCACCCGGAAAATAATGCTGTGGAATTTCTATATCTACACCTTTCTCGATATCTCGCTGGTATTCTTCAGCCAGTGTTGTCGCATCATATTCCAGGTGTCCTGTGAGCATAATATGCTTTTCGTCCTTGGACATGACCATAAATACGCCTGCTTCCTCCGATAACGAGAGCAACGTGAGATCAGGATGATTCTTCACTTCCTCCATCGACACGGAGGTATAGCGTGAATGTGGAGCACGGTACGCTTCATCAAAACCACGCACCAGTTTTACCGTTGGATCGGTAAGTTGATGGTCGAAAATGCCAAAACATTTTTTCTGTAGTTCGTGTTTACCAATTCCGTAATGGTGATACAAAGCAGCCTGTGCTCCCCAGCAAATATGCATCACAGAAGTCACATGCTCTTTTGTCCAGTCCATGATTTTCGTTAGTTCTTCCCAATAATCCACTTCTTCAAATGGCAAATGTTCAATCGGGGCGCCGGTGATAATCATTCCGTCAAAACGGCGGTCTTTGATTTGATCAAAGGTCGTATAAAATGTATCCAGGTGTGATTTACTGGCATTTTTCGATTCATGTGATGCCATACGCAGAAAGGTGACATTCACCTGCAATGGGGTATTTCCCAATACACGCAGCAGCTGCAGCTCGGTTCTTTCTTTTTCCGGCATCAGGTTGAGCATAAGGATATTCAGTGCACGGATATCCTGTGTTTTCGCCCGCTCCTCATCCATCACAAATATCTTTTCCTGCTTCAATTCCTCTGTTGCAGGGAGTGTTTTTGGTATATTGATTGGCAAAGAAAATCTCTCCTTTAGATTGCTTACTAAAATAAAAAAATCCCTCTTTAGCTTTGATTGCCAAAAGGGAGTTCCCATTTTATCAGCCAAAGCATCCGCTTTGTTGGTTTTAGCACCTTACTATTCGTAGGTTGCTGTGACGTCATTGAGCCAAGTCTCTCAGTCACTCTGAATAACTATTCGATTAGTTACAGTATATATGAAATTATGGCAAAAAGAAAGAGGATTACAAAAATAGGGATCTTCCATTTAAAAAAGTATCTTTTCCGTTTGAGTTCAATGATTTATACTTAATATAAACGTTTGGTAAAACAAACAAAGTTCGATACACGGAAACCAAAATGGACAACCCATTTTGACTCAACACATTATATAACGATATACATAAACTTTAGCACATCTGTATAGAATAGACCTGAAGATTGAATCATGCATGGTATGTTCTTTCTTTAAAAGGAGCGGAAAAGTATGAATATAAAAGCTTTTTTATATGCCGCCAACATGACTAATACCTTAGCAAAGGACATCCCGGAAGACAAGTGGAATAATAAACTTATACCTGAATTAGGCACATTGAGGAAACTGTTTATCCATATTATTCGAGTAAGGAATGTATACCGTGAAGGACTCATCTCCGGAGCCATCCAATTTCCTGGAAAATTACCAGTGACAGAAGATATAATGCTTGAATTGGAAAAAAGCAGGGATACTTTAGCTGCTGCATTTGAACAGACAAATTTTGAATACATAAAAATGGGGACAGAATATTTGTCTATCATCGAATTACAAGGTACAGCAATCCAGCATGAAGGGATTCATCAGGGGCAGTATTATGTTGCTTTGAAACAGGCAGGATTCTCTCTTCCCAGGCAATGGGAGCAGGATTGGGGTTTGAGATGACATTAGTTGTGGTGAAGTTTCAGCCAGCAAATAAATAGGGAACGAAGTAATATATACTACTGCAAAAGAGGAGGAAATGCACTATGCCTAGCGGAACACACCAAGAAGAAATAAACGTTTCCATACACAATATTTGGGATTTCGTAAGCGATATGAATAATTGGGCTCCTTTGGTTCCTGGTTATATTGATCATGACATTCTTAATGATACACAGTCAAACTGGGAATTTTACGGGGATATCGGTATTCTGAGACGAAAAATTAAGCTGCAGGTCACGATTACCAACTGGGAGGAGCCTACCAAAGTGACCTTTGATTTAAAAGGAAAAAATGAAAAGTTTACTGGCAGCGGATATTTTGAAGGCGTCGCATTGGACGAAACGAATACAAAAATGACCGGAAACCTGGATATTACGGCAACCGGCTTGAAAGCACCAGTAATTAACCCTGTACTCACATCCTTTGTTCCAAAAACAGCGACGGATTTAACCAGGGCAGTTGCCGAAAGAATCAGAGAGATAAATAAAGAAAACAAGGGATAGCATGAATTGCTATCTCTTGTTTTAATTACGCTCCTTTTCGAAATCCAAATAATCTCTTTGAGAAGCCAGACTTTTTTTCTTTTTTTGTATTCAAATAAAGCCGATGTTCCATGGCTCTTTTCCTCATATCCCTCACATTATCCGCTGCAGCACTTCTATAAATATCGTTATACATGTAACACCATTCCTCTCATGTTTTATTTTCTACTTAAAGTTTACCCTGTTTGCAGCTTTTTAACTTCGGCATGGAGATTGATTTTTCTGCACAAAAAAACCCTACTTTATAAGTAGGGAGAGTTCCGTCTTAAGGCCGAGAGGGGGAAGGAAACATTTTTAGTATCCAATCGTTTGTGCAAACACCACAAAGATACCTCCTATAACAAGAAAAATCAGAACCAGCGGCCAAATGAATTTCACCCATTTTTCATAGGGAACACCAGATGCTGCAAGGTAGGCCATTAGTGTCGTACCTGTAGGAAAGATAAGATTCGTAAATCCGTCTCCCAATTGAAATGCCAGTACCCCTGTTTGTCTTGTAATGCCAACCAAATCACCCAGCGGGGCAATAATCGGCATCGTGGCAGCCGCCTGACCGGAGCCGGAATTAATAAAGAAATTAATAATCGTCTGGATGCCATATACTCCTAAAACCTGTACGCTCTCCGGCAAAATCACGACAAAATTAGCCAGTCCGTTAATGACCGAATCAATGATCATGCCGTCTTCTAACGCCACAGGAATTGCTCTAGCCACACCAACAATTAGCGCACCTAATGTAAATGCTTTTGCTCCGATGATAAATTCCTCTGCAATCCGGCTCGGCGAAAGTTTGGCAACTAGACCGCCAATAATACCGATAGCAAGAAAGAGAGCTGCAATGTCATTTATATACCAGGCTTCAGTCATGACGCCCCAAACCAGCACACCAAGCCCTGTCATAACCGTAAGAAGGACAAAATAATGTCTTGGTTGGAACTGGACATCTTCCAATTCATAATGCTCGTCTTTTGCATTTAATTCCATATCATACACAATACTATTGGATGGATCCTTCTTTACTTTCTTTGCATAACGAATAATATAAATGCTTGCGACAATTAATAGGACAATCAGAAGTATTGCCCTCAGCCACATCCCTGAATATATAGGCACTTCCGCAATCTGCTGGGCAACCCCCACGTTGAAAGGATTCATTAACCCGGCTATAAACCCGGAATACATCCCAATAAAAACCATCGATAAACCAGTGATCGAATCATAACCGAGCGATCTTGCCAGCGCTATTGCAAGAGGGACCAGCGCCAGACCTTCCACAGTCATTCCTATTGTAAATCCGCCAATGGAAAAAACAATTAAGAATATAGGTATAATGAGTACTTGCTTATTTCCAAGCAAGGCGGCAATCTTTTTAACCACCGTATCAAATAAGCCTGTGGCTGTAATTATTTGAAACGCTCCTCCCACTACAAAAATAAAAAGGATAATATCTGCGGCTTCATTCAACCCCGTTATAAATAATCCGGGGATTTCAAAAATGCTAACCGGCTGTTGGTCAACGTATTGGTAGGATTCTTCCTGAACGAGTTCTCTTCCTGTTTCCGGATCCTCCGCCCGTTCGAATTCACCTGCAGGAATAATGTACGTTAAAGCCACTGCAAATAAAACAATGATAAATAACAAGACAAAAACATGCGGAACTTTTAACCAACGTTTCTTTTTCGTTTCTTTATTTGTTGGTTTTTTTGCCATAACATGTCCCCCTAACCCCTCTTTATAAAAATAATATTTATAATTATAGATAAAAATTTCATTTTGTCAAACATAAATGAAGTAATGTATTCAAAACTTTTCTTTTTTATTATTAATTTTGATATTATCCATCTTTATGAAACCACAACACAGGACAAAGGGAACATTCCCTTTGTCCTGTGTTGTGAGTGATTGCTTTTACGGCGCTACTATTTTTTGCAATTTCAATGGTTCAATGTATTTTCCACCTTTATAAGCCCTCATATTACCGCCGGAAATTTCATCGATAAGCAGGATATTATTATTTTTATCCCTGCCAAATTCCAGTTTAATGTCGTAGAGCTCGATTCCTTTTTCAGCAAATGCTTTTTTTATAATGTTCGAGACTTTTACCGTCAATGCTTTAAGCGTTTCATATTCTTCTTTTGTTAAAATACCCAGCATATCTAGGGCATCTTCACTAATTGGGGGGTCTTGACGGTCATCATCTTTTAAAGTGACTTCTACAAAAGCATCCAATGCTTGTCCTTCTTCTGCATATTTCCCGTAGCGGCGGAAAAAACTGCCTACGACCCGATAACGGCAGATGACTTCCAGCCCTTCTCCAAATACAGAAGCTGGAATGACGGTCATCGTCGTATCTTCTATATTTGCATCAATGAAATGAGTGGGGACTCCTTTTTCTTTTAACCTTTCAAAAAAGTATTTAGTCATTTTTAGTCCTGCTCGACCCGCACCTTCCATTGTAAGACCGACTGTATTAGCGCCGGGATCAAAGACACCATCTTCACCGGTGACATCATCTTTGAATTTTAATAAGTAATTTCCGTCTTCCAGTTGGTATACGTCTTTTGTCTTTCCAGCATACAAACGTTTCATGGCCGACTCCTCACTTTTTCTTCTGATTTTCATGACTGTACGATACGTTATTCGTCATATCTTTTATGTTATCATAAGAGCAACACATGATGTAATCTTAATTTTAAGTAGAAGGGGGTTAAGTGTTGGATGTATGGTATGTGAGCTACGGTTCCAACATCAGCGAAAGCCGTTTTTCCTGTTATATTGAAGGCGGCATACCTGAAGGTTCCAATAAAGTGGAGAGGGGCTGCGTGAATCAGACTTCACCGAAAAGAGTAGAAAAAACCAAGCTCCCCTTCCCTTTATACTTCATGAGAGAAAAAAGCAAGTGGGGCAAAGGCGGGGTTGCTTTTATTGGTCATCAAAAAGATCATAATGCTACTACATTTGCAAGAAAGTACCTGATTACGGATGAGCAATTCGGGGAAGTCGTGGAACAGGAAAACAATATGGATTCCCTAAATATTAATGTGAAAGATATTATTGAGAGGGGCTACGTTGACTTAACGGCTGGATGGTATGGCAGAGTGCTTTATTTGGGAGAAGCAGAAGATGCTCCCATGTTTACATTTACTAGCTCTAATGCAATGGGGGACTATGATTTCACTACTCCCCCACCTACTTATTTATCTATGATTTCGCGCGGGCTAAAAGAAGTCGGTCTCGCTGAGGAAGAGATTGTGGACTATTTTTTAACCAAACCCGGGATTAAAGGGGAGTTTACGAAAGATTCGCTTTTCAGGTATATTTTCCGTTAATGAAATGATATTTTCAAAAAACGATTCAATACGATAATACAAAGGATGTGACCATATGCCGACCAACCGACTGCCAATGCTTATTCTCGTGATGAGTGTCGTTTATTTATTTATCATTCCGGATCAGCCATTTATTTTCACGTTATTTTTCAAACTCATTCCGATGATCATGATCATTATGTATGCATTTCGCCAGCTATTCATAGAAAAATCAATCTCACAATGGCTAATTATCACCGGGCTGATCTTTTCCATTATCGGGGATGCTACATTGCACTGGTTTATTATCGGGCTGATAGCTTTTCTTATTGGTCACTTATTTTATACTGCAGGGTTTCTAGCCCGCTGGACATTTTCATGGATTCGTTTTGCGATGATTATTCCGATTGCGGGATATGCCATTTTAATTGGAAGAGAAATGGTCACTGCACTAAACAACGGCGGTGAGGAAGGTTTGATGGTGCCTGTAATTCTGTACATTATTGTCATTGCATTCATGGCTTGGGCGGCAGTGATGACAGGCAATTTATGGGCTATTTTGGGTGGAGTTCTTTTTGTTATTTCCGATTCCATTCTGGCCTGGAATATGTTTGTTTCACCGATTGCCAATTCCGGAGTACTCGTTATGGTGCCTTATTATACGGCACAATTTTTAATTGCTCATAGTCTTGGCACGATTCGTGGACAGAAGCGTCGTATTGTGTGGTAAACACTAAGGGCAGACACCCTGTGGCATCTGCCCTACAGCTTATGTAGTACCAAACGACGATATTTTATTTCCATTCGGTCACTTGTACGACTTATGAACTCCCGAACGAAGATGCTTTATTTTCTTTCGGTCGCATATACCGCTTATGAACGATCGAACGACGATGCTTTATTTCCCCTCGTTCGCTTTATAATTTTCATCTGCTAGTTAAATGAAGAGACTAACATAATGAAATCAGCCAGCCGCCGATTTGGGACTACGCTAAATTCTCGTCCCACCGTAAAGATATCCACAATTCTTAATTCTGGTCTCTAACCTCTGACCTTCAAGAAACGCTCCAGCATTTTTCCTAATACATAATCCCTTCCCTTGTATGGGTTTCAGCGAGAAATGCCGGATCCGGGTCAAAATAGTCTTCATTATAATGAAAATGAAACTCTCCGTCCTGTACATAGCCGGCACCCCAGGTCGGGTCCATTTCCAGCCATTCTCCATCAACCATGACTTCCACCCAGGCATGTCGTTCTCCGGCATAGCCTTCCACATAATGTGCTTCCATACCAATGGCCCGAAATAAAGCGGTTGCCAGGAATGCATAATCCTGACAAATGCCAACACCTGACTCAAGGGTGGATAAAGCACTATCGTCAATGTTGAAAATATCCGCCTCTGCTTTTTCCACATCATAGGCTACGTGCTGCGCAACAAATTGATAGATTGCTTTTGCTTTTTCCCGCTGACTTGTCAGACCTGAGGTAATCTCTTCCGCTTGTTCTATAATGGTCGGGTGCTCAGATTCAATCCCGCGTGACGGCAGGAGGCCCCTTTCATCAGGGATGTCGATCACTTCATGCTGGATTCGCGCGACACCTTCAAAGTAAAACATGGATTGATTCTGCCTTTCATGATCGGGTACATTGACGATAACTTCATAATTCCCTGAACCAAAACGGAAGTATGCCATTCCATCAAATTGATAATTTTCTATGGGAATAACATACCCTGCTTCTTCATCTTCAGCATCCAGCTTTTTCACAGTCACGATTATATGTGTGATTGCTTCTGCACCAGGCATATCGGGATCAATCTCTCCCGCTATACGATATTCCTGATTCGATTGCATCGTGTTTGTGTCCCAAGCCGGTTCATGCAATGTTACACCACGATCTATGTACTGATTAAATTTTTCCATTTGAGCAAATTCTGCTGCAGCCTGATTATCAGCATAAAAAGAAGCTGCTTCATAATAGAGGCCTTCCGCTTCATCATAGCTTTGTACGCTCACATGATGAATTCCCTCGCCAAAATATAAAGGAACCTTGCCTTGAAACACGCTATCCTCAATAGGGAACATAATTTGTCTATCCTCATTATCCTTTTCTACCTGGACAAGCACCATATCTCCAGCATGGTCTTCAGGAACAGTCCCTTCGATTAAAACACTTTCCTCCACACCCTGCTGCCATCCCAATTCAGGGCTTTGCAATTGAACATCGTTGAACACACCGTATTCCGTATATTGGACATCCATCGCGATCGCTTCATCTTCATTCGTTACCTGAAAGCTTGCCATTTCGTAATAAACTTCTTCATTTAAATTGTTACTAGGTGCCCTGACACTCACCTCATAATCCCCTGCGCCTTGATGTAAATTCAGATCGTGAGAAAAAGTGCCATCTTCTATTTTTACATAGTAATTGAATTCATCCTGGGGAAATTCCTCTAACGCTTCTTCTCCTGTAAGCACTACCCATAAATGATCACTAGTCAGATTATTCGCTTCCGTGATGGCGCCTTCCAGACTGATTATTGTGTTTACCGTGAAATTGTCCTGCTCCGGTGATGTAAGGGAAAAACCGACTTCCTCTGCATAGTCAGTAAGCTGGATATTTTCGATTTCTGCTTCCTTAGGTTCTTCTTTCGCTATCACTTGTTCCCCTTCATCGACCACCTCATCAGGTTGTTCTTCACCCGGTGCACAACCCGTTATGGCAAAGACTAACAGTAAAATTACTGGCAAATAAAAGATCTTCCTGTATCTCATCCAATCCCTTCCCCATTTCGAATTTTCTATTATTATCATACTATGGAGTGCACGCCATGTCACTACTTGCTTTTTGAACAGTCTCCATCTTTTCTTGTCATAATTGTTCCACCACAACATAAAAATGAACTATCCGGATGATGGTGGAGGTATTTCATATGAATAAGCAGATAGAGATCACAAAAGAGGATTTAGAAAGATATTATACATTGCGTCAGCAAAAAACAGAGATAGAAAAAGAAATGAATCAACTGAAAAAGAAACTTCATGGTTATTTTGATGAACATGCAGGAGAAAAACAAAAAGGCAGCATAACACTTGGCCCTTACCAGGCTTCCCGACAGATCCGCAGCTCTGTTCAGTATAATAAAGAAGAAACGATAGAAAAACTGGAAGAGCTAAATTTGAAGGATTTTGTTATTGTGGAAAAAACGCCTGATACGGAAAAGCTGGAAGCAGCCATCAAATTGGGATTGGTGGAGAAGGAGCCTTTTGAAGACTGTAAAAATACGAAATTGACACAGGCGATTGTGGTGAAAGAGGCGTGAAAGTGGATTTATATTTAAACCAGAAGGAGAGGGCTCTCTTTCTGGTTTTTATTTACTCGTATTATTTTATCCATTGATAGTAGAGCAGTTTCAGTAAAATAATCTCTCACCAAACGAATAATGCATAAGTCACACAAATTTATGTAGATCAAAACACGCCATTCATTATCTTCCCTGTCAACTTGTTAAATGAATAAATAGCAAAGGTCATTACGATTATAACGATAAGGAAGAAAACAGCCGAACCGGCCCACTCCCATTGAATTAAGCCTGCAATCCAATTGCCTGCATAATAGATCAAAAAAGTAGCTATCCCGACTGTAACTATGAAATTCACTGCAATCATTGCAATTTGGCTGATGCTTCGTTTCTTTACTGTTTCATTATTTTAAAAGTTCATATATACCATGCCCCCTGGAGACAGCAGTCATAGTACCAATTTCAAATATAAAAAAAGAGAAATCATTTTACTCACCTTCTACCCTATTAAACTCACCCTTCAACAGAAAAGCAATATCATATTCTTCAAGCTCATTTATGTGCTCATCCACGTCCTCATAGAAATTCATAGGAAGTGAACTCGAGCCACCTTCCTCACTAGAATACAAAATGCTAGCAAAAACCAGCTCTCCTTCAGCAGGATCCATTTCATGCGGATTACTGCCCCATATGCCAGCGAAGGTTTCATCCGGTAGTGTCGTCTCATTCCGCGATACGCCTACATTACCATTCGTGCTGATTCCATTGTGAAAGGAAAGCTGATTTTCCGTATCCGTTTCCCCGGAAGTTGCCAATATTATGGAGCCATCTTCCTCGATTGCCATATTTAGAAGGTTAAGCCGATCATCAACCAGTTCGCCAAACTCATATTTTTCCACCCAGACAGTCAGCTCTTCATACTCCCCGTCCGTACTGTAATCAAATACAAAGGATTGCTCTGCAGTGATCGAAAGGATTGCGTTTTCCCGTTCTGTCAAGTCAGCCTCAGTAATCATACCTGAATCTGAATTATCACTATCACAGGCACTGAAAACAAATGTCATCATGGCTGATATCGATAATATAAGTATCTTCCCCATATGCTCACCCCACTCTAAAATAACAGCTTTACATGACAGTCGCAATCACTTTTTCACCTAAGTTCAGGTAATTTTTTCATTGCTAACAGCCTTCCTGTAATTGAATTTAAATGTCATCCATGCTGAGATATACATAGGAAATACCTTCAATCACATCTGTTGCCATTAAATCATAGTAAGTGTGTCTTTTCTCCACTTGCATGTCTGCAGCTTTTCCGTGGATAAAGCAGGCATCGCACAGTTCTTCAAGTATTGGCTGGTCTTGCAAAGCCGTTGCTGACCGAGTTGTCATTATTGGTAAAGGACAACTGCTCGCGGATATGACCATGGAAGAAATGAATGAACGCACTGCAATCCTTTATCGATATCAATTCTCAATGGTTCCCTTACATTATCAGTGGCCACGCTGCTCGCATGGATTATTACAAAGTTACTTTAAGCGAGCGTTTTCCGGAATGGGCAGTCATTTTGCTTGTTGCCGCGATATTCTATATCGGTCATGCTGTCTTTATTCCCGATGTTTTTGCTTCCGTTCATGTTTTGCCGTCACTAAGTATCTTTGGTTTGGGAATCGTGATGGTGGTTTTAATTTTGCATTTGTCATTCTACTTTATTTTTGCGTTTTAATTGTTTGGTGAATTTTTAACATGGTGTAAGACTTTTTCATTTATCGGGCTAATTATTGAATAACAAATCTGAAACTAATATTCGATTAACAGTGTAAAAACGAACAACTATTTTAAAAACAGCCGCATTTTTCGATCGAAAAATGCGGCTTTCGGATGTTAAAAGCAAATGAATTTAATTGTGCTGAACTTGTTGAGTAAGTCAATTTCTAAGTATCCTAGGAAAATTTAGTTATTTACTCATTATTATTTTTTAAGAGTTGCCTAAACCCAAAATGAAGACGATTATCTGTAAACTGCAGCAAGTACTCGGTTCCATGCATTGAAATTGTGATAGCTCTTTTGCCCACTGAACGGGTTGGAATTTCGGTTCCTTGGTAGTCCACAAAAATGGAAGCATTTTTTTCATAGACTTTGATTATTTGACCCTCATTAGACTGATAAGTACCGATGATTGCATGCCGGTCTGCCTCAGTAAGTTCGTAATCGTCATATTCAATTGCTGCTTTATCAGGTTCAATACCGATTTCACTTTGTACAGCCCCTTTTAAAAGAGCTTCAGCAGGTGCACCGGCAATATTCGTTAAACAAATGGCAGCAATGTCTTTCTCAGGCAATACTGCAAACTGTGCCGACACGCCTTTAATACCTCCGCCATGCTCAATAAGCGTTGTTCCAAAAAAGTCAGGTATGACAATGAGCCCGTAGCCATAATACACACCGGGTTCAATTTCAATATGCTTGGAAGTTAACACATCAAGGCTTTCTGGAGTTAAAATACCATTTCCGTCGTTCAAAAAGACATCTCCAAAACGAAGCATATCATTGGCCGTCGACTTCACATAACCGGCTGCCCACATTGCAGGAGCATCCCACCATTCAGGTGAGTATTCAACCGCTGGCTTATCGGCAGTTGGATCAACGCTGTACAGGCGTGCTGCCCGCTCATCAATGCGATCAAGTTGAAAAAAACTATTTTTCATCCCGAGAGGTTGAAAGATGTTATCCTCCATATAACGTTCATACAGCTGTCCACTAACACGTTCAATAATAATACCTAGCAGTGCATAGCCATCGTTCGAATAGCTGAATGATCTTCCAGGTTGATCAAGAAGGTCTAATTGAGTGGTATTTAGATAGTTGATAAGATCCCCGTAAGTATCAATGCTATCTTGCTCTCGATCAAGGGGGACGCCCAGCTTAATCTGCAGGTCGAATGAACCATCCCGCTCCATTGATTGCTTATTCGCGTAAAAGAGCGTATTCAATGGGGGCATACCGGATGTATGGGTCATCACGTGATGAAGTGTGATATCATCACTTCCTTTGAACGTAATCTCGGGTATATACGTTTTAATAGTGTCATGGATAGATAGTTTACCAGCCTCTTGTAGCTGAAGTATCGCCATACAAGTCATTGACTTTGTAATACTGCCAATGCCAAAGATCGTGTCAGCTGTAACAGGCAACTCATTTTCCTGATCCCGATAGCCAAAGCCTTTTTCGTAACGTTGGTTGTTCAATGCAATAATTGCTCCTGGGGTTTGATGGGTGTCTATGAGCGATTCAGCAAACCCTTCGTAGATTTCTTTTTCCACATTTACTCCTCCTTTTAAATTACGTATAAGAAACTTCATTTGCTCAATACTTTAGCTATGTTTCATGAGCATATTTAATTCGCAGACAAACCTCGGAAAATCGTTTGGATTCACTAATATGCGGTGAGTGGCCTGAATGTTCGAACCAAAAGATTTCCTTTAATGGCGCTCTTAATTTCTCGATGTATTGCTCCGCAAGTTCAAATGGCGCTTGATAATCGTGGCTTCCTTCGCACAAATAGACAGGCACGGATAATGCAGGAACTTTTTCAAAGAGATTAACCGCCAGGAATTCGTCCCAAAGCACCTTATTTGACCACAGAACATTTTTGAAGAAGAAAAACCAGTCTGTCAATCTATATTCCGTCGATAATGGGATCGCACGCAGTAAATAGTCAGATGAAAGTTCCATTGGCAAAAATTTCAGCAGCCATTTTCGTTGTTCCATCATGGCTTTAAAATTTGGATAAGGAGGAGCACCAATTTTAGATAGAGCTGTCATGGCTTTTTGATGATTGGCTTCCCGTGCTTTCTCAAAAGCATAAGCATAACTAATTTGTTCGTTCAATTCGATATTAACCAATTGAGAAATGCCAAGGTAGGCATAAATGCTTTTAGGATGCTGTTGGGCTGTAAGTACGCCTAATATACTGCCCCATGAATGCCCTGTAAGAAATAGTTTTTTCTGCCCAAACCTTGACAGCAAATAGGTAATTAACTCGTGGGTATCCTCGACAAATTGCGTTAAATTCATGGTCGATGAATCGACCTTCCTTCCTGATTTACCAGCTCCTCGCTGATCCCAATTGACTACAATAAAATGTTTTTCCAGCTCTTGTTCATATTTCCGAATAAAACCGATTTGCGCAGAGCCCGGTCCTCCATGAAGAAAAAGTAGCACAGGATGGTTTTTATTTACTCCACGAATGAGAACCCATTGTTTGATCTCTCCTATCCAAACAGATTCCAGTGCAGCGATACTATTTTCCATAACCTTTCCTTCTTCATCTCGGATTGGGGGAGTCCAGCTTTTAAACATTGGTCTTCCTCCTAGGAAATAATGATTAATCAATGCTTTTTCGAATAACTGTGTAGTCCTTGATTTATTTTATCTTCTTCAATATAGTTTCATAATGTAATTCAGGCACAGTTCTCTATTTACTTACGATAATTCTTGCATAAGGTTTCATTCCGCTAGGATTTTTTGTTGAAAAACACTACGGACAATTCAAATAATTTTATTGTAAAACTGCAAAACAACTTTTTTTGAAAAACCAATACCTATTTTATTCCTCCACAATCATATCCAGCCACTTAATATCCGCCTCCAAATGCAGCAAAGCACCTTCCACCAACATTTTCATTGTCTCATTTCCCGACTGGTTCATTTGTTTTCTTAATTGTGTCAGGTGCAAAATGTCTTTTAACATTGTTTCCTTCTGGTTTTTAATCATGTTCAGCTTGTTTTCGTAGGATACATGACTGGCACAAAGAAACTTAAAGTAAAATTCATCCTTCAACAAGGATCTTTCCACGGGCTTTTCCAACCAGGACCAAAGTTCCTCTTTACCCACTTGCGTAATCGTATATAGCTTTCTGTCCTTCTTGTCATGACCGGGCGATTCTATTAATAAATCCCGTTCCAAACGGTCTAGGGTCGTATATACTTGACCGGCATTTAATGGCCACATTCCTTGAACGAGTTCTTCAAATCCGGTTTTTAACTCATAGCCGTGTCTGGATTTTTCGTATAATAAGGCGAGCAATGAATGTTTTACTGACATGAATATCCCCACTTACTCATAATTGATCGCCTCTTTAATAGATATACGTGATGCTGAATTGCTTGGCAGCCATGATGCAATCAGTGCAAACAAAATTCCGCCTGCAATGGCTAAGAGTAAACTATTCCAAGGAATGACAAAGTCTAATAATCCCATTGCATCATCTGAAATAGAATTCAGAAAAATAACTAAAATTCCATACAGCACCCCAACAATCACTCCAGCAATACCGATAAATAAACCTTCTGCTATAATCATAAATTGGACTTGCCTTCTTGTAAAACCAATCGCCCTCATTGTTCCTATTTCTTTTACTCGTTCCATCGTATTCATAAATAATGTGTTGCTAATCCCAATGGCTGAAATGGCAATAATTAATAATAACAAGCCTTGCATCAACTCTTCCATTTCTGTTACCCCACTAGTATATTGTTCTTTGGTTAAAGTAATCGTATTTAGATTGCTGATTTCCTCGCCAAAAGTACTTTCCAAAGCAAATGCCACATCTGAAATTGCCGCCTCATCCACTGCATCCAGCGCAAGATGATAGTCATGCGGCCAGTTGAGTTCATTTTTCACTACAGTTTCCTCTGCAAAGGCAATATAACTTGTGTTATGGGAGGTTTGGACGCTGCCTTTGACGAAAAAGCCTTGCGCACCTGCCGGGGTATTCAGCGTAAAGGTATCTCCTACATCGCCACCCCATTCCATAAGGGCTCGCTCCCCGATGTAAATATAAGGGTCATCACTATCTCCGTCCGCTTCTTCTGCTACTGCAAAGGTATCTGCACTGTCTATATCGGAAAAAGACATGATGGAAAACTCCCGCAGTCCCCCCGATTTTGTATACCATGTCACATTAGGGATTACTGTATACGGATTTACAGACTCTACACCTTCCATCCCTCTTGCAATTTCCAGATCAGCATCCATCCATGGTGTTTCTTTTTCAACAATGATATCCCCGCCAAAGGTTGCTTCAACTTCATCCTCCATGCCATCGGGTAATGATGCCAATGCAGCACTCATAAACAGGGCCAAACTCACACCAATCGCGAGCATTGCTGCCGTATTTGCATTTCTTTTTTCAAATTGTTTGATGGAACGGAGTGCTTGCTTTCCCGAGAAACGGAATAAGAATGTCAACACAGGGCGAACAATGATTTGCACACCTCTCACCCACAATGGGAACAACAGCACAAGCCCGACGAATAAAAACAAAAATGCCCAAATATTATCGATGAGTCCAATTCCAGTAAAAATAATCCCTAAAATGATTCTCCATTTACTGAGTTGGTTAAACCGATTGTGCGTTGCACCTGTATCAAACATCGCTTGTAAAATCGGCGTTTTTCCTGCTTTGTACATGGGCCACGCCGCTGCTAAAAACGGGAATAGGATTCCGACAATGGCAGATATAATCACTGGTCCCGAGATGACGACATCATAGTCAATATTTTGAGTGACAATTGACGAAACCAATATTTCCTGAAAATATAATCCGAACCAGATTCCAAGTCCCAAACCCACACCAGTTCCAATCACAGCCAGAAAAGTCAATTCTTTTCCAATAAGCCTTACTACATTTCCACCTGTGTACCCGAGGCTTTTCATGACCCCGATTTCTCTCTTTCGTTCAATAATACTCGTATTGATCATATTAAAAGCGATAAATGAGCTGATGAAGATGGCCAGTATAGCAATGAGGTCGAATACATAATAAAGACCTGACAAATCATTATTTTGCTGACTATCCGTAACAATTGGCTGAACAAATAAATTTGACCCTTCCAATTCTGATTGATAGTTTGCTAAAACCTGGTCCTCATCTGTGTCTTCATTTACTTTAAATCTTACATTGGAAATCCGATCTTCCATACCGGTCCATTGTTGAAGTGTGTCTAATGGGATCATCACTTGAGCATCCTGAAACATTGCAGCCTCCCCAGTTTCTGGACTATTTAACATACCTCCTTCTTGAACTATAGCTGTAATCTCTAAACTTCCCATATCCTGAAAAGAAATTTGATCTCCAATTTCTTTTTCGAAAAGCGCTGCTGTATTTTCCGTTATAATGAGTCCTTCTTTTGTGACATCTCCCTCGCTTACAGATAATTCGATAAGACGATTATCAAAATCAGAAATCCCTGTGAATCGGACAGAGGATTGGGATGGATGATCTGTTTCCATCTCCGCAAAGCCTGTTTGGTTGAATAACGTCACCTTCTCTTCTACTTCTGCTTGTTCTTGTAACCACGCCAGGTCAATTTCCAAAAAAGCATCATCATTACTTTGAATCCAAAAGTCGGCATCACCTGCATTTAACTGTTCCTGCTCATCGATTATATTAGAGAACGTAGACTTTGAAATGAGCATGCTCGTCATCACAGCGACACCAAGAACAAGGGCAGCCAGCGTGAAAAAGAAACGCTTTTTATGACGTGTAATATTACGCCATGAAACGAGCAAGGAACTTAGCATAATCGTCATCCTCTCTTTTCACTTCTGCTTCAATGACACCATCTTTAAATAAAATAATTCGATCTGCATATCCAGCCGCAAACATATCATGGGTCACCATGACGATGGTTTGTTTCCGTTCTTGATGAAACTTTTCCAGTAAATCCAATATGTCACTTGAACGCTGACGATCCAAGTTCCCTGTTGGTTCATCAGCTAACAGAATTGCAGGCTCGTGAATTAACGCTCTGGCAATTGCCACACGCTGCTGCTGACCACCACTCAACTCGTGGGGAAATCTTTTCTGAAACCCATCTAAACCCACAGCATCTAGAAGCACCTGAACCTCGTTGTGCGTTGCTTTCTTCCCATCAGCATGGAGTGGAAAAATAATATTTTCATAGACCGTTAACGTCGGGAGCAGCTGATAATTTTGAAAGACTAACCCAATTTGATTCCGTCTTATTATCGTACGCTGTTTTTCACTTTTAGACGTTAATTCCGAACCATTTAAATGAATAGCTCCTGACGCAGGCGTATCTAAGCCTCCCAGTAAATGAAGCAAGGTTGTTTTGCCCGAACCACTTGGTCCAATAATACAAACGAATTCCCCTTCTTCTATAGTGAGATCAACCCCTTTTAGGACAGGCACCGTTTCTTTCCCTGTCTTATAATCTTTTTTTAAACCGGCAACATTAATCATAAAATTCACCCTTTCGATTTTGATGGAGAGATGGTATACGACCATGAATAAATAAAGTCAACAACGAAAACAATACCCCAAACCATGGAAATACCATAAATAGTATCATTGGCATATGGCGTTCCTTCCGCATTTTCTGCCCCTATCCATGAAAAATCCGTTATATAAGCGGTCATCTCATCGATTCCGCTCGTTCCATACGTCCAAAAGATTAATTGAATAATACTAAATACGGTAAGATGTACAATTGAAGACAAGCGATATTTCCTTGCCACATATTTAGGATCTTTTTGCCTGCGCATGATCTTTCTATCTTTATCTGACAGCAGGTCAACTCCACGCCAGTCTCCAACTTTTTTACGCATCCAGCGATCCAGTTTCATAAAATCAAATATTCCAAACGTGCAGGCATAAATCACAAAGATGGTAATAATAATCTGGAAGTTGGAAATCTCCCCGGTTTCCTGATAAATCAATATAGCAAGTGCTGCTTCAAGAATCAATAACACGACAAAGATTGCAAGAAACAGCAGACTGAATCTACGTTTCCCGAAAATGTAACGAACTGCCCCAAAAAGGAGCAATGCAGCCAGTGACAATATTTCAGCTGTTATGAAAATTTCCCACTGGTATGTGAGCAGTGTATCCATCATTATGTTTATAGCTCCCATCAATATATACTGAGTATCTATTTACTGAGTATATAGATGCTGGGTATGTAAGTCAATAGGTTTTTTGAAATAATAATTGGGAGAGGAATATAGTTCTCTAATTATTTCCCGAACCTCTTCCTGAATTTTTTTATATGGATGCTCCGTCTATATTCAGGGATAACACAATATTCAATATGGCACATGTAATTACACTTTGTATGTGATAAACTTGATTTATCCTTTTTGGATATCCTCCTCTGCCTGACTTTGGCTTACAAATCTGTTGTCATTATAGCCAGGGAAGATTTTTATCATTCCCTCCAAATACTTTCTCGGTCACCAAAAGAATAAGATTTCATACTGCAGCACACATAGTCGATACAATACATATATAAACGATTTTTCAGGGAGAGGATTTAAGATTAAAAGAGTTGTTGCTTTCGTATTTATGTTTCTACTGTGTTATTCCTTTTTTCCAATTCCTTTATTTGCAGATGAAAATACCACGCCTTCTGGTATTCCACTTACAGAATTGGAAGATTTTCTGGATGATTACTCGGAAGACTACATTGGAAAGACTGTGCCAGGTGCAAGTATTGTCGTTGTTAAAGACGACAGCATCATCTTATCAAAAGGGTATGGTTATGCAGATATGGAAGCCCAAATTCCAATGGATGCAAGCACTTCTGTTCTTGAATGGGGTTCTATAACCAAATTGTTTGTTTGGGTTGCTGTGATGCAGCTGGCAGAACAGGACAGAATTGACTTAAACGAAGACATACGGACCTATTTACCTGAAGGATTTCTAACAAAGTTAAACTATGATTATCCCATTTCAATGCTAAACCTAATGAATCACAATGCCGGTTTTGAAGAAAACATCCATGATTTGCTTTATAACTCTCCGGAACATTTGACCATCTTAGAAGAAGCTTTGAAATTGACGGAACCAGAACAAGTTTATAAACCCGGGGAAGTGGTAGCTTACTCCAATTACGCTACATCATTGGCTGCTTTTATTATTGAACAAATTACAGGCCAGGAATTTTACGACTATGTGTCCGATAATATTTTTTCAAAATTGGGAATGAATCATTCAACGATACATCTTCCTGTGGAGGACAATGAGGAAATTCGTCAAAATAAAACAAAAGGATACATATTAGATGAACCAACCAAATTCAGGGAATCCGACCCTTTTTATATTTCCCTGTATCCCAGCGGTGGAATCAACGGAACAGCTGTAGACTTAGCAAAGTTTGCAACCGCACTAATGCCTGCAAACGATGAAACATCTCCTTTATTAAGGGCAGATAAAACATTATCAGAACTGCTTTCATCAAGTTATTCTGTCCATGAGGGTGTCCCTGGGGTTGCCCATGGATTTTGGGAATATGATGGCCAGTATAAAGGATTAACGCATTCAGGAAGTACCGGTGCTTTTTCCAGTAATTTTCATATTGTCCCAGAGGATAATTTTGCAGTGATTGTATTAACCAATCAAGCAGACGAAATAGATCTTTCATTTGACTTGATTCATGAATTGGTTGGAGATGGGGATAAAACAGTAGAGGAAAAGCTGCCAAATTCATCAGTTACAGAAGGGAGTTATTTAACAGCCCGCAGCATGCACAGCGGATTTATGAATCTGTATTATTATTATCTTATTCCTTTGAATATCAAATCCATAAATGATAATGAGATTGAAGTCAGTGTTTCGGGACTTACAGCCAATTATGTACAAACAAGTCCTTATGTTTATAAAATGACAAGCGGACACAATGCTTTTATCCCGAACAATGTGATGTATTTCCAAGTGACAGACGGAGCAGTTGAACAAATTTCTACTTCTTATTCCGATTATTTGCCCATGGAAAAAAGTAAAGCCTTTCTTTATATCACCATGGGACTGTTTATCTGGTGCGCTGTATATTTTCTCATTTCACCGTTTGTCTTAATGGTGCGTGCATTCCTGACGTGGAGAAGAAAGAAAAAAATGGCATCAATAACAAAGTGGAATTGGCTATTGAATCTTTCGGGAGCAGCGATTGTGCTGAATGTTTTTGTCTTAGCGATTCGGATGTTGATGAATCCAACTCGGTCTTATTCGGAACTCTTATTCCATTCCGTATTGAATTATATTTTTACGGCGACCAGCCTTGTTTTCCTTGTCATGATCATTGTTACTTGGAAAAAATCACGATTATCCAAAGTGCAGAAGTTCGGGCACCTGCTATCCGTTGTCAGCAGTATTATTTTAATTGTTTGGCTGGTTATTTGGCAATTGTATTCATAAGGGTTGAGCAGGGATTCTAAGAGGGGCTAAATTAAGTTTCAAAATCTCATTTATACCGGGAGGGATGACCATGAACAATATTATTGATAATGAAAGAGAGAGTCACGAATGGTTGTTTGTATTTGTTTGGTTATGTTCCATTTTAACTTTCAGGAAAATCAAACGACTCGAAAGATACAAACATAAGCTTTATGGCAATTTTAAATGGTTTCTGTAGATCCTTGAAAGTAGAATTAACTATTTGAAAATGAAAAAGCTGCTGTATTCATTATCAGATTATACAGCAGCTTTTTATTTTCATTCATCTGTATCGATAAAAATAGTAAGAACCTTTGCGCCATTGTTGTCAACAGGAACGAAGAGATGCGTCTTTTTCCCCTTAAAATAAGCAGTGTCACCTTGTTCCATCTTGTATTTTTCATCATCATAAAGCAGTTCAATTGTGCCTTCCAAAATATAAATAAACTCATCCTGTGAGTGGGTGTAAGGTTCGTGCCTCAAGTTCGTATCTTTTGGTGTTACATGCACGATCGTTGGTTCAATGCTGGAAAATTTCGTTCGGTTTGCCAATAGTTCAAAAGAATATCCCATGTTTTCATCGCCTACTTTTAACTGTCTCTCCGATTTTGGGAGCAGCATAAGATCGGTTTCCGGATGGTTGTCAAGTACCCAGGGCAAGGAAACCCCCAGCGCATCACTGATTTTGGATAATGTTGCTACGGCAGATGCTGTTTGACCATTCTCGATTTTCGAAAGTAAACTCTTAGATATACCACATTCATCTGCAATTTGCTGCTGCGTTTTTTTATTCCCCAGCCGGGCTTGTTTTATTTTTCTGCCAATATTATGTAAATCTATCGGGATTCTCCCCTTTCAGACGGAAATCATTAAAGGTCATTATATCACAGAAAAGCAGGATTGCAGAGGGAAAAGGGAAGTAAGTCAGTTCTAGGTCAGGTGATCCTTTTCTTTTTGAAAAAAATATAATGACACTTCATGTAAATATCCAATAAACACAAAAACCCCCTATACTTTATAGGAGGTTCATTTTTTGAATACATTACATACTTGTATAACCTCTTTATCTACATGGATGGTTTTCCCAGTTACATAGGAAGAATAATCAGAAGCTAACCACACGGTAGCTTGGGAAACCTCTAGCTGTGCAAACCTTTCCAGCACACTAAGTTGTTTCGCATATTTAACCGGATCAAAACCAAACAGCTCTAAAACACCTCGTAACATCGGTGTATCTACCCCTCCAGGAGCATCGGAGTTAATGCGAATATTATGTTTGCCATATTCCAAGGGGCCATTTGTTGTTAAACCTACCACCCCATGTTTTGCAGCTACATATGCAGACGTTTTTGGCTGGAGCCGGAACCCGTTCACAGAAAAAATATTAATAATGTATCCGCCACCCCATTGCAGCACCTGTTATAACGGCTACTTTTCCATCTAATATTGGGTGTGTTTTCATTGATTTTAACTCCTTTTTTAACTTTGAGATTATCATAAACACTGTATATTTTACTGTCTCCATTCCATTTTTAAAAGCACGATACCAACTATTTCATTTTGAGAGGAGTGCAAACAGCAAAAAACCGCCCCTTCATTTTTTCAGGAACAAATAAAGTGGCGGTTTAATCTCTTTTTTATTGCTGGGCAGCAGCATAAGCTACCGATTTGCTGGGCAGATTCTTATCTAGCTTATTCTGGATATAAAGCGCTGCTTCCTGAAGTTTTTTCTCACAAATTCCTGTTTTAATCCCGAGACCATGCATGAGATATAAAATATCGTTGGTAGCCACATTTCCTGCGGCACCGGGCGCATAGGGGCAACCTCCAAGTCCACCAACTGCGCTATCAAATCTAGTAATGCCATATTCCATCGATGTCATGATATTGGCGATAGCCATGCCTCTTGTATCATGGAAATGCATGATGAGCTGATCCTTGGAATATCGTTCCATCATGGATTCAAGCAGCTCTTCTACCTGGGAAGGAACCGCCGTGCCAATGGTATCTCCAAGCGACAGGTCATCTACGCCATATTCCAGCAGCTGATCACTAACACGAATGACCGCTTCAGGGGAAATCTTTCCTTCATACGGACAGTCAAAGACAGTGGATACATATCCGGTGACATGCTTTCCCGCTTTCTTTGCTTCCTGGATCACTTCTCCCAAAACCGGAAATGTTTCATCGATCGATTTGTTGATATTTCTCTTGTTGTGCGCCTCACTTGCCGACATAAATACAGACGCTCCGTCAATACCGGTTTCCAGCGCCAAATCCAGACCCTTTATGTTTGGCACGAGCGCTGAGTAACGAACATCCGGGTTACGCTTTATTTTTTTACCAACCTCATGCGCATCTGCAAGTGCTGGTATCCATTTCGGGTGAACAAACGAAGAATATTCAATTTCCTTCACACCGGAGTCAGAAAGCATATTGATCCAATTCACTTTGTCGGCTGTTGATATCCGCTTCTTCTCATTTTGCAAACCATCCCGTGGTCCAACTTCTTTAATCTGTACAAATTCCGGCCATCGTCCCATTTTTATCCCTCCCAGGGTTTTATTACTGTAAAATTTCATATTATATTGAATGCGCTTTCAGCTCATTTGTTACTGGTTTACTTGATATTTACGTAAGACTCCTCTTTACTAATTCCCTTTTCACTCTACTTTATAACAATTATATTCACTCACGTTTATTTATATTCAACCTTGTTGAATATACTATATAATAAATTTTCGGAATATGCAAATGTTATTTTGTTGATTTGTAATTAATTGGGTGATTGTGACGTCAGCTTAATTTATTAAGATATGCATAAAGTATAGGTTCGAAGGTGGATCACGGAACTTACGCATGTTTTTTTCAAACAGCACCTTTTACATCAACAGTTGTTAGAAAATGCAATAATGAAATGTTCGACAGCGGTTCTCGAGTACCTTTTTGAGCGAAATTTTGAGGATGGGGGCTCTGATAACGCTCCTCGATTACATTTTTGGAGGAATGCTTCATGCAAAAGACATTGGCAACACTTCTCAAGTACCCTATTGTATGAAACCTTGATAGATCTGTATTTCCACAACAAAAAAGCAATACCTGGAAAGACGCATTTCCTGATATTGCTTCTCAATCATCTATTTAGTTCAATGTTTTTTCTTTTCTTACTGTCTTCAGCGCTGTGCTCCATGCAATAACTTGATCCAGCATGCCATTTGCATTGTTTGCATGGAAATCAGCTGGTTTGAACTCGGTAAAGTCAACAAAGTCGGTCATCAGTGAGAATGTAACTGCTGTTTGAACATCTGCAACTTGAAGCTCTCCAAAGATTAAACGAAGGTTTTCATGTGCACGGGTTCCGCCTAAACTTCCGTATCCAACCAGACCTGCTGCTTTGTTTGCAACTTCCGGCTTCAAGAAGTCAAGTGCGTTTTTGAGCGCACCCCCTACAGCGTGGTTATATTCCGGGGCTACGATGATATAGCCATCGAAAGAATCCATTTTTTCTGACCAAGCTTTGATGGTTTGGTCTGCTTCTGCCTGAGCCTCTTCCGGAAGTGCTTCTCCCAGCATTGGCAATTTATAATCAGCAAGGTCTACGATTTCGTAGGACACATCTTTGTCATTACGTTTCGTCGCAAAATCATACACCCAGTTTGTTACAGCCTCTCCGTTACGTCCTTTACGTACACTTCCTAAAACAATCCCGATCTTTAACATGTGAAAAATTCCTCCTCGCAGTCTGTTGTTATACTGAATTCATCATTTTTGAATTCATTTTTTCAACAATACATATGATAACACCTTAAAAAATAATATGCAATAGAAACCGCTTATTAATTTTCACTCAGTTATAAAAAGTAACTAATGAGATATTTAAAGACCCGCTTCTTATCGCAAAGCAGGCCTTCCACCTGAGAAGCATATTCTTTTATTGCGGATTAATCTACCCTTTTGCTATTTGTACATTATTCATTTGCCACTGAAGCCATTGATTCTTACGTTCTTTTCTTGGGACAAACTGACGGATATCGTCCTCATGATAACCAACCTGAATTCGTTTCTCATCTATGATAATGGGACTGCGCATAAGACTGGGGTGTAGTTGTATAATGTTGAGTAATTCTTTCAGCGGAAGTGAGTCAAGATCAATATTAAGATCTTTGTACACTTTTGATCTTGTTGCAATAATTTCATCTGTCCCTTCCAAGGTCATTCGTAGAATCGAATGAAGTTCCCCAATGGTTAAAGGCTGCCTGAGAATATTACGTTCCATATAGCTGATTCCGTGCTGATCCAGCCATTCTTTTGCCTTTCTCGTTGATGAACATGGTGTTCCAAATAACCTCACTGTCATGTATCATACCTCGTCTCTATTTATTTTTCTTACCAGGCTTTCCAATGTTTTGTACATTTTTCACATACGATTTTATTGAAAAAACCAGCCTGTCTAAAGGCCGCTGCAGCAAATACTTGCTGTACTTATGCAGATGATTATCTGCTAAAAACATGCCCCTCTTTTCCTTTACAGTCTCACAAAGCTTAAGATTCTTCTTCCTCTTTACTGTAAAGCCCGTATTTCAACAGTTGCAGTTCAGTCGTATAGTTGCAGATCGCTTGTTCATCTGTTAAATTCCGGGAAAATTTTTCAATGAAATTACGAATCGTAACGGAGGTAAGGATTTGCATAACATAAAATAACTCTTTGTCTTCGGAGATATTTAAGTATTTTTTATTGATCAACGGACTGAATTCATCAAGTGAATCATCCATCATACTACTGCTGAATATGCCGGCAAAGGTGTGTTCTACTTTGTGTGTCATATTTAAAAGGGCATTTCGTATAAAAGGTAGATTGTCGGGTGAATCGGAAATAATATTATGAAACATCCCCGCCATTGCTTTGAACAAATCTCCATCATGTTGTTTTAAAAGCGAAATAAAGTTTGCCTGTCTCTCTTTTGTATGCTCTTTCAACAAATAAAAAAAGGCATCTTCTTTATTTTCGAAGTATTGATAAAAACTTCCCCTGGGAATGCCAGCATCCTGAACCATATTTGCAATAGATGCTTCAAAGAGCGGTACTCTGGAAAATTCCTTCTCTACTGCCTGAATTAAAATTTCCTTTTTGTCCTCGGGCAAGTTAAAAAACGTTTGTTTTGGCATTACTAACCTCCATCACTGCAGGTGACATGATGTCATGATTTAATGATAAATAATACAGTGTCATTTGTCAATAGTTTTTGTGACACTATGTCATTTTATTTAAAGATTTTTCCCTTTCTCTTTAATTTCATTGTTAAATGCAAGTATAAACTGCTTTGGGGAATCTTTCACCGTATAGGGAAATACACCTTTTAATGTATGTAAATAAAGAATTCCGCCAGTACCTGCGACCTCTTTATACGACACATCAAGCACATCCGTGATCGGAAACTCCCTGCGTTTCGTAACCACCTTTTCATCATAAAGGTAGATCATCCGCTGCTCTTCCTCATCCCATTGCTCAATACTGCTAACCTTCCGTTCCACCTTTACATAAGGCTGCTTGGCAATCAAGTGCATTTGTTTCCTCCTTTATTTGTGTTCTCCATTATTCGTTTGCGGCGTTTCCGCTCCTTTCTTAATCTGCACACGATTCAAGGTTCTTTCTTCCGTGCTTAATATGTTAAAAGTGAGACCATCTCTTATCAGTTTTTCCCCTTCCACGGGAAAGTAATGAAATTCTTTCAGCAGATAACCGCTAAGCACATCCTCCTCTTCCGGGATCTCTGTATGAAAAATAACATTTAATCGGTGCAGCGGTATTTTTCCGTGACATATGATCTCCGTTTCCGTCATTTTTTCCACGAGTGCCTCACTTTCTTTATCCATTTCATCTTCAATTTCCTGCCCTATTAATGTTTCAATAATATCCTCATGGCTAATAATCCCTTCTGTTCCCCCGTATTCATCCAGCACAATAGCCATATGCTTTTTCTCCTGTGTCATTTTGCGGAATACCCACTCGATGGAATGGAATTCAAAAACAATCAGCGGATCCATATCACTATAAGACTCCAAGGTTTTTTCCGATTCCATGGACCAGGAAAGTAAATATTTTGTATGGAATACTCCCACAATGTTATCGATATTTTCATCATATATAGGATATCTCGTAAAAGGGTTTTCCACTGCAATATTTCTTACTTCTTCAAAATCCGCAGTTTGCGGCAGCGCCATAATATCCACGCGTGGTGTTTTCAAGGCATCCTTTACATTTAAATTCTGAAATTCCAATACCCCTTTAATTCGGTGGGATTCTTCTTTTTTAAAAATCCCCTCGGTTCTTGCAATATCCACCATCGCCCTGATTTCATCCCTGGAGACGGAGTCATTCTGCTGTTCTCCCTTGGAAAGTACCCGGATGATAAAACCCGTTAATGCATTCAGCAGTAATGTCACCGGTTTTAAAATGATGATAACAAACCGGACCACCGGATAAACGACATAAGCAATACGCTCTGGAAACGCTGCTGCAATCGACTTTGGTATCACTTCCGCAAATACGATGATCGTTACCGTTAAAACAGCCGAAGCAATGGCAACATTTAACCCATAGTCAATAGCCACCATGGTTACCAATGTTGGAAGTATAATGTTTGAAATATTATTTCCGATTAAAATAGACGTAATAAATTGTTCGGGTTTGGACACAAGGTTTGAAAGTTTTTCGGATTTTTCGTCCCCCTTCCTTGCCTGTGTTTGCAGCTTCATTTTATTTGTTGCTGTTAATGCAGTCTCACTGCCGGAAAAAAATAATGATACAAAAAGTAACGCGATGATTGCAATAATCACGGCCTTGCTGCCTCCTAATGGGACAGAGGGACTTGTTCACGATCCCAGCTGCCTTCTCTTTTTATAGGAATTACTTGTATTTTTCTAACTTTATCATATAGGAGTTGAAACGTTTTGAACCACTCGTGGTTAAAATCACGAGATTCCTGCGAACACCAGCGTAACCGCTAGTTATTTATCAGGCTAAGCATAGTCCCTACGGTGAAAGCATAATTTTTTGTACGTTGACTCGCCACGCTTCCTACTTCGCTTGTTTTTTGCAACTTCGATGAGCGTGGAGCGAAAGAAAGTTGAAGATTTTACATTGCAGCGTTTTTCCTGCAACAACCTTATATCTTCATTTTCAAAGAGCAATCTATACAAGGTTATGATACCATACCTCATCTAAATATGTCAGATAATTAAGGTGCGATAAGACGCCTTATCCGAAGCCGATTCATCTCTTGACTGAAGTCAAGGGTTTTCTCGGCGGAATCATAAAAGTAATTTGCAGGCGAAAGGGATTAGCTTACTCCTTTATAAGTATGTTCCATGTTCTTTTGGTTAAATTAAAAGTGATACTCCATATAAAAGGAGGTAATTATCATGGATGATACACGTGAATTTGTAGAAAAGTTTCAAGAAAATAAGCGAAAAGATAAAGAGAATAAGGAACACCAGGGACATAATGACCCTGCAAAAAAACTGCCGAATAAACGGCACTAATTAAAAGGAGGCGTCCGGAGTGGACAGACATCGTGCAGAAGAAATCGCCCAATCACCCGATATGAAGCATGTAACGTATAATGGTCAGCAAATTTATATCCAGCACGTACATGAGCAATCGAATTCAGCACGCATTTTCTCGCTGGAACAGCCTGAGCGTGAATTTGATGTACAGCTGGAAAGTCTGATGGAATCGAAAAGAGGGAATTGACGATGGAAAAACAACGAGCACAGGAAATTGTTGATTCAATCGAAATGATTCAGGTAACCTATCGCGGTATCCCTGTTTACATCCGGGAAGTACATGACGGAAAGGATACAGCAGCCGTATTTCCCTTAAATCAAATGGATGATGAACAAACCGTTGAATTAAACGGACTATATGAAGTAAACCCTTAGAACTGAAACACAAGGACGGTTCTTTTGTTTCATAAACCTAATTTTCTATCTAATGAAACTGAAGAACCGTCTCTCTGTTTATTTGTATAACGTAGTTGGCTGTTCTTTTCTCGACATTAATTTGGTCATGTAAGCGGATGTGATTTCTGCGCTGTCCTCGATTTTTTCTGCAAGAAAGGTAGTTCTCTCAAATAATGCCGACCGGAAATGGTCGAATTGGCGAAGCATCTTTGCTGTCAACGCTTCCTGGTTCTCCAGACGCCCTAATACTTCCTCCTGACTTCTTTCCTGGCCATTCACTTTTTCAGCCAACTGCTGATGCATTGCTGCCTGTTCATCTATTTTACCAATCAACTTCTTTACTTCTGATTCATACCCCTTCAATTGACTTAATAACGCCTGTTGGGAAGCATACATTTGATCTACTTTTTCTTTCTCATAAGCGCCACTTTCATTCACGGCCATAGTCAGCTTCTCATTTTTCTCTTCCAGGTTCTGCAGTTGCTTCATGACGCGCCCTTCCACTTGTTCCTGCCTTCTGTTCACCTTCACGAGTTCTTGCAAATAATGCTGCATTTCCAGCCAGTGCGCCTGTTGTTTCCCGTCCTGCTGCTTTTGATACACACTCAAATTACCAATCGCTTTCTCCATGGACACATTCACTCTTTGCTGCGCTTGAATCATTTCCTCCACATGATTTCGCATGAAAAAGCCTTGATTCGGTGCAGAAAGATCCTCTTTATTTCCAAAAATGCCTTCATTATTGTTATGATTAATATATAACCCCATAGTGACACTCCTCATTGCAATAGCTGTATTATTCTATGCAACATAAATGAGAATAGGGACACGGACACAGAAAAAATGATTTTATGGAGGTAAAAAAATGCTGCGTGAATGGCTACAATCTTCTCATTATACAGTGGTTTTCACCGGGGCGGGAATGTCTACCGAAAGCGGATTGCCGGACTTCCGCTCTCAAAATAAAGGACTGTGGAACAACCTGGACCCATCTAGGCTTGCATCTACGGAAGCTTTAAATAAGCATGTGGATGACTTTATTAACTTTTACCGCACCAGAGTAGCTGCAATCACAGAATATAAGCCGCATAAAGGCCATGATATTTTAGCTAAATGGGAAAAAGCGGGTAAAGTCAAATCCATCATTACACAAAATGTGGATGGTTTTCATCAGGAAGCTGGCTCTGAGCAGGTTGCCGAACTCCACGGGACATTACAAAAACTGCATTGTCAAAGCTGCGGAAAGGTATATGGCAAGGAAGCGTATATGGAGGATAGATATGAATGTACCTGCGGCGGTATATTACGGCCATCCATCGTATTATTCGGGGAATCCCTGCCTGAGGATGCATTTCATCTTGCTTTGGAGGAAGCAAAAAATTGTGATTTGTTTATCGTGCTCGGTTCTTCATTAACAGTGACTCCAGCCAATCAATTCCCTTTAATCGCCAAGGAAAATGGTGCCAGGCTGGTGATTATTAACCAAGAGAAAACACAACTCGATGCGTATGCCGACCAAATTATTAATGAGCGGCAAATTGGGGAAGTGCTAGAAGAGGTAGACCAAGTTATCAGTAAATAAAAGGGTTATCCGGGACATCCTATCCTATCAAAAAAGCATCATACTATCATATTAAAAATGCCATGCAAAGCAATCGTGCTGCACGGCATTTTGCTTTAAGCCATCCATTTCGGCGGCATATTTTTATCCCAAAAAATTTCTCCTATTTCATGGTGATCTTCAAAACCATCTTCAAATACATGGTAATGAAAATTAAACCAGTAGCCTTCCCATGGCCGATGGTCCCGGCGTACATGAAAACGAGCGACATCCTCATTTGTTTCAACGTCATATATATGAAAGATTTTCTCTCCAAATCCATTTGCAGGGGTTTCAGTTATGTTTAAGTATGCATATTTTTCAGCTGGAAATTCGGAAAGAATGCTGTCCAGCGTCTCTTCTATGTTAAGTAAAATGGTATCCATAAAATTTTCATCAAGCTGACTGGTGATTCTCGGTCCCAGCTTCATAAGTGTTTGCTCTTTCGCCTGATCTGTGAGGATATGCAGATGATCAGCTGTACTTTGCGTGCGTTCCGGTTCATGTTCTTGCGGAACTACTAAAACAGAAGTAACCGCTTCATCATTTACATCGGGATTGGAAAGCGCCTTTTTATTATCCTCAGCTTCCATATCCGCAGTTAAACCAGGCGGCACATAAAAACCAAGGGTCATTATTGCAACCATTACTACAGCAATTTTTCGCATCCAAAGCTTCATCCTCTGTCACCTCGTCCCCTTATTTAAATTTTATCATGTTTTCTGCGTATGTCTATGAGTTTTTTAAACTTTTAATCAAATTGTTACATTTTCTAAAATCTTTCTGCAAATTTAATTGTTTTGTTGATATAGTTCTTCTGTAATTATTAGTGCATTATAGTTCGAACCGATCATTTGAGATATTGCCCCAATCGTTGAAATAATTTGCCCGGCACCTTCTCCTCTTAGCACCATTATGCCACCAATACTTTCCAATCCGGCACCCAGTCCCTGCAATGCATTACCAATAGCCATTTCCTCCTCTCCTTGCTGGTAATCGGAAACTGCACTTATGGAACTGCCCAAAGATTGCATGGTATCACCTAAAATTTCCAACTGCTCATTTTCCTCACCATTTTCGATGTCCTGTAAATACGCTGCCAAAGAACTGGCAGCTGCTCCAGCACCGTTAATCCAATTCCCTGCAAAACCCAGTGACTCCGTCGATGACACAGTTCCGATAATAGCCGAACCAAGAGCTTGAAGTGCTTCACCTATCGAAATCAGCTGATTATTTATATCATTAAGACCGGACAGCGCCCGCACTTCCGCCAGAGCAGAAATAATTGTCCCTAGTGCATCAAGCCATGAACCAATGAATGCTTTATAATTATCGGTCATCTGCTAATCCCCCGCGCACACAATTTGTTTATTTTACGCAAGGTAGAAACGCTTTGTGTAGTTATCCATCCAACTTTACGATATAAATCATTTACTTCTTTCTTCATTCCATATAAACACGCATCCAAACAAGCGATATATTTATGAGAAATCATCTTATCATCATTATTGATAATCCAAACTTAATAAACAGTTTTATGGCTTGAATTTTTCCAGGTTTGAAATGGCAGTTTATGGTTATCAGGGCAAATTTGCATCATTTGAATACTGCGCTTTTCAAAGGGTAGCGCAATTTGATCATATATAAATTGATCATCAAACCCAATTTGTGCTGCCTCTTTTTTTGTGGATGCATAGTATACTGCTTTAGGTCTAGCCCAATAAATTGCACTGAGGCACATAGGGCATGGTTCACAGCTGGTATAAATTTCACAACCTGATAATTGAAAACTTTGTAATGATCTGCACGCCGCACGAATTGCCTGCATTTCTGCATGGGCAGTAGGGTCGTTCACCGCGGTGACTTCATTTCTTCCGGTACTTATAATCTTCCCATCTTTTACAACAATGGCTCCAAATGGCCCACCATCGCCCATTGCACTTTCTTGTGCAATTTCCACAGCCCTTTCCATCAGTTTATCTTTTCTCATCATGGTCCCTCCATTTACATGTTTTCCCTAAATTTGTGTATGAAGTGTGCGTTTCATATGCAGGTGCGCTGGATACTGGTAACAATCACCTTATTTATATTAGTTCGATCATACAATAATTTTTCCAAATGTCGATAGTATAAACTGTTTTAATAATGTTAAAATATTCTTTATTCATTTCTTTTTTTGTACCATATTATCGTAAGAAAAACCCTTTCAGACAATCCAAAAGGGTAAAAAAGATATAAATTCTATTTAAAATCTTAACTATTAGTTTACATCTGTCTCCGATACACCTTCTTCCCATCATATGAATAAACAACCTTCTTTTCCTCCACATACGTTTCCATATAGACATTCTTCCCCCACAGCTGATAAATATAGGGAAGTACGTTCTCCAAGTAATTAATATCCAGCTCTGTGCCTTCATAGCTGTGCACTAAATAAAGCTCGCCGTTGCGCAGGTAATCTCCATTTTCCACCGTAATATACGGAAATCCACCATTAACCCTCATAGAAACAAGTTCATCACGCACATTCTCAAATGCTTTGTTCGTAATCTGATACGTGCGGCCTTTTTTTTCAAATAAATACATATCCTCTTGCTGCACAAATTCCTTGGTCATATAGTTACGCAGAAAGGAAATATCTGACTCTATTTCTCTTACCTCAAACATTTTCACCCTGCCTGAGCCAGGCTTCACACCAAGCTCCCGCATTTTTTCCGTGGGGTTATTGTATCGCTCTTCAATATCCTCAAACATCTTCAGACCCAAATAATACGGATTCATCTGCTGTTTTGACGGCTGAATCACCCCTGCGTTTAATGTCGCAAACTCGATTGTTTCTTCAGGCGTCAAATCCATTTCCCTTAAAATTCGTTGATGCCAATATGTTGCCCAGCCTTCATTCATAATTTTCGTTTCCAGCTGCGGCCAAAAATATTGCATTTCCTCGCGCATCATCGTGATAATATCCCGCTGCCAATCCTCCAAATCTCTGCTGTACTCCTCAATAAACAGGAGCAGATCCTTCTCAGGCTTTGGCGGGATTTTCTTCCGTTTCTTTGTCCGTCTTCGCTCCGGAGGTTTTTCGTCCAAATCCCATAAGTCATCATACGGTCCTTTGGATTTGGGTGTCGGCTCTTCCTCCTCTTCCATATCATAGGACGGCAATTTCGGTCTGATAATGGACGGGTCAATATGTTCCTGTATGGCAAGCACAGCATTAAGGAAACTTTCTACTTCTTCCTTCCCATGAATCATTTCATAATGGCAAATACGCTCCGCAGTAGCTGTCATGCTTTCCACCATATCCCGTCTCGTGTTGGAAAAACGAACATTATTTTTGAAAAAATCACAGTGAGCCAGCACGTGTGCCACAATCAGCTTATTTTGAATCAGGCTATTTGTATCCAGCAAAAAAGCATAACAGGGGTCCGAATTAATTACCAGCTCATATATCTGACTTAACCCCAGATCGTACTGCAGCTTCATCTTATGAAACTGCTTTCCAAAACTCCAATGGGAAAATCTTGTCGGCATTCCGTATGCACCGAATGTATAAATAATATCGGCAGGACAAACTTCATACCGCATCGGATAAAAATCAAGCCCGTAGCTTGAGCCAATTTCTGTTATTTCATCAATGGCACGGTTAAGCTCCTTCGTCTCAGTCAATGAATACCCCCCTAATAAACACTTTCTATAACCTATGAATCATACGTAAAATTATTACCAGATAAAGTGAACGTACTTTTCAAGATTACGTTCCTATTTAATTCATTAAAAACACCTATTAACGGAAGGGAGTTCTGCTATTTTTGAAACAACGGGGGGCTGAATCACCCATTAATTGAACCATGCTTTAGATAATAATTTAATGCCTTCTTCTATTTCTGTTTCCGTTAACCCTCCAAAGCCTAACAATACCATAGCTGGCCGATCCGCATCGTACTTTTCATAATAAATGGAGGGCGGATAAACTTTCACCTTTTCTTTTTCAGCAGTCTTTACCAGCTCAGCTTCGGTCATATTAGTTTGAACATGTAACAAAATGTGCAAACCCGATTCTTCTCCAATGATTGTTGTTTTATTACCCATGTATTGTTTAATTGCTGATACCAGTGCTTTTTGTTTCCTCCTGTATGTGACCCTCATTTTGTTCAGATGACTTTTCCAATAACCTTTTTTCATAAATTGAATGAGTGTTTCCTGATGGAGCCGGGAAACCGTTTGTTTATAAATAGAAAAATGGTTATCGTATTTTTTTAACAAGGTTGCAGGCAACACGATATAACTTAGCCGTATAGACGGGATTAATGACTTAGAAAATGTACCTAAGTAAATAACACTGCCTTGCGAATCTAACCCTTGTAAGGATGGAATAGGTTTTCCTTTATATCTGAATTCGCCATCATAATCATCCTCAATAATATAGCATCCGTTTTCTTTAGCCCAATTCAATAACTCCGTTCGGCGTGTAATAGGCATTATTTTTCCCGTTGGAAATTGATGAGAGGGAGTTACATAAACGACATTTGCATTACTCTTTTCTAAATGCTTCATACTCACACCATCTGCATCGAGCGGGATTGACATTGTTTCAACACTTTGATCTTTAAACACCGTTCTCGTTCGGTGAAAACCCGGATCTTCCATAGCGTATATGGATTCTTTACCAATAAGCATACATAGTAGTCCGATTAAGAATTGGGTACCAGCACCTATAATAATTTGCTCTGGTGCACTACTTACCCCTCTTGATTGAAAAAGATAGTTTGCTATTTCTTCACGTAAAGAGAACTCACCTTTTGGATCACCATTTAAAAAAACCTGGTTATTATCCTCGTAAATTGATTGAATAGTTAATTTTCTCCATGCTGCATATGGAAATTGGTATAAATCTACTTTTCCATGATTAAAATCTATTTTATAATTTCCCGCTGTATTTTCACGTTCTATTATGTTTAGAGGCAGCACACTTCTTGAATACGGGTATAAATCCTCTTCTAATTCTTTAACAAACATCCCTTTTCTTGGTTCGGATCTAACATATCCTTCTGCATGTAATTGCTGATAGGCAGTTTCAATGGTGTTTTCACTAATTCCAAGATGGCTGGATAATTTCCTTTTCGAAGGTAACTTTATATCAGCCCTTATCCTGCCTCCTTCGATCTCTTCTTTAATGTATCTGTAAAGTTGTATATACAATGGTTCTGCTTTTGTATCATCCAATATAGGTGTTAGTTCTATCATAAAGTATACTCTCCTTTGTAATCTGACCCCTTCAATTATACCAAATCTGACACTTTTGATGATGCCAGACTAAGAATATAATGGAAAATATATTGTAAGAAAGGGGATATATATGTTTAACATTAAAGAATTAACCACCGAAAGGGAATGGACCGAGGCTTTCCCGATCATGAATCAATTACGTACGCATCTTAGCCAAAAAGAGTACATAGCATTGGTGACTGAGGCTAAAGAAAAAGACATGTACAAATTATTTGCTTTGTATGATCAAGGAGATATCGTTGCTGTTACTGGATTTAAACCAATGATCACGCTATATTATGGACGATTTGTTTGGGTTTGTGATTTAGTTACGGATACGCAAAAACGTTCAAATGGGTATGGAGAAAAGCTTCTTTCGTTCGTTCATGAATGGGCAGTAGCGCATAATTATGACAGTGTTGCTCTTTCATCAGGTTTACAGCGTCATGAGGCGCACCGTTTTTATGAAGAGAAAATGGCGTATGAAAAAGCAAGTTATGTTTTTAAAAAAACATTGAATGGATGAAGTCAATTGTAAGATTTACTTCAAAAGAGGTGCGCAGATGGCACCTTTTTTTGAAGTATTTTGGAATTCCGTTTCCATCAAAAACACTAAACTCTCTTTACTGTCGTCAGTACCATATCCAATCGGTATGTTTTCCTCTTTTTCAGGGAAGATTATTTCCAGGAGGGATAACTAATGAGTGACCAATATTTATCAATCGAGGAGTTTAATGATTTAATTCAAAAATGGAGTGGAAAGACGGTAAAAATAGCGAAGCAGGAACTCGATGATTATGATGAAACGGTGATGGAATTAGCAGACGTTTCCTATGAAACCAATAAGAGAAGAATAGACGATTATGTACCAAAACACGCACTGCAGTTAAACGGAACCGGGTTAATTGAAAATGAAATGAGTGAAACGCATCCCCTGCCGTCCTCTTTATACGAGATTCCGCTGGAAGATTCGTCGTTGTATCAATTTGACGGTGCAAGGTTTGCGCTAATTACAGATAGGGCAATTTATACGATTGAAGTAAACGAATAAAACCATTTGCCTGAGGCAATTAGAAATTTAATTCCAGCCATTCAACAGTCTCTTTAAAACCATACTGTTTATATACCGGTCTCTCTAATTCAGAAGCCCCCAGCCATATTTTCGTAATACCGGCAGCTTTCGCTTCACCCACTGCCATATCAAGCATATTCGTGCCGAGGCCTTGCCCCCGATATGCTTCTTTCATGTACATATTGGTGATATAAGCTTTCTTCCCGCTTTTATTTGTAGCTGGGCGAAAACTCAGAGTAGCCAGAGCATGAGAAGATGCAAACCTCCAAACGATTTGCACCTTCTTATTCTTGTCTTCAGCCAATCAGATTAATCATAGATGCTTTCCAATTATTAAACCGTTGCAGGTTCCTTCCTGAAAAAACTTTTCAATGCATGATACACATCGCTTTTTTCCTTAATGATATAATGACGAAATTTCGGAACATCAATTGTTTCAAACGCCCGCATTAACGTGGATTTCCTGCTGAACCCATTTACTTCACCGTAGCCAAACATATTCGATACACCCATAATTTCATTCACAAGATCAATACACTTCGGATTGTCGGAAGTGATGTTTTCCCCATCTGAAAAATGAAATGGATAAATATTATAGCGGGACGGATGATATTTTTCATCAATCAGTTCTAATGCTTTGTTATATGCGGAAGAACAAATTGTTCCACCGCTTTCCTCTCTGGAAAAAAATGCTTCCTCTGACACTACTTTTGCTTCTGTATGATGGGCAATAAATTCAATTTCCACGGATTCATATTTGGAACGGAGGAAGCGGGTCATCCAGAAAAAGAAACTTCTCGCGACATACTTTTCGAACATACCCATCGATGCACTTGTGTCCATCATTGCGAGCACGACTGCCTTTGACTCCGGCTTAACCACCTCATTCCATGTTTTAAACCGAAGATCATCATTATATATCGGGTTAATACCTGGCCTGCCCTCTCTGGCATTACGCTTGATTGCCGTTAAAATCGTTCTTTTTTTATCAATATTACCCATGAGGCCTTTTTTACGTACATCATTAAATTCCACATCTTCTATTGTTATTTCATCCTGTTCTTTCTGCTCCAGATTGGGCAGTTCCATCTCTGCAAAAAGTGCATCCTCGAGTTCTTCAAGTGACACTTCTGCTTCATAGTAGTCCTTACCAGGTTGATCACCAGCCTTTTTCCCTTGACCATCTCCCGGTTTTCCTTCTGCAGGTGCCTGGGCGATGACATCACCAATTTGACTGTCCCCGTCCCCCTGGCCTATATGCTTAGATTTGTCGTAATTATAGCGGATTTTATATTCATCCAGAGAACGGATAGGGATTTTAATCACATCTTGGCCATTTGACATAATAATATTTTCTTCACTTACCAAGTCAGGCAAATTTTTATGAATAGCATCTTTCACTTTATCCATATGCCTTTTCTGATCCTGATAGCCTTTACGATGGAGGGTCCAGTCTTCCTGGGAGACAACAAAATTTTCCTTTTTCTCCTTCATACTCTTCCTCCTCTAAAATACAAGAACGCACAAAGGCGTTATGGTGAAATGCGACAGCAGGTAAAACTGACACCCCGGCTGCCATATATTGCTTAGCCAACCTTTCTCTATCCTATGCAATACAGGAGGCACTATTGCATTTTTCTGAAAGAATCAAAGGAAATTACAGCCTATTTTGACAGGCGTAACAGAAAAAATACCACTGCAAATTATTTATGACTCAATACAAATTTAACATTTATATAAAACAATCATTCTACCGATAAATCTAAATTTATCTCCACTGCCTTCCAGCAATTGTTTGCTGGCTTTTTCATTCCTTCTCATCTTTTTTTAATCTATTGACCACTTTGGTCATTAATGTTATATTCAGAATGACCGACTTGGTCAGTTCCACTGGAAGGAGATGATTGTCATTTATTCAAAGTTTAATAGCTTAAAACCAGAGAAACAAAAGCTTATTATCAACATGGCAGTAAAGGAATTTGTTGAGAACGGATTTGATAAAGCATCAACAAACGAAATTGTAATAAACGCCAATATTTCTAAAGGTTCTTTATTTAATTATTTTAATAGCAAAAAAGACCTTTATGTATATTTAATCGAATACAGTATTCAAGTAATCGAGAAGCTTATCGATCAAATTGATTTTAGTGAAACTGATTTGTTTAAAAGAATCAAAATGATCGGTTTACAAAAATTGCATATACAGAAAGAATTTCCGTATGTATTTGATTTCCTCGCTGCCTCCGGTAAAGAGGAATCCGTTGAAGTAAAAGATGTAATTAAGCAAAAAGTGGATTATATCCAAGAGGAGAGTATGGAGAAATTATATAAAAATATTGATTACACCAAATTTCGTGAAGGGATCGACATTGAAAAAGCAATTGAAATCTTGAGTTGGACCATGTTCGGGTTCAGGGAAAAGGCGATCCAGCAAATTGAGACCTTTGAAGATATTGGTGAGTTTGGAGAGCAATATCTCAAAGAATGGGAGCGTTATGCTGAAATACTGAAGTACAGTTTTTACAAATAATGCTAAAGCAGTTTAGTATGAAAGAAATTATAGAATAATTGGAATTGATTCATCTATAAATGAAAGTATCGGGGAATTTAAACGTCGGTTAGAACATGATGTCAAATTTTAAAAAGGGAGTGTAGTGTTATGACAGAAATGGTGAAGGTGCAAGGTGTACAAAAGAAATTCGGTAAGTTCCAAGCCTTAAGTAATGTGACATTTACTGTAGAACCTGGAGAAGTTGTCGGCTTTATTGGCCCGAATGGATCTGGTAAATCTACAACGATTCGCATTTTATTGGGGATTATCAGACGGAATGCCGGCAGTGCGGAAATATTCGGCAAGGACGTCTGGGATGATAGCCTTGAAATTCATAAACGCATTTCTTATGTTCCTGGTGATGTTAATTTATGGGGGGGTTTGACAGGCGGGGAAATCATTGATTTGTTTCTTAAATTGCATGGTGGCGGTGACAAGCAAAAACGCGATTATTTGATGAAGCGGTTTGAATTGGATCCCAAGAAAAAAGCGAAAACATATTCGAAGGGAAATCGTCAAAAAGTCGGATTGATCGCAGCTTTATCTGTTGACTCGGATTTATATATTTTTGATGAACCAACCTCAGGTCTTGACCCTTTAATGGAAGCGATTTTCCAGGAAGAAGTAGAGAAAATCAAAGAATCAGGTAAGTCTATTCTGCTTTCCTCTCATATATTAAGCGAAGTGGAACGCCTTGCTGATAAGGTTGTCATCATTCGCCAAGGTGAAATTGTGGAGACTGGTACCCTTGATGAATTGCGTTATTTAACCCGTTCTACTGTAACATTGGAAACAGAAAATAATGTGGCGGAAATGGCCGATGTAAATGGCGTATTTGATTTCCAGCAAAAAGGGGCACAAGCGACGTTTTCCGCGGATAATCAATACCTTAATGAGATTTTAATGGAGGCAAGCAAACTAGGTGTTAAAAAGTTTGAATCTTCACCACCAACACTAGAAGATTTATTCATGCGTCATTATGAAGGCTAAGCACTGAAAGGGGTTGAATGAGGATGAAGGAAAAGTTTGCACGTTGGGATCTGTTGTTTTTACAATATTTAAAACGTGATTGGAAAAAAATAATTGTTTGGGTTTTAGGAATTGGTTTGTTTTCAGCTGCTTTTATTCCGGCTTTTAAAGAGATTGCCAAAGGGCAAGGTTTGGTGGGGATGTATGAAACCTTACAAAATCCTGCGATGATATCCATGGTTGGCCCCACACCAGTCGAATCTGCAGCAGATTATACATTAGGCGCAATGTATGCCCATGAAATGTTGTTATTCTGCGGGTTGTTCGCAATGATTATTTCTATCCTGCATGTAGTCGGCCATACGCGAAAAGAAGAGGATCTGGGTCTAACAGAACTTGTGCGTTCGTTTCAGATAGGTCGTCAGGCAAATTCTCTTGCTACGGTGATGGAAACGGTTCTCATTAATGTCGTCTTAGCCATTTTTATCAGCGGCGTGATGATGAGTTTTGGCGCTGAAACGATTACGATGGAAGGATCATTTTTATTTGGGGCATCCATTGGATTTGCTGGAATGACTGGTGCGGTGCTTGGTCTCTTCATGGCTCAAATCATGCCGAGTTCATCAGCTGCAACAGGCTCATCACTTGGCATTGTCGGGTTATTATATATTATTCGTGCCGGAACAGATGTCTCCCATGTTGATTTATCCATGTTTAATCCAATGGGGTGGACTTATTTAACGTATCCTTTTACGGAAAATAACTGGTTTCCACTTATTTTCGCCCTAATATTCAGTGCAGTCGTCATGGTCATTGCTTTTATCCTTGAAGGCAGACGGGATATGGGAGCAGGTTATGTCCCTGAAAGAGAAGGCAGGGAGAACGCTAAAAAATCCTTATTGTCTGTTCATGGTTTATTTACCAGGATTAACAAAGGTGTGATGATAAGCTGGTTTATTGGCTTTGTTATTATGGGAGCTGCCTATGGGTCGATTTATGGAGATATGCAGACCTTCCTTGAAAGTAACGAAATGATGAAGCAGATGTTTTCGCAATCAGGTGTTTCCATTGAAGCGTCATTCACTGGCACCATTATGATGGTCATGATTAGTTTGGTTTCCATTTTACCGATTGCCATTGTAAATAAACTTTTTTCTGCAGAAAGCCGTTTGCACCTAAGTCAGATTCAGGCCACAAAAGTGACGCGCGGCAAACTTTATTGGACCAGTATTGGCTTAGCGGTTTTTGCAGGTTTCATGGGAATTTTATTAGCTGTAAGCGGGCTTGGCGGGGCTGCAATTTCCTTCATGGGGGATGATGCTGCGATGGGGATGGCTGATTTCTTTGCTGCCGGCTACAATTTCCTGCCAGCAGTATTATTCTTTACCGGGCTGGCAGCTTTAGCCCTCGGCTGGTCGCCGAAACTGGGTAAAATAGTTTATGTTTATCTTGGCTATTCCTTTATGTTAAACTACTTTGAAGGTATTTTGAATCTGCCGGAATGGTTCTCCAAAACAGCGATTCAAAGCTGGGTTCCACGAATGCCAATGGAGAATTTCGATGCCCCGGTTTTTATTACAATAACTTTGATTAGCATTGCTTTCATGGTAATAGGTTACCTCGGTTATCGCAGGCGGGACATGATGGAAGGTGCTTAATATCGACTGAAAAAAACAAGAGCTGGGACCCGTCCGTCCCAGCTCTCCTTTTAGTAGCCGTAATTCCATCTATGTTATCTTCACACCAAACCACTTTGGTAAACGGGCCTAATTCCACTTTTTTATTATCGATGGTATAATGTTGGGTTTTCTCATGTTTCTGGCTGACCAGCTCTTTATATACCCCATGCTCCACATTCTCTAATATTTTTACAGAATGATCCTTTTTTATTACTAATGCTGTTCCTTTCAATATTTAGCACCTTCCCTGGAAGATTATTTTTACTGTCAGCTAAAGTATATACCAGATCATTGATGACTTAAACCTTTTTGTGATTATTTTCACAAATAGTTCGTATATCGTTGATACTTCTTTCACAAAGTAGATCTTCCCATGAAAAAACGGGACGAGGAGCCCCTCTGTCCCATGTTTATGTTACCTGTTCAATAAACTTCCCACATACCGTAGTAATTCATTGGCCGATACCGAATTATACCCGTGTTCGTCTATTAATCTCGCAATCACTTCATTAATTTTCTTCAATTGGGATTCGTCGGGTGTCTTCGATGTGGTGGTAATTTTGACCACATCTTTGAGATCGGCAAACAGTTTTTTCTGGATTGCTTCTCTTAGCCGTTCGTGGGAATTATATTCAAATCGCTTGCCTTTCCTTGCATAGGCAGAAATACGGATGAGAATTTCCTCTCTGAAAGCACGCTTAGCATTTTCCGAAATTCCGATTTGTTCCTCGATCGAGCGCATCAGCTTTTCATCCGGGTTCATTTCTTCCCCGGTCAGCGGGTCTTTCAATTTATTTTTATTGCAAAATGCCTCCACATTATCCAGATAGTTATCCATTAAAGTTCTCGCAGATTCTTCATAGGAATAGACGAATGCTTTTTGCACTTCTTTTTTCGCAATTTCGTCGTATTCTTTTCGGGCAACGGAAATATAGTTTGTATAATTTTCCTTATCCTCTTCAGAGATAGAAGGATGCTGATCAAGCCCATCCTTCAGTGAACGCAGCACATCCAGCGCGTTAATCGACTTTACTTCCTTACGAATAATTGCAGACGATATTCGGTTGATCACATATCTCGGGTCGATCCCTTCCATCCCTTCTACAGGAAACTCTTTCCGCAGTTCATCGATATCCAGCTGGTTAAACTCTTCCACATTTTCCCCGTCATACAAGCGCATCTTTTTGACAAGGTCGACGCCCTGCTTCTTGGAATCCTTCAGCCTCGTTAAAACGGAAAAAATCGCTGCCACCCGCAGGGCATGCGGCGCAATATGCACATCAGCCATATCACTTTCATTAATCATCTTCTGATAGATTCGTTCTTCCTCACTGACCTTCAAATTATATGGAATAGGCATGACGATAATTCGGGAATGAAGTGCTTCATTTTTTTTATTGGCAATAAAGGAACGGTACTCAGCTTCGTTTGAATGGGCTACAATAAGCTCATCCGCGCTGATGAGCGCAAACCTGCCCGCTTTAAAATTCCCTTCCTGTGTCAGCGACAACAAATGCCAGAGGAATTTCTCATCACATTTCAGCATCTCTTGAAACTCCATCATCCCGCGGTTAGCTTTATTCAATTCCCCATCAAACCGGTAAGCACGCGGATCAGATTCAGAACCAAATTCACTGATCGTGGAAAAATCAATGCTTCCTGTCAAATCGGCAATATCCTGTGATTTTGGATCCGACGGACTGAACGTGCCGATTCCAACCCGTTTATCCTCATTGAAAAAAATGCGTTCTACTTGCACATCTTCAATTTTTCCACCATATTCCTTCTCCAGCCGCATCGTATTTAGCGGAGACAGATTTCCTTCAATTCGAATGCCATAATGTCCAAAAAAATCTTCTCGTAAATGAGTCGGAATGAGATGGAGCGGGTCCTCATGCATCGGACAGCCTTTAATTGCATATACCGCGCCTTCATCAGTCCTGGAATACTGTTCAAGGCCGCGCTTCAGCATCGTCACAATCGTGGATTTGCCGCCGCTCACCGGCCCCATTAATAATAAAATTCGTTTCCTGACATCCAGCCGTTTCGCGGCCGGATGAAAATATTCCTCCACCAATTTTTCAATTGCTTCTTCCAGTCCAAAAATCTCTTCACCAAAAAATTCATACATCTTTTTCCCGTCCCGCTCGGTCAGTCCTGAGCTTTTGATCATATTGTAAACCCGGGAATGCGCAGTCTGGGCAACTTCCGGTCTTTCTTTTACAATCTCTAAATACGCCGCGAACGATCCTTCCCACTGCAGTCGCTCTTCCTCTTCACGGTGACTCTTTACCTTTTCTAAAATATCCATTTCATACCCTCCATCTGATCGCGGTTTCTATCCATCATATGCAGGACATGAAATACAAATGCATAAAGCGAGACAGAGAGCCTGACCCTCTATCCCGCTGAAACAGAGGGGCGGTTCTTCTGTTTCAGACCCATTTTTGGCAATAACTTGCAGCTGGTAGCGTATCGCTTAATAAGTCGGGAAACACGCCAAATCAGCATTAACAGATCGAGGAAGAAAATTCTTCTTTCTTCTACTCATTAGGCCTATAAACTACCGAACAAGGAGAAATTAACTCACTCGGTCACTTATACAGCTTATAAATTGCCGAATGACGAGGAATTATCTCTATTTTATTATTTCGTTAGCAATTAAAAAACTGCCGGAGCAGTATCTCCTGACAGTCTTCATATGAAGCTTATAAATTTTGTATAAAAATCCGGATAACGTCTCCGCCTCCAATCAGCGTTCCGAGCGAACTTCCCAGGTTTGCCAATATAACGACAAGCAACACCCTCGTTACTTTGTTATGCCAAAACCCCTTCACACTCTGCACATCATCCGATAAACTTTCGAAATCACTAACATACGGTTTTTTCAAGTACGCTTGTACAATTCCTGCAAACCAGCCAGCTGCCAGCAAGGGATTCAGTGAAGTAAAAGGAGCCATAAGAAAGGCGGTAATAATCGCAAGCGGGTGTGCCCATGCAATAGCCGCCCCTAATGCAGATAAAGATCCATTCCATAAAAGCCAGCTGATTACCTGGTATAAGCCCGCAGACGGGTTGGCATAAAACGTATAAGCGATAATCGCTAAAATAAGGATAGGAATTGACCAGCCAATGACTTTTGGCCACTTTGATTTAGGTGGCGTTTGATTTAACCGGGTTAAATCATTTTCCTTTCTAATCTCCTCTTTTATTCCCGGAACATGCGCTGCCCCGAGTACCGCAACAATCTTATCCCCGGGAGCTTTTTTAATTTTCTGCGCTAAATACTGATCCCGCTCATCAATCAGCGGTTTCTTTAATTTCGGAAAATGCTCCGTAAACTCATTGAGCACTGAATTGATCGTATCCTGCTTCTTCATTTTTTCAAGTTCTTCCTCGGAAATGGTTTCCTTGCTGAAAATACTGGCGATCACCTGTGTCAGCAAAATTGCTTTCCCTTTTACACCAATACTGTGCCAAATCCGGGAAAAGGTAATTTGTATATTTCTGTCCGCCAGCACCAGTTCAGCACCATGTTCTTCTGCAGATTCAATTCCCTGAATCATTTCCTGGCCCGGGCTGATGCCGAATTGCTTGGCCATCCGTTTCTGAAAGGAAGAAATAGCCAGGTTCATTAATAATAACGTCGACTTCTTTTCCTTAATCACCTTAAATATATCCATGTTTCTCCAGCGATTATCATCCTTAATCGACTGGTACCGCTGCTCATCCAGCTCCACACAGACCGCATCCGGCTTTTCCTCATCAATCACTTGCTTCACTTCTTCAGCACTATGCTTGGAGACATGCGCTGTTCCGATCAATATAATTTTTTTGCCATCTATATACAATCGTGAAACGTTTTCTTCTGTCATGTATTCCATTCCCTTTATATTTCCTATCTTAGTTTAAGTAAAAATTCTTCCTATATACATCATAAACTACTATCCCCTGGTTGAATAGGATTTTTTCTTTTAATAGGTAAATTCATATTTTTTCTCGTTAGCCAGCATAAATAATAAGCAAAATGGGGAAATTAAACGCAAATATATTTTTCCGAGGTGTAATGAATGACAAATATCTTTGAAAACATTGCCGATTTTGTAAAAACAACGGTAGATAAAGAACCGAAACCCCCGCTGCATATTGGTGAGGCTTATGGGTGCTGGTTATACATAGCTGCATTACATGAAGAAATTCCCGCATTAGAAATCGGATTAAATACGACTTTTGATAAAGATTTAACAGAACTTCTGCAGGAATCAAAAAAACTGGGTGAATCCCAATTAAAACAACTGGAGAAATACATGATAGATGAAGGGGTGCCTCTCGGCAATACTTCTGAGCACAAACCGAAAGCCGATTCCAACTCAATACCACCCGGCACTAAAATGACCGACTTTGAGATAGCAAACTTTATTTCCATAAAAATTGCCTCCAATATCGTTTTGGCATCCACAAACATGAGCCAATCAACTCGTAGTGATATGGGAGTTTTGTGGTTAAAATTTCTTGGAGAGAAGGCACAATTCGGCTTTAAAGTAAAAACTGTTATGCGCAAACGCGGCTGGCTGATAACACCACCATCCTATTCGCCGAACGGTGTAAGTCGCAAAGATTAATTATATTTGAGCTCGTGTGAAATGATTTTTGGCATAATAACAATATAACATCTTCGTCCCGGTTCCCACTCAGGAAGCCAGCACTGTGCATTTTTCATCTGCACGCTTTCTTTGATATCATCCAATGAAACAAATGAAAAAAGAAATTGCTCGCGGCAAAATCCAGAAATAGCATAAAAATCCTGCTCAATTTATTTTATGACAAATAGCTAAAAATTAAAATTTATACCCAGGAAGCGATTTCATTATTCTTGGGCAACCAAAAATTTTGCGGATGAGTAATTGCGTAGAAAAAGAAAAAGGCACAATGAGCGATAAAAGATGCTCATAGTGCCTTTTTTTCGCAAAACTTCCGGTTGTTCACTTAAGAACCATCCCCGTGTTTACCCTTCATATTTCCGCAGTTTATTATAAAGCGTCATTCTTGAGATACCGAGTTTTTTAGCGGCCAATGATTTGTTTCCGTTTGTTCTCAGGAGCATATCTTCAATTTGCTGTTTTTCCAGATTTTCTTTTTCCTCTGGCAAGGGGGGTGTACGGTGATCTCCCAGGTTGTCCACCGTCTTTTCCTCTTTCCAGCCGGCATTTGGAAAAAAAGTGAGCATGTCCGTTTTTGTAATAAATGGTTTTTCCGATAAAATAATAATCCGCTCCATAAAGTTTCGCAACTCGCGTACATTCCCTGGCCAACCGTATTCAAGCAAAAACTTTAACGCCTCCCCTTCTATCTCCGGGGCAGGAACCTGATACCTTAAGGCAAACTGTTTTAAAAAGTCCTGAGCCAGTTCCGGAATATCCTCTATACGATTTCGGAGCGGCGGCATCGTTAATTGAATCACATTTAAACGATAATATAAATCCGAGCGAAACTGTTTTTCTTCCATTAATCGTTTTAAGTTCTGATTTGTTGCAGCGACGAACCGGACATCAATTTTTCGCCCCTTTGAATCACCAATTCGGTAGAGCGTTTCTTCCTGCAAAACACGCAGCAGCTTCACCTGCATTTCCAGCGGAAGCTCGCCGACCTCATCGAGAAACAGCGTGCCGCCATCAGCCAGCTCCAGCTTCCCCGCCTTCCCATTTTTCTCGGCACCAGTGAATGTACCGCCTTCATACCCAAATAGTTCACTCTCAAATAAAGCTTGAGGAATCGCTCCGCAGTTAACCGGTATAAATGGCCCATCACTGCGGTCACTCGCTTCATGAATGGCACGCGCGCAAATTTCCTTCCCAGTACCACTTTCACCAAGAACTAATGTGGTGGCATCCGTCTTTGCAGCTTTTCTCGCCATCTGAATGGTTTGCTGGAGTGCACTGCTTTTGCCCTTCAAATGAACAAAAGGATTCTCCTCATTCGTCATATGCACTTTTTGCCGTAATTCATTCAGTTCTGCAGAAGTACTCTCCAAATTGGCATTTAGCTTTACAATTTGTGTAATATCCCGTTCAACCGAGACAGCTCCCATTAGTTCATTATCTTTATTGAAAACAGGAGCCGCATTGATCACCACATGTTTATCCTGCCTTGGGCGGTGGTATTCATTCCGCACTTCCTCTTTGGATTCCAGCACTTGCAGCACAACTAAATCCTCACTGTGGAAAAAATTCATGATCGGCTTATGGAGTATCTCTTCCTGCTTTACACTGTATGTTTTGACTGCCGTCTCATTCCAAAAAAGCACCTGCTTTTCTTTATCGATAATCGTGACAGCGTCATCTTCCATCGCCAAAACCGCTTTTAAGTAAGATAGTACATTAGACATATTCACACCCGCTAACTGTAAAATATATTGTAAATAAATTATACAATTTTGTACACACTCTGTACACTGGTTTGTAAAAAATATGCTTACATCTGTATGTAGAAATATCATTTTGAAAACGATTTAGCGGGCTTACAGTGCTAAACCTCAAAACTTGGCACGAATTTTGCATGTTTGATAGAATGATAGATGGTTATCCTTTACCGATAACGATATTACTAATTTTTTAAGGAGGTTTTCTTGTGGTATTACCATTTAAACACGAACCATTCACGGATTTTAACGATGAAAAGAACCAGAAGGAGTTCGAAGCCGCATTAAACAAAGTGAAGGGTGAACTCGGGCAAGAATATCCGATTGTGATTAACGGAGAAAAAATTTATACTGACGATAAACTCACTTCCTATAATCCAGGAAACAAAGAAGAAGTAGTAGGAAAAGTTTCCAAAGCAACTAAAGAACACATTGAACAAGCAATGGCAGGAGCGAAGGAAGCTTTTAAAACTTGGAGCACTTGGTCAGCCAAAGAGCGCGCGGACGTTTTACTCCGAGCAGCTGCAAAAATTCGCCGCCGCAAGCATGAATTCTCTGCATGGCTTGCGTATGATGCCGGTAAACCTTGGAACCAGGCAGATGGAGACACAGCGGAAGGAATTGATTTCCTTGAGTACTACGCCCGCGAAATGGTCGAACTTGGTGAGGGAAAAGAACTTAACCACCGCGTAAATGAGCATAACGCATATTCGTATCAGGCAATGGGACCCGGCGTAGTTATCCCGCCATGGAACTTCGCTTTTGCCATCGTAGCAGGCACCACTGTTGCTCCAATCGTTGCAGGAAATACGGTGCTTATGAAACCATCAGAAAACACGCCGGTGATTGCTTATAAACTTGTGGAAGTACTTGAAGAATCAGGTCTGCCTAAAGGCGTATTGAACTTTGTTCCTGGAGACCCGGCTGAAATTGGTGACTATCTTGTGGATCACAAAGATACTAACTTCATTAACTTTACCGGATCCCGCGCTACAGGAACGCGAATTTTCGAACGGGCTGCCAAAGTGCAGGAAGGACAGCAGCATTTGAAAACAGTTGTAGCTGAAATGGGTGGAAAAGACACCATTATCGTCGACAATGAAGCTGACCTTGATCTGGCAGCACAATCCATTGTGGACTCTGCATTCGGATTTTCTGGACAGAAATGTTCTGCTTGTTCCAGAGCAATCGTGCATAAAGATGTCTATGACGAAGTGCTTGAAAAATCCATTGAACTGGCAAAAGAACTGACTGTCGGCGCCCCATCCGAAGAAAATGTGTACATGGGTGCGGTTGTAAACCAGAAGCAGTTTAACAAAATTAAAGATTATATCGAAGTTGGCAAACACGAAGGCGAACTGGCTTACGGCGGAGAAACGGATGATTCCAAAGGCTTCTTCGTTCATCCGACGATTTTCAAAGACATGGATCCTAAAGGAAGAATTATGCAAGAAGAGATTTTCGGTCCTGTCGTTGGATTTGCAAAAGCTAATAATTTTGATGAATTACTGGAGATTGCAAACAATACAGAATACGGCCTGACAGGTGCTGTGATTTCAGATAATCGCGAACACTTGAACCGCGCACGTACGGAATTTCAGGTAGGTAACCTTTACTTTAACCGCGGCTGTACGGCTGCCATTGTTGGTTATCAGCCATTTGGCGGATTTAAAATGTCCGGAACCGATTCCAAAGCAGGCGGCCCGGATTATCTGCAACACTTCTTAAACGCAAAAACTGTAACAGAGGCATTTTAATTCTATGGGGGGCAGTGATGACTGACTGCCCCCTACACATAACAAAGGAGTAACAATGATGGCAAATTTAACGAGGGACTTTTTCATCGGATTATCTAATAATAAATTTTTAAATGCAAACGCCAAAAAATGGGGATTTCAGCTTGGAGCAGATAAGTTTGTTGCCGGAACAGATATTAATAGCGTTGTAAGCGTGGTCAAAGAGCTCAATAGGAAAGGAATCAGCTGCACACTGGATAACCTGGGGGAATTCATTTTCGACAAGTCGGAAGCAACCCAGGCAAAAGAAGATATTCTAGAAATGATTGAAAAAATACATGAAGAACAGCTTGATTGCCATGTTTCCGTAAAAATGACGCAGCTCGGTCTGGATATAGATCAGGAATTTTGCATCAGTAACATGTCCGAAATTTTAACCGCTGCAACAAAATATGATATTTTCGTAAATATTGATATGGAAAAATACGAGCACTATCAAAAAACGCTGGATGTACTGGAAATTTTGCGAAAAGACTTCAGCAATATAGGCACAGTGCTGCAATCGTATTTATATCGAACAGTGGATGATCTTGAAAATCTAAAAGGTGTACGTCTTCGCCTCGTTAAAGGAGCGTATAAGGAAAGTGAGGAAGTTGCTTTCCAGAACCAGGAGGAAATTGATGCGAATTTTATCAAGGCTTGCGAAATCAGGTTGCTTGGAGACACCTTCACATCCATCGCGACACATGACCACCAGATTATCAATCAGTTAAAGCAATTCGTCAAAGACAATAATGTGCCAAAAGATAAGTTTGAATTTCAAATGCTCTATGGCTTCCGGACAGAAATGCAGCACGGGCTAGCTGAAGATGGCTATAACTTCTGTACATATATACCGTTTGGCAGTGACTGGTTTGGCTATTTCATGCGCCGACTGGCAGAAAGACCACAGAACTTGCAATTGGTCATGAAGGATACATTTTATACGAAAGACAATAAATTAAAAAAATCACCACTAATTGCAGGAGGCGCCTTGATCGGATTATTTGCCCTGTGGAGAGTGAAAAAGAAAAAGGATTAGATACTGCTATATAACGAAGACACATATAATTTTCCCTGCCCTATCCTCGCTTATATTATTTACATCTTTCAATCACTTCTTATGCGTAAATAGATATTGCCGTAACTGGAGGGTTTAAAATAACGTGTTGTATAACACGAGAATATAGATAAAACAAAATAGGGGGAAAGAAAATGGATTCAACGTTTCAGCTTATCGCAATCATCCTTTATTTGCTTGGTATGATCGGCATTGGAGTTTATGGATATAAGAAAACAAGCAACCTGGACGATTACATGCTTGGCGGGCGAAAACTAAATGCCACAACATCTGCACTCAGTGCTGGAGCTTCAGACATGTCCCAATGGTTATTGATGGGACTTCCGGGTGCTATTTACGTATCCGGACTTGTGGAAGCATGGATGCCGATTGGTTTGCTCATTGGTGCATGGTTAAATTGGCTTATTGTCGCACCAAGGCTTCGGGCGTATACCGAGGTGGCAAACAACTCCATTACTATTCCGAGTTTCTTTGATAACCGTTTTAAAAACAGCTCAAAATTATTGAGGATAGCTTCAGGTGTTATTATTTTAGTCTATTTTACATTCTATGTATCTTCAGGCATGGTTGCTGGAGGTATATTTTTTCAACAATCATTTGCGTATAACTATCACACCGGGCTTTTAATTGTCGCAGCTGTTACCATCGCTTATACATTTATCGGCGGATTTCTTGCCGTTAGTTTAACTGACGTGATCCAAGGTACCATGATGTTTTTGGCACTGCTTTTAGTACCGATCCTCGGGGTATCTCTAACAGGCGGGCTCGGCGACATCATTAGCACGGTAAGAGAAGTGGATCCAACACGCTTAAGCTTCTTTGCCACTGCTTCGGCAACCGGGGTCATTTCATCCCTGGCATGGGGGCTTGGTTACTTCGGCCAGCCGCATATTATTATCCGTTTCATGGCGATTTCATCCGTCAAAGAAACAACAAAAGCAAGAAGAATCGGGATCGGCTGGATGCTCTTGTCTTTAATTGGTGCAATAGCAACGGCAATGGTCGGTTTAGCATACTTTACACAAAACCCGGATGCCACATTAGCTGACCCGGAAGCCATTTTTATTGCTTTGGGGCAAATCATTTTCCATCCATTTATTGCAGGATTAATGCTCGCAGCTGTGCTTGCGGCAATTATGAGTACCGTTTCATCTCAATTGCTTGTTACAGCTTCCGCACTCGTGGAAGATATTTATAAAGCAGTTTTCCGTACAGATGCCTCGCAAAAACAGCTTGTAAACTTGAGCCGTATTGCTGTACTGGCTGTGGCTGCGATAGCCATGATCTTTGCATGGCAGCAAAACGATACGATTCTCGGTCTTGTATCTTTTGCATGGGCAGGATTTGGTGCCGCGTTCGGACCGGTTATCCTGCTGGCTCTCTATTGGAAAAAATTCACCGGCCAGGGTGCACTTTGGGGCATGATTGTTGGTGCAGTTACCGTATTTGTATGGGGTACTTCCGACCTTTCCGGATACCTGTATGAAATTGTTCCGGGATTCCTGCTCTGTTTAATTGTGGCAGTTGTTGTCAGTTTAATGACATATAAACCAAATGCAGAGGTAGAGCATGAGTTTGATGAAGCAATTGAAATTGTGAATAACGTGAAGAAATAAAAAAATAGCATGCCTTAAGCGTTTCAATGGTTCTTCATTCAGTCGAAATGCAGAAATGACCTACCGTTGCACGGCTCTATGGTACCTCATTTAGCTAAAATGGAAAAATAACGGGCCATAGAAACCACCTGTAGGAATGGAGCAAAACAGGCATTGAAAAAGCATCGCTTGGGGATCAGGTATTTTTATAGTAGTTTAAAAAAATAAATTCCGTATCGTCTCTAGATGATACGGAATTTATTTTTCCCCAAATGGCAATTCTTCCTTGTCTGTCAGTTCCATGATGAAAGGACAGATGGAAAACACAATGATAGTAGCTGCAGCGAACATGCCAAATGCTATTGGAAAAGATATATCTATGAAAATTGGAAGTAAAATCAATAGCGGCAAAAGCATATGCACGATTCCCATTTTTCGTCTGGATTGATTTGTAAGGTATTGCTTCTCATCACAATACGGACAAATAATAGCGGTACCTAACGAAAATATCCGCTTTATTGCATCGCTCCATTTCCACTTTCCCCCGCAGTTTTTACATCTTGGCATCAAGCGCCTCCTCTCTTTGTTTATAATATTATTCCCCAATTGAAATTTACGAATCATTTTCCTCAAACCGGCTTAAGAAATCCTCAGCAGCACTATAGCCCTGCTGCTGCAAGTACCAGTTATTTGCCGCAGCTTCAATCAGCCCTGCAACATCCCTTCCAGGCTGCAGCTGAATTTCGATAGTAGGGATCGGTACATCCAAATAATCCGTTGTCTCCTCTTCTAATTCCAGTTCATTGTTCAGAGAATCCTTCTCCCATTTTGTCATTTTTATATCTAGTGTGATCCTAGTTTCCTCCTGGAATGCTTTTCTCCCATAAACACGAACGACATTCAACAAGCCGATGCTCCTAAGTGCCAGAAATTCCTTGTTTTTTTCATTATGGGTGCCCAGAATCGTTCGATGGCTTAATTTTTTGAGTACCACAATATCATCGGCAACAAGCCTGTGCCCTCTCCCGATTAAGGTATGAGCAATTTCACTTTTCCCGACACCGGACTCTCCGCGAAGCAGAATACCAATCCCAAAAACATTAATACAAACCCCATGAACCGCAATTTCCGGTGCCATCACACGGGTCAAATAAGCATCTGCTTTTGCAATAAAATCACTCGTATCCTCTGTTGTACGTAAAAGCGGGATATTTTCCTCGGCACAAAAATGCTTTAAGTATGTTAGACCGTTCTGTCCACCCGTTACAATAAAACAAGGAGGATGATAATTCACAATATTCCCGATTCGATTTCTTCTTTCCGCATCATCCAACTGCTGCAAATAGGTGATCTCTTTTTTTCCAAGGATTTGCACCCGCTCCATCGGAAAAAAATCAAAGTATCCAATAAACTCCAGCCCGGGCCGATGTGTATGTGCCTTTGTAATGACCTGATCCAGCTTCTTCTCCCCTGCCAGTACTTCCAATTTAAATTCCTTCACCAATTGATCTACCGTAACCGATTTCATCATGTTGTACACTCCTGTGGGACAAAGATAGATTTCTTGCCCCATTTTGTATTCTATAAATCAATTATACGATAAAGCAAGAAATAGTGAAAGACTGAACTTGCCTATTTTTTGTTTATTTGAATCAGGAAATCCAGTGAAAAAGAGGTTTCAGTCATCGAGTTGAGTGAGATGATGTTACTTGACCAACCTACGATTACCCGCAACATAAACAAGCGAATATGTTAGTATGACAAAAGATAGAAATGATTCAAGAACAAAATTAACTTCGATAACCGGCAGCGGGCTGCCCAAATTAGAAAAAGCAACACCTATTTGGTTACGACTACAAAAGTGGAAAATAGTATAGGGGAAGAAAAGTATATTAATTTATTAGAAATGCTGTTAATCATTCAAAAATCTGTTGAATAATCGGGGCAGAGGTATAGCTTTTTATATTGGGACGAGCATTTAGCGCAGTCCCAACTTCCTTCTCTAAGCTTCAGCCAGCTATTTTTTGTGAAATAACGAACTTACGAGGTCATACCCGTATCATTTTACAGCAATCAGCATATCCATTATGCTTTTACTAAAAGGGTTTGGAGCGTGATTCGTGTGACAAAAGAGGTTGAAGAAATCACCGAAAAATTGATGAATTCCTATAATAACAACACCCCGATTGATTTTATCCGCAATTCCTACACCCTGGATGAGACCGCATCGTATGATGTGCAGGAGGCATTTGTCCGGAAAAAATGTGATACGTATGGAGAAGGGGTCAAAGGCTACAAGATTAGTATGACGAGCCCGGAGACACAAGCACTTGCCAATACAAACGAACCGGCATACGGAACACTGACAACTTCAAGCATAATGCAAAATCAGGCACATCTTTCCCTAATAAAAATGAATTCCCCGATCGTGGAGCCGGAATTAATGTTTGTCCTTACTGATGACCTGAGTGCAGAAGCAACAGAAGAAGAAATATTAACAAATAGCAAAATCGCTCCAGGACTGGAAGTACCCGATTCCCGCTATAAGGATTGGTTTCCAAATTTCGAACTGATGGATCTCATCTGTGATAACGGGGTCACCGGAAAAGTTGTCGTTGGAGAACCTGTAGATTTTCCGGATCTTCATGCATTGCCGAAAGTAAGGATGGAACTGTTTCATAACGGAGAAAAGATCGAGGAAGGCGTCGGTTCCACCGTACTTGAAAACCCGACATCATCTGTTGCCTGGCTCGTAAAAAAACTTGCTCAGCGTCACAAAACCCTGAAGAAAGGGATGATTATATCTTCAGGCACATTTATTTCACCGATTCGAGTAAAGGAAGGGATTTATAAGGCGGTATTTACTGGGATAGGTGAAGCAGAAGTAAGTTTTGAGTAGGGTTAATTGGAAGCGGCTCATTCCCGTTTCCCAGTCCAACCTGATCCGGACTCACAGACACTCGGGTTTGAGTTAAACGTTGGCCCGGAAGGATCAAACCACAGGAGGCTATCAGCGTTGATTTATTTTATCAGCGATTTTCCCCATTTAACAGCGATTTGTTCTATTTATCAGCGAATTTTGAAAGTATCAGCGTTAAGCCCCTATCTATCAGTGATCCATGGGTTCTAAGTTGGGACACGGTTCCTGTTCCTGTCCCTGTGCCCCCCCATTTGCCCAATTTTATATACATCAATTATACGCTAAAGCATGAAATAGTGAAAGACTGAACTTGTCTTGCATCGTGTTTTTGAAGCTACTTAGAGATATCAGGTTTTCTCTCCAATAAAGCCATAAAATTTTCCCTGTAGAAAAAGATTAAATAAATATGCGCAATCATGAGTGCAATAGCCAGAAGAAGCAATGATGGATCCAGAAACAAATGAAGCAATAAAATATTTGCGACAATCGGTGCCAGAACCGCAAGTGCCAGGGGCATAAATTGATTTGTTAATAGAAGCAAACCACATACAATCTCCAACGATTTTTCGATAATGAGTAAATATTCAAATTCAAACAATGCCATCGCTTCTTCACTGGTAGCAATAAACGGGTCCAAGCCAAATATGACTACATAACCATTTACCCCTGCCACCAAAAAAACTACTCCTAAAAACCACCTGCAGCCATGCATCATTATTTTTGCCATAACCTCAACTCCCTGTAAAAGTTAAATGGTTGGCTGTTTATTGGTAGATATACTTCTGCTTTTTTTATTTAGGGTAAATAAAACCTGTGATAATTTGCACAGCCAACAGACACTCTCAAATACATTGATTTATAGGTTTTTTCTTATTATAATCTATACTGGAAAAAGTACAAGGATTCACGATGTAGAAGTTCGGTTTTACAGGTAATTTTATTTCCGCGCTGTGTCGATAATAACGAAGGGAGGAATAATGGCAAAAGAGATTGAGGAAATTACCGAAAATCTGATGACTCTCTATAAAACAAGCACCTCGATTGATTTCATTCGGAAACCCTATTCTCTGGATGAAAATACCTCCTATGATGTGCAAGATAACTTTGACCGAAAATAATGTGAGGCATATGATGAATAGATAAAAGAATGTAAAGTCAGCATGACAAGACCGTAAAGCCAGTCGCATAATATGGATTCTTTAAACTTCAAACATCGCGGAAAATCAGACAACACTGAAACTAGAAGAGATGAAGTCCCCGCTCGTGGAGCCTAAATGACTGTTTGCCCATACAGATAACCCTGCTGCTAAGGTTCCTCGCTAGGATGAGGAACGGTCTCAGGGAGTCAACCCTACGCCCCATCCAGAATTTCTCTCGTTCTATCCAAGATCTCCTCATCCTTCAGTCGAAATTTAAACTCCACTCTTCGTGAATTTTCAGCACTGTAGTTTCCTTCATCGTCCGTACGGAAATCCGTGTAGGATTTACTGTTTACGGTCAGTTTCTCCTCCAAATGATCCTGAATATTTTTGTACGGAAAATCTTCCCCCAAAATATAGGAAGCAACACTGTAAGCTCTATCCTGAGCAAGCTGCAAATTATATAAATAGCTGCCATCCTGATCTGTATGTCCTTCTATAGTAATCTCCGCAATATACTCCTCATACCCTTCCTGCAGCAAAATATCGAGATAAACCGGAACGAATTCATCCAAAAACTCAAATGAATCGGGATTTAATTCATCATCATCATACGCAAATAAAATATCGGTATTGAAAATAATCGCGCCGGTTTGACTATCCACTTCCACACCCAAATTCGAGTTACTGAATTCCTCCTCCAGATCACTGACAAGCATGGCGCGCACTCCCATAATTTGGTCAAGTGTACGTTCCATTTCCTCAATTTGCAGGGATTTTATTACCATCAAACTAATAAAAATCAAGATGAAACATAATAAAATAGTCGTTAACAGATCTGTGAATGATGGCCAGAAATGTCCTCCTCCCCCTTGTTGACGAAATAGACGCTGATATTTAGTATTCATTTTGATTCATCCCTATGCGGTTATTCCTTGAAGGTGGCTGCTGAATGATTCCGTTCCGCTGTTGATTCAGCATTTGGATTTCCCGGTTTAAATCCTGCAATGTCTGCTGGATAAACCTGGCATTAGACTGCTGGTTCGTTTCTGTCATTCTGTTTAATTCCATAAACTCACTCCGTAAGCCCTCATTCATTTGCTGCATATAATCCGTCATCGTTCTACCAAACTGATCCAATTTATTTCCGACATTTCCTTCCATACTAGACACATAATTGGAAAGTGTGTCCTTTAAAACACCAACACTCGCTTCCATCTGATTTTCCCGCTGGTTAAATGTGTGGCCCATTTGCGAAATGGCAGCATTAATCTCCTGAATCAGCTCATTATTCTTCATGCCAACTTGCTCATAGCTCCGCGTTGCTTCCTGCATATTCCTTTCAAAATTCCGGGATTCCTGTGAATGAGCCTGCAAATGATCATTAAACGACCGGTTAAACTCCTTCAGCTCCTGAAAACGGTCAGACAGCAAGTGCTTATACTCTGCCTGTGTTTGATTTATCACATCTAGAGCATCCGGCAATTTCGTCAATGAGGATCCCATTTTATCGAAGTCCCCAGAAAGCTCACGCATGTAGGTGATGATGCCTGTCAATTTCCCTGACAGATCTCCGCCAAATATCTGTTTAAACTCCTTATTATGGGATTCCATCTGACCCACTAAATCCGTTGTTTTTTGTTCAATTTTACTGAATGCGTCCTTGATGGACTGCTGATCTTCCAAAAGAGAAGATGTGAAGTCTTTTACATCTTCCACTGATTCCTCAAAATGGTTCAGTGTTTTCAACTGCGCATCAGAAGCCGCATTCACTTTCTCGTACGTATTTTCAAACGCTTTAGTCATCCGCTCATTACGGCTATCCATCTTTTTAAAATAGGAAAACAGGCTGTCAAAATTCTTGTTCAATTTTGCCGTACCTTCCCCGAATCCATCTGTCACAGTTTTCATCTGCTGAAACAACTCCTGAAACTCCTGCAGATTCTCGGAAAGTCCTTCATTAAACAATGCGAGATCCTTCGCAGATTGCTGCAGACCGGTAGTGTATTCCTGAAAACCGTGAAATGCTTTTTCAATGCTTTGCAGTGATTCCTGGTTCGTTTCCTGCAGTCCGAGGATAGACTGATTTATCGTTTCGGATACATCAATTAGCCGGCTGATCCCGTTTTCCTCCGCTCCTTCCAGGTTTGATTCAGTTTTCAGCATAATATCCGTGAGCATAAATTCCGTATTTAACAGCCTGACAAGCACCGTCATTATCAAAGAAAATCCCATACCGACAATACTCGTGTAAAATGCAACATCAATGCCGGCCAGAACAGCTGCCACATCTTCCACCAGCTGATCGCCACCCGCCATGTTTATATTGCTTAACGACATAGTAAGGCCAATAAATGTACCTAATACACCAAGTAAAATAAATACAGAAACTGTCATCTGGATCATTTTAATCAAACTAACGGCGGGGATCTGCAAAACACGCCAGTTCGAAAACTTTTCCTGAACAAAGGTTTCCACCTTCATTCCCTCTGTTTCCTGATTTCGCTCAAATTCATTTTTTATGGAAGAAAGCGGTTCTATATCCATGCGTTTTGTATCTCGCAAATAACTTCTTATCTTACGTAATCGCGTAAATAGAAATAAATGTGCAAAAACCGCAAGAAAAAAAGAAAGAAATAATACAATGAAAATTACCTCAATCATTGGATTTGCCAGTATAGCCTGTATTTTTTCCTCGCTCGCAAACATCCCAAGAATAAACTCGACCATGCTATTTCCCCCTACCAAAGGCTTCTCTTACTATAGATATTCAAGCGGGGTACAAATCATGTGTACAAGTTAAACAAGTGGAACGGGGTCTGCTGCAGCAAGCAAGATCATGGATTAATATTAATTTTAATGCAGCCCAAAAAAAAGACCCACCCTCAAAGTTTGAGTTGGGTCTTTTTTAAATCAAATTATATTAATCAAGTGTTACATCCTTCAGCTGGTACAGTCCTGAACCATCAGCCCAGAAGTTATTCACACCATCTGCATACCCCATAATTTGTGCTGGGTGATAAAGGAATGCCATCGGTGATTCTTCATTCAACCATTCTGTTGCTTCAATATACATTTGTTCGCGGGTGTCTTCATCTTGTTCAATTCTTGCTTCATAAAGCATTTCGTCGAATTCATCACTTTGCATAAATGAACGGTTTCCTGGTGGACCTACGTTTTGAGAGTGGAACATCATATGCATAGGATAATCCGCGTCCATCGTTCCAAGCGACAGGCCTAGAATGAACATCTCATGCTCGCCATTCCCAGTGGCTTCAAGATAAGCGCCCCATTCTACTACCTCAATTTCCACATCAATACCAATTTCCCGCAGCCCTTCTTGTGTATAGGTTGCTATGTCAATGCGTTCCTGACTGTCATTGGTCCAGATAGTTGATTCAAAACCATCTTCATATCCTGCTTCTGCAAGTAATTCTCTTGCTGCATCAAGATCATATTCCAAACCGTCAATGTCATCATGGAAACCAAATTGTGTACTATTGATCGGTCCTACAGCAACTTCCCCGGTTCCTTCCAGTATTCCATCTACCATTTCCTGCTTATTCAGTGCCATTGCTACTGCACGACGAACCCGAGGGTCGGTAAATGGTTCTTTTTCCACGTTGAATCCCATATACGTAATCGTTGCTCCATCTGTTATATAAGGGTTAACCCCTTCAGAATTCTCCAATTGTTCTACATGCGGTGCCATTACCGGATCAATAATATGTGCCCCGCCTGTTTCCAGATCTGCAATACGAGTTAAATCCTCTGCTACTACTCTAAAGGTAACCGAATCTACTTTTGCTGGCTCGCCCCAATAATCATCATTACGGTCAAGCACAATTTCTACACCAGGTTCCCAGGAGTTATAAGTAAATATTCCCGTTCCTACCGGGTTCTCATTCACATATGTGCCAAAGTTTTCCCCATCTTCCACTGCATCATAATCTGCCTGGATTACTTCCGGGCTTATCATACTGGATGCATAGTGAGCAAAGTGTGAAGGTAACGGGGCAAATGGATGTTCCGTCACCATTTGTACAGTATAATCATCCACCACAATTACTTCGTCGATGACATTAAATAAAATAGCTCTTGGAGACCCAAGTTCCTCATCAAGCAGTCTGTCCAGATTTGTCTTTACAGCTTCAGCATTAAACGCAGTACCATCTGTAAACGTTACATCTTCCCGTAATTCAAACTCCCAGACAGTTTCGTCAATTGCCTCCCAGCTTTCAGCAAGCAGTGGCTGTAATTCCAAATCCTCATCAAATTTGGTCAATGTTTCATAAATATTAATTTGCACATTACCAGACGGCACATCACTGGATATATGTGGGTCTAAAATAGTCGCATCTGATAATGCCGCGATCACTAAATCTCCGCCTTCTGTACCTTCTGAGGCTTCTGTTTCAGCATCTCCATTTTCTTCTGTTCCAGTGTCGTCCGCTTCTGATTCAGCCTCCTCAGGCTCATCTGCACAAGCTACGAGAATAAAAACAAGGATGCTCAGTGCCAATAGTTGCAGTAGCTTATTTTTTCTCAAAATTTTCCCCCCTAAAAAAATTAAGTTAATTTATAATAAAATAATAATATATAAATCAACTGGATTATACACTACTATTCTATTAAAGTAAACTACTATTGTAGCAGGGATTAAGTTACAAATAGATGAGTCAGCGTGACTTTAGGCTTAATTAAAATGCCTTAATTACACTTATTCAAATAAAAAAATCTATACATATCTGTTAGAAACCTCTATAACCCTCTCTCTTCTCCCTCCGAACGTATAATAATATTCATCATTTGCATGTGCCCGCCACCAATTTTGTTTTCTGATTCCGAAGTATCTATTTTTGTATGTATCGTTACAGTTTTACGTTCCTTTCCTAACAATCTAACATCATACGGTGCATCATGATTAACGATGTCAATCATTGGTTCAGCTTCCTCACTAAAATTATTAGCGAATTCCACAGATAATGCCACATCATTATCACTGTGATTCATCAGGATTAATTCACATTCAGCCACTGTTTGGCTTTCCGCCCTCGTAATATCGCATTCACTGGACTCCTGTTCATAAGAAATGGCATAAATGGCTGAGGCGAAGGTTTTTTGATATGTATTAGCGAGAAATTGAGGTGCAATTCCAGCAATTACTATTGCAGCAAGCACGAATCGACCCTGGTATTTTTCAAGTGATAATGCCATCAGGACAAGGCTGACCGCCAATAGCATCAGCGCGGTAATACCGAGATAATTCCTTCCGCTGTGGGAACTTAATGGAATACCTAATACAAACGTATTTGCCTCTGGATAACTTTCATGAAGAAAAGGAAAGCTCATTATTATGTAATAAAACAAAAAGAATAATAGAAATGGAGAACAACTTTTTATTTCTAATAATAGTAACACCTCCCTCTTCTATCTATTAAAATTTCTTCTTCCATGAAATTTTAACATACCAGTAAGGTTCCTTTTTATAACAAATAATGATTACAAGATCATTTTGTTCATCATGGCCCGATTGTAACATACACTTCAAATGGTTCAGGGAATGAATTCACGGCCTTCCCTGAAAAAACCCTGCATCAAATCTTTTTTGCAAACTTGCCTCATAATAAATGTAAGGGAAAAAGTATGTGTTTGCCTCGTTTGAATGATTTCACGACGGGGAAAGAAAAGGAAGCGTATATCCTCATAAGCTTCCTCTTCTCCGTCACCCTAATGTTCTGCCTTCTTATTTTCTTAAATTCTGCACGTATAAATGATCACATGGAGCAGATACTTTGAAATAAGACTATTTCTACATTAAAATAGCATTATAGTTACTTTAGACAACTAAATTATTAAAAGGAGGAAATGAAGCATGGACAACAAAATTGTATTAATTACAGGTGGTGCAGGCGGAATAGGACAAGCCACTGCCCAGTTATTTTTAGACAATGGAGCTAAAGTTGTTTTGGTAGATATTAATCAGGAAGCTTTGGACAATGCCAAAAGAAACTTAAATGCAGATCAGAATAATATTAAAGTCGTTCAAGCAAATGTGACCGACGAAGAAGATGTGAAAAATTATGTAAAAGAAACTGTAGACGCGTTTGGAAAAATTGATGTCTTCTTTAACAACGCTGGTATTAACGGACCATTTGCGAATATTAAAGATCTGGAAAAAGAAAAATTCGAGCAGGTAATGGGTATTAATGTTACTGGTGTATTTCTTGGTCTGAAGCATGTGATTAAACAAATGGAAGAACAAGGACAGGGCAGCATTATCAACGCAGCATCCAATGCAGCTTATATTGGGTCAGCAGGAATGCCTGGATACATTGCATCAAAACATGCTGTAGCAGGTTTAACAAAAACAGCTGCACTGGAAACTGCGGAAAATGGCGTAAGAGTTAACGCGGTTGCACCGGCAGCTATTGATACACAAATGCTTGAGGACATCCAAAATAACATATCACCAGGTGATCCGGAGACATCCGCAGATGCAATTAGACAAGGAATTCCTCTCGGCCGCTTCGGTGCACCGGATGAAGTAGCTCAGGTTGTCTATTTCCTAGCCTCCGATCATTCTTCTTTTGTAACAGGGTCACTTTATAATGTGGATGGCGGTATGCAGGCGGACTAATGATAATTGATCGATTAATATAAAGGCTGGTTTGCTCTTTGATGGGCTGCCGGCCTTTTTTACATCAATGGAGGTCTTAAAGGAAACAGAAAATGCAGTTCACCGAATAATTTACAGGTTCCGCAAGCACTACACTACATCTTGCGCCCCTCCACAATTCCTTGTTTACCAGAAGTCTGCTTAGGGAAAGTAAAAAACAGAAGAAATCCAGGAGGAAAATACATGATGGAATTTTTACGACTAGTGATCATTGGAATCATAAGCGGATCTGTTTTATCCCTCTTCATGGAGTTAGTCCGGATACTGACTGGAAACCCTGCCTCCATATTACTGTACAACCTGGATTATATGCCTGTTTTGAAGAAATGGAACCACAAACGAGGAACAGGCTGGGCATTTCACTTTACCACCTGTATTGCAAGTGTGGTTGTGTTGTTTTACCTGCTCCGGCTCATTTCATGGGAGTATTATATTTTTCCTTATGTATTCACCTATACCGCCGGCAGTGCCTTATTATTTTTCCTCAGTGCGCTGACCAAAACACCGCCTAAACATACGGATGGATATGCATGGCTGCACTGGACAGTCGGACATGGCATCTTTGGCATAATTGTGGGTGTGTTGGTGAGGTTATGGGTGTGAGGTGCTTATTCTCCCTTTGGCAGATAAAGCAAGGAACCCTTGGAATCCCTTGCTTTTTTCTAAATTTGCATTTCATAATTTATTTTATTCTTTAGCCAAATCCTCACGGTCAGCTGCTTTTGGCGGTTGTTCCATCCACCCTTGATCAATCATTATATTAGCCCCGTCCTCCACATATAAACCAACATCCATGAGAAACTTAGCATACATTCCGCCAATATCACGTCTTCCATTAAGAGAGAGACCATTTGCGTACGACCTGATTTTCATGGAGAACATGTCAATTTTATGCCACAGCATTAATTTATCTGAAAACGGTGGCTGTGTGGAAGTAGTCACCAAATTATCCAATAATGGAGGCGAGGGCAAACCGTTTTTATTGAGCTCCTGTGAACTGGCTTTTATATGCTTCATCGTGATTTTCTTTCCTCTTAGAAAGTACTCCTTTACTTTTTCTTTTTGCGCCACTTGACTAAAACCAACTAATAACGCCTTACTGGTAACATTATTTTCTATATTGTCATATAGGTGTGTTACTTCAAGGGCATGAAGCGGCCTGATATCCCCAAAAAATCCATTCAGAAAGTTTTGTTGCTTTACAAAATCAACTTTTTCCGGTGTTGAAATATTTGGCGGTTTGGCCAGAAAACCTTTTGCTTCTAACACTTCATTAATATCCAAAACCAGTTTCACTGTAGATTGGAGTGTATTTATAAAGAAATCTTTTACATCTTTTCTATTCATAATAGGTATCGCGATGGAATAAACACTCATTCCCGCTTTACTTGTATATTTAAGGTAGTGAAGATAAAACTCATCGGAAAATAGCCTTGGTGCATCAAGGTTCACATCTTCCTTTGTATACCCTGCTGGCACTGGAATGTTTTCGCGATTAATTATATTTTTTACATCTTTAACGATTTTTTCACTTAAATGGAGGGCACTCTCCACGACTTTTTTAATATGCTCATCCTCTGTATGTTGGTGAAAATAACGCAAGATACAAACTGCCATCGTATTTCCCATATATACCGCCCAGAGTTTACCCATTTCGGCAGCATTCAGTTTATTATTTTGATCGGTTTTGTTTAGCTTCATAAGGAAAAATCCCTTCAACGAATTTTCTTTTAGTTTGATCCGGAAAAGGAACTTTATTCATTGCGAAAACGAACCAAAGTAACTTATAGTTTATATATGGTTATTCAGAAGGATAATAGGGTGAAAAATAACAAACAACCGATTCTCCAAATAATAAAACAAAAACAAGATAGCACGTAAAAATCATTACAGAAAGTGCTATCCTGTTTGCTCCATAATCGCAACCTTTCATGGAACACCTATTTCGTATTTACCAATATTTTGCCTCGCTTAAATTGACAAATCAAATGATAAAAATTCAGGCAGTTCTTGTTCATGTTTGTCGAGCATAATCTGTTCCGGCTTGATGCCTTGCTCACGTAATACTTCAATGTTCTGTACAAGGAACTCATCACTGCCGACAACATAGAAGAGTCCATGCTTGTCTGCAGCAAGATTTTTCACTTCTTCATAGTAGTTCTTACGGTTATCGACAAACTGTGATGTGAACTTCTTGTCAGGTGTGGGTTCAAAAATATTAGTGAATAAGAAATCCTTTGATGAATCGATATTCAAGGAATGCATGTGATTGACACTGTTAGCACGTTCAAAATAATCAAGCACAAGCGGTCTGAAAGTTGCCAAACCGACACCTGAAGAGAGCAGGTAAACATTTTTGTTTTCTCTTTTAAGCGGTACATTCGAATGCGTTTTAAATACTGCAACTTCATTGCCGACTTCAAAATTTCTTAAAATCGTTTTAAATTCAGAGCACTGCTCTCTGATACGTGTTGTGATGCCGATTGAATTTTCTTGCGGTAAAGTGGAGATGGACATATGGCGAATCAGGCTTCGGTTTGGTTTATCTCCGACATTAAAACCTTCCAGTGCAAAATGGATGTGAGAACCTTCTTCCCAAGTATAGCCTTCCGGACAGTCAAGCAAGTACGTTTTAACCTCAGGCGTTTCTTCAATAATCTTATTTATTTTAGTCCAATATATTTGCATTTTATATTCTCCTTACTCCATTGTTTATATCGTTACTGTCTAATATACACTAAATGATAATAATTCTCAATTAAACAGATTGATTACTTTAGATAATTTTTGCAACTTGAATTTACTGACGGTTTAGAGAAAATCTTGAACCTTAATAGTTCATTGTTCCTAATATTTTGTTCAAGCTATTATACTCACGGTCAGCTAGCGAAGTGGTTGAAATTATGAAGACAGAAAAAAACACAACCCACCTTGTCAGCAGTTCTATCTACACTTGACTATTACCTTTGCTCCAAAAATGCTACAATGTAGATATAAATGTAACTTCAATACTTTTTATGCTGATAAAGTCGGCAACATTACGGTAAAAGGAGTGGAAATAATGAATCAAACCCAATTCGAAAAAGTCAAAAATGGAAAAGGTTTTATTGCAGCACTGGACCAGAGTGGGGGAAGCACACCGAAAGCACTGGCTTTATACGGTGTTGAAGAAGATGCGTATGCCAACGAGGATGAAATGTTCGACTTAGTACACGAAATGCGGAAAAGAATTATCACATCCCCAGCTTTTGATTCAGATAAAATTTTAGGCGCTATCCTGTTTGAACAAACAATGGATAGCAAAATAGAAGGAATGTATACAGGTGATTACCTGGCTGAAAAGAAAGGCATTGCCCCTTTTCTAAAAGTGGATAAAGGCCTTGCTGAAGAGTCCGGCGGCGTGCAGCTGATGAAACCGATCAACGATTTGGACGAAATACTGAAACGTGCCAATGAACGACATATTTTTGGTACAAAAATGCGCTCTGTTATTAAAAAGGCCAACCCGGAAGGCATTAAAGAAGTGGTGGAGCAGCAATTTGAAATTGGAAGAAAGATTTTAGCTGCAGACCTCGTTCCAATCATTGAACCGGAAGTGGATATTAACAGTCCGGAAAAAGAAAAGATCGAGGAAGCACTAAAAACAGAACTTCTCGGTCACCTAAACAGCCTAAATGATGATGAAAATGTGATGCTGAAATTAACAATTCCATCACAAGCAAACTTGTACAAAGAGCTCATTGACCATCCAAGAGTGATACGTGTTGTAGCCCTTTCCGGTGGATATTCCACAGAAGACGCCAACGACAAACTAAAAGAAAATGATGGACTGATTGCCAGCTTCTCCAGAGCCTTAAGCCAGGATCTGAATTTTAACCAGTCAGACGAAGAATTTAATGCAGCGTTGGAGAAAGCAGTAGAATCCATTTACGAAGCGTCTGAGTAACATTTTGCATGGAGGGTTTTGACTACGGGAGCGGTTTTAATGACCGCTCCCTTTTTTGTTATGAAAAAATCTTATTAATCTGTTCGATTTCTTCCTCTGTTAAATGCACGTCACTCACTTTCAAATTGTTCCTCACCTGTTCCGGACGTTTTGCACCGGGAATGATGGCGTCAAGAGAAGGGCGTGAGAAATACCAGGCAAGCACGACATGTGCAATATCTGCTCCTTTTGCTTCAGCTATTCCACGAAGCTGTCCGACTTTTTCCAAGTTGAGTTTGAAGTTCTCCCCCTGAAAGCTCGGTTTGTTTGCACGGAGATCCGTAAAAGTCATATTCTCATCATATTTTCCTGCCAATAGGCCGGATTCAAGCGGAAAGAAAGGGATAAATGTGATATTTTCTTGTGCAGTATATGGAAAATAGATTTCTTCAGCTTCTCGTTTCAGCAGATTATATTCGCCCTGCAAAACGTCCACATACCCATCTTTATTCGCTTCCTTCAACTGATCTATTGAGAAATTGGAGACACCGATGGAACGGATTTTCCCCTCGTCCTGTAATGCTTTTAACGCACCAACTGCTTCATCTTTCGGCGTATCCTCATCTGGATAATGAATATAATATAAATCGATGTAATCAGTTTTCAGGCGTCGCAGGCTTTTCTCTACGTCCTGCTTTAGAAAAGAAGGAGTGTTGTCCGTTACGCTGTTGTCTCCCTCAAATTTAATACCGCCTTTTGTAGCAATCACGATATACTCTCGCTGATATTCCTTTGCTACCTCACCGATGAGCTCTTCTGAACGACCCAAACCATACATGGATGCAGTATCAAGGTGATTGATCCCATGATCGAGTGCAGCTCGAACCGTATTTTTTCCTTCCTCTTCATCCAGGATATTCGGATAAATATTATGGCCTCCGACAGCATTTGTGCCAAGACCTACAGGGGTTACAGAGACATCAGATTTCCCTAAATTAATTTGAGTTACCATTGGTGTTCCGCTCCTTATAGAAGTTATTCTATTTACATTGTCACTTTATGATGATGGCCTTAATGGGCGTAAATGAAGAAGACTACCAGACCATTCGACAAAAAAATTGACGATTTTCCAGGTGTGACAATTGCTTTGCGGTAGGGCTTTTAGTGCAGTCCCAGCCATCCCTCTACAACTCAAACTCCCAGTCTTCTTTCATTTTTAAATATAACACAAGCAGCACGTTTTCCAACTCGTAAACTGATTTTCCTTTTGTTTCTAAACCGATTTTCGGCAGCAAAATTTCCGCCATCTCTATCGTGAGCTGGCTCCGCTGGACATCACGCAGCTCGATAAGTTTGGAACTGTATGTCCGCAGCAAATTATATTCCTTTGATCCAAGTGTATTATAGGCTAGGTTATCTATATAAATACTATCCTTATTAAGGCCGCGATGTTCCATTTCCTTATCCATCGCTGATTTTTTCTTCCGTTTCCTACTATCCTCAAGCACGACAACCGTTCCTGCAGCCATATCACCCAGCCGCTTGTGTTTCGAATGAAAAAACACAAGAATAATTCCCAAGAAATAACTCGTCGGCAGCATGTCAATGATACGCAGCAGATTTCGGATCAGTGCTGATATCCATGTAATACTGTGCCCATTTTCCTGAATAACACGAATCCCGACCATATGCTTTCCAACCGTTTTCCCATTAAAGAAATATTCAGCCGCAAAAAAATAACCCCAATTTATGACGAATATGGCTATGATAAAAGTAGCTATCAACCAGCCCGAATCCATCATAACCCATATATTATTACTCGTTGAAAACACAAGCATTAAAACAAGTGCTATATTAGCAAGTGTTACGATTACTTGGTCAATAATCATTGCCGCTGCTCTCGATCCCAGGCCGGCTAGGCTGAATTGAAGGGAAACAAATTCCGGTGTGTTAATATCTATCTGTTCTTGTTTCATGCACTTCTCCTCAACTTTCCTTCCATCTTCTCTTATCCAATAACAGCTTACCCCAAATAATATAGAGTAATAACCCGATGACAGTCACTAATGCTACAATATATTTTATTTCCAGTGAAAGGTCAGCCGGGGTAATAAATCCTTCAATCATACCGGCTATAATGAACAAAGGAATCGTACCGAGGAAAAGTTGCACCGACCGCTTGGCATTTTCCTTCAATTGATAGCCCCTGGTATACTCGCCTGGCACGAACAGCTTGTAGCCCATTAAAAGTCCTGCTCCACCGGCAATGAAAATCGCTGCCAGTTCCACCATGCCATGCGGTACAATGAAGGCCCAGAAATCATAGGTCATGCCTGCATGCCAGTATACAGCGGCCAGACCGCCAACAATTAATCCATTATAAACAAGAATATAAATGGTACCAAGTCCTAAAGTAATTCCACTAGCAAATGCCAAAATCGCAACCTGAATATTATTCGTCATAATTTGAGCGGACATTAATGAAGAATCAATCGCATCAAACCCCTCACCAATTTGCTCAGGGTCAACCCCACCAGCCATCTCATCCGGCATCACAGCATAAAAGTGGAGCGGATCCTCCACGACCGCAAGAAAAGCCGCCATCAAACCAAACATAAACAACAGCATGGCAACCACAATAAATTTCCATTGTTCCAGCAACAGTCCAACAAACTTTGTACTGAAAAAATACCGTATTTGCTGAAAGCTGGTCACCTGATCTTTATACAACAGATTATGCGATTTGGAAACAAGCCCGTTTAAATATCTCGTAACCGCTTCATCGGGAAAATAAGTCTGACTATAAGATAAGTGCTGCGCGGCCTTTTGATAAAGCCGCTGAAATGCAGAAATATCCTCCCCTGTCACCTTTCTTCCTTTTTTCCGCAAAAGTTCGGCATACTCCTCGAGTCGTTTCCAATCCTCTCGGTGCCGTTTCACAAACTGCCTCATGTTCATTTCATCACCCACTTCCTCTTCAGACACCCTACAACCCCTCGACAAAACTCAACATTTCCCGGGAAATGACATATCTTTACGGTGGGACGAGCATTTAGCTCAGTACCCATCACCGTTACAAAATTCGGGTGGTGACAAGCACTTCCCATCACAGCAATCCCTGATTCATCCAGTGAATATACTGGGATACTGCTTCTGTTGCCAGCCTTTCTTCCTTTGCTTCGATCATCACAAGTCCTTGCGCTTCCCATTTTACTTTTTCCCGTTTCTTCAGCTGCACCTGCTGCTGGGCAATCGACTTCCGCATTGCAAGCCGCACATTTTCAGGAGACTGTTTTGTCTCTTTTTCCAGTTCTGCATCTTCAACCCCGATCATAAGAAACAAATGCTTTTGCCGTAATCGCCATACATAATGCAACGTACTTTCTTCATGTAAAAATGTATGAATATCGCTAAACAATAAAATTAAGCTGCGTTTTTTCTGCACAGTCTGCAAATAACCCAGCACCCCGGCATAGTTGGATTCCTTTGCATCCGCCTGGATATGATATATAGACTGCAGGATTTTCTGCAACTGATCCATGCCTTTTTCCGGAGGCACATATACTTTGATGTCATTGGAAAATGCCAGCACCCCAACATAATCACCATTTTTAAGTCCAGCCGCAGCCACCGTGATGGAAGCTTCCAGCGCCTTTTCCAGCCGGTTTCCCTTTTTCAGCTCCGCACCCATCATGCGCCCACAGTCAATTAAAATGGTTATATATTTCCCGTGCTCAGGCTCATACTCATTCGTCATAACTTCCTGCAATTTTGCCGTCTGCCGCCAGTTAATCATCCTTGGATCATCACCAACGACATAATTTCTCACTCGGGAAAATTCTCCCGCACCACTCTTATGCCTGCGGATTTTCATGCCTTCGTGCAGCAAAAACTGTTGGGCATTTTCCAGAAATTTTCTCGTCTCCGTTAAATCCGGGATCACTTTTACCGTATCACGCTGCGGCACAGCCGTCTGCTTTTCCCAAAGACCAAACCTGCTGGCATAGCGGATATACAGTTTTTTAAGCTCGTATTTCCCCCTCACCGTTGCAAGTGTTTCATAGATAACCCGGTTAACTGTACCAGCATCTGCCACTCCCAGCACAGGGAAATGCTGCTCAAAAGATTGCGGCAAGTCATCAATGAAACGAAATCTGCATGGATACTCGGACTTGTTTTTAAACTCTACTTCCACCTGGTAGCCAAGCCCACGCTCCAGTTCACCTGGAACATGTCGGACCGTCTGTATATCCTTTCGCCTCGGCACAAAAAACAAATCAAGAAAAGATGCCAGGATAAACAGCACATTCACCGAAATAAGAAACACCCAGGAAACCCCTGTTATAGACAAGAGCAACAATGCTAAAGACAACAGCAAATAAACAATTAATAGCCTTCTGGAAGGCAAAATCCCCTTATCTAGGAACAGTAACTTGGCCCACAAGCTCCTCGATGATTTGGTCAAGGCTCACACCCTCCAGTTCCATTTGCGGAGAAATTTGAATCCGATGCCTTAATGCCGGCTTAGCGACAACTTTTACATCATCCGGTGTAACGTAATCCCTTTCCAGCAAATAAGCCCAAGCCTTAGCCGCTTTTGCAATGGAAATCGCCGCCCGCGTACTTGCCCCGAACCGGATTGACTCACTTTCTCGGGTTCTCCTCACCATCTGCATAATATAGCTTAAAATATCATCACTAATCGTGACAGCCTCCATCTCTTCCTGAATCGTCCGAAATGCCGCCAAATCAAGCACCGGTTCCGTCGATTCATCCGTATTCCGGCGGCCGAGCACTTGCCTCAGCACATTCGTTTCTTCCTCCAACTCCGGAAAATCAATCGTCAGTTTAAATAAAAACCGATCCTGCTGTGCCTCTGGAAGCGGATATGTTCCTTCAAATTCAATTGGATTCTGTGTTGCCACTACGAAAAACACTTTCGGCAATGGATACGTCTCTCCCTGAATCGTTACCTGTTTTTCTTCCATTGCCTCCAAGAGTGCAGCCTGTGTTTTGGCAGGTGTCCGGTTAATTTCATCCGCCAAAATAATATTGGCAAAAATCGGCCCCTTCACCGTCTGAAACGTATTTTCCTTCATGTTAAATATCGTGCTGCCTGTAATATCGGACGGCAGCAAATCCGGGGTAAACTGAATCCGGTTAAAATCTCCGCCGATTAAATTGGATAACGTTCGTACCATCTGCGTTTTTCCCGTCCCAGGGACACCTTCGATTAACACGTGCCCGCCTGATAATATAGCAGTGAGTAACAATCTTAGATTCGTTTTCTGACCAAGAATTCGTTCTTCATATGCATTAATTAGGGTCCTTAGCTGACTGTTCATTCCTCTTCCACCTCTCGCACTAGCCGGTCGAGTTTTTTAGACCAGGCTAAATATTCCTGTTTGTTGACAGATTCCTTGTTTAATAGTTTCGTAAGCTCCAGTGTAAACATACCTACCTCTTCAGCCGGTATTTCCTCAACCTTATGTTTCAGCAGCTCCGTCGATTCCTGCCAGCTTCTCCGGTAAGGGATGCCCCACTCTTCCTGCAGCAAAAGCTTTACATAATCAGCCTGCAGCCGCAGTGAATCCTGATATCGCCTGCCTCGCTGGTACCATGCAGCAAGCGCTGTCGTTTGTTCATTGCTAAAGCGTACCATCTCTTCCCTCGGCGTTCGTACCGGTCCAAAGCGCTTCCCTTTAGACAGGAGCCATAGCAATGTCAATACACCAAGCTGCAACACGAGGACAAGCATCCATTGCGGATACATGCTCACTGCAGTTGGACCACTTCCTCCACCGTGAACATATTCATCAATGAAGATACTGCTATATTCCTCCTGCTGCATAAGGAGAGAAATAATCTCTACATGTTCTTCCTCGGTTATGTATTCATTTGCCAGCCACACCGGTGAATTCACCGCAATTAAACTGCCATCTCCATAGGAACGCTCTAGCGCAATAACGCCAGCATCATCTTGCAGCAGTACTTCATCTGTATTTTCATCCTCTATCCGCATTTGTGAATGAACCAATGCGCCGTATTCCTCATCCTGCTGTCCTCTTACCGTTATCGCTTCATCTGACATTTCCAACCCAGGTCTTACAGCCAGGTCAAACATTGCTTCCGGATTATTTTTAAAAAGCAAAATCGTATTTCCGGCTTCCATATAACGAATATATTCAGCCATCTCTGCCTGATCAGGTACGAAATACGGCTCAATCATAAACAGTAAATCACCATTGTCTTCTGCCGGCAAAAGCTCCGGTTCATGTTCCCACCTTTCCACCTCAGCATTTTCCTCTAAATATGTATAAAATGCCTTCGTCCCTGTTGGGGAAGGAGACTCGGAAACATACCCCGGATATTCCTTGGGCTGTTCTGATGATAAAAAATAACCGGCAACTACAAACAGCACCACCAAAACGCCCAGCCAAATCCAAGTTTTTTTATTTGATGATTGCACTCGCTCCCAAGCCTCCTTCTACACGCCTTGAGCTTCTTTTTCACTCGAATCGTCCATCCACCTACGCACACTTTCCCTGTAACGCGCATATACTGCTTGTTTTATTTCATGTTCACCATAAACAGCTTCATCAAATGTACGGGCAAGCTCAAAGAAGGCTGTCGCCCGCCGCCTATCCTTTTGCTCAAGCTCCGCAAAATAATCCCAGTTCGTTTTCCAAACATGCGCTTGAAGCAATTCACGGTCATGAAAATAAAGCAGCAATGCCAAAAACTGATGCCTTACAGCGAGCGAATAATCTTCGTTACCCGCCTTTTTTTCCGCTTCCTTCAAATGCCGCTCCACCGACCATTCCAGCTCGTTCACAGACTGAAATGGCTGCTGTTCTCTCAGTGCCCGCTTTCTTCTTGTGGAACGCACAATGAAAAACGCCACAACGATCGCCAGTAAAATAACGACACCGATCAGAATAACAAGCAAAGTATCTGCAAAAGCATTCGACGGATCAAGCCCTGAAAACAATTCGTTCAACAATTCCCAGAACCATTCTGTGATATTATCCCACAGGATTTGGAGAAAATTTCTATTTTCCTCGTAATAAATCTGGTATTCTCTCTGACTTAAAATCTCCTCAAACCTTTCCGTGGCTCTATCCGGATTTTCCATAGCCTATCACCCGATCAGTCATTTTGGTACTCATCAATCATTTCTTTCAAATCGTCCCCATCCTGTCTCAGCTTCAAATCAAAATAAATTACAGAATAAGCAACCGCATTAATCATTGAAACCAGGATGACTACCAAGTTAACAATGATCATATACAGGACACTATTCCCAAGTATAAGGGCAAAGATCCCATCTATCGCTGCAGCAAGGATCATGGTAATCAGAAATATGACGAGAAATAATCCAAATACTCTCCACGTATTTTTCCTCGTTAAACTCCAGCTTTGCGGGATACCCGGAAAACCTTCTTTAAATGCAACAGCCGCCAAAAAGAAACCCCAGCGGGTAAACAGCAAAAGAAGCCCAAGAAAAATCCCAAACAACATAGCGAGTATCATGATAATAGCCATGATTGGCTCAAAAAACACAAAGGAACTAGCTGGTAGTACAATAACAATAAAAGCGATAAGCGCAATGACACCAAAGATGATCCCCATCAGAAAAGTGCTTCCTACCAAGGGTAAAAACCTGGAAAAAGCCTGCTTTATTAAGCTTCCCGCCGTAAATGATTCCTGCTTCCGAATACGATCTACCCCAAATATAATCGAAGCAGCAGCAAGCGGGCCAAAAATAGCGATCAGTAAACTCAGCACATTACTCATGCCGACACTCATCCCAATGCCTTCATCAAAGCCTGACATCACCTCATCAAACCAACTACCGCCCGCCCCTGCCTCTCTAAAAAAACTGGAACCTGAATTTAATAATAAGAGTGCCTCAATCAAATAAATTGGTCCAAGCAAAATTAGAAACACAAGAAAAAACGTTGAAAAATTGCTCTTCAGCAGCTGGAAGGTATGGTCCAATATTTCACTGAACCGCTTCTGCCTGCTAAACTGATCCTTCATCTTTCCATCCCCCTCATATGTAAAAACAATCTAATTGTTATTGTAACATTAGATGGAGTGTTTTTTTAGTGCGGGCTTTCTTGGAGGTGGAAAGTGATTTATCTTTTCATTTTTATGCTACTTAAAACTATCATAAATTAATTACTAGAAATACCAGGATAAGAAGTAGAAAGCTTTAACCCTCTAGACCATGGACATGTATTCCATTAAATTGAAGATGCTCTTTTCATACATGACGGGTGATAATGAATTGCATAATGTCGCCTCGGGACTTTTACCTTATTTTTTATAGTTAGCACACCAAATCAAATGACAAGTGTTGTTAATTTTTGCTGGATACATGAGATTTATCTATATTTTTTGTGACATATGCTCTATAAATCACCCTGGTTTAAGTGCTAAGGCACTAGTTATCTTTATAAATTCTACTTTCCATTAATAATTCGCCAAAAAGTATTACTATATATTCAATTTCCATTTTTTTGAACATTTTTAGATCCTTTTATGCTACTGTTTATGTGTAAATTACTACAAAAAAATCAACTGGGAGGTGGCGGTTATAAGGTTGTTTTATTTATCTAATGGTAATTCAAGGGGGCCGATCAACTTAATGTCATGCTGTAGCTTAAGAGAGAAATAGCATTGGGATTGTTTTATGTATGTAACTCATTTCTTATCTATTACTACCCCAACAAACCCGGCTGTATTCCATAAGTAAGTGATACAAACGAAAGTTACCAATAATACCGTTTATTTAACACCATAGAAGTTTTAGACTTGCAAATTAATCAATTTAATTGGAGGCTAAATCTATGAAACTTGGAAAAAGAATAATAATTATATTACTTAGTTCGCTTATCCTTTTCTCACCTGTAGCAGTATTTGCTGCCGATGGACCTGGATTATCTGATTTTCCTGAAGCGATAGACGAGGAGTCTTGGATGCTTCCGCGTGATCAGACTTGGGATGACTTTAATGAACTTCCAGGGATAAACTGGAATGATGTAGAGGTAGAGCCAGAGAGAGAACTTAAGGGGGCATTAGTTCTTGTTGATTTTCCTGACCTGCAGTTTCAGGTACTAAATGAGCCTGGGACAGATCCAGCAGGAAACCCGCAAATAGGCAATGTTCCTGAAGAAGATCTCGTCGATTTTTGGCTGGACTACCTGAATACACCACAAGAACTAAATAATTATCGTACGATTAGCGATTTTTGGAGAGAAAATTCTTATGGTAAATGGGAAGTAGAACTTGATGGGTACGGCGTTTACCGTATGGATCATAATGAATTCCAGTATGGCATGAATGAATTTGGCCAGCAGTCATTCTTACCTGAGGGATACGATCCAAAAAGTCTACGTCCTGAAGCGGTTGCTAAAGCACAACCGGATTTGGATGCTTCTGGCGTAGATTATGACTTCATTTTCATCCTGCATTCCGGGTATGCTGAAACAGGTGTATGGCAGGAGTTTGGCGAAATGATGTTTATGGGTCCTGAAGATATCACAGACGAATTTGGCCCACCGGCAGAATATGGATTAGAAGAAAATTGGGTGACTACCCGCTATGTGCCATGGACTTCCTGGTATGCAGCAAAATCTATCTGGTCCAGTGCCAGAGGCAACACTTCCATCCAGGGATCAAGTAACGGAATGGCTACGTATGCACATGAATTCGGTCATCTTATGGGGCTAGGGGACAACTATAATAACCCGCAAGCTGACCCGCCGATTCGGACTTACGCTGGCTCTTGGGAATTAATGAGCAGCGGCAGTTTTAACGGACCGGGCGGGGGACACACTCGTTGGATGATTCCGGCAACACAAGGAGGATCTGTGCCACCTCACCATATGCTGCGAAATAAAATCAAGCAAGGTTTCTTGGATGAGGATCAATATATAAATGTGAATCGTGATGACCTTGAAGAAACCGGACCAATTTTTGCTGACGTATTAAGCCGCTCTGTTCCAACAGGCGAAGAATTCGGACGTGAAGGACTATACGGAATCAACATTGAAATGGTCGACCATACACCGCCTAACTCTATTGAAGATGACTGGCGTGCAGATATGTTCCGTGGTGCAGAATGGTATAACAACTATACGATAGAAGTTGTTGATCAAGTTGGCTATGACTCCTTCACGCACGATAACGGGGTACTGATGGCTAAAACGAGAAATAATGAGGCAGCACCAAACATCTGGGTTATTGATGCTCAACCGGAAGATATAGATATTGTCGACTTCACCCGTCCTGACGGGTCAGAAGCTAATTTTTCCAAAGGATCGTTGGAACAATTAGTCGATGCAACATTCAAGGCAGGTACAGATGAAGGCGTTGTCAATGAATATGTGGACGAGCATAACCGACTTCACTTCTATATTCTGGATAAAATTGTAGCCGAGGACGGGGCACTTTCTTATCGTGTAGCTGTCCGCCACCTGGATGGAGCTGGCCCATATGAACGTGGTCTGTCTGTTGACACTGGTTCATTAGAACATGCTGTACCAGGGAATGTAGGAACATATAACTTTAGCGTGACAAATACTGGAGAAGAAACAGATATTTTCCGTGTTAATGCATCCACTGAAGCAGAGGCAGAAGTAAATATATTAAATAACTTTGTTGAAGTAGAACCTGGGGAAACAGTGGATGTCCCGGTTTATGTTGAAATTCCTGAGTCTGACATGAAATCAACTGAGCTTACTTTTACAGCAACATCAGAAACTGACGCTGAACAATCTTCTTCAAGTGTTCGTGGAGTAGTAGCTTTGGATAGTACAATGGAAAGTCTTCAAATACTTGTTGATCAGCTGAATGAAGAAGGGGAGATTACAGGTGGTACTGCACTACATCAATTGGAGTTACATTTGACAGCGCTCGTCACTTTTGAACAGCAAGGTGATAGTGAAAAGGTTGCTAACCATTTGAATTCGCTAACCGTGTTGGTTGATCATTATGAGCAAGAAGGAGATATTTCTGAGATTGCTGCTGGTATTCTCTTGGACTATGTGGAATTTATAAGTGGGCAGTTGGGTAGTTAGTAAGTTTATTTAAATTTTAAAACCCCTATGATAGGTTATCAACTTGTCATAGGGGTTCTATTTTTAATTAGTTTGTGTCGCAAGGAAAGTCACGCAAATTCGGTCTATTAAAATTAGGATTTGTTAAGGCACCAATTAGATTTTCAATGTTTTGCTTTGTAATAGTAACAATTATTCGTTAGATAAATTAGGATAATCCTGTTTTTTGAATCTGTTTCCTGTATTAACATAAATGAGTGTAAATACGACTATGCCAATGAATAAGACAAGTCCTAAGACGAATAGCCAATTAATTTCATATGCTACACTGGGTATCCAAAAAAACATACTAAATGATAAGGCAAACATCATTTTCCCCATAAACTTGGAGAGAGCCACTGAGTCATATTTTTTCTTTTTTTCTGGTGACATAGTATTATATCCTGCTATTAGAGAAGAACCATTGCCATTGATTAAAACAATTCCCAAAATAACAAAAAATAAAATACAAAAAGCTATTATCATTGCAGCAATTTTATCTTCCATCATACTTTCTCCCCTCAAAATCGATGATAATTAAGCAATATGGCCTGAATAAGGCAATATTGCTTAAGAAACAACTTTATTGTAACAGCCACATTATCATTATAATCTCTGTCCAACATAAAATAAGTCATCATTTGAAAAAGAGATCATTATCCAGCAAATACGTAACAAACTTTCTGCCTACCGTTTCCGGGCTTGTATAGGAACTTTCCTCCAATGACTCAGTAATTGTTAAAATCATTTCCTCCCTCTTTTTATGAAAAACTGCCACAAACAATGAATCACGGTCGTCAAAATACCTGTAAATGAAAGCTGGGGAAATACCGGCTTCTTTAGCAATATCTCTTATCCCTACATATGAAATTTTATGGGTACTGAATAAAGTAATTGCCGCGTCTAAAATAATGTTTCTTCTCGCTTGTTTCTCTTCTTTTTTTAATTCAGCAAGGGTTTTTTTATTGTCCATTGTTTTCACCTTATTGTTAGAGTTAAATTGTTGGTTTTAGTATAGCATAATTGTATGGTGATGTTTGATAGGTGAGAACAGAAAAATGGAAGCTTTGACACTTGAACCATACTCACAATTATAGTAATTGGTATTAAGGTAGTTAGTCTTGTGTAATTTATTTACTATTATAACAAAAGCCTTCTTTTTATTTGGATGGAATGGCAAATGAATCAACAGTAAATCTAATAATTTTAAATTAAAGCTAAAAAATATGAAGAAGAAATGATATGATAAGTGGAGAGGATATAATTACCTATTATGAGGAGGAAGAACATGGGTAATAAATACGATTTAATTATTGATAAGGCAAAAGATTTTTTTAGAAAAGAAATTGCTCCAAGTCATATCTCTAATACTGAAAAACTAACAAAGCTAAAAGAATTTACCCTAAATCCTTTTTTAGATAAATATAAAGCTAGTTTTCTTACTGGCAATGATGATCCCGAGAGCATAGCTAAAGCTTTAATTTATCCTAGAGTTTTAGGCACTTCTATTAATACTACTTTCGGGAACAAGCTTCAAAAGTTTTGTAGTGAAGTCTTAGAGGGGTTTGCATCAACAACATCCGGTATTGATATTGAATATATTGATAAGTTAGATGGCAAAAGGAAATATTGCCAAATTAAAGCAGGGCCAAATACTATTAATAAAGACGATGTCGATACAATAAAAGGACATTTTGCAGGAGTTATACATCTTGCAAGAACTAACAACCTAAATATTGGGTTAAATGATCTGGTAGTAGGAGTATTGTATGGTACTCCTGAAGATTTAAGTGGGCATTATAAAAACATAAATGATGAATATCCTGTAATAATTGGTGCTGAATTTTGGTATAGGCTCACAGGTGAAACAGACTTTTATCAAAGAATTACTGATGCTATAGGAGAAGTTGCTTCAGAATATGATAGTTCTGAACTGATTGAAAAAGTAATCAAATCACTAGCAACAGAAATAGAGCAAAGTTTAGAACCTAAGAATTTAGAGATAAGAGAAGTTGCTGAGAACAAGGAAAAGTATAATAAGAATTAAGAGCGAGTGAAGATTAACTACACCCGCCCCTTTTTAGTTAAGCTTGTTAAGAACATTAATAATAGATAAGCCAATAGCCTTCGCCATATTTACTGGTACTGCATTACCGATTTGTTTATAAGCATTACCCACGGAGCAGGCAAATTCCCAACTATCGGGAAAACTCTGTATTCTTGCATACTCTCTGACTGTAAAAGGTCTTGTTTCATCAGGATGGCACCTTTCTGTTTGTTTTTGCGAAGGTGAACAGGTTAATGTTAAAGATGGTTCATCCCATGATATTCTTCTAGCCATTCCTGTCCTACCTCCTCCTGAGTAATAGCTTTTACCCATATAACCTTTAGCTGTCTCATCAGGGAGGTCTCTCCAATAGCCACCAGCTGGGACTAGTTCAAGAACTTTTCTTTTAGACTCGGGGTATCTTGCACCTTCTGATTCAGGCACATCTTTAAGAATATCCTTTAGTGTTAGTTCATAGCCATAAGGTTTAGGGAATAGATATTCTAAATTTTCATGTTCTGCTAAATCATTTCTGATTCCTACAATAACTATTCTTTCTCTTTTCTGAGCTACATCATAATCTAATGCCTTGAGTACTTTCCATTTTACTGTATAGCCAATTTCAGAAAATACATCAAGCATGGTTTTCAAGGTGTTCCTTCCATCATGATTAACAAGTCCTTTTACATTTTCAGCTAAAAACATTTTTGGCTTTAATTCTTTAAGTACTTTTGCATAATGGTAAAACATTGTGCCTCTAGCATCCTGTAAACCACCCTTTTTACCTGCGTAACTAAATGCTTGACAAGGATAACCACCCGACAATAGATCTAATTCTCCAACAGTAGGAGAATCAATATAATTTTCAATTCCATATTCAGTAACCTCTTCAATATCTTCCTGAATTACATTCCAATCAGGTCTATTTTTTCTTAGGGTATTACAGGCATGTTTGTCTACTTCAACGTTGCCAATAGTATCAAAGCCTGCCTGCTCCAATCCTAGTGCTAAGCCCCCCGCTCCTGCAAATAGTTCTAATACCTTAAAATCCCTACTTGCTTTAATATTTCTTACCTCAACAAAATCATTACTATCTTCTTGTTTTTTTTGATTTTTGTTATTTTGGGGATAAATAACTTTTTTTTCTTTCTCCTCTACTTCAAAATCAAATTTTAATTGTCCGTTGTTACCCACTATGTCATCCAACTTTACATCAAGAGTTTCACATAGCTTTAAAGCATTAGATTTGATAGGATTATACCTAGGTGAGAGTAGCATAGATAGTTGATTTTTACTTAAACCTATTTGCTCAGCTAATTCTTTTTGAGTTGATATACCAAGTTCTTTCATATGTGATCTTACTTTTTCCTTATCTATAGTATACATATATACCCCTCGCATAGTTAAATATTATTTTAACTTTTATAAGGGCATTATAATTCTTTTGTGATGACAAGTCAACACATATACCTACATGTCGATAAAATTTTCCCTATTAATTCTATTCTATTGGATCCTTTTTACCTAACAACGAAACTCTCTATACCTAACTAATATTTATTCATTTTTAATCTCATAACCTAATTCCCTTGCCCGATCAATGAACTTATATATATTTCCTTTCCCCCACTGGGTTGTAACAGCAATTACACTTTCGTCTCCTAACTTGATCAATTCGTCTTCTTTGATGTAGTATCTTTTATAACCTGTTCGATCATATATTTCAAATGCTTTTTCATTTGTTGCAAACACACCAGTCGGACCCTGTATATCATCAGGAAAATCTTGTTTTAGTTCAGCATAGCTTTTTGTTTTATGAGTTGCCACATAATCTTTCATTACTTCTAATACTAATCTTCCCTTGTTGTATTTTTTACCTTCATAAATAAATTTGCTTCTATCAAAATTTCTGCTCTTATTATTAAAAATTGTATCGGTTATTACATATACTTGGTTGTCCTCCCCTCTGTACCTGGAAATAGTTAACGCTGCTACTGGAATATTGTTTTCTACTTGGTAACCGCTTGATAATTTTTCCTCAAGCTCTGCCGATATTGAGGAACCAACTATTACTCCAACCCACTTAACATCCTTATAATCCACTTCAATATTAGGATTAGTTTGTACGTATGTATCAAAAAGCTGTTTCTTCTCTTTCATATAATCTTCCAATTGTTCTAAATGTAATGGAGTTAATATGCCTATTTTTAGTTCAACCACACCAAAAGTATCTTGTCCATATTGGACTAAAATGTCAATTCTGCCGTCAGAATATTTCCTCCCACCTTTTAAAGAGGTTCTCACCCAAAAAGGTCAAAAATCCCACCAACTAGACTGAACAATTCGTTATAATAGGTATAGAATAACTTGTTGGAGGTTATCCCATGTTCAGACCAGGCAAAAAAGATATTCAAAAATCGT
>NZ_JBGOHB010000029.1:0-61209 GCF_041521345.1 Virgibacillus oceani | reverse complement strand
GAATGGTTTTGAGTCATCGTGAATTACCTCCGTATGGTTTGTGTTTTTGTCAACCTTAATTATACGTGGTTTCACGATGGCTTTCTATTTATTTAGCTGTTGCATTTCATTTTACAATGAACCAATATATGATAATATATAATAACAGTAATTTTTTGATAACAATCGATGATCGGGCACAACTTCTTTTAGGCAGAATTTGGGTGCGATTTTTTAAATTTGGACATTATTTTTCGTTCATTCGGTTAAATGATTTTACTGAAGGCGGACTGGTTAGCAAATTATAGGATAAAAGTAAACGCCTATCTAAAATATCCAGGGAGAGTGGGCTAATGAATTTACTAAATGAAGAAATAACTCATAAAGTCTATGGTGAAGGAGATGTCGTGGATCAGGATGAATCTTTCATCACGATTGAATTTAATCAGGAGGTTAAAAAGTTCGTTTACCCTGATGCTTTTGGAAAATTTATTACACTAAAAGATCCGGACACTGCAAAGTCCCTGAAGAAAGTCATCTCTGAAAGAAAGGCGGAAAAGGAAGAACTTGAAAAGAAACGTAAAGCAGAAAAAGAGCGGCAGGCGCTTGAACAGCAGCGCAGGGAAAAATTGAAGAACCATAAAATTCATGAAAGCTCACAAATTGTTTTCTGGTTGGATGGAGAAGAACAGGAAAATGCATTTATCGATTGGCAAGTGTCTGCCGGCAATATTCAAAGCGGAAAAAATAAAGGTGAGCCGCATAGACCTGCTCGACTACGCCCGAACAGCGCAGCTATTCTGACTGCAAGAAAGTCGGATGAACCCGAAGCAGATAGACAGATAATCGGTCTTTACATGGTGAATGAAATGTTTACCGGCGAGCTTAACGAGGATGGCATGGTTCCGGCTCATGCGGAATTCAGAATCAAGCTTACGGATCAAGAAACTGAGAAAATGCTTTTTTGGAATTATTATGTCAATAAGACCTATCCTCACCGAATGGCATGGAATTCAGGTAAATATCGTTATTTTGATAATCCTTGGACCGCTCAGATTTTAAAAGATATCATTGCATTAAAAACGGATGAAGAAGAAATCAAAGCAGTTGAAAGGTTCCTGGAATACTTTTGTAAAATGAATATTCTTAACAAGGATAACATTCCAGAGGCAAACGGAGCTTTAATGCAATAATAATAAGATGACATATAGGGACGGTTCATAAGCTTTGTTATAAGCATATGAACCGTCCCTTGTATATTTTGACTGCATGCTAAGGATTAAACAACAAAGCTGTTCGGCATTTCATAAAAAAGGGCAACTTTTAATAATTCCTTTATCAAACCACAGAAAAAATCCTTGTGTTCTTGCTTTTATAGGCTCATTTGAAGTTGAGATCTACTAATTGTGTACTTCTATTGTTATTAGCTTTATCTCTTTCAAAACTGCACCCTTATGACATGTAGAGGGCTTCTTTCTTTTGGATGTAACCAATTATTCAATACCTATGGAAATATATTTTTCTTCCAGAAACTCAGCCATCCCATGGTGGCCGCCTTCCTTGCCAATACCGGATTGCTTAATTCCGCCGAATGGTGCTTCAGGCGTGGCAGGGAACACATCATTCACGCCAACAATTCCATAATCCAGTTTTTCAGATGCTTTGATTGCTTGGTTGGTGTTTTCCGTGAAGACATAGGCTGCCAATCCGTAATCTGTATCATTTGCCTTTTGGATCACATCCTCTTCATCCTCGAATGTCTGGATGGGGATAATTGGACCGAATGTTTCTTCATTCATAATTTTCATATCGTCATCTATATTCGATAGAACGGTAGGGTTATAGAAGTGTCCATTAAGATCTCCTTCCCAGTACCCGCCGCCAGACACAACTTTCGCTCCTCTTTCCACAGCATCTTCCATATGGCTGTGTACTTTTTCAGAGGCTGCTTTATTGATCAATGGTCCAAGCTCCGTACCTTCTTCCATGCCGGAACCAACTTTCATTTTCTCGACTTTTTCCTTTAGCGCATCAGTGAACTGATCAGCTATCGATGCATGCACAAACAAGCGGTTGGTACATATACAGGTTTGGCCGCTGTTTCTGAATTTGCTTGCTAACACGAGTTCGGCGGCTTTGTCTATATCCGCATCTTTAAATACAATGCTTGGGGCATGTCCGCCGAGCTCTAAGGATAATTTTTTCACATGCTCGGAACTTTCCCGCATCAGGTATTTACCTACTGCAGTTGAACCTGTAAAAGTAATTAAGCGGACTTCTTTATGGGTAAGCATGGCATTCCCGATGGCTTGGGCATCTCCTGTTACCAGGTTGACAACCCCCTCTGGCATTCCTGCTTTCTCAAAAATTTTCACGATTTCAATGGCAGATAGCGGTGTTTCTTCAGATGGTTTCAATACAACGGTACACCCTGCAGCAAGCGCGGGACCCAGTTTTCTCGTAATCATGGATGATGGGAAATTCCATGGTGTAATGGCACCAACGACACCGACGGGTTTTGGGATAACAAGCATTCGTTTTGACTTTACGGATGATGGGAGCCATTCTCCGTAGCCGCGGGCTGCTTCTTCTGCATACCATAACAGAAATGCGGCTGCACCTTTTACTTCACCAATCCCCTCTTTTAAAGGCTTGCCTTGTTCGATCGTTAGAATTCTGCCCAATCGCTCGGCATCTTCTGTCATTAGCTCAGATGCTTTGTATAAAATGCGTGAGCGTTTCCGGCCTGGCATTTCACTCCATGAAGGAAATGCTTTGGAAGCTGCCCGGATCGCCGCTTCGGCTTCTTCTTTCCCACCGTTAGCTACCTTTGTTACCGGTTCCAAAGTTGCGGGATTATATACCGTCTCTGTTTGCTGTTCGTCTACGGCTTGCCATTCGCCGTTAACATAAATACTTTTGGTTAACTTTTCGAACATATCTGAACCCTCCTTTTTATAATCATACCGCACCTGATGTAAATATTTCAATAGCCAGGTACTGTAGATTAATTGACTGTTTTAAGGAGATTTATTGGGTATTCGGATTTTCGTGTGGAAAATACACTTAAGCTTATGATTTTTTTAAAATCATAAATCGGAAAATGATGTGGAAGAACATCAAGTAATCCTTTTGAAAAGATCATGATTGATTAAAAGCAAGCTATTGAAAACATATCGTTTAAGTTCTTTGCTTCTTCACAGCAGTCCAATCACTTTACACAAATTATATAGCTCATGAATTCCATGTAGTTGGGAACGATTTCGATGGTTGATGCTTTCCAAAGCTTCTTGTGTCACTTTTCTCGCTTGTATGACAGTGTGTTGTTCAACAGATTTTACGGCTTCTTTTAGGTCTTCAAGAGAATACACCATACTTCGCATTACACGAATGAGAAGTATTTGTCTAAGATGAGTGCGCGTGAACAACCTATACCCGTTTTCAGGATTACGATTCGGTACAATCAGTCTTTCTTTCTCCCAGTGCCGAATGGCCGATGTCGTTACTTCCGCTAATTCCGAAACTTCTCCAATCGTCATTTCATCTTTAATTTTCTTCCTATCTAACTTTATCATATCAGGGTTATTCAGGATCTCAAGCGTATGCTCAGCAATCCTTTTCTCTTGATGCAGATTTGCTTGCTCCTCATTTAAAATCCAAAATGCTGCATCTACCTCCTCTTGTTGTATATAAGAAAGTACATTTGATATTACGCGCATGCTAAGAGTTGGAAACATTGCGCGGATAAAACGAAAGTAAGCAAAGTGAATTTCAGTATACAACCGATAGCCGTTTTCTGCCCGTTCTGGAGTTGGAACAATGCCCCACGATTCGTAATGGCGGAGAGCGCTTGTGCTTATATTAAGCGAATTTGCGATCTCCTTCGGTTTATAATACATACTTCACTCATTCCTTCATTCCCATAGATTTAACTAAAACATTAAAGTTATGTGACGGATAGTTTAATTAAAATACATAAATATTAACCCGATTATACCAAAACATTATCACTTGCATCAATGACATATAATGAGGAAGAAGGATTCTTAAAAAATCAATGAAAGGATGGTAATATGAAACTCAATCACCTCAACCTTACGGTAACAGATGTCCCGGCTACGCGGAAATTTTTAGAGACCTATTTTGGTATGATGGGGGATGCCGAGCGAGGAAAGGGCTTTGATGTAGTGTTTGATGAGGATGGTTTCATACTCACTTTAATGCAGGGGCGCGAGGTACGCTATCCAAAAACGTTCCATATTGGATTCCATCAGGAAAATGAAGCGCAGGTGGACAAGATCAATCGACAACTGAAGGAGGATGGTTTTGATGTAGAGCCTCCACAACACTCCCATGGCTATACCTTTTATGTCGAAGCCCCTGGAGGTTTTACTGTGGAAGTGCTCTGTTAATCAAAGTGAAATGAGGGATTTATTATGAAAAATGTCTATCACCAAAGCACGTCTTCTAATAATGAAGAAATGCCCGATGCCCCACTTATGATAGGTATTCGAGTGCATAGGATTGAAGAGGCGATTCATTTTTATCAAGGTATTGGTTTTAAAGAGCATATGTGTATCCCAGATGAGGATGGCAATTTACTTATGTGCATTCTCTCTTATGGTTCTAGCGTTATAGAAGTAGGTATTTTAGAAGGACTTCCTAATCCAGATACAGTACGAGAAAGAAATATTAAAAAGGGTCCTAGAGGGCTTGGTGTAAAGATTGGGCTTGCCGTTCCAGATTTAGATTCTATCTATGAATTTTTTAAAGAAAGAGATTGTGTAATCACAACTGAGCCAATGGAAGAGTTTTGGGGTGATCGATTGTTTACAGCTATAGATCCGTTTGACTACGAGTGGCAGATTACACAAACAGTTAAAGAAATGACTCCTGACGAACAGAAAGAAGCTGGAAAAAAGGCGTGGTTTTAGTTGTGATTTTCAAAATAGAAAATAGTAATGGTCGTAACACAACTTTTTCAATGCCTGATAATTAAACGAACAACCCGTATGTTTGTTGCAAAGTAGAAGTGCTCAGTTTTGCAGCCACATTTTATGCAGCAAAAAGAAACTGGTTTGACATGGAGAGGTGGGTATGATAGGCTTACCAGCCTCTGCGAAGCCTGTGCCTTTGCCCTTTCGCAAGGAATCATGCCCATAGAGGCTCCGTGTCAAACCTATGCATAAACCTTTTTGCTGTATATAGGCAAATTTCATCGCTGCAAAACTTGGCACTTTTCGATTGTCAAAAACATCCGTATATGCAAGAGTCGGGTGTTTAAATAAAATAACTCAAGCAGAAAATGATCAAACTTTATTTCAAAGCAACAGTAAACGTAAATCATTGGATTACTAAGAAAGGAACAGTATGAATGACAATCAAATATGCTCAACCTGCCAAAACTAAATATTCTCGACGTGACGGAAAGTGAGGATGATTATCGATTACTTGTAGAAACAATATCTTCACTTCCATCGTACTGCCCAAAATGTGGTACTGTTGCAAACTTATATAAGCACGGTAAAAAGAAGCAGTTATTTTTCTACCTACCAATGCACGCTCAACGTGTTGGAATTTATATAAAACGGCAGCGTTATAAATGTCGAGCGTGCAATGAAACGTTTTTTGAAACTTTGTCTGATATGGATGTCAATCGTTCTGTTAAAAGGAAATTCAAAGAAGTTGATGTTACTTTCGGAAAAATGTTACCTGATCAATTACCAAACTGGACACAATCTGGATATGAATGGGTGTATGAAGAAATCTATGGTGCTGATTTTTCCACACTAACTAAGGCAATGGAGGAGGGTTCCTTTTAGCCCTCTTTCCACACTATATTCCGAATACCCCATTTATTTTACGTATTCGGTTTCTTTCCAAGCCGGCAGCATTTTATTCAATGCTTTATCTTCGCGATAGCCTAGTACGTACTCTGCCTGCATCACCGTGTGAATTTCTCGGGTGCCTTCGTAAATGACTGGCGCTTTCGAGTTACGGAGGAAGCGTTCTACCGGATACTCATCGGAAAATCCGTATGCTCCATGGATTTGCACGGCATCATCTGCTGCTTTATTAGCAAAATCACATGCCTGCCATTTAGCGAGAGATGTTTCTCTTGTGTTTCGTTTTCCTTGATTCTTTAGCTCTCCTGCACGATAAACAAGGAGGCGGCTCATGTGCAGACCGGCTTCCATGTCAGCAATCATTTTTTGCACAAGCTGATGTTTACCGATTTCCTTTCCAAAGGTTTCACGCTCATGACAGTATTTCACGCTTTCTTCAAGGCACGCCATGATTTGTCCTACTGCACCGGATGCAACAGTAAATCTTCCATTATCCAAAGCAGACATGGCAATTTTAAAACCTTCACCCTCTTCCCCAAGGAGGTTTTCCTTAGGTACTTTTACATTGTCAAAGAATATTTCACCGGTGTTTCCTGCTCTGATTCCAAGTTTTCCTTTAGTGGCTTTTGATGAAAAGCCTTCCCATGTTCGTTCCACAATAAAAGCAGAAATACCTTTATGTTTTTTTGAGCGATCTGTAGTATAGACAAAAACGAGAAAGTTATCAGCTGTATCGCAAAGCGAGATCCAGGTTTTCTGTCCATTAAGAATATAATGATCGCCTTCTTTCACAGCGTTCGTTTCCATGGCAGCAACGTCTGATCCTGCTCCTGGCTCAGTCAGTCCAAAAGCGGCAATTTTTTTACCCTTCGCCTGAGGTACTAAATATTTTTGTTTTTGATCTTCATTTCCCCACTGCAGGAGGGTCATACTGTTAAGTCCTGTATGCACGGATACAGCAGTTCGGAATGCAGTGTCCCCGCGCTCAAGCTCTTCACAAACAATGGCCAGGGAGTTATAATCCATGCCGCTGCCCCCATATTCTTCAGGAATACATACTCCCATTAAACCGAGTTCTGCAAGCTTTGGAATAATCTCGGGATCAAATTTGCCGTCACGGTCCCACTGGGTAATATGCGGCATGATCTCCTTATCCGTAAAGTTTCTCACCGTCTTACGCAGCATTTTTTGTTCTTCAGTAAATTCAAAATTCATGTCAAATTCTCTCCTTATTCATTTTTATTTTTGAATATATTTCTTCATTATGTTCACCTGCATCCGGCGGGTGCTGCCTTATACTGACAGGTGTTCTTGATAACTTTAATGGGCTACCAATCATTTTTATATCACCGGCAGCAGGGTGTTCGTAATCAATAAACATATCCCTTGCCTGAAGTTGAGGGTCTTCCGCAACCTCCGCTAAATTTTGAATGGGTCCACAGGGGATATTATTAATTTTGCATTGGTCCTTCCAGTATGAAGTGGGTTTCTTCAAAAATTCCTCCTGTAGTAACGGAACGATTGTCTCCCGATTTTCCACCCGGTCTGGATTTGTTTTAAATCTTGGGTCGGCAGCAAGCGCCGGCTTTCCTATCAATTTGCAAAGCATGCTGAATTGATTGTCATTCCCCACCGCGATGACCATTTCCCCGTCGGCTGTTATAAACGTCTGATAGGGGACAATATTTGCATGATGATTGCCGAGTGCTTGCGGGATTTCACCTGACATTAAATAATTGCTTCCTACGTTAACAAGTGCACTTACAGCAGAATCATATAGAGAAATATCAAGTTTCTGACCTTTGCCTGATTGCGTTCTTTCCAGGAGTGCTCCCTGAATTCCGATACAAGCATACAAACCGGTTAAAACATCCGTAATAGCCACACCAACCTTTTGCTGACCGGTGTTTTTATCCCCCGTAATACTCATAAATCCACTCATCGCCTGGATAATAAAATCATACCCGGGCATATCCTTGTTTGGTCCTGTTTCCCCAAACCCTGTAATAGAGCAGAAAACGATGCCGGGATTAATTGCTGCAAGGGTTTCGTAATCTAGACCGAAGCGCTCCATCGTACCAGTTTTAAAATTATTGATAATAACATCGCTTTCCTTTGCCAGCTCTTTTATAAGCGCAACGCCTTCTTCAGATTTTAAATCGGCAGTTATGCTTTTTTTATTCCGGTTTGCACTTAAATAATAAGCACTTACTTCATTCTTGAAGGGAGGACCCCATCTCCTTGTTTCGTCACTCCCGCCCGGAGCTTCCACTTTAATCACTTCTGCACCCAGATCCCCTAATATCATTGTACAATAAGGGCCGGCAAGCACGCGGGATAAATCTAAAATCCGAATATGCTCTAATGCACCAGACATGGTTGTATTCACCTCTTTTTCTTTTAAAATAAATAAAAAAGCCAATTCAAACCAATTACAGTCAAAAAGGCTGTAACAATGATTTGAACTGGCTTACATCTGCCGGTTCAGCCCTAAGATGGGACTGGAAGCAGATTAGGCAGTTTCCTGTGGTTGGGATTCTTAAGGATCACGATCCCCTGTTGCTAACTTACATCATGTGTTTTTGAATGGGAATAATTCTAAGACATGATTTATTATAATCTATTATATAATTGTCTGAAAGATTTGTAAACAGTTTGAGCGCATTATTAAAGTAAATAATGGATAATGCGTTCTTCTGTTTAGTCCCGCCAAACGTTGAAAGTTGCTCGCGAGACGTCTAAAGTTGCTCGCGAGACGTCTAAAGTTGCTCGCGAGACGTCTAAAGTTGCTCGAAAAAGTTTTAAGCACTTTGTCACGATTCGACCGAGTTTGTCCAGCAGTTGATTTATTTTGCAGCTTTCTGCAGTTTGGTAATCATTTTCAATGAACGCCCTGTGCCAATTGCTACAGATTCAAGTGGGTTTGGTGCAATATGGACAGGAACGAATATTTCATTGGCAAGCCATTCCTGCACGCCGTTTAAAAGAGCTCCGCCGCCTGTAAGCACGATTCCGTGATCGACAATATCGCCGCTTAACTCGGGCGGACAGTTTTCCAATGTAGCCCGGATGGTTTCCAGAATCTGTTCGAGTGATTCTTTTAAAGCATGGTGGATTTCAGTGGAAGTAATAGTTACCGTTTTCGGCAGCCCACTTACCATATCCCTTCCGCGTATTTCCATTGTTGTTTCCGCATGGTTCGGGTGAGCATAGCCAATTTCAATTTTAATATTTTCGGCAGTCCGTTCTCCGATTAAAATATTATAATTCTTCCGGATATGGTGGATGATTTCTTCGTCCATTTTGTCTCCACCGATTCTCAGGGAATTGGATGAAACAACACCGCCAAAGGAAATAATCCCTACCTCACAAGTGCCGCCGCCGATATCGACAACCACATTGGCAAATGGCTCATCCACCGGAAGATCTGAACCAATGGCTGCGGCCACAGGTTCCTCGATCAAATGGACCTGCTTAGCTCCATATCCTGTAATTGCATTATGGATGGCACGACGCTCTACCGTCGTGCTGCCGGTAGGGGTGCACACAACGACAATGGGTTTTCTCATGGACAAGCCGACTTTTTTACTTACTTTTTTCAGAAATTCCTTCAGCATTTGTGCCGTAACATCATAATCAGCAATAACACCGTCTTTTAATGGGCGTATTGGTATAATATTTTGTGGTGTTTTTCCTACCATCTCTTTTGCTTCACTGCCAACTGCTACGACGTCTTTTGTGTTTACATCAATAGCTACAACGGATGGTTCATTCAACACAATTCCTTTTGATTTTGAGTAAATAAGTATATTAGCAGTTCCAAGGTCAATTCCTATTTCAGCCGTGGATAACATGATCTGATCCTCCATTGTTTATATTTTTTGGTGTGAAATTATCTTGCCTAAGGGTTATACTTCAAGTATAAAAGCTTCCAGGAAAGCAAAATACGTTTACAACAATCTTTTTAGTATAAGCCAAGTTTTCAAAAGATTTTCTTCTTGTTGTACTTATTTTTAAGCGTGATTATAAGTGACACATTTTGACAATAATGCTTTTACAAAATGGTACTATATTATAAATTAAAGGATGATGAAGGGGGAAATCAAGTAACATTTTAGTTACAAATATTTGGGTTTTGTAATATAAGTAGCTAGTTTGAATGGTGTCAACAGGCTGATATATGTAATAATTACCATTATACTTAGCTTTTTCCTATTTTCCCGTTAGATGGTGTTGATAAACCACTTGCGCGAGTAGGAATTTAATTATTTCACTTTCCAGCCTTAACTATTGGCAAGCCTTGCCATAAATATGACAAAAAAACGTATGCTATGATGATGATGCAATACAAAAAAAGGAGTGAGCAAAAGCATGATGAAAAAATTAAGCATCATCACAGCATTATTTACTATTTTATTAGGTGGCATTTTTGCTTCCACTGTATCTGCATCTGCTTCAGAACAGGGACAGCAAAATTCATATAAAACTTATTATTCTATTAATGGGGGGCAGAAGGATCTATCTGGAAATGAGTTGTGTGAAAACTTTATAACCCAGTACCAGCAGCCTCAATGGCAGAATGATGAAGAGAATCAACACCAGGGTGAAGAGAACCAACAGCAAGATGCAGCACCTGCAGAGCAGACTGCAACAGAGGAAAAAGAGGAAAGTGCTGAAAGTGCGGCTTCTGAACTAAGTCAATTTGAGCAGGAAGTTGTCGATTTAACAAACGCAGAAAGAAGCAAGCACGGCTTGCAAGCACTGGAAGCAGATGTTGAATTAAGCAAAGTTGCTCGTGAAAAATCACGTGATATGGCAACAAGTAATTACTTCGACCATAATAGTCCAAATTATGGCTCGCCATTTGATATGATGCAGCAGTTTGGTGTTTCTTATCAGACAGCAGGAGAGAACATTGCAAAAGGGCAACAGAGCCCACAAGATGTTGTAGATGCCTGGATGAACAGTGAAGGCCATCGCGCCAATATCCTGAATGGTGATTTCACCCATATTGGGGTAGGCTTTGTAGAACAGGGTAGCCACTGGACACAAATGTTTATTGGAAAATAAAAATAACTGGTAAATGCAGATGGGTTCATAGCCTGCTGCAAATAAAAACGGCCATGATTCTTTTATAGAATCATGGCCGTTTTTATTTACACTGAATCCTCGTATAACATATGCTGGAGTGCATGTTTATTAGTAGGACAAAAGAACAAGTCACATATTTTAACAGCTTTTAAGTGTGAGGTAATTCTTTTTCTATATAGGGTAATATTAATAAGAGTCAAAAAGATGTTGGGAATACTTTACTTTATAATTTAAGACTCTCGGCTATAATGATGATAACAGAATAAATACACAGACTACTCGAGGTGATCTAATGGTTCAAGGTGTAGCTAATTGGAATACGGAAACGACCACAGAATGGCTGCAAAATTATGTTGATGACTGGGTTTCTTTTTACCGGAAACACACGGAAGATGGCAATGTTGCCTCTTATATTCCGATATTGGAAGAGGCAAATAAAAATCATTTGGGGATTTCCATACTCGGCAGTGATGGCTTGGCCATTCGTTCCGGTGATGCAGATATATCTTTTACAATTCAAAGCATTTCAAAGGTGTTCAGCTATATTGTTGCCTGTAAGGAACTCGGTATTTCTTACGTATTGGACAGGGTGGACGTGGAGCCGACCGGGCAGGCATTTAATTCGATCATGCATTTGGAGATGAGGCAGCAACTGGAAAAACCTTTTAACCCACTTATTAATGCGGGGGCAATCACAGTTAGCTCGCTGCTTGAAGGAAATACATCAGATGAAAAATTAAAGCCGCTATTCGATTTGCTTGAACGGATCCTGGGATATCGGCCCGAAATTGATATAGATGTATATGAGTCAGAAAGAGATTCATCCATGAGAAATCGCGCTATTGGGTATTATCTATTGGAAACAGGTTTTCTGGAATCAGATTTAAATATTACTTTGGAAACTTATTTTAAACAGTGTTCGATCGAGGTTACGATTGATGATCTAGCAAAAATTGGTACAGTACTTGCAAATGATGGTGAGGATCCGCTGACAGGGGAAGAAATTATCCCTCGGCAGGTAGCAAGGCTGGCAAAAGCGCTAATGCTGACATGTGGAATGTATGATGCATCAGGAAAATTCGCTGCCTATGTTGGTGTCCCCGCAAAAAGCGGGGTTTCTGGCGGGATCATTGCAGTAAGCCCGCCGAGAGTACGGGCAGAAAACCTGCCGTTTAAAAATGGCTGCGGTATTGGGGTATATGGACCTGCGCTTGATGATAAAGGAAACAGTATCGCAGGTATGCGATTGCTAAGACATATTGCCAATCAATGGGATTTAAGTATATTTTAAATGAGGAGGGTTTGAATCATGTGCGGAAGATACACACTCCTTGCCGATGAGTTGGACATTATAAAGGCTTTTGACCTGCAGCAGGAAAGTATAGAGGGGTATGAGCCAAATTATAATGTTGCACCAGGTCAGCAAGTACTGGCTATTATTTATGACGGAAAAAAGAAGCGGGCAGGTTATTTGCGATGGGGGCTTGTACCATCATGGGCAAAAGATGAAAAAATTGGATATAAAATGATTAATGCCCGGAGTGAAACAGCTCATGAGAAACCGACCTTTAAAAAATTAATGGCGAGAAAAAGATGCCTCATTATTGCTGACAGTTTTTATGAATGGCAAAAGACAGATGTTAGTAAACAGCCAAAAAGAATCCAGATTGAAAACAGGGAGCTGTTTGCCTTTGCGGGGTTATGGGACAAGTGGGAACAGGGTGGCAATTCATTATTCACCTGTACTATATTAACGAAAAATGCCAATACTTTTATGCAGGATATTCACCACCGGATGCCGATCGTCCTTCCAAAAGTAAAAGCAGATGAATGGGTGGCACAGTATTTTGCAAACCCAATAGAAGCCCATCAATTTTTGCAGGAAATGGAAGATGAAGATTTCAGCGCATATGATGTGGATACCTATGTAAATTCGGCAAAAAATAACGATGCTGCCTGTATTAAGCCGATTGCTTAAGCAGCAGAATCAAAAAGGGCTGCACCCGAATAACGGTAACGGGTTCTCTTCAGAGGAGCAAACAAGTAAATAACATAGTGTCTAGCACTTTTAATAACAACAAATCAGCACTGCAATTTGCAGTGCTTTTTATATTTATTATAATTTGATTTTATTTTCAATCGATATAATAAGGTATTCAGAATATTTATGTTAAAATAAATATAGAGTTTGTGAAGCATTGTTCTTAAACTAACGACGCAGGATTGTGGAATAACGATTTATAAATCAACTATGGGGAGAAGGAAGATGAACTATAATATAGAGGTTTTATTGGAAACTAACGAAAAATTTTCAACCTTTTTACATAAGGAAATTAGAGAATTTAATAATAAGCATTCCTTACAACATAAAGAAGTAAGGGAAAAAGAAGCTGTACAGCCAATAAATATTATTGTATCGGATGCCAATAAAAATTGGATTGGTGGTTTAAGTGCAGATGTTTATTGGGATTGGATAGAGATTAACGATTTTTGGTTTCGTGAGGAATACAGAGGTAAGGGTTTGGGAGGACAACTTCTTGATAAGGCTGAAAAATTTGCCAAAGAGAAGGGTGCAAAGAAAGCACTTTTAACCACTTTTGAATTTCAAGCTCGTTCTTTTTATGAAATCAAAGGGTATCAAGTTGTAGGTGAAATTAAAGATTACCCTCCTGGTAGCAGTTATTATACTATGGTAAAAACACTTATTAAATAGAATTTCTAATTACATTAACTGGGTGCTTTAGTGAAATATTAAAAACGAAATAGAGGGATTAAATGGAGTTTGAATTTGTAAAAGTAGAAGTGCTGTTACCAGAAGAATATATAGAGGAGTTAAGAAATAAGTTAAATGATATTGGCGTTTTAACTGTGGGAGCTTACGATAATGTTGTTTCGTATTCTGTCGTAAAAGGATACTGGAGACCTTTAGAAGAAGCAAATCCTTTTAATGGTAGTAAAGGTGAAATTTCCTTTGGGACTGAATGTAAAATGGAATTCAAGTGTTTAATGAAGAACATTGCTGAAGTGAAAGAACTAATTAAAAGGATTCATCCTTATGAAGAACCTGTAATTAATGTTATACCAATATTAAGCTAACGGGTGCGTTGCTTTAACAAGGGGAGCGTCAGTGTGATGGTCTTCTTTTTACTTAGGGGGCAGAAATGTGGAATAAGAGAAAATCTACATTTGTTTGAAGCGTAGTAGACGCTTACTGCGCAACAAACTATTTCCATAATTGTGGGAAACAGGAACAATAATTGTTTATTTTCTGATATGATTTAAGTAAGAAGATATAGGATATTGTGAATTTATTCACTTGAGGCCAGATTGTTGAATAAAACACAAGTAGCGAAAGAATATTCTCAGTCCTCAGTCTGATTGAAAATACTCCCTGAGATTATGTTTAAGTGGAGAAAGAATGTTTATAATGATGGAGTACCATTAAACGAGAAGAAGGCGGGTGGTTATATGAACTCCTTATATGGCATGGATTCACCATTAATTGCTTTGAATATAGTACTGTGGATCTCCCTTATGTTTATGTATTCAAAGGTCACCAAAAATACTACAATCATTGATTTTAACAAACATCGGTCTGTATTAATTTTTACATATTTGATAATTCTAGTAAACTTAATAATAGTGTTTCTAGTTCTTTTTAATTTCAGTTTTTATGCAGAGCCCCCTCGAAATATGATTCATGTATCACTAATGCTCATGCCTACAATTTTATGGGGGATTTTCTATTTATTAAGATTTATTCAACCCCGTTTTTTATCTGAACAAAAAATGTCAATTCGTAATTCAATTGGCACAGTCATTTTACAATGGGGTATTATTGTACTTTTCATCGATGTCATCTTTTATCTGTTCCCCTACGGATACTTAACAAGCAATGACTATGCCCTGTTATTGGGTGTTTTGGTTCTTTCTCTTGTTATTACGTGGACCAGAAATGTTTTCTTAAATAAAAAAAATGCAGCTCATACCAGCTATACAAAAATTGTTTCAGCAATTCTTACAATTGCTATCACAGCTTCAATGGCTCTTGGATATTTTTTTGGCGCAATCATTATGACTGCGAACTTTTATCCAGAACAGATTCAATCAGACCGACATGATGTGCAAACTGGCTTCGTCGAAAATGAAGATGCAAGCCTTTACTATGAAATACGAGGTGATGGCCCTCCCCTGCTCCTGGTATCAGGTGGTGGCGGTGATGCAGACTTTTATAAGTATGTGGCAGATGAATTAGCTGACGACTATAAAGTCATTACATATGATCGTAGAGGAAATTCAAGAAGTGTTTGGGGTGCTCCTCATAATGTTGACGTAGCTCAACAAGGACGTGATGCCGCAGCTGTTTTAGAAGCAACAAATACTGAAATAGCAGATATTTATGGAAATAGTTCTGGGGCCATCATTGCTATGGAATTAGCAACTGTATTTCCTGAGATGGTCAATACGGTTGTGATTCATGAACCTCCCTTAGTTAAAGTATTGCCGGATAAAGATAAATGGTTAGCCTTTTTCGCCAATATTCATTCTACAACTACCCGGCTAGGACCTGAAATAGCAAATACAAAATTTACTTTCTCCGTTGGCGTTCCTTTAAGTGCTTTTTCATATATTCCTGAGGATTTTCAGGAAAGAAACGCTGAAAACACAGATATACTAATGCAAGATGAAATGCAACCATTTATCCAATATCAACCTGACATCCAAAAATTGATAGACAGTAAAGTACATTTGGTTTTTGCAGCAGGTGATTTATCACTTCATAAAGAAAAATATTTTGCACGCACATCCCTAATTTTATCTAAAGAGTTTCAGACAGAGTTGGCTTTATTCCCTGGTCATCATCTATCCTATTTCGATTCTTCTAATGAGTGGGCTGATGCTTTGAAAGATGCATTAACCAATTAATCTAACCATTTTTAAGAGCTACTATTAATACCATGAATCGTCAGGGATACGGGTATTGAAAGAATTCGTTCTTCAACTAAAGAGGCGCGCTAATCGAATAGTGCGTCCTTCTAAACATACAGTATTCGGGATGTACAATCAAAAGAGATTTAATGCATCGAAATTACAAATAAATGGTAGGAGGATTTAAATGAGAAAGAACTTTTTAAAATTATATTTAGTTTTATCTGGGTTGGCATTATTAAGTATATTAATTCAGGTATACTTGGCAGGAGTTGCTGTATTTCAAGACTATACTTATTGGGAGATACATAAATCTTTTGCCCTTTTTAAATACATTTACCTTGTTATGTTTATAGTTGGTCTTGTAGGGAAATTATCGAAGAACCTAACCTGGCTATCACTTGCAATATTCGCCATTGCCAATATTCAATATTATACTGCCCATGGATTTCTTGCATCCTTACATGTAGTGATTCCTTTTTTAATTTTTTGGCTCAATCTTGTAATAATAAGAAAGGCATACAAAACACTAAAGGTATAATACTCGATAGTATTCTTATAGATAACTGGTAGCTCAGAATGTGATAACCAAGTTCTATGCTATTTTTGTGCAGCCTAACCATTTATCGTGATTCAAGAATACCAGCTAATAACTGTCAACATTTAAGGGTGAAGAAGTTCAAAAAAACATGTTACACTAAAATTGAGCACACCAAATAGCCTTCATGCTAAAACAAGAAGATTACAGAATGTTAGCAAAAAAAATACTTTATGATTGATCTACAAAAACTTCCTGATACTTTAACATGGCATGAATCCAATGAACGAGTTTATTGGCACAAGCAATCACTGCTACTTTATGGGGCTTGCCCTCGTTTCGTTTGCGATCATAAAAGCTGATAAGCTTCTTGTTTCGTTCTTTTGCTAGACCGCATTGCACAGCCGTATAAAGGGACTGACGTAATCTTGATGATCCCCTTTTCGTGATGCGGTTGATCGAGGATCTAAATTTGCCTGACTCAAAAACACTTGGGTCAAGTCCTGCATTGGCAGTCAATTGCTTGGCATAATGAAATTGATTGATGTCCCCAATTTCGGAAATGATTGTTGCTGCAATTTTATCTCCGATTCCAGGAATGGATTGGATCAATCTGTAGTCTTCAAAGGTCTGTGCCAGGGCATCTATCTCTTTTTTTAACTTGGATAGGTGCTCTTGATATTGAAAAAGCATTTGAATATACATACGCAAGCTGACTAGATGACCATGGCAAACAGGAGATTGAAAAGGATTACGTTCTGCCGCATCTTTTAATTGAGAAGCTTTATCCAAAAACCATGTTTGGGAACGTCTCGCTCCGAATTGACGCATTTCATCAGCCAACGTCTCTTGAGAAACCTTGTAAATATCTGTTGACGTTGGATAGTGCAGTAAGATGTTCAACGAGAGGTTGCCACAAAGATCACTAAAAACGCCATGATATTCTGGGAAAATCTGATCCAGAGCAGCCTGAAATTGAAGCTTGATTTCAACATAGCTGTCTGTTAACGCGCTGTGCTGTCTTGTCAAGAGACGCAGATTCAAGGCCGACTCTGTTTTCCTTTGATAGACCTCAAGGTCCTCTTTGTAGTACAGCTCTCCCAAATGAAACGCATCGATTTTGTCCGTTTTCACCTTACGCAGGCTCGTCTTTCTGGGCCTCAAAGGAAACCACTGGATTGATTAAATAATACGTTATACCATGATTTTCAAGAAATTGAAGCACAGGCTCATGATAGTGTCCGGTAGATTCAAAGATGATAGCCGGAGGCTGACCCGAAACCCGTTCCACTTCTTGATAAAAACGATGAAATACGTGAAGCCCCTGTAGGTCGTGAGCAAATTTAAAGCTTTGCTTATAAGTTTGTTTCCTTTGTAAAAAAGCTTGGACCTGGCTTTCGCCTTTTGCGACATCCAGACCAATAACAGGATCCATATGAATCACAACTCCTTTAATAGATTCGCCGGTGCTCCCCTACATCACTTGTAGTGTCATAGCTTCGCTTGTTATGCGGGATCGTGTCCCAGCCAGCCTCAAACATGTTTCTACAAGGAGGGGGTGGACAGTATTACGGACGGGATCAATGTCCCACGGGCGCGAGCGTCCTACCCCGGCTACCTTAAGCATAAAAACCCATTAAAATAAGGTCAACCAGTTCAATGACCGGCTGACCTTATAATACGAACCAGCTAATAGAAGCACCTCTCTTATTGCACTATATGGTGCTATTCCTTAATAAGAAATAGTACCAAATACGCATAAAGGCCATTTAACAGAAGAAAAATCCAAAAGGGGATAAATTCACACCCCCCCCATTGGTATACTTACACCATCTATTGTAATGCGACCAAATTCAGTGCTAATTGTTATGTGGAAATTGAGTTAATTCCATCTGAAACGGTGATTTAACAACAAAAATAAGGGGACCAAAACCATTGCGATTTTGTACCCCTTTTTGTGTGTTATCAAATTTAGGAACTGTAAATGATTATTCATATATGAATAGTCATAGTAGGCTCCGTTTCTCCGACGGTAGCGAACCTTTACAACGGACCAGAAGCCTCGATTTTTATTTTAATGATAAATTAAGCTCCACTTGCTTTTTTAGCCCGCTCCTCATCTTTTTCTTCTTTGGCTATCTTCATAAATCTTCTAGTCTCATAGACAACTACACCGGAAAGTCCCAATAGTCCGATTAAGTTTGGTATTGCCATGAGTGCGTTAAAGATATCCGCGACACCCCATACAAGTGCCAGCTCGGCGATAGCTCCAAAAAATACAACGATCACAAAGAAAATTCGGTAATAAGGAATTAAGTTTTCATTTTTGAATAAATATCCAAAGCACTTCTCCCCGTAATAAGACCAGCTTATGAGTGTAGAGAAAGCAAAAAATGCAATGGCCAGCGTAACGATCATACCACCGGTATCACCTAAGAAAAATTGGAAAGAAGCATTCGTTAATGAACCGCCCTCAATGCCACCTCCATATTGACCTGCCATAACGATCGTAACACCTGTGATGGTACAAACGAGAATCGTATCAATAAAAACTTGGGTCATGGAAACAAGTGCCTGTCTGCCGGGATAGTCTGTTTTTGCAGCTGCGGCAGCAATCGGAGCTGACCCGAGACCAGCCTCGTTGGAGAATACACCTCGTGCTACCCCGTATCTGATAGCTGTACCCAATACACCACCACCAGCAGCCTGTGCGGTAAATGCATCCGTGAAAATCAAATTGAAGGCTGCAGGTACGATATCGATATTCATAAAGATAATAATTAATCCGCCAGTGATATAAAACAAAGCCATGATGGGTACAAAAAAGGAAGTAACCCTCCCAATACTTTTAATTCCTCCAATAATGACCAAACCGGTTAAAATGGTCAATACAAGACCTGTAGCTATAGCTGGCACATTAAAGGAATCGTTTAATGCATCCGATACAGCTTTTGACTGAACTGTATTTCCTATTCCAAATGCAGCAATCGCCCCGAATATGGCGAAGAGTACGGCAAGCCATTTCTGCTTCAGCCCCTTATCCAGGTAATACATTGGTCCCCCGGACATCTCTCCTTTGCTGTTAACAACCCTGTATTTAACAGCAAGAATCGCCTCGGCATATTTGGTTGCCATCCCGACAACTGCTGTCACCCACATCCAAAATACTGCGCCCGGTCCACCCAGAATAACAGCTGTTGCCACCCCTACGATGTTCCCTGTACCAATCGTTGCTGCCATCTGGGTAGAGAGTGCTTGATAATGGCTGATGTCCCCTTTTGACTTCTTATCTTGTCTGGCAGGGCTGAATGCCAATTTCAGTGCATACGGCAATGATCTTACCTGCAGAAAACCAAGCCGAATTGTTAAGTAAACCCCTGTTCCTACCAGGAGAATCAATGTAATCGGACCCCAGACAAAAGCTCCTATGCTATCAATAAAACCCTGCATGCTTTTCCTCCTTTTTATAGTGATATAGTTATATGTATGTACTAATATTCCAAAAAATCACGCCGCTGTCAAGGCCATTAATAAAATTTTATTAAAATTGTAAAATGTGAGACACCATTAGGAGTTCCCTGTTTAGGTAACCTTTGCGAATTTTGCTGAATAATGCTTATAATAGAGATAAAATGGAATGCAGGTGTTAAAATGGTACGCGTATTGTTTGTCTGTTTAGGAAATATTTGTCGCTCTCCAATGGCAGAAGCAGTATTTCGAGATCTGCTTGAAAAAGAGGGGTTATCTGTAAAAATATCCGTTGATTCAGCGGGAACCGGTGACTATCATATTGGAAAGAGGCCGCATGATGAAACAAGAAAATTGCTGGACAAGTATAACATCACTTCTGAGGGCATGCTGGCAAGACAGGTGGACTATGGTGACTGGAATGAATTTGATTATATTATTGCCATGGATGAGCATAATATAACAGATTTGAGAAAGGTAAACAGAGAGACAGAAGAAGCTTATATTGCCAAATTAATGGATTTTGTGGATGAACCCAGTGATGTAAATGTTCCTGATCCATACTATACAGGTAATTTTGATTATACGTATGAGCTTGTTTCCGAAGGGTGTAGCAGGTTATTGGATTTTATAAAGGAAAAACATACATTTCATAAAGGAGAGAATGAGAATGGGTAAAAGAAAATTGGTATTAAGTATTGCAGCAGGTGCAGTTGTTGGAGGATTAGTTGCTTTATTTGACAAAGAGACAAGAACGTATTCAAAACATAAATTAGGCTCTGTGAAACGAAGCTCAAGCTATATGCTGAAAAACCCGTCGGAAGCGGTGCATAACGTTCGGACTGCATTCGATACATTTAACAAAAACTTCGCCAGCGGTGCGGAAAATACGATTAATGCGCTAGAGCAGGTCGAAAATTCCTTGGATAAATTAACTAATAAAAATAGGACAGACCGAATAGAATAATTTGGCATGGGGAGAGGGAAGCACGGTATAAGAAAATCTCGGCGGCCACTCCGTAGGTTAGAAGTCAGAAGTCGAATTGGTCGTAATCGGTAAAAAGAGCTGATTTCATTTACTAAACTCCAAAACCTAATGAAGAAAAATTAAAAATACTCCTTTTACCTGCTGTATACACCAGGTTTTAAGTAAATGCAGCGTATTCAATTTTGGGGAGTGGGATGATTGAAAAGAATAATAACCTTGGGAACACAGCTTTATGAAAGAATAGAAAAGGCAGATGTCTTTGGTCTGGCGGCACAGTTGGCCTATTTTTTTCTCCTTTCTCTTTTTCCGTTTTTAATGGTATTGGTTACGCTCATCGGTTTTCTCCCGTTTGACGAAATAGCTGTAGTTGCGTTTATCAATACGTATGCTCCTGATCAGATTAGCGAATTACTCGAGACGAACGTCCAGCAGCTCATGCATCAGCAAAGCGGCGGATTATTGTCTATTGGAATTATCGCTACATTGTGGTCGGCATCCAATGGTGTAAACGCGCTCATGCGGGGATTTAACCGGGCATATGAGGTGGAGGAGAACCGTTCCTTTATTTTGTCGAGACTGATTGCCATCGTACTTACTATTGGTATGATTATCGTTATTATAACAGCTTTACTTCTCCCGGTTTTTGGAAGAATGATAGGTGTTTATATTTTTTCCTTATTTGGATTGTCGGAAGGATTCATTTCGATATGGGAATCCTTCAGGTATGTCATTTCGTCCGTTGTGTTTTTTATCGTATTTCTTGCGCTGTATGTCCTGGCTCCAAGCAAACGGATATACTTTAAAAATGCGATATGGGGAGCGATATTCGCTACCGTGTTCTGGCAGCTCACGTCTTTAGGATTTTCTTTTTATGTGAATACATTGGGCAATTATTCAGCTACATATGGAAGTCTTGGTACTATCATTGTGCTCATGCTTTGGTTGTATATTTCCGGGATTATAATTATGCTTGGAGGAGTGCTTAACGCGTTCATCAGGAAAAAGGCCAGTACAGAACAATTTGGCTGATTAGTTAGTTAAGTCTGTCTGATAAACTTACGAGCAGCCCTTTAAAAACAATATTGCAGGTGAAATTTGTTTTTAGCCTGATTGTAATCAGTTAAAATGTTTGTTTGAATGTCTACAGGGTATCCTTGGTTGTGTCAGCTAATTTAAAGGAAGGCTGTATAAGATGGCTAACAATCAATAGTTTAAACAGGTGAAAAGGCACCAGAAAGCGGTAAGTTAAAGTGGACAAGCTGCAATATGGCAATAGCAGTCAGGACAATACAGAAATTAATCTGAATGAAGGAGATCAGTTTCCGCCGTCCCAATCTTAAAATGAAGCAGCTTATTGGGTGAAATCATCATAACCTGGCATTTAACGTGCACTTACGAATTTTCAATTGAATTATATTAACGAATAATGCACCTCCTCTTGTATAAAAAGTGGGGGTGCATTTTAGTTTATCACTTAGTGAATAGCACCTTCTGTCTAATAGTCGATAGATACTGCCGGATGGGTGTAATAATCAAAAGCGTCTCCACGTTCAGCTCTTTACACCGAATGGTTTCTGTAATTCCTTTTTTTGCCTTTGCATAGTCTCCCGCAGTAAGTTCAATCAAATGATGGAGAACCCATAAGGGTTGTGAAAACGGAACCGAGTACCAGGTAATCGAAATAAGTAAACCACTGAAAAGGGTGGTAATCCCCGCTTTCGATGTTAGGGAACGTACTTACAGCGGCAATGCGCTCATTTATAATGATTATAAAATATTTTATAAGCGTGGCACACTACGAAATATAATCAATAAAAAAAAGAGTTGTAAAACATTGCTTGTATAACTTTTGAATTTAGGTCATAAAGTTGTTACAATCTAAACTATGGTTTTAATATAACAATAGGGGTGAAGAAGATGAAACAGATAAAATTATTACTTTTTATGACAGTGTTAGCATTGATTGTATCAGCGTGCGGCGATGGAGGGGAGAATGACAACAGCGACGATGAAGATAGTGTAACAGATGATAAATGGGGAGAAATTCAAGAAGCCGGAGAAATTGTTGTGGGAACTTCCGGAACTTTACTAGCGGCCTCATTTTATGATGGGGATGAAGAAAGTGAGGACCAGCTAACAGGTTATGATGTAGAAGTCATGCGAGAAGTTGCAGAACGGTTAGATATTGATATTTCTTTTGAAATTATGGGAATTGACAGTATGCTTCCTGCCATTAACAGCGGAAGAATTGATGTAGCAGCCAATGATATTGAAGCTACCGACAAGAGACAAGAAGAATTTAATTTCAGTGAGCCATATAAATATTCTTATTCCACTATGGTAGTGAGAGAAGAAGATAATTCAGGCATCGAATCATTGGAGGATTTGGAAGGAAAAGATGCAGGCGGTGGAGCAACAACTATTTACAGTCAGATTGCAGAACATTTTGGGGCAGAGGTAATCACGTATGGAAATGCACCGAATGAAGCATATTTACGTGATGTTCATAATGGCAGAACCGATGTTGTCGTAAATGATTATTACTTATCCAAATTTGGTGTTGCAGGATTTCCGGATTTTGATATTCACTTGCATCCTGATCTCAGGTTCCATCCAAATGCACAGGCGGCTATTATGGAAAAAGGTGCAGATGAATTAACAGAACAAATTAATAATGCACTGGCTGAAATGCGCGAAGATGGTACGTTAACCGAGCTTGCTGAAACATTTTACGAGGAAGATGCTTCCCAGGAGCTTGAAGGTGAATTTATAGAAATTGAAGGGCTTGACTTATAACTGCATTTATTGATGGGACACTTCCAACGGGTAGTCTGTTTCGTATGTGCATATAGCTGATTAAATTGGTTGGTTTACTTAGTTTGAGCTTTGATTTTAGCCTTGAAACTTTGAGGCCAGCTGTGTTAACCGGTATTACTTTAAACAAGAAACCTGTATGATAAGAAATAGAGGTTTTGGCAAATTTGTATTAAAGGGGAAAAACAATGGATTTTCAAGGGTTTGATTTTGGGGGATTGTTTGATATAGAACTTGCATTGGAGAATTTGCCGTTTGTGCTTGGTGGTCTTCCTGTGACATTATTGATTTCCATTGTTGGTATGGTGATGGGGCTGGTTCTAGGATTAATGCTAGCACTCGGCAGAAGTTCATCCAAATTTATACTAAGGTGGCCTGCGCGCGTATATATTTCCTTCATGCGAGGGACACCTATGTTAGTTTTCCTATTTCTCTTATATTACGGTTTGCCTGTCGTTGGGATAGAATTTACTGCGGTCGTGGCGGCATCACTCGGTTTTGGTTTAAATAGTGCTGCGTATATTGCGGAAATAGACCGTTCTGCACTGAATAGTGTGGATAGAGGTCAGTGGGAATCAGCAAAAGCACTTAATTTAAGTTATTTCCAATCATTAAGGAAAATCATTCTGCCGCAAGCAACCAGAATTGCGATCCCGCCGCTGACGAATGTTTTCATGGATATTGTAAAAGCAACTTCTTTAGCGGCAGTTATTACGGTACCTGAACTCTTCCAGAAAACGCAAATTGTTGCCGGACGAGAATTTGATGCCATGACAATGTATGTACTTGTTGCTTTTATCTACTGGCCGATCTGCGTTATTATCTCTTTTATGCAAGATAGACTGGAAACACGATTTAGTAAGTATGTGGAAAAATAAAATCAAACGCAAAGAGAGAGCATATCACAGCAAGTACCGCTCTCTCTTAAACTGCTGCCGGCTCTTTTCTAAAATAAAGAGCGGCAGCAACAAGCATTAATATAGCACTTAGTAAATAGAAAAAGGAGACATTTGGAAATAAATCTACATAAATGCCGCCGATAAAAGGGCCGCTGATGCTTCCTATGCTGAACGTGATGCCGACCATTAAATTACCAGCCGGCAGCAGGTTTTGCGGCAATAAATCGGTCATATAGGCAATCCCCAAAGAAAATAATGAACCGACAAGCATCCCTGACAAGGCAAATAATATAAATAAGGCAATCGTGGAGGCTTCGAATAAAGCAGCGAGGAAAAAACAGACTGCCCCTGCTGATATAATAAATAAAAGGATCCTTTTTCGCCCATAACGGTCACTCAAAACACCTAAGGGGATTTGGGTAACCAGGCTCCCTAAAGCAAAAAACGGGATGATAAATGCTAAAATGTCTACGGTATGACCTAACCGCAAACCATAAATCGGAAAAATACTATGCAGGGAAGCTTCCAAAAATCCAAAGCCAAAGCCGGGAAGCAATGCAATCCAGGCTATTTTCGCCGTTTGGACAAACCTTTTTACAGTGCTGGTTTGCTTGCCAGTTTCAAACGCGTGCTCCGGAATCATATTTTTCACAAAAAGCATACTTGACCAGACGAGCATACTAATCACTGCCGATACGAGAAAAGGCAAAGCTTCATTCACAGACAGCAGGCGGGTCATCAGTGGCCCTAAAGCAAATCCAAGGCCAAAAGATAAACCGTAATAGGCAATGCTTTTCCCCCGCGTATGCGCTGAAACAGTGGAAGTAATCCAGGTCTGTGTACCAAAATGAAGCATCTGATCACCGATACCGATTAACATGCGCAATATAAACCAAAACCAAAGAGCCTGCCAAAACGGGAACAAAGCCAAGGAAATAAAAACGAGCATTCCACCAATAAGAATGATTGGCTTGAAACCGAATTTTCGTAATGGTTTTTCCATAAATGGAGAAGCTAAGATGATACCAATATATAAACCTGTGGCATGGAGTCCGTTCACAGAGGAAGGCACCCCATTTTGTTCGAGTATAATGGCCAAAAGTGGCAGTAGCATTCCTTGAGAAAATCCGGAAATCCCAACGAGTGCAATTAATATCCAGAATCTTGTTTGAACAGATACCATCATTGCTCGCCTCCTAAAATAAGTATCCGTGTTTATCCCTTTTCAATTTAATCTTCTTTTAAACAAAAGGTCAAGCTTTCTCAGTAGGTATACTAAGAAAAATACGTTATCTTATTAGTATAAAAGGAAATAGTAATAGTAACAGAAAATAGTAGTGGAGGGAACAATATGAAATTTACATTAAAAGAAAATGGTGTGCGAACTGAATTAGATTATGGACAATTAAATATATCCGGAAATGAGGAATTTGGCTATCGACCGTATCAGTTAATGGTTGCTTCAATTGTCGGCTGCAGCAGCTCCGTATTTATGAAAATTATGGAAAAGCAACGGACGGAAATCCATGACCTCCAAGTAGATGCCAAGGTATGGCGCAATGAAAAAGAAGCTAATAGAATAGAAAAAATCCAATTGAACTTTATGATCAAAGGGAAACAGCTTGACCCTGATAAATTGTATAAAAACCTGGAGATCAGCAGAAAAAATTGCTCAATGGTGCGTTCCGTGGAAGATAGTATAGAAATTGAGGAAAATCTTGAAATCGTCCCTTTAACTATGTAAAAAGGGTATAAAAATCATTTGTCTGAAAAAACTAAGGGAAAAAGAAGGGATTTGGACAAATGAATGCAAGAAGTTATAGCACCATCCTTATTTTCTTCCTGATGCTTTCACTCATGTTTCCACTCAACGCATTTGCGGAAAAAGAGAAGGCTGAGGAAGAAAATAATGAGTTTGAGATCCCAAGTCATGTGTTGAGTATTGAAAATGAAAACACGTATAACAATTCAGCAGAAGACCAGGAAGTGATTGAACCAAGTGAATTAACCAGCGAACTGGTGAAGGATATGGACATACCGATAGAAAATCCCGATTTAATTAAAACACTGAATGAAACCACGCTTAATCCTTCTCCTATTGCGATTGGTTACCGTGGAGAAGTTTTTATAGGGAGATGGCCTTTGAACTACACCTCCAAAGATACAGTGATTAATTGGGAATACCAATCGGTTAACAAAAACGAAATTAATAATCTTGGCGGGAATGCCAATCAGCAATTAACCTATACGCAGCAGGAACAGAAAGAAATTAAAGGGGCCTTAACGAATAAAATATCCAGACCGGAAGAAGTAAAGAAGATGATGCTTCTGCATACAAAGAATAAGGTAGAACTTCCGCTCTCTTTCAACACTGTCATTGGCCATAATACGAAAAAGGATCATTCCTACCAGGTTCCAGCTGAAAAATATGGCATATTGGAAGCATATGCGCCAGCTGTTAGTGAAAAAGGAGAAGTCACTTTTGGCGAGGTTTATATAAAGCTGAAAGGCTCGAATAAATCCATTGAAATCAAAAATGTTACCAAACAAAGTGTAGGCGCCTGGATCCCAGTTCAGGATCATGTAGGATTTTCCTATAATATCAATTGAACGGTGTCTGGGATTGCGCTAAATGCTCGTCCCACCAGAAAGATATATCAATCCTCGGATTTTGCGAGAAACTATTCGAAGTGTGATAAATCCTGTAGCTGCATACAGGATTTTTCTTATGCATAAAAATAGTATAGAAGGGTTGATTTTCTTGCTTTAATACTTTATCATAATAAAGTATTAATAATATAATAAATAGATAACAGGGAATTAGAGGAGGAAGAAAAGATGGAATGGGTTGTCGTTGTATCTGTATTAGTGATGACCATATTAAGTTTATTGCGTGTGAATGTGATTATGGCCATTATTATTGCTGCATTAACCGCTGGTATTATGGCTGGACTTTCGATTATTGAATCTATTGAAATGCTTGTAGGAGGTATGGGCGGCGGGGCAAATACCGCTCTAAGCTACATTTTACTTGGTGCTTTTGCTGTAGCGATCAGCTACACAGGAATCACGGGAATTCTGGTCAGATACTTAATTCGTATTCTGACAGGTAAAAAGACAATGATGCTGCTGGTGATCGCCGGTGTTGCTTCATTATCGCAGAACCTTGTACCGGTGCATATTGCATTTATACCAATATTAATACCGCCGTTATTAAAAGTTTTTGATCAGATGCGAATGGATCGCCGAGCTGTTGCTGCAGCACTGACTTTTGGTTTGAAAGCACCATATGTCATGATTCCTGCAGGTTTCGGACTGATATTTCATGGAATTATTGTAGAAGGAATGGAAAATAATGGTGTCGCGATAACTGTTAATGAAACAGCGCTGGCTATGTTGATTCCGGGACTTGGGATGGTTGTTGGCTTACTGATCGCTGTATTTTTCACGTATAGAAAAGATCGAGATGCCGTACCAGGAGCAGGTGGTACAGCCGATGCAATAAAAACGAGTGAAGAGGAAAAAGTAACGTTTAACCTAAAACACGTTTTCACTTTAATAGCAATAGTCGCAGCGTTGGTTGTACAAATTATTACGGATGACTTGATCGCAGGTGCATTAACCGGATTAATTCTTATGTTCTTATTATTGGTTGTACCATTTAAGCGCGGGGATAAAGTAATGACAGACGGTATTGCCATGATGGGTATGATTGCATTTGTTATGCTTGTAGCAAATGGTTACGGCAATATTTTAACTGAAACAGGTGCCGTAAATGCCCTAGTCGAAATGTCTTCCGGATTTTTAGGAGATAATCAAGTGATTATTGCTTTGATATTATTGCTTGTTGGTTTAGTTATAACAATGGGAATTGGTTCGTCATTCGGTACCATTCCAATACTCGCAGCATTGTATGTTCCGTTATGTATGGCTGCAGGCTTTTCACCAATGGCCACAGCTGCCCTCATCGGTACAGCAGGTGCACTAGGGGATGCGGGATCGCCCGCCTCAGACAGTACACTCGGACCTACAGCCGGATTGAACGCAGATGGAAAACATCATCATATTTGGGATACGGTGGTTCCAACATTTATTCATTATAATATTCCATTAATTATATTTGGCTGGGTGGCTGCGATTATATTGTAATAAAAAATCACTTTCTCCCTGTTTTAATTAGGGAGGAAGTGATTTTAATTCTTTTCCATTTTCTCATCAACAAAGTTTCTCAATTCTGAAACAAAAGGTTCGAAGTCGTCTGGCGTGATTTCTGCCGCGGAAGTACCTTCTCCAAAGTGCTTGCTTACTGATCCATTCTCGTACTGCAGCCTAAGACTCCAGCTGTAGCCATCCTGATAGGAGTCGGGATCTTCAAAAGTATAATCCCTTTTCCAGCTTTGCACCTCATATTTTTCTAATATCTTTAAAACTTCTTCCGCACCGCTTATTTGATAGTTATAGTCTGCCCGAAACCCACGACCACTGATGATGGGATTAACGTAATACTCGTTATTTTCAATATCTATGGCTACTCCCTCATGAAGTTTGTCAATAGACCAATCATTAAAATATACTTTAATCACTTCTTCAATAGGGTGTTTCTCAGTTGCCTCTGGAGCTTTATCAATATGTTTAAATTCAAAAATGTCCTTACCTTCAATAATATTTTCATTACCATTTTGTTCATCTTTCTCTTGATTTGCAGATGTTTGGCAACCGAATAATAACGAACAAGCAATTAATATTAAAAAATACTGGAGCAGTTTTTTCATTTGTTATCACCTTCATTAAGATAGCTTGAAATTCATTGTTTTTGAGGGGGAGCTGCAATTATTTGGATAAAACAACTTTCTTCCTGTAATAGAAATGATTCACTTCATGTCAAATAAATTAATCCTCTTCCAGTCTGTTGTGGAGTTAAAAGTATATAAACGATTTATTTTGTTTTCGAGTCTCGACTTCATCCCAATATACTATTAGGGTACCGGCAGCCTATATGGTTAACAAGGGTATTTTGTACTATTTAGAAAAATTGCCGATATCTTCAAGTTGAATAAAAAATATTCCTCGGGAAAAGATAACAGAAAAATAGGTGGGTTGTGTTGTTATGAGAATATTTGCGGCAGTATCAATGACTATTTTTATCAGCTTTTTTTTGAATATATTGCAGGCTGAAGCTGCAGGAGGCTATGGCTGGGGCTTTAAAAAAAACAGTAACCATGAAATTCCGGACATTGGGAAATATAAGGATCTTCTCGAGGAATATGGCGCATATTATGCTGATGAATCAGGCGAAAAGAATGTCTACTTAACATTTGATAATGGGTATGAGGAAGGTTATACAGGTGACATATTGGATGTGCTGGAAAAAGAGGAAGTACCAGCAACATTTTTTGTTACTGGCCATTATGTGGAAAGTGAACCTGACCTGGTAAAAAGAATGGTGGATGAAGGGCACATTGTTGGTAACCATTCCTACCATCACCCTGATTTTTCGGTTATTACGAAGAAAGCAGTGAAGGAAGAGTTGGAAACATTGGAAGAAGCAGTAGCGGAGGTATCAGATCAGGACGACTTAAAATACCTCAGACCGCCAAGAGGAATGTTTAATGAAGAAACATTGCAATGGGCAAGTGAATTAGGTTATATGCATATATTCTGGTCATTGGCATTCATTGATTGGGAAACCAATAAACAAAAAGGGTGGGAATATTCATTTGATCAAATAATGGCGCAGATCCATTCTGGAGCAATCATGCTGCTGCATACCGTATCATCCGATAATGCCGAAGCACTGCAGCATCTAATTACCGAATTAAAAAAAGAAGGATACTCCTTTAAAAGTTTAGATGACCTTGTATTAAAAGATCAGCTGCCAGAAGGAATTTACTGAATGGGACAGAGGGACAGGAACCTTGTCCCATTCTTCTTATCTTTAAAGCACCATCGAACCGGCACATGATAAAATACAGGAATTTTTTACATACTATGAAACTTATAGAGTAATAATAGTTTTTATTTTATGGTTTCCAATTCTTTGCTATACTGTTAAGTATACTAGCATTGGGGGAGGATAACATGAACAGCGAAGAGTTAATTGCGCCAAACGACTATAATATTGTGATGGAAGTGGAGCGTTATGCGAATGATTCAACAAAAAAAGCACTGATTTGGAAAAATGACAATGGAGAAACGAAAGAAATTACATATTCCCAGCTAATGAAAAATGTGAACAAAATTGGAAACGCTCTCTTAGAGAATGGGCTGAAGCAAGGAGATAAAGTAATCATCATGATTCCTCGCTTGATCGATGCATATGAATCGTACCTTGCCTGTTTGAAAACAGGATTGATTATTATTCCGAGTTCGGAAATGTTGAAAACAAAGGATTTGCAATATCGTGTTTCCCATGGAGAAGTGAGCGGAGTAATAAGTTATTACCCGCATGTGGATCAATACAAGGAAATAAAGGAGTATGGTGAATTACAGAAATTTGTAATAGGAGAAGAAGCAGATGGCTGGTTTCACTTGGACAGCTTAAAGGAAGCAGCTTCAGATGAACTGAAAATGGCAGAAACAACAAAAGATGATATAGCCTTTTTACCATATACATCCGGTACCACAGGAAATCCAAAAGGGGTTGTACATACACAAGGCTGGGGCTATGCACACCTGAGAACCGCTCCGGAAAACTGGTTAGGCATCAATGAAGGGGATAAAGTTTGGGCAACCGCCGGGCCGGGCTGGCAAAAATGGATTTGGAGCCCATTTTTATCTGTACTCGGTTCGGGTGCGACAGGTTTTATTTATAACGGAAAATTTGATCCAAAAACGTATTTGCAACTGCTTCAGGATAATGAAATCAACGTATTATGCTGTACACCGACAGAATACCGCATTATGGCAAAGATAGACAATTTAAGTGATTACAAATTGCCTGCCTTACATAGTGCTGTATCCGCGGGTGAACCATTGAATGTGGAAGTAATAGATACATTCCAGCGATACTTTGATATTACGGTACGTGACGGATATGGGCAAACCGAAAACACACTTCTCCTAGGTGTGATGAAAAATATGGAAGTAAAGCCCGGATCAATGGGTATACCAACACCTGGAAATGAAGTAGAAATTGTTGATGAATCCGGGAATCCTGTAGCAGTGGGTGAAGTAGGGGATATCGCATTAAAACTTGATTCGCCCGCACTTTTCCGGGAGTATTACAAGGATATGGAAAGAACGAAAATGTCCCAGCGAGGCGATTACTATATTACAGGCGACCAGGCATCCAAGGATGAAGATGGCTATTTCTGGTTTGAAGGAAGAAGCGACGATATTATCATTAGCTCCGGTTATACAATTGGGCCATTTGAAGTAGAAGATGCATTGGTCAAACACCCTGCCGTGCAGGAATGTGCAGTGGTTGCAAGCCCTGATGAAGTTCGCGGAAGTATTGTAAAAGCATTTGTTGTTGTAAGAGAGGGAGTGGACAGCAGCAATCCGGATTTGATCAATGAACTGCAGGATCATGTGAAAGAAATGACTGCACCATATAAGTACCCAAGGCAAATTGAGTTTATGGCAGAGCTTCCAAAGACAACTTCAGGAAAGATCAGACGTGTGGAGCTACGGCATAAAGAACAACAGAAAGCATAGAAATCATAGTGAAAACAGGTTCTGCCATATTGGTGGGCCTGTTTTTTTATCGTCTGGGGAGTTGTGAAATTATATATTTCATACCAATAAAAAGAAGTTCATTATAACTTTTCCGTTGAGACTTTATGAAAATCATTTCATGAGCAACTCCACATAAAGTGAAACTTCATTATCTTTATGAAGATCATTTTCCCGGCAATTACGTGAGAATTTGACCTTCAGCGGCTGTATGAAGATTATTTTCGCCAAAAACCGTCTGAACGTGAACTTCATTAGCATTATGAAGTTCACTTTTCCGGCAGCTCCGTTTAAGTTTGATCTTAAACATCATTATAAAACCATTTCCCCAATCTTGTTTTGAATCTCTAATCAGGGAAAAGAAAAGGACTTGCACATTTTGATTGTTTACTTATACTCCATGAAATTATAGAATTTAATGCTCTAAGCAATAGCTTTGTAATGGCATAACTCCTTTCGAGCTTGTTAATACAAGTTTAAAAAAATGAATCAAAGGACTTGAAAGTCAAAGAAGGTCAGAGTATAATGATAATCAAAGGTCAAATATAGTCAAAGTCAAAGTTGATATATAAAGTTGAAAAAATAATTTTAGGAGGAATGTATCGATGAAATGTCAGCATTGTGGAGTTAATGACGCAAACGTAAATTTAAGCTTTCAAATGAACAATGAAAGAATGCAGATGCATCTATGTAATAACTGTTTTCATGAAATCCAAGGTAAAATGATGAATTCCAATGATTTTTTCACTGGTGGAGAACAAGAAGCATTTTCCAATAACTTCTTCCAAGGAAATGGGGCACAAAAAGCAGGAACAAAAACAAGACAAGCCCAAGGAAATCGCGGTAATGGTCTCATTGATCAGCTCGGCACGAATGTGACAGATAAAGCAAGATCAGGAAAAGTTGATCCTGTGATCGGCCGTGAAAATGAAGTAAAACGTGTCATTGAAACTTTGAACAGAAGAAATAAAAATAACCCGGTACTCATCGGAGAACCCGGTGTTGGTAAGACAGCTATTGCTGAAGGCTTAGCCTTGAAAATGATTGAGGGAAATGTACCTGCAAAGCTGGTGAATAAACAAGTTTATGTGCTAGATGTAGCTTCGCTGGTTGCCAATACAGGTATCCGAGGTCAATTTGAAGAACGTATGAAACAATTGATTCAGGAACTGCAGGGAAGAGATGATATCATTCTATTCGTAGATGAGGTTCATCTTCTTGTTGGATCCGGAACAACAGAAGGCTCACAAATGGATGCAGGCAACATTTTAAAACCGGCATTGGCACGTGGAGAACTGCAATTGATCGGTGCAACTACGCTGAAAGAATACAGACAAATTGAAAAAGATGCCGCCTTGGAACGCCGTTTGCAGCCAATTACCGTGAAAGAGCCATCCGAGGAAGATGCGGTGAAAATTCTAAACGGAATTAAAGATCGCTATGAAAAATTCCATGAGGTTCGCTATGCTGATGATGTAATCCAGGCATTTGTCACATTGTCCAACCAATATATTCAGGATAGGTTCCTGCCGGACAAAGCTATTGACCTGATGGATGAGGTAGGTTCCCGTTTAAATCTGTCGAATGCAGAAAAGGATTCTAATTCCATTGAACAGCGTCTTGAGGAAATTAAAAAAGAAAAAGAAGCAGCAGCTGAAAAAGAGGAATACGAATTAGCTGCAAACCTGCGATATCAGGAAATACAGCTGCAAAAACAACTGGAAAAAGCAAAGGACGAAAAACAGGATATTGATGTAGATGTCTCAGATATTCAATTAATTGTAGAAGAGAAAACGGGCATCCCCGTTACAAAATTACAGGCAGATGAACAGAAAAAAATGAAAAACATCGGAGGGAATCTAAGTGCAAAAGTAATTGGACAGACCGAGGCAGTAAATAAGGTTGCGAAGGCAATCCGCAGAAGCCGTGCAGGTCTGAAGTCCAAACATCGTCCGATTGGATCCTTCCTGTTTGTCGGTCCGACCGGGGTCGGGAAAACAGAATTAACAAGAGCACTTGCGGAGGAACTGTTTGGCTCTCGCGAATCTTTAATCCGACTGGACATGAGTGAATATATGGAAAAACACACTGTCTCCAAAATAATCGGTTCTCCTCCAGGGTATGTAGGGCATGAGAATGCCGGGCAATTAACGGAACGTGTGCGCCATAATCCTTACTCCATTATTCTGTTGGATGAAATTGAAAAAGCGCATCCCGATGTACAAAATATGTTCCTGCAGATCATGGAAGATGGCCATCTGACAGACTCCCATGGACGAACTGTCAGCTTTAAAGAGGCTGTGATCATCATGACAAGTAACGCAGGAAGCGGGGATAAAACAATCAATGTAGGATTCAATCCTCAACATGAATCCGTAACTACGCTGGAAAACTTGAGTGCGTACTTTAAGCCGGAGTTCCTGAACCGTTTCGATGCGATTATCAACTTCAACGAATTAACAGAAGATAATTTACTGGAAATCGTTGACCTACTGCTCAAAGACGTTCAAGAAACCATTGAGGATAACGATATCGAAATTACGATTACAGAAGCAGCAAAACAAGAATTGGTTCGACTTGGCTATGATCGCCGATTCGGTGCAAGGCCTTTACGCAGAGTCATCCAGGATAAACTTGAAGATCAATTGACAGATCTGATTCTGGAAGGCGAAGATATTAATAAAGTAAATGTTGACGTAGAAAATGAAGAAATCATTGTAGCAAAAGTTTAAAAAGATAAAAAAAGCTGCTGAGCACTGCTCAGCAGCTTTTTTTTAATCGCGCGTCTCCAGTCCGAAATCGCGCGTTCACCCATTCCCGAGCAAACTTCCCTTTTTTAATAAATATTAATAAACAAACTCCTTCTCCTACTCATAATTCAATCAAATATAAACCACAATAAGAAGTACATTCATCAGACAAAGGATGTTCCTATGCGCCATTCTAAACAAATTATTACCTTAACATTCACCCTTCTGCTTATCACATTAATACCAGTACAAACGTACGGTAGCTATATTGAAGATATGCAAGTACATTTTATTGATGTAGGGCAAGGAGACAGTATGCTGATTCAAACACCATCAGATAAAACGATTCTTATTGATGGCGGTCCGCCTGAATCTGGTGAAAAAGTAGCTTCCTACCTGAAAGAACATCAAATTGAATCGATTGATCTCCTCGTAGCCACCCATCCGGATATGGATCATATTGGCGGCCTGCCTCATGTAATGCAGGAAATACAAGTGAAAAATATTCTTGACTCTGGAAAACTGCATTCCACGAGAACATATGCAGCATACCTGTATGAAATTCGGAAGCAAAATATACCGGTGCAAATTGCTATGAAAAATGAAGAAATAAGACTTGACCCAGAAATTAAAATTCTTGTATTAAATACGTATGGAGCAACCAAAACGAATAACCAGTCCTCCATCGCATTAAAGATTACCTATAAAGAAGTTGATTTTCTACTGATGAGTGATATCGAGATGGAACAGGAAAAAGAGCTAATAGAAGAGCATGATGTGGAAGCGGAAATTATCAAAGTAGCACATCATGGTTCCAATACAAGCACATCCCTCCCTTTATTGCAGGCAGTAAATCCGGAAATTGCCTTGCTTACCTACAGTCAGGAAAATGTTTTCGGCCACCCGGTTGATCGTGTTATTGATAATTTAGATAAAATAAATACCACGATTTATTCCACAGCAGCATTCGGGGATGTTGTCATTAAAACGGACGGGAAGAACTATGTTGTTCTACCGAATGAAAATCCGCTTCACCGTATGAAAAAAACTGCTAGTTAAAAATATCGGTTTCTCTTAATGGGGAGGCCGTTATTTTTTAGGGCAAAAATGTATAAACATTTTTTCCAAAATATATTGACTTAAATGTTCACTTGTTATATGGTTAGTTACATAAGTGATTAACCAACTAATTGATAAAGGTGATTTCATGAAAAATATGCTTGATGAAAGTAAGCCCATCTTCCTTCAAATTAAAGAACAGATCGAGGACCAGATCATCAATGACTCGCTCAAACCTGATGACCGGGTGCCATCGACTAATGAACTTGCTGCTTACTACAAAATCAATCCTGCTACAGCGGCTAAAGGAATTAACGAGCTTGTTGCAGAATCTATTCTTATGAAACGAAGGGGTGTTGGCATGTTTGTTACGGAGGATGCGAAGGACATTTTAATTGAAAAGAGAAAAGAAAGCTTTTATCAAAACTATGTATTGCCGTTAAAAGAAGAAGCGGGAAAGCTGTACATCAGTAAAACGGAACTGCTGGAAATGGTGGAGAGGGAGGATGAACCAAATGAAAATTGAAGTAAAAAACCTGACGAGGAAATATGGGCAAAATTACGCATTGCAAAATGTATCTTTCACATTGGAAGGGAAAAAAATATTTGGGCTTCTTGGCCGGAATGGTGCCGGAAAAACGACCTTTATGGACATTTTAGCTGGGAACATCTTAGGTTCAGAAGGAGACATTTTAATCAATGACGAAAAACCATTTGATAACCAAAAACTTACCGAGTCCATTTGCCTGATTAAAGAAGGTCATAACTTTAAAAGGGATTTGAAGGTAAAGAATGTATTAAAAATCTATTCTTATTTTTATCCGACATGGGACCAAAAGCTTGCAGAGCATTTAATCAAAGTATACAACCTGAATATGAATGCGAAGGTGAAAACACTCTCCAAAGGGATGGAGTCGTCGCTTGGCATTATCGCAGGACTTGCAAGCAAAGCTCCGATTACTATTTTTGATGAACCATATATCGGATTGGACGCAGCTGCCCGTAAAAAATTCTATGAAATATTATTGGAAGAATATGAAGAAGAAAACAGGATGATTATTTTATCCACACATTTAATTGATGAAGTGAGTCTGATGTTTGAAGAGGTTCTGATTTTGCAGGAGGGCCATCTTGTTTTACAGGAAGAAGCGGAAAATTTACGGAATAATACGTGCGCAGTAAGCGGGAAGAAAGAAGCGGTCGAGGAATTTATTAAAAACAAAGAAGTGATTGATAAAAAAGAGCTGGCCGGTATGATGACAGCATATGTTTATGGCAATCAGCAGGAAGCGGAAGTCCATGGACTACAGGCTGAAGGAATACCAATCCAGGAACTGATGATTCATTTAACTCAAAAGGAGGGGGCATAATTAATGGGCAGACAACTTAAAGGGCTATTATACTTTTTTATTATGGATCTTCGTTATTCTTTAATGATTTTCTGGACAATTTTATTAGGGATTTTGGTTTCAGCGCTTGCATTTGCCTATTTTTTAACCGGAGTAGATGGAGAGACAAATTTTATTTTTTTCCTGAACATCCCGATGTATGTTTATGCAGCAATCGTAGGCTATTTAACGGTTAGAGACTTCATGCCGTTTTCTATAAAAATGGGTGCAACACGAAAAAATATGTTCATTGCCATCGGAATTTTTATCTTTGTTATATCCGTGGCGAAATCGTTGTTTGGAACAGTACTGCAGGAGCTTGTAGAGGCATTTAATGCATTTGCCGGAATTGATATTTTTACTTTTCTCCATTTCGCCCATTTCCTGGAAAACAATTGGTATACGAGAATGATTATTGATACAACAATGATGTTCTTTGCTTTTATGGTCATGCTTTTGATCAGGCTGCTTATCCATCGCTTTGGGCTTCTTGGGTCCGGAAGTGTGCTCGGTGTTCTGGCAGTTTTATTGCTTGTTGCTGTAGCCAGAGGCTGGATCTTTGATTTTTTCCAGGAGCTATTTGCTGCATTTGAGATCGGAATATTTTATCAAGTGTTCGGTATCGGTTTGATTCTTTACTTGCTTTCTTTCTTGTTTATAAAACGGATAGAGGTAAGGTAAGAAAATAGGGTTGGAGAAGTCATTTTATTCTCTAACCCTTTTTCATCTACTCTACAAGCGAATTTCTTCTAAATAAAATGATAGATCCCATCAATAAAATAGTAATTAATCCAATTGTGACAAACCCTGTTGCGATCAAATCGCCGGTGACCTGCTCCATCATTAGTGATTCAAAAATATGGCTGGATAAATTATTTGGGCTCCATTCCAGATAACGTCCAAAAACTTGCGTTAAAACACTCATAACCATGATCGTTGCAATGGATAAAAAAGCGACAAGACCAGGGGTTTTCACCACGGCATTATAAAAAGTCACGATCGTTACAACCAATGTGAGCCACAGTCCATAAAAGAAGATAACTTGCAATAGAGAAATAACCGGAAGCCCCCCGAATAAAATGACAGTATAATACCAGCCAGCTGTAATTCCGATAATTAGCGCTGCCCAGACAAGTGCAAGCAGTGCAGCCCATTTGGCAGTAATATAATGAGCGTGGGATACCGGTTTAACCAAAATTAATTCGATTACCCCGCTTTTTCTTTCCCCGGCAATCACACCCATTGACATAAGAACGACCACCAGCACCCCTAAACTGCTAAGCTGTCCGAGTATCATTAATATCACTTCAGCCGGAGCGAATTCCGGCAGTTCAATAACGGTGCCATCCGGCATTCCGCCAATAGATTCGATGATCAGCGGCATATAATAGTTGGAGAGCGGATCAATAATAGCAAATAAAATAAACACGAGCGGTACCCATAACCACTTCTTATTTCTCCAGTTTTCCATTATTTCTTTGTTAAAAAGTGTTGTCCATTGCATTACTGTTTCACCGCCTTCATAAACATGTCTTCCAGGGAAGCGCGATGCAGTGTAAAGCTTGTTAAAGGCCAATTTTCTTCCGCTGCAGCTTTTAATATTTCCTGACGAGCTGCGGAAATATCTGTTGCTGTTATATGTAAAGTTTCCCGTTCTGTATAGCAATTCGTGATGGAATCCAGACGCAAAATCTTATCCTGATAAAATGCTGTATTATGTGTAAACGCCAGTTCAATTGCTGCTGTCTGATATTTTTGGCGTAGTTTATCTATCGAACCAGCTTCCACTATTTCACCCTCGTGGAGTAACAGGAGTTCATCACTTACTTCATCTGCATCCGTTAAAATATGGGTGGAAAAAAGAATGGTCATTTCCGCCTTCAATTCCTCCATTAAAGTAAGTACTTCTCGTCGTCCAATTGGATCAAGGGAAGAAACCGGTTCATCCAATATTAATAGTTTTGGTTTATGTATGATAGCCTGAGCAATGCCGAGCCGCTGTTTCATCCCCCCTGAATATTTAGCAATCCGCTTATTTCCAGCCTCCGCAATACTAACTTTTTCAAGTAGTTTATCCGCTTCAGCCGCCGCTTTTTCTTTTGATAAATTAGCCAGCTGACCACTGTAGAGCAGAAACTCCCTACCTGTCATCCATGTAAAAAAAACAGGGTACTGCGGAAGATAACCAATGTGCTGACGTATATCCCTATTCCCATTTATTTGATTCAATTTCACACTTCCTGAACTAGGCTGCAGCAAACCTGCTAATATACGTAATATCGTTGTTTTCCCAGCGCCATTTGGTCCAATTAACGCAATACAAGACCCGGATTGAAATTCAAAGCTCACATTGTTCACAGCAAGATGCTTGTCATATTTTTTTGATAGATTTGTAACGGATAATAAAGCCATGTTAGCGTTGCCCCCTTCCAAAAATAAAATAGATAATCGGACCAATCACTGTTCCAAATACAATAATGAAAAACCACATCCATTTTGGTCCGCGGAATTCATCTGTTTTTGCCCAGTCGATGATGGCAACAAGCAAAAGAATTGCCTGAATGACAAATAATGGGGCAATAAGCTGCCAGTTAATTTCCTGCAGGGTTTCCATTGTGACCGCCTCCTTTTTAACATTTAAAAAATATACGGATAAGCGAGTGGATATGTTTCATATAACCAAAAAAATCTGGTCGATAGCCGGTTTTCGATTAATGGTATAAATTTATCTTATTGCATTATTGGGGAAGAGGTTTAATGGACAAAATAAAATCCATCAGTAGAATATATTAATAATTCCCTGATGGATTATAAATGATCTAACGGATCAATCATATTTTCCAGCACCTTATGTATGTATAGCTGTTTCTTCATCGGTAGATTTTTCAAACGATGGATGTCTTCTTTGAAGTGCGGGTGCATCATAATATATTCAATAAGTTCTGCTACTTCGTCTTCAAAGGAAATGGTTTCTGAACTATAAATTCGTTTGAAGTCTTTCAGCAGATCTTCGCGGAATGAATAGTTTCCGGTAAGGTGATCAATAGATACATGAAATAAGCGGCTCAAATTGAGTAAGGACTTCGCATCAGGAAGGGCAGTGTTACTTTCCCATTTTGCAACGTTTGATCGGGAAACATTTATTTCATCGGCGAGTTCCTGTTGGGTTAACCCAAGCTGATCACGAAAAAATTTAATATTATATGATAATTTCTCCAAACTCATTTATGATCACACTCTTATAGAAAGATTAGGATTGAATTCCTTATTTAAGTACAATTAATCCTAACACGACATCATGGGGAAAGGGGGGACTGATTGTTCTTTATACGAACATATAGTAAAATGTACCTATAAAGAACAGAAAGCGAGGAACAAGCATATGGTAAGTTGCATGATGTTGTATCATCCAACCATTTCAAGCTTAACGAAAAGCAGACTTCTCCGTTCTATTTTTTATAAAGATGCGTTTGAAATCGAGGTGCTGGATCACCGCACCATGATCATTTATTTGTGGAACGTAAAAAAAATAGATATATGGCAGGTCGCAGTATTATTGGAATCAGTTGATATACAGCTTGGTTATGGATTTGGAGCTTATAAAATAGAGGCAAAAACAGATGCGAAAGACATGCTGGAAAAATGGAGAGAAATAAGCTGATTCATTACCAGAAAAAAGAAACCGAAGTAGTTAACTGCGGTTTCCTTTCGTGGAAAGTTTATTATAAACACGATCTGCATGCTTAAATTCTTTTTGATAGAGAACTTCCTGTGTCTTGGATAAAAATTTTTCTCGCTGGTCTTTTTTCAAAAAATCTCACCCTTTTCTTTTTCACATAGTTTTTACCAAGGATTAAGATTTATACAATTAAATCAGGATAATTTTTTTTACCTAATCACCACTGGTCTTCAATATCCTCCAAGGCACCTCTCAATTCGGGATAAGCAAATGTAAAGTTATGATCCAATGCTTTTTGCGGCAGCACATATTGCCCTTTTGTAATAAGCTGACTCATCTCGCCGGTTGCCAGTGTAATAAACATGGAAGGGGTGGTAAACCAGTAAGGGCGGCGGAGCACCTTTGCCATGGTTTTCATAAAATCCTTATTCCTTTTTGGATTTGGTGCAGTCACATTTACCGGACCTTCGATGTGATCATTTTCAATACAAAATTGAATGAGGTCGACCACATCTTTTACATACACCCAAGTCAGCCATTGCTGCCCGTTTCCGATTTTTCCGCCAGCAAACATTTTGACGGGAAGTCGCATGAGGGGCAAGGCACCTCCGTCACCTAAAATGACACCAAATCGGGTAAAAACAGTACGAACCCCAAATTTCTCCACCTGCTTTGCGATACGTTCCCATTCTACAGCTACTTTAGCTAGAAAATCATTTCCAGCCTGCTTCGTCTCCTCTGTAAAAACCATATCCTCTGCCACGCCATAATAGCCTACTGCAGAGCCATTTATAAATACTTCGGGCTTTTCATCCATCCGCTCAACCATTTTGATGAGCTTACGCGTAATGGTAATCCGACTCGTGATAATCGCTTCTTTTTTCTTTTTTGTCCAATAGCCAAAAATGGATTCCCCGGCCAAGTTAACAATTGCATTAATTTTGGGGAGTTTATCGACAGGGTAATCATAACTGATAAAAGTGGAATTTTCCGTATTTGTTTGAGACGCTGGTGATCTTGTGAGCACGTACGTATGGTGATTATTTTCATGAAGCACTTTAGTGAGGTTTTTGCCGACAAAACCCGTGCCGCCGGTTATTAATATATTCATCTTATTCGCGCAGGTTATCTTTTCCTGCACTTGCCTCCTTACCGTCCATAGTTATTGTGAATGTTCATAAATACAATTATATCCTATTTATTATATGCAGCAAAACGATTCTTATAGTAGTGTCCTGGTTATTTTTAAGCTATAGTTATAAGGGAAAGGGGTGAGAAACTTTGGCTCGAATAACCAGGATCACTACACAAAAGAAATATAAGAATCGTTATAATATCTTTTTAGATGATGGTCAAGGTGAAAAGTATGGCTTCAGTGTAGATGAAGCGGTTCTCGTTGAATACAGACTAAGGAAGAACCTTGAGCTCGATGACACGATGGTTTCCACACTCATCCAAAAAGATACATTACATAAGTCGTATACCCTTGCTATCACATTTTTAAGCTACCGAATGCGTACAAAAAAAGAAATACATGATTATTTGTTGAAAAAAGAAGTAGATGAGGAACAAATTCCGGTAATTATAGAGAAATTAATAAAGGAAAAATTAATTGATGATAAGCAGTTTGCCAATTTGTTTGTTACATCAAGAATAAATACAGCAGCAAAGGGGCCGCTGCTGATTAAAAAAGAACTTATTGATAAAGGTGTTTCCGAATCTATTGCTAGTGAAGCCATTCAGCTATTCAGCTATGGGGATCAATATGAAAAAGCTGCCAATTGGGTGGAGAAAAAGCTCAGCCAAAGTAAAAAAGACTCATTCAGACAGCGAGTGGACAAGCTACGGGCGAATTTGATGCAAAAAGGGTTTACCCAGGATGTGGTGAAAGATGTGTTCATGAATATAGAAGAGGAAAAAGACGATGACTCAGAATGGGAAAATACGGTGTATCAAGGCGAAAAGTTGCTAAGGAAGCACGGGCAGAAGCTGGAAGGATTTGAATTGCGCCAGAAAATAAAAGAGGGACTTTACAGAAAAGGATTTTCATTTGAAGTCATTGAAAAATTTCTTGATGAGCATCTATGATTTTCATCATTTTCATTTCCCGAAACAATTGGTAAAATGAATAGGAAAGAGAGGGACCATGATGAATAATAACAGTAATTATTTTCGATATAGCGACTACTCCATTGAGCAGCTTCATGAAGAAATTAGCATACTCAAAGACAAGGCCATGAAAGCGGAACGGGTGGGCAACATATCCGAAGTAGCAGTAAATGAACGCAAAATGCAAGTCGCCATTGCATATACATTAAACCCGGATGACTTTAAAGCCGGCGAAACATATGAACTCAAAATGGAACCCGGTATGAACTTCAAAATAGATTATATCAACGGCGTCTTTGCCTGGGGCAACCGCATCAACCTATTAAACGAACAATACGAAAAAACAGAAGCCATCCCCATCTCCCTGCTTGGAGACAAAAAGTGAAACAAAGGGACGCTTCTTTTATTGTTCCATATTTTGGAAACAACGAACAGTTCGACCAATGAAATGCAGGAACCGTGTTATTTCCGGAAACGCTGAATCAATACTTGAATCCTGAAATCAGCCGCTGCCCCGAAATCTGCAGGATGGAACTTTACAAATAACTGAATCAGCGCAGTATTGCTTACAGCACCCCGAAAAGAGGCCGGGACAGGACAATTGAAGTAAACAAAAATCCGAGTATCACTAAACTGGAACTTAAAAACCGCTCCGGAAATATACTGCGCTTTCACCACGGGAACAAGTACGACATCACTTCAAACTCCCTTTGGTGGCTTTCAGTGTGTCTTCTTTGCCGCGGGCGGCTGGTGAGCCTCCTTGTGCTGTCGCACTCCGGGGTCTCACCGATGCCTTTTCTCCCGCCGGAGTCTACGTATATTTCCGGAGCTACCATAGTAGATTTTCCGTCTTTTCAGTGTTTCCTCAGGTTTTGTCCCAGGCTCTTTTAACACGCGCGTTTACTTATCGCCTTATACGGGACTTTCTTCAACATACAATTTATTTTGCAGTTTTTGTTCGGAGAAAATCCAGCCTGTGTAGGAACTCATGATGCGCATATTATCATCAATTTGAACTACGGCAACAAATGGGTAATGTCCTTTGGAGCGATAGCGTAAATCAATGAAACGAACTTCTGTGAAATCGTCAAAATCATTTATTTCCCAACGGTAAACAGGAGAAAAAGCTAAAAATGCTTTAATATTTTTGTCTGTTTTTGCTACCTCCATTATTTCTGAATCGGGTAAAGGCACCCTATTAAATTCGTCAACAATTTCAATATGGCCATTTGCCACTGTGCCTACATAAAATTTTTCCCCGGTGGTGATTGCAACCCGCCAGTAGTTTTGCTTAATCGTCGGGGATGTTGCAATTTGTTTCGTATTGGGAAAAAAATCTATAATTTTTTTCGTGATTTCTCTTTTATCCATATACCGTTTAATATAGTATAATGCAATAACCGTATATATGGTCAGCCAGGTATATCCAGGGCTTGCACCAAGCACCCAAGCGCCAATTCCTGCGATATGCAGAATAAATATATATGGGTCAAACGTGTTAATAAAACCATGGGCTATCCACTTATGGGTAAAAGGCCGATATGCCTGTGTGCCGTATGCGTTAAATATATCAACAAACACATGTATAATCACTGCCAATGCAGTCCACAGCCATAAATGCAGAAAATTGACTTGGGGTACAAACATATAAATGATGCTTGCAATGAAAATCCCCCAAAATATAACTGCAGGTATAGAATGGCTTATGCCGCGATGGTGACGGATATAAGTTGCATTATTTTTTAATTTCATCACCGTATCAAAGTCCGGTGCGTGAGAACCTACAATTGTTCCGACTAAAACAGCGTGGAAGAGGGTAGGGTCCTGGTGCACTACTGGATCCAATGTTGCCAAACCTCCGAGGGCAACACCCATGACAATGTGGGTACCAGTATCCATAAATTAAGGTCCTCCTTAGTTTCAAGTTACAGTGTATATAAAGATATTTGAAATTATATGAATAAAAACTGGGTTATCAAAAGTATTTTATTGTTACTTTATTGTACCATACAGGATGTGATTTTATCAGATATAAAAGTTTAGATAATATGAACACTTTCGCTTTCCAGCAGGATTTACTCGAATGGTATCATGAAAATAAACGGGAATTGCCTTGGCGTGAAGATCAAGATCCGTATAAAATCTGGGTCTCTGAAATTATGCTTCAGCAAACAAAGGTTGATACAGTCATCCCGTATTTTCAGCGATTTATTGAAAAGTTCCCGACGCCAGAAGTACTGGCAGAAGCAGAGGAACAGGATGTTTTGAAAGCCTGGGAAGGCCTTGGGTACTATTCCCGCGCTAGAAATCTGCAAAACGCGATACGTGAGGTAGTTTCTTCCTATGGCGGAAATGTGCCTGAAAATGAAAAAGAACTGGGAGATTTAAAAGGAATTGGTCCCTATACGAAAGGAGCCATTTTATCCATTGCCTATAACCAGCCTGTACCAGCAATTGATGGGAATGTCATGCGTGTTTTCTCCCGTCTGTTGCTGATCGAGGAAGATATATCCCTGACAAAAACGAAAAAGCTATTTGATGAAAAAGTCCGGGAAGTAATAAGCAAGGAAGATCCAGCTTCCTTTAATCAGGCTGTAATGGAATTGGGTGCCTTAGTCTGTACACCGCGTTCCCCTGGCTGTCTGCTCTGTCCGGTACAAGCTCATTGTGAAGCATTTGCTCAAGGCAGGGAAGAAGAACTGCCTGTGAAAGCAAAAGCAAAGAAACAGCGGGAAATATCCTATGCTGTATTGCTAATTGGAAACGAAAAAAATGAATACCTGATTGAAAAACGGCCGGAAAAAGGATTGCTCGCCAATCTGTGGCAATTTCCGATGATTCCTGATTCAGAGGTGGATCTGAAACAGGCGGATGACTGGATATATAAAAATTATGGTATACGAGCTCAGATGAAAAAAAAGCTCGGAAAGTTGAATCATGTTTTTACCCATCTGATCTGGCAATTGGATATTTATGAAGCGACCACGGAAGAAACAGCAGTAAAAAAGGATAGTGTATTTTTTGTGGATAAGGAAAAACTGGAAGAATATCCTTTTCCTGTCTCCCATCAGAAGATGATGAAGTACATCCAGGAATAATGTATAGGGCTCCCTTTAAAATGGGAGCTTTTTTGGTGCAGTCAGGAGTTATCAGTTAATGGAAGATTTTCATCTCCGGTTTTGTCTTTCTTCATTAATTTCATGCAATATGCTTAATCCTTCTGGGTTCACATATGGTAATAACTGGGATAGGGCATGTTGAAAATAATCCAATTCCTCTTTGTTCCAATCGGTTTTGCTCATCATGGACAACTCGGTGAAATCCCTTCTTGCTGTCTTCATTATTTTCAACCTCCAAAAAAATATTACGTTCATAATTTGTGTTGAATCCCGGTTTTTTATTCGAATATGGAATAAATTGCCTGACAATTACTTTAACAAGTCGGGATAACAATGAGCAAAGTGGACAAATTAACTACTGCGGAGGTGATATTGATGGCTAAGCAACAAAACCAAAACCAAAATCCAGCTTCGAAAACGGATGCTCAAAAAGTAAGACAGCAAAACCAACAAGCGGCCCAAGGCCAAGGACAGTATGGTACTGAGTTTGGAGCTGAACAAACTAACGCTCAGGAAGTTAGAAAGCAAAATCAAAAATCACAGCAAAACAAAAAGTAACATCTTTAACCCCAAATACAAAAAGAGTTTCCTGTCTTCCAGGAAGCTCTTTTTTAATTGCTGTGAGTCGTGGATAAATAACGCATGTGTTAGACCAAAATAGGGCAAAACTTGCACATTATTTTCGTAATACTTTATGTTTTTTAGGATTAGCATTATAATGGTTAGTGAATTTGCTGGCGGATTTTATAGAAAGGAAGATAGTATGGCTGCTCCGAAAGCAGGGTCAAGAATTCAAATACAAAGCTACAAACACAATGGAAAGTTCCATCGCCTGTGGAAGGAGACGCTTGTGTTAAAAGGTACGGAAACAGTAGTTATCGGAGCAAATGACAAAACATTGGTACTGGAAAGTGATAAAAGATCATGGGTAACCAGGGAGCCTTCCATTTGTTATTTTCATGCGAAACACTGGTTTAACATCATTGGAATGCTCCGGAATGACGGAATTTATTATTACTGTAATATCAGTTCACCATTTGTTTATGACGAGGAAGCCTTAAAATATATTGATTACGATCTTGACGTAAAGGTTTTTCCTGATATGACGTTTGAATTATTGGACGAGGATGAGTATGAAGAACATAAAATTATGATGAATTATCCAAAAATACTGGACCGTATTTTGCATAATAACGTCGATTATTTGATGAGATGGATCCGGCAAAGACAGGGGCCATTTTCCCCGGACTTTGTAGATCAATGGTATGAACGATATTTAACCTATCGCTAATGCGTATTTTACAAGTAATGTACAGAGAAATCGCCTTGTTGCATGATAGTGCAGCAGGGGTTTTCTTTTTAAATATAATTTAAGGAAGATCAATTATGAGCAGTATTAGACAGTATATGCAATTTGTAAAACCGTATAAATGGAAAATATTTTGGACAGTGATGATAGGTGTTTTAAAATTTGGTATTCCATTGATGATGCCATTAATTTTGAAATTTGTCATCGATAACATCATTGGAGCAGAAGGAATGACAAATGACGAAAAGATTTCCCAGCTGTTTTGGCTGATGGGAAGTGCATTTGTTGTCTTTCTTTTATTACGTCCGCCCATTGAATACTTTCGACAATACCTGGCACAATGGGTTGGAAATACAATTCTTTATGATATAAGAGACCGGCTGTTTGATCATATTCAAAAATTAAGCTTGAATTTTTATTCGAGGACAAAAACCGGCGAAATTATTTCCCGGGTAATACATGATGTCGAACAAACGAAGAATTTTGTAATAACCGGTCTCATGAATGTGTGGTTGGATCTGGTAACGATAGTAATTGCAATCATTATTATGCTGACGATGGACTTTTGGCTGACCATTGTAGCTATTATTTTATTTCCTTTCTACGGTTTTTCCATAAAATATTTCTATGGAAGGCTGCGAGATTTGACAAGGCAGCGTTCTCAAGCGCTGGCTGAAGTGCAAGGCCATTTACATGAGCGGGTTCAAGGAGTGCCGGTGACAAGAAGCTTTGCATTAGAGGATTACGAACAGGAACAATTTGAGGGAAGGAATAGTAACTTTTTAACAAAGGCACTTGATCATACAAGTTGGAATGCAAAAACTTTTGCAGTTACAAATACAATTACAGATCTTGCCCCATTACTTGTAATTGCATTTGCAGGCTATCATGTTATTAATGAAAATCTCACATTGGGTACAATGGTTGCATTTGTCGGTTATATGGAAAGGGTGTACAGCCCGCTCCGCAGACTGATCAACTCTTCGACAGTACTTGTGCAGTCAATTGCTTCTATTGACCGTGTGTTTGAATTCGCTAATGAAAAATATGATGTGACAGATAAAGAAGATGCTAAAGAGTTAAAGCGAGTGAATGGCTCTATCTCGATGCAAAATGTTTCGTTCCGTTATGATGAAGAAAAACAGGTATTAAAAAATGTCAATCTGGATGTAAAAGAAGGGGAGACGATTGCTTTTGTCGGGATGAGTGGCGGAGGAAAATCCACATTAATCAGTCTTATACCACGTTTTTATGATGTGAGCGGCGGATCGATAAAAGTGGATGGGCAGGATATTCGAAATATAAAAGCAAGGTCGCTCCGCAATAATATTGGAATGGTTCTGCAGGATAATATTCTGTTCAGTGAATCAGTTGCCATGAATATTCGGATGGGGAACCCGGATGCTACAGATCAGGAAGTGGTAGAAGCAGCCAAGCTAGCGAATGCCCATGACTTTATTCAGGAAATGTCGGATGGCTATGACACACTTGTTGGAGAGCGCGGGGTAAAGTTATCCGGTGGTCAAAAACAGCGGATTGCTATAGCAAGAGTCTTCTTAAAAAATCCGCCGATATTGATTTTTGATGAAGCTACCTCTGCGCTGGATCTGGAGAGTGAGCATATGATTCAGGAAGCACTTGAGAAACTAGCTTCCACACGCACAACATTTATCGTAGCACACCGGCTTGCCACAATTACACATGCAGACCGGATCGTTTTGATTGAAAACGGAGAAATCGTGGAATTAGGAACACACGATGAATTGATGAAACAGAGAGGGAATTATTACGATTTATACCAGGTTCAGCATTTGGATGATGACTAATAGCAAAGCAAGAATAAGGTCTCTGCACATTTATGAAGAATGTACAGAGACCTATTTTAGTTTAATCCACTAATTTATCGTTTCAAAAGCCTGCCCAACAGCTTCAATCGTCTGATTGATATCCGCTTCGGTATGTTCCGTCGTTAAAAACCATGCCTCATATTTGGATGGTGCTAAATTAATTCCCTGGTTCAGCATGTTTTTAAAAAATACAGCAAAAGTTTGGCCATCACTTGCTTCGGCATCTTCATAATTACTTATCGTGCCTGAGGCAAAATACACTGTTAAAGCACCGCATAAACGATTTACTATAATTGGAACATCATATTTATCTGCTTTTTCCAAAATACCTTTTTCAAGCTGTTCCCCAAGCTGATCCAGTTTTTCGTAAACACCATCTTCCTTTAAAACTTCCAGACAAGCAATGCCAGCTGCCATGGAAGCTGGGTTTCCGGCCATGGTTCCGGCCTGGTATGCCGGTCCAAGTGGTGCAACTTGTTCCATAATATCTTTACGTCCGCCATAGGCGCCAATCGGTAGGCCACCACCAATAATTTTCCCCATTGCAGTCATGTCTGGTTCAACTCCATACACCTGCTGTGCACTCCCGTAGGTAAATCGAAATGCACTAATCACTTCATCGTAAATAACGAGTGCTCCGGCATCATGTGTAATATCATTTACCGCCTGTAAAAAACCTTCTGTTGGTGTGACGATGCCAAAGTTTCCAACAATTGGTTCTACTAATACTGCAGCAATCTGATCTCCCCATTTATCCATGGCAACTTTGAAAGCTTCGATATTATTAAATGGTACCGTAATTGCATCCTCGGCAACGGAACGTGGGATCCCGGCTGAATCAGGCGTTCCCAAAGTCGCTGGCCCTGACCCAGCTTCAACCAGCACAGCATCAAAATGACCGTGGTAGGATCCGGAAAATTTGATGATTTTCGTTCGATCCGTATAGGCTCTTGCTACACGTACCGTTGTCATTACCGCTTCCGTGCCGGAATTTACAAAGCGAACCTTTTCTAAAGAAGGGATGGCCTCCTTTAACATTTTCGCAAATTTATTTTCCAATCTGGTTGGCGCTCCATATAATACGCCTGTTTCAGCCGCCCCGGCAATCGCCTTGGCAATATGCGGGTGGGCATGCCCGGTAATGATTGGTCCGTATGCTGCCAGGTAATCAATATATTTATGTCCGTCCACATCCCAAAAGTAAGCACCTTGACCGCGCTCCATATATACAGGTGCTCCGCCGCCCACTGCTTTATAAGATCGTGAAGGAGAATTAACACCACCGACTATATGATCCAATGCTTCTTTATGTAATGCCTCTGATTTCGTAAAATCCATTTAAATAATGCCTCCCTCATTTTATTCCCATGCGTATCTATTTTATCGTAAAGAATAAAAAAATAAATGACAAGCTTGTACTACATTCGGCATATAGTTAATTAAGAGAATAAAAATGAAGGGGATATTATGCTTATCATTCCTTGGCTTATCCTTATTGGAATAGCTTTTGTCGTAATAAAAAGTCTTATTGAATTTATTCGCGGTGGGAAATTCCGGGTGGAAATGCGGGACAGCCGATTTTCATTGGAACTGTTTTATTCACTTGTGATCATTTTTGTTATTGTTATTGTCGGCTTCGGACTCATTTATTTTATACTTTCTTTTCAGGGTATCATTCTCGTCGAACATGGTGAATTGAGACAGGTCAATATTTTGGGATCCATCATTCATTCCATGTATTTCAGTGGTGTAACCATGTTGACGATTGGCTACGGCGATATAACACCCATCGGAATCGGCAGATTTATTGCTGTGATTCAGGCGCTAATTGGATATATTTTGCCGACAGCCTTTGTATTACGTATAGTACAGCGTGGACGGCAAAGCGGAAATGAATGATTCAACTCACGCTATATGCTATAGTAATTGTAAAGATTTTTTGGAGGGATCAAGATGACAGTTGAACCAGGGAAAGAAGTAAAAGACTTTACACTTAAAAACCAGGATGGGGAAGACGTGAGCTTGTCTGATTTTAAAGGAAAGCATGTTGTTCTCTATTTTTACCCAAAAGATATGACACCAGGATGTACAACAGAGGCATGTGATTTCCGTGATTCCCATGAAAAATTCGGGGAAGTGGATGCCGTAATTATTGGTATCAGCCCGGACCCGGTGGAAAGTCATCAGAAATTTATTGATAAACATGATCTGCCGTTTCTGCTGTTAGCGGATGAGGATCATAAGGTGGCGGAAGACTTTGGTGTTTGGAAGCTGAAAAAGAACTTCGGTAAAGAGTATTATGGCATTGAGCGTTCCACGTTTATTATTGATAAAGAAGGTAAACTGCAAAAAGAGTTCCGCAAAGTCCGAGTGAAAGGTCATGTGGAAGAAGCACTTGAATATATTCGGGAGCAATTATCGGGAGTTTAAGGTGAGTGGGTGAGAAGACAGTCTTTGGAAGGCTGTCTTCTTGCCTATCTGCGTGAACCCTAAATACATATAAAAAGAATACTGTTAAATCCCAGCCTCATATACCTTCCCGTCACGCAATTCATCAAAAGTTTCCTGTGCTTTTTCCAGAATGTTATCTGTATTTATAAGCACATCATAAGCAGATAGTGCCATGCTGCTTGCGGCAAGGTGCATTCCTTTGTAACCAATTTCCGTGCCGAATGAAGCGGTTGCCTGCCAGGAGTGTAAGGCTGTCCCTTTAGGTGCGCATGTTGTGGTAATCATTCCCATCGGTGCAATCCAGCTCACATCTCCTACATCGCTCGATCCTGGCATAGAAGCTGCCTTATAAGGTTTAAAGGAAATGGAAGTTCGCAGCAATTCTTCCACAGGTTTACCAGCACTCGGCAATGTTTTGGCAAGTTCCTCTGCAAAACGTTGTTCTTCTTCTGTATAAACAAGCGGCTTGCTTTCTAGCATGTTTTGGTACATTAATTCATTTAACGGGTCATTTGGCAGGGTCTCATAAGGGAATGCCAACATCTCTGATTCCACTTCAGTGTCATTGATCAGGGCAGACCCTTTGGCGATGTCTTTTACTCTTCGGAAAATCTTTTCCACTTCTTCCTTCGAGCTCGCCCGCAGGAAATACCACACAGTTGATGTTTCCGGTACGATGTTAGGAGCCTGTCCTCCATCGGTAATCGTGTAATGCATGCGCGTGCCATCGGGTACATGCTCACGCAAATAGTTTACGCCAATGTTCATAATTTCCACACTATCAAGGGCACTTCTTCCTGCTTCCGGTGAGGCAGCGGCATGGGCCGGTTTTCCTTTAAAATGGAACTTGACTGAAACCATGGACTGCATGCGCTTATACATGGCAGCATTGCCTGTCATCGGATGCCAGGTTAAGGCACAATCAAGGTCATTAAAAACGCCTGCCTTGGCCATGAAGGTTTTTCCGGATAGTACCTCCTCGGCGGGACAACCGTAATACCGGATCGTTCCCTCCATGTGATCGGCCTCCATTTTTTCCTTCAGTGCGATAACTGCTTCCACACCTGCAGTTCCAAGCAAGTTATGGCCGCAGCCGTGTCCGGGACCGTCTTTTATCAATTCCTGTTTTTCCGGTCTCGGTTTTTGAGAAAGACCTGGAAGTGCATCAAATTCACCAAGGATCCCAATGATTGGCGCACCTTGTCCGTATTCAGCGATAAAGGCGGTATCGAGGCCGTTTATCTTCTCTTGAATGGAAAACCCCGCTTCTTTCAAAGCAATCTTCTGTTTCCCGCTTGCATACTCTTCCTCATAAGCGAGTTGCGGGTTATCCCAAATATCCTGTGCCATGGCAGTGTAAGTATGTTTATTTTTCTCTAGCCAGTCAATGATTGCTGTTTTACTCAATTGCCTTCACTCCTTAAGCGTCTGTTTTTGATATTGTTACCCGTTGCCGTACTTTCCATAAATAGACTATCTAAGAAAATCGGAAGTGCACGTAGTTACTAGTTAGTTTCACTGCAGATGCTTCTTATCAGTTTAGATTAAAAAGATTTACCTTTCAATATAGTTTATCATCTCCCGTTATATTAATTGTCTGACTGAGATGTAAGGTTTTAACATCTGGGGTAATATATTCGCTTCTGTTGAATAAGTTTTAGTAAAAAGGGACAACTGGAAGTGGAGAGTGAGAAATGGATTTACTGGAAAACAAATATGAAAGAGAGTACCGCTCGACTGCACAGCATAAATGGAGACCATCTATGAGAAGACTATCAGATATATTGCTTGGTATTCTACTGATTTTGCTCCTGTCACCTTTGTTTCTATACATTTCTATATTGATTTTAAAAAAAGAAGGAAGGCCGATTTTTCATCGAGAAATCTGTACGGGCAGGAAAAATCGTTCATTCACTATGTGGAAGTTCCGGACATTGTCAAATCCTTCTCGGTTAATAACTTCACTCCCTCCTTATCCATATCCTGAGCCATCGGGAAGGAGAACAGCCAGAACAATAACAGCTACCGGAAGATCACTGAAGAAGTATAAATTTGAAAGAATTCCATTACTAATCAACATCCTCATAGGAGATTTGAGTTTCACTGACTTAAAGACAGGAGAAAATCATAGTGAATATTCAAAGCCTCAGTAAGCGTGCAAATAATTAAAGTGCATAATATCAATTTTAATATACCTTCCTATTGTTCATTCAGGAGAAAAACCTTTATGATAGAAAAAAGAGAGTAAACAGGGAGGGGATCATCGTGATACTTTTTTCTGCAAGGATTTCACAAAAACATAAAAATGCTTTACAAGAAAAATATCCGGATAAGCAATTTGTTTTTTGCAATAATATGGATGCAGCCAAAGCCTATATACATCAAACGGAAGTGCTTGTTACATATGGAGAGGACCTTCACGCTGAACTTATAACGAATGCAGCAAAGCTGAAATGGATTATGGTTTTATCGGCAGGAATGGAAACAATGCCGTTTAAAGAGATTGCTGAAAGAGGAATATATGTGACTAATGCACGCGGGATTCATAAAACACCGATGGCTGAATATGCGATTTCTATGCTGCTTCAAGTGCTTCGCGAGACAAAAACATTATTAAATAATCAGCAGGAACAAATTTGGGATCGAAGCATACGCATGCAGGAACTGAAAGGGAAAACAATGCTTGTGCTTGGGACAGGTGCGATCGGCCAGGAGACAGCACGGCTTGCCCAGGCTTTTGGCGTTACAACAGTAGGCGTCTCTAAAAGCGGAAAACCTGTCACTCATTTTGATGAAAATCACCAGACAAAAGATTTGGAAAGTCTCGTGCCGCATGCTGATCTTGTTGTTTCTGTGTTGCCGAGCACGAAAGAAACGGAAGGGTTATTTAAATATGGATATTTCGAGCAGATGCCGAACCATGCAATCTTTCTAAACATGGGAAGAGGGGACTTGGTGAAAAGCGGTGATCTGTTAAAGGCGATACAAGAGGGTGAAATAGCACATGCCATATTGGATGTGTTTGAAGAAGAACCACTCTCTGAAGATCATCCATTTTGGAAGGAAGTAAATATCACGATTACACCTCATTTATCAGGGATGTCCAAACATTATGTCAGACGGGCGCTAGCTATTTTTGAGAAAAACCTGCAAGTATACCATTCAGGAAAAGATGATTTTATCAATAAAATTAATACATCGAGGGGGTACTAATTATGGCAAGAATTTATACAAGAGCAGGAGATAAAGGACAAACATCACTCGTTTATGGCAGAAGGGTTGCAAAAAATGATGTTCGCGTGGAGGCTTACGGGACATGTGATGAAGTGAACTCCATGATAGGCTGGGGGCTCAGCTTTTTAAACAACGAAATTTTTGAAGGAAAGGATAATTTTCTCGAAAAAATGCACCGTGTACAGACGATACTTTTTCATGTAGGTGCAGAGCTTGCTACACCAACGGATAAAGAGGTTGCCTGGAAACTAAAAAAAGAGCATATTGAGGAATTGGAAAGCCAGATTGATGAATGGGATCAAGAACTGGAACCGTTAAAACAATTTATTCTGCCATCCGGGCACAGTGCTGCAAGTGCACTGCATGCTTCAAGAACTGTGGCAAGACGGGCAGAGCGTACCGCGTTAGGTGTGGAGGAGGTGAATCCGCTGGTTGTTTCTTATTTAAACCGGTTGTCCGACTTTTTATTTGTTGCCGCAAGATTTGTCAATAAGCAGTTGGGTCAGGAAGAACGACCATTGATAGCGGATATCTGAGGTTATGTAAATGACTTCCAATCTATCTGCTCATTTACTCAAGCCCGGCAAACCGTTCCCGTTCTTCCTTTCTGGATAAAATACTTTATTTGACATACATCACATATAGGACGTACACTAATTATAAATATTATAAAATAATAACTTTAATGATATAGTATAAAATCTGGGAAGAGAGGTGGATGACGATGTCTGAAAAAAGTTTACAGGAAGCCATGGACACCTTAAAAGAATCAGGCGTCCGGATTACACCACAGCGCCATGCGGTACTTGAATATCTTTTGAATTCTATGGTACATCCAACAGCCGATGAAATATATAAAGCACTTGAGGGGAAATTCCCGAATATGAGTGTGGCGACAGTATATAATAATTTGCGTGTACTTCGTGAAATCGGACTTGTAAGAGAATTGACCTATGGAGATTCCTCCAGCCGGTTTGATTGCAATACAGAACAACATTATCATATTATTTGTGATTTATGCGGCAAGGTTGTGGATTTTCATTATCCCCCGCTTGATGAGGTGGAGTCCTTGGCTGAACAGGTAACAGGGTTTGATGTCAGTTATCACCGTATGGAAGTTTACGGGAAATGCGAGGAATGCCAGCTGGCAGCAACACCAACGCAATAATTAATTTATCGCAGTGTAACTGGCTGGCCGACAAAAACGCCACGTCCTGGGACTACGGGACAGTAGTTCCTCGTCCCATCATAAAGAATTGTGGCGTTGTCGGCACTAGCACGTCCTGTGCGTCGTAAGACTCCCACTTCAAGTAATGAAGGAAACATGAAAATTTTAAGTGGGAGATCCAACAGCCAGTAACGGCCCGATTCGTTCAACTAACATTCAGTGGGGATAAAAAGAAAATCCCCACTGAATGAAGTTTCACTTTATTTGCCATCAAAAATCCAAATGCTTAAGACATTTGGATTTTTGATTTTTATTCTACTTCTACAGGTATCCATTCACGAACACTGTTAATAAACCAGACCTTCGAGCATGCGGGCAGCTGGCTGACTTTAATGATTTCTTCTCTGATCATTCCTTTTTCCAATAAGGCGCGTCTATAGGTTCCATCCAATAAACCACAGGAAAGCGGAGGAGTGAAAAGTGCTCCATCCACCTCAACTACCACATTGCCCATCGTAAATTCGGTTAATTCCTCATCCTCATTCCATAGCAAAACATCAAATTTATCTTCATGCTCCTGTAATTTTTCCTTATACATGTCCCGATTGGTTGTTTTATGATAAAGAAAAATATCATTTCTATTGACTGGAGTTCTTGCAAGCGCTGTTTTTGCGACAGTCTGATGTGATGTGATTCCCTGTCCTTCAATCGTTATTTTTCCGTCCTTTGCCAGCAGCAAACGAACTCTCCAGCTGCCAACTTTATGGTTCTTTCTGAAATTAAACAGCTTTTTTTCTATTTCTTCTATATTAACTGGAAATTGAAAGTACCTGGCCGATTGTTTTAATCTTTCCATATGCTCCTTTAAAAGAAGGTATTTTCCATCGTAACAGCCAATGGTTTCCAATAAATGGAAATCAGAACACCTTCCCTGCAGTACTTTGGCTTTTGTTAAAATTTCCTCATATTCCTCTTCGTTATCGGAATTCCAGGTAATACCACCACCTACACCGTACTGAGCAATATTCGTTTTATGATTAATCACGACAGTGCGAATTGGGACGTTGAAAATTGCTTCCTGTTCAGGAGTAATAAATCCTATCGCCCCGCAGTATACTTCGCGCGGACTATTTTCCAGCTGGTGAATGATGTTCATTGTACTTATTTTCGGGGCGCCGGTAATGGAAGCGCACGGAAACAAAGCCTTGAAGATAGCGGCTAAATCTATTTTATCAGGAATTTCTGCAGTTACAGTGGATGTCATTTGATATACGGTTGGATATGCTTCAATGGAAAACAGCTTTGGTACTTCTACTGTTCCGGGCTTAGCGATCATCCCTAAGTCATTTCGAAGCATATCTACAATCATTACATTTTCTGCCCGGTTTTTTTCCGAATGATAAAGCCATGCTGCGTTGTCCCTGTCAGCTTCCAGTGTTGCGCCCCTTCCTGCCGTGCCTTTCATCGGCTTTGTCATCAACTTTTGATCCTTTAAATGAAAGAACAGTTCGGGAGACGCAGATAATATGGAAAAATCGCCGATATCAAGATAGGCACTGTAATTTGCTGCCTGTTTCTTTGCCAGTTGGCTATAATACGATTTTGGGTCACCGCTAAAATTGGACAGCATGCGAATCGTATAATTAACCTGGTATGTATCTCCCGTTTCAATTGCTTGTTTAATACGGTTTATATGCTGGTAATATTCATCAATTCTTGTTTGTGCAATCCAGTCTGTTGTGTGGAAGCTTTTCCCACCTTCAATCATTTCAGGGGAAGGCTGTTTAAAAATACCAAACCATAATAGCGGCATGAATTTAGCCTTATGTACGTTAAAGGCCGGATCGAACGCAGGAGCAGCTTCATAGGAAAGATAGCCAGCAGCATAATACCCTTGATCAACGGCATCCTGAACCTTTTTTAAGGCTGGCAGTACTTCCTCTGTTGTTTCTGCAATTATAATAGCTGCCGGGTTTTTAAATAAGAAAGGTCGTTTCTCTCCCTTTTCATCAACGAAATCAAAATGTAGCATCGGATGCATTTTTATTCATCCCTTTCTGCATAAAAAAATTCATTAATAAATCAAGACCATGCTCCGTTAAAATGGCTTCCGGGTGAGCCTGAATCCCTTCTACAGGGTACGCTTTATGCCGAAAGCCCATTATTTCACCATCAACAGACACAGCACTGATTTCTAAACAATCGGGAAAAGTTTTCGTATCTGCAATCAGCGAATGATACCTAGTAACGGACAACGGACTTTTAATGGATTGGAAAATGCCTTTTCCATCGTGCTGAATGGCAGAAACAATCCCGTGCATTGGCTGTTTTGCTTTTATAATATCCGCACCGAAGTATTGGGCAATGATTTGATGGCCAAGGCAAACACCAAGTATTGGAATGCTTTTGTGGAAATGTTCTACAACTTTCAAGCTAAATCCTGCTCCATTAGGGTGACCAGGCCCCGGTGAAAGCAGAATATGGGACGGCTTCATTTGTTCGATTTTTTCCATGGTTACTTCCGTATTTCGCTTGATGAACACCTCTTTGTCTAATTGCCGAATATATTGGACGAGGTTATAGGTGAAGGAATCATAATTGTCGATTACTAATATCATTTTCATCCCTCTTTTTTGGCAGGTAGTAATACTTTATCATTACAAATAATAAATCAAAAAATCCGTACTGAATGATACGGATTTTTTGATCGGATGAATAAGTGAACCATAGTCGTGAGGAATCTTGATTTTCTATTGCTTCTCACTGTTCTTTTTTTCTTTGCTGTAACGCCGTTTATTATATTTTTCATCGAACTCTTTGCCTTCCAGGTCTTTATCAAGTGTTAATGTCTGCTTGCAGTGCATACAGGCATCGACACGTCCGAGCATTTTGGTCGGTTTTTCACAGCTTGGACAAACGATGGGCACGGCTTTAAGAGAAAGCGTACCAATAAATAAATATACAACACAGCTGAGTAGCACCATTAAAACTCCAAGTGCAAAGAGCGTAAACATTAACCAGTCAGTGCCGCGGCTTAGCAGCCCACCGTACATTAGCAGAATTCCGCCAAAAATCAGCAGCAGGGCAAAGGTTCTTATTTTATTAATTTTACTGGAATAAACTAGTTGTGCCATATTGGCCCTCCTTACCTATTTCATTATGTAGTATAGCATATTTTTATTAAAATTTTGTTACATAAACAGGATTTCATCTAATTGTAACGAAATATATTAAAGACAAGATATTTAGTAGGAAATTGACCGATAATTTGGAGGAGTTCTATAATGGATCATCATCTGCAGCCTTTATATGAGGAATATGCGAGTGATTTAAATACATTGGGTATATTAATTATGGAAAAAACAGAACCGAATAGTCCTGTTACAGACAGTTTTGACGTCATACTTTTAATCATCGTAAAAAATATAAATAAAAGCTGGTATACAAAGCATTATAACATGGAAGGAAAATCAATTGCATTGCACGTTGTAAATGAAGGATTGCTGATGAACTGGATTGATACAAGTGGTTATCGCCGGGCGGTGGAGTGGATTATTTACGGAAAAGCAGTATTGGATAAAGATGGGTATGTCTTCCAACTGAAAAACCAGCTACGTGATTTTCCTGTAAATAAAAGGGAATTACGCAAAACCATTGAATTTGGCAAACTGGTCAAAAGTTATCATGAAGCAAAGTATTTATTTGAACTGAGTGAATATAAGGATACGTACAGTAAAATTCTTTACTCACTCCACTACCTGGCCAGGCTTGCTGTTATTGAACAAGGGTACTACCCGGAGGTAACGGTATGGAGGCAGGTAAGACAAATTGATCTGGAAGTATATAAATTATATGAAGAGTTTATTGATAGTAAAGAAGAGATGGAAAAACGAGTTAAACTTATGCTGATTGCGATGGATTTTATAATTAGCTCCAGATCGGCGTCTTCAGTAAAGCATTTATTAAATATTTTACGAACAAGGGATAGTGGATGGTCCTACGCAGAATTAAAATCAGTGCCTATGGTGGAATCCTATTCGCTGGATCTAGCAGCTATTTTCTCGTACTTACTGGATAAAAAAATAATTCGATCTGTAAAAGAGAAATCGAAAGTTACTGGTCTCTATGAACAAAAATATTCCCTTGGTGAGCAGTAACATTAAGCTGGGGTTTTGCATAATTACTATATAGTAGGCTGATGTTGGCACTGTTTTTGGGCGGGGGGGGGTAAACTACCACTGCCCAAAACAGCTGCCTTTAGGGCTGGAGTTAGATAAGTTATTATGCTGAAACGAAAAAAGCGAGAAGGAATGAGCTTATAAGATTTATTGTTTCCTTTAGTCATAAACAGGAAAATAATGTTCTGATAAAGCTGCGGGGTATATATAAATAGCTGATAATGCAGGACAGCAGTATGTTCAGATTCGGTATATTTACCGTTGACTTTGCTATAGAACCATGATAAAGTAAAAAACGTCGCAAAAAGATGCGTCACGAACTACCGACATAAACTGAATTATTTTTATTGACTTTCAGTTAGTGACTGTGGTATTATAATAAAGTCGCCAATTTGAGCAGACGAAATGTCGAAAGATAAAAGCTGTTGACATGGATTGCTTAAGGTGATATAATTGAATCTTGTCGCGGAAAAAAGCGACGTGATAAATTTGCTCTTTGAAAACTGAACAAAACAACCAGTATGTAATATGAAGATGTCAGAGGTAAGAAGTCTGAGTCAGACTAGGTTCTGAACGAGGAAGACTTATCCTCCTGAGGTCAATTTTTGAAGCTAAGAAATAAATAATGGATTGGTGTCCATTATAACCAAACTTTTATGGAGAGTTTGATCTTGGCTCAGGACGAACGCTGG
>NZ_JBGOHB010000028.1:0-66587 GCF_041521345.1 Virgibacillus oceani | reverse complement strand
TCCGCCGCTCGATCCACTGACCTCACCCCCGAAGGGGATCAGTCAGCTTCACGCGCTCGACTTGCATGTATTAGGCACGCCGCCAGCGTTCGTCCTGAGCCAAGATCAAACTCTCCATAAAAGTTTGGTTATAATGGACACCAATCCATTATTTATTTCTTAGCTTCAAAAATTGACCTCAGGAGGATAAGTCTTCCTCGTTCAGAACCTAGTCTGACTCAGACTTCTTACCTCTGACATCTTCATATTACATACTGGTTGTTTTGTTCAGTTTTCAAAGAGCAAATTTATCACGTCGCTTTTTCCGCGACAAGATTCAATTATATCACCTTAAGCAATCCATGTCAACAGCTTTTTTCTCTCGACATTTCGTCTGCTCAAATCGGCAACTTTCATATCGTATCACAGATCAGAAATCCCAGTCAATGGTTTAAAAAGTATTCTCTGAAAAATTGTTCGACGACACTTTCCACAACTTACTGTTTTCGACAATCTTTTGTTGTGAGATGAATAGTATATCATTTTTCTACAAAAAAGTCAACCATAATTGATCTTTTTTATAGAAAAATAATAAGATACTGTTGTAACTTATTTATTTTAAATTCACCACATTTAAACAGCAAGAATTATATTACAACCGTTTGCGAAAAAAGTCAATACTATTTGCCGATTTTTCCTTCTAAAGTAATTTGTTACTGAAACAACTCAAAGAAGTCTGTAAATGTGAGCCCAGGAGGAAAACGATGCAAGAAATCAAAGGCGGTATTACGGAACTGCGGTTAAAGCATGCCAAAACGCAGTAACAACCGCAAAAAAATTACACTGCCAATTAGAATAATTCCTGATCCTATCCAGCTCTTCAATAGCAAGCGTTTCTCCTGGAGTACTTACGAATAGACATTCTCCGTCCGTCTAGTATTTCTTTATAAGTGTGATCATAACATACCATCAAAACTCTTTTAATATGGTAGAAGTAGGAAAAGAACTACCTATTTCATGTTATTCTTTTAGTTTTCCATGATCACTTTGTAATCTGTTCCGTACTTTTTGCGGTATTCTCTACAGATTTTTGAATTGTTTTTTCCTGTAAGTAAACATCAGAGGAACATTTAGTAAACAACTTCACCTTTCCATTCCAGCATGCCACCAACCATGTTGGAAACCCTAAAACCATGTTCGTTCATATAATCTGCGGCTGTATTGCTTCTTCCGCCGGATCGGCAAACAAGCACATAATGTTTATCTTTGTCCAATTCATGAATCGAATACGGAATATGCTGCAATGCAATATGTCTAGCGTCTTCAATCATGCCTTGTGCCACTTCTTCGTCTTCTCTCACATCAATAATTACCATATTCTCGTCATTTTCCATTTGCTCTTCTACTTGTTTTGGGGTGATTTCATTTACTTCGCTCATACTCTCATCCTTTAAAGTTTTTTCAAGTTTATCATACGTTCTCACTGCATAACATGCAACTATCTGACACAAACTAGAACTACTATATATATGGGGAGAGAACATGGTGAGATTTTTAATAACAATCATAGTATGTACCGTTTTATTACTTCCTTTCCAATCCTTGATAGCCCAGAAAATCCCGGATACTGTGGAAATTGATTCATTTGAGACCGACGTTACAGGAGACGGACAGGATGAAGAAATTATACTAAAGGGTGTGCCTTTTTCCTCAGACAGCAGCTATTACCAGGATGTGTGGGCAGACGTCACAAATGAACTCGGCGAAAGCTGGACCATTACCTATGAAGGGGGATATGAACCTTCTCTTCAGCTGGTGGATTTAAATGGTGACGGGATCAAAGATATATTTTACCAAAGTGCTACAGGCGGCAGCGGAGGTTTATATCATTATCAATTGTCTACTTTAAGGAACAGTGAATTAAATGAGATCCCGCTTCCTGTACAGGAATACCTTGAAGGCGCTTTTGACGATAATTTCACTGTTATATTCAGGTTGTCTCCGAGTCATAAACCGACTGAGATTGATGTTTCTGATCGGACAGAAGAATATATCAGACTTGGCATATACGATGAAGACGGCAATCTTTTAGAACAGAAATCATTAGTGATCGACCCTATTGCTTTTTATGAACCATTTCTTATTAGTAAAAGTAAGGGCTATGGACTAAAAAGCTATCAGCAGATCAGTGGGGCATACCACGCTGATCAACTTGGCACGGTAGAGACGCTCTGGTATTTTGAAAATGGAGCGTGGATTATTTTACAGACAGAGTGGATCCCAACATAAAAAAGTAGAAATCCCATACTTAGGGAATTTCTACTTTTTTCTTTAAAATTTTTCCCTACTATAATGAAAAAAGAGTGAAATTTTGACCTGCGTCTATGAATCCCACGTTAATATAATCTATAAAAAAGGTATATAAAAAAAGGAGGTGCGTTATAAAAAATGAATTTCCACCAGTTTTTCATCAGCGCGTCTTCATCATTAACAGGAAAAAACATTAAAAAACGGAGGTATGAAAAATGGCATTAGAAAAAGAACGTTTTCAGCAGCAACACGTAACAGCTGCGAGTACTGTCAATCACATTGTCGCAAATTTAGGTGTATTATATGTAAAACTTCATCAGTATCACTGGCATGTGCAAGGGCCGCACTTTTATACCCTACATGAGAAATTTGAGGAACTGTACAATGAGGTAAACCAAAATTTTGATGAGTTTGCCGAACGACTGATAGCAAAAGGAGAGAAACCATACTCCACATTAGCGGAATACCTGGAGCATGCATCCATTTCCGAAAAGCCTTATGAAGAGAAAATACCGGCAGATCAAATGGTAGAAAATCTTGTAGATGACTATCGAACTATTCGTGATATAGCTGTACAGGCAATTGAACTTGCTGATAAGGAAAAAGATGCAGTAACTGAAGATTTATTGACAGGATATAAAAGCTCCGTAGACACCACCATCTGGATGCTGCAGGCCTACATTGGAAAAACTGCACTGGAGGGCGAAAAATAAAAAGCTTCCAAATTCTGAACTGTATTAAGGTATTGATTGAGCATCCTCTCTAAATTGAAAGTATAAGAAAACAAAAAGTAAGAGCAATTTCAATGAGGACCAAGTAAGCAAAGACGAATTTAAGGAAACCATAGAAAATCTGGAGTATCCAATGACTAATTAATGAATAAGTATTAAATAAAACACTTCCGGACAGGTTAAATAGTTCAGTTTTGTAGTATAAACAATAAAAAAGCATTATAAAATGAACATTGAATTACAAAATAATTTGATGCTCATTTTTTATTATTATATCAAATGTTTATCTATATATGGGTTATTTACATACGAAAATGTAAGCAAACCTTCATCTCTACAATAATTTTCCCCTCCCCCACTTAACACCTTATTTAAGACATATTTTTCATTTATTCCTCTACTCTTACTCGTCGTTAGTTCCAAAGTATTCTTTAATTTGTTACACATAAAACATAAGATATACTAAATTCCATTCAATAAGTTATGTAGATTTAATTGTAAATGTCTTTACAATTAAATCTACAATGTCACATGAAAAAATAGTTAAATAAAGGGTGTACTCCAAAACTAACTACTTAGAGACAGATGAGGTTCTTGATGCTTTAATGCGGTGGAGTCGATGCTGGAAACATTAAATAAAGAAAATTGGTGTAAAAAATAAAACAAGTATTAAAATCAGCGGGTAAAACACAACCCGTGTGAATGAATTCACCTTAATATTAAATACTTCCAACGGGTTCCTTGCCGGTGCATAAATCCAGTTTGTAAGTCGATCCAGCCTGCTTTTTTTCGTCTGAATGTTCGGTACTTTTACCTGAAATTCCTCTAACCGTTTCTTTAGCTCATTTGGAATCTCCTGTTTATTCATGCGTTAACCTCCAATAAATCCTTTAGTTTCTTTAATGCTACATGAAGACGCGATTTCACGGTACCTACCGGGATCGCAAGGATTTTAGAAATATCTCTTTGTGCAAGATCATGGTAATAGGTTAATAATACAACTGCCCTTTGTTCTTCAGTTAGCTGCTGTATGGCTGCTTGGACAGAAAGTATATCTTCATGTGACAATCTCTGTTGCTGCTGTTGCTGATATAAAAAAGGAAGTAATTTTTTCATTCGACTGCGTTTTTTTAGGCGATTTATCATTAGCTGGTACGCCATGCGAAATAAGTAGGTTTTTATGCTGGATTTTTCCTTATCATAATGTTTTTGATATTTATAAAATCTAACAAATGTATCCTGCACAATATCAATGCTTAGCTGTTGGTCCTGGCAATACCGATAAACAAACTCGTAAATTGGCGTTTTATAAGTGATAAATAACGCTTCTATTGAATGCTCCTCTAGCTCCTTCAAACCATTTGACGCAATATCCTTATTCGAACTCATCAGACCACCGCTTTTTTATACCTTTAAAAACATATGCAATTCTGGTAATAAACCAAATAAATGTGATGAGAGAAAATACAAAAGTTTGATGAATGAAAAATTGTATCCAGGGACTATCAATATTATCTCCCCGAAGCAGGAACAGCAATAAACCTAGTATACACAAAAAGGTATAAACTGCAGCCAGTATTATTATATAATCCCATCTTGTCCAGTGGAAGTAAATGTCTGATTTACTAAAATCAATATTTCCCTTTTTGTCTTTGACAACTTTTTTGTTCATTGTCATAATAAGTAAGGCAAACGTCATTCCAAGTACAGTAGCTACAACAGTGCTAATCAACCAACCCAATGCCATAGAAACGTCACTCCTTTTATCCTTTACCAGTTTATACAACGGAACCGACAAAAAGGTTCATTATATATTATTATCTTTTTATAAATCCTTACGCCCGCTCTTTTATTTGTGTTTATTATGCTCCCCATACACACTGATGAATTGTGTTGTAAGAACTACACCACCAATGAGAATGATCGCTCCCACAGTTTTGGCGACAGTAAGGGGTTCGTTTAACCAAAAATAAGCCCTTTCATTTAATATCAAATATTTACTTAGCCCCCCGCTAATTCGTTTTTCCTCTATTTGCCTTCAATAACTCATTCAATGTCGAATGAATGTTTTGTAACCTGATTAAAATCAAGCCTAGCATGACAAAGGTGACAATTTCTCCTGTAATTACGGAAATGATCGCAATTAAGAAAGCATATATTCCATAAAGAAAATTTTCCATAAGGGATCACCTCACTTGAACAATCGTGAATTTTTTTTGATCATAAATTATGTATTCCGAAACATAATATGTTTTCATTATATATTTCATGTCGTACACTGTTAATAGTGAAATCCAAAAAGGAATGAATACAATGAAACAGTATTATAGCGATGTCATTCAATACAGAGGGACCCACTACGACTTCGGCTTGTTCCAGGGTGAACTTCTCAAGGATTCATCCATTTTGCCGAACCGGGAAAAACAATGGGGACCAAAGAAAGACAGGCACTTTTTGACTGATTCGGCAGTGTATAAAGATATCATGGCAAAAATAGCACCAGCCATATTGGAAGAAATTCATGGTCTTTCCGATGCGCTTCACATGGATATGGAAAAAGCCTTCCGCTTATTTGGCGGTCATTATCTGGAATTCACCCGGAGCGGCTGTTCCATTTTTAGTGACCCAAATTTTATGGTGCGCAATTATGACAGTCACCCTAGAGGTTATGAAGGGCGCTATATGATGTATCAGCCAACTGATAAGGGGTACGCGGTGATCGGTCCCTCCATGCAAATTACGGGACGAATTGATGGTATGAACGAAAAAGGTCTGGTAATGGGCTATAATTTTACGCACAGTAAAAAATCCGGAGACGGGTTTTTATGTAATATGATCGGCCGTTTGATTTTAGAGGTCTGTACCAATGTGGATGAGGCCATTTCTTTATTAAAAGAAATTCCTCATAGGCATTCATTCAGCTATGTTCTTCTTGATCCAGCGGGAGAATCCTATGTTGTAGAAGCTTCGCCTAGACAGGTCACGGCGCGGAAATCTAATGTTTGTACCAATCATTTTCATTTGCTGGATGAGGAAAATCGTTACAGACAGGAAGAGACACGGGAAAGGGAGCAAACTATACTGGATGAGCAACATCATGCCGCAAATCCTTATGATGCTTATAAAGTAATGAATAGCCTGAATCATGGTGTTTTTTCCAAAAAATATGGTGCATCTGCAGGAACTATTCATACATCTATGTATTTTCCAAAAGAATTAAAAGCATGGTTTGTAGTCGGTCATGATAGAATGCCGGTGATTTTTGACTTTAAAAAATGGCTTCAGGAGGAGAATGTGAATATCACACGGGTTAAAGGAGAGCTTGATTTTCATAGGCCGTTTGTGAATATGGGATAAATAGGCTGATTAGCGTAAAAATTATATATAGTATAAATTAGTTTATTTTAAGTAAAGCCAACAGTAATTGACGTCTAAAGATTTAATTGGACGTTATTTGTGAGGCATTACGAAATCTGAAAAGGCTTAGTGTCTATTGCCATTTACCTTTTTTCATGCAGCATACCAGAACGCATTAGTAAACATTCTTATGCTGCACGTAATTAATCAAAAATCTCTTCTTTGTCACAACCAATAAACTTTACAGCAGCCATCAATAAATAGTTCCTTTAAATCTCTTTGGTTTTTTTACATAACCCTCGATAATATAGCCGCATTCCGTGCAGATTAAGTATTCTACAGTGGAGCCAAAACTCATTTTATTTGTAGGATGCATTGCTGAATATCCACTTTGTTTCCCCTTCCCCAATTCTCTGCTCCCGCATTTTGGGCATTCTACTGTTTTCTCGTCATCTTTCATTGATTGCCACCCCTATTATATATGATATCTCATCTCAGTTTTTACTCTTTTCATTCACTTCTTTTAATAACTCAATGATTCCCTCATTTTGTTTAGTACCTTGTCTGAGCTTGTTTTCAATCGAGAAAAGAGTGATAAGCATGATCTAGCCTATTACTATAAGCGCCATGAAACCTCCCTTGTTTTTCTTCAAGCAACTTTCCCTTATTTAAGAGGTCTTGTAGTTGAAGGGGAACTGATTCAGTTCTTTAAAAAAACAATTATAACTCCCAGGAAAACCATCTTCCGTGGCCGTCCGTCTCTCCAACTTTCTTCGCATATGCTTTCCCATCAATATAATAATCGAGGTGCAAATCTCTATCACACATATTATTATATAAATGAAAAACTTCTCTGTCTGCACCTATAGTGCTCACTTGCTCAAGCAGGGTCTTTTTCTGGTTGGAGGACATTTGGTTAGCTACATGCGTATGAAAAACACAAACAGCATAATCTTTTGATACATTCTTTGTCAGCCCCTGAAGCATTTCCACCCCATCCCCTTCTATTAATATGATAGGGTTATCTTTTACACATGCTGCTGCCTTTGTAAATAATTCTCTTCTTTCATTATGTTCAGGCCAGATTAGTGCGTTCAGCCAAAGAGAATCTTCATTATTCGTTAAATCTACTGTGTGCAGGTCCACACCAATACGGGAAGCTACTGGAGGAGCAGTTCCCTGTAAAATTGGCATGTTTTCCCCTTTTATCTCTGAAGTTATATGTACTTTTGAACCCTTTTCTCCGTAAACTTCATCCGTTTCATAAGAATAGCTGTATTTATCCCATAAAAGTTGTAAACCTGCACTTGTTCCCAGTTCAATTAAGGCTAAAGGCTTTTTTACAATATCATAAATATAATTAAAAATAGGAAACAGGTAAGCACAACGTCTTACTTCATTTGTCTGAACTAATTTATTTTCCAAGATTGAAATTATTTCATCAGTATATTGCTCACAAAAATCTTTAAAATAAACATACGAATCTACTGTATTTCTTGGTTCCTTGGCTATACTTGGATAAAATTCTCTTAAATAATGTGCCTTTCCCTTTAGCAGCAAATAATGCACAGCCCCAAACATAATATTAGGTATAGGCTGTCCTGCTCTAGCGTGTGAAGCTAATTCTAGGATTTCATTATCCTCGGCAATTTTTAAAGAAAGAAATTCATACAACTCGCTTGAGCCTTTACATTCATGTTCAGCAAAGACTTTAAAGTTTTTTGATAGTCGGTTTATTTCCACAGACCTTCTCCTTTCAAAACATTGGATATTTATTTAGTTGCACATTTGTTAGCTCTCTGCATCCAATTACTTTGTAAATATTATTAAAGCAACACTAGTCATTAAGACTTCGAAAACTAATTTTCAACATACTCCTCACTTTTTCTGTATCCAATGATGTATCAACAGATAGACAGTTTTCTTTTCCATCAGCAATTTCAATTGGCTCAATACCACCACTGATAAAACCTAAACTCTCAAAACGTTTTTTATAAAAAGTAAAATAACTCTCTTTTTCCGCCGGTCCCAGATGGATAACCCCTTTAAAATCATGAAAAGCAAATTCCAATATAGCTTTTGATAAATCTACAATATGTACAAATGTTTTATAAAAATCTGCAGCAGCTTCAACTGAACCTTTCTGTTCGAGCTGTCTGGTCATTTTTTGTGTTCGTGCTTCGATATTTCCATTAGCATCCATGCCATAAAGTGGGCCTGTCCTTATTATGGTATGATTTTTGTGACTCTCTGCTATTTGTCTTTCTGCCCTTATCTTTGCATTAACATATGTGGCTAATGGGGCTTTGTTAGGAAGTGAATTTAGTATATCCGCTTCTTTATATCCCCCTTTTCCACCAGTGAAAACTGCATCTGTAGACAGGAAAATCAGTTTTGTTTCGCTTTTTATAATGGATAATAGATTGGTAAGTCCATGGTCTATAAGCACGTCCTCATTTTCTCTGCTTAACAAAGTCCATACCACCACATCCGGATCATAACTTTCCATTGTACTTTTTAATGCATGTTTATTTGTAACATCCACTTCAATTATTTTTCTATTCTCATTTAAATACCTAGAAGTGCCAATCACTTGTAGGTTTCGGTTCCCCGCCAAGTGAAATAAGGTTGAGCCAAGAAAACCAGTAGCCCCTAATATTAATAGTTTCAATTTTATGTTCTCCTTTAAATTGTTACACTAATTAACTTAACGCAGAGTTCATCCTATCTTTTTTTACTTAAACAATATACCCAAGAAATAATAATGAGGGGCTTCACCAGATTGGAGAGTCTTCTTCCCTTATTGTTCTACATTCCTAATTATATCCTTAGCAAAAGCTTTTGCATCTTCCTCCGTTTTTCCCTCTATCAAATAATACTCAATCATATAACTGTAATCTGCAAAATCCATCGCCATGATCACCGTTCCGCTCTCCCGATCAATATGTTGATATTGAACTTCATGCCCTTCTATTTCGAGGTGTTCAGCGTCTGTAATTTCTCCTGCTCCATCTGGAAATATTGTTACCTTAGAAGTATTCGGATCCATATACAAATCACCATAAATAATTTCCCTTAAAGGATCCCTTTCCTCCCATACTTCCTTCATTTCTTCATCCACTTTCTCATCGGTGGAAGCTTTATATTCAATTTCAACTTTAAACGAGCCTCCTTTTTCAGATTCACCATCATCAGCTAATACCGGTGAATAATTCAACACCATCGTGCATACCGAATCACCTTCTGGTATATAAGGACTCACACCTAATTCATCTTCAATAATTTGCTTCATTTCATCCGTTTCAGCGGAAGTTTGGTTGCATGCAGCAATAAAGAAAGACATGAGTAACAAAACAGCAATTATAAACTTACTCATGGAACTACCTCCCCAATAAATAACTTCAAATTCTCCCCTCTTACCTCACTGAGTCCATCGCAGTTCCCAATATTTCATTTTCAATAATCTCATAAAAACGTTCCTGTTCTTCAATAAACGGACTGTGTGCAGAATTACTGAAGGTGAACATTTTCTTGGTTGGGGCTTCGAGCGATTCATAAAAACGGTTGGCTTGTGTCCAAGTTGTCGTATAATCATGCTTACCATGAAGAATGAAAACCGGCAGATCGAGTGATGAAACACGCTCCACCAGGTCAATAGTCGCCATAACTCCTCCTAAGGACTGCCAAGCATAATTCGTCCCGCGTAAAATATTTAACCGTTCCTTGAATGTATAATTGGGACAAGCTAATATGTGTCTCAACGTCTCAAAATTCGAATACCCATTGCGTTTCGTTCCTCCGCTGTAAGCATTTGTATATTTTGATCTAATTGCACCATAGGAACGATTTTCGTAATATTTATTATCCAACGTTACTTTTTCAATTTGTTGTTGCGCACGACTATCACGCTTTTTTATCGCAGTATCCAAAATAAAATCATACGATTCTTTTTCTGACTCCAGTGCTGATCCAATCTGACCTATCCCAAGGTAGGCGTGAAATAGTTCAGGGTGCTTGCTTGCTGCAAGGGTGCCGAGATAGGAGCCCTAGGAATGGCCCAGTAAAAACACTTTGTCTTGTGCATATGTTTCTCTCAAATAATGAACAACTTGGATTGTATCCTCTAATAACTGTTTTAATGTCAGCGGTTTTTTCGTTTCCTTTGCATCGAAGGACATTCCGGCACCCCTTTGATCCCAGGAAATACTTTTCGAGCTGCAATCCATGGGCTTTGACTACCGGGTAGACGGGAAAACCGGGGCCCATGCAGAAACAGCAGCAATGGTTTTCCTTGGTTTAAAGTTTCGATTATATTAAACCTTGTCTGCTTCCATTAATTTATATATTTTTTTATCACATTACCTGATGACTGTGTTTCATTTTTGTATCTCAAAGGTTTTTCAAATGATTCCAGCAGCATTTTTCTTCCTACTTTCATTAGCTGTTATGCGATATATATTTCCTAAGTACACTTCCAAATTTCATCCAATTTATCCGAAGAATATTCGATTGTTTTTTTATCCTTTTATAAATTATACAAAGCGATCCACGGCTTCTTTTATTTTATCATATGTAATGGTAAAACAACTCATAATATTTGAATAAAATTCAGTAAAGAAAAACACCTGGAATTTCATTTAAGAAATAACAAGTGTTTTGTTGATTATCGCTCCAATTTTTTCTCTCAATCTATAACTGCATTCGTAACCTTCTTTAATATTCTCCTTAAATCAAAATCAGCCAATGGGCATATTGCACAATTCTTGCAACAAAAGAACCGTCCCTGTGTTTCATTCCATCAATTCGCTACAATATTCACAAGCTTTCCAGGCACAACGATCACTTTACGTATTGTCTTTCCTTCAATTTGTTCTTTTATTTTTTCATTGGCCAATGCTGCTGCTTCTGTTTCTTCTTTTGTTGCATCTTTTGCTACATTGATTTTGGCGCGGACTTTACCCATGATTTGTACGGCAATCTCCACTTCATCTTCGACCAGTTTGGTTTCATCATAAGCCGGCCAAGGTTCATACGTAATAGTGTCATCATGACCAAGTATTTCCCATAGTTCTTCAGCCAAATGTGGCGCGACAGGAGATAGCAATTTCACGAAGCCTTCCATATATTCCTTTGGCAACTTTTCCTGCTTGTTTCCTTCATTTACAAATACCATCATTTGTGAAACTCCAGTATTAAATTGCAGGGTTGGAAAGTCTTCGGTTACTTTTTTCACTGTTTCGTTATACACTTTATCCATCGCGCTGTTTTCCTCTTCGCTTATCTTATCAGAAATTGACCCACCATCTGCAACAAACAAGCGCCATACGCGGTCAAGGAATCTTCTTGCTCCGTCAAGTCCGTTCGTTGACCATGCCACAGATGCTTCCAACGGACCCATGAACATTTCATAGAGACGCAGTGTATCTGCCCCATGGGATGAAATAATATCATCCGGGTTTACCACATTCCCTTTCGATTTACTCATTTTTTCATTGCCTTCCCCGAGGATCATCCCTTGATTGAACAGCTTCATGAAGGGTTCTTTTGTCGGAACAGCTCCGATATCATATAAAAATTTATGCCAGAAACGAGCGTACAGCAAGTGGAGCACCGCATGCTCGGCACCCCCGATATAAATATCAATCGGCAGCCATTTTTTCAGTGCCTTCGGATCTGCAAGCTGATCCGGATTTTCCGGATCAATATAACGAAGGAAATACCAGCAGCTTCCTGCCCACTGTGGCATTGTATTTGTTTCTCGGCGTCCTTTCATCCCGGTTTTCGGGTCGGTCACATATACCCAGTCACTATTGGCAAGTGGGGATTCCCCTGTACCCGATGGCTTAATTTCATCCATTTCCGGAAGCTCCAGCGGCAGTTCCTCGTCCGGAACTGTCGTCACTGTTCCGTCTTCCCAATGAATAATCGGAATCGGCTCTCCCCAGTAGCGCTGTCTGGAGAATAACCAGTCACGAAGCCGATAAGTAATCTGCTTTTCACCCATTTTATTCTCTTCCAGCCAATCGATCATTTTTGAAATGGCTTCTTCACTACTCAAGCCATTCAGGAATTCAGAGTTTACATGCTCCCCATCGCCTGTATAAGCTTCCTTGGAAAGATCCCCACCTGAAACAACTTCTACAATAGGCAGTTCAAATTTCGTTGCGAATTCATAGTCACGTTCATCATGCCCTGGAACTGCCATAATCGCACCAGTCCCATAAGACATCAGGACATAATCTGCAACCCAGATTGGCATTTTTTCATTATTGACCGGATTGATCGCATAAGCACCTGTGAAAACACCAGTCTTGTCTTTCGCCAGATCCGTCCGCTCCAAGTCAGACTTGGTCTGTACTTTTTTTAAATATTCATCCACTGCTGTTTTTTGTACATCCGTCACAATGTTCTCTATATAAGGATGCTCCGGTGCAAACACGGCATAAGTTGCACCAAACAATGTATCAGGCCGTGTCGTGAACACTTCAAAATGCTTATCATGCCCGTCAATGGTGAATCTAACTTCCGCTCCTTCAGACCGGCCAATCCAATTCCGCTGCATATCCTTCAGGTTTTCCGGCCAGTCAAGCTCTTCCAGATCTTCAAGCAGACGATCGGCATAAGCTGTAATTCTCAAAATCCACTGTCTCATTGGTTTTCGGTAAACAGGATGTCCCCCTCGTTCACTTTTTCCGTCAATTACTTCTTCGTTTGCAAGCACAGTATTCAGTGCCGGACACCAGTTAACGGCCACTTCATCCACATATGCCAGCCCTTTTTCGTACAGCTTTTTAAAAATCCACTGGGTCCATTTATAATAGCTTGGATCCATCGTGCTGATTTCCCTGTCCCAGTCATAGGAAAAACCGATTTCCTTCATTTGTCTCTTAAATGTAGCGATATTACTGAGCGTAAAATCTTCCGGACTATTCCCTGTATCGATTGCATACTGCTCTGCCGGCAGACCAAATGAATCCCAGCCCATCGGGTGCAGCACTTCATAGCCTTGCATTCTCTTCATACGTGATAGTATGTCCGTTGCCGTATAGCTCAGCGGATGGCCGACATGCAGTCCCGCTCCAGACGGATACGGGAACATATCCAGCGCGTAAAACTTCTCTTTCTCCGAATACGTATCGGTTTTAAAGGTTTTCTTTTCCTCCCAATACGTTTGCCATTTCTTTTCAATTTTCTGATGATGAAAACTCATCCTGCTTCCTCCTTTGATCAAAACAACGATTAGAAAACCTATGCAATAGGAAAGTTCTATACTTTCCTAACATAAAAAAGCCACTCATCCCTACAAAAGGGACGAGAAGCTTGTTATTCCCGCGGTACCACCCAAATTAACGCAGAAGGCAAATTTAAATCACCGGCGTTCACTTGAATTCTTAACGCGAATCATACGGCAGAAGCTACTTGGATTCACCCCTGCAACTCAGAAGGCGAGTTCATAATTTTTCAGGAACAGTTTTCACCGGCCACTGTCTCTCTTTACCTGAAAATAATTACTACTAATCCCTCATTTGTGTCGTTTTATTATGTAACTTGAATTGTATGGAAATGCCATCGTTTTGTCAAGGCAATTCGCTTTGTTTTCTGCTAAAATAGACATATATCACCATAAAGGAGATTGCTATGTTAAAAGGAATTCTGAAATACGCACATTATTTACTGGAAGAATCCGTAAAAAAAGGAGATACCGTCATAGATGCCACTTGCGGAAACGGGAATGATACAGTTTTCTTGAGCAGATTAGTTGGCGAAAAAGGCCATGTACTTGCATTTGATATCCAGGAGCAGGCGATCCAGTCGACAAAGGATGCACTTGTCGAAAACCGTTTAAAAAACGTCTCCCTTATCCATGACAGCCATGCCTATATTGGAGATTATTTGCATATGGAGGATGAAACTAGAGTCGGTGGTGCTATTTTTAATCTCGGCTATTTGCCGCGCAGCGATAAAAACATCATTACCCAAAGTGATTCTACCATTACGGCGATTAATTCTGTTTTGTATCTTTTGAAAAAGGACGGACTTGTTGTCATTGTTGTGTATCATGGTCATGAAGGGGGTGAAGAGGAGAAGAATGCTGTTCTGAAATATATGGCTAACTTAGATCAGAAAAAGTATAACGTGCTGAAGTATGGGTTTATTAACCAAAAGAATAATCCCCCGTTTATTTTGGCCGTACAGAAGAAATGAAGACCCGGAAGGCAGAAGTGAATTGCTTCTCCGGGTTATTTTCTTACTTTATAATACACCCTCGTATTCCAATGAAAAAACTTCGATTGAAACCCGCTCTGACGCAGTAATATCTTTTTCATATCCCCGGAAGCATCTAAGCTTTTTACCTTCCTGTCTCCCAAATACAAACCAACCAGCCCCTGATGCACCATTTCATGAAAATGGTGGTCAGGCAATCGCTGCACCTGTTTATTCGCCTGCTCAATAAAGTGAACAAATCGCGCTTTCATCTGCTCTTGAGTTGGATAGTAATTACAAAAATTCAGATCTCCTTCTTTTTTATCCTCATCCTGATCGACATAATAATCCAGTAAAATATGTAACCCCTGTACATAAGGAAAGTAGGCTTCATAAATTGCAGCCGACTGCCCCTTTAATATTTTTTTACCCATCGCATAACTGACCAGACAAAAAATACCTAAGGTCGACCCTGAAGCAGCAGAAAATTCATACCAGCTTAAATCCGACGCAGGATTCTTTTCTTTTTCAAACCAGCTTGTCAATCTTGGAATGCGCTCCTCCGCCTTTACATGTTTATGTACCTGCAGATTCTCATATAAACCCTCAAGCCGGTATACATGGCCCTGTATTTCCGAATAATCTTCTATCACTTCCAGTGTATTTTGACAAGCTGAAGCCAAATCGCTTAAATAATTCCCGTCATCCTGATCCTGTCGCAATGCATAGTAATTTTCCCGTTCCCTTCCCGGGGTTAATGCATCCCGCATAGCATGGTGCAGCATTCGGAAATCTTCCGGATCCAGTGAAGTACTTCGATCACATAAATTATCCAAATAATCACTGATTGTCTGATAAGCAACAATAAAACGTATAGCTTCCCTCCATCGTTCCCCTGCAAGAAGCGCATACACAGAACCACCTTGACAATGAAACCGTTTGGACGCTATGCTAGCAAGTGCCTGGGTGCGCAGCTCTTTATTCGGGATATCCGCAGCGCGTTTTTTCCAATAGAAAAGTTCTTTATTTACTTCAGGTAAAATTTTGCGATAGACTTTGGCCATTAATATCACTGCATTCGTTGGTATAGGGGCAGTCAATTTGCTTCCTCCATTCTGCAACCGTTCTTTTCTAATATTTGCTATACTACATTATATCATCATATTTATCAGGAGGTTTCAAATGATACATCCATATAAAGGCTATCAGCCTGACATTCACGAATCTGTATTTGTAGCACACAATGCTACGATTATTGGAGATGTTAAAATAGATGAACTTTCCAACATCTGGTTCAACACGGTTATTCGCGGCGACATTGCCCCGACAATCATTGGAAAAAGAGTCAGTGTGCAAGATCTTTCCATGCTCCATCAAAGTCCAGACAACCCGCTGATCCTTGAGGACGACGTTGCTATTGGCCATCAGGTCACCCTGCATTCTTCCATCATTCGAAAAAATTCCTTGATTGGTATGGGATCAATTATTCTAGACGGTGCAGAAGTTGGCGAAAGTGCATTTGTTGGCGCAGGAAGCCTCATACCTCCGGGCAAAAAAATCCCTCCCCACACAATGGCTATGGGTAGACCGGCCAAAGTGATCCGTGAGCTGACGGATAAGGATTATGCAGAAATGAATCGCGTCATCAAATCTTACGTGGAAAAATGTAATTATTACCGGGATCATACGAGTTTATAACTAATGCTTGAAAGGGGTTTATTATGACGATTGGCAAAGAATATTTAAGTGTTATCAAAGCCAGACTCCAAAGTGTGAAACAGCTTGGCGATAAGACTATCGAACAATTAACGGCTGAAGAACTGCATTGGTCCGTCAATGATGCTTCCAATAGTATTGCCATTATTGTAAAGCATATAAGCGGCAATATGCGCTCAAGATGGACGAACTTTTTAACAAGTGATGGGGAAAAGCCGGATCGCAAGCGGGATGAGGAATTTATGGACACATTATTATCAAAAACGGAAATCGTGGCCGCTTGGGATAAAGGCTGGGTTCTACTGTTTGATGCCATCAGTAAATTGAATGAAGAAGATCTTTTAAAAATCATTACGATCCGCGGGGAAAAGCACACTGTGCTCGACGCCATTGAAAGGCAGCTTGCCCATTATTCCTATCATGTCGGGCAAATTGTTTATATTGGAAAAGCGTGCAAAAATGATAGCTGGGAAAGCCTCAGTATTCCTATAGGAAAGTCTGAGGAATATGTAAAAGAAATGCTTGATAAGCACAAAAAATAATAAATGCCTGGTTCCGTTCTTAAAATCGGTTCCAGGCATTTATTTATTTTTCAGCTAATGCTTTCAACTCTTCCACTTTATCCGTTTTCTCCCACGGGAAGCTGATATCTGTTCTGCCAAAGTGCCCATAAGCAGCTGTATTTCTAAAAATCGGCTTCTGCAGATCCAGCATGCGGATAATTCCTGCCGGGCGCAGATCAAACAGTTTTCTTACTGCCTCCACCAACTCTTCCTCACTTACTACTCCAGTGCTGAATGTATGGATTGCAATCGATACCGGTTCTGCTACACCAATTGCATAGGCAAGCTGTACTTCACATGTTTTCGCCAAGCCTGCTGCAACAATGTTTTTAGCCACATAACGCGCTGCGTAGGCTGCGGAACGATCCACTTTGGTGGAATCTTTGCCGCTGAATGCGCCTCCGCCGTGTCTGGCGTATCCGCCATATGTGTCGACAATAATTTTACGGCCGGTCAAGCCGGCATCCCCCTGGGGACCGCCAATCACAAAACGACCTGTCGGGTTAATAAAATATTGGGTGGACTCATCCAGAAATTGCTCAGGCACAACCGGACGAATCACATGTTCAATAACATCTTTTTCAATTTGATCCGTGGTAATATCTTGATGGTGCTGTGTAGAAATTACAATGGTATCAACGCGTGCAGGCTGACCATTCTCATCATATTCCACGGTCACCTGAGTTTTTCCATCCGGACGTAAATATCCTAGCGTCTTATCTTGACGAACATCGGAAAGGCGTTTGGACATCTTATGTGCGAGTGAAATCGGAAGGGGCATTAATTCCTCTGTCTCATCACAGGCAAAGCCGAACATCATGCCTTGATCCCCTGCTCCAATCGAATCAATGTCTTCCTCGCTCATCTTCCCTTTTCGTGCTTCCAGCGCCCTATCCACCCCACCGGCAATATCCACAGATTGCTCGTCAATCGCGGTTAGAACGGCACATGTTTCCGCATCAAAGCCGTATTTGGCCCGTGTATACCCAATCTCTTTTATCGTTTGACGGACAATTGCAGGAATATCGACATATGTATTTGTTGATATTTCCCCAGAAACCAATACAAGTCCTGTTGTGACCGTGGTTTCGCAAGCGACCCGTGCATATGGGTCTTTCTTTAAAATTTCGTCCAAAATGGCATCCGAAACTTGATCAGCGATTTTATCCGGATGCCCTTCCGTTACTGATTCAGACGTAAATAAACGACGATTTGCAGCCATATGGCTATCTCCCCTTATGAATTGTTACGGAACTCCATTACTATATGCTTAAGATAATTTGGTGTTGCATAGTATGCAATCGGGCTGTTGTCATTTTTCCAAATCAACATCTTGCCCTAAACAAAAAAAGCCCTTCCTGCATTTATGAGGAAAGGATTTGTGACCTTTCGCTCTTATTGTTCAAGGAATTTTCCTTGCATCAGGTTAGCACCAATTCACTAAGGTGTGATGGTTGCTGGGTTTCATCGGGGCTGTCCCTCCACCAACTCTGAATAAGAGAGTATCCGTTCAGAATCAGATTAACGAAAGAGGGTGTTAATGTCAATAAAAAGGTACTATTAATCCTTAAGATAAAATTCTCCTATCTATAGGTAACGGTGTTATACTAATGACAGATAAGAATTGCCGATTTAAACAAAAATATTGCAGGTTAATTCATTTGTGCATAATTTAAAAAGAGCGTAAAATAAAAGTAAAATTGACACTTATTTTTTTCAAATTAATATGATTATTAGTATGGACTAATCACTCAAATGTGTTATACTATTAATCAGATTAAGGAATACAAAACCGACATCGGTTCATACATATTTTATCAAAAAGGCAGGTATCTCATATGAAAACAATGATAGAAGAATTACATGCACATAGAAACCTTCAACGGAATTTGTCTGTACCTGGATTAGTAGAAGAAATTTTAGAGCGGAATGAAGGAATTTTAACAGCCACTGGTGCTGTTCGTTCAACAACTGGTAAATATACTGGCCGTTCACCTAAGGATAAATTTATTGTTCGAGATGGGGAAACAGATAAGAAAGTCGATTGGGGTCCTGTCAACCAGCCGATTGATGAAGCATCTTTTGATAAGTTGTACCACAAAGTAATCGACTATTTGAGCAAAAAAGATACCCTGTATGAATTCAATGGTTTCGCCGGTGCAGATCCTAAATACCGCCTTCCTATTCAGGTAATCAATGAATATGCATGGCATAATTTATTTGCCCGACAGCTGTTCATTGTACCGACAGAGGAAGAATTGAAAGAACATAAATCTGAATTCACGGTAATTTCTGCACCAAATTTTGAAGCAGATCCGGAAGTAGATGGAACCAACTCTGAAACATTTATTATTGTTTCCTTTAAAAAACGTGTTGTACTTATTGGAGGTACAGAATACGCCGGTGAAATTAAAAAATCCATTTTCTCGGTGATGAACTATTTACTGCCGCAGCAAGATGTTTTGTCCATGCATTGTTCAGCAAATATTGGCCAGGAAGGCGATGTTGCATTATTCTTTGGCTTATCCGGTACAGGTAAAACAACGCTTTCCGCTGATCCGTATCGCCGTCTTATCGGGGATGATGAGCATGGCTGGAGTCCGAATGGTGTTTTTAATATTGAAGGTGGCTGTTATGCAAAAACCATTAACCTGTCGCAAGAAAAGGAACCACAAATTTTCGATGCCATCCGTTTCGGTTCCGTTCTGGAAAATGTAATTATGGATGATAAGAGCAGACTTCCGGATTATGATAATACATCTTTAACTGAAAATACCCGTGCAGCATATCCGATGGAAAACATTGATAACATTGTAACACCAAGTGTTGCAGGTCATCCGAATACAATTATCTTTTTAACAGCTGATGCATCCGGAACATTGCCGCCAATCAGCAAATTGACAAAAGAACAGGCAATGTATCACTTTCTGAGCGGGTATACAAGTAAGCTGGCAGGTACTGAGCGTGGAGTAACCAAGCCGGAAGCAACATTTTCAGCTTGTTTCGGCGCACCATTTTTGCCGTTAGCTCCTTCGATCTATGCAAAAATGCTCGGTGAAAAAATTGATTTATATAATTCCAATGTATTTCTAGTCAATACCGGTTGGACCGGCGGATCTTACGGCATCGGCAAAAGAATGAAGTTATCCTATACCCGTGCTATGGTACACTCCGCATTGGAAGGCGAACTGAACACGGTAGAAACAATCAAAGATGACGTGTTTGGCCTGGAAATTCCAATGCATGTGCCAGGGGTCCCGGATGAAGTGCTTGTTCCAAGAAATGCCTGGGATGATGAAGAAGGTTATTACGAAGCAGCAACTTCACTGGCAATGAAATTCCATGAGAACTTTACAAAGTTCGATCAGGCAGACAAAGAAATCAGAGAATCAGGACCTGTGTATAAAGGAAAAATATAATTTGATAGATAGTGAACCGGCCTTTTTGTGGAGGTCGGTTTTTTATTTGCTTATATTTTCTTTTCATTTATAAGTAATTTATAGGAACAATCCAAGACGACAACCAAGAAGAAAGACTTCAAAACCCTACTCCCCCATCTAGGCATTCACACATTTTTATCACGTGCATAAACTGAGATGTAATTAACAATACCTCCTACAGAAAGGAACGAAAGTATGAGAAACTATATCGTTATCTTTTTCCTGGGTATCGTCTTATTTCTTTCTGCATGTCAATCAGAGAGTGAAACGACTTCGATTGACCTCGCTGAAGTTACACGATCCGTATTTTATGCACCACAGTATGTCGCCATAGAAGAAGGTTTTTTTGAAGAAGAAGGCCTGGATGTCGAATTGCAGACAACTTGGGGCGGAGATACAACGATGACCACCTTGTTATCAGATGGTGTCGATATTGCGCTCGTAGGTTCGGAAACATCCATCTACGTTTATGCACAGGATTCCAGGGACTATGCTATCAATTTCGCTCAGCTCACACAAACAGATGGCACCTTTCTCGTTGCTAAGGAACCAAAGCCTGACTTTACATGGGATGACCTCAAAGAAAGTCATTTCCTCGGTCAACGTGTTGGCGGCATGCCGCAGATGGTTGGTGAATTTGTGTTGAAGAATCATGGCATTGATCCGCATGAGGATTTAGAACTGCAGCAAAACATTGATTTTGGCAATATTCCTGGTGCTTTTCAAACAGGTGATGCTGAATATGTCCAGCTTTTTGAGCCAACTGCGAGCACCTTTGAAAAAGAAGGAGAAGGCCATATTATTGCTTCCTTTGGTGAAGAATCAGGGAAAGTTCCATACACCGTCTTCATGGCCAAACAAAGCATGATTGATGAAGACCAGGATACGATTGAAAAATTCACCCGCGCCGTATATAAAGCTCAGCAATGGGTGCAGGAAAACAGTGCTGAAACGATCGCAGAATCCATCCATCCTTATTTTGAAGAAACCGAAGTAGAAATGCTTGCCACCTCTGTTGAACGCTATAAAGAACAGGATTCTTTTGCCCAAAGTCCATTAATGGATGAAGAGGCATGGGAAAATTTGAAAGACATTATGGATGAAGCTGGAGAACTGCCGGAGGATGTACCATATGAAGAGCTCGTTAATACTGAAATTGCCGAGGAAGTCATCAACAATTAAGGAGGAGATCCTTTGTCATTTTTATCTTTAACCCATGTAACCCATCACTACTTTTCCAAAAATGGATATACAAAGGCATTGGACGATGTTTCTTTCTCCATCAAGGAAGGGGAATTCATTGCTCTTTTGGGTCCGAGCGGCTGTGGGAAGTCAACCATTTTATCCATTGTGGCGGGTATAATGAATCAGACATCAGGAAAAGTTCTTCTCCATGATCAACCGATTCGTGAATCTGAGATGGCTATTGGATATATGCTGCAGCAAGATTACCTGTTTCCGTGGAAAACGATTATTGAGAATGTCCTGCTTGGACCTAAAGTATCCAAAACATTAGGTGAGGATTCCAGAGAAAAAGCCAGTGAATTGCTTGAGGAGGTTGGATTATCCGGGGTGGCTGATGATTATCCCAGTTCCCTTTCTGGAGGGATGCGCCAGCGAGTCGCCTTAGTGAGAACGCTGATTAATGATCCAAAAATATTGCTGCTGGATGAACCGTTTTCCGCCCTGGATTATCAGACAAAGTTAAAACTGGAAGACCTCGTCGCTCAATTGTTAAAAGCATACAACAAAACAACGATGCTGGTAACCCACGATATTGGGGAGGCAATAGCGATGAGTGATAAAATTTTCATCATGAATGCCAATCCGGGTACGATTGCAAAAACGTTTGATGTACCAATCGAATTACGAAACGAAACCCCGTTTCTTGTAAGGCGTCATCCTAAATTTCAAGTTCTTTTTGATAAAATTTGGAAAGAATTGGAGACTGAGGAAAATGACCAGGTAGATACAAAGGTGGTGACTTCAAAAGATGGCAGCCAAGAATGACCAGCAGCTTTTTCAAGAATACCAGAACGGCTTAAAAAAAGAAAAAAAGATTGTAATCAGTTGGCAAATAGCTATTTTTATAGGCTTTATTGCATTGTGGGAAATAGGAAGCAGACTGTATTGGATTGATCCCCTCATATTCAGTTCTCCTTCCCAGGTCGTTGAAGTCATTATTTCCAGCTTTGCTAGCGGTTCGATGCTTAGCCATGTGCAGATCACACTATTTGAAACGATCGCTGGATTCCTCATCGGTACCATTGCAGGAATCATCATTGCCTCCCTTTTATGGTCATCAAAAAGATTTGCAAAAATCATGGATCCATACCTGGTCATTCTTAATGCGATGCCGAAAGTGGCACTTGGTCCGATTCTGATTGTTGCCCTTGGCACAGGTTATATATCTATTATTACAATGGGAGCAATTATTTGTGTAATCATTACGACATTGGTTGTTTACTCTGCTTTTAATGAAGTGGATTCCAATTATGAAAAAGTACTTACCAGCTTTGGTGCAACGAGATGGCAAACCTTCAAAGAAGCCATTTTCCCGGCAACACTCCCTGCTATGATTTCCACGCTGAAAGTAAACGTTGGCCTATCGTGGGTAGGTGTTATCGTAGGAGAATTTCTCGTAGCAAAAAACGGGTTAGGCTATTTAATTATCTACGGCTTTCAGGTATTTGATTTCTCCCTCGTTCTTTCCAGTCTGGTACTCATCGCTATATTTGCAGCCATCATGTATAAAATGGTAGAGAAATTGGAAGGTTGGCTCATCAAACATTCCACGTAGAGACCAAAGGCATAATCTCCCTACTAGCAAAATAATCGCCTACTGGCGACAGCAGGCGATCTTATATTTTATTTTCTTCAATATAACGTAATGCGTGTTTTAACACATCATCTTTCATTAAAAAGCTGTATATTTCCAGATATTTTACATTTTTTGGCAGCTTTCTTAATAGGTGGGGACCTTCCGTTTCCAAGTAAGAATCTTTCGGTATGAGTTTTTCAATAATTGCATAATACACATTTTTAACGACTGTCTGTCTCTTTCCATCTACAAAGTACTGACCAATATACCGCATTGATCCTACGCGTCCACCGGTTTCTTCCTCCACCTCTCTTATTGCTGCCTGTTCAGCATTTTCCCCTTCTTCCACTTTGCCGCCGGGAAATTCCATTCCTCTTTCTTTGTGTTTTGTCAGGAGCCACTTATTTTTATACTTGCAAATCACCCACACATGCTTTGGATTCTTTGAGAAGGGGTGATCTTCAAAAGAAAACTTCACCTGATTATTATAGTAGTCTGTAAACGTGAACATCGATTCATCTGCCTTTTGCACATTAATTCAAATGTTTAATTTTTGGTTACTTTTCCCCTCATCATCATTTGTAGATTGATGTTCTATTGTATATGTTATCCTGAATTGATTTATCTTTTGTTCGCTACTTGAATCATATCATACTCATTGTCTTTTTAGAAACCAGGACGGTGCCTCAGCCACCGGGAATACTTAATATTATAAATATTTAATTCAAGCGACCGAGAAGTTCTTCTTTCGTATGATAATTTCACCTAATACGCTGCCTCAAAATGAAGCCCATAAATTAACCTGTCAGGTGTAGGATTATGGACACCTCTCTTTTTCTTCCTGCTGTACTACGCCTTTTGCTATGACTTCTTTTTTTCTTTGTGATATGTAAATGTTATAATTTATAGAATGAATACAGGAAGAAGAAAATACAGTGACTTACTGCTTATGTTTGCAGTGTTTCTTATTCATCTGATTCCCCTCCTTTTTTTAATACGATATCTATATATTCATTCCTTATTTCTCAAAAAATAAACATTGTATTGTGAGACAGCTAATAGATAGTGATTTGAACACCCATTATGGACGTTACCGTTCATTTATTGATATGATGTGAAGAAAGCAAATCGCAAATGAGGTTTTTTATATGAATGATCGGTTTCAAAAAGCCAATTTCGCTTCTATATTAGGCATCGTGGCAAATTTGATATTAGCCGTTATTAAAGGAGCTGGCGGCATATTTGGAAACAGCCGTGCTTTAATAGCCGATGCTTTCCATTCTGCATCTGATGTCATCAGCTCAATTGCCGTTTTGGTAGGTATAAGGGCAGCGCAAAAGCCGCCCGATTCCGAGCATCCTTATGGTCACGGTAAAGCGGAGAATATTGCTACATTAATCGTTTCTTTCCTGCTCGTTGTAGTGGGTTTTGAGATTCTTGTAGATGCCATTACCGCCATTTGGTCGGAGACTGACAGCCAAACAAGCATGCTCGCTTTATATATTGTCATGTTCTCCATTTTGATAAAAGAAGCTCTTTTTCAATATAAAAACCGCTTAGGTAAAAAAATCAATAGTCCTGCGATTATTGCAGATGCCTGGCATCATCGCACAGATGCTATTTCTTCTGTAATTGCGCTTGCCGGGATCGGACTTTCCATTTGGGGTGCCAATTATCAGATTCCATTCTTGCAATATTTGGATCCGCTTGCCGGTGCCTTTATCGCAGTAATCATCATTTGGATGGGCTTCAGCCTCGGTAAAGAAGCGGTGAAAATTTCCCTGGAAATAGTGCTTGACGAGGAAGAAAAAAAGAAATTCCTTAATACTACCGATGGAATAGCAGGTGTGAAAAGAATTGATGCCCTTAATGCACGGTCACATGGTTCTTATGTAATTATCGATGTAAAGATTAGTGTCAACCCAGCGATTACCGTAGATGAAGGCCATGATATTGCAGCAGAAGTGAAAGATAGTTTAATGAAAGAATATGTAGAAGTACAGGACGTAAATGTCCATGTCAATCCGTATCACTGATCGTTTATTCATGAAATAAGTGTGGTGTCTTGTGTTACAAAGACACCACATTATCCTAACTGCTTAAAATTTTTATAAAGGATCTTCTCCAAGTACGCCAATATCATCAATATGTTTTTTTACATGATCGTCGCCTAAATTATATAGCATTTGATATGTCTCAGTTAACGCATCGTCATAAAGGTCATTTGGCTTGTCATTGTGGTAGGGCATAATCGGCACATGCCCGCGCCAAGCTGACTTCCAGTTCGCATTATGCATATTTTCCATTTTGGAACGCAACAATAAAATATCTTCGCTTGTTGCATGAATGATAAATTCATCATTATTCCCAAACTTTGTTTGCGAAATCTCACCGGAGCCGATATTTACGTAATATTTCTTCCTTTGCATACCCAACACCTCCTGGTCATAATTTGGCTCAAGAAACCAGAAATCATGTATGGAATTTTTGGGACACAGGTACAGGAGATACGCTGTACCTTATTTTATATCTTTCTCAAATACCGCAAAGATACTTGCGCTTCATTCGTCTCGGTATATGAAATTCGCTTATGTTGAAACACGAAACCTCTTGCCTCATAAAAGGGAATTCCTCGATGGTTATCTTCCTGAACAGACACCCATTGCTTTTTTATACCTAAATACTTATGTTCTTCCGTTAGCTCTTCCAGAAGCAACCTGCCAATACCTTTATACCGGTAAGTTTCATCAACATAAAAAACAAATACTTCACCGGCACCGACTTCTGTTATTCCGCCTCCGATTACTCCGACAACATCCTGTTTCTGGAGAGCGACATATGAATACATCCCAGCGCGAATATCATCATAAACCCGGTCATGATTGTACCAAAAATCCGCATTTTTCTTTTGGTATTCCTCACTTAGCTCCCTTGTGACCGTTTGCCTCCAGCCGACTGAACAAATCCTGGCGATCCCCTTTGTATGTTTTGTGTCTGCTTTCAAAATAGATATATTCAATATCCACACACCTCTTTTATGCAAAACGCTGCGCCAGCCAGATTTTATATCCATCCGGATCTGCTATTACAGCTTCCCTTACGCCCCAATCCTGATTGATGGGATTCTGCACAATTTCCCCGCCGGCAGATTTAATGGATGATACAGCCACATCCACATTATCCACCAATAGTTCCATGACCATTCCTTTATCGGATGGTTCAGGATCTTCTGCTGTATGCAGTAAAATGGAGACCTCTACTCCACCTGAACCAACTCGGAAAAAAGCCATATTTTTATCTACAAAATCCTTGTTCAAGTTCAACACGTGTTCATAAAATTGCGTAGATTTATCCAGTTCCTTCACTTGTACAATTATTGTGTTTACCCTCATTACGTTAAATTCAGCCATCGTAGCCCTCCTCGTTAAGATTTTAAAATCGTATCCAGGAACTTACTCACTCTCCTGAACTCTTTTTTATTAATGGAAAAATATTTGGTGGTTCCCTCTTGCCGGATGTTTACTATTCCTGATTGATGCAGCTGATTCAGATGCCGGGAAACCGTGCTTTGTTTCATCCCAAGCTTCTGTACAATTTGCTGAGCAAACATTTCTTTGTTTTCATCAATTAATTCAATCATTTGCAAACGGGTTTTATCCCCGAGCCCCTCAAACAGTGAATAAAACTCCGACAGCTTTTCCTTCCCCACCCAGGATTCTTTTTTACTATTTCTGATACCTGGCTCAAACATCACATAAAGCTGTTCATTTGAGTGGTATAAAACGATAAGTCGCCCCAGATTGGTTACAGGAATAAATAGTAGTTCTTTAGCCCTGTTCACTTTATCCAATTCATTCGTATCCGGATATAAACCAGTAACTTCAAAAATGGCCTCCACATTTGTTGGATAAGATTTAAACACCAGTTCTTTATTTTCGGATTGCCAATCAGAAAGACGTTCACTCTCTCTGGTCCAGAGATCTTTAAAACCAGACTGCCAAAAACCTTCCAATAAACGAACCATTCTGTTTTTGATCAAACCTGTATCTTCATAAAGAGGAAGTGTTTCTTTAATATCGTCCACAGACCAGCTTTGTAAAACCGCTCGTAATGCCTGTCTTCGGTTAAGCGAATCTCTTAATTTTTCTTCATCTAAACTGACTCGCTCCATGGTCCTTTCGACCGTGGGCATCGGCGATAAGTATTTAAAATAATAATCCATCGTCTCTCTTATCCCGTAAATAATGAGTTCCAGTACTTCTTCTTTGGACAAACCCTTCCACCAGCCGATAAATTGTTCCCAGTTTTGATTTACATTCGGCTGCTTGCAAATATAAAAGTCACGAAGAATTACACCATGGGCAAACACTGTTCTTAATAGCTTTAAATCAGCTATTACTGTCGGATGCAGCTCATTGGAAAAACGCTTAATCCATTCAGAAGGATAGGTTGAACTATTTATAAAATAATCTGCCAGCTGAATATTGGTCATTAAGTTTATACCCAGGGAATGTTCAGTATTTAATTTCGTTTCAGGAAATGCAGCAGTAAAAAGATTTCTTTCCATCTATTTGCGCTCCTTGTATTATTATATCGAATATTTGTATATGGGATATTTTACATTATTTTGGTCTTAAAATCAACCTGTATTAGAATTTCTTTTACACAGCGTCTATTTCACACTATGCAACTGTCCGACGGAAAGAATTGGTTTCGATATGGCATTTACATTAATTGATTTTATTTGACATTAATTTATTTAAGTCAAAAAATTGTAAGTTAATTCCCTTTATTTAATTATTAGAATATAATAAACTTATATATACATAGAAAGGATGTGGACGATGATTTACAAACCTCGAACCAAGCCTAATGAATTAATAACCCTCGGATTATTAAACAAGCGAATGGATTTAAACAGCGAGGACAAGAAATATTATTTTAGCCTGAAAAAAGGTTATGAGGGAGAGATGCTATTTGATACATTTACGGAAAAACTTCAATGTGACTGTTTGGTATTAAACGATCTCTTATTCGAAGTTAGTAACACTACCTTCCAAATTGATACTCTAATTATTTTGCAGGAAATGATTTACTTTTATGAAGTAAAATATCATGAGGGCGATTACTACTATGAAAAGGACAAATTGTTTAAAAAACCTAGAAAAGAAGTGATTAACCCGCTGCACCAATTGAGCAGAAGTGATTCTTTGCTGCGACAGTTACTCCTAAGCCTCGGTACCAATCCTCAAATTAATGCTTCTGTTGTTTTCAACAATCCCAAATTCACCTTATACCAAGCACCGATGGACAAGCCAATTATTCTTCCAACCCAAGTCAACAGTTATACGGAAAGCTTAAACTCTATACCTTCAAAATTAACAGTAAAAAATAAGAAACTTGCCGAACAATTGGTGGCTTTGCATAAAACCAAATCCAAATATAGCAAGTTGCCGTACTACGATTATGACCAATTGCGAAAGGGCATTGCTTGTGCAGAGTGTCAATCATTATCTGTTACAGTAGTCAAAAGCAAATGTATTTGTAGTGAATGCGGCTATGAAGAGTCAGTAACAAACGCTGTATTAAGAAACATTAAGGAATTTCAGATTCTATTCCCAGATAAGAGACTTACGACAAATATAATTCATGATTGGTGCATGGTAGTTAAGTCGAAACAGAGAATAAGAAAAATACTAAGTAATAATTTCAAAATAGTAGGCGTTCATCAATGGGCTTACTATATTTAACTTTGTCTTTAACTACCAGGAAATTTAATAAAAGTCTATTATTATTCTATTCCAACTTTTTTGATCTTCATTGCCTTGATGAAGATCTTTTATATACTCATTCCAGCTTTTTTGATCTTCATTGCCTTGATGAAGATCTTTTTTCTACTCATTCCAGCTTTTTTGATCTTCAACGCCTTGATGAAGATCTTTTTTCTACTCATTCCAGCTTTTTTGATCTTCATTGCCTTGATGAAGATCTTTTTTCTACTCATTCCAACTTTTTTGATCTTCATTACCTTGATGAAGATCTTTTTTCTGCTCATTTCAACTTTTTTGATCTTCATTGCCTTGATGAAGATCTTTTTTCTGCTCATTTCAACTTTTTTGATCTTCATCACCTTGATGAAGATCTATTCTAGTGTCCTTTCACTTAATCGAAGTACTTCCTCAGCATCAGTTCTTCAAAACAAATAGAAAAGAGGACGGAACCCTGCTTAACTAAGTCCATCCCCTCTCATATTTAACATCATTCTATTTCGACAATACTTTACTCACCTTTTCGATCGCCCAGTCAATTTCTTCCTTCTTAATCACTAACGGCGGTGCAAAGCGGATCGTATTCTCATGTGTCTCTTTACACAATACGCCTTCTTCTTTTAATGCTTCACAATATTTCCGAACCGGATGATTCATTTCCACACCAATGAACATTCCCCGGGCACGAACTTCTTTCAACTCCGGGTTATCGATTTTTCTTAATTCATTAACGAAGTACTCACCCATGTCAAGTGATTTTTGCACCAGATCTTCGTCCTCAATCACATCCAGTGCTGCTAATGAAACAGCACATGCTAGTGGGTTTCCGCCGAAAGTAGAGCCGTGTGAACCTGGCGTGAAGACATCCATAATTTCTTTATCTGCAGCAATGGCAGATACCGGAAAAACGCCGCCGCCCAAAGCTTTACCCATCACATAAATATCCGGAATAACATCTTCCCACTCACAGGCGAACATTTTCCCTGTTCGGGCTAGACCTGTTTGTACTTCGTCTGCAATAAATAATACATTGTTATCATTGCAAATTTCACGGATTTGTTTTAAGTAACCTTCAGGTGGAATAACGATCCCAGCCTCTCCCTGAATTGGTTCTACAATAACCGCCGCTGTGTTTGGCGTAATTGCTTCCCGTATTGCTTCAATTTTTCCATACTCTACTTTACTAATATTTGGTACAAATGGTCCGTAATCCTCTGTTGCTTCTGGATCGTTGGACAAGGATATCGCATTTAATGTTCTCCCGTGAAAGTTTCCCTTTGCAGCGATGATCTCTGCTTTATTAGCTTCCACACCTTTTACTTGATATGCCCAGCGGCGTGCTGCTTTGATTGCCGTTTCTACAGCTTCCACGCCAGTATTCATTGGCAGTACTTTATCTTTCCCTGTTAATTCTGAAACTCTTTTTGTTAATGGTCCCAATAATTTATTATGGAAAGCACGAGAAGTCAGCGTTACCTTGCCTGCCTGATCCTGAAGTGCAGCAATAATTTTCGGGTGACGATGCCCTTGATTCACCGCGGAGTAGGCACTTAGCATGTCCATATATTTATTGCCTTCAGGATCCTTTACCCAAACCCCTTCAGCTTCTTTAATGACAATTGGAAGCGGATGATAGTTATGTGCCCCGTATTGTTCTGTTTGTTCAATGATTTCTTTGGATGTTGCCATAAAAATTCCTCCTCTAATTATTTTTAGGAAATAGCCCCTGTCTGTATTATCCGCCAAAATTAGGATCTCATTGCAGTAAACTATTTATTTCCTCACTATACTATATATAATAGCAAAAATCATACGTGAAAAGGAATTATAAACAAACATAGCTGGATAACAAATGATGTCATCCAGCTATATATAACGAGAATCCGATAATTGGAGATTTATCTATTTAAAAAACCCCAGTTCTAAACTGAGTTATTTCTGATTAAAAAATTTATCCTGTTTGTTTAATCATGCTATCGACTTCTTCAGATATTTCCTCCATCGAAGTATCCATAGATACAGCCATTTCCTGGAATAAAATATGCTGAATAGATTCTAAAAGCTTCCGGTCCTGTTCAGACATTTTTTGCTTATTCTTCCTAAGCTCGCTTTTTTTCCTCATTAAGGTGTTGGCGATTCTTGATATGTCTTTACGCTCCCCTGTTTTAACAAGATTGCTGTATTTTTTATTTCGCTCTCTAGCATCCTCTATCCATGGAATACCGATGTTCTGGAAGGATTGCAATATCATTTTAGCTTCCCTCTTTTCCATCACTGGTTGCATATTCTTTTCCCCAATATCTTTTGGAATACTGATGGTTAGCTTTGGATCTTCCATTGGATGCATCACATAGTAAGTCCTTGTTACGTTGCCAATATTTTTATCACATATATCGACAATCTCGCATAAGCCGTGTGTCGTGTAGATAATCAAATCTCCAATATTAAACATTTTTTGGCCTCCAAACTCCATATTGTCAACTTAGTTTACAATACTAGTATACGCTATTTTCGATCAATTGTCAATTAGGTTGACAAAACAGGAGTGTCTTTTATATAGTAATACTGGATAAATACACAGGGGTGAAACAGATGAGTTTTGATTTGAAGCATTTAAATTTAATTGACTTGTTAAACGAACGTCATATAAAGCTGAAAAAGATTACAGAGAATCTATGGAACGAAAATAGTGATATAAAACTGTCCAATTCCGAATGGTTTATTATGGTTAGAATATATAATAAGGAGCCCACCATTGCCTATATATCAAGAAATGTGGACATCTCCAGGCAGGCAACGCATAAATTTATAAAACAACTCGCATCCAAGGGGCTGGTTGAAATCAGCGATGCCCAGGATAATAAAAAAGAAAAAAGTATTCGTTTGACGGAGCTGGGAGAAACTTGTTATGAAAAAAATGAAGCATTGAAAGCTGATTTGGAAAGAAAGATCGCCGATAACATTGGAGATGATCAATTACAGCTACTGGCAGACATATTGAAATCCGATTGGGGATTATAATAATTGCTAAAAGTAAATGGAAACCAATTCAAACAAAGATCACCAAGTATAAGAAGGGGTGCGACCTTAGTAAGTAACACGAGTAATAATAGCAATCTCACATACCTAAGTGCACTTCTCTGATATGCAACTATGCGATATTTTGTTATCTCACATACCTGAGACATCGTCTTCGATATGCAGCTAAGAATACGGTTATAAAGAATAATTAATTTCTATGCTACAAAAGCCGAAATCATTATATATGATCCCGGGTTTTGATTTAATAAACACATCATTTCAATAATTCCATCAGACGATTTCTTACCAGTTTGTTAGATGCATTACGTGGCAGTTCACTTACAAAATAAACATGAGTTGGTACTTTAAAGGCTGCCATTCGGGTTTTGGCATAAGTTTTTACTTCCGATTCTGTCAGCTGCACTTTATCTTTCACAACAAATGCAACAGGCACCTTACCCCATGTAGCATCTTCCTTACCAGTGACACCGGCTTCTTTAATGCCATCCATGCCCGCCAGCACGCTCTCCACTTCCGAAGGGTAAACATTCTCTCCCCCGGAGATAATTAAATCCTTCCGCCGGTCCACGACATATAAAAATCCCTCATCATCGGTGTACCCAAGATCCCCTGTGGCCAGCCAGCCATCCTGCAGAACTTCTTCTGTCGCTTTTTTATTTTTATAATAACCTGTTGTGACCATGGGACCTTTAACGAAAATTTCTCCGATTTCTTCCTCTCCGGCGCTATCAATTTCAAGCTGGGCAGGGAACAGCGGCTTTCCTGCTGAACCAATTTTATTTAGTGCATACCTTGAGCTTAATGTGATGATTTGCGAGGCTGTTTCCGTCATGCCAAACGACTGGAAAACAGGTATGCCTTTCTCTTTCGCTTTTTCCAGCAGCATTTTTGGTGCCGGTCCCCCGCCAAGCAGCATACAGCGAAATGCTTCCGGGTAGCGGCTATCACCGAGCTCCTCTACAAGCTTTTGCAGCATCACCGTTACAACAGAAACAATCGTTACTCCCTGTTTCATGATCGCTTTTTGGACGACCTGCTCATCAAATTTATCCATAAGATATACCGGCATGCTATAAATGACACTTCTGATTAAAATAGACAGGCCGCTCACGTGAAAAATCGGGAGTGCGGCCAGCCATTTATCTTTTTCCGTAAAACCAAGATTCAGCAGTGATCCGATCGCACTCCACCAGTGGTTTCCATATGTGTGAATAACACCTTTGGGAAAACCGGTCGTTCCCGAAGTGTACATAATGGTAAACGGGTCTGACAGTGTTATTTCAGATTTTAGGGGTACATATTTTTCTTCCCATTGCTCCACCTCTGGAAATGTCTTCATCTGCGGTACTTCTAGTGCCTGTCCTTTGTCCTTTAACCCATCACTCGTCAGCAATATGGAAACATCGGCATCTTTAAGCTGAAAATCTAATTCATCCTTCGTTAATCTGTTGTTCAGCAGTACAGTGACTGCCCCAATATAGCTTAGCGAATGAATTGCAACAGCCATTGACAGCTCATTCGTTGAAAGGATACCAACATGACTGCCTTGTTTCACCCCATGTGCTGCTAATTTCCTCGCAAACTGCTGACTTCTTTCCTTCAATTCGCGAAAAGTTGCTTGGGATCCGTCCGGAAATTCCAACGCAATTTGGTTTGGCGCCGTATCTGCCTGTTTTGTTAACCAATGAGGGATCACATCGTGCATTTTTCCAATCTCCTTCTATGAAAACTTTAGAAAACTTGACATTCGCTAAAGGGATTCTTGAAAGCGTACTTTGCTTACTTAAAAGGCCTTATGCTGTGAAGTGCAAGCTTTTCAGCGAATGCCGCAGTTACAATTATGTAGAAAAGAAAGTTTGAAAATTTTCTTTTTGCCAAGGAAAAAGGATGGGACAGAGCCTGAGGAAACATTGTAAAGACGAACAATCTACTATGGTAGCTCAGGAAATATACGTAGACTCCTACGGGAGGTCGGCTAACTTCGGTCACGTCCTATGACCAACGCCGACACTCGCACATCCTGTGCTTGCGTCGGCACCGGTGAGACCCCGGAGTGCTTTGATAAGGAAGGCCGACTAAAACCGCCCTTTGCGGGCAAAGTCGGCATACCCCTTGTCGGGGCAAAGAAGCTCACCGGCCACCCGCAGCAAAGAAGACACTGTGAAAAACGACCAACGAGAGTTTGAATAGATGTCGCACTTGTGCCCGTGATGAAAGCGTGTATATTTCCTGAGCGATTTTTAAGTGCAAGTCTAGTGGTGTTCGGATTTTTGTTTACTACAATTGTTCTGTACCAGCCTCTTTATAATTTAAGGAAAGCGCGGGAACTTTTTGAAGTCGGGCTTTCTTTTTTCTTTAAATGCGTCTCTTCCTTCTTTTGCTTCATCTGTGGTGTAATACAGAAGCGTTGCATCCCCGCCCATTTGCTGCAGGCCTGCAAGACCATCTGTATCAGCGTTAAAGGAAGCTTTCAGGAAGCGAAGTGCTGTTGGTGATTTTTCCAGCATTTCCTCACACCACTGTAAAGTTTCTTCTTCCAGTTTTTCCAATGGTACGACTGTGTTAACGAGTCCCATTTCATAGGCTTCCTCTGCATTATATTGGCGGCACAAGTACCAGATTTCACGGGCGCGCTTATGGCCAACCATGCGTGCTAAGAGACCTGCACCGTAACCGGCATCAAAGCTTCCTACTTTTGGCCCTGTTTGTCCGAAAATCGCATTATCAGCTGCAATTGTTAAATCACAAACGACATGCAGCACATGGCCGCCACCGATTGCATAGCCGGAAACCATGGCAACGACAGGCTTTGGAATGGTACGGATTAAACGCTGCAGATCAAGTACGTTCAAACGCGGTACCTGGTCCGTGCCAACATATCCGCCATGTCCTCTTACAGACTGGTCCCCCCCGGAACAAAATGCTTCATTCCCGGCACCTGCCAAAATAATTACACCAACGGAAGAATCGTCTCTTGCATCAGCAAAAGCATCAATCATTTCATTCACCGTTAAAGGTGTGAACGCATTCCGTTTCTCCGGACGGTTCATCGTTACTTTAGCAATGCCATTATATTTCTCATAAATGATTTCTTCATAATCTCTTACTTTTTCCCATTGAACTGTCATACTGATTCCTCCTTCTATGTATTAAAAATAAAACTCTTTACTATTTTACCAAAAATATCGGGTTGTTCCACATGAATTGCATGTCCAGCATTTGCAATTATTTTTAAACCACTATTTGGGAGATGTTCATATATTCTCTTACTAACATCCGTAAACTTCGGGTCCAACGCCCCTGCAAGCAAGAAAACCGGTATTGTTATGTCAGAAAGCTTTTTCCACCAGGATGGCTGGCTTCCCGTCCCCATCGCTCGAAGAGACTGCGAGAGCCCTGTTTTGCTCTGCGTGAGTCTCTCCTCTCTGATGGCAATTTTTTTTTCAGCAGGCAGCCTTTGCTGGGTTTCAAATAATGGGATGTTCTCCCAAAAATTAACGAACCGCTCCAAGCCATCCTTCTCTATACGGTCAGCAAGGTTTTCATCTTTGACCCGCCGCTCTTTTCGTGCTTCTTCCGTATCCAGACCCGGGGAAGCACTTTCCAGAATAAGCGATTTTATCTTCCCAGGGTAGTACATCGCATAAGATATAGCTGTTCTCCCGCCCATGGAATAGCCAAGCAGGTGAAAAGTATCAAGACCAAGGCGAGAAAATAGCTGATGCAAATCGTAACAGGCTTCTTCCATGGTCATGACATGAGGTGCATCGGTTTTTCCATGACCAGGCAAGTCTACCATGACCAATTTAAAATCTTTTTGCCAGTCAGCTATAAACGATCTCCAAGTTTCACAGCTGCCTGTAAATCCATGCAAAAGTACGAGTGGCTCTCCAGTGCCGTGAATTTCACACCAATAATTAGCATCCCCAATGGAATGATACATTGTCTCACCTCTTATCTGACAGAATGTCCTGTTGAATCGACTGCCATTTTTCCTTGTGCCACGCTATATTTTCCGTTCGATCTGTTTTTACTTCCACCACGGACAAACCGTTAAATTGATAGCTTTCTTTCAGAACTGCTTTTAATTCTTCTTCTGTTTTTGCTTCCGCGTACTCACCGCCATACATCGAAACAGCTTCTTTGAAATCAATATCAAGCGGGGTGCCGAACAAGGTTTCAAAATGCTTCGGGTCTTTCGCTTGAGGTAAAAAGGAAAAGATGCCGCCGCCATTATTATTTACAACTAAAATGGTGATGTTTAAGTTATAATGCTTGGCGGCCATCAGTCCGTTCATATCATGAAAAAAAGATAAATCCCCAAGAACCAGCGTAACAGGGCTGCCGGCTGCTGCAGCACCCAGGCCGCTGGAAACCATTCCATCAATTCCGTTCGCACCCCGATTGGCCAAAACAGATAAGTTTTTCTCGTTTGTCAGAAAAAATGTATCCAGATCTCTTACGGCCATACTGTTTCCAACATAGATGGAACTGTTATCCGGAATGATTGCCAGCAGTCCTCTTACAGCTTCACCTTCCGTGATTTCCTCCGCATCTTTCTTCAACAGCTCATTTTTTGCGATTTGATTCATGCGCCGCCATTTTTTCAGCCAATAATTATCACGATGTACTGACTGTTTTACTGCTGCGAGATCCTTACATAGCAAAGCAGCATCCGCAAAAATAAATTCTGTGCTATTTCCCGCAGGTTCCCGGTATCCTGTGTCATTTTCTACGATGAATTGTTGTACTGATTTGTGCTGTTTTACAAAAAACAAGTAAGGTTTAGATACGGGCATTGCTCCAAAACGAATGATCACATCGGGCTTCAGCTCTTCACGAATTTCTTCATTTCGCAGGATTGCATCATAACTTTCAATTATATTTTCTTTTACGTGGCTTCCAGAACGCAACTGTGACAAAGGATCTGCCAGTACTGGCCATCCCCATTTATCGGCAAGAGCGGTTATACTTTCTGCAAAATCCTCATTCACCTGAGGACCGCATACAAAAATTCCTTTTTTCCTTCCATCCAGCTGTTGCAGCAGCCCTTCTAATTGTTGATAATTGAGCTGCTTTTTCCCTTCAACTGCCGGACTGTACGGTTTGTTATAAGGCGCTTTCCATATATTTTCCAAAGAAAAATCAAGAGATAACGGCTCACGAAAAGGAAAATTCAAATGTATCGGACCAGGGTTACCTTCCGTTGCCATATAAACAGCACGGGCTGCTTTACTCCGAACATAGCTCAGCATTTCAGACGTTGCTTCCGGAATGGCCATTTCCTGGAACCATTTTACATATTCTCCGTAAAGCTTTATCTGCTCAATTGCTTGCGGTGCCCCCACATCACGCAATTCATGCGGCCGATCAGCAGTCAGGACAACAAGCGGAACCCTGCTGTAATGGGCTTCTATGATCGCCGGAAAATAATTGGCAGCTGCTGTTCCTGATGAGCAAATGATCGCTACCGGCCGCTTTGTTTTTTTAGCCATGCCCAGTGCAAAAAATGCTGCAGAGCGCTCATCAATAATGACCCATTCATTTAAATAGTCATTTTCGGCAACAGGTAGAGCAAGCGGTGTTGACCGGGAACCTGGAGAAATGACGACATCTGTTACTCCATTTTTCGTTAATTCGTCTATAAAATTTGCTGTATAGCGTGTTAAAACCTCTGTATGATTCATTGTTATCCTCCAAATACAGTTAACATCGGCAAAAATTTAATATTTGTTTCTTCATATTCTTTTTCAATATCCGAGTCCTTTACAATGCCACAGCCTGCAAAGAGTGATGCTTCATCTCCTTGTATTAGTCCGGAACGAATGGCAACAGCGAACTCCCCGTTCCGGTTGCTGTCCAGCCAACCAACAGGAGCACCATACCAGCCCCGATCCAAAAGCTCATTGTCTCTGATGAATTTCAAGGCAATTTCAGTAGGTGTTCCACCTAAAGCCGGCGTTGGGTGTAGCTTACCGATTATATCAAAAATACTGTGGCCTTCTTTTAAGGTGGCTGTTACTGGTGTATATAAATGCTGCAGATTTTTCAGTGGATAAACGACAGGTTCTTCTGGAATATCCACGTTTTTACAATAATGTTTCATTCCATCCTTAATCATTCGCACAACAAAATCATGCTCATCACGGTTTTTGGAATCATGCAGCAAAGACCTGGCAATTTTTCTGTCTTCCTCTTTGGTTTTTCCTCTTGGTGCAGTACCAGCAAGACAAATGGAAAGCACTTTATCCTGTTCCAGCTTCACCAGCCGCTCCGGTGTAGCACCAACAAAACAGTCCGATTCTTTTTCAAATACAAATACATAGCTGTTTGCCTGTTTGGCCATCAGTTCTTGTAAAACCAGGCTAATATTTGCCTCTTTATTCAACTTCAGCCGCAATTCTCTTGCAAGCACAATTTTATCGGTCTGTGTTGCATTAATTTCTTCGGTCGCTTTGACGACGGTTTTTTTCCATGTTTCGGGTTCAATTTCTTTCTTGTCTATAATGGATAATGATTCTGCTGGTAGGGTTTCCTGTGTGAAAAGCTTTTCCTCCGCAATTTTGAGTTCATTTGCAAGCTGTACAGGATGGTCACCCTTATTCACCAGACTGTTTATCGTAAAATAATGATTGTTGTTATGAACAGTCAGCATAAATGCGGGGATGGTAAATTCACTAGGTCTAAAATGCTTCCATAAATCGGTCTGTTCTTTCTTTGGATCAAATGACATGCCGCCTAATGCGACAATACCTGTTCCTGGTACATTATCTTCATTATGGATGATTGCTTTATTTTGTATTTTTTCCCATTCTTTTTCCGTCACGCGAAAACGGTCTTCGTCAGCGGTTATTTCAAATGCGTTTCCTACGCCGGTAATAGTGAATTCATTAGCAGTGCTTGTCCAGTAAATTCGGTCTTTATTCATATATTTGGCAGCTTCAAAAAAATGAAGCGGTTCCGTATTTTTTATTTTTTTTGTAATACTAACGAGTTGAAAATCTTCATCGGTACTGGCACGCTGTATCGCATGTTCCAGTATGGCCTCCAGCTCTTTTTCTTTCATTTCAATCATGTAAATACCTCCAAATGGCAAACTCCCATTTCTTATTCTATTCTCTTTTGGTTTGATTCTCAAGGAAATCCTATTTTTGCCCCTCAAGAAAATGCAAATATAACCTAACTTTATATAAAATGCGTTCCGGCATAAATTGACACGCTATGCGGATTTGCCTAAAATAAGTATGATGTAGAGAAATTAGGGGGAACTGTAATGCAATCATCCAATAAAGTTAATATAAAAGATGCTTTAAATGAAAAAGAAGGGTTTCAAGTGTGGTGGCGCCTACTGCGGCCGCATACATTAACCGCTTCATTCGTACCTGTTTTTGTAGGTACTATGCTTGCCTTTGTCGAAGGTTCCATTCACATATGGTTATTTCTTGCTATGATGGTGGCTTCCATTCTTATCCAGGCAGCAACCAATATGTTTAATGAATATTATGATTTTGTACGTGGGCTGGATACGGAAAGCTCAGTTGGTATCGGCGGCACCATCGTACGTGACGGAATTCAGCCAAAAACAGTATTAAATCTGGCGCTTGGGTTCTTTGGCATCTCCATATTGCTTGGCGTCTATATTAGTATGGAATCCAGCTGGTGGATTGCTGTTATTGGTTTAGTATGTATGTTATTCGGTTATTTGTATACTGGAGGGCCTTTTCCAATTGCCTATACACCATTCGGCGAGCTTTCTTCAGGCTTTTTCATGGGCCCTGTCATCGTTGGAATCAGTTATTTCATCCAGACATCTGCTGTCACATGGGAAGTCATTCTCGTCTCCATTCCGGTTGCCATTTTCATTGGCGCCATTATGTTATCAAATAATATCCGTGATTTAGATGGAGATAAGGAGAGCGGACGTAAAACAATTGCGATATTACTTGGCAGAAAAAATGCGGTTGTGTTTCTTGCAGTCATGTTCAGTGTAGCCTTTATCATGACGGCAATTTACATTGTTGCCGGAATTTTGCCGATATGGTCAATGATTTCCTTTATCGCTATTTTTAAGTCAGTACATGTGATTAAAAATTTCAAAGGGAAAACAGAACCGATTGAGATGATGCCTGCCATGGCAGCCACGGGTAAAACGAATTCGATTTATGGTTTGTTGTTAGGATTATCCTTATTGATCAGCGGACTGTTCTAACTTCCATTCCGGATATTCAGAGATACAGCACAGAAAGGAGAATACGATGAGTGAACATCTGAGTAAAGACGATCTTGCGCATTTTAAACAGCGATTACAGATGATGAAGGACCGAGATCAGGAACGGATAGATGAGGCAGAGGGACCCAATGATTCGGTCGGAGAACTTGCTGATTATGACAACCATCCTGGTGATATGGGAACGGAGCAATTTGAACAGCAGCGGGATGCTGGGTTAGAAATGATGAGACAGGATCAGATACAGGATATTGAAGATGCATTGCAGCGGATTGAAGATGGTACTTATGGCTACAGCCAAAAATCAGGAAAGCCTATTCCCTATGAACGGCTGGAAGTGCAGCCAACAGCCAGAAATTTAGTTGAAGAAGAGTAGATAATTTGTATATAAGCATGTGATCCAACTTGAGAATCACATGCTTTTTTTCTGGTATTTAGTGCGTTCAAAGTAATATACGATAGAAAATAATGTGCTTTTTGAAATGTACTATTCTATAAAAGAAATTTATTTTGGTTATAAACAGGTCCTGGGAATGAGTTATTAATAAAAAGGGGGAGATATTAATGTCAGCATTAATGAATTGGAAAAGTATTGTCTCAGAGCATAAATTTGTAGCTGCTTTTAGCGGAGGAAAAGATAGTGTCTTAGCTTTATATAAGGCAATGAAGGTTGGAGAAGCAATTGGGTTGATCGCCATGCTGGAGGAAGAAGGAAAGCGTTCCAGATCACACGGAATGCCGCCAGAACTCTTGCGTGCCCAGGCTGATTCTATTGGTTTACCCTTGATTACTGCTGCTGCAAGCTGGGAAGATTATGAAACGGCATTTATCCGCCTATTGGAAAAGTCTAAAAATAAAGGGGCAGAAGTATTAGTGACGGGAGACTTAGCTGTGCCTTCCCACGGCAGCTGGCATGAAAAAGTTACGAAGAATGCGGAGTTAAAGCTAGGGATGCCATTATGGGGCATGACTCATCGAGCGGCTGTTGAAGCGTTCGTAAACCTGAAATTTGAATCAATTATTGTAACGGTTAATTTATCACTTGGCATGCGAGAGGACGACTTAGGCCGAACATTAAACCATGAATACTTAAAAGAGCTTGAAACCCGGGGTATAGACCCATGCGGAGAAGGTGGAGAGTTCCATACGACAGTAATAAATGGCCCCTTGTTTAAATATCCAATTTCGGTTCGTAAAGGGGAGATTATTAAGGACGGGGACTATGCTTTTTTGCCATTGGAGCTCGAATCGGTAAATCATAAGCGTAAGTAAACAGCATAAAGGGTAATCCATATGTTCCTATTTTATGTATTACCCTTTTACTTATTTATCTGGTTTACAAATTCATTCCATTTTAAAAAAGTGTCTGAACTGCTCAAATTTAAGTATCAATTTGTTCTATTGTCACTTCATGAAACAAATCTGCCGCTATTTCTTTCACTTTTTCCCTCTTACTTTCTTTAAAAACAACAATAAAACAAGTAGCAGGTCCTGAAGACTTCTGCATGTCCAGGTCAGTCGTAAATCTCAATGGCCGGTCTGCAAAAAAGTGCTCCAATTCATATAAAATTCCTTTTGAACCGATAGGCACCAAAGATAGAATGTCACGTTGATTGGCGAACCATTGGAACAGCTTGAGCGGGGCAATAGCATGTTTATTGTCAATGACTTCATTACCAACCAGCGGTTCACCGATAACTGCTGCTTTCATTTTTTCCATATCAGAATAAATTGCTTCTTCCAACCCTTTTTTCCTTCGTCCAATTATACTCATTCCAACTGCTGACTGCATGAGTGAAAAATTCGTCTCCGTGCTGCCGGTAATCTTCAAATCTTCTATCTCCAATTCTTGCATCCCGCGTTGAATCCCCTTGACCATCTGAGTCCAAGCCGCTTCACCGGAGAAATTGTGCAAGACGACAGCAAAGGGCGCTGCTCCTGCAGCCACACATTCCATCCAAGCGACTCGAAAATTAAAATAGGACACAATGTCATACGGCACTTGCACGACATCCTGTTCGCGCATCCCGGTTGATCCACTGTTATCCGTTGCAATAACCAGCTCCTCTTCATCATTCAACGGGATCACTGCTACATCCCTTTTCAATTACTTCTCCTTGCTGCGGCCGCTGCGGAAAACCTTTGCACTTCGCACGTATTCTACGTCGGGAACTTCCAGCCTATAATTAATTAATCTGGCTAATGCAAAAAAGTAATCAGAAAGCCGATTTACATATTGTAAAGTAACCGGCGGCACATTTTCATCCTGTTTCATTAATTTTACAATCAATCGCTCTGCACGTCTGGCTACTGTTCTGGCAATATGGATGGTTGCAGCAGGTTTCGATCCACCAGGTAAAATAAAACGCTCCACATCAGGTGTTTCTTCTGTCAGCACATCAATCCGTGCTTCTAAATAATCGACCATTACTTCTTTTAGTTTATTTTCTCTTTTCTCCAGTACACTGGAAAGATCCCCGCCACAATCAAATAGCTCATGCTGAATTTTTTCCAAGTCATCAAGCACATCAGAAAATTTATCCTTGTCAAGCTCGGTCATTGCTCTGCCGACAAATCCGTTCAGTTCATCCACAGTTCCGTAAGCCACTACCCGAATATCATCTTTGTCAACCCGTCCGCCAATAAGGGCTGTTTGTCCTTTGTCACCTGTTCTTGTATAAATTTTCATTGCAAATTCCTCCCTTTTAATTGGTTGTTTATCCCATACCATATAACATCAAATCGCTCGCAGTTTTCTACCAAGTCCTGATAAAACCAGCCGGTCATATCTCGCCACTTCCGATCAACTTGTTCAATTGGAACAATACCCTTAGAAATATCTGTTCCAATCACAACGAGCTGGTATCCTGGATGCTGCTGTGTCCACCCAACCCATTTTTCAATTAATGCTTTGCCAGCATTTCGGGTAAACGCCGTATTTTCCTCCGCAACCTTTCGCCGAATCCACTGTTCCACGCCTTCTAAAATGATCAAATCGGTATTATACTTTGATAAGTCATCGGGACATGGCACCCTTTCATAAGCCGATATCCAAGTATGGTATTTGTCACTTAATTCATAACACTGCTTGACCCACCCAGCTTTTCCGTTGTAGGCACCACCTGTAACGACATGCATTTTTCACCCCTCCTGAACGCTTCTTTTGTCCAAATCAATTGGTATCCGCCACCATAAGGTATCTTCCACTCAAAGAATGGTTTATCACTTGCAGACCAGGTCGAAAGCAGCTGGCGAATCACCCCGCCATGTGCCACGATCACCGCATTCGTTGCTTCTGTTTCACCTATTTTCCCGGCAACCTTCTTCCGGCCAATTTCTACTCTTTTTTCAAAATCATAATAAGATTCACCGTGTGGCGGGCGGCGGGAAAAAGGATTAGATAACCAATTTATATACGCCTTTTGACTTTTCAATTGTTCGTACGTCTTTCCTTCAAATAAACCAAAATTCATTTCTTTCATATCAGGGACAATATTTAATTTTTGATTGGGAAAAAGTATTTCAGCCGTTTGCAAACAGCGAACCATCGGGCTGGAAAAAATCATATCATGCTGCTCGTAATCTTTTCGTTTCTGATACATCATTTCTTTTCCTTTATCACTAAGGGGAGCGTCAGTCCAGCCGATATATGCCCGTCTTTCATTTTCTTCTGTCATCCCATGGCGTAATAATGAAATAGCCACACAATTATCCATAAACTAATTTCTCCTCCTTCTCTTGCTGCCCCGGTAACATCCCCCGTTATACCGCCAAACCATTTTAATGACTTCCTGCGAAATAAAATAAACAAAATATATTTCATGATAAGCAAGATGAGTAAATGAATGAAATAATCTTGCGCTAATAGCGCACTGCCAAGGAACAAAATAAGCATATACGCTGGATATATCCATAAAGTTTTTGGTTGAGTCGCTTTTCTAAAAAAGTATGCCATTCCTTCTTCTTTAGCTAAGGGAACGCGAGCCAACATCATCCCCATGAGTGTTTTGCCGAAAAACGGGATAACTAAAACGAATAGGTAAGTTGAAGTGTTCGCCATTAAAATAATTTCATATAAAAAGAAAAAGCGGGCAGCTAATAGTACGATCACACTCAGCACACCAAAAGCCCCAACCCGGGAATCTTCCATAATACGAAGACGCTTCTCTTTATCGCGATAGGAAAAAAAAGCATCACTGCAGTCAATCCAGGCATCTAAGTGAATACCGCCGGTTAAAACGATCATCAGAAGCCAAAGTAAAAAGGCGACTGCCAGAGCTGACAAAGGCGTCCACTCTAACATCATGTATAAAAAGCCGGCATAAATAACGCCTTGCATCAATCCTGAAATCGGAAACGTCTGTATGGCCCGTTCGTAATTCTTCTTTACTGAGGGTACCTCTGCCTGTAACGGGATAATACTAAAAAATTGTATATTTAAAATGAGGCCATAAATATATGCTTTCATCGTTTATCCCACTGGTCCACTATTTCTTTAATTTGTTTCCAATCAAGGTGCTGTTTCATCTTTTGTGCTATTTGATCTATTTGATGATCTGCAGGCAAGCTTGAAGGAGTGGCATTAGAATCATTGAGCAGGAGGACTTTGTCATCCTCTTCTTCAATGTCATGATCCATAAATGGCAATACACCAAGAACAGGCAGTGCTGTTCTTTCTTCCATTAATTTTATCCCATCGTGGAATCGTGCTCTATCCCCTTGAAATTTATTAATGATTATTCCCTTCACCCGTTCTCTTTCCGCTGGTTCCAGTAATTCAAGCGTACCGACGATGCTCGCAAATGCCCCGCCCCTATGAATATCTGCAACAAGCAATACAGGTACATCTGCAAGTGCTGCAGTTTTCATGTTGGAAACATCTCGTTCTTTTAAATTAAGTTCTACCGGGCTCCCTGCACCTTCTAAAACAAGCAGATCATATTGTCTGCTTAATTGTTCCAGCGATGATTGAATTACGTTAATCCACTTGTCATAGATAGCATTAGGATTGTCTGTTTTCTCAAACCGTCCTTTTGTTTTTCCAAGCAGGATTACTTCCGATTGATCGTTTCCTAAAGTTAAGGAGGTTGGATTCATTAAAACAGAAGGTTCCGTTTTAGCCGCTCTTGCTTGAATGGCTTGGGATTTGGCAATTTTCTCACCTTGGATATTTGTATAGAAATGGTGGGTAACATTTTGCGCCTTGAATGGTGCCACATGATACCCATCTTCATAAAACAAGCGGCAGCATACTGTTGCAATTAAGCTTTTTCCAACACTCGAGGCGGTACCTTGAATCATAATTCCTTTCATATTCAGGGTCTCTCCTTCTTTAAAATAGGTATTCCAGCTTCTACAAGATAGGCTTTCTCCGCACGGTTCACCATTGCCTGGTGAAGTTTTCCTAAAAGATGCGAATATGACTTTACGACTTTTTCGTCTGACATTGGTTCTGTTAAAACTTCATTGGAAACGATGATAAGTGTATTAACCACATTTGTAAGTTGAACAATCCCGTCTATTATAGCATCGTAAATTTTCTTTTTATCGCAGCTTTCGCCTGGATCCTTATATCGAAAAAGTTCATTCGATAAAAGGATTGTCAAACAATCGAGTAACACAATATCAGATTGTTTAAAATGAGGAACAATTTCATGCAAGTCTACAGGCCACTCCCATGTTTTCCAAGCGGTTCCACTTCTTTCCCGATCTCTTTGGTGGCGTTTAATTCTATTCACCATTTCTTCATCCGCTGGTTTTGACGTGGCAATATAATGTAAATTTCCTGCTTTTGTGTTCGCCTCGGAAGCTGCATATTCCTCTGCAAATGAACTTTTCCCGCTCCTCACCCCGCCTGTAACGAAGATCAGCTCTCCTGTTTCCATTTTGCCAATGCCTCCAAAAGTATATTATTTTCACTTTGCTGTCTAATTGCAAAGCGCAGATATCGCCCATCCAACCCGGGATAATTTTCAGTATGTCTTGGAACAATCCCTTTTTTCAATAAATACTGGAGTAAAGAAGATTGATTGTGCAGCGAGGGATCCCGAAGCAAATAAAAATTAACCTTGCTGTCTGAAAGATGATAGCCCAGCTTATTTAAATCACGCATGATCCGCTTTCTTTCCCCATGAATAAACTGTTTTGTTTTACGGACATACGTCTTATCCTTCAAAGCTGCTTTTCCGGCTTCGAGTGCTAAGGTATTTACGCTCCAATGAGGCTGAATACTTTTCAATTTCCCCAATAAATGCGGGTTAGTCATCAGAAATCCAAGTCTCAAACCTGCAATAGAATACATTTTCGTTAGCGATCGTAAGATGATTAAATAACTGCTTTCCGTAATGAAACTTGCAAGACTTTGGCCTTCTTCCAGAAAATCCAGAAAAGCTTCATCAACAATCAAATAGCAACGATACTTCTCGCACGCTTTTAAAACGTTCAATAAATCTGTTTGTGAATAGCTTACGCCAGTTGGGTTATTGGGATGGCATATAAATAATGCATCCACAGCATCAAGCTGGCTTGATATTTCCTCTGTGTTCAATTGCCAATCATCATCAGGAAGATGGATATATGTAATGTGACAGCCATACGCCCTTGCCGTTTTTTCATATTCAGAAAAGGCAGGCTGCGTGATCCCTATCGATTTTCCTGAGAAATGACTTGCAACTAAAGTAATCAGTTCAGCACCGCCATTCCCCAATAATATGGATGAAGTATCAATACTTTCCATTTCCGAGATAATTTTGATTAATTCCTTGCCTTGCGGATCAGGATAATCTTCAATTAACATGAACCACGATGGCCATTTTTCCTTCAGTTTGAAGGGTGGCCCGAACGGATTTAAATTAACACTAAAATCAATGATTTCTGCAGGCATTGGAAGCGCATACGCTTCATATAAATAAGCCGGATTAGATCCATGTGATGGTAAGGTCAAAGATGATTCCTCCTATAAGTAAGGTGACTAAAAATAGATTGACGGTTCGCTGCATTATTTTAATACTTTCCGCAATATGTTTAAGCTGCAGCCGATTTACAGGTTCACCCATTTCCATTCGGTAGGACTCCTGCCCTTGGTAATAGTTTAAACCACCAAGGCGAACTCCGAGAAGCACAGCAACAGGCGCTTCTCCCCAGCCGCTGTTCGGACTTGGGTGCTTTTTAGCGTCACGAAAAAGAATATACCATGCCTCTTTGCAGGAAATTTGTCCCGAACGGTAGCCAAGCATCATAATAAAACCTGTCAGACGGGATGGCAGCCAATTTACAATATCGTCCAGCCTTGCTGATGCCCAGCCAAAGTTTTGATAAGAAACATTCCTATAGCCCACCATGGAGTCACATGTATTAATCAAACGGTACGTCAATGCAAGCGGGGCCCCACCGATTGCGGCCCAAAACAATGGTGCGGTAATGCCGTCACTCGTATTTTCAGCCACTGTTTCAACGGTTCCCCGAATGATTTCTTCTTCTGGTAATTGATCCGTATCCCGTCCTACAATATTGGATAGTTTTTGACGAGCTAGTTCTATATCACCGGTTCCCAGCGGCTCTCCAACCTCCAAAGCCGCTTCTTTGAGTCCTTTTTGGGCGATTGTCGTTGCAATGAGGACTGCTTCAGCTATAACCCTAATTACAGGATGGATGTAATAAGCAAGCGTAACGACTCCGATAGATAAGCCCAATATAATAAAGATTAAAATAATCAGCATGAACAAACCTTTTATCTTTTGACACTGCCCTTCATTCCATTTTTTATCAAAATAACTTATCATTTTCCCGAAGCTTTTTACAGGATGCGGCAGTTGAGGCGGGTCACCTATGATACGATCAATAACAACAGCTAGCACGATAGCGATAAGATGATGATAAATCATTATCTGCTGTTTCTCCTTTTAAAGTAATTTTCCAATGCTTTTTTCGTACATTGGTACACACCTTTACCGACAAGCTGGCCAAGCGGTGTGGCCGTCCCGCCATAGCTGAGCACTTTCCCTTGTTGTGATGCTCCGATTAATATACTGTCTGTTGACGTACCAGTTGCTGTTGTATTTGTTTCTGCATCCAATATTCCCATTTCCTTTATTGCTGAGACTTTTGCTTCGGTTGCTGTCATGATGGATTGAATAAACGCTTCTTCACTTAATTTCCCATTCACCAATACCCATATATTGATCGTACCTGGCTTGATTTCCATTGTTCTTTTTTGACCTCGGGAAGCATCGACTGCGTTGCCACTTGCTGCAGTAACGACAATGAACACCGAGCATGCCTCTGCTTCAAGAAAATGAAAGCTAACATCTGATAACCATGCCGCTGTCATCATGCCCACTGTGTCATTGGGATGAAATCCGTTGGCAATTAAATAGTCTTTCATTTCAAGTTTATGGTCTGAACAATTGTAGGTTTGATCCACATGGCGATTGACAAAAGCGCTATGCCAGCCAACACCGTCGCCCGTCACTCCTGAAGACATTGTCCTTAACGGCTCACTTGTTTCCAATGTGATTTTTTCATCCGTTATTTGCAGTAAATCCTCGCTAATGATCACATTCCTTTGCCTTGCAAAAAAACTGGGAACAAGCATCATCTGTGTTTTTGCTACCTTAGGATGTGGATGCGCTTCAATGGCGGCACCATAAACATCCTGGATCCGTTCTCTTTTCAGCACTTCATTTGAATTATCGCATATCACCTTTTTCCCGTCCTGTAACAAAAGCAGGCGATCGCAATATAATCCAGCTAAATTTAAATCATGAAAAATGGAAATCACTGTTAAATCTTTTTCCTTTGTCCAGCTTTTCAGCACATCCAGCAATTCTTTCTGATAGGCAATATCAAGGTGATTAGTCGGTTCGTCAAGCAAAAGAATTTCCGGATCCTGAGCTAAAGCCTGTGCAAGAAAAACCCGCTGCCGTTCCCCTCCAGATAACGTATCAATTGCATCATGCTGATACGCTTCAACACCTGTTTGTTTCATTACATCTTGAATGATTGATTCATCTTCTTCACTCATGGATTGAAACAAACCTTTCTGATGTGCATATCGGCCTAATGATACCGTTTCTTTTACCGTGTAGCTGAATGTCTGTACGGCATTTTGCGGAAGTACAGCCACTAATTGGGCAAACTTTTTTGTGTCGTACAGAGATATCGGTTCATCTTTTATCCTGATTTCACCTTGTTTTATCGCCAGAATTCGGCTGATCGTTTTTAAAAGCGTTGTTTTTCCGCTTCCATTTGGACCAATGATGCCAAAGAGCTCTCCTTTTTGAATATGAAATGAGATGTCTTTAATAATCGTTTCATTAAAATAGCCACAGGATAAGCTATCTACCTCAATCATGTTATCCTCTTCTTTCCATACGGTTTTTTGTTAAAATAACGGCAAAGATCGGTGCTCCTATAAGCGCGGTGATGACACCAATTGGCAATTCAGAAGGGGAAATAATCGTCCTTGAGACCAAATCCGCAAGAATAAGAAAACTCCCGCCCGCAAGTGCGGATAACGGCAGTAAATGTACATGATTGGGTCCCCACAGGATACGGATAAAATGCGGAATAACTAGGCCTACGAAACCGATTGTTCCGGATACCGCTACAGCAGCTCCTGTTAAGATCGAACCTGCGATCAAAATACTCATTTTTTTCCGTTCTACATTCACCCCTAAATATTGAGCCTGTTCCTCCCCGAAAGACATCGCATTTAGCTCTTTCGCATGAAATATTAATAAAATAGCACCGACTAGGAAAAAAGGCATGATAATTTGAATATGGTCCCAGCCCCTCATGGAAACACTGCCCAGCAGCCAGCCGATAATTTGTCTTAATTCTTCTCCGGTTAAAGCAATCATTAAAGAAATAAGGGCTCCTAAAAAAGAACTGAAAATAACACCTGTTAATATAATTGTCTCCACGCGCATTGCCCGGTCGATTCGCTGGGCGAAAAATAGCACGATAAATATCGTTAGAAATGACGCAATAATACTAAATACAGGCAAGGTAAATGAACCTAAGAATGGAAGTGATATCCCAAAAAAGATGGTAAACACTGCACCGACAGAAGCACCCGAGGATACTCCCAGTGTGTAAGGGTCTGCAAGCGGGTTACGCAACAAACCCTGGAAGGCGGCCCCTGCTATGGCAAGAGAAGCCCCCACAAACCCTGATAAAAGTACCCGAGGCAGACGAATATTCCATACAATATTATCGTGCATGGATTCTACGGTGCCCCATGATAATCCAGGAATTAATTTTGAAATTACTATTTGGATAATACTGGAAAAAGGAACAGAAACGGTTCCAATGGATGTACCCAATAAAATGGTAAATACCAACAAAACAGTAAGAAGAATATATGCGAAAAATTTACTGCTCTTCGAAAACTTCCGGATAGATGGCTTTTGCAAGCGTCTCCGCTCCTTCTGTTAAACGAGGCCCCGGGCGACTGATAATATCAGTGTCTACAAGGATGACATCTTCATTTTGTACTGCCGTTATATCCTGCCATGCATCACGACTTAAAACCTGTCCAACTGGATCTTCAACAAAATCATAACTCAAAATAATCACATCCGGATTTTGTTCCACGATGGCTTCCTCACTTAATTCTACCCAGCCCTCTTGGTCCGCTGCGATGTTTATCGCATTGATTTTGGTTAAAATTTCATTTTCAAATGTATTATTGCCCGGCGTAAAAATTTCAGGTTCCGGTGAAATTTCAATGAAAACTTTTTCCCTATCCGCTTCAGCGATTTCATTTGCTTTTTCCTCTAAAGCAGCCAAATCATCCTGCATGCCAATAATAATTTCCTCCCCTTCTGTTTCTGTTCCTGTTGCAGCAGCTATCATTTCAATGGATTCATAAACCTGATCAAAATTTATAGCATCATTCACCGTTAACACTGTTATGCCGGAATCCTTTATTTGGTCAATACCCTCCGGTGGATTGGTGGGATGTGCTAAGACTAAATCAGGTTCAAGCGAGAGAATCATTTCAACATTTAATTCCAGTCCACCAATTGTTTCTTTTTCCAAAGCTTCTTCCGGGTAGTTATCGTGGTCGGAAACACCAACTATTCTTTCATCAAGTCCAAGGGCAAAAGCTATTTCGGTATTACTTGGCATAAGTGAAACAATGGATTCCGGCGCTTGTTCAATCGTTACTTCCTCTCCGGCACTGTCTTCCATTGTAACTGGAAACGCCGACTCATCGCCTGCTGACTGATCATTTTCTTCTGTGATTTCATCTTCCGCAGTATCGGTTTCACCATTCTCTTCAGCTGCACCACAACCAGCCAAAATTCCAGCAATAATTAATAATGTGAGCAAAAATATATTTACTTTTTTCAATTTAATTCCCCCAATTGTTATTATGTTTTGTTACAATATGGACATCCGTAAAACATATTTTATCCGTTAAAAAAACATCTCTGATCACAGAGATGTCGAATAAATAAACGTGGACCCATAGATTCCTCATTTACCTTTCATACACCCCCCTATCCGCGTAGGTTTGATTGGCGCAGTAAAATAAGGCAGGTCTCCTGACTCATGGCTGATTTATGTTTTCCTTCCCATGCCTCGTTGCACAGTGGATTTAAACATTCTTTACCATTTACAGTGGCGGGACCATGTTGGATTTTCACCAAACTTCCCTTTTTAAGTCTCGTAATTCAGACACCTTATTTATAAGCTTTATTCAATTTTACGCTACTAAAATTATACAACACCTCTTTTAATTAGCAAAGAATAAGCAATGGACATTAAGAGCTGTTTCAGACAAATATTGCATACACCAGTGCGTGACTTCAGCTTTCCAGTAAGAATCTAACAATAAATAATAGGTCAAATGAAGGAAAACAGAAAATTGTGTATGCTGTCTTGTCAATTTGCTGTAATATTTGAGTCGTGATCATGTTGCAAAAGTAAAAGAGGGAGCCGGAGGAAATACATATGAAAACAAATAAACTTTTTCTGTCATTGGGTGTAGTGTGGACACTAACGTTTGCTGCCATGAGCTTTTACTGGGCCCTGGGAGGCATGATCGGAGTTAGATCGCTCGGCGGGGCAATTTATGAACAGTCTTTAAACCCGGATCCAGCCTTTATCCTGGTTGTTTGGCTGACAGGCTTCGTAAAGTTATTCGGGGCGGTCCTGCTGTTTCTGCTTTTAGTACATTGGAGAAAAACCTGGTTAAAATGGACATTCTATTACACAATAAAAATTTCGGGTATCCTTTTATTTACATATGGCCTTCTCAACTTCATTACCATAAGTTTGAGTGCCTTTGGAGTACTAGATTTTGATCTGGACAGTTATGCGACTTATTGGCGGCTTGTGTTTTGGGAACCGTTCTGGATGCTCGGAGGTCTGTTTTATTATTTTGCTGCGGGGAAGTGAAATGATTTTGCAAATGCAAAAAAAGCCAACCTCTTTTGAGATCAGCTTTTGTTATAATCTTAAGCAATATCGAGCCGTTTTTGTTCGATCCAGCTGCGCATTTTCACAAACAGCGGTACGAACATTAACCCTACAATGATCCCTTTTATCACGTTAAACGGCAGAATACCATACAACACAGCATAAAACTTGACGCTAGTAATATGCATTTCTTCCATTCCCATAAACCATGCATAAACTGGTAAAATGATGAGATAGTTTAATATACTCATCCCGACTGCCATAACAATGGTTCCAACGATAAGACCGGATACAACACTTTTTACGCCTTTTTTGAATTTATGGTAAAGAATTGCTACGGGTACCACAAACATAATTCCTGCCAAAAAGTTGGAAGCCACGCCAACCGGTTCTCCGCCGCCGATGGCCATATAAAGCAGGTTTTTTATTCCAACTACTGTCACACCAGCCATTGGCGAGAAAATGAGCGATGCCATTAGTGCAGGTATATCACTAAAGTCGATCTTCAAATACGGCGGCAGAAATGGCAGCGGGAAATTAAAGAAAAATAGTACAAGAGATATCGTTCCAAGCAATGCCAGAATAATAAGTTTTAAAAGGTTTCTGTTTTTCATCTTCTTTCTCCTCCATCTTGTCTCGATTCCTATCTCGTTGATGAAGGAAAAGCCTTTAGCTCCAATGAACATTAAAAACCCTAAAGCATAATGGGGCTTTAGGGTATAGTTCGTCAATGGAAAACCGGGCGCATTAAAATGCACCAAGTGGCTCAACATCTTCTCCCATCCAGACTGTAACTGTCGGTTCCGGACTCACACCGGATCCACCGCTCAAGCAATACGCTTTCACGGGTCACGGACTTGAAGCTATACAGCTCCTTACCGTCGGTCGGGAATTTCACCCTGCCCCGAAGATTGGAATCGAATATTTAATTATAACTCCATTATACATAAAATTATTCTGATTTCAAGAGGAATGCTTTTTTTGAGTTTACCTATTTTCCTCAAGAAAAATACATTTTAACTTGACCTGTTGCTTTTATACCTTTCACCATTTCATTCACACGATGAAAAAAGCTTTTCTATTTCAATGTCATAAACATAAGCATGATGGACACCAATAAAATATTCTTTTTAGTCTCGGGAAATTACGATCCCATTTTTTTGCCTAATATAGTGTCCGTATAAATTAAATCATTTTCGGTCCCTCAGGTTTATATTTTACTATTTTTTCTCCTATTCAGGGGATCCATCCAATATCTCTCGCAAAATAAGTAAACATGGAATTCACTTAAATTCTTACTCCATTTCTACTCATTATATAAATGGCAAGCAACCCAATGACTTTTTTCAACTTCTTGAAAAGCTGGATTTTCGGCCACACAGCGGTCATGCGCATGCGGACACCTCAACCTGAAAGGACATCCTGAAGGGGGATTGGATGGATCAGGTACATCCCCTTTTAGAATAATTCTCTTTTTCTTTTCCTTCGTCGACAAGCTCGGTATCGCAGAAAGCAATGCCTGCGTATAAGGATGGAGTGGATTATCATACAGCTTATCGGTTTCAGTGAGTTCCATCATCTGCCCAAGATACATCACGCCGACGCGGTCACTTAAATGCTTAACGACATTCAAGTCATGGGAAATAAAAATATAAGTCAAATCAAATTCATCTTGCAGGTCACTTAATAGATTTAAAATCTGGGATTGGACAGATACATCCAAAGCTGAAACAGCTTCATCTAAAATAACAAGTTTTGGATTGACAATCAATGCTCTCGCAATACTGATCCGCTGGCGTTGACCGCCACTGAACTCATGTGGATATCTTTCCAATTGTTTTTTGGAGAGACCCACTTTTTCTATCATGTTAGCGGCTTGTTCTTTCGCCTCTTTTTTTGTGCACATGTTATGCGTTAACAAAGGTTCTATTAAAAGCTCTTCCACTTTCATCCGCGGGTTCAATGAGCTATACGGATCCTGGAAAATTAATTGAAAATCCTTTCTCTTTTGCCTAAATTCTTTTTTATTGAAATCATAGAGATTTTCGCCGTTAAACCACACTTCTCCTTCAGTCGGTTCAAGCAAACGTAATATCGTTCTTCCAGCTGTTGATTTTCCACAACCACTTTCACCGACAATTGAAAATGTCTCATTCTCTTTGATCGAAAACGTAATGCCATCAACTGCTTTGACATGACCTTTAGTTGTCTTGAAAACGCCACCTTTAATTGGGAAATGTTTTTTTAAATTTTTAACTTCTAATACGACTGGTTTCTCACTCAATTGACTTCGCCTCCTTCTCATGAAGCCAACACTTGCTGGCATGATCGTCTCCGACTTGAAATTCAGGAGGTTCTTGCTTGAAACACTTCTCAAAAGCAAAAGGACATCTTGTCGCAAACCGGCAACCTAGCTCTTGATAATTATCCGGTGTTGGAACATTTCCTGGAATCGAATATAATTTTTGAGACCGGTCTCCCAATGTTTTGATAGATTTTAACAATCCTTGAGTATAAGGGTGCTGTGGATGATCAAACACTTCTTTCACCGTCGACTCCTCTACAATTTGTCCCGCGTACATGACGGCCACACGGTCACAAGTTTCTAATATGACGCCTAGGTCATGGGTGATCATCAAGATTGCTGTGTCATGATTATCCGTGAGATCATTCATCAAGTCCAAAATTTGTGCTTGTATCGTAACATCAAGCGCTGTAGTCGGTTCATCTGCAATTAAAAGCTTTGGATCGCAAATGAGTGCCATTGCAATCATAACCCGTTGACGCATCCCGCCAGACAACTGATGCGGGTATTCTTGCATAATTTTCTCAGGTCTTGAAATGCCCACACTATCAAGCATATCTATTGCTCTTGCAAGCATCTCTTTTTTGTTCATTTTACGGTGTGCTTCTAAAACTTCTAAAATTTGATTTTCTATCGTATGAAGTGGATCGAGGGCCGTCATTGGTTCCTGGAAAATCATTGAAATATCGTCTCCTCTTACACCGCGCATCTCTTTTTTATTTAATTTATTCAAAACTTTTTCTTCATTTGTCCTTAAAATAATTTCGCCAGAATCGACCGATAAATTATCCGATAACAGATTGATCATCGCTAAGGAAGTTAAACTTTTACCACTTCCAGACTCACCGACAATCCCGTATTTCATTTTTTTATCGATCGATAGATTGATATTTTTAATAATATTATATTCTTTTCTTTTTGATTTATAGTCAATTGATACATCTTTAAGTTCCAGTAAACTTGCCAATTTAACTCCCCCTTATAGCAAGTACCTTTTCAAAGGTATTCGGTTGCGTATAACTTAGCTTGCCCATGATAACTTTATTGTCAGCATTTGTTGCAGATTCAATTGTATTTGTCTCTCCTTTTAAGAAATGATAGCCAAGGACAACAAAAGCAGCTGCTTCTTTCATATCTCCCGAAATACCGAATTCATCAATGGTAGTTACATCTTGATCAGGCAAATAGTTTTGTAAAAACTTTAGTAAAGTCTTGTTGTGACTTCCACCACCTGAGATGACAACTTCATCCAGTCGAAGGCCGCTATTTATAATAAAATCTTGGTAAGTTTGTGCAATTGTCTTCGCCGTCCAAGCCGTAATACTTGCTACGAGATCATTTTTTCTTAAGTTGGATTGATCACTTAATGCCATGACTTGATCGACATAGGCTTTACCGAAAACTTCCCTTCCAGTAGTCTTAGGGGGCTTTCTAGAAAAATACTCATGCCTCATGAGTTCCGCAACAAAATCATCATTAACTTCGCCTGCAGCAGCCCATTCGCCGTTCTGATCATAAGTTTTTTCTTTAGACGACAATCGATAGACAACTTCATCAATCACCATGTTTCCAGGTCCTGTATCGAAAGAAAAAGGTTTCTTATCTGCTTGAACTCCCAAGTAAGTCACATTGCCGATTCCACCGATATTTTGGAGAGCTCTTGCTTTTTTCTGACTATTAAAGAACACATAATCAAAAAATGAAACGAGTGGAGCTCCTTGACCACCTGCTGCCATATCAGCTGTACGGAAGTCTCCAACAACAGGTAAACCTGTTCTTTCTGAAATGACTGAAATATCCCCGATTTGCAAGGTGCTCTTCAGACTAAAAGATTCTACGCCCTCATCAGGCAGGTGATAAATAGTTTGTCCATGACTACTAATAAAATCAACATCACTCATTGCATAATTTGATTTCTCCATTAGTTTCACTACTGCCTGACTGAACTTTTCACCTAAGTAAAAATTCATCGAAGTGATTTCATCGACTCGAGCAGTTCGTTCATCACATAAATCCATGATTTTTTGTTTTTCATCTTCTGAATAAGAAATATTATATGAATCCAGAATTTCTATTTCTGTATCAAAACCTGTGCCATTAATTTTGCATAAAACAGCGTCGATTCCATCAAGAGAAGTTCCTGACATGAGGCCGATTCCTAATTTCGCAGGCATACCACTCATCCTTTTCGTTTAATTATTACTTACTGTCTTAATTTCGGATCTAATAAATCTCGCAAACTATCACCTAATAGATTAAAACAGAAAATCGTTAAGATAATTGCAACAACGGGAAAAACTGTCAACCAAGGAGCGATCTCCATATAGGCTCTGCTTTCATTTAACATCACACCCCAAGACGGATTGGGTGGTTGGACACCGAGACCTAAAAAGCTTAGCGCTGCTTCTGTCAAAATAGCTCCAGATAATGCAAGTGTAATTTGCACGATAAATGGCGCCATGACATTCGGAGTGATATGTTTCAAAATTATTTTTATATTGCTGACACCAACTGCTTTGGCATTTAAAATATATTCATTTTCTTTTACCGTCAAAACGGCGGATCGGATCAACCTAGTAAATACAGGTGTAAATACAATTCCAATAGCAATCATTGTGTTGGTTAAACTAGGGCCTAAAACAGCAATGATCGTTAATGCAAGTAAAATATCAGGAAAAGCAAAAAATACATCCATAACCCGCATAATAATTTGATCTGTCTTTCCTTGATAAAAACCAGCCAAAAGTCCAAAAATCAATCCTAACGTAGCGCCAATTCCTACAGCGATCAGACCAACTTGCAGTGAAACTTGCGCGCCATGGACGATTCGGGAAAATATGTCTCTTCCGAAATCATCTGTCCCAAATAGAAATTGTGAACTCGGCGCCTCCATGACATGTTCCGTATGCATTTGATCAGGTGAATAGGGAGTAATTACTGGAGCAAGCAAGGCTAAAACAACAACAATGACGATACCAATCAATCCGGCAAGGCCAACTTTATCTTCCTTCAGTTTTTGAATGAATTCTGTCATGTAAATCCCACTTTCTCTGAAACATCAACTTTTGATTATTTGTATGTGATTCTCGGATCTAAATAAGCGTAAAGCAAATCGACAAGCAAGTTAATCAGTACAAAAACAAAGGCAATGAACAGAATTGCCCCTTGTACCACTGTAAAATCACGTTGATTAATTCCTGTCAAAACCATCTGACCAAGACCAGGCAAAGAAAAGATTTGCTCAATGATAACCGTCCCCCCCAAAAGAACACCGACTTGCATCCCGATAATCGTCAAAATAGGGATCATCGCATTTTTGAAAGCGTGATTAAAAATAACGATGCGCTCCTTAACACCTTTCGCACGAACGGTCCGAATAAAATCCTGGCGCAAAACTTCCAGAATCGATGAACGCGTCATCCGCATGACCGCACCAGCCATTGCAGTTCCCAATACGAAGGCTGGCAGGAACAAAATTTGCAAGTTTCTTAATGGCTCTTCAAAGAAACCAACATAACCTACAGGCGGGCTATAGTTAAACACTAACGATAAAATCAAAATCAAGATGGTCGCTAGTGCAAAGTTAGGAATAGATACCCCAAATAACGAAATAATCCTTACAGAAAAATCTGTTTTACTATTTCTATTAATTCCAGCAATGATGCCAAGTGGAATCGCCACAATCCAAGATATAATGGCAGCCATTAAAGTTAATTCAAAAGTAATTGCAAAACGGCTTAAAATCTCTGGTAAAATTTCTGCTCCCGTTCTCATTGAGACGCCGAAATCACCGCCTAAAACCCCTGAAATCCATAAGAAATACTGCTCATGTACGGGTAAATCCAAGCCAAATCTACCCCGTAAAGCGGATAGAGATTCCTCTGTAGCACTCGTTCCTAATATGGTTTGTGCTACATCTCCTGGTATAACACGGAGCGTAAAGAATATGACAATCGACACACCGAACAGAACTGGTATGATCATTAGAAGTCTTCTAATAATATATGAATACATAGATCTCACCCTCAACTAGAAATATGAGGCTGCTTTAAAGCAGCCTCATATTATTTATTTTTTAGATGTTTCATCAATATCTTCTGCGTTATGAGGATATGGTGTATAATTTTCCACTGTATTCCGAACAGCAACGTAGTTTGATGGTGAAACAAAGAACAAGTTAGGCGATTGTTCTAGTAGATAGTTTTGAGCTTCCGTATAAATTTCATTTCTTTCGTTTTCATCAATTGTAGTTTTACCTTCATAGACGATTTCATCATATGTTTCGTCCGCGTAACCCCATACGTTTGCCGAACCTTCAGAATTAAAGAAGTAGTTCATCGCCCGGTCAGGATCGCTTCCGGAACCATTTCGACCAATCAATATGTCAGCAGAGGTGTTTGTCCAAATATCAAGGTATTCCCCCCACTCGACTTGGCTAATCGTCGCATTGACGCCAATTTCAGCCCACTGTTGTTGCAGAATTTGAGCTGTATCAATCATATCGTCATAAGTAGAAGCTGTAGTAATTTCAATTTCAAACCCCTCTGGATACCCTGCATCTTCAAGCAAATCACGAGCTTGATCTAGATCATTGGAATAAAGCTCATGTTGTGTGACATCGATTGACCAATCACCCATAGATGGAGCGATTGGGCCAGAAACAACTGCCTGTCCATCCCACACTATATCAACGATGCTTTCTCGGTTTGTCGCCATGCTCAACGCTTGACGTACTTTTTCATCGCTTAGAATTTCATGATTCATATCAAAACCTGCGTAACTATACTCAAGTGTTTGATATTCCATTATATTAATTCCATCTTCAGCTTCAAGCAATTCAGCAGATTGCGCCGTCACTGTGGTCATATCTATCTCGCCTGTGCGAATCGAAGAAAGTCTTGCTGCTTCATCCACCATCGTATAGTATTCAACTTGGTCAAGGGCTGGTTGACCATCAACAAAATAATCCTCGTTTTTAACCAGCGTAACACTGTTGTCAGGTACCCATTCTTCAAATTTAAATGGGCCTGTCCCGACGGCAACTTGTTGTAAGTCTCCATTTTCTTCAACAACAGATTGATTGACAATCGCTGCACTCGAGTTTGTGAAGTTTGTCAGCAACGTTGCATCCGGTTCAGAAAGATTGAATGCAACTTTGTGTGTATCTGTCGCTTCGATGCTATCGACTGAGCTAAAATATGACGCTATATGAGAACCTGTTTCTTCATCCAGGATTCTTTCAAAGCTATAAACAACATCTTCAGCCGTCACGTCATCTCCGTTATGGAAAGTGGCACCTTCTCTTAGCTGGAACACCAATGTAGTATCATCGGTCCAATCCCATTCTTCAGCTAAATCTGGCGTGATTTCCATATTCTCATCAAACCCAACAAGCGTACTATAAACTTTTGAATAAACTCTTACAGAAGAATGTGCAGGGGTGATATGTGGGTCAAGTCCTGCAGGCTCTTGATCGTTGGCGATTTTCAGAATCTGTTCCCCTGCCGTTTCTTCCGACTCTCCTGTATCTTCACTTGATTCTTCAGACGATTGATCATCATTGTTATCTATAGATTCAACACTATCGTCACCACCACATGCAGCAAGTAATATCATCAATGTGATAGCTAATAAAGCAACAAGAATTTTTTTGTTTTTAATCATCTTAATCCTCCCTAGGTATCTTTTAATGAATTTTGTATTTCGTGATGTATTTCCATTCTGAAACCATTTACATTTCTAGGCTCTTTAACATTCAGACGGTTCGTTAAAACTATTCCTGTAATGGAATTTTCAGGATCTAACCAGATGGATGTGCCTGTAAAACCTGTATGCCCAAATCCCGTTGGAAATGGTTCACCTGAATGCCAACCTAAACCTCGATTTCCAACGAGGTTATTTAATGAAAGCTTCACTAGGCTTTGATTGATAAATTCATTTCCTTCAATTTGACCTCCTTTCAAATAAAGAGCTAAAATTTTGTCCAAATCATCCGTGGTTCCAAATAGGCCCGCATGGCCAGCTTCTCCTCCAAAGTAATAAAAAGCATTTCCATCATTTACTTCACCGTGAATAGCTTCCTCAAAAGATCTCCATCCATCAAATAATAGGTGTCGTTCTTGTACCATCTTTCTCTCTGTACGATTTCCGAATTCAGTTGAAACGACGAATGGATTTTCTTTCAAGGAACCATATGATAAACTTGGCAGATTTAAAGGCTCAACTATATTCTCTTGCAAAAATTGTGATAGATTCTTTTCACTGATAGACTTAATAATTTCACCCAATAGCATATAATTCAAATCACTATAAACGACTTTTGAATCTGAATGATGTTTAAGATCAATGTCAGCCAAAGCTTCCAGGAAACTTCTTGGATGTAAGGTATAAAAAGGATACCAAGCTCGTAATCCAGACGAATGTGTCAATAATTCTTTAACAGTAATATTATTTATTTCTTGCACTCGATCAGACAATGGTAATAATTTACTAAGTCTAGTTTCTAAACCAAACCTCTTTTCAGTAATCAACCTCAAAATCCCAGTCATGGTTATGATTTTCGTCAAACTGGCCAAGTCAAAAATAGGTTTTTCTATTTGATTCGATAACCAGCTGCCATTTTGATAAGTGGATGAAACCGTATATCTATTATCCTTTCTAAACAAAAGATCAACAGTATTAAAATATTCATCTGGCAGATAGGTTTCCGTAATGAATTGAATTCTTTTTTCTATACGCATGAGAGAAACACCTCATCACCTAGTAGCTTAGGTTAGTTCTACGTGATTAAATATACTATTTATCAGCAAGAACTGAATTGCCTTGTTGACAAACCCATTTGATTTTTCGAGGGCGAATATCACTTTTTCAAAAGGCTGTTCGGTCATTAACATAACAATTGCTGGTTTCACTTAAAAATCCGTTACATTCAAAACCATTTTTTGTGCTGTACCTGCTTAAATCTCTTGGACCCTGCCAATACTTCTGAGCCGGTCTCGACTTCGATTTTATGATCCGCATATATACTAACGACGCTATCTTTATTGCTTGTTAAACTAATCGATGCTCATCCAACCTTTTGGGCATATTTCAAAGCACCAACGACATAGGGTGTTCTACCGCTTGGAGCAATTCCAACCACGATATCTCTGTCATTCAAGTTTCTTTTTTGAAGGTACTTTCACCTATTTCCTCTTTGTATTCAGCACCTTCGACTGAGTACATAATGGGTTATTTCGCCACCTGCCATAACTTCTTACACTTGCTCACGAGAAGTACTCAAGGATGGCTGGCATTCTACGGAATACAAAATTCAAATTCAGCCACTCGTGCCAGAACTAACATAAAATAAACGCTCGCCTTTTTGAAACTTTCACAAATTATTTGAGTTATCATTTCAATAGTAAGTAATTCTCAAATAACTGCATCAGCGACTTTATGGTCTTCCTCATTCATCAATTTCTGAGATTGTCATCTGATCCAATTCTTTCTATTTTGCATTCTGCTTTTCTGTTTTATACTTTGATAACAGATAGTTTTCAAACCTTCCCCACTTTACGAAACCCTTTTCATAAAATTTTTAAATAAGAGTTTTAAGGGCTTATTTATATGTTTGCTACATTATATAAAATTAAAAATCATTAGTCAATATAAATTTTGAAAAAATATTTTGGTTGTTAGTAGATTCAATTCATATTATTCTTGTTCAAAGGGAGGATTTACTGAAGATAAGTGAATTACATTTTAATAGAAATCCGGTTGATATAAATTGCTTAGACAATCTACAATATGTTTCTCTCATTTTTATTAAATTCATTTCCAAGGTAAAAAGCAGGATTATTGGAATGATTCACCTATTTATTGTATTAGCCACATCCAAAAAATTAAATTAAAAGATTAACCTATCAATCTTAAATCATTTCCAACCTTCATCAACCAATGAAGGTTGGAACACTGAAACGGTTTCCTTATGCAATAAAAAGAGCACAGAGACATACCGCCTCTGCACCCTTCAAAATTTAACCATTTCGCAACAAAAGAACCGTCCCCATGTTTCACTCCACGTTAATAATCAGTCTACCTTCAGCTTGCTCACGGGTTTCGTTTCTGAAATCATCTACAGCTTTTACTTCAATCACTGCTCCACCAGCATAAGCATTGCGTGGTACGGTATAATAGCCTACATAATTACCTGGTGTTGTTTCCATCATCGGTAATTCTGTAGCATTCAACGTCTGTGTACCAAAGTCTGTCAATGGCATGTGCACAACAAAGCTTGTACGCAGTCCCGGCTCACTTTCAAACTCAATCATCACGGATTGACCTGTTTCGAGTTCTATATCTTCTTCAGGTGTTAAGTTAGTGATTTCGGGTGCAGTATATTTGGCAAATATGGTTAATGTTTCTGTTGTCGTATTACCGGCAAAGTCTGTGGCCTCAACTTCAATCACATTTTCCCCTTCATTAAGCAGAATACGCTGTGAAAACGCCCCTTCATCAGATACGGCAGTTTCCTGACCGTTAATCGCTACCGTGTCAAGATTTTCATCGCTTACAGTACCTTCCACAGTTGCTGTTTCACGATTAGTTTTATCACCATCTATTGGACTATCAACCTTTAGTTCAGGAGATTCTGTGTCAACTGTAACTAGGACCAAATCGGATTCTTTCGCGGCTTCCCCATCTACGTATGCTATAGCTGTCAATTCATTATCCCCTTCTTTGAGTGGAACATCTATGTTAAAAGTGCCATTTTCCCCAACATTAGTAAATTCGGCCGCTTTACCATTATTCATCACACGGACATCGGTTTCCGCTGTAGCTGTACCTTCTACGTTAATTTCCGTATGCTTAGTTACTAATCCGTTTTCCGGTGAAGAGATTACCGGTGTATCCACTTCATATTCAACTACAGAGCGAATCATCTTATTTCCCGTTAGAAAATCAGGTTCCAATTGATACCAGAAGCCTTTATACATTTCCCAGCTTCTGTCGGTAAACTCATCCTTATCATTCTGAAGCCTTGGTGCTGTTTCCCTACCCTCAGACTGAATATAGACCATATAGAATTCTTCTTCTACCAAAATTCCATAATCGCGCAAGTCTACAATAGTCCAGCTGCCATCCTTCACTGCAGTGGCATCAATAGGTCCAGCAATCATCTCTCCAGGTGCACCATTCGGACCATTTGCATCCATTACCGCAACTTGAAATTGGTCCCCGCCACCAGCAGAGAAAAGAAATTTACCTTCCGTCACTAATGCATGTTCTTGACCTTCATCAAGGGACATCCTGACTCCCCAGGCATTATCCGCTTCCTGAAACCAACTCCCACCTTCACCGGTTCCATCATCATAAGCCAATTCACCGCCTGGGTAGCTGTAGAACGGTTCAAGATCAATGTTAAATGTTTTATTGTCCTCGGAAATTGATACATCTACTCTTTCTGTAACATTTCCATTTGCAGAAACTCTTAGCGTATAATCACCTTCATAGGCCACGAACGAATATTCTCCATGTTCATTGGTCTGTACCGGCTCAACATTCGCATCCTCTGCCAGCAGCACATAAGCTGCTTCAATAGGCTCACTGGTCTTCGCATCTGTTACTTTCCCGTTAACCGTCACCTCTGGTATTTCTTCCATGAAAAAATTCAATTCTGCTATTTCATTCTCAGTTAAATCCATCTCCTCTTCCACCGTATAGTAACCATATGATTCGGCCTGCAAAACATGTTCTCCTCCAGCATAACGAAACATATATGATCCATCATCAGGATTTGTTTTTACTGAACGATTTTTACCCTGTACACTTACCTCAGCATCAAGTGGCAGCTGCGTTATTTGTTCTGTAACACTTCCTTCTACTGTAGCTACCCCGCTATCTACAGCCATCACAGCATTTTCAGCATCGACTAGGCCATAGCCATATCCATTATTCGGGGTATCCGGATATTCGTCATCTGTTAATGGGTTTGCTGTTTCCATTAAAATTTCCTCTATTTCTTCGACATCAAAGCTCCTGTTTGCTTGAATCAATAAAGCAATAACACCGGAAACTGCTGGAGCAGCCATGGATGTTCCGTTATTTCCCTCATATTCACCTCCCGGAATAGAAGAACGGATACCCTGTCCGGGCGCTGTTACATCCGGCTTGATTTCATCATATGGAGACGGCCCTCGAAGTGAAAAATTGGCCACATCATCTCCAACATCCAATGCCCCGACCGCGAAAGATTCCGGGTAATTTGCCGGTGTAGCAACCGAACCAGGTCCTCCGCTATTATTACTGTCTACGTTACCTGCAGCAAAAACCGGGAAAATATTTGCGTTACGCCACTCCGTTACAACATCACGATACCATTCATCCAATCCAGGACCACCGCCCCAAGAATTATTGACAATATCAGGGGCAAGATCTACACGCGTATTTCCATCTGCATCTGTTGGTGCTAAAACCCATTCCGCTGCAGCCAGTAAATCAGCATCCGTAGCTGTTCCATCCGCGTTGAATGCTTTTATTCCAATCCACTGAGCCCCAGGAGCTAGTCCAATTCGGTTCACACCATCACTTTCACTTCCTACCATCGTTCCTGTTACATGCGTACCGTGACCCTGGTCATCATATGGCTCCTCTTCTGATCCGGTAGCATCAAACCAATTGTAATCATGATCAACTATACCCGTTCCAACCTCAAAACCACGATATTTTTCCTTTAGAGCAGGGTGATCCCACTGTACGCCAGTATCAATACTTGCGACTACTGTCCCGGCTCCATCAAAACCCATCTCCCATACAGCAGGAGCATTTAGTCTATCAACATTCCATTCTATATTCTCTGTTTCTAATTGTGGAACAGCTTCAAGTTGTGATATAACTTTCGATTCAGGTACTGGAGTTGTTAAATACCTCGTTTCATTCGGCAGAAGCTTCTCCACTTCTGAAAGTCCTGCAATTTTTTCTGCCACTGCTTTTGTTGCTGTCACAGCGACTGCATTAACAATGAAATAGGAATGTACAAGTTCAGCATCCCCTTTTTCAACTTCTTTTTCCAAGATCTTCATTGTGCTCTGCTGCTCTTTTAATGCAACTTCTTTTAATACATTAACCACATTGGAGCGTTGATGAAATTCTGCTTTTTGAGCTGATAAGTTGTTAGCCTGTGCATCACTTTTCGCTTCTTCTACGACTTTTTCTGTATCTGCCGTTTCTTTAAATTTAACTAAAAACGTTACCTTTTCATCATCATCCCATTGACTTATTAAACGATCATTCAGCTTAGCCATAGGACTGTTGCTCTTATCATGTAACACATTTCGATTCTCCAGATTCCCTTCCGCAAAACCCGGAGTGATGATAGAGAAAACCATCACCACTACCATTACCAGACTTAAAAACTTTATTTGATAAACACTATTCCTCCGCAAATAAACGCCTCCTTGTTTGCAACAAAGGGACAGTTCTTCTGTTGCAAAAAAAGAACCATCCAATTGTTATCTATTATTACTATAGTAAATATCCTACCTGACTTATGCCGTATTTTGTCGATAAAGTGAAACTTCATTCAATGGGGGTTTTCTTTTCATCCCCCACTGAAACAACCATGGCTATGCTACGCATCGCCACCAACTACCATGAAAATGAATTTCTAAACGAAATAGAAGTATTCATTTAGAAAAATATGGAGATATAGTT